>CBDBLS010000008.1:0-385472 GCA_965207105.1 Roseovarius sp. | reverse complement strand
TCGACGCGGGCGATCCCACAACCCGATTGGGCTTATGTTCACGCGGAACTTCGTCGCAAAGGTGTGACACTGGCATTGCTGTGGGAAGAGTATCGCGGCGTCTATCCCGATGGCTACGGATACAGCCGGTACTGCGAACTCTACACCCGCTGGGAGGGTCGCTTGTCGCCGGTGATGCGTCAGCGCCATCCTGCGGGTGAGCGGCTGTTTGTCGATTACGCGGGACACACGGTCGATGTTGTTTGCCCTGAGACGGGCGAAGTGCGCACCGCCCGGATCTTCGTCGCGGCCCTTGGGGCGTCGAACTACACCTATGTCGAGGCAACCTGGACCCAGAGCCTGCCGGACTGGATCAGCAGCCACGTCCGCGCTTTTGCATTCCTCGGTGGTGTGCCTGTGCAGGTGGTCCCTGACAATCTCAAGGCCGCCGTGATCAAAGCCTGTTTCCATGATCCAGCGATCAATCGCACCTATGGGGATATGGCGGCACATTACGATACCGCCGTCGTTCCTGCGCGACCGCGTAAGCCGAAGGACAAGGCGAAAGTCGAAGGTGCTGTTTTGCTGGCCGAACGCTGGATTTTGGCGCGCCTGCGCAACCAGACATTCTTCAGCCTGGATGAGTTGAACGCGGCGATCCGGCCCCTGCGTGATCACCTCAACAGCAAGGTCACCCGGCACCCTGGGGCCAGCCGCCGGGCTTTGTTTGAGACACTGGACAAACCCGCGTTGAAGCTGCTGCCCGCAGAACCATACGTCTATGCGGAATGGAAACTGCGGCGCGCGGGGATTGATTACCACATCGATGTGGACCGGCATTACTACTCGGTGCCGCACCCGCTGATCAAACAGAAGCTATGGGTGCGCGTCACCGCCCGTACCGTCGAAGTCTTCCATAAGGGTCAAAGGGTTGCTGCCCATGCCAGAACATCGGGAAACCGTCAGCATTCCACCATCCGGGATCACATGCCGCCCAATCACCGGTTCCGGCCGGACTGCTCGCCCGAGGTGATCCGCACCCGCGCTGCCCGGATCGGTCCCCATGTCGCGACGTTCGTGACGCTCATGATGGGCAAGCGCCGCCACCCCGAACAAGCGTATCGTGCCTGCCTCGGGGTGCTCAAATTGGCGCGCGGCTTTGGCAATGATCGTCTTGATCGCGCCTGCGAACGTGCGAACGTGCCCTCGAGATCAATGCCTACAGCTACTCATCCCTGCATTCCATTCTGAAGAATGGTTTGGGTCGTCAACGCCGCCAGCCCGCCACGGACGGCCCCACGATCACACACTCCAATATCCGTGGCGCGGGATACTTCCATTGAAGAGGACAAAATATGCTTGATCATCCAACACTGGATCAGCTCAGAACACTCAGGCTCGACGGCATGGCAGAAGCCTTTGCCGAGATGCAGACACAGGACGGCACCGCCGACCTGACCCATGCTGAATGGCTGGGGTTGCTGATCGACCGTGAAGCCACCAGTCGAGAGACAAAACGCTTTGAAAGCCGGATGCGCACCGCGCGCCCGCGCCATGTCGGGGCTGCCCCAGAGGACGTGGATTACAAAACCCGTCGAGGTTTGGACAGGGCGCTCTTCCAGAGCCTGCTCACCGGCAAATGGATACGCGACAAACGCAACCCGATGATCACAGGCCCCTGCGGTGTCGGCAAAACCTGGTTGGCCTGCGCTCTGGCGCAAGCGGCCTGCAGAGAAGGTACAACCGTCCTCTACAAGCGCACGACGCGTCTGTTCGACGAATTGGAACTGGCCCACGGTGATGGGCGCTTTCCTCGTCTGTTCAAAGCGCTGACCAAGACGCAACTGCTCATTCCGGACGATTGGGGACCAGACCGGCTCAATGCCAGCCAACGACGTGATCTGATGGAGATCGTCGAGGATCGATATGGCACCGGCTCAACCCTGATCACCAGCCGGTTGCCCATCGGCACATGGCACGATGTCATCGGCGAACCAACCTTCGCGGACGCCATCCTCGACCGCCTCGTACACAACGCCTGCCGGGTCGAGCTGGAAGGCCAATCGTTCAGAAAGCAGGAGGCCAAATCAGGTGACGAAACCGCCGCGAAATGATAGTTGAAACCTCAAGCCTCAACGCGGCGCGCCAAAAGTGACCGGATGCCCCGGTTTAGGTGGCCGGATGTTGTCGGAATGACCGGCCGGATAGACCGGAATGCGCAGTCCGTGGCTCCTAGTGGCCGAACAAACCGTCGGCCATGAACTTGTCATCGGTGTGGGGTCACATGTCGCTACGAACAGCAGGATCGGTGGAGGGACCCGTCAAGTCGGTATCACGACAGTTTTTTCCAGTGATGGCGGATATCACTTAAGTGAACGAACAAACGTTGTTCCTTTTGAAGAGTATGCCGACGCTCTCACGGATACGTTGAAACGAACAATTGTACGGGTCAGAGACCAAGACAACTGGAAGAACACTCATCGCGTTCGTCTGATTTTTCACATGTTCAAACCAGCAAAGGATGTCGAAGCGGAGGCAATCAAAGCTGCGGTTGAAGGTCTCGAACTAGACAACGTGACATATGCTTTTGTCCATGTCGCACCGACCAATCCATTCGTGATTTTTGACATGAACCAACAAGGTCAGCCTTCTTGGGCGCAACAAAAGAAGGGTATATTGGGTCCTTCTAGGGCCTGTTGAGATTCATCGTGTGCGGATTATTGTCGCTCCGATGTGGATCATGGCTTCGAAACTGGTGTCGGTTTTGCAGGCACGCATTGCTATACGTTTGAATTCTTTGAGTTTCTGAAAGAAGTTTTCGACGAGATGCCTCCACTTATAGATTTCCATATCACATGAAGCTGGGCTTTTGCGGTTGGACTTGGGTGGAATAACGGCTTCAATGTCCCTTTCTGCCAATAACGCCCGAAGCCAATCCGCGTCAAAGGCCTTATCTGCCAACAGATTTCGGCAGCAAACATCTGCCAGCAATTCACGTGTTTTGAGCAGGTCATGCGCCTGTCCGGGCATCAGCCGGAAGTCGATGAGGTTGCCAAAGGCGTCGGTCAGCGCCAGAATTTTGGTGGTCATTCCGCCGCGAGACTTTCCGATGGCCTGATTTTGAGTCCCCCTTTTGCGCCCTGTCCATGACGGTGTACCTTGCAGATCGTGCCATCAATCATCGTATATTCGAAGTCGATATCTTCGGATAACTCATTGAACATACGATGAAATACGTCCCGTTTAACCCAATATCTGAACCGTGTGAAAATCGAATTCCATTTGCCAAATTCAGCCGGCAAGTCCCGCCATGGCGCACCTGTCCGGGCGATCCACAAAACAGCCTCCACAAACAAACGGGCGTCACCTCCAGTCCGCCCCGGATCGCTCTTCTTGCCAAGGCAATGGGGCTCTATAAGATCCCATTGCCCGTCACTTATCAAAAACCGGTCACTCAACATTCTCGCCTCCATTTTGGAAACTTGAATCAGAAATTAATGGAAATGGGAATCCTGTATCTCAACAGGCCCTAGGGGAATGCATCTCAAACTCGGCACCTATGAGTCTCTTGTGGTGTTTGCTGGTGTGTCGGAGCTGAAACAAGTTACAGACGGGATGCTGCGGGCTTGCCTGCTTAAGCTGCATCGCAACTCCACGTTTCGAGACATGACTTACCTAGCACGGCAAGCGTTTGATTTTACTGCGCACTCCTGGCGGATTATGTCTCCCGAGCCGTTTCCTATAACCATCAAGTATTCAGGCTTGATTGCCGAACGTTTGACTGGACTAAAACAAATTGAAGGTTGGGATGATGATGCCGTGAAGTTCCGCGATATCGGCAAAACCCCTTGGTTTCTTTGATGAATCTGTCTGCAGTTAAATCTGAACTTTTGATCACTGAGGATGAGTACGATCGCTTACCAATCCATGTCGCTGGATTTTGCGCGTTCATGATCAAACAAGATCGCAACAGATTGCTCTCATTGGTGCGTGTTGATGGTGGCCAACCTGATGAGATGGCTGCGTATCCAGTGGTGGCATGTCTTGGTTATTCGATTGCGGCAGATATGGCGACAGACGGCGACCTAGCCCGATTTAGGCAAGGATTTCAGCATTTGTCTGGCCGGACCTTCTTTGCCGAAGGCCGTGTTCCAAGATTTGAGATCGATGGCTTTGCATTACTCGGCGTGTCGTTGGGCATAAAGCGCGCCCATGTGCCAGACCCTGAGCGGAACTGGATTTTCGACCTACTGGAGAAATCAGCAAAGGTCGTCCCGCATGACAACTGGGAATACGAGCTTGTCAAAGCAGCACAGGCTGTTTTGGGTATTGTAGATTGGGCCGCCATCCTGGAGGAGCTCTGCAGAGTTGCGATACAAACGGCGTTGAATATTGAAACTGACGCCAATGACATGCAACGTGCTTGGGCAAGTACTGTGGTCCTCATCGGGGAGAAAACGCAGCCAAAACGAGCAGCAGGTCGAGCGGTTTTCGACACTTGCATGGGTGCGCTGTCAAGACTGCCAATACACGGCGCTGGCTTGCCAGAATTGATCCATCTACTCGACGAAGTGCGAGATGCCATGTCGCATTGGACCTATGAGACTAAGACGCGCGTAAAAAGTGTCATACCGCAACAATGGGAGGTTGATCATGAGTATCACGTGCAGAACCTCCTTTGGACGCTCCTGCGGCCTGTGTTCAAAGGCTTAGTTGATGAACAGTCGCTTCCAAAGGTGGGGCATACTGAACCGCCCCGGGTTTACCGGAGGGTTGTTGTTTCAAATATTAGGCTGCTTTTTCAGCTTCGATCAAGGCTTCATAGAAATTCTCCTCTGCTTCTTGTGGCGTGACGTATCCGATTTTGCTGTGCAGGCGTTTTGTGTTGTACCAATTCACCCATTTCAGGGTTTCCCATTCGACCTGTCCGACGGATTTCCAGGGGCCCATGAAGTCGATGACCTCAGTTTTGAACAGACCGATTGTGCTTTCTGCCAGAGCATTGTCATAACTGTCGCCAACGCTGCCGACGGACGGGTCGATGCCTGCTTCGACCAGCCGTTCGGTGTACTTTATCGACAGGTATTGGCTGCCCCGATCGCTGTGGTGGATCAGGTTGTTCGCCCCGGATGGAGCCCGCTGACAGATTGCCTGGTTCAGGGCATCTAGGACAAATCCTGTTGTCATGGACGTTGAGACACGCCAGCCCACGATGCAGCGAGCAAAGACATCAATCACGAATGCGACGTAAACCATGCCCTGCCAGCTTGAGACACAGGTGAAATCACTGACCCAAAGCCGGTTCGGCATGCTTGCTGTGAAGTCGCGATTGACCTTATCGTCCGGGCACGGCCGAGAGGTGTCAGGGTTGGTGGTGATTGGCTTTTGACCCCGTACAACACCCTGTATTTCCATAGCTTTCATCAGACGTTCCACTGTGCAGCGCGCGATGTCGTGATTGTTCCGGCGCAACTCACGCCAGATTTTCCGCGCGCCATATCGCTTGCCGCTATCATCGAAGGCATCCTCAATCCTCTTTCGATCTATCGCGTCCTGTTTGGCTCGGTCTGACGCCAGATCAGGATCACGAGCAATGGCCTCATGAGCATGGAAAGTGGAAGGGGCAATCGGCAGTACCCTGCAGATCGGCTCGACCCCATGGACCATTTTGTGATCTTCAATGAAGGTGTAGCGCCCTAGGGTTATTGAGACACTCGTGAAGCTTATGCGGCGGCCTGGATTTTGTCCATTGCGTCACACCATCAATTGACGCCCTTCGAGACGGCATTATTGCGCGCTGTAGAAGATCTGAATGCAACATTCGAAACTGGCTTGAGGAGCGCAGGCCCTTCACCGAACGAATTAGCGAATTTAGAGCGCGAGTTCAAACGGTTTGCGAAGGACTTGGAGAAACGCTTGAGCGGCTTGGAGCGGCGGCAGAACGAATTACGGCAGTTACTGACAACTGGCTGAACCGGAATAAATCGCAAAAGAACGACGTTGCCCGCGACAGTGATCGGCAAAAAGTCCGGAAATTTCCGACCCTTTTATCTGGTCCCGGACAGTAGGCACGGGAAGAAGACATAAGCCGCCACAATTGCGATTGCGGCTATTCCCCAGCCACTAGCTGTTCCACTTCAAAGCCCAACAACCGGATGCCACGAATCGACCGGTTATTGAACGGAGGGCGTTTGGGGTCTCCCCAGCCAAGCAGTTCCATAACGCAGGCCTCTCCGAAGCCATTGAGTTTGTAGGTGCCGTAAACTGTAGTAATTCAGACTTGATCTGACAGTTGGCCGTTTTTCCGGCGGCGTCTGTCAGGCCAAGTTCAGTTCACTGACTTTTCCTTCCAGATCTGCTTGCCCTCAATCATGGTCTGGAACGGGGTTCCACCGCAACACATTTTGCCCTGATGAGTTCGTTCGGTATTATAGTGTCGCAGCCATTCATCCAGATCAGCCTGCAACTCCTCGATGGATTGATAGACCTTTTTGCGGAACGTGATCTGGTAAAACTCCTGCAGGATCGTCTTGTGAAACCGCTCGCAGATGCCGTTTGTCCGAGGCGATTTCACCTTGGTTTTGGTATGGTCGATGTCGTTAATTGCCAGGAAGAGCTGGAAGTCGTGTTTGTCGACACGCCCGCAATATTCCGTTCCGCGATCTGTCAGGATACGCAGCACTGGCAGGTCGTGCTCTTCGTAGAACGGCAGCACCCGGTCATTGAGCGGATCAGCCGCTGTGATCGGCGTCTTGGTGGTGTAGAGTTTGGCATGCGCCACCTTGCAACAGGTGTCCACATAAGTCTGCTGATAGACCCGCCCAACGCCCTTCAGGGTGCCGACGTAGAACGTGTCCTGTGAACCCGGATAGCCAGGGTGGGCAGTCTCGATCTCACCGCAGGCCTCATCATCCAGCTTCTTCTTTTCCAGTGCCTGCACTTGTGCCTCCGTCAGGATGCCGCCGTCAGCGGCCACTTTGGCCTCCAGTGCCTTGAGCCGGGTTTTGAAGTTTGCCAGATCATGGCGCAGCCAGATCGACCGGACCCCGGATGGCGATACAAACACCCCCGACTTGCGCAACTCGTTCGAGGTGCGGGCCTGGCCGTAAGCCGGGAAGTCGGTGGCGGATTTGATCACCGCCTGTTCGGTGGCGTCATCAACCCAGTTTGCCGGATTGGGTTTGCGCTGTCAACGGCGGAGTAAAATCCGGCCACTGGGGCGGAGCAAAAGTCGGCCAGTTTGTGGAGTGCGCCTTGGGGCGTGTGGCCACCAATCAGCAAGCACGTTCCAAGGCGCATTGGCCGTCAGGCCGATTGTTCAGTTGTCAGGTTGAAGGGTTGGCAATACGTGCGCGGCTCTGATTGAGGCGGTAGCTTTCGCCGTTCATCTCGAGGATGTTGACGTGATGTGTCAGCCGGTCCGGGAGCGCGCCGGTCAAGCGTTCGGTGCCGAATGTCTCGGTCCATTCCTCGAAGGGCAGGTTCGATGTGATCAGGGTTGAGCCACGCTCGCAGCGCTGAGAGATCAGCTCGAACAGAAGCTGGGCGCCGGTTTTGCTCAAGGGGACGAAGCCCGGCTCGTCGATGATCAGCAGTTTGACCTTGGCCCGTTTGCGCTGAAGCTGCCGGAGGCGTTTCTCGTCGCGGGCCTCCATCATCCCGTGCACGAGAGCTGCGGCGGTTACGAAGGCGACAGGCAACCCTTTCTGGCAGGCGGTCAGCCCCAACCCGAGAGCGACATGGGTTTTGCCGGTTCCCGACGGGCCGAGCGCGATGACGTTCTCCCTGCGCTCGATCCATTCACAGCGCGCCAGTTCCAGCACCATCATCTTGTTCAGACCGGGGATGGCCGTAAAGTCGAAGCTGTCGAGGCTTTTGACGGTTGGAAACTTTGCCGCCTTGATCCGGCGCTCGACCATGCGCCTCTCCCGATCGATTGGTTCCAGCTCGGTCAGCCGGGCTGGATAGCGCACATGATCCAGGCCTTCCGCCGCACAAATGCGCGCTTGCTTGTCATGCTCGCGCAGGAAGGTGGGCAGGCGCAGAGTCTTGAGGTGGTGTGTCAGCGGCAGTTCGGGTGCATCCGTCATGCGTCACCTCCTGACAGAAGGCTCATACAGGAAGAAGCCGAGGTGGTGGCGATGTTGGTTCCGGGCAGGAACGGATAGACATCCAAATCCAACCTCGGGGGCCTTCGCTCGACGCGGCACAGGACGAGGTGCTTGATCGCATCGAAGCTGACCGCCCCCATTCGCAGGGCGTCTTTGACGGCAAGATGCAGCACCTCCAGCTCGAACCGTTCCGACAGGCGCAGGACCTGGACATACTCCCTTTTGCCCGCCTTGCCCTGCCGGGCTTCCAGCAAGCGCCGGAGCGTGGCGAAGGCGTCAGGCAGTTCCCAACCCTGCAAGGGCGCAGCCTGATCGAAGGACATGATCCTGCGCTCGATCAGCGGCAGGTAATGCAGCGGGTCGAACACCATGTCACCGCTGTCATAAGAGCGGGGATGATCGGCGATCACCTCAGTGGCGCAACCGATAACGACGCGGATCACGAAGCCCTTGATCCAGACCGCGCGGTGGCCATATGCGACCGGTACCGAGTAGTCGTTACCGCGATACCGCAGCACCGATGTCGATGTGACCTGGCCACTTTGCAACTCACAGGCCTCGAAGGGTGCGCCGGGCAAATCCTGCATTGCCGCCGGATCGGCTTGCAGCCGTTCGCCGATGCTGGCCTTGTGTCCGCGCAGGACATCGTCCTGCCGTTTGCGGCATTGCTCTTCCAGGTGAGCGTTGAACGCATCCCGGTCCGGAAAGGACGGGATCGGCACCATGAAGTCGCGCCGCCCGTAGCCGACCAACCCCTCGACCGCTCCCTTGTCGTTCCCCTTGCCGGGACGGCCGTAGCGATCCCGGACCACATAATGCGACAGCATTGCGCTGAACCGTTGGGTTCTTTGCCGGGTGCCGTCCGGCAGGATCCGCGCCACCAGGCAGCGGTCATTGTCATAGAGGATCGACAGGGGAACCGCCCCAAAGAAAGCAAAGGCATGCACATGCCCATCCAGCCAGGCCTCGGTGGTTGCCGCAGGATAGGCCCGGATAAAACACGCATCGCTCTGCGGCAGATCAAAGGCGAAGAAGTGCGCCTTCCGCTCAACGCCGCCAATCACGACAGGCGCTTCACCAAAATCCGCCTGCGCATGCCCGGGCGGATGGCTGAGCGGCACGAACATCTCTTTGCCAGAGCGCTTCCTGGCCCGGACGCAGTCTTTGACGATTGTGTATCCGCCATCAAAGCCGCACTCGTCGCGCAGCCTCTCAAAGATACGCTTTGCGGTGTGGCGCTGCTTGCGCGGACGCGCTTTGTCCTCAGTAAGCCATTGGTCGATCTGGCAGGTGAACGCATCCAGCTTCGGGCGCCTAATCGGCGCTGTCCGCCGATACCCCGGTGGCTCCGAATAGGCCAACATCTTCGCAACACTGTCTCGGCCAATCCCAAAATCCCGGGCAATCCGACGCCCGCTCAACCCATCCTGAAAATGAGCCCGACGCACCTTCAAATACAATTCCACGGTGAAAATCCCCCGGCCCTCCCATCAAACGAAAGGGCAAAAGTGGACGACTTTTACGCCGCCCGCGACAACACAACGACGCCGCTACCGTGGCCGAGTATTGCTCCGCCGATTACAGTTTGCGCCGGGTGCGTTCGAACAGCGCCTCGATACCGCCATCCTCGACCGCAGATTTGTAACGGTAGAACGTGTCCCGGCTGTAGCCCATGACTTGGCAGGCCTTCGAGACATTACCCGGTTCCTCGGCCAGGTTCAGCAGGCCGGTTTTGTGTTTGATGATCTTGTCGGTAGTGTTCAACATGATGGTTTCCTCGTTTTGTGGTTGGTGTGCACCACCATCAAAACGGATAACCATCATCTCCTTCAAGAGATGTGCCGTCCCCTTCTCAGCTAGCTGAGAAGGGGACGGTGTCAGATAAAGTCAGAACTAATACACGTAAACGCAGTCATAGGCACGCTCGATTGCCTGGACCAGACAAAAGATAGCGAACGGTGCGCACAATAGCCTCAAGCGTATTTTTCTTCTGGAAGTCAATACGCAGCCGTTCGAGACCGGATAGGTCCTCGCCGATATCCTTGGAAACAAAGCGAAGGCGTTCGAAAAAGGCGTGGCAGCCGGTGAGGTATCGGAACAGGTCGTCAAAATTCAGCTGGGCCAACTCGTTCGGATCGCAGAGGTAGGTCCGGATGTTCGCGATGTTTTCGATCTCTGCCGATGCGTGATAGATATCTCCCTTGACGGTATCGTCCGTAGATTGCCAGATCTGCACATATTCGGCGATCCGCGCGGCCCGATCCTTCGGATGACTGAGCAACGAGGTCTCTCGCCAGCCATCGCCGCTGCCTTGTGTCAGTCGTAGCCACCCGAGAAACCTTCCCATCTCGATCTGAGGATCCTGCCCCGCATATTCGGCTCGCCCGAAGCCGTACTGTTGGGCGACTTCGAGGATTTCATGGTGCGCAGGCACCAGAATTTCATCATATTTTCTGCGAAAACCTTGGATGAAGGCGCGCTCTTTCGATTTCTTTTCGCTACCAACGACGATGCTCTTGGGAGCAGCAGGCTTTACGAACTGGTGAATGAACTTCTCGAAGGCGTCCTCATTCTGCGGTTTCTCTTTAGATTTGAACGCTTTTTCATATTCGCGGAGGGTTTCTTCGTTCAACACGTCTGCGTCGTTCCATAGCTCGTCAAACAGTCCGGGGAGTGCGTAGAAGGTCTCATCCCGATCCTGTTTCAACATGGCGTAATCAGGATCAGCACTCAGTTACCCCTGTTATTCTGGATGCACATGCAATTGAAAAGGAGACTGACCAATGGAATATTTTGCTGGTTTGGATGTGTCCATGGAAGAGACGCATATCTGCATTCTGGATCGTGAAGGGGCCCTTATTCGTGAAGGAAAAGCGAGCTCAACACCAAAAGCGATCGCTGACTTCCTCGCTTCTGGACCACCATGTGCCAAAGTTGTATTTGAAACGGGACGGATGGCACCAATGCTTTACCATGGGCTGACGGAGCTTGGTGTCCCGGTTGTTTGCATCGAGAGCAGGCAAGCATATCAGGCCCTTAAATCTCTGGCCGGCCACAAGACGGACCGCAATGATGCCCGCGGTTTGGCACACCTGGCGCGGACGGGATTCTACAAGCCGACCCATGTCAAATCACTGTCAGCGCACGCAATCCGGTCGCTGATCGCAGCCCGCAAGAAGCTGGTCGGACAGCGTGTGACGCTCGACAATCAGATCCGCGGTCTGGTCGTCGTCTTCGGCGTGCGGCTGCCACGAGCTTTGTCTCCGGCATTCAAAAACGCGGCGCTAAAAGTTAGCGATGGAGTGCCTGGCCTCCATGCCGCAATTTGCGGACTGTTCGCAGCACGCGAAGCAATCCTCGCGGCGGTTGCAGCCATTGATGGCGACATCAAAAAGATGACCCGCAAATCCGAAGTCTGCCAGCGCCTTATGACGGTACCAGGGGTCGGTCCGATCACAGCATTGGCCTTTGCCGCAGCAATTGATGATCCGTCGCGTTTCAGGAAATCGCGTGATGTGGGGGCGTATCTTGGACTGGTGCCGCGACGGCATCAATCTGGTGAAATCGACTACACGGGCAGCATCTCAAAGCGGGGCGACGTGCGCGTCAGAACGCTTCTCTATGAGGCCGCCAATGTGATGCTGACGCGGTATGCCGCTCCGCTCAAATTGAAGACATGGGCCCTCGCAATCGGTGCGCGCTCAACGATGAGAAAGGCCCGAGTGGCTCTGGCGCGTCGTCTGGCAATCATACTTCATGCCATTATGCGAGACAAAACTGACTTCCAGTCCGCGTAAGGCTTACGAGGCGACAACGAGGATTCCTAAATCAAAGTTCCCATCTGGGACGATGCCCGAGGGAGGGCGTGAGACACGGCGCCGATTCTGTAGCAACAGCCAAGACCAACGGTATGATTGCGGTTTCAACATTGCCGACCCACACCCAGCCAACCCCATCATGAACCTCAGAGTTCGAAGAGAACAAAGGCAACCTCTGACATCAAAAGCAGGAAACTCAGGAAACACGCATTGACAGATTAGAGAACAGAACTGAAAGTTCACGATTTGCTTGTAGGCCGTTGTGAGTGAGGTTTGCGGACCCCACAAGCGCAGCATCGTCGATAATGTAGAGCTTGGTGTGAAACTTGGCGTCGGTGAAATAACGAACTTTAACCCTGGGGTTCTCAAAGGCTTGCCGCAGTGCCTGCGGTGTCGTGATCGGTGAGAACCGGACGATTAGTCTGACATCACATCCCTTATCGGTAAGTGTCGTAATGGGTTCATTGGTGCTGCAAGCAATCCAGATCTAGGGCGCGGTCCCGCGTTCATGAAGAAATTGATTGTGAAGCCAGTAGCGCCGGTGTTTGCGTATAATTCTGATAGCGCCATAGCAAAACCAATCCCCGATAGACTTGAAATATTGCCAGTATGCTATTGCATTATCACGGGCTGAGCCACAAACGAGTGATTGTGGGAGGCCATAGCGCTATCACCCTGCATCGCCAGCTCAGACCTCCAGCAAGAAGGCAGAGTCGAACCTGGTTTCTTCACCTGGATATCCCCGCTGGTTCGAGACGAAACGGATCGGTCCGTAGTCCCCTTCACCTGTCCAGTCTTCGCCTTCGTGGCTATGCCCCCAAATCCATGTGTGGATGTCGAAGCTTCGGATTTCGTTCCAGAGGTCACTGGCAAAACCATTGTTCATTGCGCGCTTTTCATGGCCCCCGATTGTGCGCGCTGGCGAGATGAGTTCGCGAAGCGGCAGATGGTGGGTCATGACCACGGTGGGGCCGTCAAACGGTTCTCTGAGAGTGCTAAGGATCGCAGCTCTGTCCTGCGCGTGGCGATCCAACATATCGTCGATTGTAAAGCGGATCTTGGGTGCTGTTCGGATGGTGCGGTAGTCTTGCATGTACGCAGACACCATCATCCGTGCCAGATATTCGAATGGTGAATAGAGCGCCAAATCGGTCCAGAGGGTCGCGCCGATGATGCGCACGCCAGCAACCTCTGTTACCGCGCCATCGAGCACACGAATGTCCAGGCCTTCGTTGCGTAGGGACTCAAGTTGACTACTCTCATCAGTCAGCAGTTCGGACCAGATCGACCCATAGGCTTCATGATTGCCCCAGATCACGACGACCGGGCAGCCATACTTGCGGGCGGCCTGCGCTGGAATGTCTAGATGACGGCCCATGGTGTGCGTGTCGCCAGCAATCAGAACCCCATCCACTGGGGCAGACAGGTCAGGCAGATCGAAGCCGCCCCAGAACTCATCGTGCAGATCACTCCAGACCAGAAATCGTGCCATCAGTTTCACTTTCTAAAAATCTTGGGGAAGCGTTCTGGGTCAATCCATCGTTTGCCATTCTTCGGGGCGCTCCACGGGTTGCCAAAAGTCTTTTCCGCTGGTGGCTCATCTTCGGTCAGATCACATGCGTTCAGCGCCCGCCTGGCGCGCTTGTGCTCTGCCTTTTTGAAGAGCTTGTCGCTGTTCTTCATGGCGTTCTCGGCGTAGGATCGGGACATTTCAGATCTCCTTCGCGTTATGTTCGACATCGGTCCAGTGCTTGTTCACGGGCAGGGTTTTTGCGCGCCGCGCGATGTCCTCAAAGCGCACGGGCATGTAATCCCAAACATCGACACCTGCGTTCACGCTGTTGCGTGAGCCTTTCCAGTTATTGTGGACATGGCCGAAGATCTGGAGCGCGTACCGGCGCGCGTGGTTCCACGTGATCATCGGGTAGTGGCAGAGCGTGTGCGCCTGCCTCTGCGGCCCGTCCCTGACCTCAGCCAGATGCGAGACGCTAGTCCATGGCAGCGCCTGCGTGGGTTCCAGATCATGGTTGCCGACGACCAAGTGTTTCTCTGCGCCAGACAGCTTATCGAACAGCTTGGTCAGCCAGTCGGACTGAACCAGACCGGGTTTATCGGAGAGGTTAGAGTTCCTATGCTGCGGCTATCATAATCGCGCAGTCTGTATAGTGGAAGTCCCTTTCCGCTGTTGCTGGTGAGATGTACCCGAGTGGGCCGTAGAGGCGTTTTTCGTTGTACCAATGCACCCGGTTGAGGGTAGCCAATTCGACGTTTTTCCTGCCGCTCCATGGACCTTCATGTTCGATGACTTCGGCCTTGTAGAGACCGTTTATGGTCTCAGCCAAGGCGTTGTCATACGAGTCGCCGACGCTCCCGACCGAAGCACCGATTTTTGCCTCTTCAAGACGCTCGGAATATTTAATCGACAGATATTGGACACCCCTGTCGCTGTAATGGGTGAGGCTGTCGCGGTCAGGGTTTCGGGCGGCCAGCGCTTGATCCAGCGCGTCGAGAACCGGTTTGGTATCGGGCGAGGACGACACCTGCCAGCCAACGATGCAGCGAGCGAAGACGTCGATGATAAAGGCCACATAGACAAAGCCAACGGCCGTGCGGACATACGTAAAGTCCGCCACCCGCAAAACGTTCGGCGCGGGTGCTTTGAAGACACGGTTTACCTTGTCTTCAGGACATGGAAGGGCAGGATTGCTTTGTGTTGTTTTCTTCCCTTTCCCACGCGTAACACCCTGAAGCCCCATCACTCTCATCAGGCGGACGACCGTGCATCGGGGGACATTCCCACCTGCTGCAATGAGATCAAACCAAACTTTCACCGCGCCATAGCGTTTACTGCCGGCCTCCCATCGCTCTGTAATCCCGGGACATAAAACAGCATCTCGCCGCGCGCGCGGAGAAGCTTTCCCTGGATCACGCTGAACGGTTTGGGGATGATAGTAAGTAGAGGGCGCGATTGGCAAAACCCTGCAAATCGCCTCGACGCCGTGCTCCGCGCGATGATCCGCAATGAACATGATCATTTCCTCCGCAGGCGGTCGAGGTCCGCCGCCGCGAAAAAAGCCGACGCCCTGCGTAGAATGTCGTTCGCTTGCTTCAGTTCACGGTTCCAGCGTTGCAGCGCCTTCAGTTCTTCACGGTCGGACTGCGTCATGCCGTCATGATCACCGCTTTCAACAGCCTGCTTCCTGACCCGGTCCCGCAACGTCCCGGGGCTACATCCTGTCTTTTCTGAAATCAAAGCAACCGCTTTCGATCGAGAGGGGTAATCCGGTTCATTCTCCAGAACCAAACGTACAGCACGCGCACGCACCTCTGTCGAAAATCGGTTTCCTGAATTTCCTTTGATCATAGTCTACCTTCCAGGCTTTATGCTCTCCGGTAAACCCGGTCTGGTTCACATGGCCGGGACGTATCAGGGTTGGTTGTGATTGGCTTTTGACCACGCACAACGCCCTGTATTTCCATAACTTTCATCAGCCGTTCCACAGTGCAACGCGCGATGTCGTGCTTGTTTCGGCGCAGTTCATGCCAGATTTTACGTGCGCCATATCGGCATCCGCTATCGTCATAGGCTTCTTTGATCTTCTCTCGATCTACGATGTCCTGCCTGGCGCGATCAGAGGCCAGATCAGGGTCACGGACAATCGCAGCGCGAGCGTAGAATGTCGAAGGTGCAATCTGCAGAAGCTTGCAGACCGGCCCGACACCGAAGGCGTTTCGATGCTCTTCAATGAAAGCAATCATTTGCGGAACGGGCGGTCGAGCTCCGCCTGAGCAAAATAAGCAGATGCCTTCTTCAGAATCTCATTAGCCTGGCGCAGTTCCCGAACCTCACGCTCAAGATCCTTGATCCGATCCTTCTCTGCAGAGGTCAGCCCGTCGCGCTGGCCCGCATCCCGTTCGGCTTGTTGGCACCAGATGCGTAGGCTGTCTGGCGAACACCCAAGCTTCGGCGCAATCGCACGGCAAGCTGCTGTATCACTGGCATATTCTGACCGGTGTTCACGGAAAAGCCGGACACCACGGTCACGCAGTTCGGCTGGATAGGCGGGGGTATGTCTTTTCCTCGTCATAAGGCTCACCTTTGGAGTGTTTTACTCTCCGGTAAACCCGGGGCAATTCAGCCAGGTTCTCCGTCCGCGAGATCGCAGGCTGGGAGCACAGCGCTCCGCCGGTCTCGGGGTCACGCTCCAGCGCGAGCCTAAAGCTCGGGTCATGGCGCAGATCACCCGCATCGTTACCGTCCTCATATCCAGCCGCGATCATCATGATCCGGAACCGGATGATCTCTTCCAGGCTGTGCCGCACCTTGCCCGGTGCCCGCAGATCGGTGAGACACGATGCAATAGGACCAGCCGGATCGGTCCGGCGCTCGACCTCTCGCAAGAGCATCAGACCAGCATCGGAGATCATCTGCGCGCCGTCAAAATCGAGCAACACGGGCTTGCCGTTCAGGGGTGACAAAGAGGGATGCAGAAAGGCAGGATTTGGCATGGTGAGGGGGCGTGCTCCGGAAAATGGAATTTCTGGCTTCAGAAACCGAAAAATACCAAATTCCAATAGCTTACACCACCCTCACCATATCGTCATGAATTATCCAGGCTCTCGGACGTTGGGTAAACGATGATCTTGCGCTGGACCTCCTTGATCCGCTTGCAGACAGCTGGTTCGAGGACACGGAAGAGACCCGCCGGATCGTCGCGACGGCGCGTACCGCGCGCAGCATTGAAACAAAGCTCTGGAAATTCCTTGAAACACGCCGCGACATTTGGGCACGGCGGTTCCTGCAGACAGCCGTAATCCTACGCGATGGAGACCGGCTCCGGGAGTGGAAAACCCTGACCGCTTCAGCGCATGGCCTGATGAATGGACGCGCCTTGAAACGTATCCCCCTGATGGAGGACATCATGTACACGACAATAGAAGCGGATGATGCAAAACTGCGGTGAACCCCACCTTGTGGGTATATGATCGGGGCGTTTCGGGAGCGGTTTATCTCCGGAATGCCGTCCCGCGACTATGAAGCGGAGTTATTACGCCTGTGCTTGCAATGTGATCCGCCCAATTGTAAAGCTTTGGTTCGCTCGGGGAAATCAGGGTATCCGCCCCCCCTTCCCCCGGAAGCGGCCGCGAAGAAACCCCGGGAGCGAATGGAACGGCTTGCCAAGGGCATGTTGATTGCCACCGGGTGCCGCTCATGTTGTTCAGAAATCACGGGTCCTTCCCGGCGGGGAGGACTCGTGGGTGTTATGTGCCGCACTTGCCTACTTCTGCGTGCCGATTTTTTTGCATTTCGTTTCGTTTCGGATTTGCGCCGCCGACAACCGGTTGCAACCATTCGGGAAATTTTTTCCGACGGGTCATCCGAAACGAAATGGCCCCTGGGCTCGAAACGAAATGCCCTCCCGAAACGCGCGGGGAAACCGCCGGAGGGGTTGCGCCGGAATTTGCGCGATACCGGCGGTGAAAAAAATGTCAGGAATCCCGGCATGGCCAGCGGCAAAAAAAACCTTCGCGCGACGGGACGCGCTCCGGTCCTGCCCGCAGTCCGGAGATCGGGCGCCTGCCGCCCGATGTCCCCGTGCCCTGAAACCCCGTGCCCGTTCTGCGGATCAGGTCCGGCAGATCGCGGTGTCGATCAGGGGACCCGGTTTTACCGGTCCCGTCCTGTTCGCCGGGGGCAACACCGTTATTGCCGGGGCAGGACCGTGTGCCGACGGCGCGGGAGACGGGCATGGATCCCGTGCCCTGCATCCGGCTTCCCGGTCTCCCGGATGAGCGGCGCCCCGCGTATATTGTTGCTGACAAGAGCCTGGCCGGACATGCGGGCCGGGACGGGGACCTGCTCCGGCCCGGGCCGGGGGAATTGCGCGACCCCGGGTTTCATCCGCACAGATGCCGGGATGCCGGTGGCTGATGACCGGATTGACATGTGCCGGACCGGTTCGCCCTGTAACGCCACCGCAGGCAAGGCCGGGAACGACACCATGGACAGCCCTGCCCTGCCCGCCGTCCTGACCGGTGCCCCGAGCCCTGCGTTTCCGGCCGTGAAGACCGGCGCGGCGGTCCGGTTCAGTCTGCGGTTCCATGCAGGGATGGTCCGCCGGGAGGCAAGCGGGGCGCGGTGTGAACCGGCGGCCGGGGATGTCCGGTCTGCACAGGCGCGGCTGACAGCCGGTCGGGCCGGTTGCCAACACCCTGGCAATACCCGTTCCCTTGTATGTTTTCCTTGCCATCAATCTGCAGCAGATTGATGGTTGCCCGGATGGGATGGCCATCCCATCCGGGCGCTCGATTTGGGTCGTCCTCCCCTTGGCTTTGTGGGCCGCAGGGCAGCTTGACCGGATCGATTCATGGAAAACTGATCTGAACAGATGAAAGGGAATCCCGGATGTCCCGTATACAAGGAAAGACCGCTTCTCCCCAGCTTGCCACAGAGCAAGTATATGTCGGCATTGATGTGACTGAACCTCCTCCGACTAAAGTCAGAGGGTTCAGTGGTTCATGAGCGCCTTCGGCGCACGTTTGAATGTTTTTCCGACTAAAGTCGGAGGCTTTAGACCAGATTGTGGAAAGTAAATCACGTCTTGATGTCTATCTTCACCCAACAGGCCTGTCGCAGAGCGTGAGTAATGACAAAGCAGGCCTGCAACGGTTCGCCCGCTTCCTTCGATCATATCAACCTGAGTTGATCGTGCCGGAGGCAACCGGCAGCTGTCATCGGCGCGCGCACCGGCACCTGCATGATGCGGGTTTCCATGTGGCTGTGATGAACCCATACCGCACCCGAAAGTTCGCTGATATGATGGGGCAACTGGCCAAAACCGACGCGATTGACGCCAAATCCCTCGCGCTGTTTGCCGCGATGGTGAAACCGGAAGCAAAGGCCCCCCCTGCCCCGGCTCGCGCCGATCTGGCCGCTCTCCCGGTTGCCGGGCGGCAAATTTCCCGGCAGAAAGGAGCTTTGCAAAACCAGTTGAGCGTGACCGGGCACAGTCTGATCAGCCGACAGATGCGTGCGCGGATCAAGATGGCCGAACGCCACCTTGCGGCTCTGGATACTGAACTCCGACAACTTCTGCGCCGCGAACCCGATCTCAAACATCGCTTTGATATCCTGACTTCGATACCAGGCGTCGGGCCGATCTCGGCGGCAACGATGATTGCGGAACTGGACGAACCGGGACAGGTCAACGCACCCCGGATTGCCGCCCTTGTCGGGGTTGCGCCCATGAACTGCGATTCCGGCGCCATGCGGGGTCAACGCCGCATTCGCGGTGGCAGAGCAAGCGTTCGCAACACGCTCTACATGGCCGCCGTTGCTGCAGCTCGCTCAAACCGAGACTTCGCCGCTTTCTATGAACGGCTCAGGGAAAACGGAAAGCCGTTCAAAGTCGCAATCACTGCGGTCATTCGAAAACTGGCAATCGTGGCGAATACCCTCATCTCGGAAAATCGAAAGTGGGTGCCAATATGCCCTTGATCTCATACACAGATGCTGCCCTTCGGCGCCGGATTGATAGGCATCGACCAGCGCCGAGCACAGAGAGGTGGCTTTGGGATGGGCCACCCAGATGAAGATTTTACGGGTCATGGAAGAGGTCCTTTGTTGATGTGAGTTCACTTTACACATTGTCAAGTGACACGGTGACAAGTAGGCACTACTTTACAGTATGTCAAGTGAGATGAATTCAACCCGCCTCCGCATTCTCAAAGCCGCCTGGGAATTGCTTGATTCCAACCCCGGCGTGGCCGCGCGCATGTCGGATATTGCCAAAAAGGCAGGGGTCAGCCGACAGGCGCTTTACCTGCATTTCCCGAACCGGACCGAGCTGTTCATCGCCACAACGAAGTACCAGGACGAGGTTTTCTGCGTCGAGGATCGGCTGGCCGATAGCCGTGCGGCCACAACCGGTCTGGCCCGGCTGGAAGCCTTCGTGACCGCATGGGGCAGCTACGTGCCGAACATCTACGGCATCGCAAAAACGCTGCTGGTGATGAAAGAAACGGATGAGGATGCCGCCCGCGCCTGGGATGAGCGGATGGGTGACATGCGCGAAGGCTGTGCAGCCGCGATTGAGGTGCTGGCCTGTGATCAGGCGCTGACCCGAGATTTGACCCGCGACGAGGCGACGGACTACCTATGGGCGCAACTGTCGATCACGCAGTGGGAACTGCTAACCCTCGACTGCGGCTGGAGCCAGCAGCGCTATCTTGAGACGCTGCTGACCAATACGAAACACATGCTGACGCGCTGACCTCAGGCCGCAATCATGTAAATCTTGCGCAGGGTTTCGGTGATTTCCCAGACCACGGGCGCGCCTTTGGCGATGAAGAAGCTGTCGCCTGCCGCCAGATGTTCCTTGGTGCCATCGGGATGGGTCAGGGTGATCTTGCCCGAGACCACGGTCATCAATTCATGAACCGGATAGGCCGGGATGTCTTCAAGGCATGGCGCGCATTCCCAGGTGCCGGTGAGGATTGATTCGTCCTCGGTGGCAAAATGGGTGTGGTTCAATTCGGTGTGATCATCGGTCGTGAGCACCTCGGCCGCCGCCATGTCGGATTTCTCCATGGTCGGGTTGGGATCGATCAGAAAGGGGATATTGGTCATCGTTCAAGTCTCCAAATTGCGTTTGGCAAAACCCAAATGCACTCATTTTGCGAAACGCATTCAAAGGCTCGCGCCCAAGTCTGCGCTCCGACTCTTACCCGCGAGAGGTTAGAGGCCAAACAAGGTAAGTCAAATGCTGTCTCAGTCGGCCCATTCCCAGGGTCGTGTGAATTGCCCCAGAGTCTGGGCCAGCTGTGTTTCATCCACCCCGCCGGATTTGCCCAGCCGCGCCACAAGACCGCGTTTCTTGCTGTCGATGACCTCGGTCACACTGGCCTCGATGCCTGCCTCTTTCAGGGCCGCGTCATAGACGCGTTTGATCGCCCGTTTGCGCAGATCGGGTTTGAACACTTTGCCCACCGCCGTCTTGGGCAACTCGGACAGGATTTCGACATGCTTGGGCTGGGCAGCGCGCTCATGCACATGGATTTTGCAATGCTCGGCCAGATCCTCGGCACTGGCATCGCCGCCCTCGACCAGTTCGACATAAACACACGGCAACTCGCCGGAATGGGCATCGGGCTGACCAATGGCACCGGCCATGGCGACGGCTTCATGGGCCATCAACGCCTCTTCGATCTCGGCCGGGTCAATATTGTGACCGCCCCGGATGATCAGATCCTTGGCGCGCCCGGTGATCCACAGATATCCTTCGGGGTCCAGACGGCCCAGATCGCCAGTCCGCAGATGAGTGCCGTAATGATAAAGATCGTGGTTCTTCTCAGCCTCGGTATAGGTGTTGCCCGCATAGACCCCGGGGGTTGACACGCAGATCTCACCGATCTCGTCGACGGCGCATTCGACCGGCTCGCCCTTTTCATCGAACTTGATGATTTTCACATCCGCATAGGGCAAAGGCACCCCGACCGATCCAACCCGCTTTTCGCCGTCAACCGGGTTCACCGACACAAGACAGGTCGCCTCGGTCAGGCCATAGCCTTCGATCACATGCATTCCGGTCGCCGATTCAAAGCGATTGAACAGCTCCAGCGGCATCGGCGCCGAGCCGGAAAACGCGTTCTTCACCTTTGAGATATCGGCATCCACCTTGCGCTGCATCAGCATTGACACGGCGGTCGGCACGGTGATCACAAAGGTCGTGTCCCACCGCTCCAGCAGCTTCCAGAAATTATCAAACACCCCGTCGCCGCGATACCCGGCAGGCGTGGGAAACACCACATGCGCGCCCGATTTGATCATCGCCATCAGGATCACGTGACAGGCAAACACATGGAACATCGGCAGCGGGCACATCACGCTGTCTTTCTCGTCGAACAACAAAACATCGCCCAGCCAGCCGTTATAGATCATTCCCTCATAGGTGTGCTGTGCCACTTTCGGCATGCCGGTGGTGCCACCTGTGTGGAAATAGGCACCCACACGATCCACCTGCGGGTCTTTGAAGGTCAGGCTGGTGCCATGCTGTTTTGCCTGCGCGACAAAGTTCAGCACCTTGGCGTTATGCGTGATCGGGTTTTTCGGGCGCACAAGCGGCACGATCCAGCTTTTGGGCGGGCTGAGATAGCGGTTGAGGTCAATCTCAAGCACGGTTTTCACGTTCGGCGCATGGCGCACCGCATCGGCGGTTTTCTGACCGATATCGGTTTTGGGGAACGCCTTGAGCGTGACAACAACCCTGGCGTTGGTCTCGCGCAGGATGGCGGAAATCTGATCGGATTCAAGCAACGGATTGATCGGGTTCACAATCCCCGCAATCATCCCGCCAATCGTGGCCACGACGGTTTCCATCGTGTTGGGCAGGACCAGAGCCACCACGTCCTTTTCGCCAATCCCAAGCGAGCGGAACAGGTTGGCCGCCTGACAGACCTGATCATGAAACTGCTGCCAACTGAGTGTTTCGGCCTTGGCTGTGGGCTCGGAGAATAACTGATAGCTGACCGCCGGGCGCGTGGGGAAGGCCTTGGTCGTCTCGCTGAGCATCTGGTAGATGGTTTCGAGCTTTTCCCGATCCTTCCATGAACTCTCATTTTGAATCGCGAGGGCGTCCTGCTTTGAAGCAAAAGTCATATATCAATCTCCCTGAAGCGGCCGAATGTCCCCCCGGCACGCAATCTCCCATTTGGATCAAGATGGGGGCCTTTTCCTCAAGGTGCAAGTTTGACGCTGCGTTTGGTGCGGATCGGTCGCAGATCAGGGGACCGTTCAGGCCAAAAACAGCATCACCGGCACGCCGAGGCAGCACATCGGATACCTCCCTCGATAACTGCATATCGACCCGAGCCTGCCAATGACCTTGGCGCTGTTCATGGGCCTGCCGCGCCGACACAGCAAGGCGGATGTTCACGCCGCGTGGGAGCAGTCAGGCCTGCCCGATTTGCGCAAGCCCAGATGAACGCGCTGTCCGGCGGGCGGTTTCAGCGCGTGTTGCTGATCACCTCGCCACCGCCCATCCGCACACCAACACACCCGAGCGGATGGCGGGCAGTGCCGCCCTGATTGCGGCGCTGGCTGAGCCTGGGGGCCTCTGGGCTTCTTTGATGCTGGATATGCCTGCTGATCTCAGCATTGTCTGCATCGCCGCGATCCTGTTTGCGATCTCCAACATGACCAGCACAATAGTGCGCTAAAAAGCCCTACCGATTTGACTTGACTATTTTTGTCAGAAATCAGAGGAATGGACTACGCTTTTACTCGGATTAAGGATTCGCACCATGAAACTGCCCTTCCTGACACGACAGACCGCTGTGGCCTTTGCAGCGATCACAGCCGTCGCCGCACCCGCTTTCGCCGCAGAAGTTAACGTCTATTCCAGTCGTCACTACGATACAGACGATGCGCTCTACTCGAAATTCACCGAAGAAACCGGCATTTCCGTCAACCGCATTGAGGCCAAAGCCGACGAGCTGATCGCCCGTATGCAGGCCGAGGGCGACAACAGCCCCGCCGACGTGCTTCTGACCGTAGATGTGGGCCGCATGGACCGCGCCGAGGCCGAGGGTCTGTTGCAAGCCTATGACTCGCAAGCCATCGAGGATGCGATCCCCGATCACATGGAGCACCCCGAGAACCTGTGGTTCGGTGTCTCGCAACGGACCCGGATCATTTTCTACGACAAAACCCGCGTAGAAAACCCGCCGCAAACCTACGAAGCCCTCGCCGATCCGGCCTATAACGATCAGATCTGCATCCGTACCTCATCGAATATCTACAACCAGTCGCTGATGGCCTCGATCATCGAAACCCATGGCGAAGACGTGGCCAAAGACTGGGCCGCAGGTGTGCGTGAGAACCTGGCCCGCGCCCCGCAAGGTGGCGACACCGATCAGCTGCGCGGCATCGTCTCGGGCGAGTGCGACATTGCCGTGTCAAACCACTACTACTTTGCCCGCGCGCTTGAAAAAGAAGTCGAAGGGCTGAGTGGCAAGACCGACAACATCGGTTGGGTCTGGCCGAACCAGGACGACCGCGGCACTCATGTGAACCTGACCACGGCTGCGATCCTAGTCAATGCGCCAAACCCGGACAACGCCCTGACGCTGATGGAATTCCTGACCAGCGAATTCGCACAACAGAATTTCGCCAGCCAGAACAAGGAGTTCCCAGCCGTTGAAGGGATTGAGCCCACCGCAGAAGCCAAATCGATGGGCGCGTTCAAAGCCGATACAACAACGCCCACCGCCGCCTTCAGCGCCAATGCCGCCAAGGCACAGGCGATCTTCAACGAAGTCAGCTGGGACTGATCATCTTACTCTGCCTGCGGCTCCGCAGGTTGGAAACTCTAGGCCGTCGCGAGTCCATCGCGACGGCCTTTTCACGACTCGTCGCAAAAGTTAATCCAACGGCAACCCGTGGCGGGTAAACCAATCTTGAGGATGGACACTTCCTGCCGCTCCGAGGTAATTAAGCCAAACGCCCGATAATTGGCGAATATTTCAGAAGGTCTTAACTTGGCGATCAAGATTGAAATGCTACGCTGCTTCCGAACGGTGGCAGATCACGGCAGCCTCGCGGACGCAGCCGAGGTGTTAGGGCGCACGCCCTCGGCTGTGTCGATGATGCTGAAGCAATTTGAGGATCACATCGGCGCGCCGCTATTTGAAAGCACGCGCAAATCCCGCCTGACCCCGTTAGGCGAAATGATCCTCTCCGAGGCCAGCCGCGAATTATCACATTTTGACCGCACCGTTTCGGCCATCGAGGGGTTGAGCCGCGCCGAGCAGGGCCATGTGCGCCTGGCGGTCACGCCCTCGGTAGCACAAACCGTCATGCCCCCGATCCTGCAAACCTATCTGAAACAGCACCCCGGCGTGTCAATCGAGATGATCGATACCGATTCCATATCCGTGCACCGCGAACTGTCGAATGAACGGGCCGATATCGGCATGGGCACCCTGCTCGCGATCCCCGGGTTCGAGCGTGACCTGGCGTTCACTGATGCGTTTGGCGTGGTCTGCCCACTGGATCATCCCCTGGCCAAAAACTGGAAACGGCTCAGCTGGGCCGATCTGGAGGGGCGTAACTTCATCTCAAATGGTCTCTGTGCGCATATCAAGGACGAAGGCTTTGCCCCGATCCTCAAGGCGTCGAACCTGATGGTGCGCAACACCGCTTCGATCCTCAGTCTGGTGCGGGCGGGCGTCGGTGTCACGCTGCTGCCCGAGCTGGCTGTGCTGCCCAAATATGACGATCTGGAGTTTCTGCCGCTGTCCGACAGCACCGCGCGGCGCGAGGTGTGGATTGTCACGCCGCCTGAATCCATGCTGACACCCGCAGCCCGTGCGCTGGTTCAGGCAATTCGACAGGCCAATTTCGCTGCAGCACGCCCCCTAATTTCAGAATAACTGAATAAAATTCAATAAATTTGCGTTTGCCTTAAGTATTCGGATGTGAGATCAAATCCTGACCGGGTCGCACACCCGTGATCCACACCATCATAAGAGGGTTTGACCGATGGCTGACACACATCAAAACTACATCGCCGGAGACTGGGTGTCCGGACCCTCCGAGATCGAAAGCCGTAACCCGTCGGATCTGAGCGATCTGGTGGGGATGTACGCGCAGGCCAGCGCCGCGCAATTGGATGATGCCCTGACTGCCGCGCGGTCCGCGCAGGCCGAATGGGCCACCTACGGGCTGGAACGCAAACAGGCCGTATTGATGGCCATCGGCACCGAAATGATGGCCCGCGCCAAGGAGTTGGGCACCCTGCTCAGCCGCGAAGAGGGCAAACCGCTGGCCGAAGGCAAAGGTGAAGTGTACCGCGCCGGACAGTTTTTCACCTATTACGCCCACGAAGTGCTGCGCCAGCTAGGCGAAAATGCCGATTCCGTACGCCCCAATATCGAGGTCGATGTGCGCCGCGAACCGGTGGGCACCGTGGCGGTCATCAGCCCGTGGAACTTTCCCACCGCGACCGCCTCGTGGAAAATCGCGCCTGCTCTGGCCTATGGCAACGCAGTGCTGTGGAAGCCTGCCAATGTGACCCCAGCCAGCGCCGTCGCTCTGGCCGAAATCATCAGCCGCCAGGACATCCCCGAGGGCCTCTTCAATCTGGTGATGGGCGCGGGCCGAGATGTAGGCCAGCGTCTGGTCGAAAGCCCCATGGTCAACGCCATTTCCTTCACTGGATCGGTCCCCGTCGGCAAAGGCATTGCCTCTGCCGCGATCCAGAATCTGACCCGCGTCCAGATGGAGATGGGCTCCAAGAACGCGCTGGCCGTGATGGATGATGCCGATCTTGATCTCGCCGTGTCGCTGGCGCTTGGCGGGGCCTTTGGTGGCTCGGGTCAAAAATGCACCGCGTCGTCACGTCTGGTCGTCCATGCAGGCATCCACGACGCGTTTGTCGAAAAACTCGTGGCAGGCGCACAGGCCATGAAAGTGGGTCATTGCATGGCCGAGGGCGTGCAGATGGGACCTGTCGTGTCCGAACAACAGCTAAATGAAAACCTCGCCTATGCCGAACTGGGCCAATCCGAAGGGGCCGAGCTGGCCTGTGGCGGCGCGCGCCTCAGCATGGAGCATGAGGGCTACTACATGTCCCCCGGCGTTTTCCTGAACACCACCAACGACATGCGCATCAACCGCGAGGAAATGTTTGCCCCTCTGACATCAGTGATCAAAGTGGCCAGCTATGACGAAGCGCTGGCCGTCGCCAACGACACCAACTTTGGCCTGACCTCAGGCATCGCCACCAAATCCCTGGCCCGCGCCACCCATTTCCGTCGCAATGCCCAAACCGGCGTGGTTACCATCAACCTGCCCACTGCCGGAACGGATTATCACGTGCAATTCGGCGGACGCGGCGACAGCTCGTACGGGCCGCGTGAACAAGGCATCCATGCCCGCGATTTCTACACCACCGTCAAGACCGCCTATATCGCGGCGGGCGATCCGTCATGACCTACCGCATCGATTGCCTCCAATATGCCAACTGGTCGGAAAAAATCTTCCGCCAGATGCGCGAAGGGGGTGTGGATGCCGTCCACGTAACCATCTCATATCACGAGAATTTCCGCGAAACTGTGCTGAACATGGAGCAATGGAATCGCTGGTTTGAGCAATATCCCGACATGGTCATGAAGGGGCGGTGGGCGGGCGATGTGCGCACCGCGCACGAGTCCGGCAAAACCGCCATCTTCTTCGGGTTCCAGAACCCTGCTCCGATCGAGGACGATATCGGCCTTGTCGAAATCCTGCACGATCTGGGCGCGCGGTTCATGCAGCTGACCTATAACAACCAGTCCCTGCTGGCGACGGGTTGTTACGAGGCCGAAGACCCCGGCATCACCCGCATGGGCAAGCAGGTCATCAAGGAAATGAACCGCGTCGGGCTGGTGGTGGATATGAGCCATTCGGCGGATCGATCCACCATCGAGGCGGCTGAGATCAGCACTCGTCCCATCGCCATCACCCATGCTAACCTGCATTCCTGGCAACCCGCCCTGCGCAACAAACGCGATGACGTGGTGCGCGCGGTCACCGAAAACGGCGGCATGATGGGGTTCTCTATGTATCCCCATCACCTCAAGAACAAGGGCGACTGCACGCTGGACAGCTTCTGCGAAATGGTCGCAATGGCCGCCGAGCAGTTTGGCGTCGAACATTTCGGCATCGGCAGCGATCTGTGCCAGGATCAGCCCGACAGCGTGGTTGAATGGATGCGCGTGGGCCGCTGGTCCAAAGAAATCGACTATGGCGAAGGCTCGGCCAGCAATCCTGGTTTCCCGCCACAGCCCGACTGGTTCAAAGACAACCGTGATTTCGGCAATATCGAAGGTGGTCTGCGCAAGGTTGGCTTCAATGACACCGAGGTCGCCGGGCTGATGGGCGACAATTGGCTGCGCTTTTTCGATGAAAACTTTACCCCTTCAGGGGCAATCTGACACAACCACGCTATAACAAGGATCAAGGAGGATAGGATGCACAACCCCGAACACGAGATGGCCATTCCCCCGCGTGATCCCTCGACGGTGATGCGTCTGGCGCGGATGGGATCGTTCCATCAATCCCGCTTGTCCTTCATGCGGATATTGCTGCGCCGGATGGCGCGCGAAAACTGGCGCTTTGACCGTCCGGTTTTTGACATTGATGCCAAGGGCGTTGGCCGCGCTGTCTACTCTGCCCATGGCCCCGATCGCAGCTATTCCCTGATTGCCTTTGCCAATGATCTGCCGCCCGAGAAACGCTCGGACCGGGTGATTGCCACGGAATGGGATGCCACCTTCACCCTGTTTGACGGTGTGCCCACAGAGGCCGATATTGACCGTCTTGCTGGCAACATCCCCAAACAGGAAGTGGGACGGGTGAGCGAAAAGGAACTGTCCGTCAGCCGCGCCAACCGCTCGGTCCGGCTCTGGGATCATGTGGTCGAAGCGCTGTCCAAGGGGCATCAACCGGATGCCGGGAAGGTCGGTGATGTGGGCTATCTGATGCGCACCACGGCTGTTTATGGCTCGGGCAAGCTGGGCGCGGCAGATCGCGAATTGATTGCCGAGCGCGAGGAATTTCGCGCGCCGTTCCAGGTCGAAATGCTGTCCGTCTTCCTGACCCGCGCCTTCGTGATGGACCTAGTCGAACACATGGCCCGCCTGCGCAGCCCCGACACCGCCGTGCCACTGGATCCGGCCCTGCGGCGCCGCTTTGGCATTGGCAATTCCACCGGGCTTGGCATGGCCCCGTTCCTGATCAACCACCCGGTGCTGCTCAACAACTGGATTGCCGCGCGCGAATGGGCGTTGGCGCGGGTGCGTTCACTGCCCAATGCCTCGGCGCAAGAGGTCGAGTGTTTCCGCCAATTTGCCGCCCGCGCGCACAAACAGGCGACAAGCTGGGCGTCAGAACATCCGATCCAGATCGAGAAACAGACCGCCCTGCGCGCCGATATGGCCGCACTCGATACGCATCTGGCCACTGCCGACCTGATGTCGGACATGCCCTGGAACCGTCTGTGGCTTTGGGCCGAGGACACCCTGTCCCTTGAAGGACAGGAGCAGCTGGTCTCTCTTCTGCTGGAACCCTACGGCGAAATCGTGGATGACCTCAGCCAGTGTATGGCCGCCGATGAACAGACAACATGGCGCATCGACGGCGCCATGCAAACCTCGGATCTCAAGGCGGTCCTTGAGGATATCTATGACTGGGCGCTCAAAATTGACTGGGCGGACAAGTCGGCCAAGGCGCGGGTCTGGTATGTCTCGGAAGAAAAGCTGGAACCGCGTCTGGGCGAGCGGTTTGAGGAACTGATTGAACCCTATGAGCAGCCGCTCTGCCCCGGGCGCGATGCCGCACGGATGTATGCCGACCTGAGCAAGGCACCAGATGGCCCGATTGCCGCTTTCCTGCTGACCCACCCGCAACACCGCCACGCGGCGCGGCGTGCACAGATCGCCGCGACTTGGCCCTATGCCGAAATCCGCGACAACACGATTGACGCCGCGATGCTGCCGATTGACCTGCTGCGCGCCAAACTCAGCTTTTTCGGGGCCTGCCATTTCGATCCCCGCTCGGACCGCTGGGTGCGGATCAACATGTTCCAAAACGCCCCCTTCCCACATGAATTGCACAGCGTCGGTGCCGATGATTGGGCCTATCCTTCGTTGCAGGAGGCCGCCCAATGACCTGGTCCTTGAATGAAATCGAGACACTGACCCGCAAGGCCGCACGCGGTGCCGGGCTGAGCTGGGGCCTGGCCGAAGAGGCGGGCAAAGCCACACGCTGGCTGTGTTCCGCAGGTTTGCCCGGGCCTGCGGCGCTGGCCGGGTTGCTGACACAAAATGATGGCACCGATTACGGACAACTTTGCCCGATCACAACCAACGACCCATGGCAGGCGAAAGGCGGCACGCTGTGTCCATTGATTGCCGGGGCCGCTCTCTGCGACAGGGCGGCGGCTCTGTCAGCAGGCGACGGCATCACCCTGCGCAATGTCGCCTACCCGCTGTTGCTGGTTCCCTTTGTGGCCGCCGCGTCAGAGCTGGCCGACGCAACTCTGGCCATACGCTGGGGCGATGTGAAAACCACCCATCGAGGGGAAGACGCGTGGTTCAGCACAACCACTGAGGCCTTCACTGCCCCGCAAGCTCAAGACATACATGTCGGACCTGCCTCGCTGCCAACAGACCGCCCCCTTGAGCGCCTTTATCGCGGCGCAATGGACCGTCAGATCGCAGATATCCTCGGTGCCTTCGCACATCGCACCTATGCTCCGGACACCCCCGAAAGCCGCATGGCCGGGGCCGGGGCAGGCACGTCCGATAACGATTGAAGCAAGTCACCCTGATGGTGGCTTTGGATTTAAGACGAACGTTCTAAGCAGCGCGGGGCAACAGCCGTTTACCAGCGTGCCCACCCCGCCAGCGACCAACACAGCAGGCCCACGGGCAACAGACCGAACAGACCCAAGGTCAGGGAGGGCATAGCCGCCTCGAACAATCGCTCATCCGCCGCCAGCCTGTGGGCCTGCACCGCGAGAGTCTGAAAGTTGAACGGATGCAAGATCAGCGTCGCGGGCAGTTCCTTCATCACGTCGACAAAGACGATCAGCACGGCGGTCAGCAGGCTGGTGCGCGCCACCGGCAAATGCACCCGCCACAACAACCGCGGGGCCGGTTGCCCCAATGAGCGCGCAACTGCATCATAATGCACCGGCACCGTAGCCATACCGCTGTCATAGGCGTTTAGCGCGGCCGCCATGAAGCGTGCGAAATAGGCCAGGATCATCAACCAGATCGAGCCGGTGATCAGCAAACCTGTGCTGATCTGGAATTGCGCCTCCATCACCGCATCAATGGCATTGTCCAGCGCAGCCATTGGCACGATCACCCCCACCGCGATCACACCTCCGGGCACGGCGTATCCAATCCCCGCGCCGATCACCATCCAGCGCGAGGTGCGCCCCGGCTGGGTGCGGGCACGAAAACTGATCAGGATTGCACCCAGCACGGTGAGAACAGCGGCGACCGATGCCAAGGTTACCGAGTTGCGCATCAAGGCCACATAGCGCTCATCCAACAGGCTCTGCCCCGATCCCCTTGCCATAAGCCCCAACATGATCACCGGAATGATGAACCCCAACAGCACTGGCAACAGGCACACCAGCATGGCACCCCACCCGGCCAACCCGGTCAGGCGAGGCTTGTCTGCCGCCTCAAACCGCGCGCCCTTGCCAGCGGTCTTGGCGCGGCCTCGTTGCGCCCGCTCCAGACCTGCCAGCAGCAATGCAAAGGTCAGCAGGCACATCGACAATTGCGCCGCCGCCGGGCGATCCCCCAGCGAGAACCACGCCTGATAAATGCCGGTGGCAAAGGTCTGGACGTTAAAGAAGGACACCGTGCCAAAATCTGAAATAGTCTCCATCACCGCCAGCAAAGCCCCCCCGGCAATAGCAGGGCGTGCCATCGGCAAGGCCACACGCCAGAACGCGTAGGCCGGGGAATGGCCCAGCGTACGCGCCACCAGAAACGCGTTGGCACTCTGTTGGCGAAAAGACGCCCGCGCCAGCAGATAGACATAGGGGTAAAGCACGATGGTCAGCATCGCCGCTGCCCCGCCCAGGCTGCGAATTTCCGGGAACCAATAGTCGCGCGGTCCCCAACCGGTCACGTTGCGCAACAGTTCCTGCACCGGGCCGGGATGGTCCAGCAGATAGGTGTAAGCATAGGCCAGAACAAAGGCCGGAAAGGCAAGTGGCAGGGCAAGGGCCACCTCAAGCAACCGCACCCCGGGAAAGCGATAGACCGTCACCAGCCAGGCGGTGACACTCCCGATCGCGGCGGTCGAAAAGCCAACGATCAGCACAAGGATCAGCGTTGTCATGGTATAACGTGGCAACACTGTCGACAGAATATTGCGCCACGAGTCCAGATCACCCCCGAGCGCCGCCATACAGGCCGCGATAATCGGCACCACGCAAATCGCCACGGCCACCCATGCCAGATTGTAAAGCAGACGTTCTGTCATCGGCGGGGCAAGCCTTTCCCAATATCAGCGACCTACATGTGATCAGGCCAGATTATTAGCTACCTCAGCAACGCGACCGCATCAATCTCTCTTAGTGATTTTGTCAGCTATTGCGCAGTTCTGGTCCAGTTGAAGCATCGCATCACGCGCCATCAAGACCGAGCGCAACGAGAGAGAAAACCGGTTTTTTTACATAGACTCGATTCGCAATAAGGGCGGTTGTTTTTGAACGGAGGTATCCCTGCCCATTTGGTCAGGCTGTTTTCAAATTCAGGTTTGCCAGGGCCGCTACATTCCTTGCGATCATATCCGCCTGGCCATTATTGCGATGGGTATCGGCAAAAATCCCGAACTTTTTCATGCGGCAAATTCCATGCTCTGCGCCGATGCGCAGCTTTGCGTGCCATGTGTTGCAGCTTTTCCGCTCTTTGGCAAGGGGATGGTTCCCTGAGGCTTTGAGCGGGACTTCCAGCGACGTTCCCGGATAACCGGGATCGCCCGGGACAGGCACACCGGGGGGCTTGTCCACGCGCGCTTCATCATATATCCGCCTGTCGTGCTTTCGCCCGGGCTGTGCAGGACCAACGGCCAGGATCCTTTTCCTGTCGTCGGTAATGATCCGGTGCGACGCTGTATGGCGTTTCTTCTTTCCTGAATAACTGGCTTTGCGCCTTGACGGCGTCCCGGGGCGCTGAACAGGGCGCTCGGTACCATCGATCACAGGATAGAGAAGATCGTTTCTTTCCTGTGTCGATAATTTGATCCTGCGCTCCGGCATGGCGAAATGGCCAGCCATCACCGTCGTCATGGCGCGAACGCGGCGGCAAACTGTAGGGCTGGAAATGTCGAAAAGCAGGCCAACAAAGGCCTGGCCGGCGTATGTGCGGTAATGGATCAGGCACAAAAGCATCTGTTCCGCCGGTTGCAGCCGATACTTCCTGCCGCCCCCGATGGCCCGTTGTCTGTTCTTTCGGGACAAACGCGCGGCTTCACCGGCAAGCCAAATCGGGTGAAGCTGACAAACCGGAGCATCAAAATCCGCCGGACGTATTCCGGAAAGGCGGAAAAACAACTCTGGACGTGCCCGTAAAACTTTCAGTACGGCCATTCCGGCAAACTCCACTGCTTCGGTGAAGCTGGAATGGCAGAAATCTACCTATTGCGAAACAGGTCTCATGTATACTACTGCGCCTGAATTGACCTGAAGAATTTGTAGAGAGGTTGATTCAATTTGCCGCATGGTCATACGTATCACAGCATGCACTTTGAGACCATGAACAAGCCCCACAAAACGGTTTCGCTATCTGCCGATCAGCGCCTGGCCCTTGAGGCCATTTGCCGCCGCCGCAAGGTTGAAGCGCTTGTCTGGAGGCGCGCCCGTGCGTTTCCGCTGTTGGATGCAGAAGAAGACGCCGGAACGGTTTGCCGGATTCTGGATATCGGACCGACGGTTCTGACGGAGTGGCGGTTTGCCTTTTCCGGGGCGGGGCTGTCGTTTTTCGGCTTGAAGGATTACAGCCAGCGACAAGGGCATTTGTCGGGGGAGCGCGAACGGGCTTTGAAAGCCCGTTTTGCCGAAAACCCGGCACGGAACGTAGACGAGGTCTGTGCGTATGTTCCGGCGGAATACGGGCGGAGCTACAGTCCCTCGGGGGCCGCCAGGCTGATGCGCCGTCCGGGGTTTGAGTATAAAAAGCCACGATTGCCGCCTGCACAGGCCGATGAAGTCAAACAGGCGGCGTTTATCGCCATGTATGAGGCCCTGATGACCGAACTTGCAGCCGATGGGATGGTGGTCTTCTCCGATGCTGTGCATCCCGAGCATCGGAGCCGTCCCGCCCATGCCCGGTTCCCGAAGGGGCAAAAGACGGCCCTGAAGGCAACATCGGGGCGCAGGCGCCTCAATATTCAGGGTGCGCTCGATCTTGAAACGTTCCGGTTCACCTTTGTGGAAGGCGGGAAGATCAATGCCCAAACGACACTCTCATGCTGGAAAAGCCGGAGCGCAACACCCCAACCAAAACGACCATCCATGTTTTTGTCGACAATGCGCGTTATCACCATGCCAGGATACTCCAGCCATGGCCGCACAGCCCCGAACGTCGGGTGAAGTTGAAGTTCCTGCCGACATACGCCCCGCATCTCAACCCGATCGAGCGCCTTTGGGGTGTCATGCACGACTGCATCACCCATAATCGCCATTACGCCACGTTCAACCAGTTCACCGAGGCCATTCTCAACTTCTTCCGCCAAACCCTACCCGACAAACGGCGCGATTTTCGCGACACTGTTACCGACAATTTCAGGATCGTTTCTCTCAAGGAATACAAGCTGATCTGACCTCAAATCTTCTGGTCAATTCGGTCGCGGGAGTATACCTAAAGGTATTTCTTGTGGCGCCACAGTCGCTAAGGGCTGTAACTTGCCCAACGGTATCACTGCAGCAACACTTACATGTGGATAACCACACCAATTGTTCGATAAATGACATTCCTCGAGTTGGAGAGAGGATAAGTGAGTGAACGACTACCGGCTGACGCCGGTAGCATCATTTCGAGGAATGCAATTCCAGATACTGAAGTATGGTATCGTCAGTCACGTTGCCTGATGTGGTTGAGAAGTATCCACGCGCCCAAAACCGCCTGCCCCGGTAGCGCTTGCGGAGTTCGGGAAATTCCATCTGCACCCGGCGCGATGAGCGCCCTTTGATCCGTTGCATAACCCTGGACAACGCGACATGTGGCGGCACGGATATGAACATATGGACGTGATCGCGGGCCAGAACGCCTTTTACGATATGAACGCCCATCTCGGCGCAGGCCTGGCGAATACGCTCGCGCATGGCACCTTGCAAAACCTTGTAACGGTATTTTGTCGACAGGGCAATCGCGCTTCAAAAGCCTTTGATTAGTGTTCGCAGGAAATCATTACTCCAGCCCGCTTTTTTGAATTTGCCCCGATTTGATCCTTTAGCGGGATCGGCCTTGATGATGCTCAAAGCGATACGTCTCAAAGCGGCAAAGTTGGCTGGCGCGTGATCTTTTCGCGCGCGATGCTGATCGTCGTTCATCACCACGTCGAGAGACCAATGCAAGCTGTTCCCAATTTGCCAGTGGCCGCGGATCAGTGTGGCGGCCCCCTGAGCCGCGGGACATTTGGAGAGCGGATAAAGCCGTTCGGCGTGACTGGTTTTGTCGCCAACCGCGCGCCTGGAGGCGACATGGACGAAAGCCTGAAGATGCGGCCACTTATGGGTATTGATCAGATATTCCGGCACATCGTGGACGCGGTATGACCGCTCTTCCACACGCCCGTGATCAGCATCAATAGTGCTATATTCATCAACGTAATCAGTAGCCTCGTCTTCCACAAAAGCCCGGACATCGGCCAACATGTCGCCCTGATTGCCTTTGAGTTGAAGGCAGTGGTTACCGCCTTCTTTTACGATCAATTCACAGGTCTCTCGCTGGCAATGTAACGCATCAGCGGTGATGGTGATGCCATGAATGTCAAGCATCTCGATCAACTCGCGCAGGGCCAGGATCTCGCCGCCGCCCCTGGCGCTTTGCTTGATGCCAAGGGTCAGCCGCGCCCCATGTGCAAAGGCCGTGACAATGTTCATATTCGATTGCCCGGCGGCCTTGTCAAAGCTGCGTCGCATCTCTTTGCCATCAATAGCGATGGCTGGTTCCTCTCCACATCCAGCCGTAAAATCGGCACGAAACTTGTCATAAAACGCTTGAAAACCGGTCGGCTTCATCATCCGGAACAGACGGGAACAAGCGTCATGACAGGGTACGCCATGAGGCAATTCGAGAAAATCGCGCAGAAAATCCTCCTTCATATGACCGAAAAACTCCATGTCGACCGCTGTATCGCCGCCGCAAAGCGCGCATAAAAGGCTGATCGTCATAAGATCACAGAACTTATGACGTGGCGCATTGCCGCCGCGTGGGTCATCCATCTCATTGAAACAGCTGTCCAGGTTGGGCATCGCGAAGCTCCATCAAGTGATGAAACCTCCAGAATCCAATTCGCAACCGCTGTCAAACTTTAAGCGCGATTCCCCTGATTTTGTCGACCAGACGACGTGACAGCGGTGATAAAATCTGGTATGTGATCCAGTAGAATAGACCATGATCTCTCCCTCTCATTTTGAAGCCTTACCCCTTCGGGGGCTTCAAAATGAGAGGGAGAGATCATCAGAATTCACGCTGAAGCGAACCGGCTGGAAGCCGGTGGCTTATCTCCAATAGGTGGAAACTGAACCTCCTCCGACTAAAGTCAGAGGGTTCAGTGGTTCATGAGCGCCTTCGGCGCACGTTTGAATGTTTTTCCGACTAAAGTCGGAGGCTTTAGACCAGATTGTGGAAAGTAAATGAAGCGGTGAAGATACCTCGTTTACTGCGGAAAAACCTGCCCGATGTTCCCTCGCGGCACGGTCGTCGCCTTGAAGATCGCATAACAGGCCAGACCCGGACGAAGCTGCAATTCCTCTGCTGCGCGGGCGGTCACACGGGCCAGCAAACGGTGGTCGCCCAGACGCAACTGAACCGCCACACCGGGACCATCGCCGCGATGCAGGCTGTCGACTGTCACCGGCAGGATATTGCGTGATGAAAGGCCACGCGGTGGTTCAAGTGCGATCAGAAGATCCTGCGCCAACACCCTGACTCTAAGGGAGGTTCCAACCTCTGCTGCAACCCCCGGCAACAGCAGGTCACCCGCGCCCGTGTCCAGCCGGGTGAGCCCATCATCATCGTGCTGGGCCACGGTCACATTCAAAATCGCCCCCGCCTCGCGCACGCCGACAAAGGGCAGAATGCCCGGATCGCTGAGAACCTCGGCGGCCGGGCCATCACGCACCACCTGACCTGCTTGCAGGATCACCAGATGATCGGCCAGCCGGGCCACCTCGGCAACAGAATGGCTGACATAGACAATCGGAACCCGAGCTTCATGGCGTAACGCTTCAAGATAAGGCAGAATTTCGTCTTTGCGCGGGCCATCCAAAGCAGCCAGCGGTTCATCCATCAACAACAGATCAGGTTGCGACAACAAAGCGCGTGCCAATGCCACGCGTTGTTTTTCGCCCCCGGACAGCCCGCCGGGACGGCGCGACATCAGAGCCTCAAGCCCCAGAAGACCGACTATTTCGGCCTCGCGTGCAGGATCATGCGAGCCCGGTGCAAACCGCGCCCCGAACCGGATATTGCCTGCCACATCCATATGTGGAAACAACCGGCCATCCTGAAACACATAGCCAATCCGCCGCTTGCGGGGCGGCAGATGGATGCCCGCAGCGCGATCAAACAAGGCCTTGCCATTCAGTGTGACTCGCCCCTGATCCGGATGAATAAGCCCGGCAATCGCATTGACAATCGTGGTTTTTCCTGACCCCGAGGGGCCAAACACCGCCGTGATCCCGTCGCGGGATGCGAACGCACCGTCCAGTCGGAAATCCCCTTGGGAATGGCTCAGTTGCACCTCAAAGCTCATGCCCGGCCAATCCTTTCGGCCACCCGCCGGGCCAACCATTCCGAGATCAGGACCGCCCCCAACGCAACGATGATCGACAGGACAACAAGCCGGATCGCGCTGCCTTCGCCACCGGGCACCTGAAGGAAGGCGTAGATGGCGGAGGGCAGCGTCTGTGTCTCACCGGGGATATTGGCCACAAAGGTAATCGTGGCGCCAAATTCGCCCATTGCCTTGGCAAAGCCCAGCACACTTCCGGCCAGAATGCCGGGCACGATCAGCGGCAGCGTGACCAGCCGAAAACCCGCCATCGGCCCGGCGCCCAGCGTGCCTGCCGCCTCTTCCAGTTTTGGATCAACCGCTTCAATGGCCAGTCGTATCGCCCTGACCGTCAAGGGAAATCCCATGATCGCTGCCGCCAGTGCCGCACCGGTCCAGCGGAAGGCAAGGACCAGACCGAACGTCTCTTCCAGAAACCGGCCCAAAGGCCCGTTACGGCCAAACAGAACCAACAGAAGATAACCCGTGACGACCGGCGGCATTACCAGCGGCAAGTGCACCACTGCGCTGAGCATCGATTTGCCCACAAACTCTTTGCGCGCCAGCAGCCACGCCACCCAAAGCGCCAAGGGCAGACTGAGGGTCACCGCGACCAGCGAGACCTGTAAAGACAGGGCCAAGGCCGCCCACTCGTCGGGGCGCAGGTTCATTGCGCGTCCTCAACCTGGGCAAAGCCGTGGCGCAGGAACAAAGATTGCCCGACCTCAGATCGCAGGAAAGCCGCAAATTCAGTGGCTTCTGCGGCATTGTTGTCATCGATCACCGCCATGGGATATACGATCGGATCATGGGCCTCGGGCGGAACGGCATAGACCACATCAACACCCGGATCGGCCATAGCATCGCTACGATAGACAACGCCCAAAGGCACCTCACCCCGCGCAACCAGCGCCAGGGCCGCGCGGACATTTTCGGTCTCAGCCAGATAGAGCTGCAGATCATCCCAAAGCCCCGCCGCGCTTAGCCATTGGCGGCCATAAATCCCGGCGGGCACGCCCTGGGTTTGCCCTATTGCCACACGCCCATTGCCCAAATGCGCCCGCATCGTCGGGGCATCGACCGTGTCAATCGGCGGTGTCCCGACCGGGGCGATCAGAACCAGCCGGTTGGAAATCAGGTCACTCCGCACTCTCAGGTCAGGCCAGCCTTGATCAGCAAGCCAGTCCATCCAAGCGCTGTTGGCCAGAATGACCAGATCCGCAGGCGCCCCCTGGGCCACCTGCCGGGCCAGCAACCCACTGCCCCCGTAGGAAACGACCACCGGGTATGGCCACTCCGCGATCGCATCATCCAATGCATCCTTCAGAGAGGCCGCCGCAAACACGGTCACAACCTCTTTCGCCACGCCTTGCAGCGGCATCAGGATCAGCGCACAAACCGCTGCGAAGTTTCGAAAAATCGTATTCATGGGCTAAGTATTTCGCATGGGCCAGAGCGGCGCAAGGGCGTTTGCGAATCCATAAGAAGGCGCGAAAACACACAAAAACCAAATTTGACTGGTATTGTTACAAAAGTTACACCATTATGGGTTGTAATAATGAAACGACCGAGCAGACACACAAAGGTAAAGGGCAGAGGCGCCCAATGACCCTACAGAGCGTAAAACAAAAACCGATTTCTTTGATGAACAGCGACAAACGTGATGTGCGTACGCAGTTTGCTGGTTTGTGCTATCGTATGGTGGGCGGCAAGCCTGAGATTTTGCTGATCACCTCGCACCGCTCGGGCCGCTGGATTCTGCCCAAAGGCTGGCCGATTGACGGCAAGACCCCTGCAGAAGGCGCGATGACCGAGGCCTGGGAAGAAGCCGGCGTGATCGGCAAGGTCAGCCCAAAATGCCTTGGCCTTTATTCTTACCACAAGGAAATCTGTAAAACGCGGAGCAATATTGGGCCACAGAAGCGGCTGCATATCGCAGTTGTAGCGGAGTAAAAGTCCGCCAGTTTGTGCCCTTCGTTTATTCGGAGGGCGGGAGATGTATTCTGTGGATATTTATAGTCGTGTGCGCCGTGCTTGTTTGAAGGACGGTATGTCTGGCCGAGAAGCGGCGCGGTTTTTCAACATGGCGTAATCAGGATCAGCACTCAGTTACCCCTGTTATTCTGGATGCACATGCAATTGAAAAGGAGACTGACCAATGGAATATTTTGCTGGTTTGGATGTGTCCATGGAAGAGACGCATATCTGCATTCTGGATCGTGAAGGGGCCCTTATTCGTGAAGGAAAAGCGAGCTCAACACCAAAAGCGATCGCTGACTTCCTCGCTTCTGGACCACCATGTGCCAAAGTTGTATTTGAAACGGGACGGATGGCACCAATGCTTTACCATGGGCTGACGGAGCTTGGTGTCCCGGTTGTTTGCATCGAGAGCAGGCAAGCATATCAGGCCCTTAAATCTCTGGCCGGCCACAAGACGGACCGCAATGATGCCCGCGGTTTGGCACACCTGGCGCGGACGGGATTCTACAAGCCGACCCATGTCAAATCACTGTCAGCGCACGCAATCCGGTCGCTGATCGCAGCCCGCAAGAAGCTGGTCGGACAGCGTGTGACGCTCGACAATCAGATCCGCGGTCTGGTCGTCGTCTTCGGCGTGCGGCTGCCACGAGCTTTGTCTCCGGCATTCAAAAACGCGGCGCTAAAAGTTAGCGATGGAGTGCCTGGCCTCCATGCCGCAATTTGCGGACTGTTCGCAGCACGCGAAGCAATCCTCGCGGCGGTTGCAGCCATTGATGGCGACATCAAAAAGATGACCCGCAAATCCGAAGTCTGCCAGCGCCTTATGACGGTACCAGGGGTCGGTCCGATCACAGCATTGGCCTTTGCCGCAGCAATTGATGATCCGTCGCGTTTCAGGAAATCGCGTGATGTGGGGGCGTATCTTGGACTGGTGCCGCGACGGCATCAATCTGGTGAAATCGACTACACGGGCAGCATCTCAAAGCGGGGCGACGTGCGCGTCAGAACGCTTCTCTATGAGGCCGCCAATGTGATGCTGACGCGGTATGCCGCTCCGCTCAAATTGAAGACATGGGCCCTCGCAATCGGTGCGCGCTCAACGATGAGAAAGGCCCGAGTGGCTCTGGCGCGTCGTCTGGCAATCATACTTCATGCCATTATGCGAGACAAAACTGACTTCCAGTCCGCGTAAGGCTTACGAGGCGACAACGAGGATTCCTAAATCAAAGTTCCCATCTGGGACGATGCCCGAGGGAGGGCGTGAGACACGGCGCCGATTCTGTAGCAACAGCCAAGACCAACGGTATGATTGCGGTTTCAACATTGCCGACCCACACCCAGCCAACCCCATCATGAACCTCAGAGTTCGAAGAGAACAAAGGCAACCTCTGACATCAAAAGCAGGAAACTCAGGAAACACGCATTGACAGATTAGAGAACAAAGATCGTAAGACGATCGCGAAGATGCTGCGCCATGAACTTCCGCCTGGGTATCGTCGGTCGGAAGCGCCTCGGCGGCCAACGCTTGATGGTTATGTTGGTGTGGTCGATGAGATACTGCGCACAGACAAAGCCCTGATCAAAAAGCAGCGACACACGGCCAAGCGCATCTTTGAACGGCTGCGCGATGAGCATGGATATGCCGGCAGCCTGACCACGGTGACCTATTACGTGCGCGAGCAAAAACGGCGCACCAAAGAGGTGTTTGTGCCGTTGTCGCATCGGCCGGGCCATGCGCAGGTTGATTTTGGTGAGACGCTGGGCGTGATCGGTGGCGTGGAATGCAAGATCCACTTCTTCGTGATGAGCTTGCCACATTCTGATGCGGTGTTTGTGAAGGGATATCCAGCTGAGACAACCGAGGCGTTTTGCGATGGCCATGTGTCCGCCTTTGCATTCTTTGGCGGCATTCCGCAATCCATTCTCTACGACAATACCAAGATCGCCGTGGCTCGGATACTCGGGGATAAGACGCGCATCCGCACACGTCGGTTTACGGAACTGCAGTCGCATTACTTGTTTGATGACAAGTTTGGCAGACCCGCGCGAGGGAACGATAAAGGCAACGTTGAGGGCATGGTTGGATACACCCGCCGCAACTTCATGGTTCCCGCACCTCGCTATGACAGCTTTGATGATCTGAACGCACATTTGGAAGAGAAGTGTTTAGCACGTCAGGCCGATACGTTGCGGGGTCACACCCAAACCATAGGCGCACGCCTGATGTCGGATTTGGATGCTCTGATGGGATTGCCCGTCGCAGAATATGAAGCCTGCGATCACGTCAGCACGCGTGCAACGTCGATCTCAATGGTGCGCTATCGCAGCAATGATTACTCGGTGCCAGTAGCCTATGCGCACCACGATGTTCATGTGCGTGGGTTTGTGCATGAGGTTATCATCGGCTGCGGCAATGAGATTATTGCGCGGCACAAACGATCCTACACATCAGCGGATATGGTCTTTGACCCATTGCACTTTTTGCCCCTGCTTGAACAAAAGGTGGGTGCCCTGGATCAGGCCGCGCCTTTGCAGGGTTGGCATTTGCCAGATGTATTTGCCACGCTGCACCGACTGCTTGAAGCCAGAATGGGTAAGCCGGGCAAGCGAGAATACGTTCAAGTCTTGCGCCTTTTGGAGACCTTCGAAATGGATGTTGTGCAAGGCGCAATCCAGCAGGCAATAGATATGGGTGCAATTGGCTATGACGCCGTAAAACACCTTGTACTGTGTCGGGTTGAGAAGCGGCCACCACGATTGGATTTGGACTTCTATCCATACTTGCCCAAGGCCAATGTCGGCACAACACGCCCATCCAGTTACATGAGCTTGATGGGAAGGACCGCGGCATGACCGAAGCCCCTCGGATTCTTCTACGGCATCATCTTAAACAACTGCGACTGCCAACGTTCCAAGGCGAGTATGCCAAACAGGCGCAGCTCTGTGCTGCAGAGAACAAAGATCACATCCACTATCTGGCGCGGCTGTGTGAGATGGAATTGATCGACCGCGAACGCCGGATGATTGAACGGCGCATCAAAGCGGCGAAGTTCCCCAGCACCAAGAGCTTGGATAGCTTTGACTTCAAGATCATGCCAAGCTTGAACAAGCCCCTGACGATGGATCTGGCACGATGCGATTACGTTAATCGCAGGGAGAACATCATCGCGCTCGGCCCGTCAGGCACGGGCAAGACACACATCGCCCTGGGACTTGGGCTGGCTGCATGTCAAAGAGGACTGAAGGTGCGCTTCACAACGGCTGCGGCATTAGTCCATGATCTGATCGAGGCTCAAGATGAGCGGAGATTGCAGCGCCTTCAAAAGCAACTGACCAGCCAGAACCTGTTGATCATTGATGAACTGGGCTTCGTACCGCTCAGCAAATCTGGCGCAGAGCTGCTCTTCGAGGTCATATCCCAATGCTATGAACGCGGCTCCATCATCATAACCTCGAACCTGCCCTTCGATGAATGGACTGAAGTCTTTGGCTCTGAGCGGCTGACCGGTGCGCTACTCGATCGTTTAACCCATCACGTCCACATCCTCGAGATGAATGGCGAAAGCTATCGGCTCAAACACAGTCGCAACAACCGAAAATAACCAGCCCGCAATCACAGTCAGAATAATGCTGGCCTTATGGCCAGCATGCGCTTTGGCACGCTTCAGCTTTGTGACGAGCACGCGTGCAAAAGCGCCACAAAACATCAACCGAAGTGGCCCATTTTTACGCCGCGACATGGACCCATTTTACTCTGCGATTGACACAGAACCCGAACTGGCCCATATCTTAAGACAATTCGATCCCGATCTGATTTGATCCGGCGGGCACTTCCCCTTGATTTCCCAAGGGGTGCGGTTAACTATCTTGCGACCCGCAAGACGAGGCAGCCGAATGATTCAGTTCACGCTGAAATGCGACAACGATCACCAATTTGACAGCTGGTTTCAGTCCTCGGGGGCCTTTGACAAATTGCAAGCTGCGGGCATGGTGGCCTGTGCGATCTGCGGCTCGGGCTCGGTTGAAAAGGCCGTGATGGCCCCGCGTGTGCAAGACAGCCGCACCCGTGCTGCTACCCCCTCCGGGACACCGCACCCCGCCACGCCGCTCAGCACACCGCAAAACCCGGCCGAGCAGGCCCTTGCCGAGATGCGCCGTACGGTCGAGGAAAACTCGGAGTATGTCGGGCTGAAATTCGCACAGGAAGCGCGCGACATGCATTCCGGCGACGCCCCCGAGCGTGCCATTCACGGTGAGGCAGGGCCAGACGAGGCCAAAGCCCTGATCGAAGAAGGTGTGCCCGTCACGCCCCTGCCCTTCATTCCGGGTCGCAAGACCAACTGAACCCACGCCCCAAGACCAAGGATCCAACCAATGCATGTTCTGATCACCGGCGCCAATCGCGGCATCGGCCACGCCATGGCCCAAGCTTACATCGCGCGAGGCGATGAGGTGACAGGCACCTCGCGCAACGGCGGCGATTTGGCGCAGCTGGATGTGACCGACCCGGACCAGCACGCCGCACTGGCCCATCAACTGGACGGACGCGCCATTGATCTGCTGATCTGCAATGCCGGTACCTATCCCGACAAGGGGCAGCAACTGGCCGATGGCTATCCGGCACAGATGTGGGCCGATGCCTTTGCCACCAATGTGACGGGTGTTTTCCTGACGGTGCAGGCCCTGCTGCCCAATCTGCAACAGGCAAACGGCGCGAAAATCGCCATTATATCCAGCCAGATGGCCAGCCACACCCGCGCACCGGGGGGCAGCTATATCTACCGCGCCTCCAAAGCTGCAGTGCTGAACCTCGGGCGCAACCTGGCCTCTGATCTGAAACCGCTTGGCATGACGGTGGGCATCTATCACCCCGGCTGGGTGCGCACCGATATGGGGGGTACAGGCGCCGATATCAGCGTGCATCAGGCCAGCGAGGGGTTGATCGAGCGTTTTGAGGCGCTCAGCCTTGAAACGACCGGGTGTTTTGAAACCTGGGATGGCCGCCCTCACGCCTATTAAGGCGCATTTCTATTGCCCTTACGGGCCGTGCGGCGTAAATCCCGCGCAATACAGCGTTTTGGACTGATCTGATGCCTATCCTCGTTATGAAATTCGGTGGTACCTCGGTGGCCAATATCGACCGCATCCGCCGCGTCGCCAAGCGCGTGGGCGTTGAGGTGGCCAAAGGGTATGATGTGATCGTCATTGTCTCGGCCATGTCGGGCAAGACGAATGAACTGGTGGGTTGGGTCAATGAAACCTCGCCAATGTATTACGCGCGCGAATACGACGCCGTCGTCAGTTCGGGCGAAAACGTCACTGCCGGGTTGATGGCGCTGACCTTGCAGGAAATGGATGTGCCTGCGCGCAGCTGGCAAGGCTGGCAGGTGCCGCTGAAAACCAACTCGGTGCATTCCGCCGCACGGATCGAAGAGATTCCGACCGACAATATCAATACCAAGTTTGGCGAAGGCATGCGCGTGGCCGTGGTGGCAGGTTTTCAGGGGATCAGCCCCGAGGGCCGCATCACCACGCTGGGCCGGGGCGGGTCAGACACCACGGCGGTGGCCTTTGCCGCTGCATTCGGGGCCGAGCGCTGTGATATCTACACCGATGTCGATGGCGTCTATACCACCGACCCACGGATCAGCCCCAAGGCGCGCAAACTCGACAAGATCGCGTTTGAGGAAATGCTGGAACTGGCCAGCCTTGGCGCGAAGGTGCTGCAAACCCGCTCGGTCGAGCTGGCAATGCGCTATAATGTGAAACTGCGCGTACTGAGCAGTTTCGAGGAACAATCGGACGAAGCGGGCACATTGGTCTGCGCCGAGGAGGAAATCGTGGAATCAAATGTTGTGAACGGCATCGCCTATTCCCGTGACGAGGCCAAGATGACGCTGGTGTCGGTCGCCGACCGTCCGGGCATCGCCGCGGCCATCTTTGGCCCGCTCTCCGAAGCCGGGGTGAATGTGGATATGATCATCCAGAACATCGCCGAAGAGGGGCGCACCGACATGACCTTTTCCTGCCCCACCGATCAGGTGAAGCGCGCGGAAAAGGCCCTGAACGACGCGAAAGAAGCAGGCGAGATCAACTATCACGATCTGATCGCGGATATGGACGTGGCCAAAATCTCGACCGTGGGCATCGGGATGCGGAGTCAATCCGGGGTCGCCGCCAAGATGTTCAAAACACTGTCCGATGAGGGCGTGAACATCAAGGTCATCGCCACCTCTGAGATCAAAATCTCTGTGCTGATCGACCGCAAGTACATGGAACTCGCCGTGCAGGCCCTGCATGATGTATTTGAGTTGGAAAAGACAGTTTAACCTGCGAATCTCTACACATCAGATGAGGAATTCCGAGAGTGTCCTGTCTTCTGTGTATGAGTAATTCGGTCCATGCTTCCAAACTGAAGGAGCATGACGATAATGACGATTTCCAAGGAACTACCGGGCGAGCTGCCTAGCGGTGTTGAACGACCCAAAGATTTACTTGGCGACAAGGGTCTGATGAAAGAGCTGAAGGTCCGGCCGATGGAGCGGATGTTGGGGGCTGAGTTGACCGAGCATCCGGGCTATGAAGCACACGGTGAACCTGCCAGCCAGCAGACCAACCGGCGCAACGGAGCGACGCGCAAGGTGCTGAAGGGCAATGACGGGGCGGTGCCGATTGATATCCCACGTGACCGTGACGGCAGTTTTGAGCCGGAACTTATCCAGAAAGGCCAGACCCGGATCGACGGGATGGATGACAAGACTACCGGGCTTTACGCAGCTGGTTTATCAACCCGTGATATCAGCAGCCACCTTGAGGAAGTCTATGGGTTACGGGTCTCTGCCGACCTGATCAGCCGTGTCGCCGATGCTGTTCTGGAGGAGGTCCCGGACTGGCAAAACCGGGCTTTGGAGCCGGTTTACCCGATCGTTTTCCTTGATGCCCTACGTGTTGAAATCCGCGATGCCGAGAGCCGTCAGGTCAAGAACAGGGCCGTATACGTGGCCCTGGGCGTCACCCCTGATGGTGAGCGTGAGGTTCCGGGCCTGTGGATTGCCGCCAATGAAGGGGCCAAATTCTGGCTGTCCATTATGAGCAATCTCAAAAACCGGGGGCTGGAGGACATCCTGATCGCCGTTGTGGATGGCCTCAAGGGTTTCCCCGACGCTGTCAACGCGGCCTATCCAGATACCACCGTGCAAACATGTATTGTACATCCGGTGCGCCATTCATTGAACTTCTGCGGCTGGAAAGATCGCAAGGAAGGGGCCAGAAGCCTGAAGCAGATTTATCAGGCCGTAAACGACGGGGAGGCCGCCAAAGCCCTTGATGCTTTCGAGGATGAATGGGGCCAAAAATACCCCTCGATCGCCCCGGGCTGGCGGCGGGCATGGCAGGAGGTGATCCCGTTCTTCGCCTTCCCCCCGGATGTGCGCAAGATCATCTATACCACCAACGCCATAGAAAGCCTGAACCGGGTCATCCGGAAAACTACCAAAACCCGCGGCGGCCTTCCAACCGATGATGCTGCAACAAAGCTGATCTATCTGGCCATCCGCAACTTCGAAAAATCCGGTCGATGTGTCAGAGAATGGGTTGCGGCACGAAACCGGTTCGCTATCCTATACCCGGAACGGTTCAACAGATGACCCGTTTTAACCGCATGGGCCAAACCCCATACACAGAGCTTCGGACATTCCCGTCGACACCGTCCGTGTATTCTTCGATCAACTCCCACCAATCAGCATCGCCTTTGAAGACGAAAACATCCGCTCCGCCTCCACCATTCAGAACATCTTGCCCGGAGCCACCATAGAGCGTGTCGCTGCCAGCACCACCTTGTAGGGAATCATCGCCAGCACCGCCTCCAAGCCAGTCATTGCCCCCCAACCGTTCAGGGTGTCATTCCCATTGTCCCCTGCGAGGACGTCATCGCCATTTCCGCCTCCAAGATCATCAGAACCATCTCCTCCTTGCAGCACATCGTCACCGTCCCCTCCACTGAGAGTATCGGCATAGGTTCCCCCCATTAACGTGTCGTCTCCTGCCCCACCGAAGAGCAGGTCTTCATCCCTGTCGCCGACAAGAAGATCATCCCCATCTCCGCCGTAGAGGGTGTCATTCCCCCAACCACCGCGAAGGATGTCGCTTTCGGTGTTACCAAAAATCAAATCCGCGCCATCGCCACCGACAATTGAATCAGCCCCCGTACCTCCGTTAAGGGTATCACTTCCGTTTTCACCGTTGATCGTATCGTCGCCACTTTCGCCCCAGACGTGGTCATTGGCCTCGCCTGCGTTGACACTATCGTCATTCAATCCAGCGGCAATCAGATCACCGTAGACGCTGCCTGAGATCAGGGCCAAGACATCGGCGGCGTCATCGTCATAATCGTTGATCGTCCACCCGTTAGGGTCAGCGACCGCGTCATCGGGCACTTGGTTTTGAGGATCAACAAAGCCAACGGCAGGAAGGATCGAGAAATCTGTAGGCAGATTGCCCGCGTTGCGAATAAAGTGATCCTCTTGATCTCCGAGTGCCCCTCCAATCCCACCGGGCGACACGCGGGCGCCTTCGAGGGCATAAAAGAGATGCCCATTACCGGTATCAATGTAAAGCCACTGTTGGGTGCCATCTACATCATCGTCAGGGTCTGCTGTAAAACGCGGAGCAATATTGGGCCACAGAAGCGGCTGCATATCGCAGTTGTAGCGGAGTAAAAGTCCGCCAGTTTGTGCCCTTCGTTTATTCGGAGGGCGGGAGATGTATTCTGTGGATATTTATAGTCGTGTGCGCCGTGCTTGTTTGAAGGACGGTATGTCTGGCCGAGAAGCGGCGCGGTTTTTCAACATGGCGTAATCAGGATCAGCACTCAGTTACCCCTGTTATTCTGGATGCACATGCAATTGAAAAGGAGACTGACCAATGGAATATTTTGCTGGTTTGGATGTGTCCATGGAAGAGACGCATATCTGCATTCTGGATCGTGAAGGGGCCCTTATTCGTGAAGGAAAAGCGAGCTCAACACCAAAAGCGATCGCTGACTTCCTCGCTTCTGGACCACCATGTGCCAAAGTTGTATTTGAAACGGGACGGATGGCACCAATGCTTTACCATGGGCTGACGGAGCTTGGTGTCCCGGTTGTTTGCATCGAGAGCAGGCAAGCATATCAGGCCCTTAAATCTCTGGCCGGCCACAAGACGGACCGCAATGATGCCCGCGGTTTGGCACACCTGGCGCGGACGGGATTCTACAAGCCGACCCATGTCAAATCACTGTCAGCGCACGCAATCCGGTCGCTGATCGCAGCCCGCAAGAAGCTGGTCGGACAGCGTGTGACGCTCGACAATCAGATCCGCGGTCTGGTCGTCGTCTTCGGCGTGCGGCTGCCACGAGCTTTGTCTCCGGCATTCAAAAACGCGGCGCTAAAAGTTAGCGATGGAGTGCCTGGCCTCCATGCCGCAATTTGCGGACTGTTCGCAGCACGCGAAGCAATCCTCGCGGCGGTTGCAGCCATTGATGGCGACATCAAAAAGATGACCCGCAAATCCGAAGTCTGCCAGCGCCTTATGACGGTACCAGGGGTCGGTCCGATCACAGCATTGGCCTTTGCCGCAGCAATTGATGATCCGTCGCGTTTCAGGAAATCGCGTGATGTGGGGGCGTATCTTGGACTGGTGCCGCGACGGCATCAATCTGGTGAAATCGACTACACGGGCAGCATCTCAAAGCGGGGCGACGTGCGCGTCAGAACGCTTCTCTATGAGGCCGCCAATGTGATGCTGACGCGGTATGCCGCTCCGCTCAAATTGAAGACATGGGCCCTCGCAATCGGTGCGCGCTCAACGATGAGAAAGGCCCGAGTGGCTCTGGCGCGTCGTCTGGCAATCATACTTCATGCCATTATGCGAGACAAAACTGACTTCCAGTCCGCGTAAGGCTTACGAGGCGACAACGAGGATTCCTAAATCAAAGTTCCCATCTGGGACGATGCCCGAGGGAGGGCGTGAGACACGGCGCCGATTCTGTAGCAACAGCCAAGACCAACGGTATGATTGCGGTTTCAACATTGCCGACCCACACCCAGCCAACCCCATCATGAACCTCAGAGTTCGAAGAGAACAAAGGCAACCTCTGACATCAAAAGCAGGAAACTCAGGAAACACGCATTGACAGATTAGAGAACATGGGCCCTCGCAATCGGTGCGCGCTCAACGATGAGAAAGGCCCGAGTGGCTCTGGCGCGTCGTCTGGCAATCATACTTCATGCCATTATGCGAGACAAAACTGACTTCCAGTCCGCGTAAGGCTTACGAGGCGACAACGAGGATTCCTAAATCAAAGTTCCCATCTGGGACGATGCCCGAGGGAGGGCGTGAGACACGGCGCCGATTCTGTAGCAACAGCCAAGACCAACGGTATGATTGCGGTTTCAACATTGCCGACCCACACCCAGCCAACCCCATCATGAACCTCAGAGTTCGAAGAGAACAAAGGCAACCTCTGACATCAAAAGCAGGAAACTCAGGAAACACGCATTGACAGATTAGAGAACAAAGATCGTAAGACGATCGCGAAGATGCTGCGCCATGAACTTCCGCCTGGGTATCGTCGGTCGGAAGCGCCTCGGCGGCCAACGCTTGATGGTTATGTTGGTGTGGTCGATGAGATACTGCGCACAGACAAAGCCCTGATCAAAAAGCAGCGACACACGGCCAAGCGCATCTTTGAACGGCTGCGCGATGAGCATGGATATGCCGGCAGCCTGACCACGGTGACCTATTACGTGCGCGAGCAAAAACGGCGCACCAAAGAGGTGTTTGTGCCGTTGTCGCATCGGCCGGGCCATGCGCAGGTTGATTTTGGTGAGACGCTGGGCGTGATCGGTGGCGTGGAATGCAAGATCCACTTCTTCGTGATGAGCTTGCCACATTCTGATGCGGTGTTTGTGAAGGGATATCCAGCTGAGACAACCGAGGCGTTTTGCGATGGCCATGTGTCCGCCTTTGCATTCTTTGGCGGCATTCCGCAATCCATTCTCTACGACAATACCAAGATCGCCGTGGCTCGGATACTCGGGGATAAGACGCGCATCCGCACACGTCGGTTTACGGAACTGCAGTCGCATTACTTGTTTGATGACAAGTTTGGCAGACCCGCGCGAGGGAACGATAAAGGCAACGTTGAGGGCATGGTTGGATACACCCGCCGCAACTTCATGGTTCCCGCACCTCGCTATGACAGCTTTGATGATCTGAACGCACATTTGGAAGAGAAGTGTTTAGCACGTCAGGACGATACGTTGCGGGGTCACACCCAAACCATAGGCGCACGCCTGATGTCGGATTTGGATGCTCTGATGGGATTGCCCGTCGCAGAATATGAAGCCTGCGATCACGTCAGCACGCGTGCAACGTCGATCTCAATGGTGCGCTATCGCAGCAATGATTACTCGGTGCCAGTAGCCTATGCGCACCACGATGTTCATGTGCGTGGGTTTGTGCATGAGGTTATCATCGGCTGCGGCAATGAGATTATTGCGCGGCACAAACGATCCTACACATCAGCGGATATGGTCTTTGACCCATTGCACTTTTTGCCCCTGCTTGAACAAAAGGTGGGTGCCCTGGATCAGGCCGCGCCTTTGCAGGGTTGGCATTTGCCAGATGTATTTGCCACGCTGCACCGACTGCTTGAAGCCAGAATGGGTAAGCCGGGCAAGCGAGAATACGTTCAAGTCTTGCGCCTTTTGGAGACCTTCGAAATGGATGTTGTGCAAGGCGCAATCCAGCAGGCAATAGATATGGGTGCAATTGGCTATGACGCCGTAAAACACCTTGTACTGTGTCGGGTTGAGAAGCGGCCACCACGATTGGATTTGGACTTCTATCCATACTTGCCCAAGGCCAATGTCGGCACAACACGCCCATCCAGTTACATGAGCTTGATGGGAAGGACCGCGGCATGACCGAAGCCCCTCGGATTCTTCTACGGCATCATCTTAAACAACTGCGACTGCCAACGTTCCAAGGCGAGTATGCCAAACAGGCGCAGCTCTGTGCTGCAGAGAACAAAGATCACATCCACTATCTGGCGCGGCTGTGTGAGATGGAATTGATCGACCGCGAACGCCGGATGATTGAACGGCGCATCAAAGCGGCGAAGTTCCCCAGCACCAAGAGCTTGGATAGCTTTGACTTCAAGATCATGCCAAGCTTGAACAAGCCCCTGACGATGGATCTGGCACGATGCGATTACGTTAATCGCAGGGAGAACATCATCGCGCTCGGCCCGTCAGGCACGGGCAAGACACACATCGCCCTGGGACTTGGGCTGGCTGCATGTCAAAGAGGACTGAAGGTGCGCTTCACAACGGCTGCGGCATTAGTCCATGATCTGATCGAGGCTCAAGATGAGCGGAGATTGCAGCGCCTTCAAAAGCAACTGACCAGCCAGAACCTGTTGATCATTGATGAACTGGGCTTCGTACCGCTCAGCAAATCTGGCGCAGAGCTGCTCTTCGAGGTCATATCCCAATGCTATGAACGCGGCTCCATCATCATAACCTCGAACCTGCCCTTCGATGAATGGACTGAAGTCTTTGGCTCTGAGCGGCTGACCGGTGCGCTACTCGATCGTTTAACCCATCACGTCCACATCCTCGAGATGAATGGCGAAAGCTATCGGCTCAAACACAGTCGCAACAACCGAAAATAACCAGCCCGCAATCACAGTCAGAATAATGCTGGCCTTATGGCCAGCATGCGCTTTGGCACGCTTCAGCTTTGTGACGAGCACGCGTGCAAAAGCGCCACAAAACATCAACCGAAGTGGCCCATTTTTACGCCGCGACATGGACCCATTTTACTCTGCGATTGACAGTCTGCATCCCATTCAACAATTTTCCAATCATATCCCGCTGTGCTGCCTGATCCGTTCGAAAGCTGTGATTTGATGCTGATACCTTCAATTTTCAGGTCGTCACGCGAGATGTCGAGGTAGTGTAACCTGAGGTCTGGAAATTTATTGGAGGTTTGCGCCGTGAGGCGTTTTACCGGGGGGCATGCCCCCCGGTAAAACGCGGTGCCATCGTGCTGTCCCATGGAGGTGAAAACATTCATGGAGGAAGCAAATGGACCTGAGACACGATACGACGATCGAGGCTGTTTTGGAACAACTGATTGCAACCGGAGCAACGGACCCGGGGCGGATCTTCGGCCAGATCTTCGAGCTTGCGCTGCAGATCGAGCGTGAGCGGTTTCTCAAGGCCAACCATTATGAGCGCACCCCTGAGCGGCAGGGCTATGCCAACGGGTACAAGCCGAAGCGGATCGACACTCCTGCAGGAACCGTGACCCTGCAGGTGCCCAAAACCGCCGGACACGCGGGCGATCCCTTCCATCCTCAATCTCTGGAACGGGGGCAGCGATCTTCGCGTGCCGTCATGTTGGCGGTGGCGGAGATGTACATCAAGGGTGTCTCGACGCGTCAGGCCGAAGCGGTGATGCGCGGGTTCGGGATCGAGAGCCTGTCCTCGACCCGGGTCAGCCGCGCAACCAAACTGCTTGATGATGAACCGGACGCCTGGCGCAATCGCCCTCTGGGGCAAGTGAAGTACCCGATCATTGACGCGCGTTGCGAAAAGGCCCGCTATGACGGCGTTGTACGCGACGTGGCGGTGCTTTCGGCCATCGGCACAGAGGCCGATGAGCGCAGACATGTTCCCGGGCTCTCTGTGAAGCTGTCCGAGGCGGAAGTGCACTGGCGTGAGTTCCTCGAAAGCCTGCAGGCCCGCGGTATGTGCGGGACCACGTTCATCGTGTCTGATGATCACGCTGGCCTGAAGGCCGCACGACGTGCGGTGTTCGGGGCGGCCACATGGCAGCGCTGCCGGTTCCACCTGGCCCGGAACGCTGTGAACCACGCGCCCGACAGGGACACGCGGGAGCGCATTGGAAAACAACTGCGCGCGGTATGGAATGCGTCTTCTTTGCAAACGGCACAAGCAGAGCCGGGCACCCTTGTCGCCAGCTACCGGGAGAAACACCCGGGCTTCGCCGACTGGCTGGAAAACAACATCCCCGAGGGGCTCGCCGTCTTCTCCTTGCCTGAAGCGCATCGAAAGCGCATGCGCACGTCAAATGGCATCGAGCGTCCGACCCGGCAGGAACTGAAACGGCGTACAGTCAAGGTCAGGGTCTTCCCGAACCTCGACTCTCTGTTGCGCCTCTCAACCGCTGTTCCCGTCGAGATCGATGAAAAACGGGAAACCGAAACCAAAGCATACATCAAATGGGAAGGGCTCGATGAATGACGCCTTCACAGCAATTTCCAGACGTCAGGTTGCGCAATCGATGTCGAAATCCTCGATTCTGCCGACTACCGTCGACCCTGATCCGATCTCATCCAAATCCTGGAAGTTGAAAACGTCTTTCGAAAGACCATTGGTGAACGTTTTGTTTTCGCCCCTTGCATGGTGCCCTTTCGTAAAGCCAACCGTATTGTTAAATGCCAGATTAATGACATTGTCGCGATGGTCGCCCCAAACATGAATCTGGCTACTATCCGGATTCTCGATCACTGCGCCGGACCCGTAGTTTGGACCCGATCCGTTTCTCACAGATGTTAGCTCGGCGTTGTTTGGTTGAACTTCAAATGATGATGACATGATTTCCTCTTACGGCTTACTGTTTCAAGACACCTTGGGGTCCAGCGGCTTCGAATTGTTACTTCAAGAATTGTGCTTTTCTTCTCTCAAAAGAATCAACTTTAGAAAACCGCATAGAGAACTGAACCTCCTCCGACTAAAGTCAGAGGGTTCAGTGGTTCATGAGCGCCTTCGGCGCACGTTTGAATGTTTTTCCGACTAAAGCCGGAGGCTTTAGACCAGATTGTGGAAAGTAAAATCATCCAATGATGGTATTTTCGCCATGATCTCAATCAAACAAAGCAGAAACATATACACAGAGTCCTCGAGCACCCGACTTTTGACGGGTTGACGTCTGACCGTAGAACGATTCAGCTAGCCGCATGATCCGTCCCAACTTTCTTTCTCCCACGGAGCGCCTTGAGCTTGAGTCCTGTGTGCGCAGTCAACGCGAAGATCATGGGATTGCACGGCGTGCAAATGCGCTCCTTTTGCTGGATGACGGGAAGTCCTGTCAAGTAATCGCGGAATTTCTATATTTGGACGACGACACCATTCGTGGCTGGCACAAAACCTACCGTGAAAGCGGCTGGGACGCGCTTGCCGCCGATGGCTGGAAAGGGGGTCAATCTCGTATGGCCCCAGATCAAGAGGCTGCATTATGCGATTGGCTGAACGGTCGCTTCTGCCGTTCGACAGTTGAGATAAGAGCCCATATTTCAACAGAATTTGGCCTGCGCTACTCGCATTCTGGCTGCATCAAGCTTCTTGCCCGGCTCGGGTTTGAGTATCGCAAACCCAAGGCCCTGCCACGGGGTGTATCTGTCGAGAAACAGGCCAGCTTCATTACGATGTACGAGCGGTTGATGACCGAGCTTGGCGCTGATGAAGCCGTTTATTTCGCTGATGCCGTCCACCCAGAATATCAGACAAAGCCTGCATATGGCTGGGTGAAGGCAGGCTCAAACCCCGCAGTCCCGACCACTGCTGGGCGAGGCCGTGTGAATATCCATGGCGGGCTCAACCTTGAAACCTTCGACGCGCCCTTTGTCGAGCCAACCACCGTCGACGGTGTCAGTGCCACGCAGCTTCTAGCCAAGATTGAAACGCGCAACCCCGACAAGCGATTAATCCACGTCATCTGGGACAACGCGCCCTATCACAAAGGGCCGGATGTCAGGGCGTTTCTCGCAAGGCCAGATTGCCGCATCCACCTTATCCAGTTGCCGCCATACTGCCCGCACCTGAACCCCATTGAACGATTATGGGCTGTCATGCACCAGTTCGTGACGCACAATCATCATTACCCAACCCAAAAACAGTTTGCGAATGCAATCCTGAAGTTCTTCCGCGTAACCATACCAAACGAGTGGAAAACATTCCGAAGCCAAGTCTCAGACAATTTTCGCGTCATAACTCATGAGAAGTTTCGGGTTTTGGCGTAGCTCCGGTATAGCTGCAACAAAGATGTACAACGCTTAAGCAAATGACCTCTCTTGCCTCGCAAAGATTGGCTTTATACTGCAGATTAGAGACCAGCCTCCAAATTCCCGTTCCCCTACCCCGCAACCTGTGTTTTAAACGGTGCGGCCCGGGAAAAAACTCCGGCACCAAAGGGGGACCGCCAAGAATGGCGCAGGGACGTGAAACAGACAGTCGAAAGCTGCTTGGGCGGCTGCGCGAGGTCATGGCCGACGATGCCGGTGGTCAGACCCGCCTGGATCAGATCACCCAGCTTATTGCGGCGGAGCTGAATTCGGATGTGTGCTCGATCTACCTGTTTCGCGATGAGGACACGCTGGAACTCTGCGCCACTGAAGGTCTGAACCCCGAATCCGTGCACCAGACCCGCATGCGTCTGGGCGAGGGGCTTGTGGGACGCGTGGCGCGCACCGGCGCGATCATGAACACCGATGATGCCCCCAACACACGGGGCTTCCGTTACATGCCCGAGACGGGGGAAGAGGCCTATTCGTCCTTCCTTGGCGTGCCCATCCAACGCCTTGGCGAAATGCTGGGCGTGCTGGTGGTGCAATCCAAAGACGCACGCACCTATTCCGAAGACGAGGTTTACGCCGTCAAAGTGGTCGCCATGGTGCTGGCCGAAATGACCGAGCTGGGTGCTTTTGTCGGCGAGGGTGCGGCCCTGTCCGCGCGCCACCAGCAGCCGGTGCTGTTCAACGCCACCACCGGGCAGGAAGGGGCCTCGCGCGGTCATGTCTGGCTGCACGAACCGCGCGTGGTGGTCACCAACCCGTTTGCCGATGATCCGGCGCGCGAATTGGAACGGCTGAACGAGGCAGTGGAAGAATTGCGCGTGGGCGTCGACAAGATGCTGTCCACAGCGGCCGGGGGCGACAAGGAACAACTTCAGGTGCTTGAGGCGTACCGCATGTTCGCCAATTCCAAAGGCTGGATGCGGCGCATGGAAGAAGACATCGGTCGGGGCCTAAGCGCCGAAGCTGCCGTGGAAAAAGAACAATCTACCGCCCGTGCGCGCATGGGGCAGGTCACCGATTCCTACCTGCGTGAGAGGTTGCATGATCTGGATGATCTCAGCAACCGCCTGTTGCGCATTCTGACCGGCCAGGGATCCGAGACCGGGGCCGAAATGCCTGCCGATCCGATCCTGATCGCCCGCAATATCGGCCCCGCGGAATTGTTGGATTATGGCCGCAACCTCAAGGGGATTGTGCTGGAAGAAGGCTCGGTCGGCAGCCACGCGGCCATCGTGGCCCGCGCTCTGGCAATCCCACTGGTAATCCATGCGGATCGCATCACCAACGAGGCGCTGAACGGTGATTTCATCCTGGTGGATGGCGATCAGGGCGTGGTCCATCTGCGCCCCGATGACACGATCATCACCGCCTTCCGCGACAAGATGGCGATGCAGGCCCAGGCGCAGGAACGTTATGCCTCGATCCGCGAGAAACCGGCACAAACGCTCTGTGGTGCACATATCGAGCTGCATATGAATGCCGGGTTGATGGCCGATCTGCCCAGCCTGAACAGTTCCGGTGCCGAAGGCGTGGGCCTGTTCCGGACCGAATTGCAATTCCTGGTGCGCTCCAAGATGCCCAAACGCGCCGAACTGTCCGAACTTTACGCCCGCGTGATGGACGCCGCCGGGGACAAACGCGTGGTGTTTCGCACGCTTGATATCGGGTCGGACAAGGTGCTGCCCTATATGAAGGCCACCGACGAACCCAATCCGGCCATGGGCTGGCGCGCGATCCGTGTTGGGCTGGACAAACCCGGCGTGATGCGGATGCAGTTGCAGGCGCTGGTGCGCGCCGCCAAGGGCCGCCCCCTGAAGGTGATGTTCCCCTTCGTGGCCCAGATGGAAGAGTTTTCGGCAGGCCGCGCCGAGATGGACAAGGCGATTGAGCGTGAGAAAATTCTGGGCCATCCGCTGCCTGAAAAGATCGACGTCGGCGCGATGCTTGAGACACCCTCGCTGGCCTTTGCGCCCGACAAGTTTTACGACGATGTGGGGTTCCTCTCGATCGGCGGGAATGACCTCAAACAGTTCTTCTTTGCCGCAGATCGTGAGAATGAGCTGGTGCGACGTCGTTATGACACGCTGAATGTCAGCTTTTTGACCTTCATTGAGCGGATTGTCAAACGTTGCATCCGCACCAATACGCCACTGTCCTTCTGTGGCGAAGACGCCGGTCGCCCGGTCGAAGCGGCCTGTTTTGCCGCGATCGGGCTGCGGTCCCTCTCGATGCGCCCGGCCTCGATTGGGCCGGTGAAATCCATCCTGCGCCGCAGCAACCTGCAGGAATTGCGTAAGGTGATCCACGACGCCCGCCACTGCGGCGATCAATCGGTGCGCCCGGCGGTGATGGAGTATCTGCGCGGCAAACTCTAGTGTGGAACGTCAGATGAAGTTGACCTTCACGTTAAAACCGACCCCATGGTGCTATGATGCGCTTGCGCGCTAGTGACCAGAAAAAAGCCCAAAACTCGCAATGCTGCGCGGTGTCAGAATGACCGCTTCCTTAGGATGGTCAAAACGAGACCCTAGGCGAGAAATAAAGCTGCTCTGATTGCTGAAATTACCATATGCGGCTTTAGACCAAAACGGTGAGTTACTCAGCTGAACTGCTATTGGCCCAAGGCGTGAAGTTCGATATCCAGCAACGCGGCAGGTCTGCCCCGCCAACTCTTTCATGAGGGAAACCGCGTGGCAGAATCTCAAATCCACGCTGCCCTACTCAGCACTTCCAAGAAGCGCAGAACCCTCAGATTTCGCACATGAGGAACTCGATTCCTCTTGTTTTGTTCGGGTGTCCTTGGGTTGGTGGAAAGCTCCGTCGAGCATCATTTAATCTTAAGGCCATAGACCATATGCGCATGGTGGAGTTGATCCACTTCTGGGGGGCCAGAGCATAAGAAAGGCACTGAGCAAATTCGCTGATGTCTTTGTCGGTGGTGCTCCAGTTCGTCATCAGCTGGATGTTGTTCTTGTCAAACCGTTCCCAAAGATAGAAGCGATGTCCGGCCAGACGGAGCGAATATATCCCGTGTTGGGGAAGCTCGACAAAGACATGGGTTGAATGGACCGGTGGCAAGATATGGCAGTCCGGAAACTTGTTGATCTTTTGGGAAAGCTGATCGGCGGCTCGGTTCGCATTTGCCACATGTCAACGGCGGAGTAAAATCCGGCCACTGGGGCGGAGCAAAAGTCGGCCAGTTTGTGGAGTGCGCCTTGGGGCGTGTGGCCACCAATCAGCAAGCACGTTCCAAGGCGCATTGGCCGTCAGGCCGATTGTTCAGTTGTCAGGTTGAAGGGTTGGCAATACGTGCGCGGCTCTGATTGAGGCGGTAGCTTTCGCCGTTCATCTCGAGGATGTTGACGTGATGTGTCAGCCGGTCCGGGAGCGCGCCGGTCAAGCGTTCGGTGCCGAATGTCTCGGTCCATTCCTCGAAGGGCAGGTTCGATGTGATCAGGGTTGAGCCACGCTCGCAGCGCTGAGAGATCAGCTCGAACAGAAGCTCGGCGCCGGTTTTGCTCAAGGGGACGAAGCCCGGCTCGTCGATGATCAGCAGTTTGACCTTGGCCAGTTTGCGCTGAAGCTGCCGGAGGCGTTTCTCGTCGCGGGCCTCCATCATCCCGTGCACGAGAGCTGCGGCGGTTACGAAGGCGACAGGCAACCCTTTCTGGCAGGCGGTCAGCCCCAACCCGAGAGCGACATGGGTTTTGCCGGTTCCCGACGGGCCGAGCGCGATGACGTTCTCCCTGCGCTCGATCCATTCACAGCGCGCCAGTTCCAGCACCATCATCTTGTTCAGACCGGGGATGGCCGTAAAGTCGAAGCTGTCGAGGCTTTTGACGGTTGGAAACTTTGCCGCCTTGATCCGGCGCTCGACCATGCGCCTCTCCCGATCGATTGGTTCCAGCTCGGTCAGCCGGGCTGGATAGCGCACATGATCCAGGCCTTCCGCCGCACAAATGCGCGCTTGCTTGTCATGCTCGCGCAGGAAGGTGGGCAGGCGCAGAGTCTTGAGGTGGTGTGTCAGCGGCAGTTCGGATGCATCCGTCATGCGTCACCTCCTGACAGAAGGCTCATACAGGAAGAAGCCGAGGTGGTGGCGATGTTGGTTCCGGGCAGGAACGGATAGACATCCAAATCCAACCTCGGGGGCCTTCGCTCGACGCGGCACAGGACGAGGTGCTTGATCGCATCGAAGCTGACCGCCCCCATTCGCAGGGCGTCTTTGACGGCAAGATGCAGCACCTCCAGCTCGAACCGTTCCGACAGGCGCAGGACCTGGACATACTCCCTTTTGCCCGCCTTGCCCTGCCGGGCTTCCAGCAAGCGCCGGAGCGTGGCGAAGGCGTCAGGCAGTTCCCAACCCTGCAAGGGCGCAGCCTGATCGAAGGACATGATCCTGCGCTCGATCAGCGGCAGGTAATGCAGCGGGTCGAACACCATGTCACCGCTGTCATAAGAGCGGGGATGATCGGCGATCACCTCAGTGGCGCAACCGATAACGACGCGGATCACGAAGCCCTTGATCCAGACCGCGCGGTGGCCATATGCGACCGGTACCGAGTAGTCGTTACCGCGATACCGCAGCACCGATGTCGATGTGACCTGGCCACTTTGCAACTCACAGGCCTCGAAGGGTGCGCCGGGCAAATCCTGCATTGCCGCCGGATCGGCTTGCAGCCGTTCGCCGATGCTGGCCTTGTGTCCGCGCAGGACATCGTCCTGCCGTTTGCGGCATTGCTCTTCCAGGTGAGCGTTGAACGCATCCCGGTCCGGAAAGGACGGGATCGGCACCATGAAGTCGCGCCGCCCGTAGCCGACCAACCCCTCGACCGCTCCCTTGTCGTTCCCCTTGCCGGGACGGCCGTAGCGATCCCGGACCACATAATGCGACAGCATTGCGCTGAACCGTTGGGTTCTTTGCCGGGTGCCGTCCGGCAGGATCCGCGCCACCAGGCAGCGGTCATTGTCATGGAGGATCGACAGGGGAACCGCCCCAAAGAAAGCAAAGGCATGCACATGCCCATCCAGCCAGGCCTCGGTGGTTGCCGCAGGATAGGCCCGGATAAAACACGCATCGCTCTGCGGCAGATCAAAGGCGAAGAAGTGCGCCTTCCGCTCAACGCCGCCAATCACGACAGGCGCTTCACCAAAATCCGCCTGCGCATGCCCGGGCGGATGGCTGAGCGGCACGAACATCTCTTTGCCAGAGCGCTTCCTGGCCCGGACGCAGTCTTTGACGATTGTGTATCCGCCATCAAAGCCGCACTCGTCGCGCAGCCTCTCAAAGATACGCTTTGCGGTGTGGCGCCGCTTGCGCGGACGCGCTTTGTCCTTGACCTGCCCCCAATCTGAGGGCCACTCATAAGAAGACACTGTTCCTCTTTTGTTTGCCATTATTCGGCGGCGTGAGCAATGGGTGGTGGCGCGGAGCCTTCAGATAGCTCAAGCGGCGCTGCCCATTGCAGTTTGTGGAAGGGCCTGTTTTCAGCAAATTCTTCCGGGGTCTGATATTTCAGCGAACTGTGGGGCCGGTTTTCGTTGTAATCGACCCGCCAGTTTTCGATGATCCGTTCGGCTTCAGCCAGTGTCGTGAACCAGTTCAGATTCAGACATTCCTCGCGGAAACGCCCGTTGAAGCTTTCGATGTAGGCGTTCTGGGTCGGCTTGCCCGGATCGATGAAGTAGAGCTGCACGCCATGATCATCGGCCCATCCATCAAGGGCGCGGCCTCGTAGTTCAGGCCCATTGTCAACGGTCAGAACATCTGGATACCCGCGCTCACGGGCAACGCGTTCCAGCATCTCCACGACGCGGGTGCCGGGGATCGACAGGGCTACATCAATAGCCGGGCATTCCCGCGTGCAATCGTCTTTCAGATTGGCAGTGCGGAACTTTCGTCCGTTGGCAAGCGCATCCATGGTGAAGTCCAGCGACCAGCGCTGGTTGGCGGCAATCGGGCACCAGGCACCCTCACGCACGCCTTTGGGGATTTTCTTGCGGTTGCGGCGACGCAGAGCCAGCCGTTCCTCCCTGTAGAGCCGTTCAACCACTTTTACGTTCACCCCAAATCCCTCCCGGACCAGCTTGGCATGCAACATGCGGTAGCCATAGCCCCGGTGTTTGCCGGACAGCGTGATCAGCCGCTCACGCAGGCGCGCATGCTGATCCGGCCTTCGTCTGTAGCCATTGCTTGATCTTGAAATCCTGACCAGCCCACAGGCACGCCGCTTTGAAAACTGAAAGTCACGGCAAAGCACCCAGACAGCTTCCCGGCGGCTTGCGGGCGTCAGAAGTTTTTTGCCAGCAGCCCCTTCAGTCCGGCATTATCCAGCATCTGCTCGGCCAACAACTTCTTCAGCTTGCTGTTCTCGTCCTCAAGGTCTTTCAGACGTCGGACATCCGAAATCTGCAGACCGCCATACCTGGCTTTCCATTTATAAAATGTGGCGTCCGACATGCCGTGCTTGCGGCACAGCTCGGACACTTTCGCACCCGCCGCGTACTCCTGAATGATCTGGACTATCTGCTCTTCGGTAAACCGTGACTTGCGCATTCTCTGTTCTCCTCGTTCTTGTGAACATTAAGCGAACTGAGTCTCCTTTCAAATGGTCCGGTTCTCGGGGGGCAGGTCATCCTCAGTAAGCCATTGGTCGATCTGGCAGGTGAACGCATCCAGCTTCGGGCGCCTAATCGGCGCTGTCCGCCGATACCCCGGTGGCTCCGAATAGGCCAACATCTTCGCAACACTGTCTCGGCCAATCCCAAAATCCCGGGCAATCCGACGCCCGCTCAACCCATCCTGAAAATGAGCCCGACGCACCTTCAAATACAATTCCACGGTGAAAATCCCCCGGCCCTCCCATCAAACGAAAGGGCAAAAGTGGACGACTTTTACGCCGCCCGCGACAACACAACGACGCCGCTACCGTGGCCGAGTATTGCTCCGCCGATTACAATCACCAGTTGCGCACTCAGCCCGACATTCGCTCCTGAGACTGCCAATGCTTCAACAAACGCAAAGAAATAGGCGGGCCCACTTCCTGAAATGGCTGTCGTGACATGGATCTGATCCTCGTCATCGATCCAACGCACGGTCCCGGAGCCGCCAAACAAACGCTCGAAATCCTGTTTTTTCGTTTGGTCCTTGGTGAACGCAAACATTTGCTGAGTACCCTTTGGATGCCGCCATGTTGGGCATGCAGCGCACAACTGAGAGGGCTCCTCCAACGGTCGCTGAAATCGTCTCGCTGCTGATCCCGGCCATGATCGAGATGATCGCTCCGTTCTCGGCGGTCACTCTTGCGATATCTTGACTGACCGAGTGGAAAATCTGCGGTTTGGTCGCAAGAACAACCGTATCAAAGCACGCCCCTGGATTAGGCTTTCAAAATCAGGGAAGACATGTGCACCCGCCAGCTCCTGGTTGGTGCTGTCTGGTATAAACGGTTCAACGATGGAAATATCCCGCGCGTCGCCCCCTGCGGACAGGTAGCCTTTGATGATGGCCCGTCCCATATTTCCGGCGCCTACGAACAATGCAGTCTGGTTCATTTCATTCTCCTAACCTGACCTGCTCGATAGGTCCGCTTACTCCCGCCTCTGGGAGGTAACTTTTGCAACCGCGCAGCTTAACAGCTGCTTTTTCAAGGCCACCAACAAATCTTCACCAGCCTGCATATCAACATCCAGATGGGTGACGATCCTGATCCGACGGGAGCCGAATGCCCCAACCAGAACGCCGTCGGCCTTCATCCCCGCGACGATATCGGCAGCCAGCGGCGCGCTGTCATCGAGATCGAAAATGATGATATCGGTCTCTACCGGCTGCATATGCGCGACCTGCGGCAGCGCGTGGGTCTCATCGGGCAGATAGGTGGCAAGCTGGTGATCCTCGGTCAGCCGCTCAACATGGTGATCCAGCCCATAAAGCACATCGCTGCAAGAATGCCCGATTGCCGCATCGCCCCGCCCATCTGCTGTTTGGCGCGCCATGCCTGCTGGATGAACTCTGCCGAGCCCGCCAGAACACCGCCCATCGGGGTGCCAAGCCCCTTGGAAAAGTCGATCCACACCATGTCAAATCCGGCGGCATAATCAACGGGTGAAACGCCGGTCGCTGCACATGCATTCAGAACCCGGGCGCCGTCCATATGCGTGACCAGCCCGGCGCGATGGGCAACCTCGTTAAGCTTTTCAAGCGGCCAGACCGTGCCGCCGCCCATATTGTCGGTCTGCTCGACGCAGACCAGCGCAAATCTCGGAGCGTAGCGGGAGGCAGGCCGTATCGCCGCCTCAAGCTGGGCTGGCTCAAAAATGCCATTCGTGCCGGGGATGGTGCGGATCATGACACCACTGATCGCCGCCGGACCGCCGGTTTCGAAATTGAACAGATGGCAGGTTTCCTCGCAGATCACTTCATCGCCAGGGCTGAAAGCACCTGCCGTCGATCGCAGCGCTTTCCCAAGAAACAGCCATGTCGGCCTCTGCAGGTAATTCCTGCAAATCATACCCAAATGACCTGGCCCGTCGTTTGAGATTGCCGAGCACGCGATTGCGGTATCGTTCTTCATAATGTGTAAAACGCGGAGCAATATTGGGCCACAGAAGCGGCTGCATATCGCAGTTGTAGCGGAGTAAAAGTCCGCCAGTTTGTGCCCTTCGTTTATTCGGAGGGCGGGAGATGTATTCTGTGGATATTTATAGTCGTGTGCGCCGTGCTTGTTTGAAGGACGGTATGTCTGGCCGAGAAGCGGCGCGGTTTTTCAACATGGCGTAATCAGGATCAGCACTCAGTTACCCCTGTTATTCTGGATGCACATGCAATTGAAAAGGAGACTGACCAATGGAATATTTTGCTGGTTTGGATGTGTCCATGGAAGAGACGCATATCTGCATTCTGGATCGTGAAGGGGCCCTTATTCGTGAAGGAAAAGCGAGCTCAACACCAAAAGCGATCGCTGACTTCCTCGCTTCTGGACCACCATGTGCCAAAGTTGTATTTGAAACGGGACGGATGGCACCAATGCTTTACCATGGGCTGACGGAGCTTGGTGTCCCGGTTGTTTGCATCGAGAGCAGGCAAGCATATCAGGCCCTTAAATCTCTGGCCGGCCACAAGACGGACCGCAATGATGCCCGCGGTTTGGCACACCTGGCGCGGACGGGATTCTACAAGCCGACCCATGTCAAATCACTGTCAGCGCACGCAATCCGGTCGCTGATCGCAGCCCGCAAGAAGCTGGTCGGACAGCGTGTGACGCTCGACAATCAGATCCGCGGTCTGGTCGTCGTCTTCGGCGTGCGGCTGCCACGAGCTTTGTCTCCGGCATTCAAAAACGCGGCGCTAAAAGTTAGCGATGGAGTGCCTGGCCTCCATGCCGCAATTTGCGGACTGTTCGCAGCACGCGAAGCAATCCTCGCGGCGGTTGCAGCCATTGATGGCGACATCAAAAAGATGACCCGCAAATCCGAAGTCTGCCAGCGCCTTATGACGGTACCAGGGGTCGGTCCGATCACAGCATTGGCCTTTGCCGCAGCAATTGATGATCCGTCGCGTTTCAGGAAATCGCGTGATGTGGGGGCGTATCTTGGACTGGTGCCGCGACGGCATCAATCTGGTGAAATCGACTACACGGGCAGCATCTCAAAGCGGGGCGACGTGCGCGTCAGAACGCTTCTCTATGAGGCCGCCAATGTGATGCTGACGCGGTATGCCGCTCCGCTCAAATTGAAGACATGGGCCCTCGCAATCGGTGCGCGCTCAACGATGAGAAAGGCCCGAGTGGCTCTGGCGCGTCGTCTGGCAATCATACTTCATGCCATTATGCGAGACAAAACTGACTTCCAGTCCGCGTAAGGCTTACGAGGCGACAACGAGGATTCCTAAATCAAAGTTCCCATCTGGGACGATGCCCGAGGGAGGGCGTGAGACACGGCGCCGATTCTGTAGCAACAGCCAAGACCAACGGTATGATTGCGGTTTCAACATTGCCGACCCACACCCAGCCAACCCCATCATGAACCTCAGAGTTCGAAGAGAACAAAGGCAACCTCTGACATCAAAAGCAGGAAACTCAGGAAACACGCATTGACAGATTAGAGAACAAAGATCGTAAGACGATCGCGAAGATGCTGCGCCATGAACTTCCGCCTGGGTATCGTCGGTCGGAAGCGCCTCGGCGGCCAACGCTTGATGGTTATGTTGGTGTGGTCGATGAGATACTGCGCACAGACAAAGCCCTGATCAAAAAGCAGCGACACACGGCCAAGCGCATCTTTGAACGGCTGCGCGATGAGCATGGATATGCCGGCAGCCTGACCACGGTGACCTATTACGTGCGCGAGCAAAAACGGCGCACCAAAGAGGTGTTTGTGCCGTTGTCGCATCGGCCGGGCCATGCGCAGGTTGATTTTGGTGAGACGCTGGGCGTGATCGGTGGCGTGGAATGCAAGATCCACTTCTTCGTGATGAGCTTGCCACATTCTGATGCGGTGTTTGTGAAGGGATATCCAGCTGAGACAACCGAGGCGTTTTGCGATGGCCATGTGTCCGCCTTTGCATTCTTTGGCGGCATTCCGCAATCCATTCTCTACGACAATACCAAGATCGCCGTGGCTCGGATACTCGGGGATAAGACGCGCATCCGCACACGTCGGTTTACGGAACTGCAGTCGCATTACTTGTTTGATGACAAGTTTGGCAGACCCGCGCGAGGGAACGATAAAGGCAACGTTGAGGGCATGGTTGGATACACCCGCCGCAACTTCATGGTTCCCGCACCTCGCTATGACAGCTTTGATGATCTGAACGCACATTTGGAAGAGAAGTGTTTAGCACGTCAGGACGATACGTTGCGGGGTCACACCCAAACCATAGGCGCACGCCTGATGTCGGATTTGGATGCTCTGATGGGATTGCCTGTCGCAGAATATGAAGCCTGCGATCACGTCAGCACGCGTGCAACGTCGATCTCAATGGTGCGCTATCGCAGCAATGATTACTCGGTGCCAGTAGCCTATGCGCACCACGATGTTCATGTGCGTGGGTTTGTGCATGAGGTTATCATCGGCTGCGGCAATGAGATTATTGCGCGGCACAAACGATCCTACACATCAGCGGATATGGTCTTTGACCCATTGCACTTTTTGCCCCTGCTTGAACAAAAGGTGGGTGCCCTGGATCAGGCCGCGCCTTTGCAGGGTTGGCATTTGCCAGATGTATTTGCCACGCTGCACCGACTGCTTGAAGCCAGAATGGGTAAGCCGGGCAAGCGAGAATACGTTCAAGTCTTGCGCCTTTTGGAGACCTTCGAAATGGATGTTGTGCAAGGCGCAATCCAGCAGGCAATAGATATGGGTGCAATTGGCTATGACGCCGTAAAACACCTTGTACTGTGTCGGGTTGAGAAGCGGCCACCACGATTGGATTTGGACTTCTATCCATACTTGCCCAAGGCCAATGTCGGCACAACACGCCCATCCAGTTACATGAGCTTGATGGGAAGGACCGCGGCATGACCGAAGCCCCTCGGATTCTTCTACGGCATCATCTTAAACAACTGCGACTGCCAACGTTCCAAGGCGAGTATGCCAAACAGGCGCAGCTCTGTGCTGCAGAGAACAAAGATCACATCCACTATCTGGCGCGGCTGTGTGAGATGGAATTGATCGACCGCGAACGCCGGATGATTGAACGGCGCATCAAAGCGGCGAAGTTCCCCAGCACCAAGAGCTTGGATAGCTTTGACTTCAAGATCATGCCAAGCTTGAACAAGCCCCTGACGATGGATCTGGCACGATGCGATTACGTTAATCGCAGGGAGAACATCATCGCGCTCGGCCCGTCAGGCACGGGCAAGACACACATCGCCCTGGGACTTGGGCTGGCTGCATGTCAAAGAGGACTGAAGGTGCGCTTCACAACGGCTGCGGCATTAGTCCATGATCTGATCGAGGCTCAAGATGAGCGGAGATTGCAGCGCCTTCAAAAGCAACTGACCAGCCAGAACCTGTTGATCATTGATGAACTGGGCTTCGTACCGCTCAGCAAATCTGGCGCAGAGCTGCTCTTCGAGGTCATATCCCAATGCTATGAACGCGGCTCCATCATCATAACCTCGAACCTGCCCTTCGATGAATGGACTGAAGTCTTTGGCTCTGAGCGGCTGACCGGTGCGCTACTCGATCGTTTAACCCATCACGTCCACATCCTCGAGATGAATGGCGAAAGCTATCGGCTCAAACACAGTCGCAACAACCGAAAATAACCAGCCCGCAATCACAGTCAGAATAATGCTGGCCTTATGGCCAGCATGCGCTTTGGCACGCTTCAGCTTTGTGACGAGCACGCGTGCAAAAGCGCCACAAAACATCAACCGAAGTGGCCCATTTTTACGCCGCGACATGGACCCATTTTACTCTGCGATTGACACCCAAGAGTGCCGCGACCCGTTCGCATAGGGCGCGGGTTGTCGGGGCTTCGTCCTTTTGTTCGTCGCCCACAGGGGCATCAAGAATCCCTTCGCGCATTGCACGGGTCGGGATTGTCTTGGTGTCAGTGTCTGATTCAAAATGGGATGAAGGATTTCAATCTGTTGCAAGTAGTCGGGTCACGCGCCTGATGTGGGCGATGAGCAGCCAGGCCTCGGCGCTTTCGATGGATTTCTCCCGATCCTTTGCCAAACGACGGCAGCGACCGAGCCATGCGAAGGTGCGTTCCACAACCCATCTGCGTGGCAGCACCTCGAAGCCCCCGGCGGTGTCGGAGCGCTTGATGATCTGTAGCGTCCAGCGTCCGAGGCGCACGAGGGCACCCCGCAGCTTCGGCCCGGCATAGCCGCCATCCGCGAACATGTGGCGCAGTTTCGGGGCCTCACGGCGGAGCCTGGCGAAGACCCCGGGCGCACCGTCACGATCCTGAATGTTGGCCGTATGGACCTCGCATGCGATCAGATTGCCACAGGTATCAGTGATAATGTGGCGTTTTCGACCTTTGATCCGCTTGCCCGCATCGTAGCCGGAAAGGGACGTGTTTTCAGAGGCTTTAACGCTCTGGCTGTCGATCACACCGGCTGTCGGCTGCACATCGCGGCCTGCCGCGAGGCGCACGGCCGCGACCAGGTGGCGGTTGATCCGGGCCAGCAGGCCATCATCTCGCCAGAGGTGGAAATAGTAACGCACAGTCGAGACCGCAGGAAAGTCCTTCGGCAGGAGCGACCATGCGCACCCGGCGGCGGCAAGATACTGAATCGCATTCCAGACCCGACGCAAATGCACCTTTCGCGGACGCCCAGGGCGGTTAGGGCCGGGTAACAATGACCGCACGATATTCCATTCCGCATCGGTCAAATCACTTGGATAGCACTTTGTTTCGCGCATATGCTGCGCACGGGTGAATTCAGTCCAGGCCATTGTGATCTCCGTTCAATTTCATAACCGAACAGAATCACAACCTGTTGAATTCACTCAACTCATTTCTGATCAGACACTCAGAGAAAAAGTCACGCATCTGATGCATCCTCCGGGAGTCGTTTGGCAAGGTGAAACACATCCCTGCCATTGTGAGAGGTTTAGCCTTGCAGGAGGGTGCGCAGGCGTTTGACCAACAGCTCTCCGCCTTCAGGTCCAACGCCGATATGAGTAACGATCCGTACCGTGCGTTCGCCAAAGACACCCAGGCGGACACACTGTTCTCGCAACCGGGCCACGATGGTGGCTGCATCCGGGCCGTTTTCATCGAGGTTGAAGATCACGATATTGGCCTCGACCGGCAGAACCTCCGAGATATGCGGCAGGGTTGCGATCTGGGCTCCGACGTCCCGGGCCAATGCATTGTCACGGGCAAGTTGTTCGAGGTTGTTGTCCAGCGCATAAAGCCCGGTCGCGGCGGTATAGCCGGGCTGACGGAGGCCACCGCCCCATTGTTGGGCATAGCGCCAAGCGTGGTTGATGAAGTCGTCCGACCCAGCCAACACGGTACCGGCAAAACTGCTCAGACCTTTGGTGAGGTCAATCCAGATTGAATCGTAGCCATCCGCATATTGCTTGGCCGACACACCGGTTTCCACGCAGGCATTAAAGAGCCGCGCCCCGTCCATACCCGGCCCGCTTCACCGGCACCGAGGCCCGTTTGCGGAACTCTTCAACCAGATCGTCGTACTCGCGCCCGGCCTCGATTGCCAGACGGCGCAGGCCGAAATGCACATGGGCCATCTGCTGGTAATAGCTGGTATAGGCATAATTCGTCGCCGCCCCCGCAGCGGCCCCCAGCACAGGCACAGTTTGGGCCGCCAGTTTCTGCCCCATCACCGTGGCAAGGCGTGGCGCGACACGGGCGATCAGGCTCTGAACTGCAGCCCCTGTGACAGTCACGCGCGTGCCCAGAAACGCGATGTCAGATCCATCATCGTGATCCAGCGGGCCTGCGGCGGCAAAGATCTGAATACAATCGAACTGCACGCCTTCTTCCGACGGATCAAACCCGTGTTCCACCGCCACGTCCTGAATAGCGCGCAGAAGGATCGTGGTGGTCACTGGCAGTTCGGCCATGGCACTGGGCAGGCCGCCAAAGCCCCCTGCCGCGCCCATCGCCGTGGTCACCGCACGCGACAGCCAACCGGGTTGTTCGCCCACCACATCGCGTGATCGGTTGGCCGCTGCCATCGCCAGACGCAGCGCCTGTTCGGTGCCGTCACCAAGGCGCGCGCGCATGTCGCCGGGCAGACGATCCAGCAGGTTTTCGGCCTGCCCGCCAATCATATTCAGCAGTTGGATACCGGCGTTTCCGGCCTGCGCATGGCGGCGCACCAGCGCGTCCAGCTGTGTGTCAACACTGTCACCTTTGATGACGTGATCCAGTACTTCCATGGGCGCTCCCTTAGTGGCGGTCTGACCTTAAGATCGGGCCTGACCTCGCAAAGTTCAAGCGCCGCGCGTAACCATGCCCCTAACCGCGTCCCATCCGCCAGGTACCAGATCCTGGCCCAGAACACGCTCGGGATTGGTCGGCGGTGGCATCTGAACACCGTCCAGACGGGCAAAGCCAAACCGGCCATAATAGGGCGCATCGCCAACAAGCATCACCCGCTCCCAACCGCTTTGTGTTGCGCGATCAAGGCTTTCCAGGATCAGTGAACCGCCCAACCCTTCGCCCTGATGGATCGGGTGGACGGCTATAGGACCCAGCAAGAGCGCACGGGTTTCGCCAATCACCACGGGCCAATAGCGGATCGCGCCGGCCAGAATACCCTCGCCGTCGCGCGCAACCATGCTGAGGCCTGCCACGGGCGGCACATCATCGCGCAAGCGGTAGGATGACAATGCCTCACGCCCCGCTGCAAAGCACAGGTCATACAGCGCCTCGACCTCCCACCAGTCATCGGCTGTTTCGGGCTTGAGTTCCAACACCTTAAGCGTTCCGTCACGAATTTGGCTGGCCCTGCGCCTAGCACGGGCGTAAGCCTTGCACAAACCCCTTAACCAGAGGCATGCGATGTTCTACGAACCCAAAAACGGCCACGGAATGGCGCATAACCCGTTCAATGCCATTGTGACGCCGCGCCCGATTGGGTGGATTTCAACGTGCGGAGCTGGTGGACAGGACAATCTGGCGCCCTATTCATTCTTCAACGCTGTGGCTTATGTTCCACCGCAAGTGATGTTTGCCTCAACCGGGGTCAAGCCTGACCGCGACGGAACCAAGGACAGCGTCGCCCACATCCGCGAAACCGGTGTATTTTGCGTCAATATCGTCGAGGAGGCGATGAAGGATGTGATGAACCAAACCTCGGGGCCGTGGGAGGCCGGAGTGGACGAATTTGCCGATGCCGAGATCGAAAAGGCCGAGTGTCAGACCATTCCCTGCGCCCGCGTGGCCGCAGCACCTGCATCGCTGGAATGCACGCTGACACAGGTCGTGCAATTGCCGGGTGACGCGAATTTTGTGGTGTTTGGCGAGGTGACGGGTGTGCATATGCGCGAAGACTGTGTGGTAGATGGCAAGTTTGACGTGACCCGCTTTAACCCACTGACACGGTTGGGATATATGGATTACTCGGTGATCCGTGAGGTGTTTTCGCTTGAGAGGCCAAAAGGCTGATTTAGGGTCGCGGCCCGCTCAACAGGCCACAGGCCCGGGGCCTAATGCCCCGCCCCCAGCACACCTGTCTTCACTCCGTAATCCACCGCGATTTCATAATCAGGGTCATCATCACTGTCGATCATCAGGTGCCCAGCTTTGGTCAGCAGCTTATGGCAATCACGGCTTAGATGGCGCAGCATCAGGCGTTTACCCGCAACCTCATACTTCTTGGCCACTGATTCAATCGCCTGCAGGGCGGATTGATCCACCACCCGGCTGTCGGCGAAGTCGACGATCACGGTGTCGGGGTCATCGGCAATGTGAAACAGCTCAGAAAACCCTTCGGCAGATCCAAAGAACAGCGGGCCTTTGATCTCATAGACCTTCGCTCCGGCCTCGGTCTCAGAGGGGCGCTCAATCGCATGAATACGCGTCGCGTTGTTCCACGCATAGGCCAGCGCCGAGACTATCACACCGACGACCACCGCGATGGCCAGATCGTATTTCACTGTCACAACTGTCACCAACACGATCACCAGCGCGTCGGTCAGAGGCACTTTGCGCAGGATCGTCAGCGAGTTCCACGCAAACGTCCCGATCACCACCATGAACATCACACCGACCAGCGAGGCCAGCGGGATCTGTTCGATCAACGGGGCCGCAAACAGGATGAAACTGAGCAAAAACAGCGCCGCCGCGATGCCCGCAATCCGTGTGCGCGCGCCGGATTTCACGTTGATCATCGACTGCCCGATCATCGCACAGCCACCCATGCCGCCGAAAAACCCGGTGACGATGTTGGACGACCCTTGCGCAATACACTCCTGTGACGCCCCGCCGCGTTGGCCCGTCATTTCACCCACAAGGTTCAGGGTCAGCAGGCTTTCGATCAGGCCAATCGCGGCCAGAATGACGGCGTAGGGCAGGATGATCTCCAACGCCTCCCAATTCAGCGGCACAACGGGCACATGAAAGCTGGGGAACCCACCCTGGATCGATGCCAAATCGCCCACACTCGGCACATCAAGGCCCAGCGCAATCGCCAGCCCGGCCACAACACCAATACCCGCCAAAGGCGCAGGAATGACCTTGGTGATCTTGGGCATCACCCAGATGATCGCCATGGTCAGCGCCACAAGGCCCAGCATCCACGACATCTCGCCCGCGGGCAGCCACTGTCCGCCGGTCATCCCGTGACCGTTATTGACCATGGTGCCCGGCACCTTGAACTGGCCCATCTGCGCGAGGAAAATCACAATCGCCAGACCATTCACAAAACCCAGCATCACCGGATGCGGCACAAGCCGGATGAATTTTCCCCAGTGCATTGCCCCTGCAATAATCTGCAGGATACCCATCAAAACAACGGTCGCGAACAGGTATTCAACCCCGTGCTGCGCCACCAGCGACACCATCACCACCGCCAAAGCGCCGGTCGCGCCCGAGATCATGCCGGGGCGGCCGCCAAACACGGCCGTAATCAGCCCCACAAGGAAGGCCGCATAAAGCCCCACCAGCGGATTCACCCCGGCGACAAAGGCAAAGGCCACCGCCTCGGGCACCAAGGCCAATGCGACGGTCAGTCCCGCAAGTATCTCGATCCGCAGACGGGTGAACGAGAAATGTTCGTCCTGCATGATGTTTAAATCGGCCTGGCCCAGCCGCTTGGCGAAGCGGCCCATTAATGCTCGGTTCATGTGATGTCCTGTCTCTGCGCAGACCCGCCCTCTAACGTCTGCGCCCCGAGAAAGCCAGTGTCTGTTTCCCCACGCTGCTTTTCATTCGCACAATGGCGGCGTAAACCTCACATATCTGCTAAAAATGAGGGCGATATGACCAAAACAATGATCGGTGTGATTGGTGGCTCGGGCCTCTATCAAATTGACGGGCTGGAAGGTGCGACATGGCAAAGCGTGGACAGCCCCTGGGGCACGCCTTCGGATCAGATTCTGACTGGCACGCTGAACGGGGTGGATATGGCGTTTCTGCCCCGTCATGGGCGCGGCCATGTGCATTCGCCCAGCACGGTGCCCTACCGCGCCAATATCGACGCCTTGAAACGGCTGGGCGTCACCGATGTGATCAGTGTGTCTGCCTGCGGGTCGTTCCGCGAAGACATGGCACCGGGCGATTTTGTCATCGTGGATCAGTTTATAGATCGCACCTTTGCGCGCGAAAAATCCTTCTTTGGCACCGGATGCGTCGGCCATGTCAGCTTGGCCCATCCGACCTGCCCGCGTTTGTCAGATGCCTGTGAAACCGCCGCGCGCGTCGCCGGGATCACCGTGCACAAAGGCGGCACATATCTGGCGATGGAGGGTCCGCAATTCTCGACGCTGGCGGAATCAAAGATGTATCGCGAGGTCTGGGGGTGCGACGTGATTGGCATGACCAACATGCCCGAAGCCAAACTGGCCCGCGAGGCCGAGCTGTGTTACGCCTCCGTCGCGATGATCACCGATTACGACAGCTGGCATCCCGATCATGGTGAGGTCGACATCACCGCGATCATCAAAACCCTGACCGGTAATGCCGACAAGGCCCGCAATATGGTGGCCCGTCTGCCCAGCCTGCTAGGAGCCGAACGGGCACCCTGCCCGCATGGCTGTGACCGCGCGCTGGACTATGCCCTGCTGACCGCCCCCGAGGCGCGCGACCCTGCGCTGATGGCTAGGCTTGACGCCGTCGCAGGGCGCGTTTTGGGATGACAGGCAGTGCGCCTTCGGTTCTGATCCTCGGGGCCGACGGGTTTATCGGGCGCCACATCGCTTTTCATCTGCGCTCTGAGGGATGGGATGTTCTGGCCTCTGCGCGCCGCACCACACGGCTGGAGCAGATGGGCTTTGCCACGTTTCAGGCCGACCTCAGCGATCCTGCCGCCCATGACCCCGCGTTCTGGCGCGCAGCCCTCGGCGATGGGCGCATGATCGTCAACGCGGCTGGCCTGCTGACCGGGTCTGACGCCGCCTTCAGGGCCGTGCATGTCAGCGCCCCGACAGCGGCCTACTCAGCGTTGGATCCGGATGCAGGGGGCCTCTTAATCTCAGCCGTCGGGATTGAGGCAGACACATCCTTCGCCCGCTGGCGCCGCGCCGGAGAGGAGGCCGCCGCCAAAGCCAGGCTGACCTGCCTGCGTCCCGGGCTGCTGATGGGTGACACCTCTTATGGCGGCACTTCACTGGCCCGGCGGCTGGCGGCATTGCCGGTCGTCACACCCGTGGTCGGATCCGGCGATCAGGTGTTCAACCCGATCCATGCGCAGGACCTTGCCAGCGTCATCGCCACCTGCCTGATCACACCGCCCGGCCCCGGGCAGTGGGAGATTGGCGGCCCCGAACGGATCACGCAAGCCGGATTGCTGGCAAGCTTGCGAAGCTGGATGGGGTTGCGCCCGGCACGGCTGTTACCGCTTGGCAGGCGTTTGGCCCATCTGCTGGGCACGCTGGGGGATGCGTTTCGGATGGGCCCGATTTCACGCACATCAGTGGCACAACTGGCCCAGGGTGTCGAGGCGGACGAGCAGCCACTCAGCGACCACCTTTCCTTCACACCACGCGGCGTGAGCCAGTTTCTGTCGGCACGCCCTGCAGGGACGCAGGACTTGTGGCATGCCCGTCTGTTTTTGCTGCGCCCGCTTTTGCGCCTGACTTTGATGGCGCTTTGGCTGATCTCGGGCCTCTTAGAGTCTGATTTAAAACCAATTGAACGCTTTCAATTCCTTGCGAGGTGGCGTGTGACGCGACGGATGTGGGCGATAAGCAGCCACCCTTCGGCGCTTGCGATGGATTTCTCCCGGTCCTTTGCCAATCGACGGCATCGTCCGAGCCAGGCGAAGGTTCGCTCGACCACCCATCCACGGGACAAAACCTCGAACCCCTCGACCGTATCAGAGCGTTTGATGATCTGGACGGTCCAGCAGCCAATGGCTTTCAGCGCGTCTCGTAATACGGGCCCTGCATAGCCTCCATCGGCGAATAGATGACCCGGCGTGGGATAGCGGTTCGCGACAGTCGCCAGCACGTCAGGCGCGCCATCCCGGTCTTGAATACCGGCACTGTGGACTACGAAGCCAATGAGCAATCCGATGGTATCGGTCACGATATGGCGTTTGCGCCCCTTTATCCTTTTGCCTGCGTCATAGCCTCCAACCCCGCCACTTTCCGTTGTTTTTACGCTCTGACTGTCGATGACCCCCGCTGTTGGCCGGGCCTTGCGACCCTCGGCCAGTCGCGCGCTTCTGACGAGCCCACGGTTTATCTCATCCAGCAGGCCATCCCTGCGCCATGAATGGAAACAGCCACGCACCGTGGAAACCGCCGGGAAGTCATTGGGCAACATACGCCACCGGCAACCGGTTGTCGCGATATAAAGGATCGCGTCAAACACATCACGCAAATCAATGGTACGGGGTCTGCCCGTTGTTCTGCGCGCCGGGAGTAAAGGGACGATTATTGCCCATTCTGCATCGGTCAAATCACTTGCATACCTGCCGCCTGCGCGCTCATGTTGGCGGCGGGTGAGGTCTGTCCAGGCCATAAATATCTCCGTTCAGCTATCAAACCGAACAGAATCACAACCTACTGGATTCATTCAACTGGTTTTAAATCAGGCTCTAAGGCCTGTTCATGCCTACAGAGACATTCCTGCCCTTGATCGCCCATACTGGCCTGCCCGACGCGGCATTGATCGCGCTGGCCCGCAGTTGCGGGCTGGTGGACCTTCTCATCGCCTTGGCCCTGGCGCGCAATTGGCGTCCGGGTCTGACAGGCATTGTGCAACTGGCCTTCGTTGGCGGTTACACGGTTGGTTTTACACTGCTGGCTCCCAGCTTGTGGATGCTGCCCTTGGGAGGCTTGCTGAAAAACCTGCCCATTCTAGGGTCTGTTGACAATCATCGTGTTGCAATGAGCATGGCACAGAGGTGCCAGTTGGCAGCGTAGCTTGTATCAGTCTTGTCGTATCGCGTTGCCATGCCTCTGAATTCCTTGATCTTTGCGAAATGGTTTTCGACGGGATGGCGCCACTTGTACATGTGGGTATCGTAGTCCCGTTGAACTTTTCGGTTCGATTTGGGCGGGATGACAGCGGTTGCGCCACGCTCATCAAGGTCTTGCAGGAGCCAGTCGGCGTCGAAGGCTTTGTCGGCCGGCAACGCCCCAAAGGAAGCCCCCTTGATCAGAGGAGCGCGCCCCTTCATGTCGTGTGCCTGTCCCGGCAAAAGCAGAAACCGGAACAGGTTACCGAGCGCATCGACCAGGGCCACGACCTTGGTCGTCAGTCCGCCGCGAGAGCGTCCGATAGCCTGGTGTTGAGTCCCCCTTTTGCGCCCGAAGCCTTCTGATGAGCTTGAACAATCGTCCCGTCGATAAGGGCATATTCCAGGTCCGGCTCGCCACTCATGGCATTGAAAAGACTCTCGAACACGCCGTTCCCGGCCCACCGACGAAATCGCTTGAACCGGCTGTTCCGGTTGCCAAACTCTTTGGGCAAATCCCGCCATGGGGACCCTGTGCGTACGCGCCATAATCCTGCTTCCATAAACCGGCGATTATTGCGCGCGGTAACACCCGGATCGCCTGCCTTGCCCGGTATAGGCGGCTCAATCTTCTCCCAAAGCTCATCGGAAACAGCCAAACGATTTGCGTCCATCAACACCTCCATTTTGGAAGCTTGAATCAGACTTCAGGCAAAATGGGAACCCCGAATGTCAACAGGCCCTAATACTCATCCTGCTGTGGATCGTGTTGGAGGATGAACGGTGATTGATCCGTACCTGACAATGAAATGGGTGCATATCCTGACCAGCACCGTGTTGTTCGGCACCGGAATTGGCACCGCGTTTCAGATGGTCTGGGCGATGCGTCAGGGTGATCCACGTCAGGTCGAGGGCGTCGCCTCTGGCGTGGTTCTGGCAGACTGGATTTTCACCACGCCGGCAGGGGTGATCCAGCCCGCCACGGGCCTCTGGTTGGTCTGGTATCTGGGGTATCCGCTGGATGCGCCATGGCTGATGCTGACCTATGCGCTCTATGTGCTGGCGTTTTTGTGCTGGACCCCGGTGGTGCATCTGCAGATCCGCATTCGCGATCTGGCCCGCACGGCCACCGGCAGCGACTTACCCCTCGAAGCCGCCCGCGCCTATCGGCTTTGGTTTGCCCTTGGCTGGCCCGCCTTTGGCGCGCTGATAGTGATCTTCTGGCTGATGGTGACAAAGCCGCCGCTTTGGGGTTAAGTCGATCCAAACACCCCAAAGGAGTGACCCATGCCCATTGATCTCTGGCTGGCCTTTGTCGCCGCTTCGACCGCGCTTTTGCTGATCCCCGGACCGACCGTTTTACTGGTGCTGAGCTATGCACTCTCTCAGGGCAAACGGGTCGCTGTAGCCTCGGCCACGGGGGTGGCGTTTGGCGATCTGATTGCGATGAGCGCGTCGCTATTGGGCCTTGGGGCCTTGGTTCTGGCCTCGGCCACCTTGTTCACAGTTCTGAAATGGATCGGCGCGATTTACCTGATCTACCTTGGTATCAAATTGCTGCGCGCGCCTGCCTCAACCGGTTTAGAGGCGACAACACCGCCGGACAGCACAGCGCGCCATGTCTTTGCCCATACCGCCACGGTGACCGCGCTGAACCCCAAATCTATCGCGTTTTTCATCGCCTTCGTGCCGCAATTCATGTGGGTCGAGCAGCCGCTTTTGCCACAATTCGCCATCCTGATTGCCACCTTCGTGGGGCTGGCCGCGATCAATGCGCTGACCTATGCGCTGGCCGCCGACAAGCTGCGCCAGACCATTAAGCGGCCCGGCGTGATCACATGGCTGACACGCGGTGGTGGTGTCGCCCTGATCGGAATGGGTGTGCTGACGGCGACCCTGCGGCGCGCCAATTGACGCTGTAGCGCGCGTTACAGCGCGCTATTTTCCTTCATGAACTTCCGGATGAAACCGCGGATTTCTCGCGCGGCGCTGGTGTCCAGTTCTTTGCACAGGTCAGCAAACTCGTCCCGCTCGTCTTTGTCCAACCTCAGAACCAACTGACTGTTCTTCTTATACCGGAGCTACGCCAAAACCCGAAACTTCTCATGAGTTATGACGCGAAAATTGTCTGAGACTTGGCTTCGGAATGTTTTCCACTCGTTTGGTATGGTTACGCGGAAGAACTTCAGGATTGCATTCGCAAACTGTTTTTGGGTTGGGTAATGATGATTGTGCGTCACGAACTGGTGCATGACAGCCCATAATCGTTCAATGGGGTTCAGGTGCGGGCAGTATGGCGGCAACTGGATAAGGTGGATGCGGCAATCTGGCCTTGCGAGAAACGCCCTGACATCCGGCCCTTTGTGATAGGGCGCGTTGTCCCAGATGACGTGGATTAATCGCTTGTCGGGGTTGCGCGTTTCAATCTTGGCTAGAAGCTGCGTGGCACTGACACCGTCGACGGTGGTTGGCTCGACAAAGGGCGCGTCGAAGGTTTCAAGGTTGAGCCCGCCATGGATATTCACACGGCCTCGCCCAGCAGTGGTCGGGACTGCGGGGTTTGAGCCTGCCTTCACCCAGCCATATGCAGGCTTTGTCTGATATTCTGGGTGGACGGCATCAGCGAAATAAACGGCTTCATCAGCGCCAAGCTCGGTCATCAACCGCTCGTACATCGTAATGAAGCTGGCCTGTTTCTCGACAGATACACCCCGTGGCAGGGCCTTGGGTTTGCGATACTCAAACCCGAGCCGGGCAAGAAGCTTGATGCAGCCAGAATGCGAGTAGCGCAGGCCAAATTCTGTTGAAATATGGGCTCTTATCTCAACTGTCGAACGGCAGAAGCGACCGTTCAGCCAATCGCATAATGCAGCCTCTTGATCTGGGGCCATACGAGATTGACCCCCTTTCCAGCCATCGGCGGCAAGCGCGTCCCAGCCGCTTTCACGGTAGGTTTTGTGCCAGCCACGAATGGTGTCGTCGTCCAAATATAGAAATTCCGCGATTACTTGACAGGACTTCCCGTCATCCAGCAAAAGGAGCGCATTTGCACGCCGTGCAATCCCATGATCTTCGCGTTGACTGCGCACACAGGACTCAAGCTCAAGGCGCTCCGTGGGAGAAAGAAAGTTGGGACGGATCATGCGGCTAGCTGAATCGTTCTACGGTCAGACGTCAACCCGTCAAAAGTCGGGTGCTCGAGGACTCTGTGTATACCTGATTTTTTCTGGGCCTTTTTTTCGTCAGTCTTGCTCCCCAGATGTTGCCCCTCAGGGCAATCGCGCTTCAAAAGTCTTGGATGAGAGTTTTCAGGACCTCATTGCTCCAGCCCGCTTTTTTGAATTTGCCGCGATTTGATCCTTTTGCAGGATTGGCCTTGATGATGCTCAAGGCAATCCGCCCCAAAGCGGCAAAGCTGGCTGGCGCGTGATCTTTTCGCGCGCGGTGTCGGTCGTCGTTCATCACCACGTCGAGAGACCAATGCAAGCTGTTCCCAATTTGCCACTGGCCGCGGATCAGTGTGGCGGCCCCCTGAGCCGCGGGACATTTGGAGAGCGGATAAAGCCGTTCGGCGTGACTGGTCTTGTCGCCAACCGCGCGCCTGGAGGCGACATGGACGAAAGCCTGAAGATGCGGCCACTTATGGGTATTGATCAGATATTCCGGCACATCGTGGACGCGGTATGACCGCTCTTCCACACGACCATGATCAGCATCAATTGTGTTATAATAGACCTGTTTCGCAATAGGTAGATTTCTGCCATTCCAGCTTCACCGAAGCAGTGGAGTTTGCCGGAATGGCCGTACTGAAAGTTTTACGGGCACGTCCAGAGTTGTTTTTCCGCCTTTCCGTAATACGTCCGGCGGATTTTGATGCTCCGGTTTGTCAGCTTCACCCGATTTGGCTTGCCGGTGAAACCGGGCGTTTGTCCCGAAAGAACAGACAACGGGCCATCGGGGGCGGCAGGAAGTATCGGCTGCAACTGGCGGAACAGATGCTTTTGTGCCTGATCCATTACCGCACATACGCCGGCCAGGCCTTTGTTGGCCTGCTTTTCGACATTTCCAGCCCTACAGTTTGCCGCCGCGTTCGCGCCATGACGACGGTGATGGCTGGCCATTTCGCCATGCCGGAGCGCAGGATCAAATTATCGACACAGGAAAGAAACGATCTTCTCTATCCTGTGATCGATGGTACCGAGCGCCCTGTTCAGCGCCCCGGGACGCCGTCAAGGCGCAAGGCCAGTTATTCAGGAAAGAAGAAACGCCATACAGCGTCGCACCGGATCATTACCGACGACAGGAAAAGGATCCTGGCCGTTGGTCCTGCACAGCCCGGGCGAAAGCACGACAGGCGGATATATGATGAAGCGCGCGTGGACAAGCCCCCCGGTGTGCCTGTCCCGGGCGATCCCGGTTATCCGGGAACGTCGCTGGAAGTCCCGCTCAAAGCCTCAGGGACAGGGGAATCGCGCTTAAAGTTTGACAGTGTCCGAGAATTGGATTCTGGAGGTTTCATCAGATGATGGGGTTTCGAGATGCCAGGATTAGACAGCTGTTTCAATGCGGTGGATGACCCACGCGGCGGCAATGCTCCGCGCCACAAGTTCCGTGATCTTATGACGATCGGCCTTTTATGCGCGCTTTGCGGCGGCGATACAGCGGTCGACATGGAACCTTTCGGACAAATGAAGGGGGATTTCCTGCGTGGGTTTCCTGAGTTGCCTCACGGGATACCTTGCCATGACGCGTATTCCCGGCTGTTTCGCGTGATGAAGCCGACGGGCTTTCAGGCCTTTTTCGACAAGTTTCGCGCCGACTTTGCGGCTGGCTCCGGTGAGCACCCTGCCATCGCCATTGATGGCAAAGAGATGCGACGCGGCTTTGACAAGGCCGCCGGGCAATCGAATATGAACATTGTCACGGCCTTTGCACATGGGGCACGTCTCACCCTTGGGATTACTCAGGGCGCCAGGGGCGGTGGCGGGATCCTGGCCCTGCGTGAGTTGATTGAGATGCTTGATATCCGCGGCATCACCATCACCGCAGACGCACTGCATTGTCAGCGCGGGACCTGCGAATTGATCGTGCGGGAGGGAGGCGGTTATTGCCTGCGGCTCAAGGGCAATCAGGGCGGCATGTTGGCCGATGTCCGGGCTTTCGTGGAAGACGAAGACACAGATTACATTGATGAATATAACACAATTGATGCTGATCATGGTCGTGTGGAAGAGCGGTCATACCGCGTCCACGATGTGCCGGAATATCTGATCAATACCCATAAGTGGCCGCCTCTTCGGGCTTTCGTCCATGTCGCCTCCAGGCGCGCGGTTGGCGACAAGACCAGTCACGCCGAACGGCTTTATCCGCTCTCCAAATGTCCCGCGGCTCAGGGGGCTGCCACACTGATCCGCGGCCAGTGGCAAATTGGGAACAGCTTGCATTGGTCTCTCGACGTGGTGATGAACGACGACCGACACCGCGCGCGAAAAGATCACGCGCCAGCCAACTTTGCCGCTTTGAGACGTATCGCTTTGAGCATCATCAAGGCCGATCCTGCAAAAGGATCAAATCGGGGCAAATTCAAAAAAGCGGGCTGGAGTAATGATTTCCTGCGAACACTAGGGTCTGTTGACAATCATCGTGTTGCAATGAGCATGGCACAGAGGTGCCAGTTGGCAGCGTAGCTTGTATCAGTCTTGTCGTATCGCGTTGCTATGCCTCTGAATTCCTTGATCTTTGCGAAATGGTTTTCGACGGGATGGCGCCACTTGTACATGTGGGTATCGTAGTCCCGTTGAACTTTTCGGTTCGATTTGGGCGGGATGACAGCGGTTGCGCCACGCTCATCAAGGTCTTGCAGGAGCCAGTCGGCGTCGAAGGCCTTGTCGGCCGGCAACGCCCCAAAGGAAGCCCCCTTGATCAGAGGAGCGACCCCCTTCATGTCGTGTGCCTGTCCCGGCAAAAGCAGAAACCGGAACAGGTTACCGAGCGCATTGACCAGGGCCACGACCCTGGTCGTCAGTCCGCCGCGAGAGCGTCCGATCGCCTGGTGTTGAGTCCCCCTTTTGCGCCCGAAGCCTTCTGATGAGCTTGAACAATCGTCCCGTCGACAAGGGCATATTCCAGGTCCGGCTCGCCACTCATGGCATTGAAAAGACTCTCGAACACGCCGTTCCCGGCCCACCGACGAAATCGCTTGAACCGGCTGTTCCGGTTGCCAGACCCTTTGGGCAAATCCCGCCATGGGGACCCTGTGCGTACGCGCCATAATACTGCTTCTATAAACCGGCGATTATTGCGCGCAGTAACACCCGGATCGCCTGCCTTGCCCGGTATAGGCGGCTCAATCTTCTCCCAAAGCTCATCGGAAACAGCCAAACGATTTGCGTCCATCAACACCTCCATTTTGGAAGCTTGAATCAGACTTCAGGCAAAATGGGAACCCCGAATGTCAACAGGCCCTAATCAAAGGCTTTTGAAGCGCGATTGCCCTGGCCTCAGGGAACCATCCCCTTGCCAAAGAGCGGAAAAGCTGCAACACATGGCACGCAAAGCTGCGCATCGGCGCAGAGCATGGAATTTGCCGCATGAAAAAGTTCGGGATTTTTGCCGATACCCATCGCAATAATGGCCAGGCGGATATGATCGCAAGGAATGTAGCGGCCCTGGCAAACCTGAATTTGAAAACAGCCTGACCAAATGGGCAGGGATACCTCCGTTCAAAAATAACCGCCCTTATTGCGAATCGAGTCTATTCATCAATGTAATCTGTGTCTTCGTCTTCCACGAAAGCCCGGACATCGGCCAACATGCCGCCCTGATTGCCCTTGAGCCGCAGGCAATAACCGCCTCCCTCCCGCACGATCAACTCGCAGGTCCCGCGCTGACAATGCAGTGCGTCTGCGGTGATGGTGATGCCGCGGATATCAAGCATCTCAATCAACTCACGCAGGGCCAGGATCCCGCCACCGCCCCTGGCGCCCTGAGTAATCCCAAGGGTGAGACGTGCCCCATGTGCAAAGGCCGTGACAATGTTCATATTCGATTGCCCGGCGGCCTTGTCAAAGCCGCGTCGCATCTCTTTGCCATCAATGGCGATGGCAGGGTGCTCACCGGAGCCAGCCGCAAAGTCGGCGCGAAACTTGTCGAAAAAGGCCTGAAAGCCCGTCGGCTTCATCACGCGAAACAGCCGGGAATACGCGTCATGGCAAGGTATCCCGTGAGGCAACTCAGGAAACCCACGCAGGAAATCCCCCTTCATTTGTCCGAAAGGTTCCATGTCCACCGCCGTATCACCACCGCAAAGCGCGCACAAAAGGCCGATCGTCATCAAATCACGGAACTTGTGGCGCGGAGCATTGCCGCCGCGTGGGTCATCCACCGCATTGAAACAGCTGTCTAATCCTGGCATCTCGAAACCCCATCATCTGATGAAACCTCCAGAATCCAATTCTCGGACACTGTCAAACTTTAAGCGCGATTCCCCTGCCTGACATATACTACTGCGCCTGAATTGACCTGAAGAATTTGTAGAGAGGTTGATTCAATTTGCCGCATGGTCATACGTATCACAGCATGCACTTTGAGAGCATGAACAAGCCCCACAAAACGGTTTCGCTATCTGCCGATCAGCGCCTGGCCCTTGAGGCCATTTGCCGCCGCCGCAAGGTTGAAGCGCTTGTCTGGAGGCGCGCCCGTGCGTTTCCGCTGTTGGATGCAGAAGAAGACGCCGGAACGGTTTGCCGGATTCTGGATATCGGCCCGACGGTTCTGACGGAGTGGCGGTTTGCCTTTTCCGGGGCGGGGCTGTCGTTTTTCGGCTTGAAGGATTACAGCCAGCGACAAGGGCATTTGTCGGGGGAGCGCGAACGGGCTTTGAAAGCCCGTTTTGCCGAAAACCCGGCACGGAACGTAGACGGGGTCTGTGCGTATGTTCCGGCGGAATACGGGCGGAGCTACAGTCCCTCGGGGGCCGCCAGGCTGATGCGCCGTCCGGGGTTTGAGTATAAAAAGCCACGATTGCCGCCTGCACAGGCCGATGAAGTCAAACAGGCGGCGTTTATCGCCATGTATGAGGCCCTGATGACCGAACTTGCAGGCGATGGGATGGTGGTCTTCTCCGATGCTGTGCATCCCGAGCATCGGAGCCGTCACGCCCATGGCCGGTTCCCGAAGGGGCAAAAGACGGCCCTGAAGGCAACATCGGGGCGCAGGCGCCTCAATATTCAGGGTGCGCTCGATCTTGAAACGTTCCGGTTCACCTTTGTGGAAGGCGGGAAGATCAATGCCCAAACGACACTCTCATGCTGGAAAAGCCGGAGCGCAACACCTCAACCAAAACGACCATCCATGTTTTTGTCGACAATGCGCGTTATCACCATGCCAGGATACTCCAGCCATGGCCGCACAGCCCCGAACGTCGGGTGAAGTTGAAGTTCCTGCCGGCATACGCCCCGCATCTCAACCCGATTGAGCGCCTTTGGGGTGTCATGCACGACTGCATCACCCATAATCGCCATTACGCCACGTTCAACCAGTTCACCGAGGCCATTCTCAACTTCTTCCGCCAAACCCTACCCGACAAACGGCGCGATTTTCGCGACACTGTTACCGACAATTTCAGGATCGTTTCTCTCAAGGAATACAAGCTGATCTGACCTCAAATCTTCTGGTCAATTCGGTCGCGGGAGTATACATTTCATATACCAGTGAGGGCATGTTAATTCGCCCCAAGTCAGAAAGGAATAAGAAATGACACTGCAGGCAGCCAAAACCATCCTTGTGCATGATCGTCTTGATTGGGCACGCCCCCATCCCGAATGGATTTCAAGGCGCGCATTCCGTCGCCTTTTCGGTTCAAATCCCTAAACCATGCGGCGAACCGCCTCTTGATCAACGCAGAACAATCGGCCAAACCGGGCAGGCAGTTTTGACCTAGCCCCGGGACGGCCCATGCCACAGCAGAAAACCGTTAAGGATTACATCCGCACCATCGTGGATTTCCCACATGAGGGTATCCTGTTTCGCGATGTAACCACGCTGTTTGCCGATCCGCGCGGATTTCGCATGGCAATTGACCAGATGCTACATCCCTATGCCGGTCTGGCGATTGACAAGGTCGTGGGTCTTGAGGCGCGCGGCTTTATCTTGGGCGGGGCAATTGCCCACCAGTTGAGTGTCGGCTTCGTGCCGATCCGCAAGAAGGGCAAACTGCCCGGCGCTGTGATTTCCGAAGAATATACGCTGGAATATGGCGAGGCCGTGGTTGAGATGCACCATGACGCCGTCCAGCCCGGCGAAAAAGTGCTGTTGGTCGATGACCTGCTGGCCACGGGCGGCACGGCCGAGGCCGGGATCAAGCTGATCGAGCGGCTGGGCGGGGAAATTATCGGCTGCGCCGTGATCGTCGATCTGCCCGAACTGGGCGGGCGCAAACGGATCGAGGCGATGGGCATGGACGTTCATGTGCTATGCGAGTTTGATGGTTTGTGAACCACGTCCAGCAAATCAGGCGGCATGATGAGGCGTGGACTCATCTGGGCTACGACCCTCACCTTCGGCGCTGCCGCCGCACAGGCGGAGACCGTGGCCGAGGCGCATTGCGGTATGGAACGTGAACAGGTCCGGTTAACCCCTGGCCCCCATCGCAACGTCGATATCTTACAGATAACCCTTGACCGTGCAGAGACCGAGGAATTTTCTCTTGCCGAGGGAGTCAGTTGGCCTTTTTCGGATTCCTACTATCGACAGCGTGCTTACATCGTTGTTGCCGCAAGCTATGTTGGACACTTCCCTGCATTTCTGAAGCTCGCCATTGAGGTTGCGGACGGGCAAGCGACAGCAGATGATCTGATTACATATGCCCGCAACATCCAAGCCATACGCGCCTTTGAGGATTGCCTGAAACTATCGCCTGCCGAGAATCTGGAACTGTTTGGAAGCACCGAAGATTTGCTAAGCCGTACCGGAGCCTGCAAGCAGGAGAGGGACCAAGGTGTCGATGCGACAGTCGCGTATGTTCTGAGTACCGATAACTATTCCACGGTCAACGACTTTGCCGTTGAAACCCTTGCGCCCTTTGCCGATTGTTCAGAGGCCAGCACGCAGAAATAGTCAGACGCAGGCCAGACCTCACGGCCAACCGGTCTACTTGCCATAATACTCCCGATACCAGGCAACAAAGGCGGCAATCCCGTCACGCACATCGGTCTGCGGTTTGTATCCCGTGAGGGCGTGCAACAGATCGGCATTGGCCCATGTCGCGGGCACATCGCCCTTTTGCATATCCATGAAGTTGCGTTTGGCGGGCACCCCCAGTTCTGCCTCAATCGCCTCGACAAAATCCATCAGCCGCACAGTCTCGGAATTGCCGATATTGACCACGCGGTAGGGTGCCACCGGCGACAGGCTGTCGCCCTTGACGATGTCCTCGGGCACCTCGGGACGTACCGGCACCGCGTCGATCAACAGGCGGATTCCGCGCACCAGATCGCCCACATAGGTAAAGTCGCGGAACATCTCACCATGGTTATAGATGTCGATCGGACGCCCGTCCAAAATCGCATCGGTGAATTTGAAATAGGCCATATCGGGCCGCCCCCAGGGGCCATAGACGGTGAAGAACCGGAACATCGTGGTCGGCAGGTTCCACAGATGTGCATAGGAATGGCCCATCGCCTCACCGGCCTTCTTGGTGGCCGCATAGATCGTCATCGGGCTGTCGGCCTTGTGGGTTTCGGCGTAAGGCATTTCGGTATTGGCGCCGTAAACCGAACTGGTCGAGGCCATCAGCAAATGTTTGACCTCATGACGGCGCGCGACCTCCATCACGTTGAAGGTGCCCACCACATTGGCATCAATGTAAGCCCTTGGATTTTCAAGGGTATAGCGCACCCCGGCCTGCGCGGCCAAGTGCACGATAACGTCCGGTTTGAACGCGTTCGCCACCGCATCCATGGCTTCGTGATCTTCCAGCATCACCTCGCTGGCGGTGAACCCGGGGGATTGCAGCAGCATCTGGTGTCGTTTCTGTTTCAGACCCACATCGTAGTAATCGGTCATCCCGTCGACGCCATGCACCAACATGCCATCGTCCAGCAACACTTTCGCCAGATGGTAGCCAATAAACCCCGCACTGCCTGTCAAAAACACCCGTGTCATACTTGCGCCTTTTCCTGTTTTCTTCGGCGATAGCCTGCGCTCAAGAACGGCGCAAGACAAGAGAGGCTGGTCAAATGGGAAGGCTCAATTAGCATTTATTATGCGTGGCGACCTGTGATAGAACACACCATGAACAAAATTATGGGTGCGGCACATGGATCATCAGGCTTTTTTGGTGTGGCTTAACGAGATCGACAACCTTTCATCGAAACAACGGGCTGAAACCGGACGGCTCGTTGCCGGGGTTTCGTCGCTGGAAAGCGTGATCGATCTCCTTGAGGCGACTGTTCGCGAGGGGCGTATCTGTCCGCACTGCGCTTCGGGCGGTGCGATCATCAGAGGCCATGCAAGTGGCCTGACGAGGTTCTTTTGCAAAGGCTGTCGCAAAACCTTCAACGCGCTGACCGGGACGCCGCTTGCCCGCTTGCGCCACAAGGACAGGTGGGCAGAGTTTGCAGCTTCCCTGCGCGACGGCGAAACGGTAAAGGCGTCCGACGGGCGTTGTATGGTGGCCGACACCACAGCTTTTCGTTGGCGTCATCGCTTTCTTCAGGCTGTAACGGTCGGTGCGGTCAAGCTGTGCGGGATCGTCGAAGCCGACGAGACGTTCTTTCCGCGCAGCCGGAAAGGGGAGCGTAATCTCTCTCGAAAAGCCCGCAAACGCGGGGGAAAGGCCTCAAAACGCGGATTGTCGAAGGAGCAGGTTCCGGTCCTCGTTGCAGTCGACCGATCAGGCACCACCATCAGTGCTGTCTTGCCTGCGGTGACAGCCGAACATCTCAAAACGGTTCTGCAGCCACGTCTTGATGGGGACGCTCTCCTGGTGACCGATGGCTGCACCGGGTACCCGCCCTGCGCCGCAGAAATGGGCGTCAGCCATGAAAGTCTCAACCAGACCGCCGGAGAACGTGTCCGTGGTGAATTGCACATTCAAACCGTGAACAGTCGGCATGAGCGGTTAAAGACCTTTCTGCGCCGCCATCGGGGTATCGCAACCAAATACCTGGACAGCTACCTTCGGTGGTTCCACCTTGCCGTCCTTCCGAGCCACCAAACGCCGCGCGCGATACTTGCCGCAGCAGCAGGCATCCTGCCTGTAATACGCCACGCATAATCAATGCTAATTGAGCCAATGGGAAACTTCCGGTATATTTCCAGTGAATGGTCATTCAATCGGAGATTCGCCATGCCCGTATCCACCCCCTTCTCACGTCGTGCGATCCTGGGCGGGCTTGCCGCTTTTGGGGCGGCCCCTGCCCTTGCCTCGACACCTTCGGGGGATGTGGATGTGGTCATCATTGGCGCAGGCATTTCCGGGCTGGTTGCCGCGCGCACCCTGATGGACGCCGGGCACAGCGTGACAGTGATTGAGGCCGCTGACCGGATCGGCGGGCGAGCCTATACCGAAAGTGACACATTCGGGGTGCCGTTTGATCACGGCTGTTCCTGGATCAATCATGGCGATCAAAACCCCTGGACCCCGATTGCCAGACAGGGCGGATATGAGATTGTCGATCACACCAGCGCGGGCAGCGCCTATTACGTTGATGGCGAACTGGCCAACTCGGCCCAGCGCAAGGCCAACAATCAAGGCTGGGGCGCTGTCACCTCGGCCCTGGCCAAGGCGGGCACGGCGGGGCTGGATGTGGCTGCAAGCACGGTCATGCCCGAAGGCGTCGAAGGCACCGGCCTGCCACAGACCTGGATCGGCCCGATGGACTGGGGGGTCGATTTCAAAGATCTCTCCACAGCAGATTACTGGAATTCTGCCGACAGCAATCAGGAACTGATGGTGCGCGAGGGCCTAGGCACCGTGGTCGCGGATTATGGCCGCGAGGTGCCTGTCACGCTCAACACGCCGGCCACAGCCGTTTCGTGGAGCGGGTGATGGTGTGCGGGTCGAAACGCCCGGTGGCACGATCCGCGCCAAGGCCTGTATCTGCACCGTGTCGACCGGGGTTCTGCAAACTGGCATTATCGACTTCACCACCCCCCTGCCCGTCTGGAAACAAGAGGCGATTGACGATGTGCCCATGGGCCTTCTGGTCAAGATCGCCTTGCAGTTTGACGACACGCGACTGGGCTTTATCCCCAATCACTGGATGGATTATCATGTCCCGAACAACCTACCCGCTGAGGCGACGTATTTCCTGACATGGCCCTTTGATTTCAAGTACATGGTGGGCTTTTCCGGCGGCGATTTCGGCTGGCAGCTTTCGGCTGCAGGACAAGAGACCGGGGTTGATTTCGCTCTGGGTGAAGTGGTCAAGATCGCCGGATCCAAGGCGCGGGACAGCTTTGTCAAAGGCCGCATGACCGACTGGGCCACGAACCCTCTGGTGATGGGATCTTACGCCGCCGCCACGCCCGGCCGCCATGCTGCGCGCGCCGAACTGGGCCGACCTGTGGACGACCGTCTGTTTTTCGCAGGCGAAGCCATGGCCACGCCGTTCAACGCGCTGTGTTCCGGCGCCTATTTCAGCGGGCGCAAAACGGCGCAAAATGTGATGGCGACGGTCCTTTAGGACCAAGCCACTCCCTTCAGGAGAACGTTCATGTCCTCGGAGACAGATGTCGTGATCATCGGCGCTGGCGTCGCCGGTCTGAGTGCCGCGCGCACCCTGATCGAGGCGGGCCACAGTGTCACCGTGCTGGAGGCCGCAAATCGCATCGGCGGGCGCATCCACACCGAAACCGACACGTTCGGCGTACCATTTGATCACGGTGCCGCCTGGATCAATGCCGCCGACATCAATCCCTTTGCCAAGATCGCACGCCAAGGCGGGTTTACCTTGCTGGATCATACCGAGCCGGGAAATTCCTATTTCAAGGACAGTGCGCGGGTCACGGGCGACTCCTACGACGATGCTCAGGACCTGATCGAGTCGGCGCTGGAAGCGGCAGGCGAGGCTGATCTGGACGTGCCCGCCAGTACGATGATGCCCGACCCGGTGGATGGCATGGGCGCGGTTCAGGCCTGGATGGCAATGGATTGGGGCGTTGATTTCAAGGATCTGTCGACCCGCGACTACTGGAACGCCGCCGGATCCGAGCTGGATTATCTGGTCGCCGAAGGATTGGGCAGCGTGGTGGCCTATTTCGGGCGGAACATCCCTGTGGCGCTCAATACCCGCGTGCACAAAGTAGATACCTCCGGTTCGGGTGTGTGCGTTGAGACGGACAAAGGCACTGTCCGTGCACGGGCCTGCATCTGCACTGAACTTCGTCCCTGTTTCCGGACACTGGGGTACTTTACCCCTGTCCATGAAAGGGGCACGAAATGGGACACCATCGACGGAACTATACGGACGAGTATAGGGCAGCGGCGGTTGAGCGGCTTTATGAACCGGGCGCGACACAGGGCAGCGTTGCCAGGGAGCCTGGTATCACCGGCACACAGTTGAAGACCTGGCGGCTTGAGATCGAAGCGTTCGGCTCAGCTGAAGCCAGGCGGCGGCGGAAGGCGGATGCAGCGGAACCGGCCCGTCTTCGCAAGGAGAACAGGCGCCTGACAGAGGAAGTGGAGATTTTGCACAAAGCATCCGCTTTTTTCGCGACACGGGCGGTGAAACCATGACGAACAAGCGCAGATTCGTCACTGCCCATAAAGCTCGATACGCGGTTTCCACGCTTTGCAGGGTTCCGGCGATTTCCCGGGGCCGGTTTTATGGTTTCCCGGCCTGCCAATCAGCGAGGGATCAGCGTAAAGCAGATCGAGACGCTCGGGATCCGGAACTGCCGCCCAGGATCAAGACCTTCTTCAAAGTCGGCAGGAAATGCTACGGATCAAAGCGGATCCATCAGGACCTGGTGGCCGATGGCGAAACCGTCTCCGAGCGGCGGGTGGCGCGGATCATGAAGGAAAACAAGGTGTCTCCACGCCCGAACAAGCGCCGCAAGCCCGTGACAACGGATAGCAATCACAAAATGAGCCCATCGCCAAACCTGTTGGAACAGGAGTTCCACCGCCTCACCCCCAATACGGTTTGGTTGGCCGATATCACCTGTATCGATACGGATGAAGGGTGGCTCTATCCAGCCGGCGTGAAAGACATGGCCACGCGGGAAATCGTTGGTTGGGCGATGGAGGATCACATGCGGGCCGGGCTTTGCTGTGATGCCCTGACGATGGCCCCGGGTCGCAGGGGCCCTGTTCCCGGTCTGATCCACCACTCCGACAGGGGGAGCCGGTACGCCGGTGGCGAGTATCGCAAGCTGATCGAAAAGGCAGGGATTGCGCAATCCATGAGCCGCAAGGGCGAGTGCCTGGACAATGCGCCAATGGAAAGCTTCTTTGCATCATTGAAAAAGGAGTTGGTTCACCGCCAAAGGTTCAAAACACGGGCGGAAGCCAAGGCTGCAATCTTCGAATATATCGAGGTCTTCCACAACCGTCAGCGCCGCCACTCCGCCATCGGATACCAAACGCCGCAACAGGCGTTCAACAATATGACTTGAAAAATGGCCGCATAGGGTCAATAATCAAACTGTCCGGAAACAGGGACGAAGTCCAGACATCAAGCGCAGGGCCCACAGGAGACGCCGCACTGTGGCGCGGATCAAATGCGGTAATGGGGATGACGGCGAACCCTCTTGGGCTCATCACGCCGGGAGTAACCAACGCGACCAATGCGACATGCAACCCGTGCTTGCGGATCCGGAACTGCACAAATGCGGCCCAAAGCAACGCAAAAAGCACGGTGCCCAGCGCAATAGCAAAGACGACCAACCCCGCACGGCCCAAATGCCCCGGCCCTCCACCCATCGCCAGTAGCATCCATATGCAAAGCCCTCCGGCTGCCACAGTCGCGATGACAGCCCAGAGGCTAGAGTGGCGCAATACTGCGAAAAGGCCAACGACCAGGCTGGTGAACAAGGCGCTAAAGCCCGCAACGATCAGGAAGGCTTCGCTAAGCGGGCTCACCGCTCAGGCGTCTTTGCGTCGTAGGAACAGGCGACGCCCGAGGGCGCTGAGACCTGAAAACAAGCCAAGCCCCATCAACATGCCGACTCCGGCGAACACCAACCCCTCGAAACTCAGCGGCAGCGCCGGTTTGAAATCGCTCAGCGTGCCGCGCGCCAACTCGCTATCGCTAAAGGCATGGGCGTGATAGGCGCGGGTAAAGGGCCCGACCCCGCGCAACTCGTCCAGGGTGGTGCTCAGCCGGTTTTGACGCGCGATGGTGGTGACCATGGTTTGCGCCCGCTCGGCCCCGATGGACCCGCCCTGGGCCAGATCAATCAATGCCTGTTCGCGGCTGACGCCTACATCGGTGGCATCGGCGTCAAACTCTTCGACAAAACGGGTCAGCTCTTCGACCTTCCCGGCCAGACGCTGAATATATTGCTGCGAAAACTCAGGAAATTGCGACAACCCCGCCGCCCCGGCCAGCCCGCCAGCCAATGTCAACGCCCTTACAAACATACTGCATCACCCTTATCGGGCGCACCTTTGGTGTCCCTCAGGCTCATAAGCAGCCGCGCAGAACGCGCGAACCGTGTTTGCATACCCGTAAGACCGCTCATGACCTGTGCCTTTTGGGCAATGCTATACCATGTGATCCTTGTAAATCAGCGCGAGTTTCTCGATCGCCTGTTCGGGCGGCAGTTCTTCGCTTTCCCCGGTCCGGCGGCTGGTCAGTTCCACCACGCCGTTTTTCAACCCGCGTGGGCCGACTGTGATCCGCCAGGGCAGACCGATCAAATCCATCGTGGCAAACTTGCCCCCTGCCCGTTCATCGCGGTCATCATAAAGCGCCTCAAGGCCCAGCGCCTCAACCGATTTATACAGTGCCTCACAGGCCCCGTCCGCCTCGTCGTCGCCCTGCTTGAGATTGACGATGCCCACATGGAACGGCGTCACCCCTTCGGGCCAGATGATGCCCTTGTCGTCATGACTGGCCTCGATGATGGCGCCCACCAGACGGCTGACGCCGATACCGTGGCTGCCCATATGGACCGGCGTCGGTTTGCCATCAGGGCCTTGCACAGTGGCACCCATCGCATCGGAATACTTGGTGCCGAAGTAGAAAATCTGACCCACTTCGATGCCGCGCGCCACGCGGCGGCGCTCTTCGGGCAGTTTGTTGAATTCAGCCTCGTCATGGGTTTCATCGGTGCGCGCGTATTTCGAGGTGAACTCTTCCAACACGCCAGCACACTGTTCGACGCTGTCATAATCAATTTCACGATCCCCAAAGCTGAGATCGGTGACGGCGCTGTCATAGAACACCTCGGATTCACCCGTCTCGGCCAGCACGAGGAATTCATGGGTGTCATCGCCACCAATCGGACCCGAATCGGCGCGCATCGGGATGGCTTGCAGGCCCATGCGTTCATAGGTGCGCAGGTAGGTCACCAGATGGCGGTTATAGGCGTGCAGCGCGGCTTCCTTGGTCAAATCAAAGTTATATCCGTCCTTCATGAAGAACTCGCGCCCTCGCATCACACCAAAGCGCGGGCGGATCTCATCCCGGAATTTCCACTGGATATGATAGAGGGTCAGCGGCAAATCCTTGTAGCTGCCCACATGGGCACGGAAAATATCCGTGATCATTTCCTCATTGGTCGGCCCGTAAAGCATATCACGATCATGCCGGTCACGAATCCGCAGCAATTCCTCGCCATAGGCATCATACCGCCCGCTTTCACGCCACAGATCGGCAGGCTGCAATGTCGGCATCAGCACCGGGATGTGGCCCGCGCGCTGTTGTTCCTGATGCACAATGTTTTCCAGCTTGCGCAGAACCTTGAACCCCATGGGAAGCCACGAATATATCCCGGCACTGGATTGCTTGATCATCCCCGCGCGCAGCATCAGCCGGTGGCTGACGATCTGCGCCTCGGAGGGGTTTTCCTTGAGAACCGGCAGGAAGTATCGGGACAGGCGCATGGGGAACCTCGATGCAATGCTATTTCGCAAGGGGTTTATGGCTTTGCACCCAGGCAGACAAGAGACCGTGTTATGCAAAAGAAAGTGAAAACTACCATTTTCACCCCGCACTACATAAGTTGGCCAATTGCATCGCGCTCAACCAACTAAGCAGAGATTCTTGACTTGTCCCACGGATGGCCCTTGCGCTTGCTATTTCGGTTTTTGACGCTGTGGTGAATGGTGTTTTCGAGGTCGTCGATATCGCTGAACGTCTGGTGTGCCGGTTCGGTCGCTTTGAGCGCTTTCCATGCCGGTTCGATGTCGTTGAGCTCGGGAGCATATTCAGGCAGCCATTCAACGGTAAGCCAATGATCACGTTCTTCCAGCGCCGTGCGGGTCAGCTTGCCGGTATGGACCGGTCCGTTGTCCAGAACCGGTACAACAGGCTTCTCCGGCCTGCCCGGTGCCGGAGCAAAAAGCCGATCCAGTTCAGCCGGCAAGTCAATGAAATCACTTGAACGCCTGGTGCGCGACGTGGTGACGGTGAGTCGGTTCGCGGCATAATCAAGCGCGCCCATTATGGCGATCCTTGATGCCTGACCAGGCGCGGGAATGCGCAAATCAGTGCCGCGACGCGCCCACGCACGGGCCAGATAAGGATGTGTCAAAGCCTCGCTCTCATCAGCAAAAAGAAGCATGATGTCTCCGGCCCTTGCCTGTTGTTTCAAAAGCCTGAGCCGTACCCCCGCACGATCCACGGCCTGCGCATCCTGTCGGCCTTTCAGGGTATGCCGGGGCCTTTTGCAGACAAAGCCCCCTTTTTGAGAGCCTTCGACAGTTGCGGGCGACTGATCGGGATGCCCTCACACCGCTCAACCTCGGCGGCCAGCCGTGACAATGTCCAGTCGGGGCGATCCTGCGCCGATGCTTCAAACAGTGGCGCGGCCACACGCAAAGCGGTTTGTGTCTTTACCGGCTCCGGACCGGGTGCCCTGCGGGCCCTCACCGCATCAATCCCGCCCTTCATGACATCACTGCGCCACTGGCGGACCGTATCCTCGCGAACACCAAAAGCCTGCGCAATCCGACCCGCTGTCCAGCCTTCCAGCGTCAGAAGAACAGCCCGCGCCCGATCCGCCTCACCACGATCCAAACTCCCGGACAAGGTTTTGAGCGCATCCCGATCTGCCTGCGTTGCTCTGACCTTCGATGTTCCCGCCATTGTGCTCCTCCCACATATGCGAAGGCTGAATCACAGGCAAGACCGTGGGACAAGTCAAAAAAAGATGCTTATACACCGAGTCCTCGGGCCTCCGAATTTTCACGGGTTGACGTCATAGCGGCGATCGATTCAAGTAGGGTGATGATCCGGCCTGATTTTCTTTCTTCTACAGAGCGCCTTGAGCTTGAGGCCTGCGTTCGCAGGCAGCGCGAGGATCATGGCATAGCCCGGCGCGCAAATGCGATCTTGCCGCTGGATGACGGTGAGAGCTGCGTCCAAATTGCCAAATTTCTATATTTGGACGACGACACCATTCTTGGCTGGCACAAAACCTATCGTGACAGCGGCTGGGACGCACTTACCGTCGACGGCTGGAAAGGTGGTCAATCACGTTTGACGTCGACACAGGAAGCTGCACTATGCATTTGGCTGGAGGGACGCTTTTGCCGCTCGACAGTTGAGATTGGATCGCACATTACGTCTAGATTTTGCCTGGAATATTCACATTCCGGCTGCATCAAGCTTCTGGCTCGGTTGGGCTTCGAGTACCGCAAGCCCAAGCCCTTGCCGAAGGTAGCATCGGCCGACAAGCAGGCCGAGTTCATTGCGATGTATGAACGCCTGATGACCGAGCCTGGAGCGGATGAAGCCGTGTATTTCGCCGATGCCGTCCACCCGGAATATCAGACAAAGCCTGCATACGGCTGGGTCAAGGCCGGATCAAACCCAGCGGTCACCACCACGGCAGGACGTGGCCGCGTGAATATCCATGGTGCGCTCAACCTTGAAACCTTCGACACGCCCTTTGTGGAGCCAACCACCGTTGACGGGGTCAGTGCCGTACAGCTTCTCGCCAAGATCGAGGCTCGCAACCCCGACAAGCGCATCATTCACGTCATCCGGGACAACGCAGCCTATCACAAAGGGCCAGACATCAGGGCTTTCCTCGCAAGGCCAGACTGCCGTATCCACCTGATCCAGTTGCCGCCGTATTGCCCACATCTCAACCCCATTGAACGATTATGGGCCGTCATGCATCAACATGTGACGCACAATCAATACTACCCCTCACAAAAACAGTTTGCGAATGCGATCCTGAAATTCTTTCGCGAAACCATCCCAGATCAGTGGAAGACCTTCCGAAGCCAAGTGTCAGACAGATTCCGCATCGTCACTCACGGGAAATTTCGGGTTTTGACGTAAGGGCTGTATAGTTTAGAGCAACTCACAGACGAATTCTAAAGTTTCCGTAAGGATTTTGGTATATTCAGATTGAATTAACATTGGGCTGAGATTTTGTCATGTAAAACGCGGAGCAATATTGGGCCACAGAAGCGGCTGCATATCGCAGTTGTAGCGGAGTAAAAGTCCGCCAGTTTGTGCCCTTCGTTTATTCGGAGGGCGGGAGATGTATTCTGTGGATATTTATAGTCGTGTGCGCCGTGCTTGTTTGAAGGACGGTATGTCTGGCCGAGAAGCGGCGCGGTTTTTCAACATGGCGTAATCAGGATCAGCACTCAGTTACCCCTGTTATTCTGGATGCACATGCAATTGAAAAGGAGACTGACCAATGGAATATTTTGCTGGTTTGGATGTGTCCATGGAAGAGACGCATATCTGCATTCTGGATCGTGAAGGGGCCCTTATTCGTGAAGGAAAAGCGAGCTCAACACCAAAAGCGATCGCTGACTTCCTCGCTTCTGGACCACCATGTGCCAAAGTTGTATTTGAAACGGGACGGATGGCACCAATGCTTTACCATGGGCTGACGGAGCTTGGTGTCCCGGTTGTTTGCATCGAGAGCAGGCAAGCATATCAGGCCCTTAAATCTCTGGCCGGCCACAAGACGGACCGCAATGATGCCCGCGGTTTGGCACACCTGGCGCGGACGGGATTCTACAAGCCGACCCATGTCAAATCACTGTCAGCGCACGCAATCCGGTCGCTGATCGCAGCCCGCAAGAAGCTGGTCGGACAGCGTGTGACGCTCGACAATCAGATCCGCGGTCTGGTCGTCGTCTTCGGCGTGCGGCTGCCACGAGCTTTGTCTCCGGCATTCAAAAACGCGGCGCTAAAAGTTAGCGATGGAGTGCCTGGCCTCCATGCCGCAATTTGCGGACTGTTCGCAGCACGCGAAGCAATCCTCGCGGCGGTTGCAGCCATTGATGGCGACATCAAAAAGATGACCCGCAAATCCGAAGTCTGCCAGCGCCTTATGACGGTACCAGGGGTCGGTCCGATCACAGCATTGGCCTTTGCCGCAGCAATTGATGATCCGTCGCGTTTCAGGAAATCGCGTGATGTGGGGGCGTATCTTGGACTGGTGCCGCGACGGCATCAATCTGGTGAAATCGACTACACGGGCAGCATCTCAAAGCGGGGCGACGTGCGCGTCAGAACGCTTCTCTATGAGGCCGCCAATGTGATGCTGACGCGGTATGCCGCTCCGCTCAAATTGAAGACATGGGCCCTCGCAATCGGTGCGCGCTCAACGATGAGAAAGGCCCGAGTGGCTCTGGCGCGTCGTCTGGCAATCATACTTCATGCCATTATGCGAGACAAAACTGACTTCCAGTCCGCGTAAGGCTTACGAGGCGACAACGAGGATTCCTAAATCAAAGTTCCCATCTGGGACGATGCCCGAGGGAGGGCGTGAGACACGGCGCCGATTCTGTAGCAACAGCCAAGACCAACGGTATGATTGCGGTTTCAACATTGCCGACCCACACCCAGCCAACCCCATCATGAACCTCAGAGTTCGAAGAGAACAAAGGCAACCTCTGACATCAAAAGCAGGAAACTCAGGAAACACGCATTGACAGATTAGAGAACGCATTGACAGATTAGAGAACAAAGATCGTAAGACGATCGCGAAGATGCTGCGCCATGAACTTCCGCCTGGGTATCGTCGGTCGGAAGCGCCTCGGCGGCCAACGCTTGATGGTTATGTTGGTGTGGTCGATGAGATACTGCGCACAGACAAAGCCCTGATCAAAAAGCAGCGACACACGGCCAAGCGCATCTTTGAACGGCTGCGCGATGAGCATGGATATGCCGGCAGCCTGACCACGGTGACCTATTACGTGCGCGAGCAAAAACGGCGCACCAAAGAGGTGTTTGTGCCGTTGTCGCATCGGCCGGGCCATGCGCAGGTTGATTTTGGTGAGACGCTGGGCGTGATCGGTGGCGTGGAATGCAAGATCCACTTCTTCGTGATGAGCTTGCCACATTCTGATGCGGTGTTTGTGAAGGGATATCCAGCTGAGACAACCGAGGCGTTTTGCGATGGCCATGTGTCCGCCTTTGCATTCTTTGGCGGCATTCCGCAATCCATTCTCTACGACAATACCAAGATCGCCGTGGCTCGGATACTCGGGGATAAGACGCGCATCCGCACACGTCGGTTTACGGAACTGCAGTCGCATTACTTGTTTGATGACAAGTTTGGCAGACCCGCGCGAGGGAACGATAAAGGCAACGTTGAGGGCATGGTTGGATACACCCGCCGCAACTTCATGGTTCCCGCACCTCGCTATGACAGCTTTGATGATCTGAACGCACATTTGGAAGAGAAGTGTTTAGCACGTCAGGACGATACGTTGCGGGGTCACACCCAAACCATAGGCGCACGCCTGATGTCGGATTTGGATGCTCTGATGGGATTGCCCGTCGCAGAATATGAAGCCTGCGATCACGTCAGCACGCGTGCAACGTCGATCTCAATGGTGCGCTATCGCAGCAATGATTACTCGGTGCCAGTAGCCTATGCGCACCACGATGTTCATGTGCGTGGGTTTGTGCATGAGGTTATCATCGGCTGCGGCAATGAGATTATTGCGCGGCACAAACGATCCTACACATCAGCGGATATGGTCTTTGACCCATTGCACTTTTTGCCCCTGCTTGAACAAAAGGTGGGTGCCCTGGATCAGGCCGCGCCTTTGCAGGGTTGGCATTTGCCAGATGTATTTGCCACGCTGCACCGACTGCTTGAAGCCAGAATGGGTAAGCCGGGCAAGCGAGAATACGTTCAAGTCTTGCGCCTTTTGGAGACCTTCGAAATGGATGTTGTGCAAGGCGCAATCCAGCAGGCAATAGATATGGGTGCAATTGGCTATGACGCCGTAAAACACCTTGTACTGTGTCGGGTTGAGAAGCGGCCACCACGATTGGATTTGGACTTCTATCCATACTTGCCCAAGGCCAATGTCGGCACAACACGCCCATCCAGTTACATGAGCTTGATGGGAAGGACCGCGGCATGACCGAAGCCCCTCGGATTCTTCTACGGCATCATCTTAAACAACTGCGACTGCCAACGTTCCAAGGCGAGTATGCCAAACAGGCGCAGCTCTGTGCTGCAGAGAACAAAGATCACATCCACTATCTGGCGCGGCTGTGTGAGATGGAATTGATCGACCGCGAACGCCGGATGATTGAACGGCGCATCAAAGCGGCGAAGTTCCCCAGCACCAAGAGCTTGGATAGCTTTGACTTCAAGATCATGCCAAGCTTGAACAAGCCCCTGACGATGGATCTGGCACGATGCGATTACGTTAATCGCAGGGAGAACATCATCGCGCTCGGCCCGTCAGGCACGGGCAAGACACACATCGCCCTGGGACTTGGGCTGGCTGCATGTCAAAGAGGACTGAAGGTGCGCTTCACAACGGCTGCGGCATTAGTCCATGATCTGATCGAGGCTCAAGATGAGCGGAGATTGCAGCGCCTTCAAAAGCAACTGACCAGCCAGAACCTGTTGATCATTGATGAACTGGGCTTCGTACCGCTCAGCAAATCTGGCGCAGAGCTGCTCTTCGAGGTCATATCCCAATGCTATGAACGCGGCTCCATCATCATAACCTCGAACCTGCCCTTCGATGAATGGACTGAAGTCTTTGGCTCTGAGCGGCTGACCGGTGCGCTACTCGATCGTTTAACCCATCACGTCCACATCCTCGAGATGAATGGCGAAAGCTATCGGCTCAAACACAGTCGCAACAACCGAAAATAACCAGCCCGCAATCACAGTCAGAATAATGCTGGCCTTATGGCCAGCATGCGCTTTGGCACGCTTCAGCTTTGTGACGAGCACGCGTGCAAAAGCGCCACAAAACATCAACCGAAGTGGCCCATTTTTACGCCGCGACATGGACCCATTTTACTCTGCGATTGACATGCCGCCAGACGTGCAGCGGCATCCTCTGCATCATCCTCTGCATCATCACACAACAGACGCGCAATCTCTTCCGAACCATAGCGGGCTTCAAGATCATCGCGGGTCGCATAGGCCATGGCTCAGGCGACCCCGTCCGGGGTGTCTTCAGTATCCGGACCCGCAGCCACAGGACCGGCGTACGGAACCTTTGCGTCCCCCGACGCAACCAGCGCGGCCAGTACGTCCTGCGGAAGATCCAGCGGATCGCCCGGCATATAGCGCTTGCGCGCATATTGAACCGGATTGATCGCGACACATGCAGGGGCCGGTTCGGCCGCTTTGGCTGCAGGAGCCGGTTCGGCTGCCTTGACTGTTTCGACCATTACGCCCTCCCTACGCCACTGCGTTTTTGAACAGGTATCCCGCCCTGGCGGCAATGATCCGCTCATCGCAGGTGTCAACAACCCGCAGGCGATGCCCGCCGCGCGCGCCGCGCGCAGGGTCAAAGACGGAATACACCTCGCGCCCACGATAAGAGGCTGTGATCCCCAATGTGGGCGGGCCATTGGGCGCTGCATTGGGATCGGCACGGTAAAGGAGTGCGTTCTTGCCCCACACGCGTTTCAGGCTTGCCTCCCGACCGGGGCGGGCCGCATTGATCCAGGCCTGGCCAACAACAATTTTCACCTCCAGCAGATCCTCGACCATCATCCGCGAGGCGATGCCGCGATCCCCTTCATTGCGGTTGACCGATTTCAGGATCGCCGGGTGCGTGCGCAGATCCTTCCAGACCTCCGAACCCATGCAGAAATGTGTTGGCTTGACGATCATGCTCTCGACCGCATCGACAATATCGGCCACGGGATCACTGTCGTCATGACTGGCGGACCACTGATCATTGCCCGCCAGTGTGACTTTGTTGTCCGCGCCGTATTTTGCGGCGTCGAACACCAGATCCGCCACGCGCTTTTCACGATCGATCATCAGCAGATCGGTCAGCATCATTGTGGAGCGATCTATCGGATCAACCGTTGTGGGCGGCGCGTTGCGCACATCATCGTCGGGGATCAGATCCTCAAGCGAGTAATCCTGACAGGCGCCTGATTTCTCCTCCGCCGAAAAATGCACCATAACGGGCGTCCCGCGCCGACCGACACGCGTTTCGGGAACGCTGAAGCTCTCGGCCAGCGGGTATTCGGTATAGCGGTATTCCTTGCGCCCCACATCGACCCGGGGCAGGACCATATCGGCGATACAGCTGTCATTGCCATAGCCCACCGCGGTCGCGGTGCGCTCGAAGTCCACAGGGTACGTGGAAATAATGTTGTCTGCCATCTGTCAGGCCTTCCTTACATGCGATGCTGCGACAGCAGCACGGGAATGATGTCACCGGCAGCCGTGGCGGCCTCCAGAGCAATGCCCACCACACAATCACCGGTGGTGTCGGTGGCTGTCGCCTTGCCCTCGGCATCGGGTTTCAGCGCCGTGCCGCGCATGACAGCGCCCCCGGCCTCAAGGTCGGCGATGCCCGCAATATGCACATCCAGGATCTGCCCGGCCCCGGTGGCCACCTCACCGGAAATGCCTATGGGCCGCTCTCCCGCTGTTCTGGCGGAGTCCGCGTCCGCCTGGACCGCTTCCCCGCCCTTCGAGGTTCTCAGCCGCACGATGCGGCGCGCGGCCACATCACCGAACGCCTTGAAAGAGACCGTTGCAACAGGTGAATGTCCGGCCATTTCAGCGACCTCCCTCTGTCACCTGACGCACCGCATCCGCGATGGTCATTGTGCCTGTGGGATCGCTCCCCATCAGCGCCTTCGCCGCCAGCGCGACATGCTGCGCGGTTTGCCCGTCCCGCATCACAGGAGCCTGTGCGCCACTCATGGCGATCTGGCCGGGACCGGCATGTCAATCGCAGAGTAAAATGGGTCCATGTCGCGGCGTAAAAATGGGCCACTTCGGTTGATGTTTTGTGGCGCTTTTGCACGCGTGCTCGTCACAAAGCTGAAGCGTGCCAAAGCGCATGCTGGCCATAAGGCCAGCATTATTCTGACTGTGATTGCGGGCTGGTTATTTTCGGTTGTTGCGACTGTGTTTGAGCCGATAGCTTTCGCCATTCATCTCGAGGATGTGGACGTGATGGGTTAAACGATCGAGTAGCGCACCGGTCAGCCGCTCAGAGCCAAAGACTTCAGTCCATTCATCGAAGGGCAGGTTCGAGGTTATGATGATGGAGCCGCGTTCATAGCATTGGGATATGACCTCGAAGAGCAGCTCTGCGCCAGATTTGCTGAGCGGTACGAAGCCCAGTTCATCAATGATCAACAGGTTCTGGCTGGTCAGTTGCTTTTGAAGGCGCTGCAATCTCCGCTCATCTTGAGCCTCGATCAGATCATGGACTAATGCCGCAGCCGTTGTGAAGCGCACCTTCAGTCCTCTTTGACATGCAGCCAGCCCAAGTCCCAGGGCGATGTGTGTCTTGCCCGTGCCTGACGGGCCGAGCGCGATGATGTTCTCCCTGCGATTAACGTAATCGCATCGTGCCAGATCCATCGTCAGGGGCTTGTTCAAGCTTGGCATGATCTTGAAGTCAAAGCTATCCAAGCTCTTGGTGCTGGGGAACTTCGCCGCTTTGATGCGCCGTTCAATCATCCGGCGTTCGCGGTCGATCAATTCCATCTCACACAGCCGCGCCAGATAGTGGATGTGATCTTTGTTCTCTGCAGCACAGAGCTGCGCCTGTTTGGCATACTCGCCTTGGAACGTTGGCAGTCGCAGTTGTTTAAGATGATGCCGTAGAAGAATCCGAGGGGCTTCGGTCATGCCGCGGTCCTTCCCATCAAGCTCATGTAACTGGATGGGCGTGTTGTGCCGACATTGGCCTTGGGCAAGTATGGATAGAAGTCCAAATCCAATCGTGGTGGCCGCTTCTCAACCCGACACAGTACAAGGTGTTTTACGGCGTCATAGCCAATTGCACCCATATCTATTGCCTGCTGGATTGCGCCTTGCACAACATCCATTTCGAAGGTCTCCAAAAGGCGCAAGACTTGAACGTATTCTCGCTTGCCCGGCTTACCCATTCTGGCTTCAAGCAGTCGGTGCAGCGTGGCAAATACATCTGGCAAATGCCAACCCTGCAAAGGCGCGGCCTGATCCAGGGCACCCACCTTTTGTTCAAGCAGGGGCAAAAAGTGCAATGGGTCAAAGACCATATCCGCTGATGTGTAGGATCGTTTGTGCCGCGCAATAATCTCATTGCCGCAGCCGATGATAACCTCATGCACAAACCCACGCACATGAACATCGTGGTGCGCATAGGCTACTGGCACCGAGTAATCATTGCTGCGATAGCGCACCATTGAGATCGACGTTGCACGCGTGCTGACGTGATCGCAGGCTTCATATTCTGCGACGGGCAATCCCATCAGAGCATCCAAATCCGACATCAGGCGTGCGCCTATGGTTTGGGTGTGACCCCGCAACGTATCGTCCTGACGTGCTAAACACTTCTCTTCCAAATGTGCGTTCAGATCATCAAAGCTGTCATAGCGAGGTGCGGGAACCATGAAGTTGCGGCGGGTGTATCCAACCATGCCCTCAACGTTGCCTTTATCGTTCCCTCGCGCGGGTCTGCCAAACTTGTCATCAAACAAGTAATGCGACTGCAGTTCCGTAAACCGACGTGTGCGGATGCGCGTCTTATCCCCGAGTATCCGAGCCACGGCGATCTTGGTATTGTCGTAGAGAATGGATTGCGGAATGCCGCCAAAGAATGCAAAGGCGGACACATGGCCATCGCAAAACGCCTCGGTTGTCTCAGCTGGATATCCCTTCACAAACACCGCATCAGAATGTGGCAAGCTCATCACGAAGAAGTGGATCTTGCATTCCACGCCACCGATCACGCCCAGCGTCTCACCAAAATCAACCTGCGCATGGCCCGGCCGATGCGACAACGGCACAAACACCTCTTTGGTGCGCCGTTTTTGCTCGCGCACGTAATAGGTCACCGTGGTCAGGCTGCCGGCATATCCATGCTCATCGCGCAGCCGTTCAAAGATGCGCTTGGCCGTGTGTCGCTGCTTTTTGATCAGGGCTTTGTCTGTGCGCAGTATCTCATCGACCACACCAACATAACCATCAAGCGTTGGCCGCCGAGGCGCTTCCGACCGACGATACCCAGGCGGAAGTTCATGGCGCAGCATCTTCGCGATCGTCTTACGATCTTTGTTCTCTAATCTGTCAATGCGTTCTCTAATCTGTCAATGCGTGTTTCCTGAGTTTCCTGCTTTTGATGTCAGAGGTTGCCTTTGTTCTCTTCGAACTCTGAGGTTCATGATGGGGTTGGCTGGGTGTGGGTCGGCAATGTTGAAACCGCAATCATACCGTTGGTCTTGGCTGTTGCTACAGAATCGGCGCCGTGTCTCACGCCCTCCCTCGGGCATCGTCCCAGATGGGAACTTTGATTTAGGAATCCTCGTTGTCGCCTCGTAAGCCTTACGCGGACTGGAAGTCAGTTTTGTCTCGCATAATGGCATGAAGTATGATTGCCAGACGACGCGCCAGAGCCACTCGGGCCTTTCTCATCGTTGAGCGCGCACCGATTGCGAGGGCCCATGTCTTCAATTTGAGCGGAGCGGCATACCGCGTCAGCATCACATTGGCGGCCTCATAGAGAAGCGTTCTGACGCGCACGTCGCCCCGCTTTGAGATGCTGCCCGTGTAGTCGATTTCACCAGATTGATGCCGTCGCGGCACCAGTCCAAGATACGCCCCCACATCACGCGATTTCCTGAAACGCGACGGATCATCAATTGCTGCGGCAAAGGCCAATGCTGTGATCGGACCGACCCCTGGTACCGTCATAAGGCGCTGGCAGACTTCGGATTTGCGGGTCATCTTTTTGATGTCGCCATCAATGGCTGCAACCGCCGCGAGGATTGCTTCGCGTGCTGCGAACAGTCCGCAAATTGCGGCATGGAGGCCAGGCACTCCATCGCTAACTTTTAGCGCCGCGTTTTTGAATGCCGGAGACAAAGCTCGTGGCAGCCGCACGCCGAAGACGACGACCAGACCGCGGATCTGATTGTCGAGCGTCACACGCTGTCCGACCAGCTTCTTGCGGGCTGCGATCAGCGACCGGATTGCGTGCGCTGACAGTGATTTGACATGGGTCGGCTTGTAGAATCCCGTCCGCGCCAGGTGTGCCAAACCGCGGGCATCATTGCGGTCCGTCTTGTGGCCGGCCAGAGATTTAAGGGCCTGATATGCTTGCCTGCTCTCGATGCAAACAACCGGGACACCAAGCTCCGTCAGCCCATGGTAAAGCATTGGTGCCATCCGTCCCGTTTCAAATACAACTTTGGCACATGGTGGTCCAGAAGCGAGGAAGTCAGCGATCGCTTTTGGTGTTGAGCTCGCTTTTCCTTCACGAATAAGGGCCCCTTCACGATCCAGAATGCAGATATGCGTCTCTTCCATGGACACATCCAAACCAGCAAAATATTCCATTGGTCAGTCTCCTTTTCAATTGCATGTGCATCCAGAATAACAGGGGTAACTGAGTGCTGATCCTGATTACGCCATGTTGAAAAACCGCGCCGCTTCTCGGCCAGACATACCGTCCTTCAAACAAGCACGGCGCACACGACTATAAATATCCACAGAATACATCTCCCGCCCTCCGAATAAACGAAGGGCACAAACTGGCGGACTTTTACTCCGCTACAACTGCGATATGCAGCCGCTTCTGTGGCCCAATATTGCTCCGCGTTTTACAGAACCCAACGGTTCAGCGCAATGCTGTCGCATTATGTGGTCCGGGATCGCTACGGCCGTCCCGGCAAGGGGAACGACAAGGGAGCGGTCGAGGGGTTGGTCGGCTACGGGCGGCGCGACTTCATGGTGCCGATCCCGTCCTTTCCGGACCGGGATGCGTTCAACGCTCACCTGGAAGAGCAATGCCGCAAACGGCAGGACGATGTCCTGCGCGGACACAAGGCCAGCATCGGCGAACGGCTGCAAGCCGATCCGGCGGCAATGCAGGATTTGCCCGGCGCACCCTTCGAGGCCTGTGAGTTGCAAAGTGGCCAGGTCACATCGACATCGGTGCTGCGGTATCGCGGTAACGACTACTCGGTACCGGTCGCATATGGCCACCGCGCGGTCTGGATCAAGGGCTTCGTGATCCGCGTCGTTATCGGTTGCGCCACTGAGGTGATCGCCGATCATCCCCGCTCTTATGACAGCGGTGACATGGTGTTCGACCCGCTGCATTACCTGCCGCTGATCGAGCGCAGGATCATGTCCTTCGATCAGGCTGCGCCCTTGCAGGGTTGGGAACTGCCTGACGCCTTCGCCACGCTCCGGCGCTTGCTGGAAGCCCGGCAGGGCAAGGCGGGCAAAAGGGAGTATGTCCAGGTCCTGCGCCTGTCGGAACGGTTCGAGCTGGAGGTGCTGCATCTTGCCGTCAAAGACGCCCTGCGAATGGGGGCGGTCAGCTTCGATGCGATCAAGCACCTCGTCCTGTGCCGCGTCGAGCGAAGGCCCCCGAGGTTGGATTTGGATGTCTATCCGTTCCTGCCCGGAACCAACATCGCCACCACCTCGGCTTCTTCCTGTATGAGCCTTCTGTCAGGAGGTGACGCATGACGGATGCACCCGAACTGCCGCTGACACACCACCTCAAGACTCTGCGCCTGCCCACCTTCCTGCGCGAGCATGACAAGCAAGCGCGCATTTGTGCGGCGGAAGGCCTGGATCATGTGCGCTATCCAGCCCGGCTGACCGAGCTGGAACCAATCGATCGGGAGAGGCGCATGGTCGAGCGCCGGATCAAGGCGGCAAAGTTTCCAACCGTCAAAAGCCTCGACAGCTTCGACTTTACGGCCATCCCCGGTCTGAACAAGATGATGGTGCTGGAACTGGCGCGCTGTGAATGGATCGAGCGCAGGGAGAACGTCATCGCGCTCGGCCCGTCGGGAACCGGCAAAACCCATGTCGCTCTCGGGTTGGGGCTGACCGCCTGCCAGAAAGGGTTGCCTGTCGCCTTCGTAACCGCCGCAGCTCTCGTGCACGGGATGATGGAGGCCCGCGACGAGAAACGCCTCCGGCAGCTTCAGCGCAAACTGGCCAAGGTCAAACTGCTGATCATCGACGAGCCGGGCTTCGTCCCCTTGAGCAAAACCGGCGCCGAGCTTCTGTTCGAGCTGATCTCTCAGCGCTGCGAGCGTGGCTCAACCCTGATCACATCGAACCTGCCCTTCGAGGAATGGACCGAGACATTCGGCACCGAACGCTTGACCGGCGCGCTCCCGGACCGGCTGACACATCACGTCAACATCCTCGAGATGAACGGCGAAAGCTACCGCCTCAATCAGAGCCGCGCACGTATTGCCAACCCTTCAACCTGACAACTGAACAATCGGCCTGACGGCCAATGCGCCTTGGAACGTGCTTGCTGATTGGTGGCCACACGCCCCAAGGCGCACTCCACAAACTGGCCGACTTTTGCTCCGCCCCAGTGGCCGGATTTTACTCCGCCGTTGACAGGGACCGTTCAACGGTCGATCAGAGGCGGAAATCCACCCCGCATGAAATCGCTGCTTTCAGCGTCTCATATAGATGGTACGATAAAAATTGCAATGAAGGGGCCTTATTCGTACAGTGCGTCCATGAAAAACACTCTCATCGGCTACGCACGCTGTTCCACTGATGAACAGGACCTCACTGCGCAAAAGTTGGCACTGGAAAATCTCGGTGTGACCCCGGCGCGCATCTACACCGACCACGGATTGACTGGAACCAACCGCGCTCGGCCAGGCCTCGATCAGGCTTTGGCCGCTGTTCGAGAGGGGGATACCTTTATCGTGCCTAAACTGGACCGATTGGCCCGTTCCGTCCCGGATGCGCGCACCATTGCGGATCAGCTCGAAGCGAAGGGCGTCCAGCTCGCCCTTGGTGCCTCCGTGTACGATCCCTCTGACCCGATGGGAAAGATGTTCTTCAACATCCTTGCGACCTTTGCCGAGTTTGAATCCGATCTGATAAAAATGCGGACCCGCGAAGGTATGGCCATCGCTCGCGCCAAAGGAAAATTGCGCGGCAAACAGCCCAAGCTTTCGGACAAGCAACAGCGCGAATTATGCCGCATGCACGCCACCGGTGAATACTCCATCAGTGATCTCGCCGAACTCTTCTCAGTTTCAAGGCCAACAATCTATAGGACCTTGCAGCGCATAGGGATCAAAACAGGCTCTTAGCGTGGAATCCTGCCCCCTCCGGCATCAGACCCCAGGCACCGCTCTCAGGCAGGATTGCCCTGTTCTGACAAATGAGGATGCGGGACCATGCCTACGCTATTCTCGGGTCGGGGAACATTTCGTGCTGTACATCGAAGATAAGAACCAGGTTATCATCATCAGCTTTCTCCATGCTCGCAGCGATCGGCCAAAACGGATTGCGGTGGCGCGGGCGATGCGCGATCTCTGAGAGTCTGACTCAAAAGTTTAGGCTCAGTTTACAAATCGTATGCATTGACCTGTGATTGCGGTTGCGAGGCAAGTGCGGGGCGAGGCGTTCTCCAGTTCGATACGCTGAAACCATCGCAGGTAGTTGTCCAGATACCTGGTAGCGACGCCCCGGCAGCGGCGCAGGAAATCCTTCAACCGGCTGTGTCGGCTGTTGACCGTCTGAATGTGAAAGGCATCCCGTACCCGCTCCCCACCTGACAGGTTCAGGGCTTCGTGGCGCAGCCCCGGTGCTGCGGCGCAAGGCGGACAGGCGCGGTGTCCGTCGGTTACCAAAACGATATCCGCGTCCACGACCGGTTCGATAGCAGACCGCAGCGTATCGACATTGACCGCAGGCAGAACCACACTGACTGTCGCCCCGCTGCGGTCAGCGGCAACCAGGACCGGAACCTGCTCATCCGACAGGCCCCGTTTGCCGGCCTTGCCTCCCCTGCGGCGCGCCTTGCGCGCAAGGTTTCGTTCGCCCTTTTGGCTTTGCAGAACACAGGTTTCATCAGCTTCCACAATGCCCGTGAGCCTGCGTGTTTCCGGGTCTTTTGCGGTGAGAAAGCGGTGCCGCCAACGGAAGGCGGTATTGATGGCAAACCCGCAACGTTCCGCTGAAGCACGAACCGTCAGCCCATCGGCAAGACAGGATCCAAAGGCAAGCCACCTGTCCTTGCGGTGCAGGCCCGACAAGGGGGTGCCGGTCGCCGCGTTGAATGTCTTCCTGCACCCCTTGCACCGGTATCGCCGCAGGCCCCGTGCCTTGCCGCGCGATATCGCTCCCGGGGTGCCGCAATGCGGGCACCGGCGATCTTCATCCACACTGCCTTCTATCGCAGCCAGTGAAGCAGATGCCTCTGATCCCCCCGAAAGCCCGGCTTCGGCCTGATGCCGCTGCGCCGGGCTGGGTTCGTCTATCCAGGACAGCCATTCCTGAAATTGCTTATGATCCATGGTGATACTTCCCTCTGATTGCAAAAGGAACATACAGTGAACGCACACAATTTGTAAACTGAGTCAAAGTTTATGTTTGAACAGAATGCCTTGCTATCCGCCTTGTCAAGAGACGAATACCGGCAACCAAAACCCATGCTACGGAACTTTCAACGGTTGCCTCCCGATCTTTTGCCAAACGACGGCAACGTCCCGGCCACGCGAATGTTCGCTCGACACCCCATCTTCGTGGTGGAAGAACGAACCCCTCGGCTTTGTCAGGGCGCTTGACAATCTCCAATGTCCATTTTCCCTGCAGGGCCAAAGCATCCCGAAGCTTTGGCCCTGCATATCCTGCGTCCGCAAAGATGTGCCCCAGCCGCGGGAAGCGGATGCGCAGTGCTTTGAGAACATCCACAGCACCATCCCGATCCTGTATATCGGCGGCGTGAACAAGGATCGGCAACAGGAAACCTTGCGTGTCTGTCACGATGTGACGCTTGCGCCCTTTGATCTTTTTGCCCGCATCAAAGCCTGAAATGCCGCCGCTTTCCGTTGTTTTTACGCTCTGGCTGTCAATAACGCCCGCAGTGGGGCTCGCCTCACGGCCCGACAATTCGCGCGCCGCCATCATTGACAGATGGTTGATCCGGTGTAACAGACCGTTGTCGCGCCAGTCGTAAAAACAGTTCTGCACAGTCGAGACCGCCGGGAAATCCCGCGGGATCATGCGCCACTGACATCCCGTGGTCGCCATATACATAATCGCGTTCACAACACGGCGCGGATTCGTCTTGCGAGGGCGACCACCTCGCTTCGCGGCAGGTAACAGGGGCCGAACAAGCGCCCATTCCTCCATAGTTAAATCGCTTGGATAAAAGCCCGTTTTACGCCTATGCTCCGCGCGGGTGATGTCTGTCCACGTCATGGGATCCTCCAGTTTCTTTCAAAACCAATGAATCATAAACACGTGATATCACTCAACTACTTTTGGAACAGCCTCTGACATGAACGGCACCACCGCGCGAGAAAGTGGACGCTCTGACATCAGAGCGCTAGGCTCTTGCAGCAGGAGAATATGGATGCTGCGGATCATCACCCAATTGCTCATGGGCGTCATGTTTGCGGGCACTGCACAGGCCGACAAGGGCACTTATCTGGATCTTGCCCGGCGCGGCTGGAACTATGAGCTGCGGGTCACGATGGTGGGGCGCGATATGGCGATCCCGGTGCATATCAACCGGCGCGATCTGGCAGGGGCGTCGCTCTGCCTGGTTGGCGAAAGGCCGCACCGACAATCCGTTGCGGTGATTGATGCGTTTCGAACGTTGCTGAAGCACAGTTTCGGGTATCCCGCCCCGATGCGTTATGCCGGTCCCACCGCGCGGGATTGCGGTTCGGGTCGTACGGTGATCCTGCGGCTTTATTCCGGGCATCCACCGAACCAGGCGCTGTCGTCAGATCTGCAATGGCTGAACGAGGTTCACCAGCTCGGGTTGCCCTCTGGCCGGACCTACATCGCGTCATCGCCTGGTATGGCGCAGATCTTTTTCGGTCGGCGCGGGCAGGGCACCCACATCATGGTCAAGCAGCCAGCTCATGCACATCCAGATATGCTGGAGGCGGCATTCTACAAATCGATCCTGATCGAAGAGCTGTTTCAGTCCTTCACCTTCGGCATGGATATCCTGCTCTATGACCGGCGGGCCGGATTTCTGTCGAAACTGCAGGAAACGCCTGTGAACATGCAGCGGCTGCCCTGGGAGTCCCATGCCTTTATGCACGCGCTGCTGACGTCGAACCCCGGTGGTCTCTGCGCCTTTGACGTCTTCATGATGCATGCGGTGGGGCGGGCACCGGTGGATCAGACGGTCGATCCCGGGTTCATCGACTATATCGATGCGCAATATGATCAACTGCGGGCGCTAACCGACGAAACGCTAGTCGACCCCCGGTTTGCCGGGCTAATGGATGGTGGCTGCACTTAGCTGGCCATGACTGCGGGGTAATACCTTAAGCTGTGTTTGACGGCACGGGGACTCCGGTTAGCCTGACCCCGGATAATGTGGTCTGAGAAAGCCGCAGGGAGGCGACATGGACACCAGACCCGACACCCCGCCAAGTGGCATGGGGGATTTGTCGGCCTATCTTTCGCAAGGTCTTGTGGGGCATGAACATCTGGTGGAATGCCTGCTGATCGCGCTGCTGGAAGGCGGGCATCTGCTGGTCGAGGGGCCGCCTGGCCTGGCAAAGACGCGGGCGGTCAAATGGCTGTCAAACGCGGTTGAGGGCAGTTTCGCACGCATTCAGTGCACGCCCGATCTGATGCCCTCGGACCTGACCGGCACGCCAGTCTATCACCCACAGGACGGTACGTTCGAATTTGTGCCTGGCCCGGTGTTTCACAATCTGGTTCTGGTCGACGAGATCAACCGCGCGCCACCAAAGGTGCAGTCGGCGCTGCTCGAGGCGATGGCCGAACATCAGGTAACCGCTGGAAACGAAACTCATAAGCTGCCCGATCCGTTCCTGGTGGTGGCCACCCAGAACCCGATCGAACATGACGGCACCTTTCCGCTGCCCGAGGCGCAGCTTGACCGCTTCCTGCTGCATGTGGTGCTGCGCCTGCCCAACCCTGTGACCGAACGCCAGATCCTTGATCTGGTGATCGCCGAGACCGAAGACCGCCCGCCCGCCACGCGGCAGATGACGCTGGCGGATCTGGACAGTGCGCGGGCGCAGGCACGAGCGGTGCATCTGGCACCTGAATTGCGGGATTACATCGTACGGCTGGTGAGCGCCACGCGCGAGGGCGATCTGGCCGGGGATGTGGAACACGCGGTCTCGCCGCGCGGCTCGCTGGCGCTGGCCTCGGCGGCGCGCGCGCGCGCCTTCCTGCGGGGGCGCGATTTTGCCTTGCCGGAGGATGTCGCAGCGGTTGCTCCTGACGCTCTGGCGCATCGGATGGTGCTGACATGGCGGGCTGTGGCAGATGGGCGCAAGCCACGCGAAGTGGTCGCCGATATCCTCAAGATGGTCGAGCCGCTGTGAGCGAGGCGCTGACAGATGCGGGTGTCAGCCTAAGCTCGGGTCCGTTGATCGCCCTAAGGCGCGTGGCGCTATCGTCTTACGCCGCCCCGCCCATGGCCGCCTTGCCGGGCGGCTTCGTCACCCGACGTCGCGGTCAGGGGATCGAGGTTGTGGATGTGCGCGAATATGTGGCTGGCGATGACATCCGTCATCTGAATCGCGGCACCACGGCGCGCACCGGGCGACTGCACGTGCGGCAGTTTCAAGAAGAACGCGACCGGGTCAGCCTGCTGGTTGCGGATTTCCGGGCATCGATGTTCTGGGGCCTGCGTCGAGCGTTTTTGTCCGTTGCCGCCGCCGAGGCGTTGGTGATGATCGGCTGGCATCTTGTGGAAAGCGGCGGGCGCGTGGCGCTGCTGGCGATCACGCCGGATGCTTCCGTGATCGTACCACCACGCGGGCGCACGCGCGGTATGTTGGACGTGATCGGCGGGCTGGTTCAGGCCCATCGCGACGGGCTTGAGGCTGTACTGGCCGGGCGGGATGAGGCTCTGACGCTGGACCGAGCGCTGACTCGCGCCGAACGGCTTGCCCCCACCGGTGCCGAGATTATCATCGCTTCTGGGTTCGACGCCCTCGGTCCCGGCCTGCCAGACAGGCTGGATCGGCTGGCCCATCGCCGCAGCCCGCGACTGGTCCTGATGACCGAGGCAAAGACCCATGAAATGCCGCGCGGCTGGTACCCAATCCGGCTGTCGGATGGCCGTCAAAGACGGGTCTATTTGGCGCAGACGGATGCTGCAGAGGACGACATGTATCAGCCGATCGCGGAGCGCAACGCGTTGGTTTTGAATGCAAGTGACAGTGTCGAAGAGCTCGCGCGCCGAATCTCGGCCGCCTTTCCCACGAGGCAGGCGGCATGAAAGACACCGCTCTGTCAGAAGCGGCGATGCTGGCTAGCTTGCGCGACATCCACCTGCCGCCCGAGGCTCCGGGCGGTGTGATGGCCGAACTGGCCGTCGCCGCTGGGCTGGCGGGGCTTGGCGCAGTGCTGATTGTCGGTCTTCTACGCCTGCTCAGCAATCGCCGCACAGACGCGCCCGCTGTGACGGCGCAGGACCGAATGGCAGCGCTCAGTGACAAGCCCGAGGCTGAGTGGCGGGTCGCCCTTTTGCATCTGCTGCGGGCGCATGCGCCTGACCGATATGCCGCGATCCGGGGGGAACTTTATCGGCGCGAGGGTGGCGTTGACCTGAAGGCTCTGGAGGCGGAGGTCGCGCGCCTTGTTTGAACTGGCCGATCCCTGGGTGTTGTTGGCGCTGCCATTGCCCCTTTTGGTCGCGCGGCTACTCAGGCCGCAACCGGTTTCGGGGCGTGCCTTGCTGGTGCCCGACCACATCGGCGGCGCGATGCTGCAGGCGGGCCGCGCACAGGACGGGGCACGGCGTCTCCCACTGCGACAGATGTTGCTCTGGATGATCTGGGCGTTGACGCTTGTTGCGCTGTCGAGTCCGCGCGATCTGGAACCGGTGAGCGCGCTCAAGGTTTCGGGCCGCGATCTGGCCATTGCGCTGGATCTGTCAGGTTCAATGGTGCGGGACGATTTCACTCTCGATGACCGTCAGATCACCCGGCTTGAGGCAGTCACCACGGTAGGTGCGGATTTCGCCCGGCGCCGGGGCGGGGACAGGGTGGCGCTGATCGTCTTTGGGTCCGAGGCCTATTTCGCGACCCCTTTCACCTTTGACGTCGACGCGGTCGCCCGGCGCATCGAAGAGGCCAGCATCGGCATTTCGGGGCGCGCCACGAATATCTCGGACGGGTTAGGGCTGGCGCTGAAGCGGCTGGCCGACAGCCAGGCCACATCGCGCGTTGTCATCCTGCTGTCGGACGGGGTAAACAACGCGGGTGCTACCAACCCGCGCGGGGTGGCGGAACTGGCCGCCGCGATGGGCGTGCGGGTGCATACGATTGCTTTAGGTCCCAAAGACCTGGACAGTGCCGAGGCGGGTGAGCGGGGGGTGGTGGACGCCACGACACTGCGCGCGATTGCGCAGGTTTCGGGCGGCGAGAGCTTTCGCGTGAAAACCACCGACGATCTGGTCGCCGTGGCCGAGGCGCTGGACCGACTGGAAGCCACCGACAGCGACGGGCTGGCGGTCGAGATCTATCGCGATTACTGGCCCTGGCCTGCCGCGCTGGCCGTGGTACTGGGATGTCTCGCGCTGTGGAGGGAGACAGCGTGAGCCTACATGACATCACCCTTTTACGACCACTCTGGCTGCTGCTTTTGCCGGTTCTGGGTGGGTTTGGCTGGTGGCTCTGGTCACGCAGCGGTGGGTTCGGAGAGTGGGACCGGGCCGCAAACCCTGTGTTGATGCGGGCCATGGCAGCGCTTGGCCGGATCGACGCCAGCGCCAACCTCGGGCCGCTGATCGCACTGCTTGTTGCGGTCGGGATTTGCGTTCTGGCTCTGTCCGGCCCGGCGATCGAGCGCCGTGATGCGCAATCGTTTCGCAATCTCGACGGCGTCCTGTTTGTGGTGGATATGTCAACCAGCGTCACCGATGACCCGCGTTGGCCACAGTTACTGACCATGGGCCGCTTTGGCGTCAGCGCTCTTGGGACACGACCGGGTGGCATCATCGTTTATGCCGGTGATGCCTATGTCGCCGCCGACATGACCGCCGATCACCGGCAGGTTGGCCAGACCTTTTCCCTGATCGACGCGCAGACAGTCCCGGACCGGGGTTCACGCCCGGAACGCGCCTTGGCGCTTGCCGGCCAATTGATGCTCGAGGCCGACGTGGTGGCGGGCGATGTTGTGCTGTTTACCGACGGGGCAGGTCTGGGTCCCGCCTCGTTACAGAACGCGGCGGCTTTGGCGGGACTTGGTGCGCGGCTGTCCCTGGTGTCGCTTGGCGATGCGTCGGCCGAGATGGAGACACATGCCAGTGTCGGCAGTGGAGCGGTGTTCACGCTTGACCAAACCGATGCGCTGCAGCAATGGCTGGCCAGTGACGCGCGGATACGGCTGGAACAGGCCGAATATCCGGTGCTGTTCTGGCGCGACATGGGGCGCTATCTGCTGGTGTTGGCGCTATTTCCGCTGCTCTTGCTGTTTCGGAGGAACGCGGCATGAGGTGGCTTGCGATCTTGTCCGTTGCTCTGCTGACATTGGCAACCGTGATAGGGAACACGGCGCCGTTCGGTCGCTTGTTCATGGCACTGGGTATGAACAGCCTTGCCGCGCGGGTTTTCGACGATCCGGGCTGGCAGGGGGCGGCGCTTTATCGTGCGGGTGATTATCAGGGTGCGGCAGCGGCGTTTGAGGCGGCGAATGCGCTCTACAACCTCGGCAATGCCGAAGCGCATCGTGGCCGCTATGCCGCCGCGCTTGAAGCATATGACTTGGCGATTACACGCGGCAACCCGGATGCGCAGTCCAATTTCGACGTGGTGGCCGCCTATTATGCCGGCCTGCAAATTGATCCCGAGGCACTGGGTCTGTTCCCGGGCCGCAAGGACGGGCCGCAGGCCGACAGTTTCATCGCACGCGGCGATGCGCGGGCGGCGGGCACGGGCAGCGAAGTGACCAATGCCAACACGATGCTTGGGCTGGCCGAATTGGACAGCCGGGGGCGTCTGGGGGTGCGACGGATATTTGACGATAAGTTCATGGTCGCGGATGAACGCTGGCTCAACCAGCTGTCGGATGTGCCGGGCGAGTTCATGGCTGCCCGTATCGCGCAGGAACACAAGCGCCGGGTCAAGCTGGGCCTCTCGCCACCCGAGCCGGAGGATGCGAAATGAGGTGGCTGATCCTGATTTGCCTGCTCTGGCCGGTTCACGCCTTGGCGCAGTCGAAGACCGTGCTGCCCTCTGAATTGTCGCTGAGCGTGTCAGTCGACGAAGATATCGGCACGCCGTTCACCCGCGAGATGATCCTGCTGACGATCCGGGGCTTCTATCGGCGTCACATCACCCGCGAGGACCTGATCCAGCCGGATTTCGACGGGTTCAGCTGGGCGCAGCTCGGCCCCGACAGCTGGAGTGAAGAGCGGATCGATGGCCGCAATTTCAAGGTCTTTACCCGGCGCATGGCGATCTATCCGGTGCGGTCGGGGACTTTGACGATCGGGCCGTTCACCCACAAGCTGACGTTGACCGATGAGGGCGATGACTGGTTCGAACATCAGATCCAGTCCGAACCGCTTAGCATCGAGGTTGCGCCCGCCCCTCAATCCGGGGACTGGTGGTTTCCTGTGCGCAATCTGAAAGTGTCGGATCAATGGTCGAACGCGCCCGATCAGCTTGTGCCGGGCGAAGGGGTGTTGAGGGTGGTTCGGATCGAAGCCTTGGGCGTAACGCCCGAGATGATCCCGCCAATGCCTGATCTGACGTCGCCCTCAGCCATGATCTTTCCGCATCTCGAAAAGCGTTTGGTGGAACTGACACCCGAAGGACCGGTGACCTACGCGTTCTGGCGCTGGACCATTCGCCCCTCGAACGACACATCCACCATCGTTGAACCGTTGAACTTTAGCTATTTCGACACGGTGGGGCGTGAAGCGCATGAGGTGACGATTTCGGCGCGGCGCATCGCCTATGGGTCCGTGACCGGAGACCGCGCAGCCGCATCGCAACCCCGATCGGTACCGCCCACACGCTTGCCGGGCTGGCCCATTGCTGTGCTGGCGTTGCTGGTCTTTGCCTTGGGTATAGCAATGGGCATGTCAGGCCGTCGCGTGATTGGGCTGCGCGCGTTGCAGAGGTTCCCTGTTTTCGATCCGCTCGCGCGCCGCCTGCGCCGATTGACGCAGGCCGGCAGGACTGCGGAAATGCGCCGTGTGGCTGTTGCGCTGCTGCGACGCGACGGGGCGTCACCACCACGCACGAAGATGATTCGAGACTTTGACCATGCCGTCTTTGATCCAGTTGCAACGGCCCCCGATCTGACATCCTTCGCGCGCCGCTTTCTGCGTGCGCGCCCGCAGCAAGGTGATCACTGATACGAAAAGGGTCCGTTTTCAGAAAAAGACGGGCTTAAATTACACCCAAAGTATGTATTGCGCCGCAGATCAACGAGAATTATTGGTGAGTCTTTGCCTGAAACAGTTGAAATGATTTGAACTTTGTTTATCTTCGTCGTGGGAGGAAACCGAATGCAGACGATGGGATACCCCATGGCGGCGGGCTCCGTGTCCAATGTCTTGATCGTCGACGACCATCCGCTCTACAGCGACGCGCTCGCTTCTGCGCTCGAACTCAGCTTCGACGATTGCGGCATTCAGAGAGCCTGCACATTGAAAGAGGCGCTTGAAAGCGGATTTGACCCGGACCTGATCATGTTTGATCTGAAACTGCCTGACGTGACGGGCATTTCCGGGTTTCAGGAGTTGAGAAAACGCAGGCCATCCGCGCGGGTGCTTGTGATCTCGTCTCTGGCGTCGGTCGAGTTGGTGCAGTCACTGATCGAAAACGGTGCCATGGGTTTCCTACCCAAGGACGCCTCGGCCCAGACGCTGAAATATGCGATCAGCGAAATCGCGGCGGGCCGACGCTATGTACCGCAGGAATATCGTCGGGTCGAAGAGGCACCTGCGCAAGACAGTTGCGCGTTTCGCTCCAGCCCCGAATTGTCGACCCTGACGCCACAGCAGACCCGCATCCTCAAACTGATTTGCGTTGGCAAGCCGAACAAGCTGATCGCCTATGAACTGTCGCTGGCCGAGGCCACGGTCAAGGCACATATCACCGCCTTGTTGCGTCGTCTGGGGGTTCGCAACCGAACCCAGGCGGCAGTGCTGGTCGATTCCGTGATGGCGCGCCAGACCGGCAACGAACCGGAGGCGCGCGCGTTTTTACAGCATTAGAGGTGGATGATGCGAGATCTGGACCACGGACCCTTTTTCATTCGCGTCGGCCGGTCTTCGGCATCGGATTCGAAGGCGGCCATTCGCGAGGCCTGCGCCGATCTTGACCCTGACGCGGCTTGTCTCGTTCTGGCCTTCGTTCCCCATGCACTTGATCTTGACAATGTGATGAGCGAGCTGGGCGATGTACTGGCCGGGGTGCCGGTTTTCGGCTGCACGACTGCTGGGCAAATTACCGCAAACGGCTATGAAGCTGATGCACTGCTGCTTATGGCCTTTCCAAAAGCGAATTTCCGCTGCGCGTCCATTTTGTTCAAGGATCTGGACCCGCTGAACACGACCGAGATAGCGATGCAGGCGCAACGACACACCGAGAAATTCCGCCACACGGCAGGCTGGAACCGGCTGGCGCTGATGTTCTCGGACGGGTTGTCGAAACAGGAGGATGTGCTGGTCTCGACACTTGAAACCGTGCTTGACGATCTGCCGATCTTCGGCGGATCTGTCGGCGACGGTCTGGAATTCGAGGAAACCTTCGTGCTGCACAAGGGGCAGGCGCATACCAATGCAGCGGTGCTGTTGCTGATCGAAACGAACCTGCAATTCCAGGGAGTGGGCTTTGACCATTTTCTGCCGGTTGGTTCGCCTCTCATCATCACCGATGCCGATCCTGACGAGCGGCTGGTCTATGAGATCAACGGCGCCCCTGCCGCACTTGAATATGCGCGGCTGGTGGGCTGCCCGGTCGATGCGCTGTCACCGCAGGTTTTTGCCGAAAACCCGATGCTGCTGCGGCACAACCTCAACTACTATGTGCGCGCGATCCGGGATGCGACAGACGGGCATGCGCTATCCTTTCTGGCGGCGATCGATGAAGAGCTGATCCTGACTCTTGGGCGCGGCAAAGAGATCCTTGAAACTCTGGACTCCGGTCTGGATGTGCGCGACAGGGTCGGCAGGGCACCGGATTTCATCCTCGGATTCGACTGCGTTCTGCGCAAGCTCGAGATCGAGCAGAACCAGTTGAGCAGCAAAGTATCGGACATATTGCAGACCCGGCGCGTGCTGGGGTTCAACACCTATGGCGAACAGCAATCCGGCGTGCATATGAACCAAACATTCGTTGGCGTCGCTTTTTTTGAGCCGGAAACCAGAGTTCTGACCTGATGATGCTGAATCCCGACGACCCGCTCGATCTGCAAGTCGCAAAACAGGCAAAGATCATCGACGCGTTGATGCGACGGGCCAACAGGCAAAAAGATGTCGGACCCTCTGCCTTTCGGGCGTTTCAGTCCGCGATCGAGTTGCAGCATCAGGTCATGGCGCAAAGCCGCAACTTGGAACGCGCCACGACCGAGCTTGAAAGCGCGCGCTATGAGCGTGAGCGCACCCGCAAGAGTCTGGTTGAGGCACTGTCGTCGATGGAAGAGGGGTTTGCACTGTTTACCGATGGCCAGCTGAATCTGTGCAACGATCTGTTTCAGGCGTTGCTGCCCGACATATCCGATCAGGTTTTACCGGGCCTTGGCCTTGTTCGGTTTTTCACGCTGGTTTACAGCAGCGCACATTTTGCCTCTTCGGAACTCAGCATGTCGCAGGTGGCCCAGGCATTGGATCGCAGCCGCGACAACGGGATGATCAGAAGCGTGGTCATCGAGCTGCGCAATGACCGTTGGTACCAGATGAGCGCACAGTCCACCTCGCATGAGAATGTGGTCATCCTGCTCACCGAGATCACGTCGGTCGTCAGGCGCAACCGCGACGAGAAAGAAACCCTGATCGACCGTCAGGAAGACTATCTGCAGGCCGTTTTCCAGAACATGAGCTCTGGCATCTGCACCATTTCCGCTGCGGCTGAAGTGATGATGCACAATGCCCGGTTCCGTGAGGTGCTGGGCCTGTCCAATGCGATGCTGAAATCCGGGATGCCGGTCCAGCAGTTGCTAGACCTCATGCGCGCGCGGGGGTTGATCAAGGCGGATGACGAACTGAAGGTAGGAACCTGGCAGCGGGAACTCGAAAGCCGGGGCCGGTTGCGCAAACGGGTTCGTGATGCGGCAGACCGAGTTCTGGACATCCACGCCAACCAATTGCCCGATGGTGGCTTTCTGGTCGAACTCAAGGATGTCACGCTTGAAGCGCGCACCACGGAAATGCTGGAAAACCGGGTCATGGAACGCACCGCCGAACTGACGCGGGCCAATGAAAAGCTGATCCGCGAATACCAGGAAAAGGCCCAAGTTGAAGAGGCTTTGCGCGTCGCCAAAGAGCGTGCCGAGGCGGCGGTTTCATCAAAAACACGCTTTCTCGCGGCAGCCAGCCACGATCTGCTGCAGCCGATCAATGCAGCAAAGCTCCTGATTTCCACACTGATAGAGACCACCCGCGAAACCGACCTCTATCTGATGATGGAACGTCTGGACGGTGTCTTTGGCTCGGCTGAACAATTGCTGCATTCGCTGCTCGACATCTCGCGCCTGGAAAGCGCGGAACCTGATACGATATCACCCAGAAGTGTCAGTCTGGCGTCGGTGATGGCGGGCATTCATGGCGATCAGGCACTGGTTGCGGAACAAAAGAACGTACGGCTCGACATGGTGCCTTGCGAGGGGTTCGTACATTCCGATCCGGTCTATCTGTTGCGCTCGATTCAGAATCTGGTGGTGAATGCCATTCAGTACACTGATCCGGGTGGCCGGGTTCTGGCGGGCTGCCGCAAGCGCGGTGACAAGATCGTCCTGCAAGTCTGGGACACCGGGATCGGTATCGCCCGCAAGGACCAGGCGCGGGTGTTCGAGGAATTTACCCGTGCTGATAACGTGCCTTTCGGGTCGGGCATGGGGCTGGGTCTGTCGGTGGTCGACCGAGCCTGCCGCTTGCTGGGGCATAAATTGTCGGTACGCTCGAAACCCCGAGTGGGATCGGTCTTCAGCATCGAGATGGACCGGGTCGCGGCGGATCGCAGCACGCCTGAACCGGTCGAGCTGCTGCCGCAATCCGAAGACATGTCGCTGGACCACATCGTGCTGGTGATCGAAAATGACGAGGATGTGCTGTTCGGCACAACCCGATGGCTGGAACAATGCAGTGCCAGCGTGCTTGCCGCGCAATCAACCGAAGAAGCGGTGCAATTTGTGTCCGATATGGGCATGCCGCCCGATATCATTCTCGCGGATTACCAGTTCGACAGTGCGGATACCGGGATTGCAGCAATCGCGCGGATCAGAGCCTTAACACAAACCCATGTTCCCGCCATCCTGATCACCGCAAATAGCAGCGAAAGCTTGCGCGCATCCGCGTTGCGGCAGGATATTTCAGTGATGACCAAGCCTGTGAAACTGTCGCGGTTGCGGCCCCTGATCGACTGGAAAATCCGCTGGCACCCCCCTGCACGCCGCGCGGATTCGGCGATACCGACAAAAGTCGGCGGTGACAGGGCGGTCTGACGCCATAAGCTTGTGCCTCGGAGGACAAAAAATGATCAAAGCGCTGCTGGCCGGGCTGTTATTTGTTCTATTGAGCGCCGGGCTGGCGTTATCCGCATCGCTGGATGGCGAGGAAACCTATGATCTTCTGTTCCGCGATGGAACCTTGGACAGCGTGGATCGCGACACGGTCCTGATCTATCGCCGGACCGTTACGAACCAGTTGAAACCCGAAACGGCAGAGCGTGATACAGGTGACATTGCGCTGACCTTCGGGGATAATGGGGCTGAAATGGCCCATCTGGAGTTCCGTCAGGATCAAAAACACCGCGCCATGGGCGTGTTCCCTGCTAGCGTCGGCAATCCGATGATTATGGTTTTCTATGAAAGTGCAGTGCGGGACATGGCGGAATCGGCGGGCGGCAGCCCGTTCTACATCCGCAATCGCGTGAAGGACGCGCTGATCCAGCCCACAGAGGTGGAAACCGGCGAAGCGATCATTGATGGCGAGGCAATCACCACCCAAACCGTCCGGATGCGCCCGTTCGAAGAAGACCCGAACAGCGACCGAATGCACGGGTTCGGTGACCTGGTCCTCAGCGTGACGGTCTCGGAAGAGGTGCCGGGCTGGTATCTGAAACTGGTGGCAGAAGCGTTGCCCGAAACCGGCGGCGAGGCCGTCTATCGCTCGGAAATGGTGTTTGACCGGCTGGAGGGCGTGGAATGATGCGAGCCGTCGCAGCAGCGCTCTTAACCCTGTGCCTGCCGGTAGCTGGCATGGCGCAGAGCGTTGCCGACCGACTTAACGATTACCCGACCGCCGCGCGTGCCGATTATGTCTTTGCCTGTATGGTGACCAACGGTCAGATCCGCGAAGTGCTGGACTGGTGTTCCTGCTCGATCGACCTGATCGCGTCCATTCTGCCCTATGAAACCTATCTGCAGGCCGAGACAGTGCTGTCGATGCGACGTGTCGGCGGCGAGCGCATGTCGTTCTTCAAAAGCGCAGCCATGGCAGAAAACCTGGTGGCAGAGCTACGCCGCGCGCAGGCCGAAGCCGAAGTCGTCTGCTTCTAACCCTTTCAATTAGCACCCAAAGCACTAAACGATGGGCGGGTTTGGGTTTTTGACAATCTACGGCGTGTTATATTGATTGACTCAGTAAGGGCAATTCTACCGAAACCCGCTGGTCCCGCAAGCTGCTTCAATACAAGGCCTGGGGGGCTGTGTGGACATTCATGTTGGCTGATTAACACTGCTTGTTTGTAACTGCCCAGCATGTTGATTTCAAGAAAAGAGTGGCTCAATTAGCATTGATTATGCGTGGCGTGTTACAGGCAGGATGCCTGCGGCGGCGGCAAGTATCGCGCGCGGCGTTTGGTGGCTCGGAAGGACGGCAAGGTGGAACCACCGAAGGCAGCTGTCCAGGTATCTGGTCGCGATGCCCCGATGGCGGCGCGGAAAGGTCTTTAACCGCTCATGCCGACTGTTCACGGTTTGAATGTGCAATTCACCACGGACACGTTCTCCGGCGGTCCGGTCGAGACTTTCATGGCTGACGCCCGTTTCTGCGGCGCAGGGCGGGTAGCCGGTGCAGCCATCGGTCACCGGGAGAGCGTCCCCATCAAGACGTGGCTGCAGAACCGTTTTGAGATGTCCGGATGTCACCGCAGGCAAGACAGCACTGATGGCGGTGCCTGATCGGTCGACCGCAACGAGGACCGGAACCTGCTCCTTCGACAATCCGCGTTTTGAGGCCTTTCCCCCGCGTTTGCGGGCTTTTCGAGAGAGATTACGGTCCCCTTTCCGGCTGCGCGGAAAGAACGTCCCGTCGGCTTCGACGATTCCGCACAGCTTGACCGCACCGACCGTTACGGCCTCGGGAAAGCGATGACGCCAACGAAAAGCTGTGGTGTCGGCCACCATACAACGCCCGTCGGACGCCTTTACCGTTTCGCCGTCGCGCAGGGAAGCTGCGAACTCTGCCCATCTGTCCCTGTGGCGCAAGCGGGCAGGCGGCGTCCCGGTCAGCGCGTTGAAGGTTTTGCGACAGCCTTTGCAAAAGAACCTCGTCAGGCCACTTGCATGGCCCCTGATGATCGCACCGCCCGAAGCACAGTGCGGACAGATACGCCCCTCGCGAACATTCGCCTCAAGGAGATCGATCACGCTTTCCAGCGACGAAACCCCGGCAACGAGCCGTCCGGTTTCAGCCCGTTGTTTCGATGAAAGGTCGTCGATCTCGTTGAGCCACACCAAAAAAGCTTGATGATCCATGTGCCGCACCCCATAATTATGTTCATGTTGTGTTCTGTCACAGGTTGGCACCCATAATCAATGCTAATTGAGCCAAAAGAGTTGACTGATCAGGGCGATTTAACGGAGGCGAAAAAGTGATTGCAAAACAGGTAATTGTCTGAATCCATGTCTTGGATTGCAGAGATGGAGGTTCCGGTCATGATTTCAGTTCGCCCGGTTTTGCGGAAAATACCCGATCCGCGAGGTAAAAAGGGCCGGTTACATCGACTGGAAGCAATATCGGGCCTGATCCTGTTATCAATGCCCGTCGGTCGCAAGGGGATGAAGGCGGCATTCCATCCCGGGCGCGGTTTGTCGCGCAGGCAACTGGATCGGCCGGGGGTTCGTCGGGACCGCAAATCGCCGTGCCACGCGACGCTGACTGAAACTTCGGGAGTGCCGGACCCGGAGGCTATGGCGGCTGCATTCAGCCGGTTGACCACCGGGGCACCGGATGCCGGGGATGTTGAAATGGACCTGCGCCGGATCGCGATTGAGGGGGCACTGCATAAAAGCACCATTATTGTCGGGTTCGTGCGAACGAACAGGGAACTTATGCGGCGTCATGGATTTCGTATTTTCTAAGAGGCTGTTCCAAAAGTAGTTGAGTGATATCATGTGTTTATGATTCATTGGTTTTGAAAGAGCCTGGAGGATCCCATGACGTGGACAGACATCACCCGCGCGGAGCACAGGCGTAAAACGGGCTTTTATCCAAGCGATTTAACTATGGAGGAATGGGCGCTTGTTCGGCCCCTGTTACCTGCCGCGAAGCGAGGTGGTCGCCCTCGCAAGACGAATCCGCGCCGTGTTGTGAACGCGATTATGTATATGGCGACCACGGGATGTCAGTGGCGCATGATCCCGCAGGATTTCCCGGCGGTCTCGACTGTGCAGAACTGTTTTTACGACTGGCGCGACAACGCTCTGTTACACCGGATCAACCATCTGTCAATGATGGCGGCGCGCGAATTGTCGGGCCGTGAGGCGAGCCCCACTGCGGGCGTTATTGACAGCCAGAGCGTAAAAACAACGGAAAGCGGCGGCATTTCAGGCTTTGATGCGGGCAAAAAGATCAAAGGGCGCAAGCGTCACATCGTGACAGACACGCAAGGTTTCCTGTTGCCGATCCTTGTTCACGCCGCCGATATACAGGATCGGGATGGTGCTGTGGATGTTCTCAAAGCACTGCGCATCCGCTTCCCGCGGCTGGGGCACATCTTTGCGGACGCAGGATATGCAGGGCCAAAGCTTCGGGATGCTTTGGCCCTGCAGGGAAAATGGACATTGGAGATTGTCAAGCGCCCTGACAAAGCCGAGGGGTTCGTTCTTCCACCACGAAGATGGGGGGTCGAGCGAACATTCGCGTGGCCGGGACGTTGCCGTCGTTTGGCAAAAGATCGGGAGGCAACCGTTGAAAGTTCCGTAGCATGGGTTTTGGTTGCCGGTATTCGTCTCTTGACAAGGCGGATAGCAAGGCATTCTGTTCAAACATAAACTTTTGAGTCAGACTCTAAGAGGTCTGAGGTTATCTGGGCTGAACGGCGGATTTATGTTCCACTGGTAGTCACCTGTTAATCCGATATGTGCCCAGCCGAGCGGCGCAATGTGCCTGGCGATTTCGTCTGGGATAGTCACGCCGTCTTTCCGCAAATCATTTATCGAAGCTTCCAGATATTTCGTATTCCACAAGATGATGGCTGCGACCAGAAAGTTGAGGCCGGATGCTTTATGGATCTGATGCTCATAGCTGCGATCGCGCATTTCTCCGAGTTGGTTGAAGAAGACCCCACGTGCGAGGGCGTTTCGAGCTTCTCCCCTGGCCAGGCTTGTGCTTGTTCTTTTTCGCAATTCCAGGCTACGCATCACATTCCAGAGCAAAGAGGTTCGTTCCAATCGGCCCAATTCGCATAAGGCAATGGCGAGTCCGTTTTGCCTGGGATATGCGGACAAGCTTTTGAGGATTGCTGAGGCGGTGGTGGTGCCAGCCTGAATGGAAGTGGCCAGTCTGAGGATTTCAGCCCCTGTACACGACAGTAGAGGTGGTTGAGGGCGCAGATTTGTAATTTTCATTGGGATTCTTCAAATTACGATGGAGCCTCCCATGATCCGAAAAGCAATCGACACCCTCTCGGCGAAACTATCCGATGGCTTGTCGCTGAGCAATAGTCGCCTCGAAACACTCTGCCTTCCGGTGATTGGCATTGCCAGCGTTCGAACCGTCAATTTGAGCCACATTTGCGGTGAGATGCCGACGCAGGCCAAGGCTGAAAGCACCTGCCGTCGATTGCAGCGCTTTTTTCAGCGTGTCAACCTCGGGCAAGACTGGTCTGCCCCTCCTGTTGTCCGGATGCTCGGGCTCTCCGGGAGCCGGCATCTGTGTCTTGATCGCACGAACCGGAAGATAGGGCGCAAAGAGATCAACCTGTTGGTTCCTGCCGTCGCCACGCGTCGCTATCGCGTGCCCCTGATCTGGACCGTGTTGGGCAAGGCCGGCAACAGCAACACCTGCGAGCGCATTGCACTGATGAAGCGCTGTCTGGATCTGTTCGGGTCCGGAAGCATCAGGTGCCTTCCGGCGGATCGTGGGTTTATCGGCCTTGATTGGTTGACTTTCCTGCATGAACAGGACGTTCCTTTCATCATCCGCGTGAAGTCGAACCGGTACGTGACAGGCGAGGATGGCGTCCGGCAAAGTCTGCGAACCTTGCCGCGCACCTGCCGTGGCCCGCGCACATTCACGGCCCACTTCAAGGCTGCCGGGGGCACTGCACCGTTTTGGCTGAACTTCGCAGCCAGGCGCATCAAGGGTAAGGAATTGCCTGTCGTTGTCGGCAACCAACCCGCCCATCACGCCCTGACCGTCTATCGCAAACGCCGGGCCATCGAATGCCTGTTCGCCGAAGCGAAGACAAAGGGCTTCAACCTGGAAGACACCCGTCTCCCGATCGCCGAAAAGTCGAGCTTGTTGGTCGGTCTCCTTGCCCTGGCCATGGCATGGGCTGCAAAGGTGGCATCCACCAGGCCCGGAACACGGAAACGGCCTCGAAAGTCTCATGGGCGATACGCCAAATCCATCTTCCGCATTGGTCTCGACGAAATCGGAAGGCTCCTGCGAACACAGCCGGAACAAGCCTTCCGACACTGGCCCAAAATCAGGCAGAAAATCGCATGAGTCGTGTACAGGGCACGCCAAGTTTCAATGAAACGGCATGTCTGTGGTTTCACTTTGTGAATGGTACCGCGTGACAGAACCCACAAATCGGAAAGATGCCAATCTATCAACTGATCGATTTGCAGGGACTGACTCCATTTCTCGAGGCGCGCTGCATAGTTCTCACGGTGATCGCGCCAAGTGGAACCATCGCCACCCTGCATTGTTGCAGCCTTCTCGCAAAGCATCAGATTGTAGAGCAAAGATGCGCCATGCATCAGATCCGAGAACCTATGCGCATGATTCACAATCGTCTTAATATCCGTTGGCCAGTCTGATCGCCTCGGGTGCTGCCAGATCATGTCACAATCTGGAGCCGTGTCTTCTCGCGCCAAAAGCGCCAACAGACTTTTGGGAGCCTGATGCGTCAAGCGATCCCTAATGAACCCCGCCTCATCGGGTGTCAGCGCGAAAGCAACTGTGCTGTCCAAATTTTGCAGAAAACCCTCAGGTGGAGAAGGTATGCCTGCGGCCCAAAGTGATCTCGCTTCCCCAGGCGCGACCTCTAAGCAGGCGTTTCGACTCCCCTGGAATTTGCGAATGCCAAGTGTATAGAGGCCCGCCCAATAGACATCGCTTGGCAGGCGTTTCAAAGTTTCCCGCGCTTCTCGTCCTATAACATTTTGCGTTTCACCGCCATTGATCAGGGCCTCAATCAGACGGAACTCCAACCCGCGTGCCAGGGTTTGCCGCACAGCAGCCGTTCCTGCTGTTTGGCCTGCCATCTGATAAATCCATGGCACAAAAAGCATGTACCTGAGTCGCGTTTGGATGGTGGAGGTCCCAGGGAACATCAAGTCCGCAAGCGCATCCCTTACAGATCCCAAACCCAATTCATCACGGCTATCTTCCTGGCTGAACAAATCCAGAATCCGTCGGGTACGGTCACGATCAGCTTGGTCGAAATCAATCCATGCAAGAAACAACATCAGACAAGCTCTTCTTGCTCAATCCAGGAAAGCGAAAGTGTTCCTTCGCTCATCCAGTTGATCGTTATTCCGTTGAGATTTTTGTCCGGCCACTCCTTTCGGATCAGGCCTGCATATGCTGCGAGCTGAGGTAGATAGGTTGCGAAACGCGCCTCAGGATCCGGGCAGACCCCGGATTTATGGTCGACGACTAGCAAGCCGTTCGGGCCTTCGGCTAGCAAATCGATGATCGCATTGGTCTCAGAACCATCTGCTGCCACTTCCTGAAGAGGAAGTTCGAAATACAGGCGATTATAGCCCTGATCAGTGAGCCAAGAGTGTTGAATGTCACTGAGAACTGACCCGGTAGCCCCATAAATTGTCACTGAGAATTGACCCATGTGAACACATTACCCTGACAGTTTTGGTCAGGGGGACATGGAGTGATCGACATGGGATTTTTGAGTGTCATTCGACGCTGGGCATTGCGTGACAAAATGCCGATACGTGAGATAGCGCGGCGCACTGGGCTGTCTCGCAACACCATCAAAAAGTATCTTCGTGAAGATGCTGTAGAGCCAAGGTTCAAGACGCCATCGCGTCCAGGCAAGCTGGATCCTTGCGCGGATCGGTTGTCAGCCTGGCTTTTGGCGCAGACGCGTAAGTCTCGTAAAGAGCGGCGTAACGTTAAGCTGATGTATGAAGATCCGGTCAAGCCTGGCTACGATGGATCCTATGAGCGTGTGGCGGCCTTTGCGCGTGCTTGGCGCGCTGATCGGCATCGCGCAGAACAAACGACTGGGCGTGGGACATTTGTGCCTTTGGTGTTCCAACCAGGTGAAGCGTTCCAGTTCGACTGGAGCGAAGACTGGGCCACGATCGGTGGCGAACGCGTCAAACTGCAAGTGGCGCACACCAAGCTCTCACATAGCCGCGCCTTTATTGTCCGAGCCTATCCTCTCCAAACGCATGAGATGTTGTTCGATGCCCACTGGCATGCCTTCCGCGTCTTTGGCGGCGTTCCGGGGCGAGGCATCTATGACAATATGAAGACAGCGCTCGACCGTGTTGGTCGTGGCAAGCAGCGCGATGTCAACGCACGCTTCAAAGCGATGGCCAGCCATTACGTCTTTGAACCTGAGTTCTGCAATCCAGCAGCGGGTTGGGAGAAGGGCCAGGTTGAGAAGAACGTCCGGGATGCCCGGAACCGGTTGTGGCAGGTCATGCCTGTCTTCAAGGATCCGGGAGAACTGAACCAGTGGCTTGAAGATCGTTGCATCGCGCTCTGGCCAGAGACGGCGCACCGGGAATTGCCGGGCTCAATCGCCGATGCCCGGGAAGCTGAGAAGCCTGTGCTGATGGTTCCACCACCAGCCTTTGACGGGTTTGTCGAACACAGCAAGCGTGTGTCACCAACATGCCTGATCACCTTCGAACGCAACCGCTACAGCGTGCCTGCCAGCTTTGCGAACCGCCCTGCAGGCCTTCGTGTCTATCCAGAACGGCTGGTCATTGTTGCTGAAGGTCAAACTGTCTGCTCACATGAGCGCATCATTGATCGATCCCACCGCAAGCCTGGCAAAGTCATCTATGAGTGGCGCCATTATCTGGCGGTCATCCAGCGCAAACCGGGGACCCTGCGCAATGGTGCACCGTTTACCGAGATGCCTGACACCTTCCGTCGGCTGCAGGATCACATGCTACGCAAAGAAGGTGGAGACCGCGAGATGGTCGACATCCTGTCCTTGGTTTTACACCATGACGAAAGCGCTGTGCCACGGGCGGTGGAGATGGCGCTGGAAGCTGGGGTACCAACCAAAACACATATCCTGAACCTGCTGCACAGGCTGATAGATCCAAAGCAGACAGATCACCCTGAGATCGATCCACCAGATGCCTTGGCTTTGGAAACAGCACCGAAGGCAAACGTAGATCGGTATGACGGTCTCAGACAAACAAGGGAGAACCGCAATGCGTCATGATCCTGCAGGGGCTTCCATTATCATCATGCTGCGCAGTCTCAAGCTGCATGGCATGGCGCATGCGGTCGATGACCTGGTTACACAAGGTGCTCCAGCGTTTGAGGCGGCCACCCCAATGTTGTCCCAACTGCTCAAGGCGGAAATGGCGGAACGAGAGGTGCGATCAATTGCCTGCCACACCAAGGTGGCGCGCTTCCCATCCTGCAAGGACCTCACGGGTTTTGACTTCGCGTCGAGCGAGATCAATGAGGCCACAGTCCGGCAACTCCATCGCGGCGAGTTCATCGAGAATGCAGAAAACGTCGTGCTTATTGGCGGACCCGGGACTGGCAAAAGCCATGTCGCCACGGCTATCGGCGTGCAGGCAATCGAGCATCATCGACGCAAAGTGCGCTTCTACTCGAGCGTCGAACCGGTCAACGCGTCAGAGCGGGAAAAGGCCCTTGGAAAAGCTGGTAAACCGGCTGAGATGTTGACCAAAACTGACTTGGTCATCCTCGACGAACCCGGCTACCTGCCGTTCAGCCAATCCGGTGGCGCATTACTGTTCCACCTTCTGAGCTGTAAAACGCGGAGCAATATTGGGCCACAGAAGCGGCTGCATATCGCAGTTGTAGCGGAGTAAAAGTCCGCCAGTTTGTGCCCTTCGTTTATTCGGAGGGCGGGAGATGTATTCTGTGGATATTTATAGTCGTGTGCGCCGTGCTTGTTTGAAGGACGGTATGTCTGGCCGAGAAGCGGCGCGGTTTTTCAACATGGCGTAATCAGGATCAGCACTCAGTTACCCCTGTTATTCTGGATGCACATGCAATTGAAAAGGAGACTGACCAATGGAATATTTTGCTGGTTTGGATGTGTCCATGGAAGAGACGCATATCTGCATTCTGGATCGTGAAGGGGCCCTTATTCGTGAAGGAAAAGCGAGCTCAACACCAAAAGCGATCGCTGACTTCCTCGCTTCTGGACCACCATGTGCCAAAGTTGTATTTGAAACGGGACGGATGGCACCAATGCTTTACCATGGGCTGACGGAGCTTGGTGTCCCGGTTGTTTGCATCGAGAGCAGGCAAGCATATCAGGCCCTTAAATCTCTGGCCGGCCACAAGACGGACCGCAATGATGCCCGCGGTTTGGCACACCTGGCGCGGACGGGATTCTACAAGCCGACCCATGTCAAATCACTGTCAGCGCACGCAATCCGGTCGCTGATCGCAGCCCGCAAGAAGCTGGTCGGACAGCGTGTGACGCTCGACAATCAGATCCGCGGTCTGGTCGTCGTCTTCGGCGTGCGGCTGCCACGAGCTTTGTCTCCGGCATTCAAAAACGCGGCGCTAAAAGTTAGCGATGGAGTGCCTGGCCTCCATGCCGCAATTTGCGGACTGTTCGCAGCACGCGAAGCAATCCTCGCGGCGGTTGCAGCCATTGATGGCGACATCAAAAAGATGACCCGCAAATCCGAAGTCTGCCAGCGCCTTATGACGGTACCAGGGGTCGGTCCGATCACAGCATTGGCCTTTGCCGCAGCAATTGATGATCCGTCGCGTTTCAGGAAATCGCGTGATGTGGGGGCGTATCTTGGACTGGTGCCGCGACGGCATCAATCTGGTGAAATCGACTACACGGGCAGCATCTCAAAGCGGGGCGACGTGCGCGTCAGAACGCTTCTCTATGAGGCCGCCAATGTGATGCTGACGCGGTATGCCGCTCCGCTCAAATTGAAGACATGGGCCCTCGCAATCGGTGCGCGCTCAACGATGAGAAAGGCCCGAGTGGCTCTGGCGCGTCGTCTGGCAATCATACTTCATGCCATTATGCGAGACAAAACTGACTTCCAGTCCGCGTAAGGCTTACGAGGCGACAACGAGGATTCCTAAATCAAAGTTCCCATCTGGGACGATGCCCGAGGGAGGGCGTGAGACACGGCGCCGATTCTGTAGCAACAGCCAAGACCAACGGTATGATTGCGGTTTCAACATTGCCGACCCACACCCAGCCAACCCCATCATGAACCTCAGAGTTCGAAGAGAACAAAGGCAACCTCTGACATCAAAAGCAGGAAACTCAGGAAACACGCATTGACAGATTAGAGAACAAAGATCGTAAGACGATCGCGAAGATGCTGCGCCATGAACTTCCGCCTGGGTATCGTCGGTCGGAAGCGCCTCGGCGGCCAACGCTTGATGGTTATGTTGGTGTGGTCGATGAGATACTGCGCACAGACAAAGCCCTGATCAAAAAGCAGCGACACACGGCCAAGCGCATCTTTGAACGGCTGCGCGATGAGCATGGATATGCCGGCAGCCTGACCACGGTGACCTATTACGTGCGCGAGCAAAAACGGCGCACCAAAGAGGTGTTTGTGCCGTTGTCGCATCGGCCGGGCCATGCGCAGGTTGATTTTGGTGAGACGCTGGGCGTGATCGGTGGCGTGGAATGCAAGATCCACTTCTTCGTGATGAGCTTGCCACATTCTGATGCGGTGTTTGTGAAGGGATATCCAGCTGAGACAACCGAGGCGTTTTGCGATGGCCATGTGTCCGCCTTTGCATTCTTTGGCGGCATTCCGCAATCCATTCTCTACGACAATACCAAGATCGCCGTGGCTCGGATACTCGGGGATAAGACGCGCATCCGCACACGTCGGTTTACGGAACTGCAGTCGCATTACTTGTTTGATGACAAGTTTGGCAGACCCGCGCGAGGGAACGATAAAGGCAACGTTGAGGGCATGGTTGGATACACCCGCCGCAACTTCATGGTTCCCGCACCTCGCTATGACAGCTTTGATGATCTGAACGCACATTTGGAAGAGAAGTGTTTAGCACGTCAGGCCGATACGTTGCGGGGTCACACCCAAACCATAGGCGCACGCCTGATGTCGGATTTGGATGCTCTGATGGGATTGCCCGTCGCAGAATATGAAGCCTGCGATCACGTCAGCACGCGTGCAACGTCGATCTCAATGGTGCGCTATCGCAGCAATGATTACTCGGTGCCAGTAGCCTATGCGCACCACGATGTTCATGTGCGTGGGTTTGTGCATGAGGTTATCATCGGCTGCGGCAATGAGATTATTGCGCGGCACAAACGATCCTACACATCAGCGGATATGGTCTTTGACCCATTGCACTTTTTGCCCCTGCTTGAACAAAAGGTGGGTGCCCTGGATCAGGCCGCGCCTTTGCAGGGTTGGCATTTGCCAGATGTATTTGCCACGCTGCACCGACTGCTTGAAGCCAGAATGGGTAAGCCGGGCAAGCGAGAATACGTTCAAGTCTTGCGCCTTTTGGAGACCTTCGAAATGGATGTTGTGCAAGGCGCAATCCAGCAGGCAATAGATATGGGTGCAATTGGCTATGACGCCGTAAAACACCTTGTACTGTGTCGGGTTGAGAAGCGGCCACCACGATTGGATTTGGACTTCTATCCATACTTGCCCAAGGCCAATGTCGGCACAACACGCCCATCCAGTTACATGAGCTTGATGGGAAGGACCGCGGCATGACCGAAGCCCCTCGGATTCTTCTACGGCATCATCTTAAACAACTGCGACTGCCAACGTTCCAAGGCGAGTATGCCAAACAGGCGCAGCTCTGTGCTGCAGAGAACAAAGATCACATCCACTATCTGGCGCGGCTGTGTGAGATGGAATTGATCGACCGCGAACGCCGGATGATTGAACGGCGCATCAAAGCGGCGAAGTTCCCCAGCACCAAGAGCTTGGATAGCTTTGACTTCAAGATCATGCCAAGCTTGAACAAGCCCCTGACGATGGATCTGGCACGATGCGATTACGTTAATCGCAGGGAGAACATCATCGCGCTCGGCCCGTCAGGCACGGGCAAGACACACATCGCCCTGGGACTTGGGCTGGCTGCATGTCAAAGAGGACTGAAGGTGCGCTTCACAACGGCTGCGGCATTAGTCCATGATCTGATCGAGGCTCAAGATGAGCGGAGATTGCAGCGCCTTCAAAAGCAACTGACCAGCCAGAACCTGTTGATCATTGATGAACTGGGCTTCGTACCGCTCAGCAAATCTGGCGCAGAGCTGCTCTTCGAGGTCATATCCCAATGCTATGAACGCGGCTCCATCATCATAACCTCGAACCTGCCCTTCGATGAATGGACTGAAGTCTTTGGCTCTGAGCGGCTGACCGGTGCGCTACTCGATCGTTTAACCCATCACGTCCACATCCTCGAGATGAATGGCGAAAGCTATCGGCTCAAACACAGTCGCAACAACCGAAAATAACCAGCCCGCAATCACAGTCAGAATAATGCTGGCCTTATGGCCAGCATGCGCTTTGGCACGCTTCAGCTTTGTGACGAGCACGCGTGCAAAAGCGCCACAAAAACATCAACCGAAGTGGCCCATTTTTACGCCGCGACATGGACCCATTTTACTCTGCGATTGACATAAACAGCATCCCCCATTTGCGCGCCGCATTCTTTTCGGTCAGCGTCTCGCCATCGAAATCGATCACTTCGATATCGCCATACAGATTCAGTTGCACGACAAAGAAATTCTCTTTCAGGTAGGTGTTCAACGGCTCGGTTGGGAACACCTCATTGTGCATCTTGGTGCAATAGATGCAGCCGCGTTGCTCAAAGATGATCATCAGGCGCTTGCCCTCGGCGTTCGCCTCGGCCAGATTCTCGTTCAGATCCTTGAACGTGTCGCGCATCCAGTCGGCTTTGTGCAGGCCATCATCGCCCAATTCGGCGGCCATGGCCGTCAGGGGCATTAGCAGAAGGGCCATAATTCCCAGAATCCGTCTCATATCATTCCTCCTCTATCCGATGTTCTGGAAAGCGGGGAACGCCTCCAGCATCCATTGTGCAATCACGTTGACACTGTCCGTCGCGATCAGCACCGCAAAGACGATCAACAACAGCCCCATCGCCTTTTCCACCTTGGGCAGATGGCGGCGAAAACGGGCCGCAAAGCGCAGGAACGGCCCGATGAAAAGTGCTGCGATCATAAACGGCGTGGTCATCGCAAAGCCAAAGACCAGCAACAGGACAAGCCCGCGCATCGCCGTCGCCTCGGTGCTGGCGGTAAACACCACCGCTGTCAGCACGCCGCCCACGCAGGGCGTCCACCCGGCGGCAAAGGCAAGGCCAACCACGTAAGCGCCCAGCACCGACATGTTGGTGGTCTCATCCGCCTCAACCTGAAAGGCACGATTCAGGAACCCAATCCTGAGGATGCCAAGGAAATGCAGCCCCATGATGAACACGACGATGGCGGCAAACAGGCGAAACTCGGTCTGGTAGCTGCGAAACGCCTGGCTGAGACCGAACGCCGCCGCGCCCAGCAGCACGAACACCGTGATGATTCCCAGAGAGAACATGACCGACGCCAGAAAGGCGCGACGCCGTAAACCGGGTGCCAGCGTGCCGTCCTTGCTGATCTCAGACATCGACGCGCCAGCCATGTAGCTAAGGTAGAAAGGCACAATCGGCAGCACGCAGGGCGAGAAAAAAACGATCAAACCGCCTAGGGTCTGTTGACAATCATCGTGTTGCAATGAGCATGGCACAGAGGTGCCAGTTGGCAGCGTAGCTTGTATCAGTCTTGTCGTATCGCGTTGCCATGCCTCTGAATTCCTTGATCTTTGCGAAGTAGTTTTCGATGAGATGGCGCCACTTGTACATGTGGGTATCGTAGTCCCGTTGAACTTTTCGGTTCGATTTGGGCGGGATGACAGCGGTTGCGCCACGCTCATCAAGGTCTTGCAGGAGCCAGTCGGCGTCGAAGGCTTTGTCGGCCAGCAACGCCCCAAAGGAAGCCCCCTTGATCAGAGGAGCGACCCCCTTCATGTCGTGTGCCTGTCCCGGCAAAAGCAGAAACCGGAACAGGTTACCGAGCGCATCGACCAAGGCCACGACCTTGGTCGTCAGTCCGCCGCGAGAGCGTCCGATAGCCTGGTGTTGAGTCCCCCTTTTGCGCCCGAAGCCTTCTGATGAGCTTGAACAATCGTCCCGTCGACAAGGGCATATTCCAGGTCCGGCTCGCCACTCATGGCATTGAAAAGACTCTCGAACACGCCGTTCCTGGCCCATCGACGAAATCGCTTGAACTGGCTGTTCCAGTTGCCAAACTCTTTGGGCAAATCCCGCCATGGGGACCCTGTGCGTACGCGCCATAATACTGCTTCCATAAACCGGCGATTATTGCGCGCGGTAACACCCGGATCGCCTGCCTTGCCCGGTATAAGCGGCTCAATCTTCTCCCAAAGCTCATCGGAAACAGCCAAACGATTTGCGTCCATCAACACCTCCATTTTGGAAGCTTGAATCAGACTTCAGGCAAAATGGGAACCCCGAATGTCAACAGGCCCTAAAAAGCACTGAAAAAAGAGACATCAAACATCACAGCACCCTTTGCCCGGTTGATCCGGTTTCATATTCAAACTATTATATGTGAAACGATTTCGTCAAACGGTAAGCACATGCGCTCTCTGAATCTATGCCCTGTCAACAGCCCTGACCCTGATCCTTTCCAGCGCGGTACTACAGGCCGCTGAGCTGGTCATGGTTGAACAGGATGGCTGTCACTGGTGCGAAAAATGGAACGCGGAAATCGGCGGGATTTATCCCAAGACAGAGGAAGGCAAACGCGCGGCCTTGCGCCGGGTGAACCTGCGTGCCTTGCCCGACGATATCATCTTTACCTCGCGCCCGATCTATACGCCCACCTTCGTGCTGGTTGAGAATGGTCAGGAACTGGGCCGACTTGAAGGTTATCCGGGCGCCGACTTCTTCTGGCCGATGCTGGACGCGCTGTTGGATCAGCATTTGGACAGTGCACCGCTGCCTTCGACCGCCATCAAGTGGCCCGCAGATGTTGCGATACACCCGCTATGACATCGGATGTCAAAGCAACACATCCGCGTCATAATCGCGCTGGTGGATTGCATTTGAAGGCCAGGAGCGTTTATCAGGGCCACAGGATCAAAGGACCAAAGGTTACTCACCGATGAGCTTACCCGTCATCACGCCCCATATGGAAAAGTCGGAAATCGACGCGATGATGCAAAGCGCGTGTGACGCCTCGAACTTTCTCAAGGCGATCAGCCATGAAGGGCGGCTGATGATCCTGTGCCACCTCTCGACCGGCGAAAAGTCAGTGACGGAGCTTGAGGAACTGCTTTCGGCCCGTCAGGCTGCTGTGTCGCAACAGCTGTCGCGGCTGCGCAACGAAGGGTTGGTGGCGCCCCGGCGCGAGGGCAAGACGATCTATTATCGTTTGACAGACCAGCGTGCCGTTCAGATACTTGAAGTGGTCTATGATCTTTTCTGCAAAGGTCAGAGCTAAGGGAACAAACTCCAGGGTGGTCCAAAGTGTTGGATGGTATCTCAGACGCAGCCCTTGTTGCGCTGATCGGCTTTGGTGGCGGGCTGCTTCTTGGTCTGGCCGCGCGGATCGGTAGATTTTGCACACTCGGCGCGATCGAAGACACGCTGTATCAAGGCAGCTCCATCCGCTTGCGCATGTGGGGTGTCGCCATTGGCGTAAGCGTTTTGGTGGTGTTTGCGCTCACCGCTGCGGGGCAGTTTGACCCGGCTCAAAGCATCTATCACCTGACTCCATGGTCCCCTTTGCCAGCATCTTTGGCGGCTTGCTGTTTGGCTATGGCATGTCACTGGCGGGCACCTGCGGTTTTGGCGCACTGGCAAGGTTGGGCGGGGGTGATCTGCGATCCTTTGTGATTGTTCTGGTGATGGGCATCGCAGGCTATGTCATGCTATCTGGCCCGCTAGCCGGGATGCGGGTCAACCTTGTCGCCGCCACCGATCTGCAAGGCGGGCCGGTGGCCTATTCTGATATGCTGGGTCGCCTCATAGGGCTGGCCGCCCCGGTCGCGAGCCTGTTGATCGGCGCTGGAATTCTTGTTGCTGCGCTGTGGTCTGCCCCGTTTCTGGCCAACAGGTCGGCTTTGTTCTGGGGCGCTGTTGTAGCGCGCCAATCAAAATGAGCAATTACGCCAATCAAGTGCGCAATCGACGTGATTTTCCCGGGTATTTACATGGGTATTTACCGTTGATTTTCCCGGCGCTTTTCTTCTTGATTGCGCACTTGATTGGCGCACGGTACGTTCACCCTTCCAAATCGGTGCAGGGGGTTCACTTCCTGTCGTGTCTCGAGCTGTAGGGCGCGGTGGCGGTTGGGATGATGACGGTTGATGTGGCGGGCGCACCTGCCCCACCTAGACCGGGCAATGGGGTTATGGTGACGGTGAGCCTCGCTCCGGCGGCAAGTTCAGTGGCCCATTCTGCATTCAGTTTTCCGTTGGGGATATTCTCCGGGGCTGCGGGATCGTTTGAAACAAGGGATGCGCCTGCCCATTGGCCTGCGACGGCAAGGGACAGGGACACCCGGGTGGATCCCTCCATGATGCGGGCTTGCAGTGTGACGGCCCGAATACTGCTTTGCGCCTGAACGCGCGGCGTTGCATCCGGGGTGGTGAGATCGGAGGTCTCGGCGGCATAGTATTCCGCCATGTGATCGATGGCGGTGAGGCGCACGCTCTCTTCGTCTATTGGTTCAATAACGGTGATGCGCAAGGGGTCTGGCGGGGCGCTGTTGGAATATATCCGATAGAGGATATCGGCGGGGCCGCGGCCATCGGCGTCGGGTGCGTCAGGGAGCGGGCTTGCGAGGTCGCGCAATGGGCTGTCTGCGTCGGCATGGAGAGGCAGTGTGACAGCAGACCGATGCAACGTCCCGTTCGCAAGGCGCAGTATGATATGATCTCCATCACTTGCAGGCCGGGCTCGATCAAGTGTGATCTGTGCGGCACTGCCGCCATTGAGCCGCCCTGCGGCCCCTCCGGCCAGCATGTCATGGGTCATCCATACCACATCGCCGCGCCGGATCAGGTAGCCTTCCGGCCCCATTTCCCAGGTGATGCGTCGCCGATGATATCGCTGGCGCGCCGCGAGCAGATTTGCCTCCCTGGCTGCCTGCCCGGAGGAGGTGACCCCGCGCAGGGTCACTGTTGATGTGTTCACAACCGGGCCTGTGGCACCCGGCACGCGCCGGCGGATGGTTTGGTATTGCCAATCGGAATCGGGGTCGATGTAGCGCAGGGCAATCTCATCGGGGGCCGGACTGGCGGCCCACTCGACACCCATAGAGCCAAGAACGACATTTTCGGGAGTGATGAGGGTTGTGACGGTGGTGTCCGGGTCATCGAACACGACGCCGAGCTTTCCACTCCGCCATGTGGGGCTGGCGCGCCCGCAGCGCGCAACGAGTGTGAGCATGTCGGCGCAGGACATGCGGCGGTCGATGACAGCGGAGCATGTCAGGGCATTGGCATCGCACCATGCCGCCCACTCTGTGATTGCAGCCTTGTCGATGCGGTTCCCTGGCAGTCCGGCTCCGGCGATCAACCGACCGTCTGCGGCTGTGATGCCGAGCGCAAGCCAGCGGAATATCCACGCCGGATTCGTGCTTTCGGCAGTCGTCCATGTGCCGTCGGAGGCCCGAACGCGTACGGGCTGTGACGCGGTGGCGGACAGGCTGTCAACCTGTCCGTTGAGCTGGCCGCTGGCCTTTATCCGGACGGCAGCGGTGGTTTGGTCCGCAAAGACGGCCGTGCCGGCCCGGAAGGCCCGTAGCCCGGTCCATATGATGCGGTCAATATGGCTGGACTCCGTTGAGGGCTCGCCTGTGCGGCGGATTTCCACATCCACCGCCCGCCCGGACCGCCCAAGGTCATATGTCAATGTTCGGCGAAACGGATTTTGCGCATTGTGTTCCGGTATTCCGGGCAGGTCCACAATGCGCACAACAGACCATGATCTGGCGGGTGTGTCTCCATCCTGCGCCCGTCGCCACCTGATCTCGACGGACCGGGCTAAAGGTTCAGACCGCGACCCCCCCAGCCCTGTAAGCTGGCCATCCAGATCAATGGCAATCCTGTGTACCCCGCCTGCGGTTGTCCGCCGCACCCATTCTGTGCTTTCAAGCGCACCGCCGCCCGGCTCTGTCTGCACGTCGAGATCGAAGGGCAGGATGCCGCCCGGAGGCAGGACAGTGAGCGTGGCTTCATCATATTGACCGACCGGAGTTTCTCCGATGCGCCAGTCGGAGAGTACAGGTGCCCCGATCCCGGCGCTGAATACCTGGTGCAGGTACTGCTCCCCATCCTCATAGGAGGCCCATGGGGTCGCGACCAGATCGGGCCAGATGCGGTGTTGGCCCAGCACCAGCAAGGCCGGTTCATAGGGTCGTGCCAGATTTCGACCCCCTGCGAGGCTGTAAAGGGGATCGGGCGCTCCCGTGTTGTTCCGGTCGGGAAGTGATGGTGAATAGAGCCCCTGAACAATGAGGCCTCCGACAATCTGCAGGCCTGCGGTGGCCACGGCCAGCGCCGTGGTGCCGGCTGTCACACCGAGTGCGCCCAGTACATGGGGTGCCAGAACGGGCGCGGCGACAACAATCGCGATACTGAGCACGGCGGCGACGGGATCACTGTCGCCGCCGTGCAAGGCCGGGCGCAGGGCGAGTTTCGCGCCTGCCGGTAGAGACTGCTCCCAACGGGCGTGCGGCACAGGCTCCCCGTTGACAGCGGCGGCGATCCTCCCGGGCGGTATATCGGGCAGGCAAATGCGACACGCCCGGGTAAGGGAGATGCCCGCCGGCAAGGTGACAGTCCGCACCCCGTCGCGGGTGAGCGGGTGCGGCAGGACATCCGCCACATATCCCGGTTGCGGGCGGTTTGCAAACGGCGCGCAACCGGGGTTTCCGATACGGTCAACCATGATTTATGTCCAGCGATACAGCCCGGTCAGTGTCAGGCCCCGGTGTTTGAGACCGGCCAGCGGATCAAGGCGCGGGCGCTGGCCTTCCATGCGATGCAGCACATATGCCTGTCCTCCTGTCCGCGTCCACAGCCCGATGTGATGTCCGATACAGGCCCTGCGACCGGCGGCGCACATCAGGACGGCATCCCCTTCGGACGGCGATGTTCCTTCAAGAGAGACGGCGAGGTGCTCCGCAATGGCGGCACCGATCGCCCGATCCCTGCCGCGCAGGCTCCCGGGGCTTCGGGGAAGAGAGATGGTGCGCGCGAACATGCACTCCAGGATGGCCATAACATAAGCCGCGCAATCTCCCGGCGGGTTCCTGTGCAGCGCAGCCACCGCCCAGAATGGATCGGGCGGCGGGGTCAGGGGCGCATGTGTCATTCTGCTTCATATGCGGCTGTGATGGCCGCTGCGCGCGTGGCGGCGGCACGCAATGCGGTCTGCACGTCACTTGCGGCATCGAGGGGCACCTGCACATCGTCCGGCCAGGCTGCGAGCCCTGTCGAGACGGGTACAGCGGCGGCACGGATATCTGCGATTGTTGTGGCGGTGGAAATCGCCTGTGCGAGGCGCGCCAGCCCGGACAGCGCGACAGTGGTCAGATCGAGGGTATCAACCAGCACCGCCTCGACACCGCCTGCGGCGGAGAGTGCGGCTTTTAACCTCGCCTGCTGCCCGTCCTGCGCGACCGTGGCCGTTTGCGCCGCAGAGATGGCTTCTTGAGGGACTCCGGCCTCCGCCAGCTCGCCGGGTGTATAGCTGATATAGTCCAGGCCTTCGTGGGTGAGTGTGAGTTTCATTTTATGCTCCTTTTAAAGGGTGGCCACGGTTGACCACAGCAGATTGGCTACATCGACTTTTGGTGTTCCGGGTGCCACACCGCTGATCCAGTGCCCCGCCATGTTGGAGACCGAGGAGCTTTCGATGGCGAGCGCATAGGCCACAGCCCCCGACATTAAAGCGATGCCGCCCCCGTTTTCCCGACCTCGCAGACGGCTGTTAAAGGCGCGCAGCGTCAACTGCCCCACGCCGGTCATAAAGGCGGGTTCCTGCAGCCCGGCCGCTGAAAGCCCGATGTCGACCTCGATATTGTTGATGAAGAAGACCGCGTCCGGATCGATCATCTGGATCCAATATGCGCCCGCGCGCACCGGGTCGTCCGGAAGGGGGTTCGGGGCCTGAATGGTCAGAGTGCGTCTGTCATCGCCATCCGAGAGCAGTTGAACCATCCGTGCCCGACAGCGCACCGATGCGTTCACAGCGATGTCGCTCTTGAGATGTATAGTGAGCGTTCCGCCTGGCGGTGACTTTCTCAGGGCGGCGGTGAGCGTTTGCAGGGGCGCGGCGTCGGTGCCTGCCGCGTTGTCGTCGCCACCGGCATCAACATACAATTCTACTTCCCCCGCCCGGTGCAGATTGGCTTCCAATGCCTTGTAGCGCCTTTCCGCGGCGGTGGCGGAGGTCGCGGCGGCGGCGGCACGATCTGCCTGCGCGGACAGATCCGATGAGACAGGGGCTGCGGGATTGATCGTGACCCCGCCGCCTGCGGGGTTGAGAGTGACGGACATCAGATTGCCTCCTTGAGAATGATTGTGAAAGTCTCTGTCGACGCTTTGACACCATTCCCATCCGTGAATGTGATATCTCCACGCCACTTGCCCGGTGGCCATGCGGCGGTCTGGCGCGCGGTGGCCGAGAGGGTGAACAGCCCGTCAGCGCCCTCGGTCACGCGGCAGCTCAACAGGGCCCGTGTTCCGCTCCGGTCATGATACAGGGCCGCGTCAGGGGTCCAGTCATCAACGTTGCGCGCAACGCCCCCCGTCCCGTCCGGGGCGGGGGGTGTGTGATGCGCCTGGGCGGGCAGGCTCAGCGTGTCCCCCTGTTTCAGTACGATTATGTCAGTCATCCTTGTTTCCTTTGTATCAAAACAGCGCGGGAGATGTTTCCGGGTCGTGGCGCAGACCCACAGCGGGCCTGTCAAGCAACGGGTCATAGCCGATGATCGCCGTTACACTTTGCTGATCGGCTCTGATCTGGAGCACATCCAATTGAGCCTCCCAGTCGGGATCCCGTGCGGCGGTGTCTCCGACCGCCAGACAGCGCAGGACCCGGATACCTGCACCCTGCCCACCGCCTGCGCGATCCAGCCAGATCATGATGTCGCGTCCTGCATTGTCGATGCGCAGTTCCGCGCGCGGGGCACGGCGCTCTTCATCCCTGGCCAGACGCACCGAGAACGCCAGCGCCATATAGGTCTGGCCTTCGATCTCGCGCGCGCGGCCATCCGCCACCACCCGCACGGCATCCGCCAGGTCGGGATGCGTGATTTCCAGCGCATAAAGGATCAGATCGTCCGGAGACAGGCCAACAAGAGCTTCACGACCGGCGGAGGTTAATGTCACAGGACCTCCTCCAGCACCATGTCGGCGGTCCAGTGGCGACGACCTCCCTTGACGGTACCGCGAGAGGTCACGGATCCCGATCCCCCGCGCAGCCGCAGGTGGATCGCATCACCGGTAACCGGATCGGAGCCGTCGAAGGCCCCGTGTCCATGGGTCTCGGCCCAGGTCCGGAAATCTCCCATATGCGTATCGCTTTCAAGATGTACGGACACCTGCCAGAAGCGCAGGGCCGCACTGCGCGCGCGGGCCTGCCGGACCGCACCACTCTCAAACGCCGTGCGTCGGGTATTTTCATCCTGACCGGCCACAATGCCGTCCGCGATGATCCGCGCATATGCAGGCCAGCTTGCCATCAGAACCCATCACCACCGCTTGATTGGCGGCGCAGCGTCTGGGTGACCTGTTGTGCAATCGCCCCGCCGCTTTGCAAGTCTTCGGCCACAATCGCGACAATGAGACCGCGCAGCCCGTCTGACCGGGCTGTTGCAGTGGCTGTCTTGGGCGCACCTTTGTTCTCGACATTCACAGTGATATTGCCGTGCCGCACGTCGGGACCCGCCTCCATGTCTGCGGCACCCGGTGCCTGCGTTTTATAGACGGCCGGAATGCGCGCGGGGTCGATCCCCGCTGCCCCGCCCCGATGATATCGGGGGCGGTCTCTCCGGCGCAGCATTTCGCTCAATGCGGCGGACTGATCAGCGGTCAGCACCGCCTCACCCTCCAGCAGGATGGCGGGCACTTCGCGTGCCGTGCGCCCCGCTGTGGCGGCGGAGGCCGCAATGATCGCCTGCGCCCGACTGGCCACATCCCCGGCCACACCCCCGGCCACGCCCCCTGTGTGAAACGGACTGGCCCGGGGCCGCACCGCCGTCGTCGGTGCCGGTGCCGTGCCGCCGCCAAAACCCCCGCCCAAAACCCCGGCCAAAGCATCGGCCAACGGGCCGGTGATATTTTGACGAATGGCGATGCGGGCAAAATCGGCGATGATGCTGTTGACCAGATCCCCGACCTCCAGCTTGCCCGTAGAGACAAACTGCACGAGAGCATCTTCCAGGCCATTGAATGCCCCGCCGATGGCGCTTTCGATCTCATTGCCCGCAAAGCTCGCCTCCTCGGCATAGCCCCGCAGTCCAGCGCGGATGGCGTCTACGCCCTGCGGTCCCCGGCTCAGCGCGCGCTCTATTGCGATAGCCTCTTCGGCTGCCGCATTGACAGCGGCTTCCAGTTCACGCACCTGTGCAACCGCTGCAGGGTTATCGCCGATTTTCGCAATCGCTGTCTCCGCCAGCCGCGCGGCCTCTGCGGTGGCGATAAACCCCGCCTCTTCCCCGCCCCCCAACCCTTGCAGGCGGATAGAGGCGATCTCTGCACGGCTCCGATATTGCTCCAACGTCTTGATCAGGGCTGTGGCGGGATCATTTTTACCACCGCCGCCACCGCTGCCGGAGATTGATTCGCGCAGTGCGGCCTCGGCATCGCGCGTGCGCGCGTTGATACGGGCCAGGGTTACCGCGTTATCTCCGGCCGCCCGGATCGCTTCGGCATCGAAGCGCTGCGCGGGGTCCAGATCCGACCGGCCCGCCGTGGCCGCCGCCTGTAATGCCAAGGCACCACGCTCCGCCAGCTGACGTGCCCGGGCCTCCGGATCGCCAACCGTGGCCTCGCGAATACGCGCCACCGCCAGAGCGGCCGCCTGCACCCCCGGTAAAGCGGCCAGCTCATCGCGGGCGCGCGCGGCCTCATCCGCCAGCGCCTTTGCGGCCTTGATGGCAACGTCAAGGCCCAGATCACCCGTCTTGAGCGTCCCGAGCCGGCGTGCCTGGTCTTCGGCTGCGATCAACCGGTCGATCAGTACGTCCAGCGCCTTTCGTTGATCTGTGGTGAGGTCTTCACCCGCCAGGGCATTCTCCAGGACTTTGCGCATGTTTGCGACGGCGTCGGAAACTTCATTGATATCATCGCCGTCAAGAGCGGCGCGCAGATCAAGTGATGCCGATGACAGTGCCTCTGTCTGTTCACCGGCAAGTCCGAGTTCATCTGCGTACCGGCGCAGGGCGGCGGACATGGATCTGTGGGCGACCATAAAGGCGTCACTGGTCTGGACCGCGCCCTCGTTGAACAAGCGCAGCCTGTGGGTTATCGTGTTCAGAAGGGTATCGACATCTTCGATGTTGTCCAGATCGGCATCCTTGACGAACCCTGTCAGGGTCTCTCCAAAGGTGTCTCGCAGATGGGCTTTCACGCTGTCCTTGTCCGAGACGTTGAATACATCCAGACCAGCTTCGCGAAGCACGTCACCGGAGCGGTGCACGATCCCTTGCAAAATATCCTCGAAATCCGCCGCCACCCGGTCCTGTCCGGCGGCCAGCGCCTCGGGCAGACTGTCCAGCAGGCCCTTTCCTGTCGCGCGCAGTGCATCCCGCGCTTCACGCTCCGCCAGCTGACGCTGCGCGGCCAGAAGGTCCCGAACCCGCGCTGTGACAACCCCGTAACGCTCGGCCAGATCCTCAAGATCACCGCCAAGGTCTTTCAGTCCCCGCAGCCTCTCCGTGGCATCCGCGAGACGCGATGTGGCGTCGGACGCACTCTCCGCTTTCTCGCCTGTGCGCAAAAATGCGGCACCGAGAGGCAGGGCAATGGCCGCAACAGCACCCAGAACCGCGCCAAGAACGCCAAACCCACCGAGCAATTGCGGAAGCTGCTGGGCCATCGCCTGGCTCGCGGATGTGCCTGCACCCACCTGGACGGCGAAGTCACCCACCTGAAACGCCGTGTTCTGGATCTGTGGGCGCAGGTGTCTCATGCGCTCACCCAGGGCGCGCGATGCAGTGCTCGCCTGCCCGGCGGCGGCCCCTGCCTGTGTGGTCCGTCCTCCCAGCCCCTGCGCCGCACGGCCCGTCGCATCCATTTCAGTGCGGGTCTGGCGCAGGACGGCCTGCGCGTCGCCTATATCGCCACTGATGCGCAGGGCGAGGTCGATATCCTGCGTCATTGCATCAGGCCCCGCACCAGACTATGCCACGGCATCTCGATACGGCGCGACTGTCCTGCCTGCCAGATCAGCATGATCTGTCTCCATGTCAGTGTGGCGGGGAGGCTTCGGATATCTCCGTGCCCGTCGGCTGCAAGCTGCTCGAGGACGCGAGAGAGCGCGATACGGTCTCCACCACCCCCTGGCCCAGTGCCTGGGCCACCAGGCGGCGGATAAAAAAACCCGTGTTGACTTGCCAGACCGCCGATTGCAGCGCATGGGCCTCGGTGTCCGCAAGCGATCCAATCCATTCCACCGATTGCCCGCTGGCCATAGCGCAGATGCGCAGCCAGATATCCGCATGCGCCCCCAGCACAGCGCCGGTGCGCACGGCATCGGGCTCTTGCGCCGTGTCGCCCACCTGAACCGCAAGATCACGGATCAGGGGAGCCCCGATCACCTGAACATCGAGGCCCTCGCGCATCCGGAACTCGCGCACTGTTATCTCCACCGCCGAGCCGGTGTCCGGATCGCGCAGTGTGATTGTTACATCCGGATCAAGGATGGCGAGGGTCTCCGCATCGTCGGTCATCGCAGGTCCTCCCCGTCGATCATCATCGCGGCGGAGCCGTCCTCGGGCTGCCATATATTGGCGCTGAGCGGGATCCGCTGCTCCGACCGCCCGGTGAGCGTCCAGTCACCGTTTGGGCGCAGCTTGACGTCCGGGCAGTAGATGTTACGGCCCTTTGATGCCGGATTGATCGTCGGAGCGTGCTCGACGTAGCGCAGTGCGCCCGTGACGACCCGGGCCTGCCCCACAGAGATGCGGGTCGCGGCGTCGATCGTATAGGACGCGAGGATTGTGGCGTTGGCGCGGATACCATCCGCCCCGGCATCCAGAATGCGAATTGTGCCGGATCCCGGATCGGTGCGGTAATGGGTATTGAGCGTGTAGGCCGCTCCGCCGCGCAAAGGGCGCAGGATGAGGTCCGAGATCCGACGGCCCCTGGCGGACGGGAGCCCATACCATGGGCCGCCATCCAGCAGGCCGACGGCAATCCGCTCGCCTGTCACCGTTGTCGCGGGCACCGGGATCATATCCGAGGCGAACAACAGGGCGATATTGTCCAGGGACATATCCCGCAGCACCATGTCGATCATGCGCTCGGTGGAGCGTACCGCGTCGACCAGCATGCGCGGAACCCCCGAGCCTGACTGCACCGTCACGCGCTCCTCGTTGATCCGGAGCGTTGTGCTCTCGGCGTCCCCGAGACAGCGCTCCGCTCCGGGCGCGCCGTCCTGTGTGGCCCGGGCAAAATAAAGTTTGCCGGCACCGATAATGAAATTCTGCGCCATCAGTTACACTCCGTTGATGTTCTGTATTGGCAGGTCCATTCGTCCTGCCAGATGATACGACCATGCTCGATCTCGGTGAGACGTCCGGCCACAAATGCCAGCGGCCCGGTCACCCCATGGATTTCCGGTTCCGGGGCCGGTACCCAGCCCAACAGCTTTTGACGGGTCTGCCCCAACAGGTCAGCCAGCGTTTTTTTCGCACGGGTCCTGCGTCCGGACCGGTCATTGGCAGCCTCAACGATCACGATCACGCCGATCCGCATCTCCACCGTCTGGGGAACCAGGGCCATACCGGGGACGGACGGACTGGACAAGGCGCGTTCCGTCAACGGCGCAACGACAGCGGACGGCGGCTTTGGGGCATCCACCCGCGCCACGTCGTAGACGTTCAGCACGTCAACCAGCGTCTCAAGCGTGCGAAGGCGTTCGGCAACCGCATCCACGGCGGCAAAGCCGGGCCATGCCGATGCGGAAACAATCATCGCCGCCCCTCCGCCAGCATGCGCGTCGCAATATCAAGAACGGCTGTCCGGTCATCGCCGGAAACGCCCAGATATGGCCGGGCGGGCATCGTGACGCTGTGCGCCCCGATTTGGGCATTCACGATCCGGATCAGCCCGGTCTTGCGTCGCGCCGCGTTCCTGCGGGATATCAACCGACCTGTGTCATCGTCAAATTCAAGGGTCTGTTTCCGGGCTTTCTTGTTGATGGTGCCGCCAAACTGGTGGATCGCGGCGTAAACGACATTTGTGCCCACCTCGACGCCGGCGGCATCGGCGCGGTGTGTGATCGACTGACGCAGGCGCGCGGAATCTGTCAGGGTCTGGCCCCCTTTTTTGCGCGCGCGCCGCGAGGGTGTCCATTTTGTGCCGTCCGGACCCGTTTCCGTCTCGAAGCGCCGCAGGACCGCGGAGGCCAGCATCTGGCCGATTTCGTCATACATCTCGTATGGGTTGTCCAGGGCCGTGCCCGCACGCCCCAGAGCCGCCCGGGCCCCGGCATCGTCCCATTCGACATCGATCCGAACGCCTGCCCCGGCCATCACGAACACCCTCCACGACGATTGATCCTGTCAATCGTCTCGCGGATCCGCGCAGGCGGGGCCTTGATTGCAGGGCAAAAGGTGCGCCGTGGCGGCTCCGCACCATCGCCACTGCGCAGATAGCCCTGCGCCGGACGGGAGAGCTGACCGCGCGCAGCCTTCGCCGCGTCTGTCACCGCCTCTTTCGGCGCGTCGTCGTAAAGGGCCAGCCGCGCCAGGGCACAGGCAATGGCCTTGAGGGATGGATAATCACCCTGTGCAAGAGGCAGGATATATTCCCGGGCAAGGGCTGCATCGATTTCGCCCGCCGCGTCCGACAGCACCGCCGCCAGACGTGCAGCGGCATCCTCTGCATCATCATCTGCATCATCACACAACAGATGCGCAATCTCTTCCGAACCATAGCGGGCTTCAAGATCATCGCGGGTCGCATAGGCCATGGCTCAGGCGACCCCGTCCGGGGTGTCTTCAGTATCCGGGCCCGCAGCCACAGGACCGGCGTACGGAACCTTTGCGTCCCCCGACGCAACCAGCGCGGCCAGTACGTCCTGCGGAAGATCCAGCGGATCGCCCGGCATATAGCGCTTGCGCGCATATTGAACCGGATTGATCGCGACACATGCAGGGGCCGGTTCGGCCGCTTTGGATGCAGGAGCCGGTTCGGCTGCCTTGGATGCGGGAGGTTTGGCTGCTTTGGATGCAGGAGCCGGGTCGGCTGCTTTGGATGCGGGAGGTTCGGCTGCCTTGGATGCAGGAGCCGGTTCGGCTGCCTTGACTGTTTCGACCATTACGCCCTCCCTACGCCACTGCGTTTTTGAACAGGTATCCCGCCCTGGCGGCAATGATCCGCTCATCGCAGGTGTCAACAACCCGCAGGCGATGCCCGCCGCGCGCGCCGCGCGCAGGGTCAAAGACGGAATACACCTCGCGCCCACGATAAGAGGCTGTGATCCCCAATGTGGGCGGGCCATTGGGCGCTGCATTGGGATCGGCACGGTAAAGGAGTGCGTTCTTGCCCCACACGCGTTTCAGGCTTGCCTCCCGACCGGGGCGGGCCGCATTGATCCAGGCCTGGCCAACAACAATTTTCACCTCCAGCAGATCCTCGACCATCATCCGCGAGGCGATGCCGCGATCCCCTTCATTGCGGTTGACCGATTTCAGGATCGCCGGGTGCGTGCGCAGATCCTTCCAGACCTCCGAACCCATGCAGAAATGTGTTGGCTTGACGATCATGCTCTCGACCGCATCGACAATATCGGCCACGGGATCACTGTCGTCATGACTGGCGGACCACTGATCATTGCCCGCCAGTGTGACTTTGTTGTCCGCGCCGTATTTTGCGGCGTCGAACACCAGATCCGCCACGCGCTTTTCACGATCGATCATCAGCAGATCGGTCAGCATCATTGTGGAGCGATCTATCGGATCAACCGTTGTGGGCGGCGCGTTGCGCACATCATCGTCGGGGATCAGATCCTCAAGCGAGTAATCCTGACAGGCGCCTGATTTCTCCTCCGCCGAAAAATGCACCATAACCGGCGTCCCGCGCCGACCGACACGCGTTTCGGGAACGCTGAAGCTCTCGGCCAGCGGGTATTCGGTATAGCGGTATTCCTTGCGCCCCACATCGACCCGGGGCAGGACCATATCGGCGATACAGCTGTCATTGCCATAGCCCACCGCGATCGCGGTGCGCTCGAAGTCCACAGGGTACGTGGAAATAATGTTGTCTGCCATCTGTCAGGCCTTCCTTACATGCGATGCTGCGACAGCAGCACGGGAATGATGTCACCGGCAGCCGTGGCGGCCTCCAGAGCAATACCCACCACACAATCACCGGTGGTGTCGGTGGCTGTCGCCTTGCCGTCGGCATCGGGTTTCAGCGCCGTGCCGCGCATGACAGCGGCCCCGGCCTCAAGGTCGGCGATGCCCGCAATATGTACATCCAGGATCTGCCCGGCCCCGGTGGCCACCTCACCGGAAATGCCTATGGGCCGCTCTCCCGCTGTTCTGGCGGAGTCCGCGTCCGCCTGGACCGCTTCCCCGCCCTTCGAGGTTCTCAGCCGCACGATGCGGCGCGCGGCCACATCACCGAACGCCTTGAAAGAGACCGTTGCAACAGGTGAATGTCCGGCCATTTCAGCGACCTCCCTCTGTCACCTGACGCACCGCATCCGCGATGGTCATTGTGCCTGTGGGATCGCTCCCCATCAGCGCCTTCGCCGCCAGCGCGACATGCTGCGCGGTTTGCCCGTCCCGCATCACAGGAGCCTGTGCGCCACTCATGGCGATCTGGCCGGGACCGGCATATTCCGCCGTGTCCGGTCCGCGCACGGGCAAGCCGGACAGGAAGGCCTGCAGCGCCTCCCCGGGGGTTTGGGGGGTGGCTGACCCTGCCAGCCGGATCGAAGCGGCCTGTCCGGAGAGCGCCGCGAACAGCGCTTCCAGCGATGCGGCCTCTGCGGGCAATACCCGACCTGCGCTCACATGGGTCCCGACACGCTCATGCGCCTCGGACAGACACCGCTGCGCCGCCGGTTGCAGACGTTCGGTTGCCAGTTGCGCACGCTCTGCCGCCAGTGCGGCCTGCTCCCGCGCAAGACCCGGGTCAGCCGGAGGGTTCGGGGCGGCGGCATGGCAGGGTCGGGAATGGGCGGGATGTCGTTCATGATAGATGTCTCCTGTGTAAATCGCGAGGCGAGGGACGCGAGAAAGTCACCGTCCTCCGGCTCCCCGAGGGCCTGGATTTCGGTCAACGCCCAGTCGGGCAAAATGCGATCCGCCTGTTCAATCGTCGAGCGCTCGATAACCCACTCGCGCAGGCCGCGCAGCGCCCGTGCCGTGGTGTCCCGGGCGGATCGCTCTTCAGTGCCGCCCAGCGGAACCGCGAGTTCCAGTGTCGCGGCGGGAGCCGTCGCGGGAGCCCTGAACATGGCCGGGCTGAGACCCTGCACCGCCGGAGCAACGCCCCCCAGAAACCCGATATGACGCAAGCTCCAGCCACCGGTGTCGTCCCGGTCAATCGCCACCGAGCGGCCCGCATAGCGTCCGGCCTCGACAGCCGCCCGGAAGGCATCGTCGAGACGTGTCAGCTTTGCCTGGAGCGTATCGCCGACCACGCGCAGGCCATCCACCCGGCCCCAGGCAGGGGCATCTGTCTCCGGATGTCCGACGACAACAGGTGCCGGATCAGAGGTCGCGTAAGCGGCTGCAATACGCGCAAGGTCCCCTTCGGAGAGGGTGAAGGTGGTGTTGTGCATGTCCGTATGCGTGCCCGTGCGGCAGACATCGAACCAGCTGTCGAGCGCTGACAGCGCGGCAGCGGCGGGCTGTGCGGCAGCGGAGTGTTTTCTTTGTGTCATGCCCGCCAGTCTAGCCGATGCCAGAGACCCCCGCGACGGACCATGGTCCGTCGCGGGGGCCTGCCCGATCAGGTAATCTGAACGCTTGATCCGACACGCAACCGGTCAGCACACGGAGATTCCCATGATACAGACACTGTCAAAAACAGTTCATTCCGCCGCCTGGGCTCACAAGGGCACCGCCGAATGGCCCGGAGCCGCGCATAATCCGCAAGTGCTGGATTACTTTCGCAAAGCCGGACAACCCATGCCCGATGATGAAACCCCCTGGTGCGCCGCCTTTGTAGGGACCATGCTCGCCGAATGCGGCTTGCAGGGCACCGGCTCCCTTGCCGCCCGCAGCTATCTCAAATGGGGACAAAAGGTGGCTCCGGACGATGCAGGGCCCGGCGATGTGGTGGTGTTCTGGCGTGGAGGCAAGAGCGGCTGGCAGGGCCATGTGGCGTTTTTCCACCGCCGCGCAGAGGGAAAAATATACGTCCTTGGCGGCAATCAGGGCAATAAGGTCAGCGTCGCGGGATACGCGCCCAACCGCCTCCTTGGTATTCGCCGGGCCACGCCCCCCCCGCGCGTCCGCAATGGCCTCCACCACGGTGCAGGCCGGCGCCGTGCAGCTCGCCACCGTCGCGAGGGTCGCGGCACCTGTCGCGGTCACGGGGGCGCTGCCCTCGACATATGCGCTCATCGCGGGCGCAGGGGTGATTGCGCTGGCCGCCGCGTGGATCATGCGTGAGCGGATAAAAAAATGGGCGCAGGGAATACGCTGATGGATCCCGCACAGCATGTCCCCCTCATACGCATCCTGCTGCGCTATGGCGCGGCGGCGCTTGTGACACGCGGCATCGTCGGTGCGGAGACGGGCGCGCTCCTGTCCTCGCCCGATATGCTCACCGCGCTGGCGGGTGCCATCGTCGCACTCGCCACCGAGGTCTGGTACCGGCGCGATAAAAAACGCGGCGGGCCAACCTGACCGAAACCAGACAACGAGGAACAATCATGCACGTTGTCACCAAATCACGCCTGAACAACGCTGTGCAGACGGATGTCAGCAGCCGCGCCGCCGAACTGGTGCGCGCAGGCTTCAACCCTTCGGAAAGCCCCGATGTAGACCGCATCAAAATGCTGGCGGCAGCGCTGATCTCGGAATGCGAGAGGATCGGGGAGGACAACTTATCCGCCTGCCGTCACGCCCTCATCGCAATCCAAGCCGTCGAGGAGGCCGCCATGTGGGCCGTCAAGGCCGCCACTGCATAATGGCCGCCCCCGCGATCATATGGCGCTGGCTCGCCGGCAGCAAAGCCGGGCGCATGGTCGCACTGGCGGGCGGCTTTGTCCTGTCAGTGGCCCTTCTGTACCAAAGGGGCCGCAGAGACGCGGAGAGGGCCGCAGAGCGCGATGCGCTGCAAGGCTATGTCATACCCGCAAAACAGCGGACGACGCCCTGCGGGCCTCTGATGGCGACGCAAGGCCCGTTGACGAGCGGCTGGACGAACACGGGAGGCTCAGATGAACAGGCTCATGGTCATGGCGGCGGTACTGCTGCGCGGAGAGGGCCGCAGAGCGCGATGCGCTGCAAGGCTGTCGATACCCGCAAAACAGCGGACGACGCCCTGCGGGCCTCTGATGGCGACGCAAGGCCCGTTGACGAGCGGCTGGACGAACACGGGAGGCTCAGATGAACAGGCTCATGGTCATGGCGGCGGTACTGCTCACCAGAGACGCGGAGAGGGCCGCAGAGCGCGACGCGCTGCAAGGCTACGTCGATACCCGCAAAACAGCGGATGACGCCCTGCGGGCCTCTGATGGCGACGCAAGGCCCGTTGACGAGCGGCTGGACGAACACGGGAGGCTCAGATGAACAGGCTCATGGTCATGGCGGCGGTACTGCTCACCAGAGACGCGGAGAGGGCCGCAGAGCGCGACGCGCTGCAAGGCTACGTCGATACCCGCAAAACAGCGGATGACGCCCTGCGGGCCTCTGATGGCGACGCAAGGCCCGTTGACGAGCGGCTGGACGAACACGGGAGACTTGGATGAACAGGCTCATGGTCATGGCGGCGGTACTGCTCACCCTCACCGCCTGCACACCCCCCGTTCATACCCCCGCCGACGCAATCTGTGACGGGCTGCGCCCCGCGCTGCCCACGTGGAGCCGCCAGGATACGGAGCGAAGCAAGATAGAAGGCGCGCGGTTTCTCGATGTCTGGCACGCCGTGTGTGAACCCTGAACTGTCTTCAGGCCGCCCCGGCAGGTCCCTTTGAAATTACGGAGCGGGTCCCGCGCCGAAGAGAGCCTGCAAGAGCTCCACGGTGACCCAACCTGCGGCGGAAACACCGGCGACACCCAGAATCCACCCAATGACCTTCAGCCACGGTTTCGCATCATCCACAATTCGACGGATCCCGTGGACATCAGAGGTGAGGGTTTTCAGATTATCGGCAAGATCGGCTTTATCAAATCGCGCGATTCTGATTTCGCCACCTGCGATTTTTTTCCTGATTTCAGTTCGCCCGGGAATCGACATCCCTCTACCTCTACCTCTACCTGGTCTGATCCGATGTTGGCATGCATGGGGGCGAAGGGGAACCCCCCGGGGGAATCGGATAGCGGGCCATTTTGAAATTACGGACCCGGCCCCGACACCCCGCACTTTTGCCATCGGAGACTGTTGCCTGAATACCTTGGTCAAAAATGGGGTAATGTTGATATCATCCACCTTTGAAAGGGTGTACGCTGACAGTTCCGGAAGGAATAGCCCCCCGCGAGCTTTTGACCCGTGGGGATACTATTAGTGCTTATTTGACAACTCTCAAAGCCGGTCTTGCATTTTCACCGATGGGTTCACTCTGTTCTGTTCTTGGCAATAGCCCTGAAAGCAACATTTCAACTTCGCCAACAGGCAGAGATAGATCGTTGGCAAGGTGCTGGAGATTCTTGCGATCTGACCAGAGTTCTGCAAGCACCATTTTCCACAGAACCGAGCTTTCCTGAGAAATCCCCACTGGCTCGCCGCTCCGGTAACCACGCTTACCAAGCTCAATACAGATTGAACGATACTGCCACTCAGTCAGCATTGGTCGCTGAAAGTGGTGCATACGATACGCGAGCGCCATCGCAGATACCCTCCAACGCCTCTTGGCTTTGATGATGACATCAGCCGTGATGAAACGAGGTACGCGCAAGCGCACATCTTCTTCGGGCATCAAGAATGCTGCCGAAAATTTGTTTGCCTCAATCTCAGTGTTTCTTGTGTCTTCGAAAGGACTATTAGGCTCTTTTTTTCCTTTTGAACCCTGCGGCGTCGCGCCATGCTTGTGTAGAACTAGGTGCCCCAATTCGTGCGCCGCATCAAAAATGCTGCGCTCCGCCGATTTGTAAGAGTTCAAGAAGACATAGGCACTTCCTTCTTCCCAAAAGGAGAAAGCACTCACTTTTGTCGTGTTCTCCTCCAAGCCCAATACGCGAATCCCCTTCGACTCAAGCAGCTTGAGCAGATTTGGGATTGGTTCGTATCCAAGGCCCCAGTGTTGCCTCAGAGCTTCCGCCGCAGCTTCAGGTGTCAGTTCTGGGTCAAAGGGAGGAAGGTCGAGAGAGGGAAGGTTGAATTTGTCGTCGAGCCACGAATACACTTCCACGCCTATTTCGCCAGCCGACAACGCGGCATCGCGTTCCTTGGCACTCATGCTTTTCAAACTGCGGAAGCTGACAACGTCTTTCGTGAGTGCAGACGGATCTTCCTGATAGAAGAAGGCGGCGGGGTAGCCGAGAACCGCTGCCAATTTTGCCACAGTTTCTGGAACGGCCTCATTTTGGCCGTTCTCCAATCGCGTTATCGTCACAGGTGATACCCCTGCTTCTTGTGCGAGTCCTTTTGCCGTCAGCCTGCGCCGCTTCCTAGCCAGGCTGAGCCTTTTGCTGCTGAACATAATAGTTTCACGCTATTTCCGGGTCACGACGAAATCCAGACCGGATTCGTCAGCCGGTTCATCGACGCCGAAGTCAATCTCGTCAAGGACATTCCCATCGATTAGGAAAATCCGCTCAACACAGCGCAAGAAGTTTCCGCCAGCCTTCACAATGGGGAAGCTCAGTTCCATCGCGCCACTCTGATCCACCATGAGGTAATAGGTTTTGTAATCGCCGCTAAACTTCACAACACTTACAGGAAGTTCGACGCCAGCAGCTTCGAACATGTCGCCACAGGCTACTCTTTCGGACCCAGCCCCTTTCTTTGAGCGGGCTTGTGGGTCGGTCGGTCCGCACGCCAGTTGGACATTTGCAAACAAAACCCTGAATTTGAGCTCTTCATTGCAAATCCCCTCGACGCCTTCACTTCGGAAAAACTGCCAGTTCTCGCCCATGTTTTCAGCGCGCAACCCCTTGACACCGTCGGCGTAGGAAAAGAATCCGGGGGTGTTTGCGGGGTGAAGGGGGGAAGCATTTGCGCGGCCTGCCAAAGCATGATGGCCTGCAGCAATTAGCCTGTCTCGCTCAAGACCTAACTCAGCGAGACGGACGTCCCCATCTTCAGGGTCTGTGATTGTGATGGGCTTAATCGATTCCATGTTAGCCTGCTCGTGTTAATTTTTGCTGCCTCATTTGTGTGAGAGAAAATTACCATAGTCAAGGGGCGAAATGCCCGGCCCCGCACGGACCATGGTCCGGTGACGCCGTGTCACCACCCGTGATATGACATCGCAATGCCGCCGGTGCGGGCCTCCAGCGGCCTGCACGGGGGCCGGGGTGAGTGGAACACCCCGAACCGGGAGAAAGAGCTCCCACGACCATAACCGGCCAGTCATGGCCGTCCCGTCACCGCGCACGCGGCGGGAACAGGATCGTGGGATCGCCCTCCTTTGTCCACCTCCCAATCATCCGGCGGATGTATTTCCGCCGCCCGTCATCTGACCCCTGTGGATCCGGTCAGCCCCGTGGCCCCCTATCCGGGCGGCAAACGCAATCTCGCAAGGCGCATCTGCGCGCGCATCGATGCCGACCGGCATCTGACCTATGCCGAGCCCTTTGTCGGCATGGGCGGGATATTCCTGCGCCGCTCCATGCGGCCCAAAGCCGAGGTCATCAATGATCTTGGCCGTGACGTCAGCAATCTTTTCCGGATATTGCAGCGTCACTATCCCCAGTTCCTCGAAGTGCTGCGATTTCAGCTGACCACACGCGCCGAGTTCATCCGCCTGACCGATACCGATCCGGGCACCCTCACCGATCTCGAACGGGCCGCGCGGTTCCTCTACCTTCAGCGCACCGCCTTCGGGGGCAAGCCGTCGGGGCGCAATTTCGGCGTGACAAAAGACAGACCCGCCCGCTTCAACCTCACCACGCTTGAGCCGATGCTCGAGGATCTGCATGGGCGTCTGGCGGCGGTTGTCATTGAATGCCTTGATTATGCGCATTTCATAGCCCGTTATGACAGCGATAATACGCTGTTTTATCTCGACCCGCCCTACCGGGGGAATGAGGCCGACTACGGCAAGGGCAGGTTTGTGCGCGCGGACTTCACCCGCATGGCAGAGCAGCTGCACGGAATCAAGGGGCGCTTTATCCTCTCGATCAATGATCATCCCGAAATCCGCGCCCTATTCGACTGGGCCGACGTCGAGGAGGTGCAGACCTCCTATACGATCGGCAAAAAAGCGGGCAGCCGGGGAAAGCGGACCGAGCTGCTGATCTCGGGCGGTTAACCGAGCGCACGGATCGCGGAAGATCGAACAGACATCATTTCCATTTCACTCACCCTCCCGCCACGGCGGCCTTCTCCGGGCCAAACCAAAGGACGCGGCCAAGAATGCGGTCCTCCCCGGCCATGGGGCGTGGCGGGAAGTCCGGATTGTCGCTGGCCATGATCCAGGCACCGGCCTCCTGCCGCAGCCGCTTGATGATCAGCCCCGGGGCGCTGCGCACCACATAGGCCCGGCCCTCAAGAGGCTCACGGTCGCTCTGGTCAATCACCAGGGTATCGCCCGAGTGGATGGTCGGCTCCATCGAATTACCCTCGACCCGCAGCGCTATGCATGTGTCGGGGTCCAGCCCCGTCGGCAGCGCCTCGCTCGGGATTGTGATCGACATTTCCGTCTCTTCAAACACCTCCTCGCCCGCGCCGGCCGCCGCACGCACATCGCCCGCAAACCGCAGCCGGGTGACGGACGCCTCAGGGGTTTTCGGATCGGACAGGCCGGATTCGGCGGGCACAGGTTTGGACTGCGGCCGGGCCGGCGGCTGGATTGGCGGCAGACGCGCGTCCAGCGTGGCCGCCAGCTTCTCTTCCAGCGTGGCCGCCATCTTCTCTTCCAGCGTGGCCGCCATCTTCTCTTCCAGCGTGGCCGCCAGCTTCTCTTCCAGTGCTTTGTTCTGCGCCTTGAGCGTGCGCTCCAGCGTGCGCCTGTCCAGTGCCGCTGCGGGTGTGGCATGTGCCGTGCCACGGCTCGCAAGCTGCGCCTGTATCGCCGCCACAACCGACTCCGCCGCCGCCCCCTCCGGCAGGCCCAGCAGATCGGTGATGGCCTTGGGGATTCGCGTCGGCGCGGGCGGCACCGCATGGGCGGGTGGCCCGGGATCGGGAATATAGCTGCAGGTTTCCGATCCGGGCTTGCCCCTGAAAACCGCAATCACCGGATAGACCTCACGGAGGCCCGCCGCAAGGCGCTCTTCCACAAAGTCTTTCTGCTGCCCGTCCCGGATCGGCATCCAGCCGCGCAGCCTGAGATCGCCGTTCTCCCGCTTTTCCACCAGTCGCTTGATCGCAGCCTTGCCCTCATGATCGAGCACCCAGACCCGGTCCCCCTCCCGCGCCCGCGTGTCCGGTGCCACAAGGCAAAAGGCCGAAGAGGCTATCCCCTCGGGGATCATCGACTGGCCGATTGCCGAGACCCAGAACATATCCTGATCCATGGCTGTCTCCGGTTTTGGCAAAGGGTCACGCTCGGGCTGCGGCTTGCCCCAGCCCTGAATGGAGCATTTCGCAAGCCCCCGGTGCGGGACCGTGGTCTTCGCAAAGCTGGTCCAGGCGGCGGGTGCCGATTCGGCGGGCGCGGAGCCCCGTGGCGGGCCAATGTAGAACTCTAGGCCGAGGGCGCGGCAAAGGGCTTCAAAAGTATCGACACGCGGACGAGAACCCCGTCGAATATTCCTAATTGTATCAGTACTTCCGGTTGCAAGAACTGAAAGTTGGCGATCTGATAGATCGTTATTTTTTAGGTAATCAAGAAGTTTGTCGGTCACATCCATGCGGTTTTTATACCGCGCCAATGCGCAAAAGCAGTAAAAATACTTGCTTGCGGTAAATTAACCGCATAGAAGTGCGGTATGAATCACCGGACAACCCTCCTCTTGCTCTTTGATCTCTATTGTTCACGTATTGATCTCAGCGTTGCACGCGTTTCCACGTTAATATTCAACCATGGTGCGCGGGTTGCTCGAATTCGATCTGGCGCAGATTTCACTGCCGGATCATACGAGAGAGCCCTCGAATACTTCTCCGACCACTGGCCCTCCGACCTTGCGTGGCCCGACGACATACCGCGCCCCGCGCCTGCGCCTGATTCGCCTGCGGGCCTGGCTGCGGCTCCCGCGGCCCCGCAAACCGGGGATGCGGCATGAGCGGGGGCTGCGATAGATGCGGGGTCGCGGGAGCCGGGATTTACGAGCTGGCGCTCTTGCGCGTTGATGACGGGCTTATGGACCCGGACGGGTACGACGCGGTTGCCTGCGCGCGCATGGTGGAGCTTTGTCCGGACTGCCGGGACACCCTGGCGGCCCGCGTCGCGCAGCTTGTCCCGGTTTGGGAGGCGGATGGCCCCGCCAATCGTCACGACGCCGGGACGGAGGACGTTCGCTGTGTGAACGCCGAAAAGCGGCTTGGGCAGGTGCTGTCCATGTCCCGCAAGCCCCTCGAAAAACCCACTGGTGTCGCGGCGGATGGCCCCGGCACCGTCCCCGATGGCAAATCCAGGAGCATATAGCCATGTCCTTCACTGACGTTGCACCACCCGAAACGCACACCGCCAGAACGGGCATATCATTTTCCCTGTGGATTTCGAAAACCGCGTCTGCGGCGCGCCTGAGCTTCACGGCGGCGGCGCAGATGGAGATTTTCGAACGCTCCATCATCGCAGAGCGCTGCTTTGCGAAGGCGGGTCGCGGCCCCGACGAGGGCAGGCTGCTGCTGGTCATGCAGGCAGACGGGGATCTGGAGTTCAGGGCGACAATGCGTGGAGGGGCCTCGATCAGGATGAATGTCTGGGATCCTCTACCGAAAGACAAACGCCCCGCCGGAGCCGTTGATCTGATCGGTACCGGGCATGGTGGGTTGCTGTTTCGGCTGCCCCGTGGACCCGCCCGTCCGGGCCTGGCGGCAGGATGGACGCCGAACACGGTCTGAAGCGGCCGGAGCGGGACCGGTGAGCGGGACCCTTCGAATAAACCGCTGGGATATCCGCGCCACTCCTGACGCGGGCATGGCCACACTGTCGCCGGGACATACGACAATTCAGCTTGATCGGCGGGATATATACCGGCTTGTGCTGGATCGGGCCAATCGTCACGACACCGGGATCATTACCGTCCCGCCCGCGGCTGTTCTGACCGCCGCGCTGTGGTTGCTGGACCGTGTTCCGGGAGGTGTCACATGAGGTCCACCGGGCACCGCCACCCGTCTCCGCCACGATTGTCCGTTTTCGTGGCGGCACCTGCCCCGACCCTGCGCAGATCCTGTCTTGCGCGGGTCGGGGGCTTCTGGCGGGGCCTGTGCGGCGCGGTGGCGCGGCTGGAGGATCACTGGCTGGGGGATTTGATCGGGGTGGTTTCGCTTTTCGGTGTGCTTTGGATGTTCCTGTTGTTTGGTCACGCGCTCGGGGGCACCCGATGAGCGCGCTGGCGGAGTTCAGGGAGATGCGGCGCGCGCTTGGTGGTGCGGCCGCGTTGTTGCGCAGGATGGATCAGCACAGCGCGCGCGGTGCGACCGGTGCGACCGGTGCGACCGGTGCGACCGGTGCGACCGATACAGCCCGTGAGCTGATCGGGCTTTTGCGCGTGGCGGTTGCACAGGCGCATGCCCTGGAAACTGCCGGGCATATGGACCGGGCGGAGCGCGCATTGCACGCCTCCCGATTGCCAACCGGGACTGCAGACACAGGGCGGCGGGCGGAGCTGAGGGCGGCGCTTGAGGGACTGGGCCCCGTGACACGGCTGTCCGGCTGCCGGACCCGTGCGGTCACAAGGATTATCGTCTGGACGGCGCACGTTGCCGATCTGGACGCGGACACGCTGCGCGGCGCGGGTCGTACCGCCGGGGTGGTCCGGGCGCGGCAGTTGGCCATGCTGCTGGCGGCGGCGCTGACAGGCGCGCCCCTGACCGCTATCGGGGCGGCTCTCGGAGGGCGGGATCACACAACGCTCCATCACGGCATCAAGCGCGCGAAGGAGCGTCTGGCGGTCTGTGATGATACCGCCCTGATGGCGACAGGGGTGCTTGAGGGGCTCGCTGCGGACGCACCCGTGGGGATGGCATGATGCATGCGGCGTCCCTCATCCGTTCGGATCGGCTTCGGCGGGTGCATGCATTGCTGCGGGACGGGCGCGAGCATTCGACGCGGGAGATCGTGACGGGCGCGGATGTCTGCGCGGTGAATGCGGTGGTGGCGGAGCTGCGCGAAAACGGAGCGCGGATTGTCTGTCGACAGGGACGTGACTTCAACACGGGCGGGCGCATCTGGTTTTACCGGATGGTGAGACCTGCCCCGCAGGAACAAGGCCCACGGGACCGGGGGCATAGACAGGTAGCGAAGGATATCGGCTCATGATCGAGACAGGGGAAGCCATCAGGGCACGTATCGACGCGGACTGGCTTGACGAGGGCCGGAAGATTGTGGAGCGGGAGCGGGAGCTGGACGGCGCGCGCGATAGTCTGGCCTGGCAGATGGGAGACTGGGCAGCGGGTCGGGAGACCTCCTATGGCGATATGACCGGCCTGGCGGCGGAACTCGATATTCCGGTGGGCACCCTGAAGAACCGGGCTTCGGTTGCGCGCCGGATCGAACCGTCACGACGCCGGGAGGGTTTGAGCTGGTCGCATCACGCCGAAGTCGCGAAACTTGACCCCGGGGAAGCGGAGGCGGCCCTGTCGGAGGCCGCGCTGTATTCGTGGTCGGTCGACCGGCTGCGCGGGGTGCTGCATGAGCGCGGTGCGACGCGCGCGGCGGAACGGCAGGTCGCGGCGCTCAAGGCCACCCATGCGGCCCCGGATCAAGCGCGGGGTGTGATCGATTATACCCGGGCGGAGATCGAGGCGGGCGGCAGGATGATGCTTGAAGGGTGCAGGCGTATCCTGGCGGCGGTCACAAGCGAAGACCTGGGTCGGGCTGCGGGCACGTTGCACGGCAATGCGCGGCGCAGGCTCGCCCCGTCCCTTGAAGCCCGGATGAACGGCATCGTTGCCCGCACCGATCCCCTGTTCGAGCGGATAGGGCAGGCCTTTGACGCGCTCTCCGGCAGTCCCGCCGACCGTCACGACGCCGGTACGGTCGGGCGGGATGAGGGTGCTGAACCGGCACCGGCACCGGCACCGGGTCGCACCGCAGCATCATGACCCGCCTCCGCCTCCGCCTGCGCAATCACAAAACACCGGCGCGCGCCGGGCCTGCCGCCCCTGTGCGCCCGGACTCTGTGACGCAGGGCAGCCGCTCCGCTGATCCGGCGGTGGCGCGGGCACGGCTTGATGCGGTGGCGCATTCCGAACGGCTGGCGGCACTGGGTATGGCGCGGGCGCAGGCCGATGCGCAGGCTGCAGCCCGGGCAGACACGTCTGTATACAGCGTGCGACGCTGGCGTGCGGCGGTGGCGGGGCTGCCTTTTGCGGATCGCCCCGGAGCATTGTCGGGTCAGCAGGGTGGCGCACGGCGACAGGCCCTGTCGCCGCATATGCAGGACTGCGTGGAAGCGCTGCTCTATGAGCATGGGCCCCATCTGACGGCCCCCCATGTGGTGCGGGTTCTGGCGACACGCCACGGCGCGGCGCCGTCATTGCGCTCGGTGCAGCGCTGCCTGGGCGATCTGAAAGTCACAGGCGCGCGCGCTTTCCGCTGTGAGCGACCCGGACGGACATCGCTCGCGGCGCGCCCCTGCCTTTGGCAGCCGCGCGGCGGGAGCGGATGCCCCCAATATGGTCTGGGAGCTGGACAGCACGCCTGCGGACGTGATGTGCAGTGACGGGCGTCACACGCTGGTGGGGGCGATTGATGTGTGGCCCCGGCGCGGGCGTGTGCTGGTGGTGGCGAGCAGTCGGGCGACGGCGATCTGCGCGCTTTTGCGGGCCTGCATGATCGCCTGGGGTGTGCCGGAAACGGTCCGGACCGATGAAGGCAGGGACTACACGTCCAGACATCTGTCCCGGGTGCTCGCCGATCTGGGTGTGGATCATGACATCTGCCCCCCTACACGCCGGAGGCGAAGCCCTTTATCGAGAGGTTTTTCGGCACGATGACGCGGGATCTGTTTGCGTATCTGCCGGGGTTTGTCGGACACAACGTGGCGGATCGCAAGCGGCTTGAGGCGAAGAGGTCCTTTGCCGCGCGGCGGGGTGAGGGAGATCGGGAGACGTTCAGTGTCAGTCTCACCGCCGCCGCGCTTCAGCAGAAATGCGATCTGTGGTGTGAGGCTGTCTACGGGCGGCGCAGCCACAGCGGCACGGGTGAGAGCCCCTTTGCCCGGGTCGCGGGCTGGACGGCCCCCTTGCGGCGTATTCCCGATGAGCGTGCGCTGGACGCGCTGCTGGCGGAGCCCATCGGCGGTGGCGGGCGGCGATCCATAGGCAAGAGCGGGATCTCGGTGGGCGGGCGGCACTATATCGCGCCGGAGTTCGGCTCACGGATAAAGGTAACGTGTCGAGGTTCGGATGGACCCGGGCGATCCGGCACATCTCTTTGTGTTCGCTCTGGACGGCACCTTCCTGTGCATGGCTGTGGATCCTGACCGGATCGGTGTGGACCGTGCGGCTGTTGCGGCACAAGCGAAGGCCGATGCCCGGAAACGGGACAGCGCGGCGCGCAGGCGGGCGCGGGATCTTGGACAGGGCCACGCCCCGGGCCGCGCGATGGATGAGGTGCTTGAGGCGGCCGGGCGCGACGCAGGCAAGGTGGTGGCGCTGCCACAGGGCGGTGTGCGCCATGAAACGCCGGCACTCGAACAATCGGGCAGGGCGAAGAAGGCTGCGCAGGCAAGCCGGCAGGCTGCGACCCGCACGGGTCCACCGGCACCCTTCAGCGACGTTTTGAAGAAGCTGTATCTCCCGGAGGGAGACTGACAAAATGACCAGACAGATAGCCCGGCTGCATTCGGATGCTGCGGAAACGGAAGATCCGGCGTCACCGCCGCCTCTCGACGCCCTGCACCGCGCGGTGGCCGCAGAGATGGCCGGATACGGTCTGAGCCAGACAGATGCGGCACGCGGTATCGGTGTCGGAACCGCAATGTTCAACCGCTGGCTGAATGGCAGGCATGAGGGTGACAACGACAGGCTGGCGGGCAAGGCCCGTCTCTGGCTCGAGACCCGGGCCGAGGCACGGGAGCACACACTGCTTCCCGCGGGTCTCGACGCCCATGCCGAGCTTGGCGTGACGGGTGAGGTGATGGCCACGCTGGCCCATGCGCAGGCCACGGGTGACGTGGTCTTGATCCATGGGCGTTCAGGTACGGGCAAAAGCCGGGCTCTGCGTCGCTATGCGGACACACGGGCCGGCGTCCATCTGTTGACCGTGACCTGCGGCATTACGTCTCTCGCGGGTCTTTACGGACGGATTGCCCGGACGCTGGATGCGGACGGGCGGCGCACAGCGCTGGAGATGGAGGACGCGATCCTTGCACGGCTGGAGGGGCGGCAGGCCTTGCTGGCTATAGACGAGGCGCAGCACCTCTCGGCCCGGCTTGTCGATGCGTTGCGCGGGCTGCGGGATCTGTCCGGTGCCGGTCTGGCTCTTGTCGGCGACGACACCATCCGTATGACGCTTGGGCGCTGTCCGCAGGTGACGGGGCGGATCGGTATCCGGGCCGGGCTCACGGCACCGGGCCAGATGGATGTCACGGCGCTGGTCACGGGCGTTCTGGGTCGGGCACCGGAGCGTGCAGAGCGGGAGGCGGCACTGGCCGCCGCGACCGGCCCGGGTGGAATGCATGCACTGCGGCGGTTGCTGGCACGGGCGTTCATGATTGCGCGCGCCGATGGGCGGGATGCCATCGCCCCTTGTGACATGACCGGAGCGGCGGCGGGCGGAGCGTAACAGCACAAGACAAGGGAGACAGATATGACAGATCGGCAAAACAGCGATACGCAGAATGTGCCGGACAGCGCGGGCCGCGTGGAGATCGACGGCGAGATCTATATGCGCGATGGTCGGGGGCGTCTGACGCCCCGGGCCATGGTGCGCCCGCAGGATGAGCTGCAGGATGAGATGGTGCGCAGGATTATCGGCTATGCGGGTGATCTGTCACAGCGGATAAGCCGCTTTCGGGTGCATTGTTTTGACGACATCGGGGGCTTTGACGCGCTGCTGGAACAGGAATATGGCGGCCACACCCGGCGGTCGGTAAAGGGCAACCGCACCTATCTCAGCTATGACGGGACATATAGGGTTCAGGTGCAGATCGCCGAGCGTGTCGCCTTTGGGCCAGAGCTTCAGATCGCACGTGATCTCGTAGAGGAGTGCCTGGCGGAATGGGCCAGGGACAGCCGGAACGAGATACGCGCCATCGTCTCCCATGCTTTCCAGGTGGACAGGGAAGGCGAGATAAGCCGCAGCGGGATTTACGCACTGCTGCGGCTCGATATCGAGGATGGGCGCTGGCAGCGGGCTATGGCGGCGATCCACGCCGCCATGCGCCCTGTCGGGTCCAGAACATACATCCGTTGCTATCACCGCGCCACGCCGGACGCGGCCTGGGAAGCGATCACCGTCGATCTGGCGAAGGCGGGATAAGGCCATGGCCCGCCCCGCCAAAGATGATCGTGCCCGCCTGATGCGGGCCTGCCGTGCGGTCGGCCTGGATGAGGAGGCCCGCCACGACATGCAGATGGCCGTGACCGGCAAGGCGTCCATGCGGGACATGGGTGGCGCTGATCTGCGCCGCCTGCTTGATCGTCTGAACGCCGCGCAGGGGCGGGGGGGAAAAGGGGTCGGCCACCGCCATCCGCCGGCCCCGCGCGCCGATCTGCGGCTCATTCATGCCCTCTGGTCCGAGCTGGGCCGGAAGGGTGCCCTGAACAAAACGGGCCGGGCCGGGCTCAACGCTTTTATCCGGGCCCGCTTCGGGGCGCATTGGTCCTTTATCCCTGTGGATGTGGATGCGCTCACCGACACGGGCTGTATCACGGATGTGATCCGCGCGCTGAAAGCAATGCTGGCCCGGGCCGAAGCCGGCGAGACGAACGGAGGCGAGGCGTGATGGTTGAAAAATCGAGGATCGAGTGGACCGATCACACGTTCAATCCATGGGAAGGCTGTCTGAAGGTCGCGCCGGAATGCGACCACTGCTACGCCGAAGCGCGGGATGTGCGCTTCACGGGCGGCACCCATTGGGGGCCAAAGGCACCACGCCGCCGGACAAGTGCGGCGAACTGGAAAAAGCCGCGCCGCTGGAATGCACAGGCAGACGCCTTCCAGGCCACCCACGGACGCAGACAGCGGGTGTTCTGCGCTTCCCTGGGCGATGTCTTCGACAACGCGGTGAACCCCGACTGGCGCGATGATCTTTGGGCGCTCATTCGCGAATGCGACCAACTGGATTGGCAACTGCTCACGAAGCGCCCGCAGAATACGGGCGGGATGCTGCCGCCGGACTGGGGCGATGGCTGGCTCCACGTCTGGCTGGGCACCAGCGCGGGGTCGCGGAAAACGGCAGGACAAAATATCCCCCACCTGCTGGCCACGCCGGCGGCCCTCCGTTTTGTCAGCGCAGAGCCGATGCTGGAGCCGGTCGATCTGACCCGACTTGACATGCTTGATATCTTTCGCGGGACAAAGGACGTCGATGACCAATATCTGCCGCATCACTTCTTTGATGCGCTGCGGGGACAGTCGGACATCCACCCGGTTCACGGTGCCGAACCGGACTGGGGGAAGCTTGACTGGGTTATCTGCGGCGGGGAAAGCGGACCGTTCGCCGGGGCCATGCACCCGGCCTGGCCCCGCGGTCTGCGCGATCAATGCGTGGCGGCCGGGATTCCGTTTTTTTTCAAGCAGTGGGGCGAGTATCGCGGCATCGACGATGATTTTACGCTCGCCGGACTGTCGGATCACCTGTCGGTGCGGACGATCGATGACGGCGGCAGGCTCCATTTCGGCGGGCATCCGACCGATTTTGACGCCTGGCCAACAATCGTCCGGATCGGCAAAAAGCGTGCCGGTCGCATGCTCGACGGCAGGGAATGGAACGAGGTGCCGAATGGCAGCCTGGCCCGGGCCGAAGCCGGCGAGACGAACGGAGGCGAGGCGTGATGATCGACAGGTCTGATCCCGATCTCCACTGCGGTGATTGCCTTGAGGTGCTGCCGCGCCTTGTGGCGGATCGCGGCGCGGGGTTTGATCACATCATCACTGATCCTCCTTACGAGGACGTCCACCACGCGCATCACGCCAGGGGCACCATAGCCCGTACAGATGGACGGGGCGCGCCGCGCCCTGTCCCTTATGCCGGCGTAGAGTCCATCCGGGAGGCAGCCGCGCAGGCGATGGTGGCGGGCTCGGCGGGGTGGGTGCTGGTGTTCTGTCTGGCCGAGGGGGTACGCCCATGGCATGATGCGCTCACGGGGGCCGGGGCGCGTTGGCACGGCACCATGGCCTGGATCAAGCCGGATGCGGCACCACAGTTTGCCGGTATTGGCCCGGCGCGGGGCTTTGAGTGCATTGCTGTGGCCTGGGCGGGATCCGGGCGGCGGCGCTGGAATGGCGGTGGGACGCGGGGCGTTTTGACGTGTAACACCGCCAAAGGCGGCCTGCCGGGCTCCAAGCCCGTGCCGGTGATGGCGGCCCTTGTCGACCAGTTCAGCCAGCCCGGCGAGACGCTCTGTGATCCGTTTATGGGATCCGGCACAACAGGCATGGCGGCGGTGCAGGCCGGGCGCGGCTTTACGGGGGTCGAGATCAATCCGGAGACGTTCGGGATGGCGCAGGGGCGGATATCGACTGCGGTGCAGTCTCCGTATCTGCCTCTGCGTCCCCGCGCCCGTCAGACGGAGTTGTCTCTGTCATGAGCACTGCTCATTCCGCCCTGCCGGGGTCATTGCCGGAGATCGCCGATCATATCGGCAGGGACGCAGCCTGCGCCATTGCACTCGCCTATGGCGGGCGGAACTGGCGTGTGCCGTCGCGGCTTGACAGCATGGGCGGGCACGGGCTTGCGGCGTGTGTTGGAAAGGATGCGGCCCGGACACTGATAGCCGCCTTTGGGGGCCATGTGCTGGATATCCCGATGGCGCGGCGGCAGGTGGTGTCCTGGCTGGCGCGCCGGAACCTTACAGCTGCGCAGATTGCAGAGCGGCTGCAGATCACAGAGCGCAGCGCGCGCCGATACATCGGACAGAGCGGGAAATCGCGGGGATGAGCGACAACGAGGCTGTTACGGCATTACTGGACCAGGTTGCAGTGCGGCGAGAGGATGTTGATATGGTCGAGGGCATTACGACTGCAATTCCCGAAAACAACGGTGTGGTGGATATCCCGCAGGCGGCGCGGAGTGTCGTCGAGATCCAGCTCCATGGCATCATCGGCCATGGGCAAGACCTGCATGACGCCTGTTTGGCCTGGGTGAAGGCGGCGCAGGCACCGGATCATCGAGGCTCTGGCGGACCATGGTCCGGTGCCAAAGGGCAACGCGCCCTGATAGACTGACGTGCAATCAGTAAAACAGGGCAGACAATGACGCCGACACCGGAACACTGGCAGACCTTCGCCTCCATTCTCGCTATTATCGCGCTTCTGGGTGGAGCGGCTCTTGGATTGAAGCGCATGGGCTTTTTCCGGGGCAATGGCGATACGTCCGGCACCGCGTCACATACCAGGCTGGAGGGCCGCGTTGAAAGGATCGAGAGCGACGCCGGTGGATTGCGCGAAGATGTCACGCGGCACGGTCACCTGCTGACAACGGTTGAGAAAAGCATGAGCGGCATGCGGGAGGAGACAGAGAAGCACGACCAGCGGATCAGATCGCTGGAGACCGCCTTTCCGTCGCTTGCCACCCGGGATGACCTCGCCGCGCTGCGATTGCTGCTTGAACCGCAAGGCGGCGATGTCCGGGAGATTAAAACAATTCTCGACGGCAGCAAATCGGCGACGGACACCCTGACCCGGACGGTCGCCATTTTGAATGAACATCTTCTGAACGGGAAGGCCTCATGAGCAGCTCCTATACCGATACCCTGAACGCGCACCGCCGCCTTGCGGTGCTGATCCATTTGCAAGCCTGTTCGGACCACCGCTCGAATGGAGAGATCCTCTACGAGGTGGCCAACGGGGTGGGCATTGTGACCAGCCGTGAGGCCATGGCGGCCGACCTGGCCTGGCTGCGCGACAAAGACCTTGTCGGGATCGAGGATCACGAGGGGTTCCTGGTCGTCACGATCACGCCGCAGGGTCTGGATGTTGCTCTTGGCCGGGCGCGGCAGGACGGCGTGCGCCGGCCGGTGCCGAAGGCGGGTTGATATGCGCCGCCGCAAAATCGATCTCCTGCCCGCCGCCTTGCAGGACTGGCTGCGCGAGGAACTCATGGACCGGGGTCACTCGGATTACCGGGAGATCACGGAGGGCCTCAATACGCGCATCGCCGGGGCCGGTATTGAAATCTCTGTCGGCAAAAGCGCCGTCATTGAATACGGCGCGGAGCACCGCGAGTTTGCACAGCTGCAGCGGGAAGCCTCCGGCTGGGCTGCGGAATGGATAGGGGAGGTCGGGCTGGAGGATGAGGCCCGCCGTCATTCGGCACTCTTCGAGATGATCACCACGCTGGCCTTCAAGGCCACGAAGGCCCGCCTCAAGGAGGCCGGAGAGGATATTTCGCCCCGGGATCTGCATTTTCTGGGGCGTATGCTGAAAGATCTGATGGCCTCGTCCGGCCTGCGGGAGGCGCTGTCGGAAAATGAGCGCCGGCGCCTGGCTGCGCAGGAGCGCCGTGCAGGGGGCGAGCGCGCCACCACCGCCGCGCGTCGCGCAGGTCTCAGCCCCGAGGTGGCCGCCGCGACCCGGGCGGCTGTGGAAGGCGGACCCGCAGCACCGGAGGTGACTGCATGAGCGGGCGGGATCTTTTGCCGTATCAACGCAGATGGGTCCAGGATCGGACCGGGTTGGCCGTCATCGAGAAATCCCGGCGCATCGGCATTTCATGGGCCGAGGCCTATCATGCGGTCATGCATGCGGGCGAGGGACGCGGCGATGTCTACTATCAAAGCTATGCCCGCGACATGACGCGTGGCTTCATCGATGACTGCGCGGGCTGGGCCGGCGATCTCGGGATTGCCGCCCACGCCGCCGGTGAAGTCCTGATCGACAACGAAGGCACAGACATTCAGGCGTTCCGGTTGCGTATGGCCTCGGGGCGGCAGATATTTGCAATGACATCGAGCCCGAGGGCCTTTCGCTCGAAAGGCCGGCCAGGCGATGTGGCCGTGGTCGATGAGGCCGCGTTTGTCGATGATCTTGATGAAGTGCTGAAAGCCGCGCTGGCGTTTCGGACATGGGGCGGGCGGGTGCGCATCATTTCCACCCACAACGGCGAGGCCTCGCCCTTCAACACGCTCTGCCGCGATATCCGCGAAGCCCGCCAACCCGGCACTGTGCAGCGTGTAACACTGGCCGACGCCCTGGCTCAGGGCCTTTATGAGCGGATCGCCGCGATCACGCGGCAGCCTGTTACGCCCGGGGCGGCAGGGGCATGGGAGGCTGGCATACGCGCCCAATATGGCCGCTTTGCCGCCGAAGAGCTCGACTGCATACCATCCGCAGGTGGCGGAGCCTGGATTACATGGGACCTGGTGCGCGCGGCGGAACACAGGGATGCGGGCCGTCCGGAAAACAGCACAGGGTCTCCAACCTTCATTGGAGTCGACATTGCGCGCCGTCGCGATCTCTGGGTGGCCGCTGTGATCGAGGATACGGGCGGTCTGCTCTGGCTCCGCCGGATGGTGACATTGCGGGATGCGCCCTTTTCCGAACAGCGGGCCGAACTCGCGCGCCTCGTGCGCATCCATCGCCCGCTCCGGATCGCGGTGGATCAGACCGGGATGGGTGAGGCTCCTGTTGAACAGTATCAGGAAGATCACGGCACCCTGACCGTGGAAGGGGTGCAGATGTCGGCGTCGCGGCGGCTTGATGTGGCGACACGCCTGCGGGAGGTCTTCGAGGATCGCCGGATACGCATTCCGGCCGATGACGCGCTTGGAAACGATTTGCACGCGATACGTGTTGAGCCCGGTGCCACCGGCGCACCGCGTCTTGTAGCGGATCGTTCCGGCACGGATGGTCACGCTGACCGCTTCTGGGCCATGGCGCTGGCCGTGAGCGCCGCCGCCGACACCGCAGGCCCCTTCGAGGCCCGGGTCGGGGCGGGACGGCACGGTGTGATGGATGGACCCGGGTCAGGCCATGAGATCGATGTCACTCTCGGTGTCGCCTGGTCAGCCCTTGGCCGTGCGATGAGGTGAGAGCGATGGATATACCAAACCGACCACAGACCGACGAGATCACGGCTCCGCAACAAAGCTGGATCGGGGGGTCCCCGATATGGAACCGGAGCGCCGCCTGGAGCGATGGCATTGGCCGTGATCCCGGGGCATGGCGCACGGGATCGTCCGACCTGAGTGCGGCGGAGGCGGCACTGCAGGACCCCAAGGTGCGTGCGCTGCTGGGACAACGGATCGAGATGGGTCTTGCGGCCCCGCTCGAAATTGAACCCGGCGGGAAAATGCGTCGGGACCGTATGGCGGCCGGGGATCTGGCGGCCCGATTTGCAAATATCGAAATCGACAGCATCTGTCGCGAACTGGCCTATGCCGCCTGGTACGGATGGTCGATTGCCGAATGCATCTGGGATGTTTCGGGAAGTCAGGTACGTCTGGCGGATTTACGACCCCGCTCACCCCGCATCATCCGATGGGATGCACAGACCCATATGCCTTTGCTGCTGACCCGGGCGGCACCGGGCGGCATTCCCCTGCCGGATGCCAAATTTGTTCTGGTGCGCGCGCCCCGCGCCAATGGTGGCTGGCCACACGGACCGGGTCTGAGCAACTGGTGCCTCTGGCCGATCTGGTTCAAGCAACAGACCGTGCGCATGTGGGCATTGGCGCCGGAGCGATTTGCCTCGCCGGTTGCAATCACCAGGCACAGGGCAAACGCGCCCGACAGTGAGATCAGACTGGCGCTGGAGGCAACGGAGGCGCTGGCGACGGGGGCCTCTATCTCTCTGCGCGAGGGGCAGGATATCGAGCCTCTCGAAAGCTCCAAACGCACCGGTGCCGATTATGCCGACTTTCTCCTGCGGATGGACCGCATGCTTGCAGACGCCATCACCGGGCAGCACGCCACCGCCGAGATCGGCCAGCATGTGGGCACGGGCGCGGCACATCTGAAGATCCTTGAGCGGCTCGTGGCCGCAGATGCGCGGCGCATCTGTGCGGCACTGCAAACAACCATCGCCACATGGCTCACACACTGGAACTTTCCCGGTGCCGCCGTGCCGCGCCTGCGTCGGGATCTCAGCCCGCCGGAAGATCTGCAAGCGCGGGCGCGTCGCGACGCGACCATTGCCGGAGCTTCGGGACTGCGGCCAACGAGGGCCTATGTCGAGGACATCTATGGCGGTCAGTGGGAAGAGACATCCGCCCCTGCCGACGGGCCCGCCGGGACGCCGCCCGCAACACCTGCAGCACCGGCACGCCTCGCTGCCGGGAGCGCGGATGACGATGCGGTGGATCCGGCGACCGCCGCCCTGCTGGGCGATTGGGAGGCGATGATGACCCCGGCGGCGAATCCCGTGATCCAGGCCGTCAGGCAAGCATCCGACTTTGCCGGTCTTCAGGAAACGCTGGGACGCGGTGATCTCTTTGATGCCATGGATACGCAACGGATCGCCGCAAGCCTCGGGCGCGCCGGCGCAGCCGCACAAATAGCGGAGGCCGGTAAAGACGGACCCGGGGGAGAGACATGATGACTGCCACTCAGGATGTCGCCGACATCATCGGGACCATGACCGGCAGCCATGGCTGATCCACCCCCCGATATCCGTGATGTGCCCCCCGAAGAGGCGGTGGAGTTTTTCCGCGCCAAAGGCTACCACATCGGCTATGACTGGCGCGACACAAAAGCCGCATGGCACGCCCGCTCCTTCACTGTCGCGAAGGTGATGCGCCTGGACATTTTGACCGATATCCGCGCCGCCGTCGACAAAGCCCTGGCCGAAGGGCAGACCTTCGAGACCTTCCAGCGCGATCTTGCCCCGCTGCTGATCGCCAGGGGATGGTGGGGCCGCAAGACCATGACGGACCCGTTGACCGGCGAGACCCGTGAGGCCCGGCTCGGAAGCCCGCGCCGCCTGCGCATCATCTATGACACCAATATCCGCATGGCGGTTGCTGCGGGGAAGTGGCAGCGGATCACACGCCTTGCCGACCGGCGTCCCTGGCTGCGCTATGTCGGCGTGCTTGACGCCCGCATCCGACCGCTCCACGCCGCACGGCACGGCACTGTGCTGCCCTGGGATCACCCATTCTGGCAAACACATTTTCCACCCAATGGCTGGCGGTGCCGCTGCACCGTGCAATCGCTCTCCGAGGCCGGTCTTGAGCGCTACGGATATCACGTCACGCCGCCGCCCGCAGGCTGGCGGGAAACCCGGCCGTGGAGCAACGCGCGCGCAGGTGAGATCAGACACATCCCGAAAGGGACAAGCCCGGGCTTTGATCACAACGCAGGCACCGCCGATCCTGTGGCCCGGACCCGCACCCTGCTCCGGGAGAGACTGGCGGGCGCGCCACCCGCGCTGGCGCGCGCCGCCACATCGGACGTGACGGAATGGATTGCGCGCGGGCGCGTAACGCGACAGGCCCTCGTCACCGCCACCGGACTGACACCGGATGATGCCGGCTTTGCCGATAACCTGCGCGGCCTCGTCGCCCAGGGCCCTGCATCCGCACGCGCGGCTGGACAGACCGGCGCGCTGATCAGCCCGGCAACACCGGAGACAGGCGCGGATCAGGCCGCCGCACAGGCCGTGCATGCCGCCTCTCTGCGGTTTCCGGCCACCTGGGTGGCGCGCGCCAATATCGCGCCCCTGCGCGCCGCCGGCAATCTGCTGGAGACCGGCGGATCCTATGCGCCATCCGTCTATCGAGGACGCCCCGCAGCGCGAACACGGCCCGGTCTTGTGAAAACCGATGACAGCGCATGGGTCATTACCTCTCGCGACCCCGGCAACGCCACCCATGAATATATCCACCACCTGCAAGCGGCCATGCCGGAGATTGACCGGCTGTTTCAGGACCTGCATATCCGGCGGACCACAGGTGTGGATGGCACACGCGACGCTGTGGTCCCGCTTGATCCCTGCACGGGCACCGGACGCAAGGATCACTATGTCGATCCCTGCTTCGGACGGGAATACGGAGCTCCGATGCTCACAGGTCTTGACTATGATCCGGACCGCCCCGCCATCGAGGTCATGACCCGCGCCTTCCAGATGCTCTTCCACCCTTTGGCAGGCAAGGATGGCATTGATATCGATCTCGACAAGCTGGTGCGGGACGATCCTGAAATGCTGGACCTGGCCCTCGGATTGCTTTTCCACTACGATCCCCCCTGACGGACAGGAGACCACCAATGGCCATCCATACCATCCGCATGCCGGACCGCCTCTACGGGCGGGACCTGCGCACCATTGTCTGGGATGATACCGCAGGAACCGTGGAGGGCGATCATTCCTCCGTGCCCGGAATCGCGGCGACACTCGCCAGCCCGCCGCCGGTTGATAAAAGCCGGGAAGGCCTGGTGATCTTTCTCGATGATCCCGCCCATGACCCGCGCGACTTCCTGTTCATGCTTGCAGACAGCTACGCGGCGATCCTCGATGAGCCCCTGCGCTCCACATTGCCGCCCGTCTTCGACGGCATCCAACACAGGGCGGGCGTGGACTGGCCCGATCTCCTGCTCGACGAGCGGACCGCGGCCCAGTCCGGGTTTGCAGACGCCTGTTACACAGCACGCAAACAGGGCATGGCCCATGACGCGGCCATCGCCCTGGCCGATACGGAAACATTACAGATCTGGCCCGATTGCCCCGGACATCCCGGCTATGATATCCGACTCCCGTCGACAGCACATGACCCCCACCTTCAACGCCCTGTGCACAGCCTGTTGAACGGGCTCTGAACGGGGATGGGACGGGCTTGCCGCCCGCGCCCGGCGTGCAGGATTTACCCCGAAAAACAGGGGCTCGAACGCCCCGTAAATCCGACGTGGAGTCCAGCCGTTCCGGGCCTGTTCGCCAGCACCTGAAAAAGCCCGTTTCCGGGCCATTCCAGATCAAAAGGCGTCCGGATTGCGCATTTTGCCGTCGCGGAGCCAAAACAGTGCCTCTGTAATCGCGCCCGGTCAAAACCGCTTCAAACGCCTGTTTCAAAGCCCTTTTACAATCCCCGACCGGGCTGGACCGGGCTGGACAGGATTACGCATTTAGTTTGTCACCCCACACCTTCGTTTATTCGGAGGGCGGGAGATGTATTCTGTGGATATTTATAGTCGTGTGCGCCGTGCTTGTTTGAAGGACGGTATGTCTGGCCGAGAAGCGGCGCGGTTTTTCAACATGGCGTAATCAGGATCAGCACTCAGTTACCCCTGTTATTCTGGATGCACATGCAATTGAAAAGGAGACTGACCAATGGAATATTTTGCTGGTTTGGATGTGTCCATGGAAGAGACGCATATCTGCATTCTGGATCGTGAAGGGGCCCTTATTCGTGAAGGAAAAGCGAGCTCAACACCAAAAGCGATCGCTGACTTCCTCGCTTCTGGACCACCATGTGCCAAAGTTGTATTTGAAACGGGACGGATGGCACCAATGCTTTACCATGGGCTGACGGAGCTTGGTGTCCCGGTTGTTTGCATCGAGAGCAGGCAAGCATATCAGGCCCTTAAATCTCTGGCCGGCCACAAGACGGACCGCAATGATGCCCGCGTTTGGCACACCTGGCGCGGACGGGATTCTACAAGCCGACCCATGTCAAATCACTGTCAGCGCACGCAATCCGGTCGCTGATCGCAGCCCGCAAGAAGCTGGTCGGACAGCGTGTGACGCTCGACAATCAGATCCGCGGTCTGGTCGTCGTCTTCGGCGTGCGGCTGCCACGAGCTTTGTCTCCGGCATTCAAAAACGCGGCGCTAAAAGTTAGCGATGGAGTGCCTGGCCTCCATGCCGCAATTTGCGGACTGTTCGCAGCACGCGAAGCAATCCTCGCGGCGGTTGCAGCCATTGATGGCGACATCAAAAAGATGACCCGCAAATCCGAAGTCTGCCAGCGCCTTATGACGGTACCAGGGGTCGGTCCGATCACAGCATTGGCCTTTGCCGCAGCAATTGATGATCCGTCGCGTTTCAGGAAATCGCGTGATGTGGGGGCGTATCTTGGACTGGTGCCGCGACGGCATCAATCTGGTGAAATCGACTACACGGGCAGCATCTCAAAGCGGGGCGACGTGCGCGTCAGAACGCTTCTCTATGAGGCCGCCAATGTGATGCTGACGCGGTATGCCGCTCCGCTCAAATTGAAGACATGGGCCCTCGCAATCGGTGCGCGCTCAACGATGAGAAAGGCCCGAGTGGCTCTGGCGCGTCGTCTGGCAATCATACTTCATGCCATTATGCGAGACAAAACTGACTTCCAGTCCGCGTAAGGCTTACGAGGCGACAACGAGGATTCCTAAATCAAAGTTCCCATCTGGGACGATGCCCGAGGGAGGGCGTGAGACACGGCGCCGATTCTGTAGCAACAGCCAAGACCAACGGTATGATTGCGGTTTCAACATTGCCGACCCACACCCAGCCAACCCCATCATGAACCTCAGAGTTCGAAGAGAACAAAGGCAACCTCTGACATCAAAAGCAGGAAACTCAGGAAACACGCATTGACAGATTAGAGAACAATACCAAGATCGCCGTGGCTCGGATACTCGGGGATAAGACGCGCATCCGCACACGTCGGTTTACGGAACTGCAGTCGCATTACTTGTTTGATGACAAGTTTGGCAGACCCGCGCGAGGGAACGATAAAGGCAACGTTGAGGGCATGGTTGGATACACCCGCCGCAACTTCATGGTTCCCGCACCTCGCTATGACAGCTTTGATGATCTGAACGCACATTTGGAAGAGAAGTGTTTAGCACGTCAGGACGATACGTTGCGGGGTCACACCCAAACCATAGGCGCACGCCTGATGTCGGATTTGGATGCTCTGATGGGATTGCCCGTCGCAGAATATGAAGCCTGCGATCACGTCAGCACGCGTGCAACGTCGATCTCAATGGTGCGCTATCGCAGCAATGATTACTCGGTGCCAGTAGCCTATGCGCACCACGATGTTCATGTGCGTGGGTTTGTGCATGAGGTTATCATCGGCTGCGGCAATGAGATTATTGCGCGGCACAAACGATCCTACACATCAGCGGATATGGTCTTTGACCCATTGCACTTTTTGCCCCTGCTTGAACAAAAGGTGGGTGCCCTGGATCAGGCCGCGCCTTTGCAGGGTTGGCATTTGCCAGATGTATTTGCCACGCTGCACCGACTGCTTGAAGCCAGAATGGGTAAGCCGGGCAAGCGAGAATACGTTCAAGTCTTGCGCCTTTTGGAGACCTTCGAAATGGATGTTGTGCAAGGCGCAATCCAGCAGGCAATAGATATGGGTGCAATTGGCTATGACGCCGTAAAACACCTTGTACTGTGTCGGGTTGAGAAGCGGCCACCACGATTGGATTTGGACTTCTATCCATACTTGCCCAAGGCCAATGTCGGCACAACACGCCCATCCAGTTACATGAGCTTGATGGGAAGGACCGCGGCATGACCGAAGCCCCTCGGATTCTTCTACGGCATCATCTTAAACAACTGCGACTGCCAACGTTCCAAGGCGAGTATGCCAAACAGGCGCAGCTCTGTGCTGCAGAGAACAAAGATCACATCCACTATCTGGCGCGGCTGTGTGAGATGGAATTGATCGACCGCGAACGCCGGATGATTGAACGGCGCATCAAAGCGGCGAAGTTCCCCAGCACCAAGAGCTTGGATAGCTTTGACTTCAAGATCATGCCAAGCTTGAACAAGCCCCTGACGATGGATCTGGCACGATGCGATTACGTTAATCGCAGGGAGAACATCATCGCGCTCGGCCCGTCAGGCACGGGCAAGACACACATCGCCCTGGGACTTGGGCTGGCTGCATGTCAAAGAGGACTGAAGGTGCGCTTCACAACGGCTGCGGCATTAGTCCATGATCTGATCGAGGCTCAAGATGAGCGGAGATTGCAGCGCCTTCAAAAGCAACTGACCAGCCAGAACCTGTTGATCATTGATGAACTGGGCTTCGTACCGCTCAGCAAATCTGGCGCAGAGCTGCTCTTCGAGGTCATATCCCAATGCTATGAACGCGGCTCCATCATCATAACCTCGAACCTGCCCTTCGATGAATGGACTGAAGTCTTTGGCTCTGAGCGGCTGACCGGTGCGCTACTCGATCGTTTAACCCATCACGTCCACATCCTCGAGATGAATGGCGAAAGCTATCGGCTCAAACACAGTCGCAACAACCGAAAATAACCAGCCCGCAATCACAGTCAGAATAATGCTGGCCTTATGGCCAGCATGCGCTTTGGCACGCTTCAGCTTTGTGACGAGCACGCGTGCAAAAGCGCCACAAAACATCAACCGAAGTGGCCCATTTTTACGCCGCGACATGGACCCATTTTACTCTGCGATTGACATACATGGCGATAAACGCCGCCTGTTTGACTTCATCGGCCTGTGCAGGCGGCAATCGTGGCTGTTTATACTCAAACCCCGGACGGCGCATCAGCCTGGCGGCCCCCGAGGGACTGTAGCTCCGCCCGTATTCCGCCGGAACATACGCACAGACCTCGTCTACGTTCCGTGCCGGGTTTTCGGCAAAACGGGCTTTCAAAGCCCGTTCGCGCTCCCCCGACAAATGCCCTTGTCGCTGGCTGTAATCCTTCAAGCCGAAAAACGACAGCCCCGCCCCGGAAAAGGCAAACCGCCACTCCGTCAGAACCGTCGGGCCGATATCCAGAATCCGGCAAACCGTTCCGGCGTCTTCTTCTGCATCCAACAGCGGAAACGCACGGGCGCGCCTCCAGACAAGCGCTTCAACCTTGCGGCGGCGGCAAATGGCCTCAAGGGCCAGGCGCTGATCGGCAGATAGCGAAACCGTTTTGTGGGGCTTGTTCATGCTCTCAAAGTGCATGCTGTGATACGTATGACCATGCGGCAAATTGAATCAACCTCTCTACAAATTCTTCAGGTCAATTCAGGCGCAGTAGTATATCAACATTCAATCGGTCCAAGCCTTCCCCCGGGGTGCCGCATGCGCTAAAGCCCCTTTGACCTATGAATAAACAGATTTGGTGCCATGAAATTCACGCTGTCCTGGCTGAAAGACCACCTGGAAACCAACGCTTCGGTGGATGAGATCACCGAGACGCTGACCGATCTTGGGCTGGAGGTGGAAGAGGTGTCCAACCCGGCCGCGCGCCTGTCCGAGTTTACCATCGGCAAAGTCACGCATGCCGAGCCTCATCCCGATGCGGATCGCCTGCGTGTCTGTCAGGTGCTGACCGATGAGGGCAACCTGCAGATCATCTGTGGTGCGCCCAATGCCCGCACTGGCATCACCGCCGTCATTGCCAAACCGGGCACCTATGTGCCGGGGATCGACACCACCATCGGCGTTGGCAAGATCCGTGGCATTGAGAGCTATGGCATGATGTGTTCCGAGCGCGAGATGGAGCTGTCCGAGGAACATGACGGCATTATCGAACTGCCCTCGGGCGAGGTGGGTCAGCGGTTCATCGACTGGCTAGCCGAAAACGACCCGACCAAAGTGGACCCGGTGATCGAGATCGCCATCACGCCGAACCGCCCCGATGCGTTGGGTGTGCGCGGCATTGCGCTGGATCTGGCCGCGCGCGGTTTGGGCACCATGAAACCCGCCCAAGAGGCAACGGTCGAAGGCCAGTTCCCCTGCCCGATCAACGTGACCATTGACGAAGACACGCGTGAAAACGGCTGTTTTGTCTTTGCTGGCCGGTTGATCCGCAATGTCAAAAACGGCCCCTCGCCTGAGTGGCTGCAAACCCGCCTGCGCGCCATCGGGCTGCGGCCCATTTCGGCGCTGGTCGATATCACCAATTTCTTCACCTATGATCGCAACCGCCCGCTGCATGTGTTTGACGCCGACAAGGTCAGTGGCAATCTGCGGGTGCACCGCGCCAAGGATGGCGACACGCTGATGGGTCTGGATGAGAAAGAATACACCTTCTCGGCTGGGCAGGTCGTGATCTCGGATGACAAAGGTGTTGAAAGCATCGGCGGCATCATGGGCGGGCTGCACACCGGCTGTACCGAGGCGACCACTAATGTGTTCCTTGAGGCCGCTGCCTGGGATCATATCCAGATCGCCCACACGGGTCGCGCCCTCAAAATCAACTCGGACGCGCGCTATCGCAATGAACGCGGAATTGATCCTGCCTTCAACATGCCTGCGCACGAATTGGCGACCCAGATGATCCTCGATCTGTGCGGCGGGGAGCCATCCGAGATGGTCATCGCAGGTGAGGTGCCTGACGTGTCGCGCGCCTATCAACTTGATCCGGCCCGTGTACAATCGCTGGTTGGGATGGACATTCCCGAGACCGAGCAACGTCAGACCTTGACCGCCCTTGGCTTCCGCATGGAAGGCTACATGGCGCATGTGCCCTCATGGCGGCCCGATGTGATGGGGCAGGCGGATCTGGTTGAGGAAGTCGCGCGGATCGCCTCGCTGACCAAGCTCAAAGGCCGCCCGATGAAGCGCACCACCGATGGGGTGCCACAACCGATCCTGTCGCCTGCGCAAAAGCGCGAACAGATCGCGCGGCGTACCGCTGCTGCGCTAGGCTATAATGAATGCGTCACCTACAGCTTCATCGATCGTGCCAGCGCCACACTGTTTGGCGGCGGCGATGATGATGCCACGATGCTGGCCAACCCGATCAGTTCGGAAATGAGCCATATGCGCCCCGCCCTCCTGCCCGGTCTGTTGCAGGCCGCGGCCCGCAATCAGGCGCGTGGGTTCATGAATCTTGCCCTGTTCGAGCTGGGCCATGCCTTCCACGGTGGCGAACCCGAAGAGCAGCATGTGCAGATTTCAGGCCTTTTGGTGAGTCGCACCGGGCCAAAGGATGTGCATGGCGCTTCCCGACCGGTCGATGTTTACGACGTCAAGGCCGATGCCGAGGCGGTGCTGGCCGCCCTTGGTGCGCCAGCGAAAGTGCAAATCCTGCGCGGTGCCCGCGAATGGTGGCATCCGGGCCGTCACGGCATGATCTGTCTGGGGCCGAAGAAGGTGCTGGGCGTGTTTGGCGAATTGCACCCCAAGGTGTTGAACGCGATGGATGTGAAAGGCCCTGCGATGGCCTTTACGCTTTGGTCCGCCGAAATCCCGCTGCCGCGCAATGCATCGGCCAATCGTGGGGCCCTTGGCCTGAACGACCTGCAAGCGGTCGAGCGTGATTTTGCTTTTGTGGTCGATGCAGATGTCGAGGCCCTGACTCTGATCAACGCCGCCGCCGGGGCCGACAAAGCCCTCATCGATGAGGTGCGCGTGTTTGATGAATTCATCGGCGGCAGTCTGGGTGAGGGTAAGAAATCGCTGGCCATCACCGTGCGGCTGCAACCCACCGACACCACCCTGAAGGATGCGGATATCGAGGCCGTGTCTGCCAAGATTATCGAAAAGGTCACCAAAGCCACCGGCGGTACCCTGCGCGGGTGAGCAAGGCTGGCACCACCGTAAGGCCAGCACGGCCCGAGGATGCCCCGGCCCTGACCGCCTGTATAGAGGCAGCCTATCAAGGGTATCGCGACGCAGGGATCGACCTGCCGCCCGTCGCCGATGGCATTGCCGAGGATATCCGCGACAACCACGTTTGGGTGGCAGAAGATGCGCAGGGTATCGCGGGCGGTGCGGTTCTGATTGTCACCGCGAAGGGCGCAAAACTGGCCAACATCGCCGTGCACCCCAACCGCTCGGGGCAGGGCATCGGGCGGTTACTGATGGACCAGGCGTTCTGCACTGCGCAGGATCAGGGCCATTCACAGATCACATTGGTGATACATCGCGACATGTCAGGGAACATCGCGCTCTACGAACATCTTGGCTTCAACGTGCAAAGTCGCGAGGGAGTAAAAGTCCACATGATGCGACCGTTTCCCTGATTCTTCCCCTACTGGCTGAGATAATCCGCCAACATGTCAAACACCAACCGGATGCGGCGGCTTGTGTGCAGCTCTCTGTGCGTGACCAACCACACCGGGAAGGTCACAGGCTTCATATCGGGCAGAACCCGCGTCATCTCGGGGAAGCCCTCGGCGATCCTGTCTGACATGATGGCAATCCCCAGACCCTGCCGCGCCAGCTCCCACGCCACCACACCACTTCGCGATCCCAGGGGGAAATGCCCGACCTCCAGCGGTATCCCGAGGGGCTGCAAATGCCCCAGCATTTCCTGGGCATCCCCGAAGCTGATGAAATCATGACCCGTCATCTCGGCGAAGGTCTTGGGCTGTCCGCGTGCGGCAATGTAACTTGGCGCCGCATAGAAATGCCCGGTTTCCTCGCGCACCAGACGGGCAACCAACTCGGGTTGATCGGGTCGAACATGACGGATGGCGATATCGGCCTCGCGACGCATCAGATCGCGAATGTCATTGGTCGCTACAATGTCGATCTCAAGCTTGGGCACCCGCTGTCGCATCTGCTTTAGAACGGTGGGCAAGACTTGGGCTGACATCATGTCGCTTGCGGTGATCCTGACCAGCCCCTCGATCGCCTGCGACCGGCCCTGCGCAATCAGCATCACCCGGTTCGCGGCCTCCCCCATGGTACGAATATGCTCCAGCACGTCACGACCCGCATCGGTCAGCGCCAGCCGCCGACCCAGCCTCTCGAACGGCATGACACCCAGTTCGGCCTCAAACGCCGCCACTTGCCGACCCAGCGTCGGCTGTGTCAGTTTCAACTGACGCGTAGCGGCAGAAAACGTCCCTGTCTCGGCCGCAGCCAGAAAAGCACGCGCGTTGGACCAGTTGAAATCACCCTGTATCATGCAATTTTGCATAGCATAACTGTGTAATTCGGCAATTCATTATCACTTCTTGCATAGATATATCGTCTGCAAAGGAGACACACCATGACAAGCCAAGCAGTTTCTGGGACAATATGGCAGACCGCTATTCCAAATCCCCGATCAGCGACATGGAGGCTTACAACGCCTCGCTTGATCGCACCCGCAGCTATCTCAAGCCCACCGATGTCGCGCTCGAACTGGGCTGTGGCACAGGCGGGACCGCCCGTATCCTAGCTCCGCATGTGGCCCATATCACCGCCACCGACATCTCATCCGAGATGATCCGTATCGCCCGCGAACGCGCCACTGCGGAAGGCACAGAAAATGCAGAGTTCGAGGTGGCCGATCTGGAAGCCAATCTGCCCAATGGTGGTCCCTATGATGTGGTCATGGCACATAATCTGATCCACCTGCTGCCCGATCCCAGCGCCGCGATGCACCAGGTGACCGATCTGGTCAAACCCGGCGGATTGTTTATTACAAAAACGCCCTGCCTAGCCAAGGCCGAATTGGGTTGGAAATGGCGGCTGATGCTTATGGCGCTCCCGGTCATGCAAATATTGGGGAAAGCCCCTCAGGTTACCTTTTTCTCGGCACGAGACCTCGACCAGATGATCTCGGACGCCGGATTCACCATTATCGAGACCGGTTCGTACCCTGTTACCCCACCGGGGCGCTACATTGTGGCGCGGCGGGGCTGATCCACCTTGCCCTCGACGCTGCGCGCGCTAGGGTCACGCGCGCAGCAAACGGAGGCCCGCATGACCCTGTCCATCTACCTATCCGGCGAAATCCACACCGATTGGCGTGATCAGATCATCGAAGGGGCAGCTGGGTTGAATGTCAGTTTCACTGCGCCTGTCACCGATCACGCCGCCTCGGATGATTGCGGCGTGGCCATCCTCGGCGAAGAGCCCGACAAATTCTGGCATGATCGCAAGGGCGCGATGGTCAACGCCATCCGCACCCGCAAGGGGATTGAAGAGGCCGACGTGGTCGTCGTGCGCTTTGGCGAGAAATACAAGCAATGGAATGCCGCCTTTGATGCAGGCTATGCCAGCGCGCTTGGCAAATCCCTGATCATCCTGCAACCGCCCGAGCATGATCATGCGCTGAAGGAAGTGAACGCCGCTGCCCTCGCCATGGCCCGCACACCCGAGCAAGTGGTGCAGATCCTGCGCTATGTGCTGGAGGGCACGCTGCCGGCGTGACGCCGCGTCGCACTTGGGGTCCCGGAACGATCCACGCTAGACATGGGGCAGCAAGGATCGCCTGCCCATGGAGTACGATTACATCATCGCCGGTGGCGGCTCGGCCGGATGCGTTCTGGCCGCGCGGCTAAGCGAGGACCCAGGAACCACCGTCTGTCTGGTCGAGGCCGGGGGCGGCGGCAACGATATCCTGATCCGCGCGCCTGCCATGGTGGCCTCGATGGTGTCGGGCCTGCCCCCGATCAACAACTGGGCGCTGCGCACGGTGCCGCAACCGGGCCTGAATGGACGGCGGGGGTATCAACCACGCGGCAAGACATTGGGTGGCTCATCAGCGATTAATGCCATGCTCTATGTGCGCGGCCACAAACGCGACTATGATGAATGGGCCGATCTGGGCTGTGAGGGCTGGGATTGGGACAATGTGCTCCCCTGGTTCAAGCGCACCGAACGCAACGCGCGCGGTGCCGACGATCTGCATGGCGATAGTGGCCCGTTGCAGGTGGGCGAGCAATCCAAACCGCGCGACATCTCGCAGGCATTTATCGACGCTGCTGCAGCGCTGCAAATCCCGGTCAACACAGATTTCAACGGCCCCCAGCAGGAAGGTGCAGGGCTGTATCAGGTCACGCAATTCTTCGATGGCGCCAAACGGGGCGAGCGGTGTTCGGCAGCGGCCGCCTATCTTTTGCCGGTGCTGGATCGCCCCAACCTGACCGTCCTGACCCGGGCGCAGGCTCAACGGATCAGTTTTGATGGCGCCCGCGCCACCGGCCTTGTGATCCGGCAGCGCCGCCGCACTCTGCATCTCAAGGCGCGCCGCGAGGTGATCGTTTCGGGTGGCGCGTTCGGCTCACCCCAACTGTTAAAACTTTCCGGGGTCGGCCCGGCGGACGAGCTGCGTGCCCATGGGATCTACCCTGTGCATGACCTGCCCGGGGTGGGCGAAAACCTGCAGGATCATCTGGATTACATCCTCACCGATACCTCGAAGCGCGATGATGTTGTGGCCCTTCATCCCAAGGGGCTGATCCAACTGGGGCGTGCCGCCGTCAGGTGGAGTAAAGGAGGCAAGGGTCATTTCGCTTCACCCTTTGCCGAAGGGGGCGCGTTCCTGCGTTCAGAGCCGGGGTTGGACCGCCCCGATCTGCAAACCCATTTCATTATCGGCATCGTGGATCGCCACATGCGCAAACCGCATTTCAAATATGGCTATTCCGCCCATGTCTGTGTGCTGCGCCCGCAGAGCCGGGGGCGTGTCACACTGGCCTCATCCAACCCGCGCCACGCCCCACAGATCGACCCGCAATTCCTGTCCGACCCACACGACCTGGAAACCCTGAAAAGGGGTGCACGGATCATGGAAGAGATCATGGCAGGCGCGGCGTTTGATCCCTGGCGTAGCCGCCGCCTTTATCCCCATGATGGCAGTGACATTGCGCTTGAGGCCGACATCCGCGCGCGCGCAGACACGATCTATCATCCGGTCGGCACCTGCCGGATGGGCACCGACTACATGGCCGTGGTTGATCCACAGGCCCGGGTGCATGGTCTGAAGGGACTGCGTGTGATCGACGCTTCGATCATGCCACGCCTGATCGGGGGCAACACCAATGCGCCGACGATGATGATGGCCGAGAAGCTGGCCCACAGCATCCGACAGGGGTAATCCGGGGGGGGAATCCGCCGATCCTTCCCATGAAAAATCTGAAAAAAATCCGCTACTGCGTGCTAAACCATCGCAGCGGACGCGAACAGACCGCATGTAAAAATGTGAAAAGGGACAGAAATGATACAAGAATTCAAAGACTTCATTGCCAAGGGCAATGTCATGGACATGGCCGTCCGGATCATCATCGGCGCGGCCTTTACTGCCATCATCGGCTCGCTTGTGGCCGACCTGATCAATCCGGTGATCAGCATGTTTCTGGGTGGCACTGATTTCTCTGGCTTGTTTGCCATTCTGGGCGATGGCGAATACGCCTCGCTTGCCGAAGCCGAAGAGGCCGGTGCGGCCGTGTTTGCCTATGGCCGTTTCATCATGGCAATCATCAACTTCCTGATCATCGCCTAGGTGGTGTTCCTGCTGGTCAAAGCGGTGAACAAAACCAAGAAGGTCGAAGAAGAGGCCCCGGCAGAAGATCCCGGCCCAACCGAGCTGGATATCCTGATGGAAATCCGCGACGGGCTGAAGAAGTAAGCCCCTGCGCATGAACGTTCAAAGGCCCGTCGCATCCCGGCGGGCCTTTTTTGGATATGGTCAGACCTTCTGGAATTCCATCCGATAGATTACCTCTTCCCCGGTTGAGGGATCAACTCCCGGTGCCCCACTGATCACGAGCGTGTCACCGTCCAAGGTGAACGGGCGCGACAGATCGACTTGCCAGTTCGGATTCCACGCCGCCTCGACGTGATGCACCACGCGGTCTTTCTCCAGAGTGTAACGCGCCACATAGGCCAGCATCGTGTCGAAAAGCTTGGGCTTTTGCGCGGTGGACCAGCCTGCCGGATCAGGGGGCAAGCGTTTGCGATGGAAGACAGTCGCCATCATCCGCCCATCGGCGTGATAGGCAATGTATCCAATCGGATCGGGCCCGGAGGCATCGCTGATCTGCCCTGTGGAGACCGCTTCTCGCGTCCATGACGTCATCCGCCATGATCCGATCAAGGCTGCACGGTCGGTCATTCTATGCCTCTCTGGCTCGGCATCAGAACACCATGCCGGGCAACCATGTGGCCAGCGCAGGGATGGCCCATATCGTTGCGATTCCGAGTATTTGAAGAACAATGAAAGGGGCGACGTCGGCATAAATCTGACCTGTCGTGATCTCGGGCGGGGCGGCCCCGCGCAGATAGAACAGCGAAAACCCGAATGGTGGGGTGAGGAACGAGGTCTGCAGGTTGATCGCAATCAGGATCGCCAGCCAGACCGGGTCATGCCCCATCAGGATCAGGACCGGGGCCAGCAATGGCAACAGGATCACGGTGATCTCGACGAAATCGAGAAAGAACCCCAGCACAAAGATCAGCGCCATCGAAAAGATCAGCGCACCCGTGGCTCCGCCCGGCATGGACTGAAGTATCTCGGCCACGTGATCTTCGCCGCCTAGACCGACGAACACGAGGCTGAACACCGAAGCCATCAGGATCGTTGCAAAGATCATCGCCGTGACGGTCATCGTGGTGGTCACCGCCCCGGCCAGCACATCCTTGCGGTGCAGTTTCAGCAACGATGCGATGATCGCCCAGAACCCGATCAGCATCAGCCCGCCATAAACAGCGCCCAAAGCCCAGGCGCCCGCACCCGCATCCGAGCGTACCGGGGCGATCCCCGCCGCAATCGCCAGCACGAACAGCGCGCCTGCGCCCGCGATGATCAACCGCCGGTCCACACCTTGCCGCGCCCCCGCCATCAGGATCGCGCCAACGGCACCGACCGAGGCTGCTTCGGTCGGCGTGGCAATCCCCCCGAGGATGGCCCCCAGCACAGCAAAGATGAGCAGAACGGGTGGCAGGATCGCCCCGGCCACTTCGCTGAAATGGGGCCGCCCCTCGGGCGTTGGCGCAGGCGGCATATCATCAGGGCGGATGATGCCCCGGATCGGCACATAGAGGACGTAGATGCCGACCAGAGTCAGTCCGGGGATCAGCGCCCCGGCAAAAATCTGACCTACTGGAATTGTCTCAACCGAGAATTTACCCTGCTCGTACTGCGCCTGCTGATAGGCGCTGGACATCACATCGCTGAGGATGATCAGCAGGGTCGAGGGCGGGATGATCTGCCCCAAGGTGCCGGCGGTGCACACCAGCCCCGAGGCCAATCGCGGATCATATCCGGTGCGCAGCATGGTGGGCAGCGCGATCAAGCCCATGGCGATCACGGTGCCCCCGACAATGCCGGTGGAGGCGGCCAAAAGCGCGCCCACCAGAATGACGGATATGCCCAATCCTCCACGCAGCTGACCAAAGGCGCGGCCCATCGTGTCCAGCAAATCCTCGGCGATGCGGGACCGTTCCAACACCACGCCCATGGTCACGAACAACGGGATCGCGATGAGGACATCATTGGTCAGCACACCAAAGACCCGCTGGCCCAGCGCGCCCAAAAGCCCGAGGTTCATCACCCCGGTGGCCCAGCCCAGATAGGCAAAAAATACTGCCGTGCCTGCAATGTGTCAATCGCAGAGTAAAATGGGTCCATGTCGCGGCGTAAAAATGGGCCACTTCGGTTGATGTTTTTGTGGCGCTTTTGCACGCGTGCTCGTCACAAAGCTGAAGCGTGCCAAAGCGCATGCTGGCCATAAGGCCAGCATTATTCTGACTGTGATTGCGGGCTGGTTATTTTCGGTTGTTGCGACTGTGTTTGAGCCGATAGCTTTCGCCATTCATCTCGAGGATGTGGACGTGATGGGTTAAACGATCGAGTAGCGCACCGGTCAGCCGCTCAGAGCCAAAGACTTCAGTCCATTCATCGAAGGGCAGGTTCGAGGTTATGATGATGGAGCCGCGTTCATAGCATTGGGATATGACCTCGAAGAGCAGCTCTGCGCCAGATTTGCTGAGCGGTACGAAGCCCAGTTCATCAATGATCAACAGGTTCTGGCTGGTCAGTTGCTTTTGAAGGCGCTGCAATCTCCGCTCATCTTGAGCCTCGATCAGATCATGGACTAATGCCGCAGCCGTTGTGAAGCGCACCTTCAGTCCTCTTTGACATGCAGCCAGCCCAAGTCCCAGGGCGATGTGTGTCTTGCCCGTGCCTGACGGGCCGAGCGCGATGATGTTCTCCCTGCGATTAACGTAATCGCATCGTGCCAGATCCATCGTCAGGGGCTTGTTCAAGCTTGGCATGATCTTGAAGTCAAAGCTATCCAAGCTCTTGGTGCTGGGGAACTTCGCCGCTTTGATGCGCCGTTCAATCATCCGGCGTTCGCGGTCGATCAATTCCATCTCACACAGCCGCGCCAGATAGTGGATGTGATCTTTGTTCTCTGCAGCACAGAGCTGCGCCTGTTTGGCATACTCGCCTTGGAACGTTGGCAGTCGCAGTTGTTTAAGATGATGCCGTAGAAGAATCCGAGGGGCTTCGGTCATGCCGCGGTCCTTCCCATCAAGCTCATGTAACTGGATGGGCGTGTTGTGCCGACATTGGCCTTGGGCAAGTATGGATAGAAGTCCAAATCCAATCGTGGTGGCCGCTTCTCAACCCGACACAGTACAAGGTGTTTTACGGCGTCATAGCCAATTGCACCCATATCTATTGCCTGCTGGATTGCGCCTTGCACAACATCCATTTCGAAGGTCTCCAAAAGGCGCAAGACTTGAACGTATTCTCGCTTGCCCGGCTTACCCATTCTGGCTTCAAGCAGTCGGTGCAGCGTGGCAAATACATCTGGCAAATGCCAACCCTGCAAAGGCGCGGCCTGATCCAGGGCACCCACCTTTTGTTCAAGCAGGGGCAAAAAGTGCAATGGGTCAAAGACCATATCCGCTGATGTGTAGGATCGTTTGTGCCGCGCAATAATCTCATTGCCGCAGCCGATGATAACCTCATGCACAAACCCACGCACATGAACATCGTGGTGCGCATAGGCTACTGGCACCGAGTAATCATTGCTGCGATAGCGCACCATTGAGATCGACGTTGCACGCGTGCTGACGTGATCGCAGGCTTCATATTCTGCGACGGGCAATCCCATCAGAGCATCCAAATCCGACATCAGGCGTGCGCCTATGGTTTGGGTGTGACCCCGCAACGTATCGGCCTGACGTGCTAAACACTTCTCTTCCAAATGTGCGTTCAGATCATCAAAGCTGTCATAGCGAGGTGCGGGAACCATGAAGTTGCGGCGGGTGTATCCAACCATGCCCTCAACGTTGCCTTTATCGTTCCCTCGCGCGGGTCTGCCAAACTTGTCATCAAACAAGTAATGCGACTGCAGTTCCGTAAACCGACGTGTGCGGATGCGCGTCTTATCCCCGAGTATCCGAGCCACGGCGATCTTGGTATTGTCGTAGAGAATGGATTGCGGAATGCCGCCAAAGAATGCAAAGGCGGACACATGGCCATCGCAAAACGCCTCGGTTGTCTCAGCTGGATATCCCTTCACAAACACCGCATCAGAATGTGGCAAGCTCATCACGAAGAAGTGGATCTTGCATTCCACGCCACCGATCACGCCCAGCGTCTCACCAAAATCAACCTGCGCATGGCCCGGCCGATGCGACAACGGCACAAACACCTCTTTGGTGCGCCGTTTTTGCTCGCGCACGTAATAGGTCACCGTGGTCAGGCTGCCGGCATATCCATGCTCATCGCGCAGCCGTTCAAAGATGCGCTTGGCCGTGTGTCGCTGCTTTTTGATCAGGGCTTTGTCTGTGCGCAGTATCTCATCGACCACACCAACATAACCATCAAGCGTTGGCCGCCGAGGCGCTTCCGACCGACGATACCCAGGCGGAAGTTCATGGCGCAGCATCTTCGCGATCGTCTTACGATCTTTGTTCTCTAATCTGTCAATGCGTGTTTCCTGAGTTTCCTGCTTTTGATGTCAGAGGTTGCCTTTGTTCTCTTCGAACTCTGAGGTTCATGATGGGGTTGGCTGGGTGTGGGTCGGCAATGTTGAAACCGCAATCATACCGTTGGTCTTGGCTGTTGCTACAGAATCGGCGCCGTGTCTCACGCCCTCCCTCGGGCATCGTCCCAGATGGGAACTTTGATTTAGGAATCCTCGTTGTCGCCTCGTAAGCCTTACGCGGACTGGAAGTCAGTTTTGTCTCGCATAATGGCATGAAGTATGATTGCCAGACGACGCGCCAGAGCCACTCGGGCCTTTCTCATCGTTGAGCGCGCACCGATTGCGAGGGCCCATGTCTTCAATTTGAGCGGAGCGGCATACCGCGTCAGCATCACATTGGCGGCCTCATAGAGAAGCGTTCTGACGCGCACGTCGCCCCGCTTTGAGATGCTGCCCGTGTAGTCGATTTCACCAGATTGATGCCGTCGCGGCACCAGTCCAAGATACGCCCCCACATCACGCGATTTCCTGAAACGCGACGGATCATCAATTGCTGCGGCAAAGGCCAATGCTGTGATCGGACCGACCCCTGGTACCGTCATAAGGCGCTGGCAGACTTCGGATTTGCGGGTCATCTTTTTGATGTCGCCATCAATGGCTGCAACCGCCGCGAGGATTGCTTCGCGTGCTGCGAACAGCCCGCAAATTGCGGCATGGAGGCCAGGCACTCCATCGCTAACTTTTAGCGCCGCGTTTTTGAATGCCGGAGACAAAGCTCGTGGCAGCCGCACGCCGAAGACGACGACCAGACCGCGGATCTGATTGTCGAGCGTCACACGCTGTCCGACCAGCTTCTTGCGGGCTGCGATCAGCGACCGGATTGCGTGCGCTGACAGTGATTTGACATGGGTCGGCTTGTAGAATCCCGTCCGCGCCAGGTGTGCCAAACCGCGGGCATCATTGCGGTCCGTCTTGTGGCCGGCCAGAGATTTAAGGGCCTGATATGCTTGCCTGCTCTCGATGCAAACAACCGGGACACCAAGCTCCGTCAGCCCATGGTAAAGCATTGGTGCCATCCGTCCCGTTTCAAATACAACTTTGGCACATGGTGGTCCAGAAGCGAGGAAGTCAGCGATCGCTTTTGGTGTTGAGCTCGCTTTTCCTTCACGAATAAGGGCCCCTTCACGATCCAGAATGCAGATATGCGTCTCTTCCATGGACACATCCAAACCAGCAAAATATTCCATTGGTCAGTCTCCTTTTCAATTGCATGTGCATCCAGAATAACAGGGGTAACTGAGTGCTGATCCTGATTACGCCATGTTGAAAAACCGCGCCGCTTCTCGGCCAGACATACCGTCCTTCAAACAAGCACGGCGCACACGACTATAAATATCCACAGAATACATCTCCCGCCCTCCGAATAAACGAAGGGCACAAACTGGCGGACTTTTACTCCGCTACAACTGCGATATGCAGCCGCTTCTGTGGCCCAATATTGCTCCGCGTTTTACACAGGCCCTGCGCGGTCGTAATCTCGCCATGGGTGGTTTCGGCTTGCCCGGCGATGGCGGCCAGTAAGGTGGATTTGCCCCGCCCGTTGGCGGCGACCACGCCGATACGATCACCTTTATCGAGGGTCAGATTGAGGTTGGAAAACAGCGGTTCGGCAAGGGTTACGCCAAGGTTACGCAGATTGATCAGGGTCATATGTCACATCTCTCAGGCCGGGGTGTACAGCCGCAAAGGGCTGCCATCAGGGCAGATCGTCGTGACGAAAGAGTTTCGGGAAACGCTTTGGAATGTCCGTCGATCAGCCCCACAAACGCATTTGTGAGGCACAGACAGGGCTGCGGGTTCGGTCGTGATATCGGAATATATACATGCGACCCTCCCTAGGTTGATGTGATCCGGACCAGCTTAGGCTGTCTTTGACCAAGGATCAATCATGCGCTTTCAGCCAGCAGCGCCGCCAGCCCCGTGCGATAGTCAGGGTAGAGAAGATCAACACCCAGCTCATCCTTGATCCTTGTGTTATCAACCCGCTTGGATTCGGCATAAAAGCTGCGCGCCATGGGCGTCATTTCAGCCTCGTCAAATGGAATATCTGGCGGAACTGGCAGGCCCAACAGCTCAGCCGCATGGGCGATCACGTCCTCAGGCGGTGCGGGGTCATTGTCGCATACGTTGTAAACACGGCCCGGATTTGGCCGCTCAATCGAGGCCTGCAGAACCTGGGCGATATCCTCGACATGGATACGGCTGAAGATTTGATTGTCCTTGATGATCCGGCGGGCCTTGCCACTTCTGACCTTTTGAAACGGACCGCGTCCGGGGCCGTAAATCCCGGCCAACCGGAAAATGTGCAAAGGCAGCCCGTCAATCGACCCCCACTGGTTTTCCGCAACGACACGCGCTTGGCCCCGCGGCATACCCGCCCGCAGCGGTGTGTCTTCGGTTACCCAGCCCCCTTGATGATCACCGTAAACGCCGGTGGTCGACAGGTAGCCAGCCCACGTCAGGCGCGGAACCAACTCTTCTATCTCGGGGCGAAACCGGCGCAAAACCGGATCGCCCTCGGCATCGGGCCCGGCAGAAATCAAAAGACAGGTCGCCTCTGCAAGCGCCGTGTCAAATTCGGCATCCGACCACAGGATCGGAGTAACCCCTTCTTCCTTGAACACATCGAGTTTCTCGGGGTTTCTGGTGGTTCCGTAGACCGTCCAGCCCTGTGGGATCAGGCGCTTTGCCAAAGCCCGCGCCGAATATCCGTGACCGAACGAAAGGAGTGTTTTGCTCATATCCCTTTTTGCGACGCGTTTTACTTGGTGTACATCTGTTTCTTAAAGGCGCGGGTGCGCTCCGTCGCCGCGGAGGTGCCATCGTGATAGGTGCCAAACCACTTATCAAAGGGGATTTCGGAGGTGCCGTAGTTGCACTCAAAATACCGGTGATGCAACTGATGAAAGAAGTCCCCGGCGCGGGCGGCGGGCCGGTCCTTTGGGATTAGCTTTTCGAAGCCGCAATGCGAAAACACCGGGCTTATCTGTTGGAAATAGACGTGAAACAGCACATGCAGGGGGTGCGACGCCACGATCAGATGAATGAAATAGGTGGTGAAGTAGAGGCAGTTCTCAAACCAGTGGTTCGAGATGCCTGACCACGGCCCGACATTGACATTGCGGTGATGCACCGCGTGCACGTGTTTATAAAGACGCGGGTGATGTTCCAGCCGGTGAACCCAGTAGAAATGCAGGCCCGACCATGTCGGGATCAGCGCCATCCAGATCACAAACCACACCGGCGCGCTGGACCACGTAATCGTCGGCACCCAACCGTTGGCCATCGCCCAGAAGATCACCCATTGATAGATCGTCGCCACCGTCATGGCGCTGCTAAGCGTCCACCAGATATTATCCAGCACCTGATTATCGAAGGTGAAGATGCCGTTATTGCGGATTAGATCACGCCGGTCGAACTTGGTCTTCATGTCCTGCCCGCGCCGGATATAAAGCCACCAGTGCAGGCCCCCCGCCACAAGGGTTTGCGGGATCATGTTCAGCAACCAGATGGTGATCATCCAGCCCGGCTGAAATGTCGCCATTTGCTCAAGCGACGGGAAGAACAGCACATAGGCGATGACCGCAATCACGAACGGCACAGACAGCGCCGTAATCTGCAACCACGCACCACGATACCACGCCAAAACCGCCACCGGGTTGGGCGGCCAGCTGAACAACGGGTTGAGCCGGACAAGGCTGTCCGGGCGATAGTTCCAGCGGTCCGATTCCGCGTCATGCGAGAGGTCGGTCATGATCGTGATCCTTACAGAAGTGTGGTCTCAGCTGGCGTAGGTCGAGCCTTCGTCATCCAGAATAGCTATCAACTCGGCCAGGTGACGATCGGACTGGCCCGGATAATCCTCAAGCTCGCTCGCGGTTTTCTCGGCGATCTCGTCCGAGAGAACGCGCAGCGGCTGACCGGTCCAAAGCGCCTTGATGTAAGTCTCGGCAGCGCGCTCGAAATAATACATCCGGTTAAAGGTTTCGGCTACGGTCTGACCGATGACCATGATGCCGTGATTGCCCATGACCAGCACGGTTTTGGACGGATCTGACAGGCTGGAACAACAGCGCTCGGCCTCTTCCTCAAACGCCAGACCTCCAAAATGATCATCCACCGCCACGCGGTTGTAGAAGGTTGCCGTGTTCTGATCGATTGGCGGTAGGGTGCTGTCGGCCAGCGAGGCCAAAACCGTGGAATAGATCGGATGCACATGCATTGCGCAACGGGCATGAGAGCACATGCGATGCAGCGCACCATGCAAGCCCCAGGCCGTGGGATCAGGCGCGCCGGGACGGTCCAGTGTCTCGGGATCATTGGCATCCAGCAGCAACAGATCGGATGCCTTGATCCGGCTGAAATGCGCCTGATTGGGGTTCATCAGGAATTGGGTGCCATCGTCATTCACCGCAAGGCTGAAATGGTTCGCCACAGCCTCGTGAAACCCTAGCAGTTCGGTCCAGCGGAAACTGGCCGCCATTTCGACCCGCTGGGTCCAGTGATCCATATTGGGTTGCAGTTGAGCGACAGACATAGCGGTTCCTCCTCTGGGTTCCTCAAAACCTGCCCTAAGACGGGCGCTCTTTACCAACGAAAAAATCGCAGCTATGCCATAAGTATGGCTAATGGATAGGTTATGCGATGGTCAAACCCCTGCCCCCACTGAACTGGTTGCGCGTATTTGAAGCCGCCGCGCGGCACTTGTCTTTCACTGGTGCCGCAGGCGAATTGAACATGACCCAAAGTGCCGTCAGCCAGCAGATCAAATCGCTTGAAGGGCATATGGGCCGTGCCCTGTTTCATCGTCGGCCCCGCACCCTGGCCCTGACCGAGACAGGATCGGCCTATCTGCCCATCGTGCGCGATGCGTTTCGCACCCTGTCGCGCGGCACCATGGCGGTGACCGGATCGGGCGAGAATGTCGTGCAGATTTACACCAACATGAGCTTTGGCACCTTCTGGCTGGCCCCGCGTCTGGGGCGATTCTACGCACGTCATCCCGATGTCCGGCTGAACATCATCGCCAAGCAATGGGAACCCCAGGAAGGCATCGTGTCAGGCGCGGATGTTGAAATCCGCTATTCCGTCCGGCCCTTTGAAGGGGTTGCCGCCGAAAAACTGTCACAGGATTGGTACTATCCGGTGGCCCACCCCGACTGGACTGGCACGGTGGACGATCTGGCGACAGAGACGCTGTTTGACGTCTCAAACCTGCTCAGTACCTGGTCGGCCTGGGCCGAGGACTACGGTCTTGATTGGCCCGATCCACCCATCACCTACGGCACGACCTATGCGATTTCCCTGAATGCAGCGGCGGCAGGGGCTGGGCTATGCATGGCGCATGACACGATTGCCGGGCGGTTGATCGCCGAGGGCCGGATCAAGCCCCTGTTCGATCATCGCGCCAGAATGCAGGAGGCGTATTACCTGATCACCGCGCCCCATATTGCCGACGTGTCCGGCGGCGAAGCGTTCGTGACATGGTTAAAGGACGAAATGGCCCGTGATCAAAGCGGACGTGACGGCACCCAGGCATAGCCGTTTTCACACAGGATATAGGCCTCGCGCAGGCCATGGGGCTTGTCCGTGGGCGGCTGCAGAATATGCGCGCCCAGCGCCTCAGCGCGTTTGACGGCGGCCTCAGGGTCAGTGTCGTAAAGCCGAAACTCGGCACCGGCCCCGCGCGCACCGGCCTCGGGCAACAGCCCCAGCAAAGGATTCGCGCCGTAGGTCGGGTCGCTGTGCAGTTGAAAAATCTGACCGTGATAGGTCATGATCGCGAAACCGGCGCTGACCCGGTGCGCCCTCATCTCGAACACTTCTGTCAAGAACGCCGCCAGCGCCCGTACATCGCGCACCAGAATATTCAGCCCGATCCACGCAGGGATGCGCCAAACTCATCGGCCTCGACAGTTTCAAAATCCATGGCTGACATCCCGTTTGCTATGCTTGCATCAGATTGAATGCCGCCGTTCGGCGTGTCAACGTGCGCGCACTCATCAGGCAGCGCAATGAACAGGATATGACCGTGACCAAGATCAACATTCGCACGCCAGACCACCCCGATCCGCAGGAATTCAGCGATGCCAAGGCGGCGGTGGCCCATCTGATCACGCTTTATGAGCAAGCTGTGAGCTTCCTCTGCGCCGAATTCGCCGAGACGATGCAAGGCCGCAGCACCCCGACCACCCGCATTCGTGCCTATTAACCCGAGGTCCGCATCACCACGACCAGCTTTGCCAGCGCCGACAGCCGTCTCAGCTTTGGTCATGTCTCCGCGCCGGGCACCCATGCCACCACGATCACCCGGCCCGATCTGTTCCGCAACTATCTGGAACAGCAGATCGACCTTTTGCTGTGCAATCACGGCGTGCCGGTGATTGTGCAAGTGTCAGACACGCCGATGCCGGTGCATTTCGCTGTCGCCAACGATCCCGGCATCTCGGTGCCCCAAGAGGGCGCTGCCGATTTCACCCTGCGCGATGTGTTTGACGTCCCTGATCTGCGCACCACCAACGATGATATCGTCAACGGCACCAATACGCCTGCCCCTGACGGGGCCGAACCACTGGCGCCCTTCACCGCGCAGCGGGTGGATTATTCACTGGCACGTCTGTCACATTATACCGCCACCGATCCGGCGCATTTTCAGAACCATGTGCTGTTCACCAACTACCAGTTCTACGTCTCGGAATTTGAAGCTTACGCGCGCAAGATGCTGGCCGATCCCGACAGCGGCTATACCGAATTCGTCGCCACCGGAAACACCATTATCACAGACCCTGAAGTGGTGTTGGATGCCCCGGCGAAACTGCCGCAGATGCCGACCTATCACCTGAAACGCGCCGATCAATCGGGGATCACCCTGGTCAATATCGGGGTGGGACCATCGAATGCCAAAACCGCGACCGATCATATCGCCGTGCTGCGCCCCCATGCCTGGTTGATGGTGGGCCACTGCGCGGGCCTGCGCAATTCGCAATCCCTTGGCGACTTCGTTCTGGCCCATGCCTATCTGCGCGAGGATGGTGTGCTGGATGATGACCTGCCGGTCTGGGTGCCGATCCCGGCACTGGCAGAAATTCAGATCGCTCTGGAACAGGCTGTGGCCGAGGAAACCCAACTTGAGGGGTACGAGCTGAAACGCGTGATGCGCACCGGCACCGTGGCCAGTTTCGATGACCGCAATTGGGAGCTGCGCGATCACTCCGGCCCGGTACAACGGCTCAGCCAGTCGCGCGCCATCGCGCTGGATATGGAAAGTGCCACGATCGCCGCCAACGGCTTTCGCTTTCGGGTGCCCTATGGCACGTTGCTGTGTGTCAGCGACAAGCCGCTGCACGGCGAACTGAAGCTACCCGGCATGGCCAGCGATTTCTATAAAACACAAGTATCACGGCATCTGATGATCGGGATTCATGCCATGGAACGGCTAAGTGAAATGCCATTGGAACGCATTCACAGTCGGAAATTACGCAGTTTTGACGAAACCGCCTTCCTCTAACACGGCGTAAACCAGCACAAAGTGCATTAAAACGCCCTTTGATGTACCGCTATTTGTTGTGTTCCCCCACAAGATAGCGTTAAATTACTGGGGTGAGGCCCTATTCGCGGGCAGTTTAAGGAGACCACAAAATGGCAAAACCCATGACCAAGACCCAACTCGTGGCCGCACTGGCCGATGAAATGGGCAGCGACAAGAAATCGGCAAGCGGTGCATTGGATGCCGTGATTGCAATCATCACGCGCGAAGTTTCAGGCGGCGGCGCTGTAACCCTGCCTGGCGTTGGCAAAATCTATTGCCGCGAACGCCCCGAGCGTATGGTGCGCAACCCGGCCACCGGCGAGCAGATTCACAAGGACGCCGACAAAGTGGTCAAGATGACCATTGCCAAGGCCCTCAAGGACAGCGTGAACGGCTGATCTTGTAATCCTGCAGAGTTTCGGAAAGGGTCGCCTTTGGGCGGCCCTTTTCATTTTCGGAGATTAAGGCATGGATATCCGGGCGATCATCATGGGCCTGGCCTTTGCGGTCATGTGGTCCAGCGCGTTCACATCGGCGCGGATCATCGTGGCCTCGGCCCCGCCGCTAACGGCTTTGTCGCTCCGGTTCCTAATTTCGGGCCTGTTGGGTGTACTGATCGCCCGGATGCTGGGCCAAAGCTGGAAACTGACCCCGGCGCAATGGCGCGCGACGATCATCTTCGGCATATGCCAGAACGCGCTTTATCTGGGCCTGAATTTCGTGGCCATGCAAACGATCGAAGCGTCACTGGCCGCGATCATCGCCTCGACCATGCCGCTTTTGGTGGCCTTGGCGGGCTGGATGATCTTTGGCGAACGGGTCGCCCCTTTGGGCATCGTCGGATTGATCGCCGGAGTGGTGGGTGTGGCCATCATCATGGGTGCACGTTTGCAGGGCGGTGTCGACATGTATGGTCTGGGCCTGTGTGTGATCGGAGTGATCGCGCTGACCTTTGCCACATTGGCGGTGCGCGGGGCCACGTCGGGGGGTAATTTCCTGATGGTCGTGGGCTTGCAGATGCTGGTGGGCAGCGCAGTTCTGAGTGTCGCGGCACTGGCTACGGAAACGATTGAGGTGACGTGGAGCTGGCAACTGATCGCCGCCTTTGCCTATACCACGCTGATCCCCGGGCTGGCGGCCACCTTGGTGTGGTTCCTGCTGGTTCAGCGGATCGGGGCCACGCGAGCGGCCACTTTCCACTTTCTCAATCCGTTTCTCGGGGTTGCTATCGCCGCGCTGATCCTCAGCGAAGCATTGCGCCTGAATGATCTGATTGGCGTGGCGGTGATCATGGCCGGGATTTTGGCGCTACAGCTATCCAAGCAGCGGAGAAGTGGCGACATTTCAAACTCACCAAAGTAGCCAAACCTCCGGAAGGTCCGCTTTGATGAAGGTTTTTCGACGCGGGTCATTGCGCGGGGTTTCGGCACGGTCTGACTGTGGCCCGTGTTGACAAACCTCTCAGGGAGGAAGCCGCGGGGGCTAGGTGCTATCTATGGGGAAAGAGTGCGGTTGGCTTTGTCTTTGACTGTCACGGACGCACCGGCTTGGGGGTTCAGGCCGGTCGTCTCCGAGTTTTGCCAGAGGATTTGCCTCGGATGGATGTCCTTTTGCGTCGTTCGCGCGGCCTGTCGGGGCGCTGCAGACGAGGTGGCTTGGCCGGCATTGCCGCAGCAACCGGTCTGGGGTGGACGGGATGGACAGGCTTTCGGTCATGCGGCCTGCCTCCGTGGTGGAGCACGAGACCGTGGAAGCTCCCCGCGCCGGAAGGTCTCGATGATGCGCATCCGCCCGCCGCAGTCGGGGCATGGCTCCCGCAATGTCATCGGGATGACATCGGCGGTGGATGCGTCTTGCTGCATTGCTGGTTGCGCGCCGAGCAACGTGCGGGTCCTGGCAAGGTTGCTTTTGCGGGTTGCGCTGGCCAACAGGCCGTAGTGACGAATGCGGTGGAACCCGCCTGGGAGCACATGGATGAGGAACCGGCGCAAGAACTCGTGCGTATCAAGCCGCATGACCTTCATACGGTCTCCACGTTTGATCCGGCAGTCTTTCCAGCGGAACACCACGGTTCGGGCATCAGCGCTGACAGGGCGGCTGTTGGAGATGGCAATCCGATGCGTGTAGCGGCTGAAGTATGCCAGTACGGCTTCGGGTCCGCCGAAGGACGGTTTGGCATAGACCACCCATTCGGACTTGCGAAACGGCGCAAGCCAGGCGGCAAATGCATCAACGTCTGCCAACCCGGCCAGATCGCCGAAGAAGGCGAGCTCTCCCGCCCGATGCAACGCGATCAGACCTTCGATGAACAGCCGACGGAACAGTCTGGACAGCACCCGGACATGCAGGAAGAACCCAGGCTTGCAGCCAACCCGACGGACGCCATCTTGCGAGAGCCCGCCTCCTGGTACGATCATGTGGACGTGGGGATGGTGCGTCATTGCCGGTCCCCGGGTGTGGAGCACACTGGTCATACCGACGCGGGCACCCATACGCCTGGGATCGGCGGCGATGGTCGTCACCGTCTCTGCCGATGCTTTGAACAGCAGGCCGTGGACGGCCTTTTTGTTCCAAAAAGCGATCCGGGCGATCTCGGCTGGCAAGGTGAAGACCAGATGGAAATACTCCACCGGCAGCAGATCATCTGCCCGCGCCGCCATCCAGTCACGCGCGGCTGGTCCCTGGCACTTCGGGCAATGCCGGTTTTTGCAACTGTTGTATGCGATGTGTTGGTGATCGCATTTGGTGCAAGCCGCCACATGCCCGCCGAGCGCTTCCGTCCGGCAAGCCTCAATGGATGACATCACCTTGAGCTGCGAGAGGCTCAGATGCCCTGCATTGGCCCGCCGGTAGGCTGGACCATGCGCACGAAAGATGTCTGCAACCTCCAGCGCGTGCCGCGGCACGCTGACCGATCCGTCAGGTCACATCCCGGATATGCTCGAATGGGCTGGCGACGTTGCGCAGTGTCTTGGTGGCGACATGGGTATATCGCGCCGTCGTGGTCAGCCTGGCGTGGCCAAGCAACACCTGTATTACCCGCACATCCGTATCAGCCTCCGGAAGATGGGTCGCGAAGCTGTGCCGGAGCGAATGTAAGAGGCTGTTCCAAAAGTAGTTGAGTGATATCACGTGTTTATGATTCATTGGTTTTGAAAGAACCTGGAGGATCCCATGACGTGGACAGACATCACCCGCGCGGAGCACAGGCGTAAAACGGGCTTTTATCCAAGCGATTTAACTATGGAGGAATGGGCGCTTGTTCGGCCCCTGTTACCTGCCGCGAAGCGAGGTGGTCGCCCTCGCAAGACGAATCCGCGCCGTGTTGTGAACGCGATTATGTATATGGCGACCACGGGATGTCAGTGGCGCATGATCCCGCGGGATTTCCCGGCGATCTCGACTGTGCAGAACTGTTTTTACGACTGGCGCGACAACGGTCTGTTACACCGGATCAACCATCTGTCAATGATGGCGGCGCGCGAATTGTCGGGCCGTGAGGCGAGCCCCACTGCGGGCGTTATTGACAGCCAGAGCGTAAAAACAACGGAAAGCGGCGGCATTTCAGGCTTTGATGCGGGCAAAAAGATCAAAGGGCGCAAGCGTCACATCGTGACAGACACGCAAGGTTTCCTGTTATTGATCCTTGTTCACGCCGCCGATATACAGGATCGGGATGGTGCTGTGGATGGTCTCAAAGCACTGCGCATCCGCTTCCCGCGGCTGGGGCACATCTTTGCGGACGCAGGATATGCAGGGCCAAAGCTTCGGGATGCTTTGGCCCTGCAGGGAAAATGGACATTGGAGATTGTCAAGCGCCCTGACAAAGCCGAGGGGTTCGTTCTTCCACCACGAAGATGGGGGGTCGAGCGAACATTCGCGTGGCCGGGACGTTGCCGTCGTTTGGCAAAAGATCGGGAGGCAACCGTTGAAAGTTCCGTAGCATGGGTTTTGGTTGCCGGTATTCGTCTCTTGACAAGGCGGATAGCAAGGCATTCTGTTCAAACATAAACTTTTGAGTCAGACTCTTAAGCGTGCGACGCCAGTTCTTCCGGTGTCGTGGCCTTCTGAAAATGGTCGCTCAGCATCAGAAACTGCTGGATCATCTGAAGGCAAGGAAGAGGGCCATTACAAGGACCTCATCAAACGCCTTGGCATCTGCCGTTAATAACTCCGGTCCGAGTGTAGGATCCCGAAACGCGCATATGATATCAAACGGGCGTTTTTTGTTTGACCGGTGCCAAAGGTGATGCTCTGCTTGCCAGAATCCCACCGGTCGGGCAGGAGCAACACGATGGACGACACCCCAATCCTTGAGACAGGCTTCAATGGATTGTCGCGCGCGCAGGCCTCTTTGAGCGCCAGTTGGTACTACGACCCCGACCATTTCCAACGCGAAATGGATCAGATTTGGGCGCGCAACTGGATTTACCTTTGTCGCGCGGACGAATTGCAGGGCCCGCGCAGTTTTCGGACCTTTAAGATTGCAGGCCAATCCATTCTTTTAGGCTCAATTAGCATTTATTATGCGTGGCGACCTGTGATAGAACACACCATGAACAAAATTATGGGTGCGGCACATGGATCATCAGGCTTTTTTGGTGTGGCTTAACGAGATCGACAACCTTTCATCGAAACAACGGGCTGAAACCGGACGGCTCGTTGCCGGGGTTTCGTCGCTGGAAAGCGTGATCGATCTCCTTGAGGCGACTGTTCGCGAGGGGCGTATCTGTCCGCACTGCGCTTCGGGCGGTGCGATCATCAGAGGCCATGCAAGTGGCCTGACGAGGTTCTTTTGCAAAGGCTCAATTAGCATTGATTATGCGTGCCAACCTGTAATAGAACACACCATGAACAAAATTATGGGGTGCGGCACATGGATCATCAGGCTTTTCTGGTGTGGCTCAACGAGATCGACGACCTTTCATCGAAACAACGGGCTGAAACCGGACGGCTCGTTGCCGGGGTTTCGTCGCTGGAAAGCGTGGTCGATCTCCCTGAGGCGAATGTTCGCGAGGGGCGTATCTGTCCGCACTGTGCTTCGGGCGGTGCGATCATCAGGGGCCATGCAAGTGGCCTGACGAGGTTCTTTTGCAAAGGCTGTCGCAAAACCTTCAACGCGCTGACCGGGACGCCGCCTGCCCGCTTGCGCCACAGGGACAGATGGGCAGGGTTCGCAGCTTCCCTGCGCGACGGCGAAACGGTAAAGGCGTCCGACGGGCGTTGTATGGTGGCCGACACCACAGCTTTTCGTTGGCGTCATCGCTTTCCCGAGGCCGTAACGGTCGGTGCGGTCAAGCTGTGCGGAATCGTCGAAGCCGACGGGACGTTCTTTCCGCGCAGCCGGAAAGGGGACCGTAATCTCTCTCGAAAAGCCCGCAAACGCGGGGGAAAGGCCTCAAAACGCGGATTGTCGAAGGAGCAGGTTCCGGTCCTCGTTGCGGTCGACCGATCAGGCACCGCCATCAGTGCTGTCTTGCCTGCGGTGACGGCCGAACATCTCAAAACGGTTCTGCAGCCACGTCTTGATGGGGACGCTCTCCCGGTGACCGATGGCTGCACCGGTTACCCGCCCTGCGCCGCAGAAACGGGCGTCAGCCATGAAAGTCTCGACCGGACCGCCGGAGAACGTGTCCGTGGTGAATTGCACATTCAAACCGTGAACAGTCGGCATGAGCGGTTAAAGACCTTTCCGCGCCGCCATCGGGGTATCGCAACCAAATACCTGGACAGCTGCCTTCGGTGGTTCCACCTTGCCGTCCTTCCGAGCCACCAAACGCCGCGCGCGATACTTGCCGCAGCAGCAGGCATCCTGCCTGTAACACGCCACGCATAATCAATGCTAATTGAGCCTTTGCAAAAGCTGTCGCAAAACCTTCAACGCGCTGACCGGGACGCCGCTTGCCCGCTTGCGCCACAAGGACAGGTGGGCAGAGTTTGCAGCTTCCCTGCGCGACGGCGAAACGGTAAAGGCGTCCGACGGGCGTTGTATGGTGGCCGACACCACAGCTTTTCGTTGGCGTCATCGCTTTCTTCAGGCTGTAACGGTCGGTGCGGTCAAGCTGTGCGGGATCGTCGAAGCCGACGAGACGTTCTTTCCGCGCAGCCGGAAAGGGGAGCGTAATCTCTCTCGAAAAGCCCGCAAACGCGGGGGAAAGGCCTCAAAACGCGGATTGTCGAAGGAGCAGGTTCCGGTCCTCGTTGCAGTCGACCGATCAGGCACCACCATCAGTGCTGTCTTGCCTGCGGTGACAGCCGAACATCTCAAAACGGTTCTGCAGCCACGTCTTGATGGGGACGCTCTCCCGGTGACCGATGGCTGCACCGGGTACCCGCCCTGCGCCGCAGAAACGGGCGTCAGCCATGAAAGTCTCAACCGGACCGCCGGAGAACGTGTCCGTGGTGAATTGCACATTCAAACCGTGAACAGTCGGCATGAGCGGTTAAAGACCTTTCTGCGCCGCCATCGGGGTATCGCAACCAAATACCTGGACAGCTACCTTCGGTGGTTCCACCTTGCCGTCCTTCCGAGCCACCAAACGCCGCGCGCGATACTTGCCGCAGCAGCAGGCATCCTGCCTGTAATATGCCACGCATAATCAATGCTAATTGAGCCTTCTTTTAAGATTGCAGGCCAATCCATTCTTTTGTTGCGCGACGCCGATGACACCCTGCGAGGGTTCTTCAACACCTGTCGGCACCGTGGCTCGATCCTGTGCCAGAACGACTCCGGGACACTCAAAAAACCTTTGCTCACCTGCCCGTATCATCAATGGGTTTATGACCTGACGGGCCGTTTGCGGGCCACGGACCCGATGCGCCCGGTCGATGGGTTTGACCGCGATGACTATCCACTGTTGCCCATTAGCGTGGCGGAATGGGGCGGCTTTGTCTTTGCAAATCTTGATCCCGATGCCACGTCGTTCGACACGCTCTATGGCGCAGAAACGGCGTATGTTTCCAACTGGCCGTTGGCCGATCTGAAAGTTGGGCACAGTTTCACCAAACACCTGAACTGCAATTGGAAAGTGTTCTGGGAGAACTTCAACGAGTGCTTGCACTGCCCCAATGTTCACCCTGAGCTTTCCAATCTGGTGCCGATCTATGGTCGTGCGATCATGGCGCGGCGGGATGATCCCGATTGGAGTGCGCACGCCAGTGACCAGGCCCCCCATATTTCCGGTGGCTTGCGGGCCGGGGCAGAAACGTGGTCGATGGATGGAAAGGCGCAGGACCGGCTTGAGGGTTTGACGGATGAGGACATTGCGTCTGGCCAACGCTATGTCACGGTGACACCGTCGGTTTTCGTTGCCCATCACGTCGATTATGTGCGCACAGTGCAGATCACGCCGGTGTCCCCCGAAGAAATGACAATCACGGCACAGTGGTTGTTCCATCCCGACACGCTGGCCAAGCCCGGCTTTGACATGAAGCCGATCACGGATTTCGCAATTCTGGTGATGGAACAGGACGGCGAGGCCTGTGAGAAGAATCAGGCAGGCTTGCGATCCCGGGCGTTTGATCATGGCGTGCTGATGCAGGAAGAATACGAGGTATTCCTGTTCCAGGATTGGGTGCGCCAGCAACTGGGTGAGCCCGCTCTCAGCGGCACCCCCACCAGCCGTGCGTCCCGCCGCGCTCAGCCGCCAGCACCCGAGTGATCTGAGTTTTTGCATTTGACCTGCCAGTTCTGCTTCCGTGTCGCCGAGTTTTGCGAGGCCAGCGGGCGCATTTGACCCGCGATGGGCCTTGGGTAAGTCTGTGCTTTCAAAAGCCCGCGAACTGCTATAGGACACGCCCATCTGAGACGTGCTGCCCCAGACCCCGGGCACATGAGGAATGATTGGGGTCGGCGGCAATGGGGCCGCCATTGAAACGGAAGACTTGGGATACGCCCAAGAGTACTTCCAGCTAGGAAACGATACATGTTTAATGAAGTGAAAAAATCCATTCAGTGGGGCGAAGAAACGCTGACACTGGAAACGGGCAAGGTTGCCCGTCAGGCAGATGGCTCGGTCATCGTTACGCTGGGCGAAACCAGCGTCATGGCCAACGTCACCTTTGCCAAGAAACCGAAACCGGGGTTGGATTTCTTTCCCCTGACGGTTCACTACCAAGAGAAATACTATGCGGCCGGCAAAGTGCCCGGTGGCTTCTTCAAGCGCGAAGCGCGCCCGACCGAAAAAGAAACCCTGACCGCGCGTCTGATCGACCGTCCGATTCGTCCGCTGTTTGTGCCCGGTTTCAAACACGAAACACTGGTGATGTGTACGGTTCTCAGCCACGATCTGGTCAATGATCCGGACATGGTCGCGATGATCGCCACCTCGGCTGCTCTGACCATTTCGGGCGCACCTTTCATGGGTCCGATTGCCGCTTGTCGTGTGGGTTATGAGGATGGCGATTACATCCTGAACCCCACCGTTGATGACATGCACGAGCTGCGCAACAACCCCGATCAGCGTCTTGACCTGGTTGTGGCCGGTACCAAAGACGCCGTCATGATGGTTGAATCTGAGGCGTACGAGCTGACCGAAGAGGAAATGCTGGGTGCGGTGAACTTCGCACACGAGCAAATCCAGCCGGTCATCGACCTGATCATTGATCTGGCCGAAGATTGCGCCAAAGAACCGTTTGATTTCCAACCCCCCGATTACAGCGAATTGTACGAAGCTGTGAAAGCGGCTGGCGAAGATCAGATGCGCGCTGCCTTTGCGACCACCGACAAGCAGGAACGCACCACTGCTGTTTCTGATGCACGCACTGCCATCAAAGAGGCGCTGACCGAGGAACAGCTTGAAGATGCCAACCTCAGCTCGGCGATGAAAAAGCTGGAAGCAGGCATTCTGCGCGGTGACGTTGTGAAAACCGGCAAGCGGATTGACGGGCGTGACCTCGACACCGTGCGCCCCATCGTGTCGGAAACCGGCCTGCTGCCGCGGACACACGGCTCGGCCCTGTTCACCCGTGGCGAAACCCAGGGGTTGGTTGTGACCACTCTGGGCACCGGTGACGACGAACAGATGATCGACAGCCTGCAAGGCATGTTCCGTTCGAACTTCCTGCTGCATTACAACTTCCCCCCCTATTCGGTGGGTGAAGCGGGTCGCGTGGGCCCTCCGGGACGTCGTGAGATTGGTCACGGCAAACTGGCATGGCGTGCGCTTCAGGCGGTTCTGCCTGCGGCAACCGATTTCCCCTACACCGTACGTGTGGTGTCGGAAATCACCGAATCCAACGGCTCGTCCTCAATGGCGTCTGTCTGTGGCGGTTCAATGTCGATGATGGATGCGGGCGTTCCGCTGAAAGCGCCGGTGGCCGGTGTGGCCATGGGCCTAATCCTGGAAGACGATGGATCCTACGCGGTTCTGACCGACATTCTGGGTGACGAAGATCACCTGGGCGATATGGACTTCAAAGTGGCGGGGACCGAAAACGGGATCACCTCGCTGCAGATGGACATCAAAGTGGCCGGCATCACCGCCGAGATCATGCAAAAGGCGCTGGCGCAAGCCAAAGCAGGCCGTTTACATATCCTGGGTGAGATGGCCAACGCGCTGACTGAAGCGGGTTCTTTCTCGGTGCACGCGCCGCGGATTGAAACCATGCAGATTCCGACCGACAAGATCCGCGAAGTGATCGGTTCGGGCGGTAAGGTAATCCGCGAGATCGTCGAAGTGTCGGGTGCCAAGGTCGACATCAACGACGAAGGCATCATCAAGATCGCCTCGCCCAACAACGAGTCGATCCAGAAGGCCTATGACATGATCCACTCGATCGTGGCCGAGCCGGAAGAAGGTAAAGTGTACAAAGGCACGGTTGTGAAGATCGTCGACTTTGGCGCCTTTGTGAACTTCTTTGGCAAGCGCGACGGGCTGGTGCATGTCAGCCAGATCGAAAACCGCCGCCTGAACCATCCTTCGGATGTGTTGAAGGAAGGTCAGGACGTCTGGGTCAAGCTTCTGGGCTTTGACGATCGTGGCAAGGTGCGCCTGTCGATGAAAGTGGTCGATCAGGAAAGCGGCGAAGAAGCCAAGCCTGAAGATAACAAAGACGACTGAACGTCTGATTCAGTTTGAATTGGAAACGGCCCCGGGGAAATCTCCGGGGCCTTTTTCGTGACGTAGCGTCACATCGAAAAACCGCCAAAAGGTAAGGTTTTCCATACGGGACAAACGACCTGTTTTTCCCCATGAACGGCATCAGCAAAAACGCGATAGTCAAATCAGATAAATTGGTAACGGTTGTAGTTTAGGGTGACGAGTTAACTATGGTGCGCCATCACTCACGGAGCGCGTACCCAGTGACCCCGGTGGAAACACTGGGGTTTTTTGTTGTCAGACGGGCAGGGCCGTGGTGCGAAACACCGTACGCAGTGTAAAGCTGCTTTGCATTTGCGCCACGCCGGGCAGGCGGGTCAGGTATTGGCGGTGGATGCGGGCGAAATCCTCTGTGTCTTCGGCCACGATTTTCAGGATGTAATCGGCCTTGCCTGCCGTCAGGTGGCATTCCAGCACATCGGGGATACGGGCGACAGCCGTTTCAAAGGCCTCCAATACATCATCGGCCTGAGTGGACAGGGTGATTTCCACAAAGACCGTCGCAGGCACCCCCATCTTGCGCGGGTCCAGCAGGGCGACATAGCCTTGAATATAGCCATCTGCCTCCAGCCTTTGCACACGTCGGTGACAGGCGCTGGCCGAGAGGTTCACGGCCTCGGCCAGTTCCGCATTGGAAATGCGTCCGCGTTTCTGCAAGGCGGACAGCAGGCGACGGTCCATCGGGTCGAGTGACATATGCGCAAGCCTCTTCGAGAATAATGACTATAGTTGAAAGATTATTCACATATCTCTGTCAAACGCGAGGGATATTTCAAACCTATTGCGCGTGAACTGCGGCAATCTATCAGAAATTGGGAATGGAGGAGAGGCCCCATGAAAATCGGATGCCCGACAGAGATTAAACCGCAGGAATTCCGCGTTGGCATGACGCCCAACGCTGCGCAAGAGGCCTTGGCGCACGGCCATGACGTGATCATTCAGGCCGGTGCCGGCAATGGCGCGGGCTTTACCGATGCCGATTATGTGGCCGCCGGTGCTGTGATCATCGACACTGCAGAAGAGATTTTTGCAACCGCCGACATGATCGTGAAAGTGAAAGAACCCCAAGCGGTCGAGCGTAAGATGCTGCGCGAAGGCCAGCTGTTGTTCACCTATCTGCACCTGGCCCCTGATCCTGATCAGACCCATGATCTGATTGCATCGGGCTGTACCGCGATTGCGTACGAAACTGTGACCGATCGCAGTGGCGGCCTGCCCCTGCTGGCCCCGATGTCCGAAGTTGCCGGGCGTCTGGCGCCGCAGGTTGGTGCCTATACGCTGCAAAAGGCCAATGGTGGTCGCGGCGTTCTGATGGGTGGCGTGCCCGGTGTTGGCCCGGCCAGAGTGCTGGTGATTGGCGGCGGTGTAGTCGGTACCCACGCGGCCAAGATTGCCGCCGGTATGGGTGCGGATGTGACTGTGCTTGATCGCTCGCTGCCGCGTCTTCGCTATCTGGATGATGTCTTTGGCGGTCAGTTCAACACTGGCTACTCTTCTGCCGGTCTTCTGGCCGAGCATCTGACCGAGGCCGACATGGTGATTGGCGCGGTTCTTATTCCCGGGGCCGAAGCGCCCAAGCTGGTGCTTCGCGAGCAGTTTGCTTCGATGAAACCGGGTGCGGTTCTTGTGGACGTGGCGATTGACCAAGGCGGATGCTTTGAGACCTCAAAGGCCACCACCCATGCCGATCCGATCTATGAGGTCGACGGGATCATGCATTACTGCGTGGCCAACATGCCCGGAGCCGTTGCGCGAACGTCGACCCTTGCGCTGGGCAACGCAACCATGCCGTTCATGCTGGCGCTTGCTGATAAGGGTTGGAAACAAGCCTGTGCCGATGATGAACATCTGTTGAATGCTCTGAACGTTCATGCCGGTCAGCTGACATATTATGCGGTCGGCAAGGCGCTAGGGATCGACGTGATCTCGCCGCAGATGGTGGTTAAAGGCTAAGTAACCAACCTGGTTCAACGATCAATATCCGCGCCGCCCTCCGAGGTGCGGCGCGCGATAAACGCCTCCATCTCTTCCAGGCGGGCGGCATCAATGGGGGGCGGTTCATGCGCCTCAACCGTTTCCCGGAAAATTGTGTTCGCGCGATGTGTGGCATCCACCGATCCGCGATCTGTCCAATTCTCAAAATTGCTCCAATCCGACAAAAGCGGCGAATAGAACGCCGTTTCAAACCGGTCCAGCGTGTGTTGTGTGCCAAAGAAATGACCGCCATGACCCACATCGGCGATGGCCTCCACACCCAGTGTCGCTTCGGTGATCTCTAAAGGCTTGAACAGTTCAGCGAACATTTGCAGCATCTCGACATCAATAATGAACTTCTCGGCAGATGCGGTCAGCCCGCCTTCCAGCCAGCCCGCGCCATGCAGCAGCAGGTTGGTGCCGCCCATCAACGCGCCCCACAGCGACATCTGCGTTTCATATGCCGCCTGTGCATCCGGCGCGTTTGACGCGGTCACCCCGGACGAGCGCAACGGCAATCCATAACGCCTGGCCAACTGCCCCGAGGCAAAGGCGGCTTTGACGTACTCCGGCGTCCCAAAGGCGGGCGCGCCGGACTTCATGTCCACATTCGAGGTGAAACTGCCATAGCAGACCGGCGCACCGGGGCGCACAATCTGTGACAGGGCGATCCCGGCGAGAGCCTCAGCATTTTGCTGGACCAAGGCACCGGGGACGGTGACGGGTGCCATGGCCCCAGCCAGCGTGAAGGGTGTCAGCACCATCATCTGCCCGGCCTTGGCCGCATCAATGATGCCCCGGCACATCAGGTTGTCCAGCATCAGGGGCGAATTGGAATTGGCCACCGAATAGCTAACCGGTGTGTTGGCGAATTCTTCGTGGCTCAGCCCATGCACGATACGCAGCATTTCATAGGCATCGGCCACGGCCTCGGTGCCGCGGAAGAACACAAAGGGCACTTTCTCGGTCAGGGTCAGCACTGATTTGGTCATCGCGTAATGACGCAGATTTGGAGGGACATCCTGTGCCTCTACAAAGGACCCGATCATATGGATCACATCAAAGCTTTGCGCGACACGACAGAAATCATCCAAAGCGGCCAATGTGCCGGGGCGGCGACCATGTTGTAGATCCGAGAAATTGGGCGTGCCGCCGGTGGTGCAGATGCCCACATTGCGCCCGCCTACCGTGACCTCGCGACCCTCGCCACGGCCTTTCAAAGTGACCTCCGATGGCGCTTTGCCGATCAACTCCATCAACGCGTCAGGATCAAAGCGGGTCACCTCGTCCCCGCCATCCATCATGCCTGCTTCCAGATATAGCTGACGCGCCTCGTCGCTGAGCACCTTGATGCCGATGTCAGAAAGCACGCGCATCGATGCGTCATGAATCGCCTCAATCTGATCGGGGCTGAACTGTTCGACAGGTTGATATGGGTTCTTCCATTGCCGCCATGCCATGTCGAACTGGTTGACCGCCTCGCTTTGCCGTTTGGCGGCGCGCCCCCGGCGCCCACCCACGCGTTGCTTGTTCATTCCCGGTCTCCGTTCAGATTGGCAGCGCGGTAGGCATCGGCGATGTCCTCGTCGATCTCGCGCCCGGTGTAGACGCGGAAATACTCGGCCAGATACCCCATGCGTTCCGTGAAACTCTCACTCTCTTCGACGCGCATGGCGTAATAGCTGATCTGGGTGAAATAGATGACACGGGCGCGAATAAACGCCTCGCTGGGGGTGTAGTCGTGGCGCTCAAAAAAGGCGGCGATAGCGGCAACACGGGCAGCATCTTCGGCGTCTATGGTCTGATGCAGCGCCTCGTCATGGCGGACCCAGTCGCGAATCGCCTGATCCAGTTTTCGATCAAAGCGGCTGTGATCAACCCACACTTCGAACAGGGCCAGAATGCCGTGATCTAGGGTTTCGGTTTGTGCAATCGCCTCGACCATCACACCGGTGTTACGCGCCCGCCACTCGGCCAGCAGCGCCTCCAGCAAATCTTCGCGGTTTTCAAAATGCCAATAGAAACTACCGCGGGTGACCTTCAGTTTGCGGGCCAGTGCCGTGATCTGCACGGCATCGATTCCCTGTTCTGACAGTATGACCAATCCCGTGCGCACCCAGTCTGATGCGCTCAAACGGGCTGGGGAATCGGGCTTTTCTTGCAAGGACAGAAGCGACATGAGGGGTGTATCCATACAGGGTTGAATGGAAACATACAGAGGTGTATGTTGTGCGTCAACGCCTCTCAACTGGAGCTTGTCACATGGTCGATCTTGCGCCCGCCCGCGTCACCCGGTTTGACGATCTGGAATTCGCACCGCGTTTTGACTACGGCCATATGGCGAAGGTGACCGAAGTGTCGGGCGCCGGGGATGGCTCGCTTCTGGGCACCGGGTTTGGCCATTTTATCAACGCCGAAATTCCGTGGACGGTGAAATATGACGAGGTGCTTCTGGTGCTGGATGGCGAGGTGACCGTGCGAACCGCTGAGGGTGATCTAACGGCCGGTCCGCGCGATTGTGTCTGGCTGCCCTCGGGTACCGAACTGACCTATATCGCCGAGGACGCGTTGGTTTTCTACGCGGTCCAGCCGACCAATTGGGCGGGGGCTTGAGACATGAAAATCAACCGTCTGCCCAAGGATGATAAGACCAACGGGTGGAGTGCGATCTTGCCACCACGCAAGGCACACGCCCCGGTAAAGGGTGATATCACCGCAGATTGGCTGGTGCTGGGCGGGGGCTATGCCGGGCTGGCTGCCGCGCGCCGTCTGGCCGAGAATTGCCCGGATCAGCAGATTGTTCTGATCGAGGCGGGCGAAAGCGGCGAGAACGCGTCGGGCCGCAATTCTGGCTTCGGCATCGACCTGCCGCATAATGTCGGATTCTCACTGGACGAGTTGGAAGGCTCTCACCGCTTTATGCGTCTGGCGCGTATGGCGCTGGATCACCTTGAGGACGTGGTGACCACCCATGATGTGCAATGTGACTGGATGCGCGCGGGCAAGTATCACACCGCCGTTTCACCCCGTGGCACCAAAGACGTGCTTGAGCCGTTTCGCAAAGAGCTTGAGGCACTGGGTGAACCCTATGAGTGGATCGAAGGCGATGCGCTGAAAGACAAGCTGGGCTCGTCGCATTTCACCGCCGCCGTCTACACGCCTCATTGCGTGTTGATGAACCCCGCCGCGCTGGTGCGCGGGCTGGCCGATACGTTGCCCGAGAACGTCACGATTTACGAGAATTCGCCGGTGACCGAGGCGATCTTTGAGAACGGCATCCACATGATCACCCCCGGCGGGTCCGTGCGTGCGCCCAGGATGATCATGGCCGCCAATGGCTTTTCCGAGCAGTTCGGGTTTTACAATCGCCGGTTCCTGCATCTGGCGGCCCATGCCACGCTGACCCGGCCTCTGACCGAAGATGAGTGTGCCGCATACGGTGTCACCGAAAGCTGGGGACTGACGCCGGTTAATGCCTTTGCCGGGATCACCATGCGTTACACGGATGATCATCGGATTCTGATGCGGCAGGGGCTAAGCTATTGCCCCTCCCAACGCACCAGCGCCGAATCGCTGGCCCGGATCAGGGCGCATCACAAGGCGTTGTTCGACGATCGGTTTCCCACCATCAAGGGTGTCGATATGGAACATACCTGGACCGGTTACGTGTGCCTGTCCCGCAACGGTGCGCCGGACTTTGGGCAGTTGGCACCCAATATCTGGTCGGCGGTCTGTCAGAACGCGGTGGGCGTGACCAAGGGCACATTCGGCGGCATTCTGGCAGCGGATATGGCGTGTGAGCGCGACAATCCCCTGATCTCCGATATGCAGTCCTTGGGAGAGCCGGACATTCTGCCGCCGCGCCCGTTTCTGGATGTTGGTGTACGCGCTCGGTTCCAGTGGGAGCTGTTCAGCAATCGCCACGAGGCGTGAGGTTTAGTTCCCGCTGAACCCATCCGCTTCGGCCTCGGCAATATCCGCGTGGTCCCAAAAGCCGATGTAATAGCCGCCGTCCAATTCGCTTTCGGCGCTCTTTCGGAACTCTGCGTCGGCGATCGTAGTGCGGTTGCGCGGGTGGCGCGCCCAGCGGTGCATCACCGCCTCCAATCGGTCGCGTGTGTCCTGATGCGTTGAATCATCGCCCAGATCGGCCAGTTCCTGAGGGTCGGTTTCCAGATCATACAGCATCGGGCGAAAGCCCTCGGCATGGATGTACTTCCAGCGCCCATCATACACCATGATCAGGCGGCAATCGTCCATCGGATGACCCAGAAGCGTACGGGCGCGTCGCCCGGAATAGTCGTATTCGCTGATCGTGTGCTGACGCCAAGGTATATCCTGTCCCTGGATCAGTGGCAGCAGAGACTGCCCTTCCAGCACATGTGGCTTTGCGCCCCCTCCGGCGGCATCCAGAAAGGTGGGCAACAGGTCAATCGCCTCGACAAGGTGGTTATTCACCGTTCCCCGTGTGGCATCAGCCCTACCGGTCGGATCAACAATAATCAGCGGAATACGCACCGAGGGGTCGTGAAACAGCTCTTTCTCGCCGAGCCAGTGATCGCCCAGATAATCGCCGTGATCTGAGGTAAAGACGATCAGCGTTTCATCAGCAAGGCCTATGCTGTCCAGATATCTGATCAGCCGCCCGATCTGATCATCCAACTGCGTGATCAGGCCCATATAGGCCGGGATCACCCGCTCGCGCTCGCCGTCGCGGGCAAAGACCTGCGAGAACCGGTGTTGATAGTAGGCGGCCAGCACCGGGTGGGGACTCTCGCGTTCTGCCTCATTGCGCTGGGCCGGGACAACATGTTCGGGGCCATACATATCGTGATAGGGCGCAGGCACGATATAGGGCCAATGCGGTTTGATATAGCTCAGGTGCAGGCACCAGGGCCGATCACCGGCCTGATTGATGAACTCAATGGCGCGGCTGGTAGTATAGGGCGTTTCGCTGTCCTGTTCATCAATGCGGGCGGGTTTGCCGGAATGTTCCATCAGCCAGCCCGACAGGACCTCGCCATCGTCTCCGTCCGCCGAGTTGGCCCATTGCTCCCAGGGATTCGGCCCGTCATATCCCAGACCAGTCAAATGATCATTGTAATGCGAGGGTGGGCGCGCGCCCTTGGGATGCACACCATCAAGCCGGTCCCAAACCTCGAACCCGCATTCAGCCACCCGCGCGCCGATGCCAGAGGAGGGGTCAAGCCCCAGCCGTTTCATGCCTTTGGTGTCGGCGGTCATATGGGTTTTGCCGCACAGCACGGTGCGCACTCCCAGATCATTCAGGTGATCCCCCAGAGTCCATTCGCCGACCCGCAAGGGCACTCCGTTCCAGGTCGATCCATGGCTGCGCACATAGCGCCCGGTATAGAAACTCATCCGCGAAGGGCCGCAAATTGGCGATTGCACATAGGCGCAGTCAAACCGCACGCCGCGCGCGGCCAATGCATCAATATGCGGTGTTCTGATATGCGGATGCCCCGTGCAGCCGAGGTAATCGAACCGCAATTGATCGCACATTATGAAGAGAATGTTCTTGGCCATGGTCCGGGCCACGATGCCATCCAGGCGCATCGCCTGCAATGAATTCTCTTGAGGCGCGCGGGATGCAGCGATAGACCAGCCGCCAAAGGAGCCGCAGTCATGAGCGTCAACAGTTTCGGACATCTTTTCCGCGTCACCACATGGGGCGAAAGCCACGGACCGGCCTTGGGCGCGACGGTGGATGGCTGCCCTCCGGGTGTGCCGGTTGACGAGGCATTTTTGCAGCAATGGCTGGACAAGCGCCGACCCGGCCAGAACAAAAATATGACTCAGCGGAACGAACCCGACGCCGTGCAGATCCTGTCCGGTGTGTTTGAAGGGCAGACGACGGGTACGCCTGTGCAACTGATGATCGAGAACACGGATCAGCGCAGTCGCGATTATGGCGATATTGAACAGACCTTTCGCCCCGGGCATGCGGATATCACCTATCATCTGAAATATGGGCTGCGTGACTATCGCGGTGGCGGGCGCAGCTCGGCGCGTGAAACCGCCGCGCGGGTGGCGGCCGGTGGTCTGGCCCGTGCTGCGCTGAACACGCTGGCACCGGGAATCGAGATCAAGGGTTACATGACCCGTATGGGCGATATGGAGATTGATCGGTCGCGGTTCGACTGGGACGCGATTGACGGCAATGACTTCTGGGTTCCCGATGCCAAGGCCGCGCCTGAATGGGAGGCCTATCTGCAAAAGCTACGCAAAGAGCACAATTCGGTCGGGGCCGAGATTGAGGTGGTTGCGCGAGGCGTTCCAGTCGGCCTCGGCGCGCCTGTCTATGGCAAGCTTGATACCGATCTGGCCGCCGCGATGATGTCGATCAACGCAGTGAAGGGCGTGGAAGTGGGCGAGGGCATGGCCGCTGCCCGGCTGAAAGGCACGGAAAATGCAGATGAGATTTTCATGGGACCGGATGGACCTGAGTATTCGTCGAACCATTCAGGCGGTATCCTGGGTGGTATTTCGACCGGGCAGGATGTGGTGGTGCGCTTTGCGGTCAAACCCACCTCGTCGATCCTGACCCCGCGCAAGTCGATCCGTATGGATGGCAGCCCGACCGAGGTGGTCACCAAGGGCCGTCACGATCCTTGTGTGGGCATCCGCGCCGTGCCGGTGGGCGAGGCAATGATGGCCTGCGTGATCCTGGATCACCTACTTTTGCATCGCGGGCAGGTGGGAGATGGCCCGCGTGGGACGATTGGGTAAACCGGATCATTCCTGAACTGCCGCGGCTGTGGAACGGCTGCTTTGCAGGACACGGACTAAGCCGCTCTCGCGGCATTGGCGCGTGTGGCTAACGGACGACAACTTCACTGATGCCGCGCATTTTGCGATGTGACTGATCTGACTGACGATTGAGCTTTCTCAATGGCTCAATTAGCATTGATTATGCGTGGCGTGTTACAGGCAGGATGCCTGCTGCTGCGGCAAGTATCGCGCGCGGCGTTTGGTGGCTCGGAAGGACGGCAAGGTGGAACCACCGAAGGCAGCTGTCCAGGTATTTGGTTGCGATACCCCGATGGCGGCGCGGAAAGGTCTTTAACCGCTCATGCCGACTGTTCACGGTTTGAATGTGCAATTCACCACGGACACGTTCTCCGGCGGTCCGGTTGAGACTTTCATGGCTGACGCCCATTTCTGCGGCGCAGGGCGGGTACCCGGTGCAGCCATCGGTCACCGGGAGAGCGTCCCCATCAAGACGTGGCTGCAGAACCGTTTTGAGATGTTCGGCTGTCACCGCAGGCAAGACAGCACTGATGGCGGTGCCTGATCGGCCGACCGCAACGAGGACCGGAACCTGCTCCTTCGACAATCCGCGTTTTGAGGTCTTTCCCCCGCGTTTGCGGGCTTTTCCGGAGAGATTACGGCCCCCTTTCCGGCTGCGCGGAAAGAACGTCCCGTCGGCTTCGACGATCCCGCACAGCTTGACCGCACCGACCGTTACAGCCTGAAGAAAGCGATGACGCCAACGAAAAGCTGTGGTGTCGGCCACCATACAACGCCCGTCGGACGCCTTTACCGTTTCGCCGTCGCGCAGGGAAGCTGCAAACTCTGCCCATCTGTCCCTGTGGCGCAAGCGGGCAAGCGGCGTCCCGGTCAGCGCGTTGAAGGTTTTGCGACAGCTTTTGCAAAAGAACCTCGTCAGGCCACTTGCATGGCCTCTGATGATCGCACCGCCCGAAGCGCAGTGCGGACAGATACGCCCCTCGCGAACAGTCGCCTCAGGGAGATCGATCACGCTTTCCAGCGACGAAACCCCGGCAACAAGCCGTCCGGTTTCAGCCCGTTGTTTCGATGAAAGGTCGTCGATCTCGTTGAGCCACACCAAAAAAGCCTGATGATCCATGTGCCGCACCCCATAATTTTGTTCATGTTCTGTGCTGTCACAGGTTGGCACGCATAATCAATGCTAATTGAGCCTTCTCAATTGGACAGGAGGTTCCCATGACACAGGAGAAGATGAGCCCGCTGCGTGCGCGGATGATCGAGGACATGCGTATTCGCGGGATGGCGGAGACGTCACAGAAAGCCCATATCCGGGCGCTCAAGGATTTCACTGCATTTCCGGGGCGCTCACCGGACACCGCGAAACCGGAGGAGTTGCGCGCCTGTCAACTTCATATGACGGACACTGAGGTCACACCTTCGCTCTACAACGCCCGGATCACAGCGTTGCGGTTCTTTTTCGGCATGACGTGTGATCGCGAGGACATGAAGAAGTACATGCAGTTCCGCACCGAGCCGCGCAAGCTCCCGATTGTTCTGAGCATCGAGGAGGTTTCGGCGGTTCCGGCGGCGGCACCGGGACCGGGTATGAAGTATCGGGCTGCTTTGAGCATTGGCTGCGGTGCCGGTCTGCGCGCCTCCGAGGTGACCAACCTGAAGGTCCGGGACATCGACAGTGACCGCATGCTGATCCACGTCGAGCGGGGCAAGGGCGGCAAGGACCGGGACGTGATGCTGTCGCCATCTCTGCTGGAGTTGCTGCGGGCCTATTGGCGCGAGGCCCGTCCGCAAGGCCGGCTGTTCCCGGGTCAAAGCCGGGTCGAGCCGATGTCACCCCGTTCGTTGAACAGGGCTTTCAACTCGGCAAAAGCAATGGTGGGGATAAAAAAGCCTGCGACGCTGCATTCGCTTCGGCACAGCTTCGCGACCCATCTTCCGGAGGCTGATACGGATGTGCGGGTAATACAGGTGTTGCTTGGCCACGCCAGGCTGACCACGACGGCGCGATATACCCATGTCGCCGCCAAGACACTGCGCAACGTCGCCAGCCCATTCGAGCATATCCGGGATGTGGCCTGACGGATCGGTCAGCGTGCCGCGGCACGCGCTGGAGGTTGCAGACATCTTTCGTGCGCATGGTCCAGCCTACCGGCGGGCCAATGCAGGGCATCTGAGCCTCTCGCAGCTCAAGGTGATGTCATCCATTGAGGCTTGCCGGACGGAAGCGCTCGGCGGGCATGTGGCGGCTTGCACCAAATGCGATCACCAACACATCGCATACAACAGTTGCAAAAACCGGCATTGCCCGAAGTGCCAGGGACCAGCCGCGCGTGACTGGATGGCGGCGCGGGCAGATGATCTGCTGCCGGTGGAGTATTTCCATCTGGTCTTCACCTTGCCAGCCGAGATCGCCCGGATCGCTTTTTGGAACAAAAAGGCCGTCCACGGCCTGCTGTTCAAAGCATCGGCAGAGACGGTGACGACCATCGCCGCCGATCCCAGGCGTATGGGTGCCCGCGTCGGTATGACCAGTGTGCTCCACACCCGGGGACCGGCAATGACGCACCATCCCCACGTCCACATGATCGTACCAGGAGGCGGGCTCTCGCAAGATGGCGTCCGTCGGGTTGGCTGCAAGCCTGGGTTCTTCCTGCATGTCCGGGTGCTGTCCAGACTGTTCCGTCGGCTGTTCATCGAAGGTCTGATCGCGTTGCATCGGGCGGGAGAGCTCGCCTTCTTCGGCGATCTGGCCGGGTTGGCAGACGTTGATGCATTTGCCGCCTGGCTTGCGCCGTTTCGCAAGTCCGAATGGGTGGTCTATGCCAAACCGTCCTTCGGCGGACCCGAAGCTGTACTGGCATACTTCAGCCGCTACACGCATCGGTGTAAAACGCGGAGCAATATTGGGCCACAGAAGCGGCTGCATATCGCAGTTGTAGCGGAGTAAAAGTCCGCCAGTTTGTGCCCTTCGTTTATTCGGAGGGCGGGAGATGTATTCTGTGGATATTTATAGTCGTGTGCGCCGTGCTTGTTTGAAGGACGGTATGTCTGGCCGAGAAGCGGCGCGGTTTTTCAACATGGCGTAATCAGGATCAGCACTCAGTTACCCCTGTTATTCTGGATGCACATGCAATTGAAAAGGAGACTGACCAATGGAATATTTTGCTGGTTTGGATGTGTCCATGGAAGAGACGCATATCTGCATTCTGGATCGTGAAGGGGCCCTTATTCGTGAAGGAAAAGCGAGCTCAACACCAAAAGCGATCGCTGACTTCCTCGCTTCTGGACCACCATGTGCCAAAGTTGTATTTGAAACGGGACGGATGGCACCAATGCTTTACCATGGGCTGACGGAGCTTGGTGTCCCGGTTGTTTGCATCGAGAGCAGGCAAGCATATCAGGCCCTTAAATCTCTGGCCGGCCACAAGACGGACCGCAATGATGCCCGCGGTTTGGCACACCTGGCGCGGACGGGATTCTACAAGCCGACCCATGTCAAATCACTGTCAGCGCACGCAATCCGGTCGCTGATCGCAGCCCGCAAGAAGCTGGTCGGACAGCGTGTGACGCTCGACAATCAGATCCGCGGTCTGGTCGTCGTCTTCGGCGTGCGGCTGCCACGAGCTTTGTCTCCGGCATTCAAAAACGCGGCGCTAAAAGTTAGCGATGGAGTGCCTGGCCTCCATGCCGCAATTTGCGGACTGTTCGCAGCACGCGAAGCAATCCTCGCGGCGGTTGCAGCCATTGATGGCGACATCAAAAAGATGACCCGCAAATCCGAAGTCTGCCAGCGCCTTATGACGGTACCAGGGGTCGGTCCGATCACAGCATTGGCCTTTGCCGCAGCAATTGATGATCCGTCGCGTTTCAGGAAATCGCGTGATGTGGGGGCGTATCTTGGACTGGTGCCGCGACGGCATCAATCTGGTGAAATCGACTACACGGGCAGCATCTCAAAGCGGGGCGACGTGCGCGTCAGAACGCTTCTCTATGAGGCCGCCAATGTGATGCTGACGCGGTATGCCGCTCCGCTCAAATTGAAGACATGGGCCCTCGCAATCGGTGCGCGCTCAACGATGAGAAAGGCCCGAGTGGCTCTGGCGCGTCGTCTGGCAATCATACTTCATGCCATTATGCGAGACAAAACTGACTTCCAGTCCGCGTAAGGCTTACGAGGCGACAACGAGGATTCCTAAATCAAAGTTCCCATCTGGGACGATGCCCGAGGGAGGGCGTGAGACACGGCGCCGATTCTGTAGCAACAGCCAAGACCAACGGTATGATTGCGGTTTCAACATTGCCGACCCACACCCAGCCAACCCCATCATGAACCTCAGAGTTCGAAGAGAACAAAGGCAACCTCTGACATCAAAAGCAGGAAACTCAGGAAACACGCATTGACAGATTAGAGAACAGAAGCGGCTGCATATCGCAGTTGTAGCGGAGTAAAAGTCCGCCAGTTTGTGCCCTTCGTTTATTCGGAGGGCGGGAGATGTATTCTGTGGATATTTATAGTCGTGTGCGCCGTGCTTGTTTGAAGGACGGTATGTCTGGCCGAGAAGCGGCGCGGTTTTTCAACATGGCGTAATCAGGATCAGCACTCAGTTACCCCTGTTATTCTGGATGCACATGCAATTGAAAAGGAGACTGACCAATGGAATATTTTGCTGGTTTGGATGTGTCCATGGAAGAGACGCATATCTGCATTCTGGATCGTGAAGGGGCCCTTATTCGTGAAGGAAAAGCGAGCTCAACACCAAAAGCGATCGCTGACTTCCTCGCTTCTGGACCACCATGTGCCAAAGTTGTATTTGAAACGGGACGGATGGCACCAATGCTTTACCATGGGCTGACGGAGCTTGGTGTCCCGGTTGTTTGCATCGAGAGCAGGCAAGCATATCAGGCCCTTAAATCTCTGGCCGGCCACAAGACGGACCGCAATGATGCCCGCGGTTTGGCACACCTGGCGCGGACGGGATTCTACAAGCCGACCCATGTCAAATCACTGTCAGCGCACGCAATCCGGTCGCTGATCGCAGCCCGCAAGAAGCTGGTCGGACAGCGTGTGACGCTCGACAATCAGATCCGCGGTCTGGTCGTCGTCTTCGGCGTGCGGCTGCCACGAGCTTTGTCTCCGGCATTCAAAAACGCGGCGCTAAAAGTTAGCGATGGAGTGCCTGGCCTCCATGCCGCAATTTGCGGACTGTTCGCAGCACGCGAAGCAATCCTCGCGGCGGTTGCAGCCATTGATGGCGACATCAAAAAGATGACCCGCAAATCCGAAGTCTGCCAGCGCCTTATGACGGTACCAGGGGTCGGTCCGATCACAGCATTGGCCTTTGCCGCAGCAATTGATGATCCGTCGCGTTTCAGGAAATCGCGTGATGTGGGGGCGTATCTTGGACTGGTGCCGCGACGGCATCAATCTGGTGAAATCGACTACACGGGCAGCATCTCAAAGCGGGGCGACGTGCGCGTCAGAACGCTTCTCTATGAGGCCGCCAATGTGATGCTGACGCGGTATGCCGCTCCGCTCAAATTGAAGACATGGGCCCTCGCAATCGGTGCGCGCTCAACGATGAGAAAGGCCCGAGTGGCTCTGGCGCGTCGTCTGGCAATCATACTTCATGCCATTATGCGAGACAAAACTGACTTCCAGTCCGCGTAAGGCTTACGAGGCGACAACGAGGATTCCTAAATCAAAGTTCCCATCTGGGACGATGCCCGAGGGAGGGCGTGAGACACGGCGCCGATTCTGTAGCAACAGCCAAGACCAACGGTATGATTGCGGTTTCAACATTGCCGACCCACACCCAGCCAACCCCATCATGAACCTCAGAGTTCGAAGAGAACAAAGGCAACCTCTGACATCAAAAGCAGGAAACTCAGGAAACACGCATTGACAGATTAGAGAACAAAGATCGTAAGACGATCGCGAAGATGCTGCGCCATGAACTTCCGCCTGGGTATCGTCGGTCGGAAGCGCCTCGGCGGCCAACGCTTGATGGTTATGTTGGTGTGGTCGATGAGATACTGCGCACAGACAAAGCCCTGATCAAAAAGCAGCGACACACGGCCAAGCGCATCTTTGAACGGCTGCGCGATGAGCATGGATATGCTGGCAGCCTGACCACGGTGACCTATTACGTGCGCGAGCAAAAACGGCGCACCAAAGAGGTGTTTGTGCCGTTGTCGCATCGGCCGGGCCATGCGCAGGTTGATTTTGGTGAGACGCTGGGCGTGATCGGTGGCGTGGAATGCAAGATCCACTTCTTCGTGATGAGCTTGCCACATTCTGATGCGGTGTTTGTGAAGGGATATCCAGCTGAGACAACCGAGGCGTTTTGCGATGGCCATGTGTCCGCCTTTGCATTCTTTGGCGGCATTCCGCAATCCATTCTCTACGACAATACCAAGATCGCCGTGGCTCGGATACTCGGGGATAAGACGCGCATCCGCACACGTCGGTTTACGGAACTGCAGTCGCATTACTTGTTTGATGACAAGTTTGGCAGACCCGCGCGAGGGAACGATAAAGGCAACGTTGAGGGCATGGTTGGATACACCCGCCGCAACTTCATGGTTCCCGCACCTCGCTATGACAGCTTTGATGATCTGAACGCACATTTGGAAGAGAAGTGTTTAGCACGTCAGGACGATACGTTGCGGGGTCACACCCAAACCATAGGCGCACGCCTGATGTCGGATTTGGATGCTCTGATGGGATTGCCCGTCGCAGAATATGAAGCCTGCGATCACGTCAGCACGCGTGCAACGTCGATCTCAATGGTGCGCTATCGCAGCAATGATTACTCGGTGCCAGTAGCCTATGCGCACCACGATGTTCATGTGCGTGGGTTTGTGCATGAGGTTATCATCGGCTGCGGCAATGAGATTATTGCGCGGCACAAACGATCCTACACATCAGCGGATATGGTCTTTGACCCATTGCACTTTTTGCCCCTGCTTGAACAAAAGGTGGGTGCCCTGGATCAGGCCGCGCCTTTGCAGGGTTGGCATTTGCCAGATGTATTTGCCACGCTGCACCGACTGCTTGAAGCCAGAATGGGTAAGCCGGGCAAGCGAGAATACGTTCAAGTCTTGCGCCTTTTGGAGACCTTCGAAATGGATGTTGTGCAAGGCGCAATCCAGCAGGCAATAGATATGGGTGCAATTGGCTATGACGCCGTAAAACACCTTGTACTGTGTCGGGTTGAGAAGCGGCCACCACGATTGGATTTGGACTTCTATCCATACTTGCCCAAGGCCAATGTCGGCACAACACGCCCATCCAGTTACATGAGCTTGATGGGAAGGACCGCGGCATGACCGAAGCCCCTCGGATTCTTCTACGGCATCATCTTAAACAACTGCGACTGCCAACGTTCCAAGGTGAGTATGCCAAACAGGCGCAGCTCTGTGCTGCAGAGAACAAAGATCACATCCACTATCTGGCGCGGCTGTGTGAGATGGAATTGATCGACCGCGAACGCCGGATGATTGAACGGCGCATCAAAGCGGCGAAGTTCCCCAGCACCAAGAGCTTGGATAGCTTTGACTTCAAGATCATGCCAAGCTTGAACAAGCCCCTGACGATGGATCTGGCACGATGCGATTACGTTAATCGCAGGGAGAACATCATCGCGCTCGGCCCGTCAGGCACGGGCAAGACACACATCGCCCTGGGACTTGGGCTGGCTGCATGTCAAAGAGGACTGAAGGTGCGCTTCACAACGGCTGCGGCATTAGTCCATGATCTGATCGAGGCTCAAGATGAGCGGAGATTGCAGCGCCTTCAAAAGCAACTGACCAGCCAGAACCTGTTGATCATTGATGAACTGGGCTTCGTACCGCTCAGCAAATCTGGCGCAGAGCTGCTCTTCGAGGTCATATCCCAATGCTATGAACGCGGCTCCATCATCATAACCTCGAACCTGCCCTTCGATGAATGGACTGAAGTCTTTGGCTCTGAGCGGCTGACCGGTGCGCTACTCGATCGTTTAACCCATCACGTCCACATCCTCGAGATGAATGGCGAAAGCTATCGGCTCAAACACAGTCGCAACAACCGAAAATAACCAGCCCGCAATCACAGTCAGAATAATGCTGGCCTTATGGCCAGCATGCGCTTTGGCACGCTTCAGCTTTGTGACGAGCACGCGTGCAAAAGCGCCACAAAACATCAACCGAAGTGGCCCATTTTTACGCCGCGACATGGACCCATTTTACTCTGCGATTGACAGCGGCGCTTGGGCACGGCCAGATTGCGAGTGTAGAAGGTGACCAGATCCAGCCCCTCGGCATCAACTTCAAACCCGCGATCATCCATGTCGCAATGCGGGGCGTCGCGGCAAATGCTCTGGGCTTCGGTGCATTCGCCCCACGCTGCGGGGAACAGCGGGTTGGAAATGCCGATATCCCCGGCAAAGGCCCCGGCGGATTGGTGTTTGACGGTGGGCGCGCCGGCCTTGAGGCCAAAGCGGCCCAGCATGGGTTGGTCATACTCAACCGACCAGACGACATTGGGCCTGCCAGATATGCCGTCGCCATCGGCATCCTCCGGATCGGCATGGGCCAGAATATCCGCGGCCGGGATCGCCTCAAGCAATCCAAGGCCAATCATCTGCGGGGCAATCCTGGGGGAGAGCATGGCATCTGGATGCAACGGTCCATAGCCCAGATCAGCGGCTGTGTAGGCGGGGCGGCGCAACGACGCGACCTCGCCATCCGACAGGGGCACTTCGATCTCTTCGCAGTCGATCTGCAAGCGGTATTCGGATGCATGGCCCGGCAGGCTGAAATCCTGCATCTGGGTGCCATAGGTCGGATCGGGATCGGTGGCGATGTAATCCTTGATCGCCGCCATTTGCCCGGCATCCGTTCCCGGAACGGACACGCGCAGGAACATCGAAATCGCGTTGTCATCAGGCCCCTCAGGCGGGTGGCCACGGCCATCTTTCAGGTGGCACCGCTGGCAGGACCGCGCGTTGAATATCGGGCCCAACCCGTCAGACGCCAACGTAGACGACGGCGCCGACAGCTTGCGGAACAGACCGTTGCCAACCTTGAAATTCAGTTCGTCCTCGAACGAGATGTTGGCAGAAGGTTGCGAGAACGCATCGGCATTCCGGCGCGCCCGCACGGTCGCGGCCCCGGCAGAGAGTTCCTCAAAGGTCTGGGCGGCGCTGAAATCACCGGGCGGAGCCAACACTCTGGCAATCCGGGCCTCTTCTTCAGCTGTGCGGGGAATAACATTCAGATGGATGTCGTCAAGTGAAGGACCCGCCAGTACGGCGGACCCGATGCACCCGAAGATCAGCGCGAATTTACTCGGCTTCGTCCATTTTCGAGGCGTTGAGATGGGCATAGTTCTGCGGTCCAATCTTATCGAGCAGATCAAGCTGGGTTTCGAGGAAATCGATATGGCCTTCTTCGTCAGCGAGCAATTGGTCAAACAACTCTTTGGTCACATGGTCCCCGGCTGTGCTGCAATATTCGCGCGCCTCTTTGTACAAAGCACGGGCCTCTTGTTCAGAGGCCAGATCGCATTCCAGAGGTTCCTTGGGGGTCTGACCGATGCGCAGCGGGTCAAGCTTTTGCAGGTTGGGATGACCTTCCAGAAAGATGATGCGTTCCATCAGCTTGTCGGCGTGGTTCATCTCTTCGATGCTTTCCTCGCGGCTTTTCTTGGCCATATGGCCCAGTCCCCAGTCCTCCTGAAGCTTGTAGTGCATCCAATACTGGCTAATGGCTGTCAGCTCACTGCGCAGAGCGCGGTTAAGATAGTCTATGACTTTAGCGTCACCTTGCATTTTCGGTTTTCCTTTGTTGCCCGGGGCCGCAGCCCTCGGAGTTCCATGGGGACTTCCAGATTATTGTTGCTGCGCATGGTGGCCAGAAACAACGGCATACACCCGCCGCAATCCGCTGTTTTGCCCAATGCGCGATAGATCTTTCCAGGGGTGATAAGGGCCTCACTGTCGGCGGCCCTCATCCAGTCGATTGCGGCGTGGATATCGCCATCTGCTATAGTTTGACAGTGGCAGATGATCATGTCTTCGCTCCTTAGAATTCGTAAGCAATCAAGGTGCCGATGGTTTGGCTTTTGACCCCGCCTTCGCGGCCAAAGCGGTATCCAAGCGCGCCGGTCAACCCGTTGGCAAGCTCCATTTCGGCAGTGAACGTGGCCAGCCGGTCGGTTGGCATGGTTTGAACATCCCTCACAGAATAGACGCCCGATAGGGTGACTGGCCCGATGGGCGCCGCGATACCAGCGGTTGCATAGGTTGCCGAGTTCGTGGTGCCGTCAAAGTCATCGAACCAGGCCACCTCGGCCAACAGCTCGAACGGGAAGGACCCGGCTTCGACAGCGTGGGTGACGCCAAAGACAGCCCCGGTCTGATCTGCTGCATCGCCGCGTCCGCGCGCCTGATGCTGAATACCCAGGTTGTAGCCTGTTGCACCGAATTCACCGGACAAGGACAGGGCGAACGACTCGATCCCGTCGGTGTTGGACACACCGCCCATCGGCAGGCTGGTCTGACCCCGCTCCTCTCCCAGCGAGTCACTGAGGATTGTCCGGTCGGCCTGGAACACAGCAAAGGACACCTCGTGCGACCCACCGCCTGCTTCAAAGGGCACAATGACTGCAGCGCCCAGCTTTTCGGTGATCTGGTAATCTTCGGCAAAGTCGACGCCGTAGATACCGGGGGCGGCATCCCATGCCACGCCGAAGGCCGGGTTGAACTTACCCAACACCACCTGTGCGCCGCCAAAATCATGGGCAAAGAACAGCTCTTCTGCATAAAGCCCGTGATCTTCCAGGAAACTGTCATCCGTCGGCCCGGTGATCTGCTCGAACACCAGCGTGGCGTTCACGGACGTGTTCTGGGTAAAGGAGAACGACAATGCCCCTTCGACCGTGGCGAATGTGTTGTTAAACTCTGCCGCCGGGTCGGTAGAATCAAACGTCCAGTCATTTTGCAGCTCGATCACAAATTCAGCCGAAAACGGACCGCTGTCGGCATCCTGGGCCTGTGCTGCGTACCCGCCAGCCAGCACGATACTGCTCAGCCCGACGATTGCTAGTGTCTTGTTCATCCGTTTTCCAGTTTGTTTGGGAATAGAAGGTAAGTCGTAAGAATATTGAGTATTATGTTATATCATCACACTCAATATGAATTGCGACGTTTCACTGAAAAACTACGCCAGGGTTATCGAGACTGTCCGATCCCTCAAAGGCGATCGAGTCGAGACCTAGAGCAGCCACAGCCCCTTCGATCGATCGGGTCTGGTCGATCAACCCATCAACGCCGCCCATGATCAACGCCTCACCAGCGGCGTTGCCACGTTCCAGCATCTGGTCATAGCTGAACCCGGACTCGGCGGCGGTTTTGATCCGGCCAAGAGCCATCATCGTGGTGGACAGTTTGGTGCGCATCTCGGTGTCGAGATCGGCATCCTTGGCGGCGACCAGATCGGCCAGTGACGGGCCGCTGACCAGGCTGCCATCAACGCGAATATATTCGCCCAGATAGACGTTCTGCACACCCAGACCATCGTAGAAGTGGCTGTTATGGGTGTTGTCCGAGAAGCAATCATGCTCTTCTTCGGGATCGTTCAGCATCAGGCCAAGACGCATCCGCTCACCGGCCTGTTCGCCGTAAGACAGCGACCCCATACCCGTCAGCATCGCCGAGATGCCAGCCGCCTCATCCGCCAGCCGGGTGGTGCGTGCCTCACCGGCGTCGCCCCATTGCGCGGTCATCCATTCCAGATCAGACACCAGCAGATCGGTGGCGGCCGTCAGATAGTCAGCACGCCGATCACAATTGTCGTTCGTGCAGGCATCACCGCTGGCGAAATCGCTCCAGGGGCGGTCACCAGCGCCAGGCGCATGACCGTTCAGGTCCTGACCCCACAGCAGGAATTCGATGGCGTGATAGCCGGTGGCTACATTGGCTTCGATACCGTCTGCTTCGTGCAGGGTTTCGGCCAGCAGGGCGGGTGTGATCTGTCCCGCATCTACCGGCTGCCCCGACAGGGTGAAGGACGGGTTGGCCACCACATTCAGCACGGCGAATTCGTTTTCGTCCGACGGACCACCATAGCCCGCGTCGACATAGTCGATCAGACCCTCATCAAGCGGCCAGGCGTTCACTTTGCCTTCCCAGTCATCGACGATGGCATTGCCAAAGCGATAGACCTCGGATTGCTGATAGGGCACCCGGGCGGCCAGCCATGCGGCGCGCGCGGCCTGCAATGCCTCGGCGGACGGATCGGCGACCAGTGCGTCAACAGCCGTCTTCAAGATCTGTGCGGTGGCCAGACTGTCCGCTAACTTTGCCTCGGCAATGTTTGCGTAGGTGTCCAGCACCGCGGCCTTGCTGATCTCATCCGCTGTCGCAGCTGACCCGATGGACAGGGCCAGAAGGCTGGTTGCTATTGCTGTGGTTTTCATTCCGTGAACGTCCTTGTTTAGTGATACATTGTTGATGGTGGCGAGGTGTGCTCGATCCTGTTCAGATGAGCAGACATAGATTTCATCGCGAGGCCGAAATCTTGCGCCAACGAGACCAGCGGCTGCGCCATATCAGCCCGGACAATCACTGTTGCGATCATCAAAGCATCTTCGCGCTCGCCCTCGGTAGCGGTGCCGATGAAATTTGCAAAACAGGCTTCATCCGCGCCAAGACATTTGCAATTCACGCTGTGCCGCATCAGCTGGCGGCGGCCATAGGCGCTGCAAAGCTTGCAGAGATCTTCAAAAGACTTCAGCGCCTGCTCGCCGCGCTGCACGCCAAGGCAGGAGGAGAAATCGTTCCAGATTTCGGAATACCGCTCCGGGCCTTCGCTCCACAGCCGCAGATAGATCACAGCCCCCGCCTCAACCGGCGACAGCTCGGTCACGTAACCGACCGTCTTGTAGCGCGCCAATCAAAATGAGCAATTACGCCAATCAAGTGCGCAATCGACGTGATTTTCCCGGGTATTTACATGGGTATTTACCGTTGATTTTCCCGGCGCTTTTCTTCTTGATTGCGCACTTGATTGGCGCACGGTACGTTCACCCTTCCAAATCGGTGCAGGGGGTTCACTTCCTGTCGTGTCTCGATCTGTAGGGCGCGGTGGCGGTTGGGATGATGACGGTTGATGTGGCGGGCGCACCTGCCCCACCCGGACCGGGCAATGGGGTTATGGTGACGGTGAGCCTCGCTCCGGCGGCAAGTTCAGTGGCCCATTCTGCATTCAGTTTTCCGTTGGGGATATTCTCCGGGGCTGCGGGATCGTTTGAAACAAGGGATGCGCCTGCCCATTGGCCTGCGACGGCAAGGGACAGGGACACCCGGGTGGATCCCTCCATGATGCGGGCTTGCAGTGTGACGGCCCGAATACTGCTTTGCGCCTGAACGCGCGGCGTTGCATCCGGGGTGGTGAGATCGGAGGTCTCGGCGGCATAGTATTCCGCCATGTGATCGATGGCGGTGAGGCGCACGCTCTCTTCGTCTATTGGTTCAATAACGGTGATGCGCAAGGGGTCTGGCGGGGCGCTGTTGGAATATATCCGATAGAGGATATCGGCGGGGCCGCGGCCATCGGCGTCGGGTGCGTCAGGGAGCGGGCTTGCGAGGTCGCGCAATGGGCTGTCTGCGTCGGCATGGAGAGGCGGTGTGGCAGCAGACCGATGCAACGTCCCGTTCGCAAGGCGCAGTATGATATGATCTCCATCACTTGCAGGCCGGGCTCGATCAAGTGTGATCTGTGCGGCACTGCCGCCATTGAGCCGCCCTGCGGCCCCTCCGGCCAGCATGTCATGGGTCATCCATACCACATCGCCGCGCCGGATCAGGTAGCCTTCCGGCCCCATTTCCCAGGTGATGCGTCGCCGATGATATCGCTGGCGCGCCGCGAGCAGATTTGCCTCCCTGGCTGCCTGCCCGGAGGAGGTGACCCCGCGCAGGGTCACTGTTGATGTGTTCACAACCGGGCCTGTGGCACCCGGCACGCGCCGGCGGATGGTTTGGTATTGCCAATCGGAATCGGGGTCGATGTAGCGCAGGGCAATCTCATCGGGGGCCGGACTGGCGGCCCACTCGACACCCATAGAGCCAAGAACGACATTTTCGGGAGTGATGAGGGTTGTGACGGTGGTGTCCGGGTCATCGAACACGACGCCGAGCTTTCCACTCCGCCATGTGGGGCTGGCGCGCCCGCAGCGCGCAACGAGTGTGAGCATGTCGGCGCAGGACATGCGGCGGTCGATGACAGCGGAGCATGTCAGGGCATTGGCATCGCACCATGCCGCCCACTCTGTGATTGCAGCCTTGTCGATGCGGTTCCTTGGCAGTCCGGCTCCGGCGATCAACCGACCGTCTGCGGCTGTGATGCCGAGCGCAAGCCAGCGGAATATCCACGCCGGATTTGTGCTTTCGGCAGTCGTCCATGTGCCGTCGGAGGCCCGAACGCGTACGGGCTGTGACGCGGTGGCGGACAGGCTGTCAACCTGTCCGTTGAGCTGGCCGCTGGCCTTTATCCGGACGGCAGCGGTGGTTTGGTCCGCAAAGACGGCCGTGCCGGCCCGGAAGGCCCGTAGCCCGGTCCATATGATGCGGTCAATATGGCTGGACTCCGTTGAGGGCTCGCCTGTGCGGCGGATTTCCACATCCACCGCCCGCCCGGGTCGCCCAAGGTCATATGTCAAGGCTCAATTAGCATTGATTATGCGTGGCGTATTACAGGCAGGATGCCTGCTGCTGCGGCAAGTATCGCGCGCGGCGTTTGGTGGCTCGGAAGGACGGCAAGGTGGAACCACCGAAGGTAGCTGTCCAGGTATTTGGTTGCGATACCCCGATGGCGGCGCAGAAAGGTCTTTAACCGCTCATGCCGACTGTTCACGGTTTGAATGTGCAATTCACCACGGACACGTTCTCCGGCGGTCCGGTTGAGACTTTCATGGCTGACGCCCATTTCTGCGGCGCAGGGCGGGTACCCGGTGCAGCCATCGGTCACCAGGAGAGCGTCCCCATCAAGACGTGGCTGCAGAACCGTTTTGAGATGTTCGGCTGTCACCGCAGGCAAGACAGCACTGATGGTGGTGCCTGATCGGTCGACTGCAACGAGGACCGGAACCTGCTCCTTCGACAATCCGCGTTTTGAGGCCTTTCCCCCGCGTTTGCGGGCTTTTCGAGAGAGATTACGGTCCCCTTTCCGGCTGCGCGGAAAGAACGTCCCGTCGGCTTCGACGATTCCGCACAGCTTGACCGCACCGACCGTTACGGCCTCGGGAAAGCGATGACGCCAACGAAAAGCTGTGGTGTCGGCCACCATACAACGCCCGTCGGACGCCTTTACCGTTTCGCCGTCGCGCAGGGAAGCTGCAAACTCTGCCCACCTGTCCTTGTGGCGCAAGCGGGCAAGCGGCGTCCCGGTCAGCGCGTTGAAGGTTTTGCGACAGCTTTTGCAAAAGAACCTCGTCAGGCCACTTGCATGGCCTCTGATGATCGCACCGCCCGAAGCGCAGTGCGGACAGATACGCCCCTCGCGAACAGTCGCCTCAAGGAGATCGATCACGCTTTCCAGCGACGAAACCCCGGCAACGAGCCGTCCGGTTTCAGCCCGTTGTTTCGATGAAAGGTTGTCGATCTCGTTAAGCCACACCAAAAAAGCCTGATGATCCATGTGCCGCACCCATAATTTTGTTCATGGTGTGTTCTATCACAGGTCGCCACGCATAATAAATGCTAATTGAGCCTATGTCAATGTTCGGCGAAACGGATTTTGCGCATTGTGTTCCGGTATTCCGGGCAGGTCCACAATGCGCACAACAGACCATGATCTGGCGGGTGTGTCTCCATCCTGCGCCCGTCGCCACCTGATCTCGACGGACCGGGCTAAAGGTTCAGGCCGGGACCCCCCCAGCCCTGTAAGCTGGCCATCCAGATCAATGGCAATCCTGTGTACCCCGCCTGCGGTTGTCCGCCGCACCCATTCTGTGCTTTCAAGCGCACCGCCGCCCGGCTCTGTCTGCACGTCGAGATCGAAGGGCAGGATGCCGCCCGGAGGCAGGACAGTGAGCGTGGCTTCATCATATTGACCGACCGGAGTTTCTCCAATGCGCCAGTCGGAGAGTACAGGTGCCCCGATCCCGGCGCCGAATACCTGGTGCAGGTACTGCTCCCCATCCTCATAGGAGTCTGACTCAAAAGTTTATGTTTGAACAGAATGCCTTGCTATCCGCCTTGTCAAGAGACGAATACCGGCAACCAAAACCCATGCTACGGAACTTTCAACGGTTGCCTCCCGATCTTTTGCCAAACGACGGCAACGTCCCGGCCACGCGAATGTTCGCTCGACAACCCGTCTTCGTGGTGGAAGAACGAACCCCTCGGCTTTGTCAGAGCGCTTGACAATCTCCAATGTCCATTTTCCCTGCAGGGCCAAAGCATCCCGAAGCTTTGGCCCTGCATATCCTGCGTCCGCAAAGATGTGCCCCAGCCGCGGGAAGCGGATGCGCAGTGCTTTGAGAACATCCACAGCACCATCCCGATCCTGTATATCGGCGGCGTGAACAAGGATCGGCAACAGGAAACCTTGCGTGTCTGTCACGATGTGACGCTTGCGCCCTTTGATCTTTTTGCCCGCATCAAAGCCTGAAATGCCGCCGCTTTCCGTTGTTTTTACGCTCTGGCTGTCAATAACGCCCGCAGTGGGGCTCGCCTCACGGCCCGACAATTCGCGCGCCGCCATCATTGACAGATGGTTGATCCGGTGTAACAGACCGTTGTCGCGCCAGTCGTAAAAACAGTTCTGCACAGTCGAGATCGCCGGGAAATCCCGCAGGATCATGCGCCACTGACATCCCGTGGTCGCCATATACATAATCGCGTTCACAACACGGCGCGGATTCGTCTTGCGAGGGCGACCACCTCGCTTCGCGGCAGGTAACAGGGGCCGAACAAGCGCCCATTCCTCCATAGTTAAATCGCTTGGATAAAAGCCCGTTTTACGCCTGTGCTCCGCGCGGGTGATGTCTGTCCACGTCATGGGATCCTCCAGGTTCTTTCAAAACCAATGAATCATAAACACGTGATATCACTCAACTACTTTTGGAACAGCCTCTCAGAGGCCCATGGGGTCGCGACCAGATCGGGCCAGATGCGGTGTTGGCCCAGCACCAGCAAGGCCGGTTCATAGGGTCGTGCCAGATTTCGACCCCCCGCGAGGCTGTGGAGGGGATCGGGCGCTCCCGTGTTGTTCCGGTCGGGAAGTGATGGTGAATAGAGCCCCTGAACAATGAGGCCTCCGACAATCTGCAGGCCTGCGGTGGCCACGGCCAGCGCCGTGGTGCTGGCTGTCACACCGAGTGCACCCAGTACATGGGGTGCCAGAACGGGCGCGGCGACAACAATCGCGATACTGAGCACGGCGGCGACGGGATCACTGTCGCCGCCGTGCAAGGCCGGGCGCAGGGCGAGTTTCGCGCCTGCCGGTAGAGATTGCTCCCAACGGGCGTGCGGCACAGGCTCCCCGTTGACAGCGGCGGCGATCCTCCCGGGCGGTATATCGGGCAGGCAAATGCGACACGCCCGGGTAAGGGAGATGCCCGCCGGCAAGGTGACAGTCCGCACCCCGTCGCGGGTGAGCGGGTGCGGCAGGACATCCGCCACATATCCCGGTTGCGGGCGGTTTGCAAACGGCGCGCAACCGGGGTTTCCGATACGGTCAACCATGATTTATGTCCAGCGATACAGCCCGGTCAGTGTCAGGCCCCGGTGTTTGAGACCGGCCAGCGGATCAAGGCGCGGGCGCTGGCCTTCCATGCGATGCAGCACATATGCCTGTCCTCCTGTCCGCGTCCACAGCCCGATGTGATGTCCGATACAGGCCCTGCGACCGGCGGCGCACATCAGGACGGCATCCCCTTCGGACGGCGATGTTCCTTCAAGAGAGACGGCGAGGTGCTCCGCAATGGCGGCACCGATCGCCCGATCCCTGCCGCGCAGGCTCCCGGGGCTTCGGGGAAGAGAGATGGTGCGCGCGAACATGCACTCCAGGATGGCCATAACATAAGCCGCGCAATCTCCCGGCGGGTTCCTGTGCAGCGCAGCCACCGCCCAGAATGGATCGGGCGGCGGGGCCAGGGGCGCAGGTGTCATTCTGCTTCATATGCGGCTGTGATGGCCGCTGCGCGCGTGGCGGCGGCACGCAATGCGGTCTGCACGTCACTTGCGGCATCGAGGGGCACCTGCACATCGTCCGGCCAGGCTGCGTGAATTGCCCCGGTTTTACCGGAGAGTAAAACACTCTACAGGTGATCCATATGACCAAGAAGAAATACAACCCCGCCTATCCTGCCGAATTGCGTGCCCGTGGTGTTCGGCTTTTTCAGGAACAACGCAGTAATTACACCAGTGATACAGCAGGGGAATCGCATGAGTTTCACGGCGCGAGGATTTGAAGCGGGAAGCGGTTGTTCCAGCCAGCCTTTTTCCGCATTCCTCCGAGGGAGTTCTCGCTTTTTGCTTTGTTGAGCAAATTCATTGCGATGTGCTTGATGACGGCGAAGTTGGCGGGTGCGTGATCTTTTCGTATCCGGCTGTCGTCATCGCGGAAGGTGACATCAAGCACCCGGTGGAGGCGGTTTTCAATTCCCCGGTGAGAGCGTACGGCATGGGCAAGGCGCGCGGCGTCTTTTGGCAGGGACGGGATGAAGTACCGCGTTTGCCGTGTCGTCTTCCCGCCACTTTCCCGAAGCGGGACTGTCAATCGCAGAGTAAAATGGGTCCATGTCGCGGCGTAAAAATGGGCCACTTCGGTTGATGTTTTGTGGCGCTTTTGCACGCGTGCTCGTCACAAAGCTGAAGCGTGCCAAAGCGCATGCTGGCCATAAGGCCAGCATTATTCTGACTGTGATTGCGGGCTGGTTATTTTCGGTTGTTGCGACTGTGTTTGAGCCGATAGCTTTCGCCATTCATCTCGAGGATGTGGACGTGATGGGTTAAACGATCGAGTAGCGCACCGGTCAGCCGCTCAGAGCCAAAGACTTCAGTCCATTCATCGAAGGGCAGGTTCGAGGTTATGATGATGGAGCCGCGTTCATAGCATTGGGATATGACCTCGAAGAGCAGCTCTGCGCCAGATTTGCTGAGCGGTACGAAGCCCAGTTCATCAATGATCAACAGGTTCTGGCTGGTCAGTTGCTTTTGAAGGCGCTGCAATCTCCGCTCATCTTGAGCCTCGATCAGATCATGGACTAATGCCGCAGCCGTTGTGAAGCGCACCTTCAGTCCTCTTTGACATGCAGCCAGCCCAAGTCCCAGGGCGATGTGTGTCTTGCCCGTGCCTGACGGGCCGAGCGCGATGATGTTCTCCCTGCGATTAACGTAATCGCATCGTGCCAGATCCATCGTCAGGGGCTTGTTCAAGCTTGGCATGATCTTGAAGTCAAAGCTATCCAAGCTCTTGGTGCTGGGGAACTTCGCCGCTTTGATGCGCCGTTCAATCATCCGGCGTTCGCGGTCGATCAATTCCATCTCACACAGCCGCGCCAGATAGTGGATGTGATCTTTGTTCTCTGCAGCACAGAGCTGCGCCTGTTTGGCATACTCGCCTTGGAACGTTGGCAGTCGCAGTTGTTTAAGATGATGCCGTAGAAGAATCCGAGGGGCTTCGGTCATGCCGCGGTCCTTCCCATCAAGCTCATGTAACTGGATGGGCGTGTTGTGCCGACATTGGCCTTGGGCAAGTATGGATAGAAGTCCAAATCCAATCGTGGTGGCCGCTTCTCAACCCGACACAGTACAAGGTGTTTTACGGCGTCATAGCCAATTGCACCCATATCTATTGCCTGCTGGATTGCGCCTTGCACAACATCCATTTCGAAGGTCTCCAAAAGGCGCAAGACTTGAACGTATTCTCGCTTGCCCGGCTTACCCATTCTGGCTTCAAGCAGTCGGTGCAGCGTGGCAAATACATCTGGCAAATGCCAACCCTGCAAAGGCGCGGCCTGATCCAGGGCACCCACCTTTTGTTCAAGCAGGGGCAAAAAGTGCAATGGGTCAAAGACCATATCCGCTGATGTGTAGGATCGTTTGTGCCGCGCAATAATCTCATTGCCGCAGCCGATGATAACCTCATGCACAAACCCACGCACATGAACATCGTGGTGCGCATAGGCTACTGGCACCGAGTAATCATTGCTGCGATAGCGCACCATTGAGATCGACGTTGCACGCGTGCTGACGTGATCGCAGGCTTCATATTCTGCGACGGGCAATCCCATCAGAGCATCCAAATCCGACATCAGGCGTGCGCCTATGGTTTGGGTGTGACCCCGCAACGTATCGGCCTGACGTGCTAAACACTTCTCTTCCAAATGTGCGTTCAGATCATCAAAGCTGTCATAGCGAGGTGCGGGAACCATGAAGTTGCGGCGGGTGTATCCAACCATGCCCTCAACGTTGCCTTTATCGTTCCCTCGCGCGGGTCTGCCAAACTTGTCATCAAACAAGTAATGCGACTGCAGTTCCGTAAACCGACGTGTGCGGATGCGCGTCTTATCCCCGAGTATCCGAGCCACGGCGATCTTGGTATTGTCGTAGAGAATGGATTGCGGAATGCCGCCAAAGAATGCAAAGGCGGACACATGGCCATCGCAAAACGCCTCGGTTGTCTCAGCTGGATATCCCTTCACAAACACCGCATCAGAATGTGGCAAGCTCATCACGAAGAAGTGGATCTTGCATTCCACGCCACCGATCACGCCCAGCGTCTCACCAAAATCAACCTGCGCATGGCCCGGCCGATGCGACAACGGCACAAACACCTCTTTGGTGCGCCGTTTTTGCTCGCGCACGTAATAGGTCACCGTGGTCAGGCTGCCGGCATATCCATGCTCATCGCGCAGCCGTTCAAAGATGCGCTTGGCCGTGTGTCGCTGCTTTTTGATCAGGGCTTTGTCTGTGCGCAGTATCTCATCGACCACACCAACATAACCATCAAGCGTTGGCCGCCGAGGCGCTTCCGACCGACGATACCCAGGCGGAAGTTCATGGCGCAGCATCTTCGCGATCGTCTTACGATCTTTGTTCTCTAATCTGTCAATGCGTGTTTCCTGAGTTTCCTGCTTTTGATGTCAGAGGTTGCCTTTGTTCTCTTCGAACTCTGAGGTTCATGATGGGGTTGGCTGGGTGTGGGTCGGCAATGTTGAAACCGCAATCATACCGTTGGTCTTGGCTGTTGCTACAGAATCGGCGCCGTGTCTCACGCCCTCCCTCGGGCATCGTCCCAGATGGGAACTTTGATTTAGGAATCCTCGTTGTCGCCTCGTAAGCCTTACGCGGACTGGAAGTCAGTTTTGTCTCGCATAATGGCATGAAGTATGATTGCCAGACGACGCGCCAGAGCCACTCGGGCCTTTCTCATCGTTGAGCGCGCACCGATTGCGAGGGCCCATGTCTTCAATTTGAGCGGAGCGGCATACCGCGTCAGCATCACATTGGCGGCCTCATAGAGAAGCGTTCTGACGCGCACGTCGCCCCGCTTTGAGATGCTGCCCGTGTAGTCGATTTCACCAGATTGATGCCGTCGCGGCACCAGTCCAAGATACGCCCCCACATCACGCGATTTCCTGAAACGCGACGGATCATCAATTGCTGCGGCAAAGGCCAATGCTGTGATCGGACCGACCCCTGGTACCGTCATAAGGCGCTGGCAGACTTCGGATTTGCGGGTCATCTTTTTGATGTCGCCATCAATGGCTGCAACCGCCGCGAGGATTGCTTCGCGTGCTGCGAACAGTCCGCAAATTGCGGCATGGAGGCCAGGCACTCCATCGCTAACTTTTAGCGCCGCGTTTTTGAATGCCGGAGACAAAGCTCGTGGCAGCCGCACGCCGAAGACGACGACCAGACCGCGGATCTGATTGTCGAGCGTCACACGCTGTCCGACCAGCTTCTTGCGGGCTGCGATCAGCGACCGGATTGCGTGCGCTGACAGTGATTTGACATGGGTCGGCTTGTAGAATCCCGTCCGCGCCAGGTGTGCCAAACCGCGGGCATCATTGCGGTCCGTCTTGTGGCCGGCCAGAGATTTAAGGGCCTGATATGCTTGCCTGCTCTCGATGCAAACAACCGGGACACCAAGCTCCGTCAGCCCATGGTAAAGCATTGGTGCCATCCGTCCCGTTTCAAATACAACTTTGGCACATGGTGGTCCAGAAGCGAGGAAGTCAGCGATCGCTTTTGGTGTTGAGCTCGCTTTTCCTTCACGAATAAGGGCCCCTTCACGATCCAGAATGCAGATATGCGTCTCTTCCATGGACACATCCAAACCAGCAAAATATTCCATTGGTCAGTCTCCTTTTCAATTGCATGTGCATCCAGAATAACAGGGGTAACTGAGTGCTGATCCTGATTACGCCATGTTGAAAAACCGCGCCGCTTCTCGGCCAGACATACCGTCCTTCAAACAAGCACGGCGCACACGACTATAAATATCCACAGAATACATCTCCCGCCCTCCGAATAAACGAAGGGCACAAACTGGCGGACTTTTACTCCGCTACAACTGCGATATGCAGCCGCTTCTGTGGCCCAATATTGCTCCGCGTTTTACACGGGACGACGCGGCCAATGCTGACCAACCCCTCCCGATGGGGATGGCGTTTTTTCAACCGGCCGATGGCGTCGCATTGGGTGTATGTTCGCGTTTCAATCCTGCCCTTGTCGCCGTCAACCGTCTGTAGTGATTCTGTGTTTTCCCGATCCTGTTCTTCGAACCACAGTTTCACGTCTTCATGGAGAAGCCCCTGATTGCCCTTCAGGGCCAGCACATAGTCAGCACCCTTGTCACGGATTTTGCAGGCGATCTCACGTTGGCGCCCCATCGCATCCAGCGTCACGACCGCGCCCTCCGGGAAGAGCAAATCCAGGAGAACGGGGATGTCCTTGATCCCGTTCCTTTTGTGCGCGCTGGCTTGCTGGCCGGGCACGAGGCGTAGATCGTTACACCGGGCCGGGATCAGATGCAGAGGCGTTTCACCACCGGCCCTTGAGCCTCGCGCTGTCTTGCCGTCAATGGCAACGACCGTTCCTCCAACGCGCCCGGCCAACCCGGACGCCCACGCGGCAAAGGCTGCGTTGAACTCTTCAGGATCAAGCGCCCGAAACACCGTCGAAAGCGTGTCACGGGAGGGTATGCCATGCTCAAACGTAGCCAACTTGCGCAGGAAACCCAACTTTTCCTCGCCATTAAAGGGCAACATCGACAAAACTCCCACACCCCGACACCACTCCGCACAGGCTCAAAAGCGGAATCCCATCAAGTGGATACAACACCTTCGTCTCCTGGCGGGGATCAGAAATCGACGAGGCAAAAGATTGAAACAACACGGTATTTTCCAAAGCAGCGTCCTCCAGACATAAACTTTGGAAAACTGAATCAGAGACAGAAGATCAAGGCAAACCAAAAGATGCTATTCATGCGATACCCCTGAGTGATACAGCCGCTTGCCGGGCGATAGCGCCTGAACCGGGATGCTCAACGGACAGCCTGCGCAAATGGTGCCGACAAGCGGAACGGGATGCTGGGCAGCGCGACGGTTTAACAACGGCAGAGAAGGATCGGATCAAGGATCTTGAGCGTGAGGTTCGGGAACTGCGCCAGGCCAATGAGATTCTGAAGAAGGCATCTGCTTATTTTGCCCAAGCGGAGCTCGACCGCCCGTTCAAGCGATGATCGCCTTTATCGAAGAGCATAGAGTGATCCACGGGGTCGAGCCGATCTGCAGGGTTCTGCCGATTGCCCCATCTACATTTTATGCCCGTACGGCCGTTGCCCGCGATCCTGATCTGGCATCGGACAGGGCCAAACAGGACATCATCGACCGAGAGAAGATCAGGGAAGCCTTTGATGGCAGTGGTAAACGATATGGCGCGCGTAAAATCTGGCATGAACTGCGCCGGACGGGTCATGATATCGCGCGCTGCACAGTGGAACGTCTGATGAAAGCTATGGGAATACAGGGCGTTGTGCGCGGTCAAAAGCCAATCACCACCAACCCTGACACCTCTCGGCCATGCCCGGACGACAAAGTCAATCGCGACTTCACAGCCCGGATGCCAAACCAGCTCCGGGTCAGTGATTTTACCTATGTCTCAAGCTGGCAGGGCATGGTTTATGTTGCCTTCGTGATTGATGTCTTCGCTCGTAAGATCGTCGGTTGGCGCGTGTCCACGTCCATGACGACCGGCTTTGTGCCGGACGCTTTGAACCAGGCAATCTATCAGCGCGTTCCTTCCGGGGATTTGGTGCACCATTCGGACCGTGGGTCGCAATATCCATCCATTCGCTACACCGAACGACTGTCCGAGGCCGGCATCGATCCATCCGTCGGAAGTGTTGGCGACAGCTATGACAACGCCCTGGCCGAAAGCACAATTGGCCTGTTCAAAACCGAAGTCATCGACTTCATGGGGCCATGGAAATCTGTCGGACAGATCGAATGGGAAACCCTGAAGTGGGTCAATTGGTACAACACAAAACGCCTGCACAGCAAAATCGGATACGTCACGCCACAAGAAGCAGAGGAGAATTTCTATGAAGCCTTGATCGAAGCTGAAAAAGCAGCCTAATATTTGAAACAATAACCCTCCGGTAAAACCGGGGCAATTCACTCCGGGACAACAGTTCCGCCGCCTGCCGTCACGCCCTCATCGCAATCCAAGCCGTCGAGGAGGCCGCCATGTGGGCCGTCAAGGCCGCCCCTGCATAATCATGGCCGCCCCCGCGATCATATGGCGCTGGCTCGCCGGCAGCAAAGCCGGGCGCATGGTCGCACTGGCGGGCGGCTTTGTCCTGTCAGTGGCCCTTCTGTACCAAAGGGGCCGCAGAGACGCGGAGAGGGCCGCAGAGCGCGATGCGCTGCAAGGCTATGTCGATACCCGCAAAACAGCGGACGACGCCCTGCGGGCCTCTGATGGCGACGCAAGGCCCGTTGACGAGCGGCTGGACGAACACGGGAGGCTCAGATGAACAGGCTCATGGTCATGGCGGCGGTACTGCTCACCAGAGACGCGGAGAGGGCCGCAGAGCGCGATGCGCTGCAAGGCTGCGTCGATATCCGCAAAACAGCGGATGACGCCCTGCGGGCCTCTGATGGCGACACAAGGCCCGTTGACGAGCGGCTGGACGAACACGGGAGGCTCAGATGAACAGGCTCATGGTCATGGCGGCGGTACTGCTCACCAGAGACGCGGAGAGGGCCGCAGAGCGCGATGCGCTGCAAGGCTATGTCGATACCCGCAAAACAGCGGACGACGCCCTGCGGGCCTCTGATGGCGACACAAGGCCCGTTGACGAGCGGCTGGACGAACACGGGAGACTTAGATGAACAGGCTCATTGTCACGGCGGCGGTACTGCTCACCCTCACCGCCTGCACACCCCCCGTTCATACCCCCGCCGACGCAATCTGTGACGGGCTGCGCCCCGCGCTGCCCACGTGGAGCCGCCAGGATACGGAGCGAAGCAAGCTGGCCGGGGCGCGGTTTCTCGATGTCTGGCACGCCGTGTGTGAACCCTGAACTATCTTCAGGCTGCCCCGGCAGGTCACTTTGAAATTACGGAGCTGGCCCCGCGCCGAAGAGAGCCTGCAAGAGTTCCACGGTGACCCAACCTGCAGCGGAAACACCGGCGACACCCAGAATCCACCCAATGACCTTCAGCCACGGTTTCGCATCATCCACAATTCGACGGATCCCGTGGACATCAGAGGTGAGGGTTTTCAGATTATCGGCAAGATCGGCTCCATCAAATCGCGCGATTATGATTTCGCCACCTGCGATTTTTTTCCTGATTTCATTGCGCCCGGGAATCGACATCTCTCTACCTCTACCTCTACCTGGTCTGATCCGATGTTGGCATGCATGGGTGCGAAGGGAAATCCCCCGGGGGAATCGGATAGCGGCCCATTTTGAAATTACGGGCTGCGCCCCGCGCTGCCCACGTGGAGCCGCCAGGATACGGAGCGAAGCAAGCTGGCCGGGGCGCGGTTTCTCGATGTCTGGCACGCCGTGTGTGAACCCTGAGCTGTCTTCAGGCTGCCCCGGCATTTGAGCAAATATAGTCGCCGGAGTGAGCGACATCGGGGAGCACAATGATGGCGGGTATTTATCCACCTGCGCCACCGTGGTATGAAAGGGCCGGTGCGTCCGCCTAAGTAGATCAGGCCGCACGATATTGCGGTTTGTTTACCTGTCTGTCTCTGACCTGCACGGGCATTCGAAGCCCTTTTGAGGCAATCAGAAGTTCGGTGCCTTTCCGCTTTTCCTGAACAGAATAGTTAATATCGAATTCATATTGCCGACGGGAGCGATACAAATGCCCAATCGTATCAACATTGTCATATGTAACGATCCACGGCTTCTCCGAGCGAAGTATAGCACTGGCCAGAACAGCGTGATCTTTTGGGTCATAGAAGCTCGTATAAAGCCCTTGGCCCTTGTGAAAATAGGGCGGATCAACACACAGAAATGTTGAAGGCGGGAGGTGGGTATCGACCTCTTTAATGAAGTCCACTGCGTCTCGCCGTGTAAGATGGATCAGGTTGCGATACTTCGCCACTCTGCGGACGCGCTTCTCCAAATCATCTCGATTGAACCGACAATCCATTTTGTAGTGGCCCGATTGATCTTGCCCCCCGATCACCCCGGCGGCTTCAATGATGCCGGATCTGTTTGTTCGGTTAAGAAAGAATGTAGAGAAGCCAAGCTCCACTGGATCAGATATGTCTTGGGCAAGGTGAATTTTTCGTTGCCGTTGCCATTCCTCAATGGTGATTGGTGTCTTTCCAATCTTGTATGTAAGGTCCTCTGTGTGATCCAGAACGCTGTGCCAAAACGCCCAGATCGACGCATCAACGTCGTTGATATGAATGTCGCCGACATGCCCCTCATACAACAAAGACAGGGCAAGGCCGCAGCCACCCGCAAACGGTTCGGCATAGCGTTTCCTCTCCAGTCTGTTGGCCTTGAGAATTTGAGAAACCAAAGGATAGAGACAACTCTTACCCCCGGGGTATCTGAGTGGTGAGGCCGTTCGTGCCATAGCTGATCCGTCCAGAACGATTGAATTGCAAGAACATAGTAGCGACGAACAATCTGCTCGGCCAGTTTGAAATTACGGGCCCGGACGATTCGACGGACCATGGTCCGGTGACGCCGTGTCACCACCCGTGATATGAGATCGCAATGCCGCCGGTGCGGGCCTCCAGCGGCCTGGACGGGGGTCGGGGTGCGTGGAACACCCCGAACCGGGAGAAGGGCCTCCCACGACCATAACCGGCCAGTCATGGCCGTCCCGTCACCGCGCACGCGGCGGGAACAGGATCGTGGGATCGCCCTCCTTTGTCCACCTCTGAATCATCCGGCGGATCTATTTCCGCCGCCCGTCATCTGACCCCTGTGGATCCGGTCAACCCCGTGGCCCCCTATCCGGGCGGCAAACGCAATCTCGCAAGGCGCATCTGCGCGCGCATCGATGCCGACCGGCATCTGACCTATGCCGAGCCCTTTGTCGGCATGGGCGGGATATTCCTGCGCCGCTCCAGGCGGCCCAAAGCCGAGGTCATCAATGATCTTGGCCGTGACGTCAGCAATCTTTTCCGGATATTGCAGCGTCACTATCCCCAGTTCCTCGAAGTGCTGCGATTTCAGCTGACCACACGCGCCGAGTTCATCCGCCTGACCGATACCGACCCGGGCACCCTCACCGATCTCGAACGGGCCGCACGGTTCCTCTACCTTCAGCGCACCGCCTTCGGGGGCAAGCCGTCGGGGCGCAATTTCGGCGTGACAAAAGACAGACCCGCCCGCTTCAACCTCACCTCGCTTGAGCCGATGCTCGAGGATCTGCATGGGCGTCTGGCGGCGGTTGTCATTGAATGCCTTGATTATGCGCCTTTCATAGCCCGTTATGACAGCGATAATACGCTGTTTTATCTCGACCCGCCCTACCGGGGGAATGAGGCCGACTACGGCAAGGGCAGGTTTGTGCGCGCGGACTTCACCCGCATGGCAGAGCAGCTGCACGCAATCAAGGGGCGCTTTATCCTCTCGATCAATGATCATCCCGAAATCCGCGCCCTATTCGACTGGGCCGACGTCGAGGAGGTGCAGACCTCCTATACGATCGGCAAAAAAGCGCGCAGCCGGGGAAAGCGGAGCGAACTGCTGATCTCGGGCGGCGGGTGAAGACGGCATGGGATTATCTGCCTTTGGCATCATTTCCATTTCACTCACCCTCCCGCCACGGCGGCCTTCTCCGGGCCAAACCACAGGACGCGGCCAAGAATGCGGTCCTCCCCGGCCATGGGGCGTGGCGGGAAGTCCGGATTGTCGCTGGCCATGATCCAGGCACCGGCCTCCTGCCGCAGCCGCTTGATGATCAGCCCTGTCGCGCTGCGCACCACATAGGCCCGGCCCTCAAGAGGCTCACGGTCGCTCTGGTCAATCACCAGGATATCTCCTGAACGGATGTTGGGTTCCATCGAATCGCCCTCGACCCGCAGCGCGATGCATGTGTCGGGGTCCAGCCCCGTCGGCAGCGCCTCGCTCGGGATTGTGATCGACATTTCCGTCTCTTCAAACACCTCCTCGCCCGCGCCGGCCGCCGCACGCACATCGCCCGCAAACCGCAGCCGGGTGACGGACGCCTCAGGGGTTTTCGGATCGGACAGGCCGGATTCGGCGGGCACAGGTTTGGACTGCGGCCGGGCCGGTGGCTGGAGTGGCGGCAGACGCGCGTCCAGCGTGGCCGCCAGCTTCTCTTCCAGCGTGGCCGCCAGCTTCTCTTCCAGTGCTTTGGTCTGCGCCTTGAGCGTGCGCTCCAGCGTGCGCCTGTCCAGGGCCGCTGCGGGTGTGGCATGTGCCGTGCCACGGTGTCGCAAGCTGCGCCTGCATCGCCGCCACAACCCTCTCCGCCGCCGCCCCCTCCGGCAGGCCCAGCAGATCGGTGATGCCTTGGGGATTCGCTCCGGCGCGGGGGGCACCGCATGGGCGGGTGGCCCGGGATCGGGAATATAGCTGCAGGTCTCCGATCCGGGCTTGCCCCTGAAAACCGCAATCACCGGATAGACCTCACGGAGGGCCACCGCAAAGCGCTCTTCCACAAAGTCTTTCTGCTGCCCGTCCCGGATCGGCATCCAGCCGCGCAGCCTGAGATCGCCGTTCTCCCGCTTTTCCACCAGTCGCTTGATGGCAGCCTTGCCCTCGTGATCGAGCACCCAGACCCGGTCCCCCTCCCGCGCCCGCGTGTCCGGTGCCACAAGGCAAAAGGCCGAAGAGGCTATCCCCTCGGGGATCATCGACTGGCCGATTGCCGAGACCCAGAACATATCCTGATCCATGGCTGTCTCCGGTGTTGGCAAAGGGTCACGCTCGGGCTGCGGCTTGCCCCAGCCCTGAACTGGAGCATTTCGCAAGCCCCCGGTGCGGGGCCGTGGTCTCCGCAAAGCTGGTCCAGGCGGCGGGTGCCGATTCGGCGGGCGCGGGGCCCCGTGGCGGGCCAATGTAGAACTCAAGGTCGAGAATTTCGCATAGCCTCTCCACTTTTTCTATACTTGGGATTTGCCCAAGCCTGATATTTTTTAGCAGCGCGGGGTTGCCAACGGCAATACGAGAAACTGCCGCCGCGGATCTGCCGTCTCGCTCTAGGGCACCTTCTATGGTTTTCTTCCAAGTCATGCCGCAAGGCTAGCCGAATTGGGCTACGCGTAACAATCAACATGTTTGACCTTATAAGGCTGACTTGGTATTCACAGTGTAGCTTAATAAAGCTATGTTGGAGAATCTCATCACACTGGCCACGATTTACGGCGATCACGCAAAAATTACTCATTGGGGTGTTTCGATGCGGGTGTTCAGGAAGGGTGACTTCTTTGATCGCCTCAAGCGTGGTGGAGACTGCCGCACAGCAACCTCCACTACGACCTTCCAATGGTTTTCCGACCACTGGCCCTCCGGCCTTGCGTGGCCTGACGACATACCGCGCCCCGCGCCTGCGCCGGGTTCGCCTGCGGGCCTGGCTGCGGCTCCCGCGGCCCCGCAAACCGGGGATGCGGCATGAGCGGGCGCTGCGATAGATGCGGGGTCGCGGGAGCCGGGATTTACGAGCTGGCGCTCATGCGCGTTGATGACGGGCTTATCCCGGATTATTTATGACGGTGCTGTTTTTTGTTGGCAGCGCTGGCGTAAGTGTCTGATTTGGCGTATAGAACATGTGTACAATCAATCCCGGACGCCGGACAATGACTGCCAACGCCGCCATGAGTGATATAGCCCGGACTTCCTTCTCTTTTCCAGCCATTCGTTCCAAGAAAGTTACGGGCTGTTTTGATGGTGGTGCGATCACCTCTGACGCCGGTGTTTTGCTTCTTGCTCAGGCGGAGCGTCGTCTGGGGATCGTGGATCGTTTGGTTGGGGTAATCCCCGATGGTCGCGATCCTTCGCGGGTGACGCATCGCATGTGTGACATTCTTCGCGCGCGGGCCATGGCCATCGCGTGCGGTTATGAAGACGGTGATGACCTGGACGAATTGCGACACGACCCTGCCTTCATGATGGCGCTCGGCAAAGCGCCCGGCGAAGACGTAGGGTTGGTGAGCCAGCCGACGATGTCGCGATTTGAGAATGGTGTGGGCCAGCGTTCCCTGATCCGGGTTGGACGCGAGATGGTGGATATCTTTTGTAGCAGCTACGACGCGCCACCTGAATCGGTGACCCTTGATATTGATGACACGTTTGATGCCGCTCACGGCCAGCAGCAACTGACCCTCTTCAACGGCTACCATGGTGAGCGTGGCTATGCCCCGATCCATGTGTACGAAGCCCAGAGCGAAAAACCAGTCGCATTCATCCTGCGCCCTGCGCGCACGCCATCCGGCGTGGAAGCGCGCGGCCATGTTCGTCGCCTCATCAGGCGCATTCGATCTCATTGGCCGCAGACCCGTATCACCTTGCGCGGAGACGGGCATTATGGCCGCCCGGAGGTCATGGCCTGGTGCGAAGCCCAGGCAGGGGTGGACTTCATCTTTGGCTTGCCAGCCAATTCTGCTTTGCGTCGTGATCCTGTCGTTACACGCGCTCAGGATGCCTGTGCGGTTCAGCGCGCGAAAGAAGGCTTGCTTGTGTTGCGCTGCTTTTGTGAGACCCAATACGCTGCCGCGAGTTGGGGTGAGACCAGGCGCCGGGTCATCGCGCGGTTTGAGGCACGCCAGGCGCATGGCATGGCTGTCAGATACATTGTGACCTCACTCGCCGACGGCACCCCGGAGCAGCTCTATGAGCGTGTCTATTGCGCCCGCGGTCAGATGGAGAATTTGATCAAGCTCCACAAAACCCAGTTGAAGAGCGATCGTACATCCTGTTCCTCGGCAACGGCCAACCAGATGCGGCTGATCCTCCACACCATTGCCTACTGGATGATCTGGGCGGTGCGCTCAGCCATGCCGAAGGCCGCCGGGTTGAAGCGATCCGACTTCGAGACAATCCAACGCCGTCTCCTGAAAATCGGAGCGCGGGTTATTGAAACCCAATCCCGGATCCGGGTTGCCTTCGCTTCAGCCTGTCCAGACAAAGCCTTGTTCATCACCATCCTGGACACTCTGCTGGGAAGACAGGCCAGCCACGCGCAGGCGCCGTAGACCGCGACTGCTCCTCCCGATGAACCCTGAAACCATAACCCGACAAATCAGCCGCAAGCGCCAAAGCCCGCGCAAACGATGCCCCATGCCCAAACCGTGAAAAACACCAGAAAGCCAACGCATAAGCGCCCAAATCAAAGCCGTCATGAATAATCCGGGTTATGAACGCGGACGCGGTTGCCTGCGCGCGCATGGTTGAGCTTTGTCCGGACTGCCGGGACACCCTGGCGGCCCGCGTCGCGCAGCTTGTCCCGGTTTGGGAGGCGGATGGCCCCGCCAATCGTCACGACGCCGGGACGGAGGACGGTCGCTGTGTGAACGCCGAAAAGCGGCTTGGGCAGGTGCTGTCCATGTCCCGCAAGCCCCTCGAAAAACCCACTGGTGTCGCGGCGGATGGCCCCGGCACCGTCCCCGATGGCAAATCCAGGAGCATATAGCCATGGCCTTCACTGACGTTGCACCACCCGAAACGAACACCGCCAGAACGGGCATATCATTTTCCCTGTGGATTTCGAAAACCGCGTCTGCGGCGCGCCTGAGCTTCACGGCGGCGGCGCAGATGGAGATTTTCGAACGCTCCATCATCGCAGAGCGCTGCTTTGCGAAGGCGGGTCGCGGCCCCGACGAGGGCAGGCTGCTGCTGGTCATGCAGGCAGACGGGGATCTGGAGTTCAGGGCGACAATGCGTGGAGGGGCCTCGATCAGGATGAATGTCTGGGATCCTCTGCCGAAAGACAAACGCCCCGCCGGAGCCGTTGATCTGATCGGTACCGGGCATGGTGGGTTGCTGTTTCGGCTGCCCCGCGTCGCGCAGCTTGTCCCGGGCCTGGCGGCAGGATGGACGCCGAACACGGTCTGAAGCGGCCGGAGCGGGACCGGTGAGCGGGACCCTTCGAATAAACCGCTGGGATATCCGCGCCACTCCTGACGCGGGCATGGCCACACTGTCGCCGGGACATACGACAATTCAGCTTGATCGGCGGGATATATACCGGCTTGTGCTGGATCGGGCCAATCGTCACGACACCGGGATCATTACCGTCCCGCCGGCGGCTGTTCTGACCGCCGCGCTGTGGTTGCTGGACCGTGTTCCGGGAGGTGTCACATGAGGTCCACCGGGCACCGCCACCCGTCTCCGCCACGATTGTCCGTTTTCGTGGCGGCACCTGCCCCGACCCTGCGCAGATCCTGTCTTGCGCGGGTCGGGGGCTTCTGGCGGGGCCTGTGCGGCGCGGTGGCGCGGCTGGAGGATCACTGGCTGGGGGATTTGATCGGGGTGGTTTCGCTTTTCGGTGTGCTTTGGATGTTCCTGTTGTTTGGTCACGCGCTCGGGGGCACCCGATGAGCGCGCTGGCGGAGTTCAGGGAGATGCGGCGCGCGCTTGGTGGTGCGGCCGCGTTGTTGCGCAGGATGGATCAGCACAGCGCGCGCGGTGCGACCGGTGCGACCGGTGCGACCGATACAGCCCGTGAGCTGATCGGGCTTTTGCGCGTGGCGGTTGCACAGGCGCATGCCCTGGAAACTGCCGGGCATATGGACCGGGCGGAGCGCGCATTGCACGCCTCCCGATTGCCAACCGGGACTGCAGACACAGGGCGGCGGGCGGAGCTGAGGGCGGCGCTTGAGGGACTGGGCCCCGTGACACGGCTGTCCGGCTGCCGGACCCGTGCGGTCACAAGGATTATCGTCTGGACGGCGCACGTTGCCGATCTGGACGCGGACACGCTGCGCGGCGCGGGTCGTACCGCCGGGGTGGTCCGGGCGCGGCAGTTGGCCATGCTGCTGGCGGCGGCGCTGACAGGCGCGCCCCTGACCGCTATCGGGGCGGCTCTCGGAGGGCGGGATCACACAACGCTCCATCACGGCATCAAGCGCGCGAAGGAGCGTCTGGCGGTCTGTGATGATACCGCCCTGATGGCGACAGGGGTGCTTGAGGGGCTCGCTGCGGACGCACCCGTGGGGATGGCATGATGCATGCGGCGTCCCTCATCCGTTCGGATCGGCTTCGGCGGGTGCATGCATTGCTGCGGGACGGGCGCGAGCATTCGACGCGGGAGATCGTGACGGGCGCGGATGTCTGCGCGGTGAATGCGGTGGTGGCGGAGCTGCGCGAAAACGGAGCGCGGATTGTCTGTCGACAGGGACGTGACTTCAACACGGGCGGGCGCATCTGGTTTTACCGGATGGTGAGACCTGCCCCGCAGGAACAAGGCCCACGGGACCGGGGGCATAGACAGGTAGCGAAGGATATCGGCTCATGATCGAGACAGGGGAAGCCATCAGGGCACGTATCGACGCGGACTGGCTTGACGAGGGCCGGAAGATTGTGGAGCGGGAGCGGGAGCTGGACGGCGCGCGCGATAGTCTGGCCTGGCAGATGGGAGACTGGGCAGCGGGTCGGGAGACCTCCTATGGCGATATGACCGGCCTGGCGGCGGAACTCGATATTCCGGTGGGCACCCTGAAGAACCGGGCTTCGGTTGCGCGCCGGATCGAACCGTCACGACGCCGGGAGGGTTTGAGCTGGTCGCATCACGCCGAAGTCGCGAAACTTGACCCCGGGGAAGCGGAGGCGGCCCTGTCGGAGGCCGCGCTGTATTCGTGGTCGGTCGACCGGCTGCGCGGGGTGCTGCATGAGCGCGGTGCGACGCGCGCGGCGGAACGGCAGGTCGCGGCGCTCAAGGCCACCCATGCGGCCCCGGATCAAGCGCGGGGTGTGATCGATTATACCCGGGCGGAGATCGAGGCGGGCGGCAGGATGATGCTTGAAGGGTGCAGGCGTATCCTGGCGGCGGTCACAAGCGAAGACCTGGGTCGGGCTGCGGGCACGTTGCACGGCAATGCGCGGCGCAGGCTCGCCCCGTCCCTTGAAGCCCGGATTGTAAAACGCGGAGCAATATTGGGCCACAGAAGCGGCTGCATATCGCAGTTGTAGCGGAGTAAAAGTCCGCCAGTTTGTGCCCTTCGTTTATTCGGAGGGCGGGAGATGTATTCTGTGGATATTTATAGTCGTGTGCGCCGTGCTTGTTTGAAGGACGGTATGTCTGGCCGAGAAGCGGCGCGGTTTTTCAACATGGCGTAATCAGGATCAGCACTCAGTTACCCCTGTTATTCTGGATGCACATGCAATTGAAAAGGAGACTGACCAATGGAATATTTTGCTGGTTTGGATGTGTCCATGGAAGAGACGCATATCTGCATTCTGGATCGTGAAGGGGCCCTTATTCGTGAAGGAAAAGCGAGCTCAACACCAAAAGCGATCGCTGACTTCCTCGCTTCTGGACCACCATGTGCCAAAGTTGTATTTGAAACGGGACGGATGGCACCAATGCTTTACCATGGGCTGACGGAGCTTGGTGTCCCGGTTGTTTGCATCGAGAGCAGGCAAGCATATCAGGCCCTTAAATCTCTGGCCGGCCACAAGACGGACCGCAATGATGCCCGCGGTTTGGCACACCTGGCGCGGACGGGATTCTACAAGCCGACCCATGTCAAATCACTGTCAGCGCACGCAATCCGGTCGCTGATCGCAGCCCGCAAGAAGCTGGTCGGACAGCGTGTGACGCTCGACAATCAGATCCGCGGTCTGGTCGTCGTCTTCGGCGTGCGGCTGCCACGAGCTTTGTCTCCGGCATTCAAAAACGCGGCGCTAAAAGTTAGCGATGGAGTGCCTGGCCTCCATGCCGCAATTTGCGGACTGTTCGCAGCACGCGAAGCAATCCTCGCGGCGGTTGCAGCCATTGATGGCGACATCAAAAAGATGACCCGCAAATCCGAAGTCTGCCAGCGCCTTATGACGGTACCAGGGGTCGGTCCGATCACAGCATTGGCCTTTGCCGCAGCAATTGATGATCCGTCGCGTTTCAGGAAATCGCGTGATGTGGGGGCGTATCTTGGACTGGTGCCGCGACGGCATCAATCTGGTGAAATCGACTACACGGGCAGCATCTCAAAGCGGGGCGACGTGCGCGTCAGAACGCTTCTCTATGAGGCCGCCAATGTGATGCTGACGCGGTATGCCGCTCCGCTCAAATTGAAGACATGGGCCCTCGCAATCGGTGCGCGCTCAACGATGAGAAAGGCCCGAGTGGCTCTGGCGCGTCGTCTGGCAATCATACTTCATGCCATTATGCGAGACAAAACTGACTTCCAGTCCGCGTAAGGCTTACGAGGCGACAACGAGGATTCCTAAATCAAAGTTCCCATCTGGGACGATGCCCGAGGGAGGGCGTGAGACACGGCGCCGATTCTGTAGCAACAGCCAAGACCAACGGTATGATTGCGGTTTCAACATTGCCGACCCACACCCAGCCAACCCCATCATGAACCTCAGAGTTCGAAGAGAACAAAGGCAACCTCTGACATCAAAAGCAGGAAACTCAGGAAACACGCATTGACAGATTAGGGTCTGTTGACAATCATCGTGTTGCAATGAGCATGGCACAGAGGTGCCAGTTGGCAGCGTAGCTTGTATCAGTCTTGTCGTATCGCGTTGCTATGCCTCTGAATTCCTTGATCTTTGCGAAGTAGTTTTCGATGAGATGGCGCCACTTGTACATGTGGGTATCGTAGTCCCGTTGAACTTTTCGGTTCGATTTGGGCGGGATGACAGCGGTTGCGCCACGCTCATCAAGGTCTTGCAGGAGCCAGTCGGCGTCGAAGGCTTTGTCGGCCAGCAACGCCCCAAAGGAAGCCCCCTTGATCAGAGGAGCGACCCCCTTCATGTCGTGTGCCTGTCCCGGCAAAAGCAGAAACCGGAACAGGTTACCGAGCGCATCGACCAAGGCCACGACCTTGGTCGTCAGTCCGCCGCGAGAGCGTCCGATAGCCTGGTGTTGAGTCCCCCTTTTGCGCCCGAAGCCTTCTGATGAGCTTGAACAATCGTCCCGTCGATAAGGGCATATTCCAGGTCCGGCTCGCCACTCATGGCATTGAAAAGACTCTCGAACACGCCGTTCCTGGCCCATCGACGAAATCGCTTGAACTGGCTGTTCCAGTTGCCAAACTCTTTGGGCAAATCCCGCCATGGGGACCCTGTGCGTACGCGCCATAATACTGCTTCCATAAACCGGCGATTATTGCGCGCGGTAACACCCGGATCGCCTGCCTTGCCCGGTATAAGCGGCTCAATCTTCTCCCAAAGCTCATCGGAAACAGCCAAACGATTTGCGTCCATCAACACCTCCATTTTGGAAGCTTGAATCAGACTTCAGGCAAAATGGGAACCCCGAATGTCAACAGGCCCTAGAGAACAAAGATCGTAAGACGATCGCGAAGATGCTGCGCCATGAACTTCCGCCTGGGTATCGTCGGTCGGAAGCGCCTCGGCGGCCAACGCTTGATGGTTATGTTGGTGTGGTCGATGAGATACTGCGCACAGACAAAGCCCTGATCAAAAAGCAGCGACACACGGCCAAGCGCATCTTTGAACGGCTGCGCGATGAGCATGGATATGCCGGCAGCCTGACCACGGTGACCTATTACGTGCGCGAGCAAAAACGGCGCACCAAAGAGGTGTTTGTGCCGTTGTCGCATCGGCCGGGCCATGCGCAGGTTGATTTTGGTGAGACGCTGGGCGTGATCGGTGGCGTGGAATGCAAGATCCACTTCTTCGTGATGAGCTTGCCACATTCTGATGCGGTGTTTGTGAAGGGATATCCAGCTGAGACAACCGAGGCGTTTTGCGATGGCCATGTGTCCGCCTTTGCATTCTTTGGCGGCATTCCGCAATCCATTCTCTACGACAATACCAAGATCGCCGTGGCTCGGATACTCGGGGATAAGACGCGCATCCGCACACGTCGGTTTACGGAACTGCAGTCGCATTACTTGTTTGATGACAAGTTTGGCAGACCCGCGCGAGGGAACGATAAAGGCAACGTTGAGGGCATGGTTGGATACACCCGCCGCAACTTCATGGTTCCCGCACCTCGCTATGACAGCTTTGATGATCTGAACGCACATTTGGAAGAGAAGTGTTTAGCACGTCAGGCCGATACGTTGCGGGGTCACACCCAAACCATAGGCGCACGCCTGATGTCGGATTTGGATGCTCTGATGGGATTGCCCGTCGCAGAATATGAAGCCTGCGATCACGTCAGCACGCGTGCAACGTCGATCTCAATGGTGCGCTATCGCAGCAATGATTACTCGGTGCCAGTAGCCTATGCGCACCACGATGTTCATGTGCGTGGGTTTGTGCATGAGGTTATCATCGGCTGCGGCAATGAGATTATTGCGCGGCACAAACGATCCTACACATCAGCGGATATGGTCTTTGACCCATTGCACTTTTTGCCCCTGCTTGAACAAAAGGTGGGTGCCCTGGATCAGGCCGCGCCTTTGCAGGGTTGGCATTTGCCAGATGTATTTGCCACGCTGCACCGACTGCTTGAAGCCAGAATGGGTAAGCCGGGCAAGCGAGAATACGTTCAAGTCTTGCGCCTTTTGGAGACCTTCGAAATGGATGTTGTGCAAGGCGCAATCCAGCAGGCAATAGATATGGGTGCAATTGGCTATGACGCCGTAAAACACCTTGTACTGTGTCGGGTTGAGAAGCGGCCACCACGATTGGATTTGGACTTCTATCCATACTTGCCCAAGGCCAATGTCGGCACAACACGCCCATCCAGTTACATGAGCTTGATGGGAAGGACCGCGGCATGACCGAAGCCCCTCGGATTCTTCTACGGCATCATCTTAAACAACTGCGACTGCCAACGTTCCAAGGCGAGTATGCCAAACAGGCGCAGCTCTGTGCTGCAGAGAACAAAGATCACATCCACTATCTGGCGCGGCTGTGTGAGATGGAATTGATCGACCGCGAACGCCGGATGATTGAACGGCGCATCAAAGCGGCGAAGTTCCCCAGCACCAAGAGCTTGGATAGCTTTGACTTCAAGATCATGCCAAGCTTGAACAAGCCCCTGACGATGGATCTGGCACGATGCGATTACGTTAATCGCAGGGAGAACATCATCGCGCTCGGCCCGTCAGGCACGGGCAAGACACACATCGCCCTGGGACTTGGGCTGGCTGCATGTCAAAGAGGACTGAAGGTGCGCTTCACAACGGCTGCGGCATTAGTCCATGATCTGATCGAGGCTCAAGATGAGCGGAGATTGCAGCGCCTTCAAAAGCAACTGACCAGCCAGAACCTGTTGATCATTGATGAACTGGGCTTCGTACCGCTCAGCAAATCTGGCGCAGAGCTGCTCTTCGAGGTCATATCCCAATGCTATGAACGCGGCTCCATCATCATAACCTCGAACCTGCCCTTCGATGAATGGACTGAAGTCTTTGGCTCTGAGCGGCTGACCGGTGCGCTACTCGATCGTTTAACCCATCACGTCCACATCCTCGAGATGAATGGCGAAAGCTATCGGCTCAAACACAGTCGCAACAACCGAAAATAACCAGCCCGCAATCACAGTCAGAATAATGCTGGCCTTATGGCCAGCATGCGCTTTGGCACGCTTCAGCTTTGTGACGAGCACGCGTGCAAAAGCGCCACAAAAACATCAACCGAAGTGGCCCATTTTTACGCCGCGACATGGACCCATTTTACTCTGCGATTGACAGGCGCATTCCCAATAGGTGTAAAAACGGCGCAAGGCAGTTGCCTTGCAGATCACGCAGATTGGTTCGGCTTTGCTTAACTCAGTCATATTTTCTCTGGTCACAGTGATGGCCCGGAATTGCAATAACACCATGTTGGTACAAGATTAAACTTGGTTTGCTCCAATATGGGGTCGTTGCAAGGGCTGGATTTGATATGCCCCATCATAGCGCCGCCTGATCTGCGATTGATAGCCTTTTGCGAGGTCGGTGAGTACGCAAAAACGCCCCGTCCGATGTGGCGGGGCGTTTTTGATGTGGTTATGTTGTTTGTTCCTTACCCCAGCGCGGCGGCTTTGACGTCGTTGTCAATATGGGGCAGGTATTGCTCGAAATTCTCTGCGAACATGGCGACCAGTTTGGCGGCCTGACGGTCATAGCTGTCCGGCTTGTCCCAGGTGCGGCGTGGGTTCAGCAGAACCGGGGGCACGCCGGGGGCCTCGGTGGGCACTTCAAAGCCGAAATTCTCGTCCTTGCGGAACTCGACATTGTTGAGCGAACCGTCAAGGGCCGCGGTCAGCAGGGCGCGGGTGGCCTTGATCGGCATGCGCGAGCCGGTGCCATAAGCGCCGCCTGTCCAGCCGGTGTTGACCAGCCAGCAGGTCGCACCATGCTTGGCGATCTTCTCACGCAGCAGGTTGCCGTAGACCTCGGGGCGGCGCGGCATGAAGGGCGCGCCAAAGCAGGTCGAGAAGGTCGGCTCGGGCTCGGTCACGCCACGCTCGGTTCCCGCCACTTTCGAGGTGAAGCCCGACAGGAAGTGATACATCGCCTGTGCCGGCGTCAGCCGTGCGATGGGAGGCAGCACGCCGAACGCATCACAGGTCAGCATGATGATGTTCTTGGGATGCCCGCCAATGGCCGATCTCGACGCGTTCGAGATATATTCCAGTGGATAGGCACAGCGCATGTTGGCGGTGAGTGAATCATCCTTGAAATCCAGCTCAAGCGTGTCGGGATCGAAAATCATGTTCTCGATCACGGTGCCGAATTTGCTGGTGGTGGCGTAGATTTCCGGCTCGGCCTCGGGGTCCAGATTGATCGTTTTGGCATAGCAGCCGCCCTCGAAGTTAAAGGTGCCGCGATCTGACCAGCCATGTTCGTCATCGCCAATCAGCGTGCGTTCAGGATCAGCCGACAGGGTGGTTTTGCCGGTGCCGGACAGGCCAAAGAAAATCGCCGTATCGACCGCATTGTTACTGGCGTGGTTGGCCGAGCAATGCATCGGCATGATGCTTTTTTCGGGCAGCAGATAGTTCAGCAGCGTGAAAACCGACTTCTTGTTCTCACCGGCATACTCCGTGCCGCCAATCAGGATCATCTTGCGATCGAAATTCATCGCGATGACGGTTTCGGACCGGCAATCATGTTTCGCAGGGTCGGCCTGGAAACTGGGGCAGTTGATGACCGTATAGTCGGCCACAAAGCTGGCCAGATCGTCGCTGTCGGGACGGCGCAGCATGTGACGGATGAAGAGGCCATGCCAGGCCAGTTCGGTGACCATGCGCACCTTGATCGAATGCGCCGGATCGGCGCCCCCGGTCAGATCCTGCACGTAGTAATCCTTGCCCTGCATATGCGCGAGCATGTCGGTGTAAAGCGCATCAAAGCCTTCAGGGCTCATCTCGGCATTGTTTTCCCACCAGATTGTGTCTTTCACGCTGTCGGTCATCACCACGTGTTTGTCCTTGGGGGACCGCCCGGTGAACTTGCCGGTGGTGACAAGAAAGGTGCCCCCTTGGCCCAGATCGCCCTCGCCATTGCGCAGCGCGGCCTCGATCAGCGCTGGTTCGATCATGTTGTAATAGACATTGCCCAGACCAGTTATGCCTTGATCTTCGAGCTGGAATTGCGGGTTGACCCGTCCAGATGTCATGGGGTGCGTGCTCCTGTCGCCAGTCCTGTCATCAACGGCCTGGTGGACCCCGGGTGGTGCATCCTAACCGCCGATTGGGGGCCTCTTAACATGACGCTTCTGTGAAAGAACAGGACGGTTTGGCGCAGTTAGCGCAACCAAATCAAAGTCGGCGCAATCACTGGTTTGGAACGGAAAACTTTGCACAATTTGATGGAATAACCTGAGTCAATTTAGTCATTCCGAATGGAATTGTGTCTCAAATAAGGCGCAAGGGCAGACCGATTCGCAGTTTGGGATTGATTGCAAAGGATAAAAATGCGCATAGTGATGGAAAAAAGCAGGCAAACAGAGCAGTACAAGGAAAAATTCAATGTCTAAAATCGCCCTCGTGGACGATGACAGAAATATTCTGACATCGGTTTCGATGACTCTTGGGGCTGAAGGCTTCGAGGTTGAGACCTATAATGACGGACAGCAGGCCTTTGATGCGTTCAGTAAATCGCTGCCTGACATGGCCGTTCTTGATATCAAGATGCCCCGGATGGATGGCATGGACCTGCTGCAGCGTCTGCGCCAGAAACCCAGCATGCCGGTGATTTTCCTGACCTCCAAAGATGATGAGATCGACGAGGTTCTGGGCCTGCGTATGGGGGCGGATGATTACGTGAAAAAGCCGTTTTCCCAACGGCTTCTGGTGGAACGCATTCGCGCGCTTCTGCGTCGTCAGGATGCAATTGCAAGCGACAGCGGCCCGGACCCCGAAGACACCAAGGTGCTGGAACGTGGCGAGTTACGGATGGATCCGCTGCGTCACGCAGTGACCTGGAAGGGCATGGATGTGACGCTGACCGTTACTGAATTCCTGCTGTTGCAGGCGCTGGCGCAACGGCCCGGTTTCGTCAAAAGCCGCGATCAGCTGATGGATGTGGCCTATGATGATCAGGTCTATGTGGATGACCGTACCATCGACAGCCACATCAAACGTCTGCGCAAGAAGCTGCGGATGGTTGATGGCGAGTTCTCGGCAATCGAGACGCTTTATGGTATCGGATACAGGTACAACGAAGAATAATGGCGCTGGCCGAAGGGGTCAACGTGCGCGATCTGCCGCCCCGGAAAGACGGTGATGTTGTTCTGGGAGACGATTTCGTCGCCCCGGACAATATTGTAGAAGACGAACTTCGCGCGATGCGCGAGGGCAGCGGCGTATTTTCGCTGCGCAAATCCTCGCTGACGCGCAAGATTGACACGTTCAATCTGATCGCGCTGAACATCCTTGTGGCCGGAATCCTCTATCTTAACTCATCCCGCGATGGGCTGGCGCTGCAACGCGCCAATGCCCTGGTGGGCGAGGCCGAACTGGTCGCGGATGTGTTCGAGGCACAGCTGCCCAGCGGCGCACCGGTGAGCCTTGTTACCGGGGATGGCGTTGATGTCGCCGACACGCTTGAAACGGTCAGCGTCCAGAAGGGCGTCAAAATCTACGTGTTTGATGTAGGCGGCACCCTGGCGGGGCAAACCGAGGGTAGCCGTGAACACTCGGCCACCGGAACCGAGCCACGCCCCACCGTGATTACGGACGCCCTGACCCGCATGTGGGAATGGATTTCCACCCCCTTTGCCGGGGGCGGTGACCGCGCCGAGGCCGCTACCGCCGAAGAGGTGGTACGCACTATGGTGCCCACAGCATTGCAGGGTGGTACACAGCTGTCGTCGGGCGAAGTGGCCGGTGGCAGTGTTTTGACTGTCGCGACCCCCATTTTTCAAAACGGTGAGGCGATCGGCGTGGTCGCCATTGTCAGTGCATCGGGTGAGATTGATAACCTCGTGCGCTCGGAACGCGAGCGTGTTCTACAGATGTTCATCATCGCAACCATGGTGTCGGTTGGCCTTAGCCTGATCCTCGCCTCGACGATTTCCAATCCGATCTCCGATCTCGCCTCGGCTGCCGAAATCGGCGGAGAACGCAATCGTGGCGGCAGCGGCGGACGCATCCGCATTCCTGACCTGACCGCGCGCCCCGATGAGATTGGACGGCTCAGCGGCGCTTTGCGAGGCATGGTGGCCGCGCTTTACCACCGGATCGACAGCAACGAACAGTTTGCTGCTGACGTGGCCCATGAAATCAAGAACCCTCTGGCTAGTCTGCGCTCTGCTGTGGGCACAATGCATGTGGCCAAACGTGAGGATCAGCGCGCCAAGCTGCTGGAAGTGATCGAACATGATGTGCGTCGTCTGGACCGTCTGGTCAGCGACATCTCAAACGCCTCGCGTCTGGACAGCGAACTGGTCAAAGAAGAGCAGGAGCCCTTTGATTTGCTGACCATGCTGCGCAATCTGGGGCAATACCTGGGCGAAGACGCCAATAAGAAGGGGATCGATTTCATCACCGATTTCCCCGACAAGCCGGTTGTCCTGATGGGGCTGGAAGCGCGCCTGGCGCAGGTCTTTGTGAACCTGATTTCCAATGCCGTTAGTTTTTGTGAGGAAGGTGACGCCATTCGTGTCTGGGCGCGCAAACGCGATAACCGGGTGCTGGTGGTGGTCGAAGACACCGGCCCTGGCATTCCCGAAGTGGTCCTGACCAAGATTTTCAAACGCTTTTATTCGGAACGCGCCGAAAATGATTTTGGCAATAATTCGGGTCTTGGCCTGGCGATCTCGAAACAGATTGTCGAGGCGCATGACGGTGTGATCTGGGCCGAAAACATCCGCCCCACGGATGCCGATATCACCTCTGATCCTCTGGGCGCGCGCTTTGTCGTGGGCCTGCCGATCTAAGCGATGATCCGATGACAAATGCTGCGGATCAGCTTGTTATCCATGCCACAACGATTGCAGTGAATGGTCATGGTGCCCTCATCCGTGGCCCATCAGGCAGCGGCAAATCGGGCCTGGCCCTACAGCTTCTGGCGCTGGGCGCCATTCTGGTGGCAGATGACCGGACCCTGCTGGACTCTCATGACGATCAGGTGATCGCCACTGCCCCAGCCGCGATAAAGGGGCAGATCGAAGCGCGGGGGGTTGGCATTCTTGCGACCCCGCCAGCCCCGTCCGTGCCCCTGCGCCTGATCGTCGATTTAGAGCACGAGGAAACCGACCGCCTGCCACCCCAGCGGCACGAGACTATGCTGGGTGTTCGCCTACCTGTGATCAGAAAATCTACCGCTGCCCATTTTCCTGCGGCGATTTTGCTATATCTGCAAGGAAACCGCATCGCATGACGGAGCTTTGATGACTCACGCGCATACGCCTCTTTCCAGCCGTTTGGTGCTTGTCACTGGTCCGTCCGGTGCCGGGCGGTCTACCGCGATCCGCGCATTGGAGGATATGGGGTTTGAGGCGATCGACAATCTGCCGCTGTCCTTGCTGCCCCGACTATTGGAAGGACCCGCCCCGGACAAGCCGATGGCCCTTGGTATCGATGTGCGCAATCGGGATTTTTCAACCACCGCATTGATTGATGCGATTGACCGGATCGGCGCGAGCGCGGATGCACCGATGCAATTGCTTTATCTCGACAGCAGCGCCGAGGTTCTGTTTCGCCGCTTTTCCGAAACCCGCCGCCGTCACCCGCTGGCCCCCGCCGAGGATCCGGGCAAAGGCATTGCGCGCGAGTTTGACCTGTTGGGTCCGATCCGCGCGCGCGCCGATATTCTGATCGACACCTCAGAGATGTCGCCCCATGATCTGCGCGCTGCGCTTGAAGCCTCATTCGCCCCCCAAGGCGTGCAGCAACTAGCTGTTTCGGTGCATTCGTTTTCCTACAAACGTGGGCTGCCGCGAGGGTTGGACATCGTGCTGGATTGCCGCTTTTTGCGCAATCCTTATTGGGAGGAAACCCTGCGCGGTCTCAACGGTCAGGACACGCCCGTGGCCCGCTATGTGGCCGATGATGAGAGATACCCGGCCTTTCGCCAACAGGTGATCGACCTCGTCCTTTTGCTGCTCCCGGCGTACGAAAGCCGAAGGCAAGGCGTATTTGTCCATTGGCTTTGGGTGTACTGGCGGGCAACACCGCAGTGTTGCAATGGCAGAAACTTTGTCACAGGCCCTTGCAAATAAGGGCTGGCAGGTGTCAATTAGGCATCGCGAACTGGAGCGGAATGCCGCAGCGCAGCGTGCGGCAACCTCCCTCGCAACCGGCACGCCAAAGGAGTAACGTAGCTTGATCGGGATCGTAATTGTGGCGCATGGCGGGTTGGCCCGCGAATATCTGAGCGCCATTGAACATGTGGTGGGCCCGCAGCCCGGCATACGTGCGATTGCGATTGAGGGCGATCATGACCGCGACGCCAAACAAGTCGAGATTTGCAGGGCTGCTGACGAGGTCGATAGCGGCAACGGGGTGGTGATCGTAACCGATATCTTTGGTGGCTCACCGTCGAATCTTTCGCTGAAGGCCTGTGCGCCTGATGATCGGCGAATCCTGTATGGTGCCAACCTGCCGATGTTGCTGAAACTGGCAAAATCCCGCGACAAAGATCTGCCCGATGCCGTAAGGGCCGCGCTGGATGCGGGGCGCAAGTATATTGACAGTCACAACGTATCAGCCGAGTAACAAGAAAAACACGGAACCTGGGACATGAGTGACAAAGAAACGCGGGCGTTAAAGATCGTGAACGTCAAGGGCCTGCACGCCCGGGCGGCGGCCAAGATGGTCGAGGTGGTCGAAGGTTTTGACGCCCATGCCGAAGTGTCTCTTAATGGACAATCCAGTGGCGGTGACAGTATTATGGGCCTTTTGATGTTGGCAGCGTCGAGAGGAACGACTATTGACGTCCAAACCTCGGGTCCTGATGCCCTTGCCTTGGCCGATGCGGTCGAGGCGCTGGTGGCGGACCGCTTTGGGGAAGACATGTAAGTGCGCGCAGTCGCGCATCTGGGACAGGATCAAACAGCGTGGTAAACAACGTTCAGGATCAGTCCGGAGAATCCGGCGAGACGGTGACGTTTACAAAGTACAACCGTCGCAGCCTGACCTATGCCAATTCCTTTGACGCGCCGGTTACTGCGACGATCATCCGCACGCTTGAGTGGTTCACGGGCAAGTTGAGCATCCTGCGCATGATCCGTGCGTTTGAGAAAAAAGGCGCCCCCACCGGACAACCCTTTTGGCGCGCGGCGCTGGATACGATGAGGATCGATCTTCTGACGCCCCAGCATGAAGTTGAGAATATCCCTTTGACCGGACCGGTTGTGGTGGCGGCCAACCATCCTCATGGGTTGGTGGATGGGATGATCCTGGCAGATCTGATCGGGCGTCGGCGCACAGATTACAAAATTCTGACCCGCGCGCTGCTGACCGGAATTGACGAGGTTGCGGCCTCTTACATGATTTCGGTGCCATTCCCGCACGAGCCGGACGCACAGCGCAAATCGGTGGAAATGCGCGCACAGGCGATGGCGCATCTGAAAGATGGCGGTGTGATCAGCGTGTTCCCATCGGGTGTTGTCGCCTCCAGCGATACGATGTTCGGCCCGGTGCATGAACGCGAATGGAATGTGTTCACCGCGCAAATGATCCGCCGCTCCGGAGCGGCGGTGGTGCCAATCTATTTTCCGGGCTCGAATTCACGGGTCTATCAGATGGCCAATTGCATCTCGGCAACGCTGCGCCAAAGCTTTCTGCTGCATGAGGTGGTCAGGAGCTGCAACCGGCCGCAAAAACCGGTGGTGGGTCCGCCCATTGATGCTGAGCATATGGAGATGCTGCAAAGCGATCCGCGCGGGTTCATGGGCTGGCTGCGCGAGCATACGTTGTCCTTGGGTCAGCAATAGAAATCAGGCCAAAACTCTGCGAAGAATTTGTCTGGAATCTGGACTGTTTCTGACTAAAGCGTTTCTACTTAAACCTGAGACAGCATTAAGTGGAAACGCTGCGCAACACCTCAGTGTCGTGGGCGTTTCGAGAAAAATCTGTGATTTAAGTTTTTCTCGAAACGCTTTAGCGCGTAGGAACCGGCGTTTCGCCCCGATAATCATAAAAACCCCGACCAGTCTTGCGGCCAAGCCATCCGGCCTCGACATATTTGGTCAGAAGAGGGCAGCATCTGTGTTTGTGGTCAAGGGCATATTGGCACCCGCTTTCGATTTTCCGAGATGAGGGTATTCGCCACGATTGCCAGTTTTCGAATGACCGCAGTGATTGCGACTTTGAATGGCTTTCCGTTTTCCCTGAGCCTGTTGTAGAACGCGGCGAAGTCTCGGTTTGAGCGAACTGCAGCAACGGCGGCCATGTAGAGCGTGTTGCGAACGCTTGCTCTGCCACCGCGAATGCGGCGTTGACCCCGCATGGCGCCGGAATCGCAGTTCATGGGCGCAACCCCGACAAGGGCGGCAATCCGGGGTGCGTTGACCTGTCCCGGTTCGCCCAGTTCCGCAATCATCGTTGCCGCCGAGATCGGCCCGACGCCTGGTATCGAAGTCAGGATATCAAAGCGATGTTTGAGATCGGGTTCGCGGCGCAGAAGTTGTCGGAGTTCAGCATCCAGAGCCGCAAGGTGGCGTTCGGCCATCTTGATCCGCGCACGCATCTGTCGGCTGATCAGACTGTGCCCGGTCACGTTCAACTGGTTTTGCAAAGCTCCTTTCTGCCGGGAAATTTGCCGCCCGGCAACCGGGAGAGCGGCCAGATCGGCGCGAGCCGGGGCAGGGGGGGCCTTTGCTTCCGGTTTCACCATCGCGGCAAACAGCGCGAGGGATTTGGCGTCAATCGCGTCGGTTTTGGCCAGTTGCCCCATCATATCAGCGAACTTTCGGGTGCGGTATGGGTTCATCACAGCCACATGGAAACCCGCATCATGCAGGTGCCGGTGCGCGCGCCGATGACAGCTGCCGGTTGCCTCCGGCACGATCAACTCAGGTTGATATGATCGAAGGAAGCGGGCGAACCGTTGCAGGCCTGCTTTGTCATTACTCACGCTCTGCGACAGGCCTGTTGGGTGAAGATAGACATCAAGACGTGATTTACTCACATCGATGCCGACATATACTTGCTTTGTGGCAAGCTGGGGAGAAGCGGTCTTTCCTTGTATACGGGACATCCGGGATTCCCTTTCATCTGTTCAGATCAGTTTTCCATGAATCGACCCGGTCAAGCTGCCCTGCGGCTCTTGAAGCCAAGGGAACGACGACCCAAATCGAGCGCCCGGATGGGATGGCCATCCCATCCGGGCAACCATCAATCTGCTGCAGATTGATGGCAAGGAAAACATACAAGGGGCGATATTTAGTATCGGCCAACCCGTCATGCAGTACATTCATGATTGCCAGGCATGTATCCAGGCCGATAAAATCCGCCAGTTCCAACGGCCCCATCGGATGGTTCGCCCCCAGTTTCATTGACTGATCGATCGACTTCACGCTGCCCACACCTTCATAAAGCGTATAGACCGCTTCGTTGATCATCGGCATCAGGATGCGATTTACGATAAAGGCTGGGAAATCCTCGGCTGAGGCGGCGGTTTTCCCAATTTTTTCAACAACTTTCAGGCAGGCGTCATGGGTGTCGGAATCCGTGGCGATACCGCGAATCAGCTCGAGCAACTGCATGATCGGCACCGGGTTCATAAAGTGGAATCCCATGAATTTCTCGGGCCGGTCGGTGCGGCTGGCCAGGCGTGTGATCGAGATTGAAGAAGTGTTGGAGGTCAGGATTGTATGGGGCTGAAGATGCGGGAGAAGTTCATCAAAGATCGCCTGTTTCACTGTCTCGCGCTCAGTCGCGGCCTCGATCACCAGGTCGGCTTGACCCAGATCAGGCAGGGTCAGGGTCGTGGTGATCCGGCCCAGGGCCTCGGCTTGCGCTTGGGCTGTCAGTTTGCCCTTGCTAACCTGTCGGTCCATGTTGCGCCGGACGATTTCAACCGCGTTATCCAGCGCCTCCTGGCTGATATCGGTCAACATCACATCATATCCCGAGGCTGACAGCACATGAGCGATGCCATTGCCCATCTGGCCTGCGCCGATCACGCCAATTTTCTGGATATCCATCCGCAGACCCCTTTTGCGATACGGCCATACCATAGGCCCCGGGGCCACGACGCTGCAAGGGGCAGGGGTGGCTAAAAATTGAGACACATTCGCCCATTAGGGGTTTCTCAACAGGCAGGGTGCAGGATGCGCGGTGGGTGAGAACAAATTGGTGGGTGATATGGCCTATGAAAAGATCGGGACTCTGTCTCTTGACTACATGCCGTGCAGGTATGACGGCTCCAAACTGTTGTTTCGGGGGCCAAAACGAAAGCTGACGGGCGATTATGTTGCCTTTATCGGAAGCACGGAAACCTATGGCAAATTCATTGAGGTTCCGTTTCCGGATTTGATTGAGCAGCAGACGGACATCACATGCGTCAACTTCGGCTGGCCTAATGCGGGTGTTGATGTGTTTCTGAACGAACGCGCTATTCTGGATGCCTGCGCAGGCGCGCGCACCGTTGTTCTGCAACTGCCTTGTGCGCAAAATGTAAAACGCGGAGCAATATTGGGCCACAGAAGCGGCTGCATATCGCAGTTGTAGCGGAGTAAAAGTCCGCCAGTTTGTGCCCTTCGTTTATTCGGAGGGCGGGAGATGTATTCTGTGGATATTTATAGTCGTGTGCGCCGTGCTTGTTTGAAGGACGGTATGTCTGGCCGAGAAGCGGCGCGGTTTTTCAACATGGCGTAATCAGGATCAGCACTCAGTTACCCCTGTTATTCTGGATGCACATGCAATTGAAAAGGAGACTGACCAATGGAATATTTTGCTGGTTTGGATGTGTCCATGGAAGAGACGCATATCTGCATTCTGGATCGTGAAGGGGCCCTTATTCGTGAAGGAAAAGCGAGCTCAACACCAAAAGCGATCGCTGACTTCCTCGCTTCTGGACCACCATGTGCCAAAGTTGTATTTGAAACGGGACGGATGGCACCAATGCTTTACCATGGGCTGACGGAGCTTGGTGTCCCGGTTGTTTGCATCGAGAGCAGGCAAGCATATCAGGCCCTTAAATCTCTGGCCGGCCACAAGACGGACCGCAATGATGCCCGCGGTTTGGCACACCTGGCGCGGACGGGATTCTACAAGCCGACCCATGTCAAATCACTGTCAGCGCACGCAATCCGGTCGCTGATCGCAGCCCGCAAGAAGCTGGTCGGACAGCGTGTGACGCTCGACAATCAGATCCGCGGTCTGGTCGTCGTCTTCGGCGTGCGGCTGCCACGAGCTTTGTCTCCGGCATTCAAAAACGCGGCGCTAAAAGTTAGCGATGGAGTGCCTGGCCTCCATGCCGCAATTTGCGGACTGTTCGCAGCACGCGAAGCAATCCTCGCGGCGGTTGCAGCCATTGATGGCGACATCAAAAAGATGACCCGCAAATCCGAAGTCTGCCAGCGCCTTATGACGGTACCAGGGGTCGGTCCGATCACAGCATTGGCCTTTGCCGCAGCAATTGATGATCCGTCGCGTTTCAGGAAATCGCGTGATGTGGGGGCGTATCTTGGACTGGTGCCGCGACGGCATCAATCTGGTGAAATCGACTACACGGGCAGCATCTCAAAGCGGGGCGACGTGCGCGTCAGAACGCTTCTCTATGAGGCCGCCAATGTGATGCTGACGCGGTATGCCGCTCCGCTCAAATTGAAGACATGGGCCCTCGCAATCGGTGCGCGCTCAACGATGAGAAAGGCCCGAGTGGCTCTGGCGCGTCGTCTGGCAATCATACTTCATGCCATTATGCGAGACAAAACTGACTTCCAGTCCGCGTAAGGCTTACGAGGCGACAACGAGGATTCCTAAATCAAAGTTCCCATCTGGGACGATGCCCGAGGGAGGGCGTGAGACACGGCGCCGATTCTGTAGCAACAGCCAAGACCAACGGTATGATTGCGGTTTCAACATTGCCGACCCACACCCAGCCAACCCCATCATGAACCTCAGAGTTCGAAGAGAACAAAGGCAACCTCTGACATCAAAAGCAGGAAACTCAGGAAACACGCATTGACAGATTAGAGAACAAAGATCGTAAGACGATCGCGAAGATGCTGCGCCATGAACTTCCGCCTGGGTATCGTCGGTCGGAAGCGCCTCGGCGGCCAACGCTTGATGGTTATGTTGGTGTGGTCGATGAGATACTGCGCACAGACAAAGCCCTGATCAAAAAGCAGCGACACACGGCCAAGCGCATCTTTGAACGGCTGCGCGATGAGCATGGATATGCTGGCAGCCTGACCACGGTGACCTATTACGTGCGCGAGCAAAAACGGCGCACCAAAGAGGTGTTTGTGCCGTTGTCGCATCGGCCGGGCCATGCGCAGGTTGATTTTGGTGAGACGCTGGGCGTGATCGGTGGCGTGGAATGCAAGATCCACTTCTTCGTGATGAGCTTGCCACATTCTGATGCGGTGTTTGTGAAGGGATATCCAGCTGAGACAACCGAGGCGTTTTGCGATGGCCATGTGTCCGCCTTTGCATTCTTTGGCGGCATTCCGCAATCCATTCTCTACGACAATACCAAGATCGCCGTGGCTCGGATACTCGGGGATAAGACGCGCATCCGCACACGTCGGTTTACGGAACTGCAGTCGCATTACTTGTTTGATGACAAGTTTGGCAGACCCGCGCGAGGGAACGATAAAGGCAACGTTGAGGGCATGGTTGGATACACCCGCCGCAACTTCATGGTTCCCGCACCTCGCTATGACAGCTTTGATGATCTGAACGCACATTTGGAAGAGAAGTGTTTAGCACGTCAGGCCGATACGTTGCGGGGTCACACCCAAACCATAGGCGCACGCCTGATGTCGGATTTGGATGCTCTGATGGGATTGCCCGTCGCAGAATATGAAGCCTGCGATCACGTCAGCACGCGTGCAACGTCGATCTCAATGGTGCGCTATCGCAGCAATGATTACTCGGTGCCAGTAGCCTATGCGCACCACGATGTTCATGTGCGTGGGTTTGTGCATGAGGTTATCATCGGCTGCGGCAATGAGATTATTGCGCGGCACAAACGATCCTACACATCAGCGGATATGGTCTTTGACCCATTGCACTTTTTGCCCCTGCTTGAACAAAAGGTGGGTGCCCTGGATCAGGCCGCGCCTTTGCAGGGTTGGCATTTGCCAGATGTATTTGCCACGCTGCACCGACTGCTTGAAGCCAGAATGGGTAAGCCGGGCAAGCGAGAATACGTTCAAGTCTTGCGCCTTTTGGAGACCTTCGAAATGGATGTTGTGCAAGGCGCAATCCAGCAGGCAATAGATATGGGTGCAATTGGCTATGACGCCGTAAAACACCTTGTACTGTGTCGGGTTGAGAAGCGGCCACCACGATTGGATTTGGACTTCTATCCATACTTGCCCAAGGCCAATGTCGGCACAACACGCCCATCCAGTTACATGAGCTTGATGGGAAGGACCGCGGCATGACCGAAGCCCCTCGGATTCTTCTACGGCATCATCTTAAACAACTGCGACTGCCAACGTTCCAAGGCGAGTATGCCAAACAGGCGCAGCTCTGTGCTGCAGAGAACAAAGATCACATCCACTATCTGGCGCGGCTGTGTGAGATGGAATTGATCGACCGCGAACGCCGGATGATTGAACGGCGCATCAAAGCGGCGAAGTTCCCCAGCACCAAGAGCTTGGATAGCTTTGACTTCAAGATCATGCCAAGCTTGAACAAGCCCCTGACGATGGATCTGGCACGATGCGATTACGTTAATCGCAGGGAGAACATCATCGCGCTCGGCCCGTCAGGCACGGGCAAGACACACATCGCCCTGGGACTTGGGCTGGCTGCATGTCAAAGAGGACTGAAGGTGCGCTTCACAACGGCTGCGGCATTAGTCCATGATCTGATCGAGGCTCAAGATGAGCGGAGATTGCAGCGCCTTCAAAAGCAACTGACCAGCCAGAACCTGTTGATCATTGATGAACTGGGCTTCGTACCGCTCAGCAAATCTGGCGCAGAGCTGCTCTTCGAGGTCATATCCCAATGCTATGAACGCGGCTCCATCATCATAACCTCGAACCTGCCCTTCGATGAATGGACTGAAGTCTTTGGCTCTGAGCGGCTGACCGGTGCGCTACTCGATCGTTTAACCCATCACGTCCACATCCTCGAGATGAATGGCGAAAGCTATCGGCTCAAACACAGTCGCAACAACCGAAAATAACCAGCCCGCAATCACAGTCAGAATAATGCTGGCCTTATGGCCAGCATGCGCTTTGGCACGCTTCAGCTTTGTGACGAGCACGCGTGCAAAAGCGCCACAAAACATCAACCGAAGTGGCCCATTTTTACGCCGCGACATGGACCCATTTTACTCTGCGATTGACAGTTTCCCCGACGCTGTCAACGCGGCCTATCCAGATACCACCGTGCAAACATGTATTGTACATCCGGTGCGCCATTCATTGAACTTCTGCGGCTGGAAAGATCGCAAGGAAGGGGCCAGAAGCCTGAAGCAGATTTATCAGGCCGTAAACGACGGGGAGGCCGCCAAAGCCCTTGATGCTTTCGAGGATGAATGGGGCCAAAAATACCCCTCGATCGCCCCGGGCTGGCGGCGGGCATGGCAGGAGGTGATCCCGTTCTTCGCCTTCCCCCCGGATGTGCGCAAGATCATCTATACCACCAACGCCATAGAAAGCCTGAACCGGGTCATCCGGAAAACTACCAAAACCCGCGGCGGCCTTCCAACCGATGATGCTGCAACAAAGCTGATCTATCTGGCCATCCGCAACTTCGAAAAATCCGGTCGATGTGTCAGAGAATGGGTTGCGGCACGAAACCGGTTCGCTATCCTATACCCGGAACGGTTCAACAGATGACCCGTTTTAACCGCATGGGCCAAACCCCATACACAGAGCTTCGGACATTCCCAAGCCAGGCGGCCAGTTCAAACACCGCCCCTCATCATCCCCCGTTAAAAACCCGCCAGCCCCGCCATCCGGGCCACCCCAGCGGTCGGATTGGCCGTTGTCGCGGTAGTTGTAGAACAGATATTCAGTGTCCAGATCATAGCCATGGGCCACGGCCTCGGGGGTCAGTGCGCCAGTCTCATCCACCCAGAGATTGCCTTGCGCGTCTTTGAAATAATCGCTGGCCATCACCCCGTGCATCATCGGGTTGCAGGTATCTCCGGTGCCATGGTCCTTGTCGGTCAACGTCCGCCCGATCCGGGCATTACAAGCTGGGCGGATCGAATTCATGCCGCCAAAGGACGCCTCCATAAACGGTGATCCGTCCCATTCGATCAGATGCCCGTCCTCATCGGTGGCAAAATGCCCGCCGTTGAAATGCAGCATCAGGTACCAGCCTTCGCCCTTTTCGGCGGCCACCTGTTTCAGGTAGTCGCGATAGAAATTCACCGCATAGCCATACTCGGTCCACGGCCAGTCTTTCACCCCGGTCAGCGCCTGACAATCATAGTCATCATGCGCGCAGGTGCCCCCGCGCGAGGTGGTGTTGTAATAGGCCCAGCAGATCGTCGATTGCCCCTTGCCCGAGGTCACATAGCGGTGCTGCGCATCATAAAGATGGGCGTGCAGGGTGGTGTACTGGATGCTGTCGACCAGTTCGGGCGAAGGCAGCAGCGACATCACGCCTTTCTCGGTATCGATGGTCAGGGTCACCTTGCCATTGGCCTGTGGATCGCCGTTGGGCACCCATCCGGGCACGCGGGTATTGGGCGCGCCGCAGACATCAAACTCAAAGCTCATCACCTCGCTGGTGGCAGTGACGGGCAGGGCGGCCACCGCTGTGGCGATCCCAAGGGTCCTGAGGGTTGATCCAAGAGAGTGCCACATGGGGTATCCTTTTTGCCGCCGAGGTCGGTGCTTGACTTACGCTAGGTTCCATTGAATGAATGTTCAATGGAAAAGTTTTGGCGGTCGGATGACTGGCGGGTCATCAAAAAGGGGCGAAAGATGAGACAGACACGTCTGAAGGCCGGATGTGCGGCCCTGATCGCCACGTTCGGTGCGGTCTCTGCGGTGCTGGCTTCGGGCGATATCCGCCCCGCGACGGCGGTGGAATTGTTTGATCGCTTCTCGAATACCACCCAGATCCTCGACGATGGCGTGGCCTATTATTCGTCCGCCGGAGTGTTGTTGCTGGTTGAAAACAAGAAACTGGTCTCGGGCAAATGGACAACGGATGACACTGGCGTGCTATGCTGGGTCAGGGGAGAGCCCGAGGTCAGGGATTGCGGCGCGTTCGTGATGTATGACGGCATCGTCTTTCGCTTTGAAGACGGTGCGATCCGCGGGCAGCCTGATTTGCAACCCGGCAATCTGCTGGCCGAGGCCGCCAGTGCGCAGGCTTATGCGGAAAGTGCCAAGCTCTTTACGCCCGAGGAAACGGTCGCGTTTCTGTCCGGTAAAACCGCCAAACGCTCGGCCGTGGGGCGGATGTATTATGCGCCCGACATGGCGCTGAAAACCGTTTGGAACGGGGTGCACAAAACCGGTCGCTGGTCGGTGGATGAACAAGGCGGGGTCTGCTGGCACGTGACTGGCTGGGGCGAGCAACCCTGCGAGTATTACTATATCGGGCAGAAAGAAACGGTGTGGAGCCGGTTTCGCGGCCTCGACAAAGTGGCCCCTGAACATGTTGAGGGTGATCTGACCGGCGAGATGTAATTATCCGGCCCGCCTTCGCAGGGGACTGCCTCCGATCAACGGACAGCCCAACGTCACTTTCAGCGCCTCGGTCAACTCCTTGACGGTCTGGGTTTCCACATAAAGCCCGCCGGTTTCCTCGGCCAGACAGCGGATCGCGTCATTGGCCTCGCGAAACGCCTCGATGCTGTTCCACGAGAGCGGGTCGTACACTAGCCGAAACCCGACCACATGCACCGTCAGGTCGTCCGACGTGGCCGCAAGCTGTGCACCAAGCTGACAAGGCATGCCACCACAGGTTTCTGACCCGTCAGTGACCAGCACGACGATGCCGGGCTGCGTCCGATGCTCCAGAACATTGGCGGCTTCGCGGACCGAGGCGGTCAGCGGTGTCAGCCCGGTTGGTGCAATCTGGCGCAACGCGTCGAGGATCGGGTCGGCAGCATCTTCAATGGGTGCGAATTTTACATCAATCCCGCCACAGACATCCCCGGTGCCGGACCCATAGACCAACAGCCCGATCCGGCGCAACGGGGCCACCTCAGGCAAAACTTCGGCCATGGCATCACGCACCTCGGCAATGCGGGGCGGGGCTGTTATGCCATATCCCATCGCCGCCATCGAGACGGAGCCGTCGAATACCAGCATCGCATCGCGGCTGCAGGCCAGCGCCTCGGCCCGCTCGGGGGGCGAAACGCTCAGGCAGGCCGCCAACACCGCCAGTGAGAGGGAAACCCGCCTAGCCAATCAACGCACATCCCAAGGTGCGGCGCAGCGCCTCGGCCAGTTCATCGACGGTTTGGGTGTTCACATAAAGCCCGCCTGTGGCCTCGGACAAACAGCGCGCCACGCTGTCCCCGCCTGAATACACCCCGGCCTCGGGGCTGTCCCAGGCAAACGGGTCATAGACCACGCGAAAGCCGATCACATGCACGGTCAGATCCGGGGCGAACAGCGCCAGATCCTTGCCCAATGCGCAGGGTGTGCCGCCACAGGTTTCGTTCCCATTCGTCACCAGCACCACAATGCCGTTCCGGCCCAGCACGCTTGCGGCCGCTTCGACTGAGGCGGCAATGGGGGTCAGGCCGCCGGGTTCCAGCGCGTTGACCCCGGCGATTACCGAGGCGGCGGCATCGGGCACAGGTTGAAACCCGGATTATTCATGACGGCTTTGATTTGGGCGCTTATGCGTTGGCTTTCTGGTGTTTTTCACGGTTTGGGCATGGGGCATCGTTTGCGCGGGCTTTGGCGCTTGCGGCTGATTTGTCGGGTTATGGTTTCAGGGTTCATCGGGAGGAGCAGTCGCGGTCTACGGCGCCTGCGCGTGGCTGGCCTGTCTTCCCAGCAGAGTGTCCAGGATGGTGATGAACAAGGCTTTGTCTGGACAGGCTGAAGCGAAGGCAACCCGGATCCGGGATTGGGTTTCAATAACCCGCGCTCCGATTTTCAGGAGACGGCGTTGGATTGTCTCGAAGTCGGATCGCTTCAACCCGGCGGCCTTCGGCATGGCTGAGCGCACCGCCCAGATCATCCAGTAGGCAATGGTGTGGAGGATCAGCCGCATCTGGTTGGCCGTTGCCGAGGAACAGGATGTACGATCGCTCTTCAACTGGGTTTTGTGGAGCTTGATCAAATTCTCCATCTGACCGCGGGCGCAATAGACACGCTCATAGAGCTGCTCCGGGGTGCCGTCGGCGAGTGAGGTCACAATGTATCTGACAGCCATGCCATGCGCCTGGCGTGCCTCAAACCGCGCGATGACCCGGCGCCTGGTCTCACCCCAACTCGCGGCAGCGTATTGGGTCTCACAAAAGCAGCGCAACACAAGCAAGCCTTCTTTCGCGCGCTGAACCGCACAGGCATCCTGAGCGCGTGTAACGACAGGATCACGACGCAAAGCAGAATTGGCTGGCAAGCCAAAGATGAAGTCCACCCCTGCCTGGGCTTCGCACCAGGCCATGACCTCCGGGCGGCCATAATGCCCGTCTCCGCGCAAGGTGATACGGGTCTGCGGCCAATGAGATCGAATGCGCCTGATGAGGCGACGAACATGGCCGCGCGCTTCCACGCCGGATGGCGTGCGCGCAGGGCGCAGGATGAATGCGACTGGTTTTTCGCTCTGGGCTTCGTACACATGGATCGGGGCATAGCCACGCTCACCATGGTAGCCGTTGAAGAGGGTCAGTTGCTGCTGGCCGTGAGCGGCATCAAACGTGTCATCAATATCAAGGGTCACCGATTCAGGTGGCGCGTCGTAGCTGCTACAAAAGATATCCACCATCTCGCGTCCAACCCGGATCAGGGAACGCTGGCCCACACCATTCTCAAATCGCGACATCGTCGGCTGGCTCACCAACCCTACGTCTTCGCCGGGCGCTTTGCCGAGCGCCATCATGAAGGCAGGGTCGTGTCGCAATTCGTCCAGGTCATCACCGTCTTCATAACCGCACGCGATGGCCATGGCCCGCGCGCGAAGAATGTCACACATGCGATGCGTCACCCGCGAAGGATCGCGACCATCGGGGATTACCCCAACCAAACGATCCACGATCCCCAGACGACGCTCCGCCTGAGCAAGAAGCAAAACACCGGCGTCAGAGGTGATCGCACCACCATCAAAACAGCCCGTAACTTTCTTGGAACGAATGGCTGGAAAAGAGAAGGAAGTCCGGGCTATATCACTCATGGCGGCGTTGGCAGTCATTGTCCGGCGTCCGGGATTGATTGTACACATGTTCTATACGCCAAATCAGACACTTACGCCAGCGCTGCCAACAAAAAACAGCACCGTCATGAATAATCCGGGTGAAACATCAGGTTGATGCCCGAACAACTGTCCGCGCCGCCCGGTCCATAGGTGATCAGGCCCACCCGACGGACAGGGGCGATCTGGGGCATGGCCTGACGCACGGCGTCGCGCGCCTCCATTATCCGCGTGGGGGCCGTCGGATCGAACCCCAGTTCAGCCATCGAGGCCGAGCCATCCATCACCAGCATCGCGTCGCGCGCGCAATTGGCCTGTGCCATCGGGGCGGTGGCAAGGGCGGCAACAAGGGGCAGGGCGCGTAAAGGCATAGGGCTATGTCACACCGCTTCTTCCGTAAATGCAAATGACGTTCTAATCTTGGTCATCACAAAGGAGAGTGCCTGATGTTCGTCAAAACCCTCGCTGATATCCTCGACACCGCTGATCATGCCAGAGGTGAGGCGTTTGAAAGCCGCCGTATCCTGCTGGCGCGCGATGATCTGGGCTATTCCTTTCACGACACGATCGTGAAAGCGGGCACCACCCAACACCTGCACTATACTCCTCCGCCTGAATTGACCTGAGAATTTTTGTCGGTGAGTCGATTCGCCGCATATCGTTTTGTATCGGGACGTGCATCCTCCTGGCATGGTCAAACATCATAAGACATTCAGCCTCACATGCGAGGACCGCGCGGTGCCTGAAGCGATTTGTCGTCGCCGTAAAGTGGACGCACTCGTGTGGAAGCGTGCCCGTGCGTTTTTGCTTCCGGATGCGGGCTATGATGCCAAATTGGTCTGCGGGATACTTGATATTGGCCCGACAGTTTTGACGGAGTGGCGATTTGCCTTTTCCGGTGCGGGGCTGTCGTTCTTTGGCCTGAAAGATTACAGCCAGCGGCAGGGACACTTGAGTGTTACGCAGGAGCAGGGGCTGAAAGCCCGTTTCACCGAAAACCCGGCACGGAACGTAGACGAGGTCTGTGCGTATGTTCCGGCGGAATACGGGCAGAGCTACAGTCCCTCGGGGGCCGCGAAACTGATGCGCCGCCTCGGGTTTGAATACAAAAAGCCCTTGTCGCTTCCGGCACAGGCGGACGAAGCCGGACAGGCGGCGTTTATCGCCATGTATGAAGCTTTGCTGTCCGGGTTGGGGGCGGATGAGATGGTGGTCTTCTCCGATGCTGTACATCCGGAGCATCGGAGCCGTCCCGCCCATGGCTGGTTCCCGAAGGGGCAAAAGACGGCCCTGAAGGCAACATCGGGGCGCAGGCGTCTCAATATTCAGGGCGCGCTCGATCCTGAAACGTTCCGGTTCACCTTTGTGGAAGGGGAGAAGATCAATGCCCGAACAACACGGGCCATGCTGGAAAAGCCGGAGCGCAACAACCCGACCATGGCGACAATCCATGTCTTTCCCGACAACGCCCGCTATCACCACGCCAAAATACTCCAGCCCTGGCTCGAGAGTTCTGAACGCCGTGTAAAGCTGCACTTTTTGCCGCCATATGCACCCCACCTCAATCCGATTGAACGTCTCCGGGGCGTCATGCACAAATGGGTCACCCACAATCGTCACTACGCCACATTCGATCAGTTCACAGAGGCCATTCCTGATTTCTTCCGAAAAACCTTACCGGCAAAATGGACCGGGTTCCGGGACACCGTCACAGACAACTTCCGCGTTGTCCCGTTCAAGGATTACAAACTGATCCCGGCTTGAAAATCCGGCCCAATTCGCCCCGTATCGTTTTGCATCGGGACGTGCATCATCCTGGCATGGCCTCATAAAACACTGCCGCCTCACATGCGGGGACCGCGCGGCGCCTGAAGCGATTTGCCGTCGCCGTAAAGTGGACGCACCCGTGAGAAAGCCTGCGCGCACATTTTTACTTCCGGATGCAGGCTATGATGCCCTCAGGGCAATCGCGCTTCAAAAGTCTTGGATGAGAGTTTTCAGGACCTCATTGCTCCAGCCCGCTTTTTTGAATTTGCCGCGATTTGATCCTTTTGCAGGATTGGCCTTGATGATGCTCAAGGCAATCCGCCTCAAAGCGGCAAAGCTGGCTGGCGCGTGATCTTTTCGCGCGCGGTGTCGGTCGTCGTTCATCACCACGTCGAGAGACCAATGCAAGCTGTTCCCAATTTGCCACTGGCCGCGGATCAGTGTGGCGGCCCCCTGAGCCGCGGGACATTTGGAGAGCGGATAAAGCCGTTCGGCGTGACTGGTCTTGTCGCCAACCGCGCGCCTGGAGGCGACATGGACGAAAGCCCGAAGAGGCGGCCACTTATGGGTATTGATCAGATATTCCGGCACATCGTGGACGCGGTATGACCGCTCTTCCACACGACCATGATCAGCATCAATTGTGTTATATTCATCAATGTAATCTGTGTCTTCGTCTTCCACGAAAGCCCGGACATCGGCCAACATGTCGCCCTGATTGCCTTTGAGTTGAAGGCAGTGGTTACCGCCTTCTTTTACGATCAATTCACAGGTCTCTCGCTGGCAATGTAACGCATCAGCGGTGATGGTGATGCCATGAATGTCAAGCATCTCGATCAACTCGCGCAGGGCCAGGATCTCGCCACCGCCCCTGGCGCTTTGCTTGATGCCAAGGGTCAGCCGCGCCCCATGTGCAAAGGCCGTGACAATGTTCATATTCGATTGCCCGGCGGCCTTGTCAAAGCTGCGTCGCATCTCTTTGCCATCAATAGCGATGGCTGGTTCCTCTCCACATCCAGCCGTAAAATCGGCACGAAACTTGTCATAAAACGCTTGAAAACCGGTCGGCTTCATCACCCGGAACAGACGGGAACAAGCGTCATGACAGGGTACGCCATGAGGCAATTCGAGAAAATCGCGCAGAAAATCCTCCTTCATATGACCGAAAAACTCCATGTCGACCGCTGTATCGCCGCCGCAAAGCGCGCATAAAAGGCTGATCGTCATAAGATCACAGAACCTGTGACGTGGCGCATTGCCGCCGCGTGGGTCATCCATCTCATTGAAACAGCTGTCCAGGTTGGGCATCGCGAAGCTCCATCAAGTGATGAAACCTCCAGAATCCAATTCGCAACCGCTGTCAAACTTTAAGCGCGATTCCCCTGATGATGCCCTGCTGGATATTTGATATTGGTCCGACAGTTTTGGCGGTTTGGCGGTTTGCCTTTTCCGGTGCGGGGCTCTCGTTCCCCGGCCTGAAAGATTACAAACTGATCCCGGCTCAAAATCTCAGGCCAATTCAGGCGAAGGAGTATATAAGAACTATATCGAGGCGAATTACTGCATTGAAGGGCAGGGCGAGGTGGAAAACGCGGTGACAGGGCAGGTCTGGCCGCTGATGCCGGGGACGATGTATGTGCTGGACCAACATGATCCGCATATCATCCGGGCCGAGACCGATCTGCGGCTGATCTGTATCTTCACACCTGCGCTGACGGGTCAGGAGAAGCATGACAAGGACGGCAGCTATGCCGCCCGGGAATAGCGCCTAACCGCAGACACGGGTGCGCCTTCGGTGCGTCGGATCAGGCGGGGCGAGACGCGCTGTACACGTTCTCTCGCGGCATCAAGCGGGTCTGTCGAGAGGTGCGGGTAGGGAACTCCTGCTCCTCTCTGGGAAGCGCCTGCGCACCGGGCGAGGGCTCCAGCGTGATGCTGACAGACTGGCAGATGGCGTCAGGCCAGACATCAACCGTGGCGTCGGGGTGAAGTGCTCCACGCAAGTCCACCAGATGTCCGACCTTGCGGTTCACGCCCTGAACGGCAAATTCAAGTGGGGTGTCCAAGACAAAGACGTCGCTGTCAGGCCCTGATCCAAAACGCGCGTTTTCTCCGTGCCACGTCTGGCCATGCTCAAAGCGCAGGGTGAAGGTCCCCGGTGGGACGAGAACGCGAAAGAACGCGCCGCCTTCTGTGGGGTGACAAACTAAATGCGTAATCCTGTCCAGCCCGGTCCAGCCCGGTCGGGGATTGTAAAAGGGCTTTGAAACAGGCGTTTGAAGCGGTTTTGACCGGGCGCGATTACAGAGGCACTGTTTTGGCTCCGCGACGGCAAAATGCGCAATCCGGACGCCTTTTGATCTGGAATGGCCCGGAAACGGGCTTTTTCAGGTGCTGGCGAACAGGCCCGGAACGGCTGGACTCCACGTCGGATTTACGGGGCGTTCGAGCCCCTGTTTTTCGGGGTAAATCCTGCACGCCGGGCGCGGGCGGCAAGCCCGTCCCATCCCCGTTCAGAGCCCGTTCAACAGGCTGTGCACAGGGCGTTGAAGGTGGGGGTCATGTGCTGTCGACGGGAGTCGGATATCATAGCCGGGATGTCCGGGGCAATCGGGCCAGATCTGTAATGTTTCCGTATCGGCCAGGGCGATGGCCGCGTCATGGGCCATGCCCTGTTTGCGTGCTGTGTAACAGGCGTCTGCAAACCCGGACTGGGCCGCGGTCCGCTCGTCGAGCAGGAGATCGGGCCAGTCCACGCCCGCCCTGTGTTGGATGCCGTCGAAGACGGGCGGCAATGTGGAGCGCAGGGGCTCATCGAGGATCGCCGCGTAGCTGTCTGCAAGCATGAACAGGAAGTCGCGCGGGTCATGGGCGGGATCATCGAGAAAGATCACCAGGCCTTCCCGGCTTTTATCAACCGGCGGCGGGCTGGCGAGTGTCGCCGCGATTCCGGGCACGGAGGAATGATCGCCCTCCACGGTTCCTGCGGTATCATCCCAGACAATGGTGCGCAGGTCCCGCCCGTAGAGGCGGTCCGGCATGCGGATGGTATGGATGGCCATTGGTGGTCTCCTGTCCGTCAGGGGGGATCGTAGTGGAAAAGCAATCCGAGGGCCAGGTCCAGCATTTCAGGATCGTCCCGCACCAGCTTGTCGAGATCGATATCAATGCCATCCTTGCCTGCCAAAGGGTGGAAGAGCATCTGGAAGGCGCGGGTCATGACCTCGATGGCGGGGCGGTCCGGATCATAGTCAAGACCTGTGAGCATCGGAGCTCCGTATTCCCGTCCGAAGCAGGGATCGACATAGTGATCCTTGCGTCCGGTGCCCGTGCAGGGATCAAGCGGGACCACAGCGTCGCGTGTGCCATCCACACCTGTGGTCCGCCGGATATGCAGGTCCTGAAACAGCCGGTCAATCTCCGGCATGGCCGCTTGCAGGTGGTGGATATATTCATGGGTGGCGTTGCCGGGGTCGCGAGAGGTAATGACCCATGCGCTGTCATCGGTTTTCACAAGACCGGGCCGTGTTCGCGCTGCGGGGCGTCCTCGATAGACGGATGGCGCATAGGATCCGCCGGCCTCCAGCAGATTGCCGGCGGCGCGCAGGGGCGCGATATTGGCGCGCGCCACCCAGGTGGCCGGAAACCGCAGAGAGGCGGCATGCACGGCCTGTGCGGCGGCCTGATCCGCGCCTGTCTCCGGTGTTGCCGGGCTGATCAGCGCGCCGGTCTGTCCAGCCGCGCGTGCGGATGCAGGGCCCTGGGCGACGAGGCCGCGCAGGTTATCGGCAAAGCCGGCATCATCCGGTGTCAGTCCGGTGGCGGTGACGAGGGCCTGTCGCGTTACGCGCCCGCGCGCAATCCATTCCGTCACGTCCGATGTGGCGGGCGCGCCAGCGCGGGTGGCGCGCCCGCCAGTCTCTCCCGGAGCAGGGTGCGGGTCCGGGCCACAGGATCGGCGGTGCCTGCGTTGTGATCAAAGCCCGGGCTTGTCCCTTTCGGGATGTGTCTGATCTCACCTGCGCGCGCGTTGCTCCACGGCCGGGTTTCCCGCCAGCCTGCGGGCGGCGGCGTGACGTGATATCCGTAGCGCTCAAGACCGGCCTCGGAGAGCGATTGCACGGTGCAGCGGCACCGCCAGCCATTGGGTGGAAAATGTGTTTGCCAGAATGGGTGATCCCAGGGCAGCACAGTGCCGTGCCGTGCGGCGTGGAGCGGTCGGATGCGGGCGTCAAGCACGCCGACATAGCGCAGCCAGGGACGCCGGTCGGCAAGGCGTGTGATCCGCTGCCACTTCCCCGCAGCAACCGCCATGCGGATATTGGTGTCATAGATGATGCGCAGGCGGCGCGGGCTTCCGAGCCGGGCCTCACGGGTCTCGCCGGTCAACGGGTCCGTCATGGTCTTGCGGCCCCACCATCCCCTGGCGATCAGCAGCGGGGCAAGATCGCGCTGGAAGGTCTCGAAGGTCTGCCCTTCGGCCAGGGCTTTGTCGACGGCGGCGCGGATATCGGTCAAAATGTCCAGGCGCATCACCTTCGCGACAGTGAAGGAGCGGGCGTGCCATGCGGCTTTTGTGTCGCGCCAGTCATAGCCGATGTGGTAGCCTTTGGCGCGGAAAAACTCCACCGCCTCTTCGGGGGGCACATCACGGATATCGGGGGGTGGATCAGCCATGGCTGCCGGTCATGGTCCCGATGATGTCGGCGACATCCTGAGTGGCAGTCATCATGTCTCTCCCCCGGGTCCGTCTTTACCGGCCTCCGCTATTTGTGCGGCTGCGCCGGCGCGCCCGAGGCTTGCGGCGATCCGTTGCGTATCCATGGCATCAAAGAGATCACCGCGTCCCAGCGTTTCCTGAAGACCGGCAAAGTCGGATGCTTGCCTGACGGCCTGGATCACGGGATTCGCCGCCGGGGTCATCATCGCCTCCCAATCGCCCAGCAGGGCGGCGGTCGCCGGATCCACCGCATCGTCATCCGCGCTCCCGGCAGCGAGGCGTGCCGGTGCTGCAGGTGTTGCGGGCGGCGTCCCGGCGGGCCCGTCGGCAGGGGCGGATGTCTCTTCCCACTGACCGCCATAGATGTCCTCGACATAGGCCCTCGTTGGCCGCAGTCCCGAAGCTCCGGCAATGGTCGCGTCGCGACGCGCCCGCGCTTGCAGATCTTCCGGCGGGCTGAGATCCCGACGCAGGCGCGGCACGGCGGCACCGGGAAAGTTCCAGTGTGTGAGCCATGTGGCGATGGTTGTTTGCAGTGCCGCACAGATGCGCCGCGCATCTGCGGCCACGAGCCGCTCAAGGATCTTCAGATGTGCCGCGCCCGTGCCCACATGCTGGCCGATCTCGGCGGTGGCGTGCTGCCCGGTGATGGCGTCTGCAAGCATGCGGTCCATCCGCAGGAGAAAGTCGGCATAATCGGCACCGGTGCGTTTGGAGCTTTCGAGAGGCTCGATATCCTGCCCCTCGCGCAGAGAGATAGAGGCCCCCGTCGCCAGCGCCTCCGTTGCCTCCAGCGCCAGTCTGATCTCACTGTCGGGCGCGTTTGCCCTGTGCCTGGTGATTGCAACCGGCGAGGCAAATCGCTCCGGCGCCAATGCCCACATGCGCACGGTCTGTTGCTTGAACCAGATCGGCCAGAGGCACCAGTTGCTCAGACCCGGTCCGTGTGGCCAGCCACCATTGGCGCGGGGCGCGCGCACCAGAACAAATTTGGCATCCGGCAGGGGAATGCCGCCCGGTGCCGCCCGGGTCAGCAGCAAAGGCATATGGGTCTGTGCATCCCATCGGATGATGCGGGGTGAGCGGGGTCGTAAATCCGCCAGACGTACCTGACTTCCCGAAACATCCCAGATGCATTCGGCAATCGACCATCCGTACCAGGCGGCATAGGCCAGTTCGCGACAGATGCTGTCGATTTCGATATTTGCAAATCGGGCCGCCAGATCCCCGGCCGCCATACGGTCCCGACGCATTTTCCCGCCGGGTTCAATTTCGAGCGGGGCCGCGAGACCCATCTCGATCCGTTGTCCCAGCAGCGCACGCACCTTGGGGTCCTGCAGTGCCGCCTCCGCCGCACTCAGGTCGGACGATCCCGTGCGCCATGCCCCGGGATCACGGCCAATGCCATCGCTCCAGGCGGCGCTCCGGTTCCATATCGGGGACCCCCCGATCCAGCTTTGTTGCGGAGCCGTGATCTCGTCGGTCTGTGGTCGGTTTGGTATATCCATCGCTCTCACCTCATCGCACGGCCAAGGGCTGACCAGGCGACACCGAGAGTGACATCGATCTCATGGCCTGAGCCCGGTCCATCCATCACACCGTGCCGTCCCGCCCCGACCCGGGCCTCGAAGGGGCCTGCGGTGTCGGCGGCGGCGGTCACGGCCAGCGCCATGGCCCAGAAGCGGTCAGCGTGACCATCCGTGCCGGAACGATCCGCTACAAGACGCGGTGCGCCGGTGGCACCGGGCTCAACACGTATCGCGTGCAAATCGTTTCCAAGCGCGTCATCGGCCGGAATGCGTATCCGGCGATCCTCGAAGGCCTCCCGCAGGCGTGTCGCCACATCAAGCCGACGCGACGCCGACATCTGCACCCCTTCCACGGTCAGGGTGCCGTGATCTTCCTGATACTGTTCAACAGGAGCCTCACCCATCCCGGTCTGATCCACCGCGATCCGGAGCGGGCGATGGATGCGCACGAGGCGCGCGAGTTCGGCCCGCTGTTCGGAAAAGGGCGCATCCCGCAATGTCACCATCCGGCGGAGCCAGAGCAGACCGCCCGTATCCTCGATCACAGCGGCCACCCAGAGATCGCGACGGCGCGCAATGTCGACTCCAATGAAGGTTGGAGACCCTGTGCTGTTTTCCGGACGGCCCGCATCCCTGTGTTCCGCCGCGCGCACCAGGTCCCATGTAATCCAGGCTCCGCCACCTGCGGATGGTATGCAGTCGAGCTCTTCGGCGGCAAAGCGGCCATATTGGGCGCGTATGCCAGCCTCCCATGCCCCTGCCGCCCCGGGCGTAACAGGCTGCCGCGTGATCGCGGCGATCCGCTCATAAAGGCCCTGAGCCAGGGCGTCGGCCAGTGTTACACGCTGCACAGTGCCGGGTTGGCGGGCTTCGCGGATATCGCGGCAGAGCGTGTTGAAGGGCGAGGCCTCGCCGTTGTGGGTGGAAATGATGCGCACCCGCCCGCCCCATGTCCGAAACGCCAGCGCGGCTTTCAGCACTTCATCAAGATCATCGACAAACGCGGCCTCATCGACCACGGCCACATCGCCTGGCCGGCCTTTCGAGCGAAAGGCCCTCGGGCTCGATGTCATTGCAAATATCTGCCGCCCCGAGGCCATACGCAACCGGAACGCCTGAATGTCTGTGCCTTCGTTGTCGATCAGGACTTCACCGGCGGCGTGGGCGGCAATCCCGAGATCGCCGGCCCAGCCCGCGCAGTCATCGATGAAGCCACGCGTCATGTCGCGGGCATAGCTTTGATAGTAGACATCGCCGCGTCCCTCGCCCGCATGCATGACCGCATGATAGGCCTCGGCCCATGAAATGCCGATGCGCCGGGATTTCTCGATGACGGCCAACCCGGTCCGATCCTGGACCCATCTGCGTTGATACGGCAAAAGATCCCGCCCGCTCATGCAGTCACCTCCGGTGCTGCGGGTCCGCCTTCCACAGCCGCCCGGGTCGCGGCGGCCACCTCGGGGCTGAGACCTGCGCGACGCGCGGCGGTGGTGGCGCGCTCGCCCCCTGCACGGCGCTCCTGCGCAGCCAGGCGCCGGCGCTCATTTTCCGACAGCGCCTCCCGCAGGCCGGACGAGGCCATCAGATCTTTCAGCATACGCCCCAGAAAATGCAGATCCCGGGGCGAAATATCCTCTCCGGCCTCCTTGAGGCGGGCCTTCGTGGCCTTGAAGGCCAGCGTGGTGATCATCTCGAAGAGTGCCGAATGACGGCGGGCCTCATCCTCCAGCCCGACCTCCCCTATCCATTCCGCAGCCCAGCCGGAGGCTTCCCGCTGCAGCTGTGCAAACTCGCGGTGCTCCGCGCCGTATTCAATGACGGCGCTTTTGCCGACAGAGATTTCAATACCGGCCCCGGCGATGCGCGTATTGAGGCCCTCCGTGATCTCCCGGTAATCCGAGTGACCCCGGTCCATGAGTTCCTCGCGCAGCCAGTCCTGCAAGGCGGCGGGCAGGAGATCGATTTTGCGGCGGCGCATATCAACCCGCCTTCGGCACCGGCCGGCGCACGCCGTCCTGCCGCGCCCGGCCAAGAGCAACATCCAGACCCTGCGGCGTGATCGTGACGACCAGGAACCCCTCGTGATCCTCGATCCCGACAAGGTCTTTGTCGCGCAGCCAGGCCAGGTCGGCCGCCATGGCCTCACGGCTGGTCACAATGCCCACCCCGTTGGCCACCTCGTAGAGGATCTCTCCATTCGAGCGGTGGTCCGAACAGGCTTGCAAATGGATCAGCACCGCAAGGCGGCGGTGCGCGTTCAGGGTATCGGTATAGGAGCTGCTCATGAGGCCTTCCCGTTCAGAAGATGTTCATTCAAAATGGCGACCGTCCGGGTCAGGGTGTCCGTCGCCGATTTGCTGCCGTCGAGAATTGTTTTAATCTCCCGGACATCGCCGCCTTGCGGTTCAAGCAGCAATCGCAGCGCGGCGAGGTCATCCCGGGTGGCAAGCGACGGAAAGGCGGTCTCCAGCGATCTGATCCGCTGGTCGTGCTTCTCTGTCTCCTCCCGCATGCCGCTCATGCTTTTCTCAACCGTTGTCAGCAGGTGACCGTGCCGCGTGACATCTTCGCGCAATCCACCGGCGTCGCTCTCGATCCTTTCAACGCGGCCCTCCAGCCTGGTATGTGACGCGGTGCCGGACGTATCGCCATTGCCCCGGAAAAAGCCCATGCGCTTCAATCCAAGAGCCGCTCCACCCAGAAGCGCGATAATAGCGAGAATGGAGGCGAAGGTCTGCCAGTGTTCCGGTGTCGGCGTCATTGTCTGCCCTGTTTTACTGATTGCACGTCAGTCTATCAGGGCGCGTTGCCCTTTGGCACCGGACCATGGTCCGCCAGAGCCTCGATGATCCGGTGCCTGCGCCGCCTTCACCCAGGCCAAACAGGCGTCATGCAGGTCTTGCCCATGGCCGATGATGCCATGGAGCTGGATCTCGACGACACTCCGCGCCGCCTGCGGGATATCCACCACACCGTTGTTTTCGGGAATTGCAGTCGTAATGCCCTCGACCATATCAACATCCTCTCGCCGCACTGCAACCTGGTCCAGTAATGCCGCAACAGCCTCGTTGTCGCTCATCCCCGCGATTTCCCGCTCTGTCCGATGTATCGGCGCGCGCTGCGCTCTGTGATCTGCAGCCGCTCTGCAATCTGCGCAGCTGTAAGGTTCCGGCGCGCCAGCCAGGACACCACCTGCCGCCGCGCCATCGGGATATCCAGCACATGGCCCCCAAAGGCGGCTATCAGTGTCCGGGCCGCATCCTTTCCAACACACGCCGCAAGCCCGTGCCCGCCCATGCTGTCAAGCCGCGACGGCACACGCCAGTTCCGCCCGCCATAGGCGAGTGCAATGGCGCAGGCTGCGTCCCTGCCGATATGATCGGCGATCTCCGGCAATGACCCCGGCAGGGCGGAATGAGCAGTGCTCATGACAGAGACAACTCCGTCTGACGGGCGCGGGGACGCAGAGGCAGATACGGAGACTGCACCGCAGTCGATATCCGCCCCTGCGCCATCCCGAACGTCTCCGGATTGATCTCGACCCCCGTAAAGCCGCGCCCGGCCTGCACCGCCGCCATGCCTGTTGTGCCGGATCCCATAAACGGATCACAGAGCGTCTCGCCGGGCTGGCTGAACTGGTCGACAAGGGCCGCCATCACCGGCACGGGCTTGGAGCCCGGCAGGCCGCCTTTGGCGGTGTTACACGTCAAAACGCCCCGCGTCCCACCGCCATTCCAGCGCCGCCGCCCGGATCCCGCCCAGGCCACAGCAATGCACTCAAAGCCCCGCGCCGGGCCAATACCGGCAAACTGTGGTGCCGCATCCGGCTTGATCCAGGCCATGGTGCCGTGCCAACGCGCCCCGGCCCCCGTGAGCGCATCATGCCATGGGCGTACCCCCTCGGCCAGACAGAACACCAGCACCCACCCCGCCGAGCCCGCCACCATCGCCTGCGCGGCTGCCTCCCGGATGGACTCTACGCCGGCATAAGGGACAGGGCGCGGCGCGCCCCGTCCATCTGTACGGGCTATGGTGCCCCTGGCGTGATGCGCGTGGTGGACGTCCTCGTAAGGAGGATCAGTGATGATGTGATCAAACCCCGCGCCCCGATCCGCCACAAGGCGCGGCAGCACCTCAAGGCAATCACCGCAGTGGAGATCGGGATCAGACCTGTCGATCATCACGCCTCGCCTCCGTTCGTCTCGCCGGCTTCGGCCCGGGCCAGCATTGCTTTCAGCGCGCGGATCACATCCGTGATACAGCCCGTGTCGGTGAGCGCATCCACATCCACAGGGATAAAGGACCAATGCGCCCCGAAGCGGGCCCGGATAAAAGCGTTGAGCCCGGCCCGGCCCGTTTTGTTCAGGGCACCCTTCCGGCCCAGCTCGGACCAGAGGGCATGAATGAGCCGCAGATCGGCGCGCGGGGCCGGCGGATGGCGGTGGCCGACCCCTTTTCCCCCCCGCCCCTGCGCGGCGTTCAGACGATCAAGCAGGCGGCGCAGATCAGCGCCACCCATGTCCCGCATGGACGCCTTGCCGGTCACGGCCATCTGCATGTCGTGGCGGGCCTCCTCATCCAGGCCGACCGCACGGCAGGCCCGCATCAGGCGGGCACGATCATCTTTGGCGGGGCGGGCCATGGCCTTATCCCGCCTTCGCCAGATCGACGGTGATCGCTTCCCAGGCCGCGTCCGGCGTGGCGCGGTGATAGCAACGGATGTATGTTCTGGACCCGACAGGGCGCATGGCGGCGTGGATCGCCGCCATAGCCCGCTGCCAGCGCCCATCCTCGATATCGAGCCGCAGCAGTGCGTAAATCCCGCTGCGGCTTATCTCGCCTTCCCTGTCCACCTGGAAAGCATGGGAGACGATGGCGCGTATCTCGTTCCGGCTGTCCCTGGCCCATTCCGCCAGGCACTCCTCTACGAGATCACGTGCGATCTGAAGCTCTGGCCCAAAGGCGACACGCTCGGCGATCTGCACCTGAACCTTGTATGTCCCGTCATAGCTGAGATAGGTGCGGTTGCCCTTTACCGACCGCCGGGTGTGGCCGCCATATTCCTGTTCCAGCAGCGCGTCAAAGCCCCCGATGTCGTCAAAACAATGCACCCGAAAGCGGCTTATCCGCTGTGACAGATCACCCGCATAGCCGATAATCCTGCGCACCATCTCATCCTGCAGCTCATCCTGCGGGCGCACCATGGCCCGGGGCGTCAGACGCCCCCGACCATCGCGCATATAGATCTCGCCGTCGATCTCCACGCGGCCCGCGCTGTCCGGCACATTCTGCGTATCGCTGTTTTGCCGATCTGTCATATCTGTCTCCCTTGTCTTGTGCTGTTACGCTCCGCCCGCCGCCGCTCCGGTCATGTCACAAGGGGCGATGGCATCCCGCCCATCGGCGCGCGCAATCATGAACGCCCGTGCCAGCAACCGCCGCAGTGCATGCATTCCACCCGGGCCGGTCGCGGCGGCCAGTGCCGCCTCCCGCTCTGCACGCTCCGGTGCCCGACCCAGAACGCCCGTGACCAGCGCCGTGACATCCATCTGGCCCGGTGCCGTGAGCCCGGCCCGGATACCGATCCGCCCCGTCACCTGCGGACAGCGCCCAAGCGTCATACGGATGGTGTCGTCGCCGACAAGAGCCAGACCGGCACCGGACAGATCCCGCAGCCCGCGCAACGCATCGACAAGCCGGGCCGAGAGGTGCTGCGCCTCGTCTATAGCCAGCAAGGCCTGCCGCCCCTCCAGCCGTGCAAGGATCGCGTCCTCCATCTCCAGCGCTGTGCGCCGCCCGTCCGCATCCAGCGTCCGGGCAATCCGTCCGTAAAGACCCGCGAGAGACGTAATGCCGCAGGTCACGGTCAACAGATGGACGCCGGCCCGTGTGTCCGCATAGCGACGCAGAGCCCGGCTTTTGCCCGTACCTGAACGCCCATGGATCAAGACCACGTCACCCGTGGCCTGCGCATGGGCCAGCGTGGCCATCACCTCACCCGTCACGCCAAGCTCGGCATGGGCGTCGAGACCCGCGGGAAGCAGTGTGTGCTCCCGTGCCTCGGCCCGGGTCTCGAGCCAGAGACGGGCCTTGCCCGCCAGCCTGTCGTTGTCACCCTCATGCCTGCCATTCAGCCAGCGGTTGAACATTGCGGTTCCGACACCGATACCGCGTGCCGCATCTGTCTGGCTCAGACCGTATCCGGCCATCTCTGCGGCCACCGCGCGGTGCAGGGCGTCGAGAGGCGGCGGTGACGCCGGATCTTCCGTTTCCGCAGCATCCGAATGCAGCCGGGCTATCTGTCTGGTCATTTTGTCAGTCTCCCTCCGGGAGATACAGCTTCTTCAAAACGTCGCTGAAGGGTGCCGGTGGACCCGTGCGGGTCGCAGCCTGCCGGCTTGCCTGCGCAGCCTGCTTCGCCCTGCCCGATTGTTCGAGTGCCGGCGTTTCATGGCGCACACCGCCCTGTGGCAGCGCCACCACCTTGCCTGCGTCGCGCCCGGCCGCCTCAAGCACCTCATCCATCGCGCGGCCCGGGGCGTGGCCCTGTCCAAGATCCCGCGCCCGCCTGCGCGCCGCGCTGTCCCGTTTCCGGGCATCGGCCTTCGCTTGTGCCGCAACAGCCGCACGGTCCACACCGATCCGGTCAGGATCCACAGCCATGCACAGGAAGGTGCCGTCCAGAGCGAACACAAAGAGATGTGCCGGATCGCCCGGGTCCATCCGAACCTCGACACGTTACCTTTATCCGTGAGCCGAACTCCGGCGCGATATAGTGCCGCCCGCCCACCGAGATCCCGCTCTTGCCTATGGATCGCCGCCCGCCACCGCCGATGGGCTCCGCCAGCAGCGCGTCCAGCGCACGCTCATCGGGAATACGCCGCAAGGGGGCCGTCCAGCCCGCGACCCGGGCAAAGGGGCTCTCACCCGTGCCGCTGTGGCTGCGCCGCCCGTAGACAGCCTCACACCACAGATCGCATTTCTGCTGAAGCGCGGCGGCGGTGAGACTGACACTGAACGTCTCCCGATCTCCCTCACCCCGCCGCGCGGCAAAGGACCTCTTCGCCTCAAGCCGCTTGCGATCCGCCACGTTGTGTCCGACAAACCCCGGCAGATACGCAAACAGATCCCGCGTCATCGTGCCGAAAAACCTCTCGATAAAGGGCTTCGCCTCCGGCGTGTAGGGGGGCAGATGTCATGATCCACACCCAGATCGGCGAGCACCCGGGACAGATGTCTGGACGTGTAGTCCCTGCCTTCATCGGTCCGGACCGTTTCCGGCACACCCCAGGCGATCATGCAGGCCCGCAAAAGCGCGCAGATCGCCGTCGCCCGACTGCTCGCCACCACCAGCACACGCCCGCGCCGGGGCCACACATCAATCGCCCCCACCAGCGTGTGACGCCCGTCACTGCACATCACGTCCGCAGGCGTGCTGTCCAGCTCCCAGACCATATTGGGGGCATCCGCTCCCGCCGCGCGGCTGCCAAAGGCAGGGGCGCGCCGCGAGCGATGTCCGTCCGGGTCGCTCACAGCGGAAAGCGCGCGCGCCTGTGACTTTCAGATCGCCCAGGCAGCGCTGCACCGAGCGCAATGACGGCGCCGCGCCGTGGCGTGTCGCCAGAACCCGCACCACATGGGGGGCCGTCAGATGGGGCCCATGCTCATAGAGCAGCGCTTCCACGCAGTCCTGCATATGCGGCGACAGGGCCTGTCGCCGTGCGCCACCCTGCTGACCCGACAATGCTCCGGGGCGATCCGCAAAAGGCAGCCCCGCCACCGCCGCACGCCAGCGTCGCACGCTGTATACAGACGTGTCTGCCCGGGCTGCAGCCTGCGCATCGGCCTGCGCCCGCGCCATACCCAGTGCCGCCAGCCGTTCGGAATGCGCCACCGCATCAAGCCGTGCCCGCGCCACCGCCGGATCAGCGGAGCGGCTGCCCTGCGTCACAGAGTCCGGGCGCACAGGGGCGGCAGGCCCGGCGCGCGCCGGTGTTTTGTGATTGCGCAGGCGGAGGCGGAGGCGGGTCATGATGCTGCGGCCCGACCCGGTGCCGGTGCCGGTGCCGGTTCAGCACCCTCATCCCGCCCGACCGTACCGGCGTCGTGACGGTCGGCGGGACTGCCGGAGAGCGCGTCAAAGGCCTGCCCTATCCGCTCGAACAGGGGATCGGTGCGGGCAACGATGCCGTTCATCCGGGCTTCAAGGGACGGGGCGAGCCTGCGCCGCGCATTGCCGTGCAACGTGCCCGCAGCCCGACCCAGGTCTTCGCTTGTGACCGCCGCCAGGATACGCCTGCACCCTTCAAGCATCATCCTGCCGCCCGCCTCGATCTCCGCCCGGGTATAATCGATCACACCCCGCGCTTGATCCGGGGCCGCATGGGTGGCCTTGAGCGCCGCGACCTGCGCCTCGAGCGCCGCGACCTGCCGTTCCGCCGCGCGCGTCGCACCGCGCTCATGCAGCACCCCGCGCAGCCGGTCGACCGACCACGAATACAGCGCGGCCTCCGACAGGGCCGCCTCCGCTTCCCCGGGGTCAAGTTTCGCGACTTCGGCGTGATGCGACCAGCTCAAACCCTCCCGGCGTCGTGACGGTTCGATCCGGCGCGCAACCGAAGCCCGGTTCTTCAGGGTGCCCACCGGAATATCGAGTTCCGCCGCCAGGCCGGTCATATCGCCATAGGAGGTCTCCCGACCCGCTGCCCAGTCTCCCATCTGCCAGGCCAGACTATCGCGCGCGCCGTCCAGCTCCCGCTCCCGCTCCACAATCTTCCGGCCCTCGTCAAGCCAGTCCGCGTCGATACGTGCCCTGATGGCTTCCCCTGTCTCGATCATGAGCCGATATCCTTCGCTACCTGTCTATGCCCCCGGTCCCGTGGGCCTTGTTCCTGCGGGGCAGGTCTCACCATCCGGTAAAACCAGATGCGCCCGCCCGTGTTGAAGTCACGTCCCTGTCGACAGACAATCCGCGCTCCGTTTTCGCGCAGCTCCGCCACCACCGCATTCACCGCGCAGACATCCGCGCCCGTCACGATCTCCCGCGTCGAATGCTCGCGCCCGTCCCGCAGCAATGCATGCACCCGCCGAAGCCGATCCGAACGGATGAGGGACGCCGCATGCATCATGCCATCCCCACGGGTGCGTCCGCAGCGAGCCCCTCAAGCACCCCTGTCGCCATCAGGGCGGTATCATCACAGACCGCCAGACGCTCCTTCGCGCGCTTGATGCCGTGATGGAGCGTTGTGTGATCCCGCCCTCCGAGAGCCGCCCCGATAGCGGTCAGGGGCGCGCCTGTCAGCGCCGCCGCCAGCAGCATGGCCAACTGCCGCGCCCGGACCACCCCGGCGGTACGACCCGCGCCGCGCAGCGTGTCCGCGTCCAGATCGGCAACGTGCGCCGTCCAGACGATAATCCTTGTGACCGCACGGGTCCGGCAGCCGGACAGCCGTGTCACGGGGCCCAGTCCCTCAAGCGCCGCCCTCAGCTCCGCCCGCCGCCCTGTGTCTGCAGTCCCGGTTGGCAATCGGGAGGCGTGCAATGCGCGCTCCGCCCGGTCCATATGCCCGGCAGTTTCCAGGGCATGCGCCTGTGCAACCGCCACGCGCAAAAGCCCGATCAGCTCACGGGCTGTATCGGTCGCGCCGGTCGCACCGGTCGCACCGGTCGCACCGCGCGCGCTGTGCTGATCCATCCTGCGCAACAACGCGGCCGCACCACCAAGCGCGCGCCGCATCTCCCTGAACTCCGCCAGCGCGCTCATCGGGTGCCCCCGAGCGCGTGACCAAACAACAGGAACATCCAAAGCACACCGAAAAGCGAAACCACCCCGATCAAATCCCCCAGCCAGTGATCCTCCAGCCGCGCCACCGCGCCGCACAGGCCCCGCCAGAAGCCCCCGACCCGCGCAAGACAGGATCTGCGCAGGGTCGGGGCAGGTGCCGCCACGAAAACGGACAATCGTGGCGGAGACGGGTGGCGGTGCCCGGTGGACCTCATGTGACACCTCCCGGAACACGGTCCAGCAACCACAGCGCGGCGGTCAGAACAGCCGCCGGCGGGACGGTAATGATCCCGGTGTCGTGACGATTGGCCCGATCCAGCACAAGCCGGTATATATCCCGCCGATCAAGCTGAATTGTCGTATGTCCCGGCGACAGTGTGGCCATGCCCGCGTCAGGAGTGGCGCGGATATCCCAGCGGTTTATTCGAAGGGTCCCGCTCACCGGTCCCGCTCCGGCCGCTTCAGACCGTGTTCGGCGTCCATCCTGCCGCCAGGCCCGGGACAAGCTGCGCGACGCGGGGCAGCCGAAACAGCAACCCACCATGCCCGGTACCGATCAGATCAACGGCTCCGGCGGGGCGTTTGTCTTTCGGCAGAGGATCCCAGACATTCATCCTGATCGAGGCCCCTCCACGCATTGTCGCCCTGAACTCCAGATCCCCGTCTGCCTGCATGACCAGCAGCAGCCTGCCCTCGTCGGGGCCGCGACCCGCCTTCGCAAAGCAGCGCTCTGCGATGATGGAGCGTTCGAAAATCTCCATCTGCGCCGCCGCCGTGAAGCTCAGGCGCGCCGCAGACGCGGTTTTCGAAATCCACAGGGAAAATGATATGCCCGTTCTGGCGGTGTGCGTTTCGGGTGGTGCAACGTCAGTGAAGGACATGGCTATATGCTCCTGGATTTGCCATCGGGGACGGTGCCGGGGCCATCCGCCGCGACACCAGTGGGTTTTTCGAGGGGCTTGCGGGACATGGACAGCACCTGCCCAAGCCGCTTTTCGGCGTTCACACAGCGACCGTAGAGACCGGGCCGCAGTCGGGCCGCAGTGCGCAGATCGGCAACAGATGCCATGATGCAAAAGCAGCACGAAAGCCGCGTCATGCCCGCCGCATAGGCCCAATGCGGCTCCTGACCCGCATCGCGTATCAGTTGATAGACCATGGATTCCGTCAGATCGTGGATGGGCAGCCAGTCATACCATTCCCGCCCGGCCTTCGAATTGCGCCGCGACAACCGGAACACGGTCTTTTTGGCCCGCGCCGCGCTTTCCTGCGCCCGCATCCCCATGCAGTTGACCACCAGTCCGCCAAACTCCGGGTGCCCTTTCAGGTACCCCCGCACCTCGCGCTCGATCGGACCGCGCTTGAGGTCTGGCGTGCATTGACGAATGGCCGGGCTCGGGAACATGCCGCGCCGTTCAACCATGTCAAAAAAGCCGGTCCTGGACACGGCGGTGATGATTGGAACGTTGCCGGCAGTCGCGTGGATGTGGTCAAGGTTTCCGGGCCATTCCACGTCGCCCGGATCGGCATGAACAATCAGCATCTGACCTTCCGGGATGCCTGTGCGCCTCATCCACAAAAGCATGGCCTGGCTGTCCTTTCCCGCCGAGTGGTTCACCACAAAAAGAGCGCCCCGCTTTACCAGATCAGGGATCGGCAACCCGCTCATGCCGCCCCCTCCGTCCCGGCGTCGTGACGATTGGCGGGGCCATCCGCCTCTGAAGGCTGTAGAATATCCATCAATGGAGCGCGGGATCCGTCTGATTGGAGCACCCTGTGGAAAACCCCCTCGATATCATCAACAGCACCCTGAAAGTGATCCCGGAAGCCGCCGACGCCTGCGCCAGACTTGCCGGAAGCCGGAAAGCTCTCCAGGCTCTTTTCAAGGCGTCTGAGCTTCGTGCTGATTCCGATATTGTATCCGCGATGGCCGATCCGGGCTTTCAGGTGGCGAACACGAAGATTGCGAACTCCGACCTGAAAATGCAGATTACGGCGTTGCATGACAGCCTCGTTGAGGCGGAGAACCTTGAAAAACAGCTTGAGCGCTATGAACTCCGGGTAGCGCCAGCCGGTGCGATCATATATCGCCTGCGCGAGTCCGGTAGCGATTCTGGTCGCGACAATGAGCCCGCGCACTTCCTGTGCCCGCACTGTGTCCAGATGAAACGCAAGTCGATCCTTCAGGGGAACGCGCGTTACAAGAGATGCCACCCGTGCGGTGCGGAATTCGAGATCACGCCCCTGGACCTTCCCGCATCCGGACGATCCACGTCCGTGTTCCGACGCAATCGGCACCCCGCTCATGCCGCTCCCTCCGTCCCGGCGTCGTGACGATTGGCGGGGCCATCCGCCTCCCAAACCGGGACAAGCTGCGCGACGCGGGCCGCCAGGGTGTCCCGGCAGTCCGGACAAAGCTCCACCATGCGCGCGCAGGCAACCGCGTCCGCGTTCATAAGCCCGTCATCAACGCGCATGAGCGCCAGCTCGTAAATCCCGGCTCCCGCGACCCCGCATCTATCGCAGCGCCCGCTCATGCCGCATCCCCGGTTTGCGGGGCCGCGGGAGCCGCAGCCAGGCCCGCAGGCGAACCCGGCGCAGGCGCGGGGCGCGGTATGTCGTCGGGCCAGGCAAGGCCGGAGGGCCAGTGGTCGGAAATAAATCGGATGAGATCGTCAAGCGTTCGCGCAGTTACACGACCTGTCTCAAGGCGGGACCAAACCGTCGAGTTGCCCACAGCCATTCTACACAATGTTGATCCAGCGACATTGCGTACGGCCATGTAGCGGCGGGAAAGGTTTACTACTGGAAGTATCGAATACATACGATTGATATCGCGTATATTCGATATCGGCGCAATAACATCGTTTCCATATCTTAAAAAACGTGGCTTATATGCGATATGGACGCTTTGGATACTTATATTAGAGCTGTAAAGAAAGCCGTCGAAGGGCGCCCTATCTCTACGACAGCGACAGTGGCTGGGCTGCCAAGAGATGCCATTAGGAATATCTTGAAGGGACATGATCCACAGCTTTCGCGCGCAGTCGATGTTGCTGAATGTCTCGACCTTGAGGTCTACATTGGCCCGCCACGGGGCCCCGCGCCGGAGCGAATCCCCGGGGCGATCACCGATCTGCTGGGCCTGCCGGAGGGGGCGGCGGCGGCGAGGGTTCTGGCGGCGATGCAGGCGCAGCTTGCGAGCCGGGGCACGGCACATGCCACACCCGCAGCGGCCCTGGACAGGCGCACGCTCAAGGCGCTGACCAAAGCACTGCGGGAGGAGATCGCGGCCACGCTGGAAGAGAAGCTGGCGGCCACGCTGGAAGAGAAGCTGGCGGCCACGCTGGACGCGCGTCTGCCGCCACTCCAGCCGCCACTCCAGCCACCGGCCCGGCCGCAGTCCAAACCTGTGCCCGCCGAATGCCTGTCCGATCCGAAAACCCCTGAGGCGTCCGTCACCCGGCTGCGGTTTGCGGGCGATGTGCGTGCGGCGGCCGACGCGGGCGAGGAGGTGTTTGAAGAGACGGAAATGTCGATCACAATCCCGAGCGAGGCGCTGCCGACGGGGCTGGACCCCGACACATGCATCGCGCTGCGGGTCGAGGGCGATTCGATGGAACCCAACATCCGTTCAGGAGATATCCTGGTGATTGACCAGAGCGACCGTGAGCCTCTTGAGGGCCGGGCCTATGTGGTGCGCAGCGCGACAGGGCTGATCATCAAGCGGCTGCGGCAGGAGGCCGGTGCCTGGATCATGGCCAGCGACAATCCGGACTTCCCGCCACGCCCCATGGCCGGGGAGGACCGCATTCTTGGCCGCGTCCTGTGGTTTGGCCCGGAGAAGGCCGCCGTGGCGGGAGGGTGAGTGAAATGGAAATGATGCCAAAGGCAGATAATCCCATGCCGTCTTCACCCGCCGCCCGAGACCAGCAGCTCGGTCCGCTTTCCCCGGCTGCCCGCTTTTTTGCCGATCGTATAGGAGGTCTGCGCCTCCTCGACGTCGGCCCAGTCGAATAGGGCGCGGATTTCGGGATGATCATTGATCGAGAGGATAAAGCGCCCCTTGATTCCGTGCAGCTGCCGAGACATGCGGGTGAAGTCCGCGCGCACAAACCTGCCCTTGCCGTAGTCGGCCTCATTCCCCCGGTAGGGCGGGTCGAGATAAAACAGCGTATTATCGCTGTCATAACGGGCTATGAAGGGCGCATAATCGAGGCATTCAATGACAACCCCCGCCAGACGCCCATGCAGATCCTCGAGCATCGGCTCAAGCGAGGTGAGGTTGAAGCGGGCGGGTCTGTCTTTTGTCACACCGAAATTGCGCCCCGACGGCTTGCCCCCGAAGGCGGTGCGCTGGAGATAGAGGAACCGGGCGGCCCGTTCGAGATCGGTGAGGGTGCCCGGGTCGGTATCGGTCAGGCGGATGAACTCGGCGCGTGTGGTCAGCTGAAATCGCAGCACTTCGAGGAACTGGGGATAGTGACGCTGCAATATCCGGAAAAGATTGCTGACGTCACGGCCAAGATCATTGATGACCTCGGCTTTGGGCCGCATCGAGCGGCGCAGGAATATCCCGCCCATGCCGACAAAGGGTTCGGCATAGGTCAGATGCCGGTCGGCATCGGTGCGGGCGCAGATGCGCCTTGCGAGATTGCGTTTGCCGCCCGGATAGGGGGCCACGGGGCTGACCGGATCCACGGGGGTCAGATGACGGGCGGCGGAAATACATCCGCCGGATGATTGGGAGGTGGACAAAGGAGGGCGATCCCACGATCCTGTTCCCGCCGCGTGCGCGGTGACGGGACGGCCATGACTGGCCGGTTATGGTCGTGGGAGGCCCTTCTCCCGGTTCGGGGTGTTCCACGCACCCCGACCCCCGTCCAGGCCGCTGGAGGCCCGCACCGGCGGCATTGCGATGTCATATCACGGGTGGTGACACGGCGTCACCGGACCATGGTCCGTCCGGGGTCGGGCCCGTAATTTCAAAATGGGCCGCTATCCGATTCCCCCGGGGGGATTTCCCTTCGCACCCATGCATGCCAACATCGGATCAAAACAGGTAAGGGGGGTATCAGGGATGTCGATTCCCGGGCGAACTGAAATCAGGAAAAAAATCGCAGGTGGCGAAATCAGAATCGCGCGATTTGATAAAGCCAGGATTGAGCCAGCGAGCTATGACTGCCAGCTGGGACAGGCACTCTCCGCAGGTGTTCTCTAATCTGTCAATGCGTGTTTCCTGAGTTTCCTGCTTTTGATGTCAGAGGTTGCCTTTGTTCTCTTCGAACTCTGAGGTTCATGATGGGGTTGGCTGGGTGTGGGTCGGCAATGTTGAAACCGCAATCATACCGTTGGTCTTGGCTGTTGCTACAGAATCGGCGCCGTGTCTCACGCCCTCCCTCGGGCATCGTCCCAGATGGGAACTTTGATTTAGGAATCCTCGTTGTCGCCTCGTAAGCCTTACGCGGACTGGAAGTCAGTTTTGTCTCGCATAATGGCATGAAGTATGATTGCCAGACGACGCGCCAGAGCCACTCGGGCCTTTCTCATCGTTGAGCGCGCACCGATTGCGAGGGCCCATGTCTTCAATTTGAGCGGAGCGGCATACCGCGTCAGCATCACATTGGCGGCCTCATAGAGAAGCGTTCTGACGCGCACGTCGCCCCGCTTTGAGATGCTGCCCGTGTAGTCGATTTCACCAGATTGATGCCGTCGCGGCACCAGTCCAAGATACGCCCCCACATCACGCGATTTCCTGAAACGCGACGGATCATCAATTGCTGCGGCAAAGGCCAATGCTGTGATCGGACCGACCCCTGGTACCGTCATAAGGCGCTGGCAGACTTCGGATTTGCGGGTCATCTTTTTGATGTCGCCATCAATGGCTGCAACCGCCGCGAGGATTGCTTCGCGTGCTGCGAACAGTCCGCAAATTGCGGCATGGAGGCCAGGCACTCCATCGCTAACTTTTAGCGCCGCGTTTTTGAATGCCGGAGACAAAGCTCGTGGCAGCCGCACGCCGAAGACGACGACCAGACCGCGGATCTGATTGTCGAGCGTCACACGCTGTCCGACCAGCTTCTTGCGGGCTGCGATCAGCGACCGGATTGCGTGCGCTGACAGTGATTTGACATGGGTCGGCTTGTAGAATCCCGTCCGCGCCAGGTGTGCCAAACCGCGGGCATCATTGCGGTCCGTCTTGTGGCCGGCCAGAGATTTAAGGGCCTGATATGCTTGCCTGCTCTCGATGCAAACAACCGGGACACCAAGCTCCGTCAGCCCATGGTAAAGCATTGGTGCCATCCGTCCCGTTTCAAATACAACTTTGGCACATGGTGGTCCAGAAGCGAGGAAGTCAGCGATCGCTTTTGGTGTTGAGCTCGCTTTTCCTTCACGAATAAGGGCCCCTTCACGATCCAGAATGCAGATATGCGTCTCTTCCATGGACACATCCAAACCAGCAAAATATTCCATTGGTCAGTCTCCTTTTCAATTGCATGTGCATCCAGGAATAACAGGGGTAACTGAGTGCTGATCCTGATTACGCCATGTTGAAATGTCGGCAGATCTTCATGTCTCTCATTTTTTACGAGATTTCGTCGGCTGACGACCAAGGATACACCGGCCCCTACCAGGGGCAGAAGGATTTTCCTTCCCGGGATGTTGAGTTCATGATGCGGATGCGAAGCCGAAATCTGGCTGACGTGATTGACAACGTCGAAACGCTGGATAACTCGGTTAAAAATCTTGCCGATAATCTGAAAACCCTCACGTCTGATGTCCACGGGATCCGTCGAATTGTTGATGATGCGAAACCGTGGCTGAAGGTCATTGGCTGGATTCTGGGTGTCGCCGGTGTTTCCGCTGCAGGTTGGGTCACCGTGGAACTCTTGCAGGCTCTCTTCGGCGCGGGCCCCGCTCCGTAATTTCAAAGTGGCCTGCCGGGGCAGCCTGAAGACAGCTCAGGGGGGTTCACACACGGCGTGCCAGACATCGAGAAACCGCGCCCCGGCCAGCTTGCTTCGCTCCGTATCCTGGCGGCTCCACGTGGGCAGCGCGGGGCGCAGCCCGTCACAGATTGCGTCGGCGGGGCTATGAACGGGGGTGTGCAGGCGGTGAGGGTGAGCAGTACGCCGCCGTGACCATGAGCCTGTTCATCTGAGCCTCCCGTGTTCGTCCGGCCGCTCGTCAACGGGCCTTGCGTCGCCATCAGAGGCCCGCAGGGCGTCGTCCGCTGTTTTGCGGGTATCGACATAGCCTTGCAGCGCATCGCGCTCTGCGGCCCTCTCCGCGTCTCTGCGGCCCCTTTGGTACAGAAGGGCCACTGACAGGACAAAGCCGCCCGCCAGTGCGACCATGCGCCCGGCTTTGCTGCCGGCGAGCCAGCGCCATATGATCGCGGGGGCGGCCATGATTATGCAGGGGCGGCCTTGACGCCCCACATGGCGGCCTCCTCGGCGGCTTGGATTGCGATGAGGGCGTGACGGCAGGCGGATAAGTTGTCCTCCCCGATCCTCTCGCATTCCGAGATCAGCGCTGCGGCGAGCATTTTGATGCGGTCTACGGTGGGGTGTTCGGAGGGGTCGAAGCCTGCGCGAACAAGGTCGGCGGATGTTGTGCTGACAGCCGTCTGCACAGCGTTGTTCAGGCGTGATTTGGTGACAACGTGCATGATTGTTCCTCGTTGTCTGGTTTCGGTCAGGTTGGCCCGCCGCGTTTTTTATCGCGCCGGTACCAGACCTCGGTGGCGAGTGCGACGATGGCACCCGCCAGCGCGGTGAGCAGATCGGGCGAGGACAGGAGCGCGCCCGTCTCCGCACCGACGATGCCGCGTGTCACAAGCGCCGCCGTGCCATAGCGCAGCAGGATGCGTATGAGGGGGACATGCTGTGCGGGATCCATCAGCGTATGCCCTGCGCCCATTTTTTTATCCGCTCACGCATGATCCACGCGGCGGCCAGCGCAATCACCCCTGCGCCCGCGATGAGCGCATATGTCGAGGGCAGCGCCCCCGTGACCGCGACAGGTGCCGCGACCGTCGCGACGGTGGCGAGCTGCACGGCGCCGGCCTGCACCGTGGTGGAGGCCATTGCGGACGCGCGGGGGGGCGTGGCCCGGCGAATACCAAGGAGGCGGTTGGGCGCGTATCCCGCGACGCTGACCTTATTGCCCTGATTGCCGCCAAGGACGTATATTCTTCCCTCTGCGCGGCGGTGGAAAAACGCCACATGGCCCTGCCAGCCGCTCTTGCCTCCACGCCAGAACACCACCACATCGCCGGGCCCTGCATCGTCCGGAGCCACCTTTTGTCCCCATTTGAGATAGCTGCGGGCGGCAAGGGAGCCGGTGCCCTGCAAGCCGCATTCGGCGAGCATGGTCCCTACAAAGGCGGCGCACCAGGGGGTTTCATCATCGGGCATGGGTTGTCCGGCTTTGCGAAAGTAATCCAGCACTTGCGGATTATGCGCGGCTCCGGGCCATTCGGCGGTGCCCTTGTGAGCCCAGGCGGCGGAATGAACTGTTTTTGACAGTGTCTGTATCATGGGAATCTCCGTGTGCTGACCGGTTGCGTGTCGGATCAAGCGTTCAGATTACCTGATCGGGCAGGCCCCCGCGACGGACCATGGTCCGTCGCGGGGGCCTGTGGCATCGGCTAGACTGGCGGGCATGACACATAAACCCGCCCCTGCCGCACAGCCCGCCGCTGCCGCGCTGTCAGCGCTCGACAGCTGGTTCGATGTCTGCCGCACGGGCACGCATACGGACATGCACAACACCACCTTCACCCTCTCCGAAGGGGACCTTGCGCGTATTGCAGCCGCTTACGCGACCTCTGATCCGGCACCTGTTGTCGTCGGACATCCGGAGACAGATGCCCCTGCCTGGGGCCGGGTGGATGGCCTGCGCGTGGTCGGCGATACGCTCCAGGCAAAGCTGACACGTCTCGACGATGCCTTCCGGGCGGCTGTCGAGGCCGGACGCTATGCGGGCCGCTCGGTGGCGATTGACCGGGACGACACCGGTGGCTGGAGCTTGCGTCATATCGGGTTTCTGGGGGGCGTTGCTCCGGCGGTGCAGGGTCTCAGCCCGGCCATGTTCAGGGCTCCCGCGACGGCTCCCGCCGCGACACTGGAACTCGCGGTTCCGCTGGGCGGCACTGAAGAGCGATCCGCCCGGGACACCACGGCACGGGCGCTGCGCGGCCTGCGCGAGTGGGTTATCGAGCGCTCGACGATTGAACAGGCGGATCGCATTTTGCCCGACTGGGCGTTGACCGAAATCCAGGCCCTCGGGGAGCCGGAGGACGGTGACTTTCTCGCGTCCCTCGCCTCGCGATTTACACAGGAGACATCTATCATGAACGACATCCCGCCCATTCCCGACCCTGCCGCCGCCCCGAACCCTCCGGCTGACCCGGGTCTTGCGCGGGAGCAGGCCGCACTGGCGGCAGAGCGTGCGCAACTGGCAACCGAACGTCTGCAACCGGCGGCGCAGCGGTGTCTGTCCGAGGCGCATGAGCGTGTCGGGACCCATGTGAGCGCAGGTCGGGTATTGCCCGCAGAGGCCGCATCGCTGGAAGCGCTGTTCGCGGCGCTCTCCGGACAGGCCGCTTCGATCCGGCTGGCAGGGTCAGCCACCCCCCAAACCCCCGGGGAGGCGCTGCAGGCCTTCCTGTCCGGCTTGCCCGTGCGCGGACCGGACACGGCGGAATATGCCGGTCCCGGCCAGATCGCCATGAGTGGCGCACAGGCTCCTGTGATGCGGGACGGGCAAACCGCGCAGCATGTCGCGCTGGCGGCGAAGGCGCTGATGGGGAGCGATCCCACAGGCACAATGACCATCGCGGATGCGGTGCGTCAGGTGACAGAGGGAGGTCGCTGAAATGGCCGGACATTCACCTGTTGCAACGGTCTCTTTCAAGGCGTTCGGTGATGTGGCCGCGCGCCGCATCGTGCGGCTGAGAACCTCGAAGGGCGGGGAAGCGGTCCAGGCGGACGCGGACTCCGCCAGAACAGCGGGAGAGCGGCCCATAGGCATTTCCGGTGAGGTGGCCACCGGGTCCGGGCAGATCCTGGATGTGCATATTGCGGGCATCGCCGACCTTGAGGCCGGGGGCGCTGTCATGCGCGGCACGGCGCTGAAACCCGATGCCGAGGGCAAGGCGACAGCCACCGACACCACCGGTGATTGTGTGGTGGGCATTGCTCTGGAGGCCGCCACGGCTGCCGGTGACATCATTCCCGTGCTGCTGTCGCAGCATCGCATGTAAGGAAGGCCTGACAGATGGCAGACAACATTATTTCCACGTACCCTGTGGACTTCGAGCGCACCGCGACCGCGGTGGGCTATGGCAATGACAGCTGTATCGCCGATATGGTCCTGCCCCGGGTCGATGTGGGGCGCAAGGAATACCGCTATACCGAATACCCGCTGGCCGAGAGCTTCAGCGTTCCCGAAACGCGTGTCGGTCGGCGCGGGACGCCCGTTATGGTGCATTTTTCGGCGGAGGAGAAATCAGGCGCCTGTCAGGATTACTCGCTTGAGGATCTGATCCCCGACGATGATGTGCGCAACGCGCCGCCCACAACGGTTGATCCGATAGATCGCTCCACAATGATGCTGACCGATCTGCTGATGATCGATCGTGAAAAGCGCGTGGCGGATCTGGTGTTCGACGCCGCAAAATACGGCGCGGACAACAAAGTCACACTGGCGGGCAATGATCAGTGGTCCGCCAGTCATGACGACAGTGATCCCGTGGCCGATATTGTCGATGCGGTCGAGAGCATGATCGTCAAGCCAACACATTTCTGCATGGGTTCGGAGGTCTGGAAGGATCTGCGCACGCACCCGGCGATCCTGAAATCGGTCAACCGCAATGAAGGGGATCGCGGCATCGCCTCGCGGATGATGGTCGAGGATCTGCTGGAGGTGAAAATTGTTGTTGGCCAGGCCTGGATCAATGCGGCCCGCCCCGGTCGGGAGGCAAGCCTGAAACGCGTGTGGGGCAAGAACGCACTCCTTTACCGTGCCGATCCCAATGCAGCGCCCAATGGCCCGCCCACATTGGGGATCACAGCCTCTTATCGTGGGCGCGAGGTGTATTCCGTCTTTGACCCTGCGCGCGGCGCGCGCGGCGGGCATCGCCTGCGGGTTGTTGACACCTGCGATGAGCGGATCATTGCCGCCAGGGCGGGATACCTGTTCAAAAACGCAGTGGCGTAGGGAGGGCGTAATGGTCGAAACAGTCAAGGCAGCCGAACCGGCTCCTGCATCCAAGGCAGCCGAACCTCCCGCATCCAAAGCAGCCGACCCGGCTCCTGCATCCAAAGCAGCCAAACCTCCCGCATCCAAGGCAGCCGAACCGGCTCCTGCATCCAAAGCGGCCGAACCGGCCCCTGCATGTGTCGCGATCAATCCGGTTCAATATGCGCGCAAGCGCTATATGCCGGGCGATCCGCTGGATCTTCCGCAGGACGTACTGGCCGCGCTGGTTGCGTCGGGGGACGCAAAGGTTCCGTACGCCGGTCCTGTGGCTGCGGGTCCGGATACTGAAGACACCCCGGACGGGGTCGCCTGAGCCATGGCCTATGCGACCCGCGATGATCTTGAAGCCCGCTATGGTTCGGAAGAGATTGCGCGTCTGTTGTGTGATGATGCAGAGGATGATGCAGAGGATGCCGCTGCACGTCTGGCGGCGGTGCTGTCGGACGCGGCGGGCGAAATCGATGCAGCCCTTGCCCGGGAATATATCCTGCCTCTTGCACAGGGTGATTATCCATCCCTCAAGGCCATTGCCTGTGCCCTGGCGCGGCTGGCCCTTTACGACGACGCGCCGAAAGAGGCGGTGACAGACGCGGCGAAGGCCGCGCGCGATCAGCTCTCCCGTCCGGCGCAGGGCTATCTGCGCAGTGGCGATGGTGCGGAACCGCCACGGCGCAACTTTGGCCCTGCAATCAAGGCCCCGCCTGCGCGGATCCGCGAGACGATTGACAGGATCAATCGTCGTGGAGGGTATTGCGTGATGGCCGGGGCAGGTGTCCGGATCGATGTCGAATGGGACGATGCCGGGGCCCGGGCGGCTCTGGGGCGTGCGGTCACGGCCCTGGACAACCCATACGAGATGTATGACGAAATCGGCCAGATGCTGGCCTCCGCGGTCCTGCGGCGCTTCGAGACGGAAACGGGTCCGGACGGCACAAAATGGGCACCCTCGCGGCGCGCGCGCAAAAAAGGGGGCCAGACCCTGACAGATTCCGCGCGCCTGCGTCAGTCGATCACACACCGCGCCGATGCCGCCGGCGTCGAGGTGGGCACAAATGTCGTTTACGCCGCGATCCACCAGTTTGGCGGCACCATCAGGAAGAAAGCCCGGAAACAGACCCTTGAATTTGACGATGACACAGGTCGGTTCATATCCCGCAGGAACGCGGCGCGACGCAAGACCGGGCTGATCCGGATCGTGAATGCCCAAATCGGGGCGCACAGCGTCACGATGCCCGCCCGGCCATATCTGGGCGTTTCCGGCGATGACCGGACAGCCGTTCTTGATATTGCGACGCGCATGCTGGCGGAGACGCTGCGATGATTGTTTCCGCATCGGCATGGCCCGGCTTTGCCGCCGTGGATGCGGTTGCCGAACGCCTTCGCACGCTTGAGACGCTGGTTGACGTGCTGAACGTCTACGACGTGGCGCGGGTGGATGCCCCAAAGCCGCCGTCCGCTGTCGTTGCGCCGTTGACGGAACGCGCCTTGTCCGCTCAGTCCGTCCCCGGTCAGACCCTTCTTCCCCTCGCGGTGGAGATGCGGATCGGCGTGGTGCTTGTCGTTGACGCTGCCAATGACCCGTCCGGACGCAGGACCCGTGCGAAAAAAACGCTGGCTGACGTACTGGGGCAGACCCGTCAAAAGCTGTTGGGCTGGGTACCGGCCCCGGAACCGGAAAACCATGGGGTGACCGGGCCGCTGGCATTTGTGGCCGGACGTCTCACCGAGATCGAGAATGGTCGTATCATCTGGCAGGACGAATGGACCTGCCAATACAGAACATCAAGGGAGTGTAACTGATGGCGCAGAATTTCATCATCGGTGCCGGCAAACTTTATTTTGCCCGGGCCACACAGGACGGCGCGCCCGGAGCGGAGCGCTGTCTCGGGGACGCCGAGAGCACAACGCTCCGGATCAACGAGGAGCGCGTGACGGTGCAGTCAGGCTCGGGGGTGCCGCGCGTGCTGGTCGACGCGGTACGCTCCACCGAGCGCATGATCGACATGGTGCTGCGGGATATGTCCCTGGGCAATATCGCCCTGTTGTTCGCCTCGGATACGATCCCGGTGCCCGCGACAACGGTGACAGGCGAGCGGATTGCCGTCGGCCTGTTGGATGGCGGCCCATGGTATGGGCTCCCGTCCGCCAGGGGCCGTCGGATCTCGGACCTCATCCTGCGCCCTTTGCGCGGCGGAACAGCCTACACGCTCAATACCCATTACCGCGCCGATCCGGGATCCGGCACAATTCGCATTCTGGATGCCGGGGCGGATGGTATCGCCGCCAACACCACAATCCTCGCGTCCTATACGATCGACGCCGCGACCCGCATCTCTGTGGGGCAGGCCCGGGTCGTCACGGGCGCACTGCGCTACGTCGAGCACGCTCCGACGATCAATCCGGCATCAAAGGGCCGTAACATCTACTGCCCGGACGTCAAGCTGCGCCCAAACGGTGACTGGACGCTCACCGGGCGGTCGGAGCAGCGGATCCCGCTCAGCGCCAATATATGGCAGCCCGAGGACGGCTCCGCCGCGATGATGATCGACGGGGAGGACCTGCGATGAGCGACGATGCGGAGACCCTCGCCATCCTTGATCCGGATGTAACAATCACACTGCGCGATCCGGACACCGGCGCGGCGGTGGAGATAACAGTGCGCGAGTTCCGGATGCGCGAGGGCCTCGATGTTCAGGTGATCGGGGCTCCCCTGATCCGTGATCTTGCGGTTCAGGTGGGCGACACGGCGCAAGAGCCCGATGCCGTGCGCACCGGCGCTGTGCTGGGGGCGCATGCGGATATCTGGCTGCGCATCTGCGCTATGGCCAGCGGGCAATCGGTGGAATGGATTGGATCGCTTGCGGACACCGAGGCCCATGCGCTGCAATCGGCGGTCTGGCAAGTCAACACGGGTTTTTTTATCCGCCGCCTGGTGGCCCAGGCACTGGGCCAGGGGGTGGTGGAGACCGTATCGCGCTCTCTCGCGTCCTCGAGCAGCTTGCAGCCGACGGGCACGGAGATATCCGAAGCCTCCCCGCCACACTGACATGGAGACAGATCATGCTGATCTGGCAGGCAGGACAGTCGCGCCGTATCGAGATGCCGGGCCATAGTCTGGTGCGGGGCCTGATGCAATGACGCAGGATATCGACCTCGCCCTGCGCGTCAGTGGCGATATAGGCGACGCGCTGGCCGTCCTGCGCAAGACCAGGGCCGAGCTGGATGCGACGGGCGATGCGGCGCAGGGGCTGGGAGGACGGACCACACGGGCAGGGGCCGCCGCCGGGCAGGCGAGCACTGCATCGCGCGCCCTGGGTGAGCGCATGAGACACCTGCGCCCACAGATCCAGAACACGGCGTGGCAGGTGGGTGACTTCGCCGTCCAGGTGGGTGCAGGCACATCCGCGAGCCAGGCGATGGCCCAGCAGCTTCCGCAATTGCTCGGTGGGTTTGGCGTTCTTGGCGCGGTTCTGGGTGCTGTCGCGGCCATTGCCGTGCCTCTCGGTGCCGCATTTTTGCGCACAGGCGAGGAAGCGGAGAGTGCGTCCGACGCCACATCGCGGCTCGCGGATGCCACGGAGAGGCTGCGGGGACTGAAAGACCTTGGCGGTGATCTTGAGGATCTGGCCGAGCGTTACGGGGTTGTCACAGCGCGGGTTCGGGACCTTCTGGCCGCGCAGCGTCAGCTGGCGGAGCGTGAAGCGCGGGATGCACTGCGCGCGACAGGAAAGGGCCTGCTGGACAGTCTGCCCGAGGCGCTGGCCGCCGGACAGGACCGGGTGGCGGCGGATTTCGAGGATATTTTGCAAGGGACCGTGCACCGCTCCGGTGACGTGCTTCGCGAAGCTGGTCTGGATGTATTCGACGTCTCGGACAACGACAGCGTGAAAGCCCATCTGCGAGACACCTTTGGAGAGACCCCGACAGGGTTCGTCAAGGATGCCGATCTGGACAACATCGAAGATGTCGATACCCTTCTGAACACGATAATCATCAGGCTGCGCTTGTTCAACGAGGGCGCGGTCCGGACCAGCTTCGCCGTTATGGAGGCCTCCGAATCCATGTCCGCCGCCCTGCGCCGGTACGCAGATGAACTCGGACTTGCCGGTGAACAGCTTGCCGGTGAACAGACAGAGGCACTGTCATCGGCATCACTTGATCTGCGCAACGCTCTTGACGGCGATGATATCAATGAAGTTTCCGACGCCGTCGCAAACATGCGCAAAGTCCTGGAGAATGCCCTGGGGGGTGAAGACCTCACCACAGATCAACGAAAGGCGCTGGACGTACTGATCGACCGGTTGATCGCAGCCGAAGACCAGGCACGCCGGCTCGGGACGCTCAAGACGGGTGATCTGGGCCTTGGCGTTGCCATCAAGGCCGCAAAGGCGCTGGCGGATGAGGCCGCGCGCGCCCGCGATGAGCTGGCCGCTTTACCGGGGGTGCAGGCGGCCGCTCTGGCGGTGGCGCGTATTCGCGAGGCCACGGTTGGCGACCCGGAGGCCCGGGCACGTCAGCTGGCGGAGCGTGGTGCCTTGGCATTACAGGCGGCGGCCACGGCGGGCCGGTCGGATCTGGACCCCGCGCAGCGCTTCGATGCCGAAGCGATCCGGGCGGCCGGAGATAACGCGGTAGCCCTGGCCCGTATCAACGCGCGCACGCGCGAGGCCGAGGCCGGACTGCGCAAATCAATCTCCGGCAGCGGTGGCGGCGGTGGTAAAAATGATCCCGCCACAGCCCTGATCAAGACGTTGGAGCAATATCAGAGCCGTGCAGAGATCGCCTCTATCCGCCTGCAAGGGTTGGGGGGCGGGGAAGAGGCGGGGTTTATCGCCACCGCAGAGGCCGCGCGGCTGGCGGAGACAGCGATTGCGAAAATCGGCGATAACCCTGCAGCGGCTGCACAGGTGCGTGAACTGGAAGCCGCTGTCAATGCGGCAGCCGAAGAGGCTATCGCAATAGAGCGCGCGCTGAGCCGGGGACCGCAGGGCGTAGACGCCATCCGCGCTGGACTGCGGGGCTATGCCGAGGAGGCGAGCTTTGCGGGCAATGAGATCGAAAGCGCCGTCGGCGGGGCATTCAATGGCCTGGAAGATGCTCTCGTGCAGTTTGTCTCTACGGGCAAGCTGGAGGTCGGGGATCTGGTCGACAGCATCATCGCCGATTTTGCCCGCATCGCCATTCGCCAAAATATCACCGGCCCGTTGGCCGATGCTTTGGCCGGGGTTTTGGGCGGGGGTTTTGGCGGGGGTTTTGGCGGCGGCACGGCACCGGCACCGACGACGGCGGTGCGGCCCCGGGGCAGACCGTTTCACACAGGGGGCGTGGCCGGGGGTGTGGCCGGGGATGTGGCCAGTCGGGCGCAGGCGATCATTGCGGCCTCCGCCGCCACAGCGGGGCGCACGGCACGCGAAGTGCCCGCCATCCTGCTGGAGGGTGAGGCGGTGCTGACCGCTGATCAGTCCGCCGCATTGAGCGAAATGCTGCGCCGGAGAGACCGCCCCCGATATCATCGGGGCGGGGCAGCGGGGATCGACCCCGCGCGCATTCCGGCCGTCTATAAAACGCAGGCACCGGGTGCCGCAGGCATGGAGGCGGGTCCCGACGTGCGCCCCGCCAATGTCACCGTGAATGTCGAGAACAAAGGTGCGCCCAAGACAGCCACTGCAACAGCCCGGTCAGACGGGCTGCGCGGTCTCATTGTCGCGATTGTGGCCGAAGATGTGCAAAGCGGCGGGGCGATTGCACAACAGGTCACCCAGACGCTGCGCCGCCAATCAAGCGGTGGTGATGGGTTCTGATGGCAAGCTGGCCTGCATATGCGCGGATCATCGCGGACGGCATTGTGGCCGGTCAGGATGAAAATACCCGACGCACGGCGTTTGAGAGTGGTGCGGTCCGGCAGGCCCGCGCGCGCAGTGCGGCCCTGCGCTTCTGGCAGGTGTCCGTACATCTTGAAAGCGATACGCATATGGGAGATTTCCGGACCTGGGCCGAGACCCATGGACACGGGGCCTTCGACGGCTCCGATCCGGTTGCCGGTGATGCGGTCCACCTGCGGCTGCGCGGGGGATCGGGGTCCGTGAGCTGTCGCGGTACCGTCAAGGGAGGTCGTCGCCACTGGACCGCCGACATGGTGCTGGAGGAGGTCCTGTGACATTAACCTCCGCCGGTCGTGAAGCTCTTGTTGGCCTGTCTCCGGACGATCTGATCCTTTATGCGCTGGAAATCACGCATCCCGACCTGGCGGATGCCGTGCGGGTGGTGGCGGATGGCCGCGCGCGCGAGATCGAAGGCCAGACCTATATGGCGCTGGCGTTCTCGGTGCGTCTGGCCAGGGATGAAGAGCGCCGGGCCCCGCGTGCGGAACTGCGCATCGATAATGCAGGACGCGACATCATGATCTGGCTGGATCGCGCAGGCGGTGGGCAGGGTGCAGGTATCCGGGTCCTGCGCTGTCTGGCGGACGGAGACAGCGCCGCACGGGATCCCGACTGGGAGGCTCAATTGGATGTGCTCCAGATCAGAGCCGATCAGCAAAGCGTAACGGCGATCATCGGCTATGACCCGTTGCTTGACAGGCCCGCTGTGGGTCTGCGCCACGACCCGGAAACATCTCCCGCGCTGTTTTGAAAGGATGGAGCGCAAATGACTGACATAATCGCACTGAAACAGGGGGACACGCTGAGCCTGCCCGCCCAGGCGCATCACACACCCCCCGCCCCGGACGGGACGGGGGGGGGTTGCGCGCAACCTTGCTGACTGGACCCCTGACGCGGCCCTGTATCATGACCGGAGCGGAACACGGGCCCTGTTGACCTGCCGCGTGACCGATGCCGGTGACGGGCTGTTCACCCTCTCGGCCACCGCGCGCCAGACCGCCGCATGGCCACCGGGCAAGTGGCGTGGAGATATCACATTCACGGATGGGAATGGTGTCAAAGCGTCGACAGAGACTTTCACAATCATTCTCAAGGAGGCAATCTGATGTCCGTCACTCTCAACCCCGCAGGCGGCGGGGTCACGATCAATCCCGCAGCCCCTGTCTCATCGGATCTGTCCGCGCAGGCAGATCGTGCCGCCGCCGCCGCGACCTCCGCCGCCGCCGCGGAAAGGCGCTACAAGGCACTGGAAGCCAATCTGCACCGGGCGGGGGAAGTAGAATTGTATGTTGATGCCGGTGGCGACGACAACGCGGCAGGCACCGACGCCGCGCCGCTGCAAACGCTCACCGCCGCCCTGAGAAAGTCACCGCCAGGCGGAACGCTCACTATACATCTCAAGAGCGACATCACAGTGGACGCGTTTGCGCGCTGTTTGTTATGCACGGATGGTTCAGCTGCTCTCGGATGGCGATGACAGACGCACTCTGACCGTTCAGGCCCCGAACCCCCTTCCGGACGCCCCGGTGCGCGCGGGCGCATATTGGATCCAGATGATCGATCCGGACGCGGTCTTCTTCTTCAACAATATCGAGGTCGACATCGCGCTGTCAGCGGCCGGGCTGCAGGAACCCGCCTTTATGACCGGCGTGGGGCAGTTGACGCTGCGCGCCTTTAACAGCCGTCTGCGAGGCCGGGAAAACGGGGGCGGCATCGCTTTAATGTCGGGGGCTGTGGTCTATGCGCTCGCCATCGAAAGCTCCTCGGTCTCCGACATGGCGGGGCACTGGATCAGCGGTGTGGCACCCGGAACACCAAAAGTCGATGCAGCCAATCTGCTGTGGTCAACCGTGGCCACCCTTTAAAAGGAGCATAAAATGAAACTCACACTCACCCACGAAGGCCTGGACTATATCAGCTATACACCCGGCGAGCTGGCGGAGGCCGGAGTTCCTCAAGAAGCCATCTCTGCGGCGCAGGCAACGATGGTCGGGCAGGAAAGCCGGCAGAAGAAGGTCAAGGCCGCACTCTCCGCCGCAGGCGGTGTCGAGGCAGGGCTGGTTGATAGCCTCGATCTGACCACTGTCGCGCTGTCCGGGCTGGCGCGCCTCGCACAGGCGATTTCCACCGCCAGTACAATCGCAGAGATCCGTGCCGCCGCTGTACCCGTCTCCAGCCTGCTTGAGGATTGGCGGGACAAAACAGTGCAGGTGCCCCTCGATGCCGCAAGTGACGTGCAAACAGTATTGAGTAAGGGGGCCGGGCGCGCAGCGGCCATCACAGCCGCATATGAAGCACAATGACACCTGCGCCCCTGGCCCCGCCGCCCGATCCATTCTGGGCGGTGGCTGCGCTGCACAGGAACCCGCCGGGAGATTGCGCGGCTTATGTTATGGCCATCCTGGAGTGCATGTTCGCGCGCACCATCTCTCTTCCCCGAAGCCCCGGGAGCCTGCGCGGCAGGGATCGGGCGATCGGTGCCGCCATTGCGGAGCACCTCGCCGTCTCTCTTGAAGGAACATCGCCGTCCGAAGGGGATGCCGTCCTGATGTGCGCCGCCGGTCGCAGGGCCTGTATCGGACATCACATCGGGCTGTGGACGCGGACAGGAGGACAGGCATATGTGCTGCATCGCATGGAAGGCCAGCGCCCGCGCCTTGATCCGCTGGCCGGTCTCAAACACCGGGGCCTGACACTGACCGGGCTGTATCGCTGGACATAAATCATGGTTGACCGTATCGGAAACCCCGGTTGCGCGCCGTTTGCAAACCGCCCGCAACCGGGATATGTGGCGGATGTCCTGCCGCACCCGCTCACCCGCGACGGGGTGCGGACTGTCACCTTGCCGGCGGGCATCTCCCTTACCCGGGCGTGTCGCATTTGCCTGCCCGATATACCGCCCGGGAGGATCGCCGCCGCTGTCAACGGGGAGCCTGTGCCGCACGCCCGTTGGGAGCAGTCTCTACCGGCAGGCGCGAAACTCGCCCTGCGCCCGGCCTTGCACGGCGGCGACAGTGATCCCGTCGCCGCCGTGCTCTCTATCGCGATTGTTGTCGCCGCGCCCGTTCTGGCACCCCATGTACTGGGTGCACTCGGTGTGACAGCCGGCACCACGGCGCTGGCCGTGGCCACCGCAGGCCTGCAGATTGTCGGAGGCCTCATTGTTCAGGGGTGTCAATCGCAGAGTAAAATGGGTCCATGTCGCGGCGTAAAAATGGGCCACTTCGGTTGATGTTTTGTGGCGCTTTTGCACGCGTGCTCGTCACAAAGCTGAAGCGTGCCAAAGCGCATGCTGGCCATAAGGCCAGCATTATTCTGACTGTGATTGCGGGCTGGTTATTTTCGGTTGTTGCGACTGTGTTTGAGCCGATAGCTTTCGCCATTCATCTCGAGGATGTGGACGTGATGGGTTAAACGATCGAGTAGCGCACCGGTCAGCCGCTCAGAGCCAAAGACTTCAGTCCATTCATCGAAGGGCAGGTTCGAGGTTATGATGATGGAGCCGCGTTCATAGCATTGGGATATGACCTCGAAGAGCAGCTCTGCGCCAGATTTGCTGAGCGGTACGAAGCCCAGTTCATCAATGATCAACAGGTTCTGGCTGGTCAGTTGCTTTTGAAGGCGCTGCAATCTCCGCTCATCTTGAGCCTCGATCAGATCATGGACTAATGCCGCAGCCGTTGTGAAGCGCACCTTCAGTCCTCTTTGACATGCAGCCAGCCCAAGTCCCAGGGCGATGTGTGTCTTGCCCGTGCCTGACGGGCCGAGCGCGATGATGTTCTCCCTGCGATTAACGTAATCGCATCGTGCCAGATCCATCGTCAGGGGCTTGTTCAAGCTTGGCATGATCTTGAAGTCAAAGCTATCCAAGCTCTTGGTGCTGGGGAACTTCGCCGCTTTGATGCGCCGTTCAATCATCCGGCGTTCGCGGTCGATCAATTCCATCTCACACAGCCGCGCCAGATAGTGGATGTGATCTTTGTTCTCTGCAGCACAGAGCTGCGCCTGTTTGGCATACTCGCCTTGGAACGTTGGCAGTCGCAGTTGTTTAAGATGATGCCGTAGAAGAATCCGAGGGGCTTCGGTCATGCCGCGGTCCTTCCCATCAAGCTCATGTAACTGGATGGGCGTGTTGTGCCGACATTGGCCTTGGGCAAGTATGGATAGAAGTCCAAATCCAATCGTGGTGGCCGCTTCTCAACCCGACACAGTACAAGGTGTTTTACGGCGTCATAGCCAATTGCACCCATATCTATTGCCTGCTGGATTGCGCCTTGCACAACATCCATTTCGAAGGTCTCCAAAAGGCGCAAGACTTGAACGTATTCTCGCTTGCCCGGCTTACCCATTCTGGCTTCAAGCAGTCGGTGCAGCGTGGCAAATACATCTGGCAAATGCCAACCCTGCAAAGGCGCGGCCTGATCCAGGGCACCCACCTTTTGTTCAAGCAGGGGCAAAAAGTGCAATGGGTCAAAGACCATATCCGCTGATGTGTAGGATCGTTTGTGCCGCGCAATAATCTCATTGCCGCAGCCGATGATAACCTCATGCACAAACCCACGCACATGAACATCGTGGTGCGCATAGGCTACTGGCACCGAGTAATCATTGCTGCGATAGCGCACCATTGAGATCGACGTTGCACGCGTGCTGACGTGATCGCAGGCTTCATATTCTGCGACGGGCAATCCCATCAGAGCATCCAAATCCGACATCAGGCGTGCGCCTATGGTTTGGGTGTGACCCCGCAACGTATCGTCCTGACGTGCTAAACACTTCTCTTCCAAATGTGCGTTCAGATCATCAAAGCTGTCATAGCGAGGTGCGGGAACCATGAAGTTGCGGCGGGTGTATCCAACCATGCCCTCAACGTTGCCTTTATCGTTCCCTCGCGCGGGTCTGCCAAACTTGTCATCAAACAAGTAATGCGACTGCAGTTCCGTAAACCGACGTGTGCGGATGCGCGTCTTATCCCCGAGTATCCGAGCCACGGCGATCTTGGTATTGTCGTAGAGAATGGATTGCGGAATGCCGCCAAAGAATGCAAAGGCGGACACATGGCCATCGCAAAACGCCTCGGTTGTCTCAGCTGGATATCCCTTCACAAACACCGCATCAGAATGTGGCAAGCTCATCACGAAGAAGTGGATCTTGCATTCCACGCCACCGATCACGCCCAGCGTCTCACCAAAATCAACCTGCGCATGGCCCGGCCGATGCGACAACGGCACAAACACCTCTTTGGTGCGCCGTTTTTGCTCGCGCACGTAATAGGTCACCGTGGTCAGGCTGCCGGCATATCCATGCTCATCGCGCAGCCGTTCAAAGATGCGCTTGGCCGTGTGTCGCTGCTTTTTGATCAGGGCTTTGTCTGTGCGCAGTATCTCATCGACCACACCAACATAACCATCAAGCGTTGGCCGCCGAGGCGCTTCCGACCGACGATACCCAGGCGGAAGTTCATGGCGCAGCATCTTCGCGATCGTCTTACGATCTTTGTTCTCTAATCTGTCAATGCGTGTTTCCTGAGTTTCCTGCTTTTGATGTCAGAGGTTGCCTTTGTTCTCTTCGAACTCTGAGGTTCATGATGGGGTTGGCTGGGTGTGGGTCGGCAATGTTGAAACCGCAATCATACCGTTGGTCTTGGCTGTTGCTACAGAATCGGCGCCGTGTCTCACGCCCTCCCTCGGGCATCGTCCCAGATGGGAACTTTGATTTAGGAATCCTCGTTGTCGCCTCGTAAGCCTTACGCGGACTGGAAGTCAGTTTTGTCTCGCATAATGGCATGAAGTATGATTGCCAGACGACGCGCCAGAGCCACTCGGGCCTTTCTCATCGTTGAGCGCGCACCGATTGCGAGGGCCCATGTCTTCAATTTGAGCGGAGCGGCATACCGCGTCAGCATCACATTGGCGGCCTCATAGAGAAGCGTTCTGACGCGCACGTCGCCCCGCTTTGAGATGCTGCCCGTGTAGTCGATTTCACCAGATTGATGCCGTCGCGGCACCAGTCCAAGATACGCCCCCACATCACGCGATTTCCTGAAACGCGACGGATCATCAATTGCTGCGGCAAAGGCCAATGCTGTGATCGGACCGACCCCTGGTACCGTCATAAGGCGCTGGCAGACTTCGGATTTGCGGGTCATCTTTTTGATGTCGCCATCAATGGCTGCAACCGCCGCGAGGATTGCTTCGCGTGCTGCGAACAGTCCGCAAATTGCGGCATGGAGGCCAGGCACTCCATCGCTAACTTTTAGCGCCGCGTTTTTGAATGCCGGAGACAAAGCTCGTGGCAGCCGCACGCCGAAGACGACGACCAGACCGCGGATCTGATTGTCGAGCGTCACACGCTGTCCGACCAGCTTCTTGCGGGCTGCGATCAGCGACCGGATTGCGTGCGCTGACAGTGATTTGACATGGGTCGGCTTGTAGAATCCCGTCCGCGCCAGGTGTGCCAAACCGCGGGCATCATTGCGGTCCGTCTTGTGGCCGGCCAGAGATTTAAGGGCCTGATATGCTTGCCTGCTCTCGATGCAAACAACCGGGACACCAAGCTCCGTCAGCCCATGGTAAAGCATTGGTGCCATCCGTCCCGTTTCAAATACAACTTTGGCACATGGTGGTCCAGAAGCGAGGAAGTCAGCGATCGCTTTTGGTGTTGAGCTCGCTTTTCCTTCACGAATAAGGGCCCCTTCACGATCCAGAATGCAGATATGCGTCTCTTCCATGGACACATCCAAACCAGCAAAATATTCCATTGGTCAGTCTCCTTTTCAATTGCATGTGCATCCAGAATAACAGGGGTAACTGAGTGCTGATCCTGATTACGCCATGTTGAAAAACCGCGCCGCTTCTCGGCCAGACATACCGTCCTTCAAACAAGCACGGCGCACACGACTATAAATATCCACAGAATACATCTCCCGCCCTCCGAATAAACGAAGGGCACAAACTGGCGGACTTTTACTCCGCTACAACTGCGATATGCAGCCGCTTCTGTGGCCCAATATTGCTCCGCGTTTTACAATAGCTGAAATAAAGTAGATATTCAGCCGTGCAAACACGGCTGGGTCTTTTATCAATTTCTCAATTCTGGGGTGAACTTCAAACGCAATCACGCCTCGTTTTTTGCTGTCAGCTTGGCCGATAATTAGGGGCGCGCGGTAATGGTCAAACTTACGATCTTGGCCTAAGAAATTGAACTTAAGTTTTGTATCAGAAACCGTATCTACTGCTTGAGATATACGCGAATAATCTTGATTGCCCTCTTGCCTCATTACTGCTCGAACGAGGCTCTTGTTTAGGGTGTAAAACCCATCCTCCCCACGTTCCGTTTTAGCTATGATATGGACGCACAAGAACAAAACACCCTGTTCAAAATCAGACAGTTGCCGTTCAAAGTGTAGCAACGCTGTAGGATGCTTAATCGTGTTTGCTTCCAAATATTTTTGGAGCTGTAGCGTCGCCATTTCTGCTCGAATCATTTTTATTGTGGTTTGTTGCTTTCAACACTACCACACATAGGGGGTAGGTCAATTTTTTTTCCTACCCCTCTAAGCTAGCATTAACCACGCTACCACTACCCCCCAAACCACTATTCCACTACCCCCCTAAAACTCTTTAACCACGATCTCACTACCCCCCTTAACCACGCCAGCACTACCCCCCTAAAGGCACTAAAAATTCGCTTAAAAATCGCTTAAGCCCTTATATATAAAGGGCAAAATACGCTAAAGATTGACCACGACCCTACTACCCCCCTAAAATACAAAAACCCCTTATTTATAAGGGCTAAATAGCCCTAAAAAGCCGACCACGATTTCACTATCCCCCTAAGCCTAATTTAACCACGATTTCACTACCCCCCTAAGCCTAATTTAACCACGATTTCACTACCCCCCTAAGCGAATTAAATCCTTTATTTATAAGGGTTTAGGTTTTTCAAAAATACACCCCTAGCTAAAAGAAAGAATATCAAAGATATTGGCTCAATTAGCATTGATTATGCGTGCCAACCTGTAATAGAACACACCATGAACAAAATTATGGGGTGCGGCACATGGATCATCAAGCTTTTTTGGTGTGGCTCAACGAGACCGACGACCTTTCATCGAAACAACGGGCTGAAACCGGACGGCTCGTTGCCGGGGTTTCGTCGCTGGAAAGCGTGATCGATCTCCCTGAGGCGAATGTTCGCGAGGGGCGTATCTGTCCGCACTGTGCTTCGGGCGGTGCGATCATCAGGGGCCATGCAAGTGGCCTGACGAGGTTCTTTTGCAAAGGCTGTCGCAAAACCTTCAACGCGCTGACCGGGACGCCGCTTGCCCGCTTGCGCCACAGGGACAGATGGGCAGGGTTCGCAGCTTCCCTGCGCGACGGCGAAACGGTAAAGGCGTCCGACGGGCGTTGTATGGTGGCCGACACCACAGCTTTTCGCTGGCGTCATCGCTTTCCCGAGGCCGTAACGGTCGGTGCGGTCAGGCTGTGCGGAATCGTCGAAGCCGACGGGACGTTCTTTCCGCGCAGCCGGAAAGGGGAGCGTAATCTCTCTCGAAAAGCCCGCAAACGCGGGGGAAAGGCCTCGAAACCCGGATTGTCGGAGGAGCAGGTTCCGGTCCCCGTTGCGGTCGACCGATCAGGCACCGCCATCAGTGCTGTCTTGCCTGCGGTGACAGCCGAACATCTCAAAACGGTTCTGCAGCCACGTCTTGATGGGGACGCTCTCCCGGTGACCGATGGCTGCACCGGCTACCCGCCCTGCGCCGCAGAAACGGGCGTCAGCCATGAAAGTCTCGACCGGACCGCCGGAGAACGTGTCCGTGGTGAATTGCACATTCAAACCGTGAACAGTCGGCATGAGCGGTTAAAGACCTTTCCGCGCCGCCATCGGGGCATCGCGAGCAAATACCTGGACAGCTGCCTTCGGTGGTTCCACCTTGCCGTCCTTCCGAGCCACCAAACGCCGCGCGCGATACTTGCCGCAGCAGCAGGCATCCTGCCTGTAACACGCCACGCATAATCAATGCTAATTGAGCCAAGATATTTAACTACTAACTAGGGTCTGTTGACAATCATCGTGTTGCAATGAGCATGGCACAGAGGTGCCAGTTGGCAGCGTAGCTTGTATCAGTCTTGTCGTATCGCGTTGCTATGCCTCTGAATTCCTTGATCTTTGCGAAATGGTTTTCGACGGGATGGCGCCACTTGTACATGTGGGTATCGTAGTCCCGTTGAACTTTTCGGTTCGATTTGGGCGGGATGACAGCGGTTGCGCCACGCTCATCAAGGTCTTGCAGGAGCCAGTCGGCGTCGAAGGCTTTGTCGGCCAGCAACGCCCCAAAGGAAGCCCCCTTGATCAGAGGAGCGACCCCCTTCATGTCGTGTGCCTGTCCCGGCAAAAGCAGAAACCGGAACAGGTTACCGAGCGCATCGACCAAGGCCACGACCTTGGTCGTCAGTCCGCCGCGAGAGCGTCCGATAGCCTGGTGTTGAGTCCCCCTTTTGCGCCCGAAGCCTTCTGATGAGCTTGAACAATCGTCCCGTCGATAAGGGCATATTCCAGGTCCGGCTCGCCACTCATGGCATTGAAAAGACTCTCGAACACGCCGTTCCTGGCCCATCGACGAAATCGCTTGAACTGGCTGTTCCAGTTGCCAAACTCTTTGGGCAAATCCCGCCATGGGGACCCTGTGCGTACGCGCCATAATACTGCTTCCATAAACCGGCGATTATTGCGCGCGGTAACACCCGGATCGCCTGCCTTGCCCGGTATAAGCGGCTCAATCTTCTCCCAAAGCTCATCGGAAACAGCCAAACGATTTGCGTCCATCAACACCTCCATTTTGGAAGCTTGAATCAGACTTCAGGCAAAATGGGAACCCCGAATGTCAACAGGCCCTAGCAGCAGCTAGTTTTCTTTTTGGTTTTTGCTGGGTTTTAAAAAGCGCCGAGAGAAACGGTGGGTTCAGTTTTGACTATGAAAATCGAAAAGTTTTAGATCAGGCTGCAAAGTGTCGCTAAGCTAAAACCATCACCACCCCACCAAAAAACAATAATGTTCCGCGCCGCCCAATTTCCACCTCGACCCCCGATCTAAATTCATGCGTAGACCCTCAAAATTTGCCCGTACAGGCGCTTTTGGTGTCTTTGGTATACTAGGTAGCCTAAGATGCTTTTTGGCGCTTAGAGGTGCGATTTGAGAGCTTTTTATTTTTGGCGCGATTGAGGTCATTAGCAGAACGCCCTGTGGCTTTGCTTAAAATCTTCAAAAAATCGGTTTCAAACCACAGTTCCCGTATCGGGTAAGTCTTACCATCAACCGTGGCGGTCATGCTTTCGTCATCGTCAAAATCTGTATTTTGTTGGGTGTCAACTCTGGCGTTATGAAAGTCGGCAAACCCATTCCACACGTCGATAATCGGGTTGTAAATCCAACCAATATATAGGTTTTTCAGTTCACTTAGGCAGCCTGTTTGAATTTTTCTCATATAATTTAATGATACCTTAAAAGTATATATTAGGTATCATTTTTAAGTTTTTCAATGATCGCTTGAACAATCCAAGCGTTCCGGCTTGGTGGGTTGGGCTGGGTAGATAAGTGGGCGCTTAAATCATCTAAAATTGTTTGGGGTACACTCTGTCTAAAATTTCCTTTCAGAACACTGCCTTTTGGTCGCCCTCGTTTAGAGTTGGAGCTTTGTGGCGGCGCGGTTTCTTTCGCCGTAGCATTCCCTCCTAAAAAGGCTTCGATATCAGCGGACTTTGTAGACGTGCTCACTGGCTTGCGTTGTATGGTTGATTTTTTCATAGTTTTATTGATACTTAATAGGTGTAAGATAGGTATATCTTAGGTATCAAATATATACCTGTAAAGTGTATTAATTTCAGCTATCGCCTTTTGATCTTTTGGTGTGTGCTCGACAACCGATAGCCCACTACCAGCGCTAGTTCTAAAGGCTTTTCGGTTTTTGATCGGAGCGTCAAGGTAGGTGAAATTTTCGTATTCTTTGAGTAATTCTGCGGTTTCGTCGTTTGATGTGCCACTAATATCTGCACGGCTCAAAAAAGAGTAAGCTTTTAGGTCTGGGTTTATCATCCGCGCTTCTTCAACCATGCTCGATACATTTTCAAATGTCCAAGCGTCAAATGAACTAGGGCCTGTTGAGATTCATCGTGTGCGGATTATTGTCGCTCCGATGTGGATCATGGCTTCGAAACTGGTGTCGGTTTTGCAGGCACGCATTGCTATACGTTTGAATTCTTTGAGTTTCTGAAAGAAGTTTTCGACGAGATGCCTCCACTTATAGATTTCCATATCACATGAAGCTGGGCTTTTGCGGTTGGACTTGGGTGGAATAACGGCTTCAATGCCCCTTTCTGCCAATAACGCCCGAAGCCAATCCGCGTCAAAGGCCTTATCTGCCAACAGATTTCGGCAGCAAACATCTGCCAGCAATTCACGTGTTTTGAGCAGGTCATGCGCCTGTCCGGGCATCAGCCGGAAGTCGATGAGGTTGCCAAAGGCGTCGGTCAGCGCCAGAATTTTGGTGGTCATTCCGCCGCGAGACTTTCCGATGGCCTGATTTTGAGTCCCCCTTTTGCGCCCTGTCCATGACGGTGTACCTTGCAGATCGTGCCATCAATCATCGTATATTCGAAGTCGATATCTTCGGATAACTCATTGAACATACGATGAAATACGTCCCGTTTAACCCAATATCTGAACCGTGTGAAAATCGAATTCCATTTGCCAAATTCAGCCGGCAAGTCCCGCCATGGCGCACCTGTCCGGGCGATCCACAAAACAGCCTCCACAAACAAACGGGCGTCACCTCCAGTCCGCCCCGGATCGCTCTTCTTGCCAAGGCAATGGGGCTCTATAAGATCCCATTGCCCGTCACTTATCAAAAACCGGTCACTCAACATTCTCGCCTCCATTTTGGAAACTTGAATCAGAAATTAATGGAAATGGGAATCCTGTATCTCAACAGGCCCTAGGAAAAACTGGAACCAATAGAACATTAGCAACCTCTACGACAATACCAAGATCGCCGTGGCTCGGATACTCGGGGATAAGACGCGCATCCGCACACGTCGGTTTACGGAACTGCAGTCGCATTACTTGTTTGATGACAAGTTTGGCAGACCCGCGCGAGGGAACGATAAAGGCAACGTTGAGGGCATGGTTGGATACACCCGCCGCAACTTCATGGTTCCCGCACCTCGCTATGACAGCTTTGATGATCTGAACGCACATTTGGAAGAGAAGTGTTTAGCACGTCAGGACGATACGTTGCGGGGTCACACCCAAACCATAGGCGCACGCCTGATGTCGGATTTGGATGCTCTGATGGGATTGCCCGTCGCAGAATATGAAGCCTGCGATCACGTCAGCACGCGTGCAACGTCGATCTCAATGGTGCGCTATCGCAGCAATGATTACTCGGTGCCAGTAGCCTATGCGCACCACGATGTTCATGTGCGTGGGTTTGTGCATGAGGTTATCATCGGCTGCGGCAATGAGATTATTGCGCGGCACAAACGATCCTACACATCAGCGGATATGGTCTTTGACCCATTGCACTTTTTGCCCCTGCTTGAACAAAAGGTGGGTGCCCTGGATCAGGCCGCGCCTTTGCAGGGTTGGCATTTGCCAGATGTATTTGCCACGCTGCACCGACTGCTTGAAGCCAGAATGGGTAAGCCGGGCAAGCGAGAATACGTTCAAGTCTTGCGCCTTTTGGAGACCTTCGAAATGGATGTTGTGCAAGGCGCAATCCAGCAGGCAATAGATATGGGTGCAATTGGCTATGACGCCGTAAAACACCTTGTACTGTGTCGGGTTGAGAAGCGGCCACCACGATTGGATTTGGACTTCTATCCATACTTGCCCAAGGCCAATGTCGGCACAACACGCCCATCCAGTTACATGAGCTTGATGGGAAGGACCGCGGCATGACCGAAGCCCCTCGGATTCTTCTACGGCATCATCTTAAACAACTGCGACTGCCAACGTTCCAAGGCGAGTATGCCAAACAGGCGCAGCTCTGTGCTGCAGAGAACAAAGATCACATCCACTATCTGGCGCGGCTGTGTGAGATGGAATTGATCGACCGCGAACGCCGGATGATTGAACGGCGCATCAAAGCGGCGAAGTTCCCCAGCACCAAGAGCTTGGATAGCTTTGACTTCAAGATCATGCCAAGCTTGAACAAGCCCCTGACGATGGATCTGGCACGATGCGATTACGTTAATCGCAGGGAGAACATCATCGCGCTCGGCCCGTCAGGCACGGGCAAGACACACATCGCCCTGGGACTTGGGCTGGCTGCATGTCAAAGAGGACTGAAGGTGCGCTTCACAACGGCTGCGGCATTAGTCCATGATCTGATCGAGGCTCAAGATGAGCGGAGATTGCAGCGCCTTCAAAAGCAACTGACCAGCCAGAACCTGTTGATCATTGATGAACTGGGCTTCGTACCGCTCAGCAAATCTGGCGCAGAGCTGCTCTTCGAGGTCATATCCCAATGCTATGAACGCGGCTCCATCATCATAACCTCGAACCTGCCCTTCGATGAATGGACTGAAGTCTTTGGCTCTGAGCGGCTGACCGGTGCGCTACTCGATCGTTTAACCCATCACGTCCACATCCTCGAGATGAATGGCGAAAGCTATCGGCTCAAACACAGTCGCAACAACCGAAAATAACCAGCCCGCAATCACAGTCAGAATAATGCTGGCCTTATGGCCAGCATGCGCTTTGGCACGCTTCAGCTTTGTGACGAGCACGCGTGCAAAAGCGCCACAAAAACATCAACCGAAGTGGCCCATTTTTACGCCGCGACATGGACCCATTTTACTCTGCGATTGACAGGTGCCATCCTGTTCTCTAATCCGTGTGTCTCTGGTAGCTTTTTTGCCGTTTCATTCGGGCGGGTTTATTTTGAAATTTTTTGAGATTCTGTGGCTTGCGCTTATTCTGACGAGCGCCTCTTTGTCTGTTTCAAATCAAGCTGTGGCGCATTCTGGGGGCTTAAACGCAAGCGGATGCCACGGAGGTAGTCGCCCGTACCATTGCCATCGACGACCTTCCGAAATGGTGGTCACTTCTGAAGGAAGAAATCGAATTCGCTGTGATCTTGGTAGCCAGTCGAAAGAATGTGTTGGTGGCGTGCGAGCTTCAAATTCGAGAACCCAAACGAGCGTACTCAATATGCAAATACAGTTGAAACGTCACTGTTGAAACGTCACTGTTCGGGCTTACCAAACAATTTCTCGGATGGGCGGAATGGACCAACAACACGTGCGGCTCTAATTGCTTTTCAAAAGGCATACGGCCTTGTTCCCGATGGTATTTTTGGAGCAAATACAGCCAAGGTTCTTAGGGGTAGCCCAAACGGGCAGTGCCGTATTTCTCGATGAGAGAGACACGCAAAATTGGTGTTTTAAGATACACATGGGCGAAAACTAAGGCTCAATTAGCATTGATTATGCGTGGCGTATTACAGGCAGGATGCCTGCTGCTGCGGCAAGTATCGCGCGCGGCGTTTGGTGGCTCGGAAGGACGGCAAGGTGGAACCACCGAAGGTAGCTGTCCAGGTATTTGGTTGCGATACCCCGATGGCGGCGCAGAAAGGTCTTTAACCGCTCATGCCGACTGTTCACGGTTTGAATGTGCAATTCACCACGGACACGTTCTCCGGCGGTCCGGTTGAGACTTTCATGGCTGACGCCCATTTCTGCGGCGCAGGGCGGGTACCCGGTGCAGCCATCGGTCACCAGGAGAGCGTCCCCATCAAGACGTGGCTGCAGAACCGTTTTGAGATGTTCGGCTGTCACCGCAGGCAAGACAGCACTGATGGTGGTGCCTGATCGGTCGACTGCAACGAGGACCGGAACCTGCTCCTTCGACAATCCGCGTTTTGAGGCCTTTCCCCCGCGTTTGCGGGCTTTTCGAGAGAGATTACGCTCCCCTTTCCGGCTGTGCAGAAAGAACGTCTCGTCGGCTTCGACGATCCCGCACAGCTTGACCGCACCGACCGTTACAGCCTGAAGAAAGCGATGACGCCAACGAAAAGCTGTGGTGTCGGCCACCATACAACGCTCAGCGGACGCCTTTACCGTTTCGCCGTCGCGCAGGGAAGCTGCAAACTCTGCCCACCTGTCCTTGTGGCGCAAGCGGGCAAGCGGCGTCCCGGTCAGCGCGTTGAAGGTTTTGCGACAGCTTTTGCAAAAGAACCTCGTCAGGCCACTTGCATGGCCTCTGATGATCGCACCGCCCGAAGCGCAGTGCGGACAGATACGCCCCTCGCGAACAGTCGCCTCAAGGAGATCGATCACGCTTTCCAGCGACGAAACCCCGGCAACGAGCCGTCCGGTTTCAGCCCGTTGTTTCGATGAAAGGTTGTCGATCTCGTTAAGCCACACCAAAAAAGCCTGATGATCCATGTGCCGCACCCATAATTTTGTTCATGGTGTGTTCTATCACAGGTCGCCACGCATAATAAATGCTAATTGAGCCAAAACTAAAGATACTCTCCAATAAAGAGATTCGATAGGTGGGCGTAAAATGAAAAGAATTTTGGTAATTTCACTTATTTTTCTGGCGGCTTGCGCGAAACAACCAGAAAAGATTGTAGCTGCTGATATTGGCCCTAATCCATATACAAAACTGAGCTGCCAACAATTGGCCGCCGAAAGATTGAACCTAGAGCAAGCGTTGGAGAAGCTTAGTGCATCGCAAAAGAATGTGGCTTCTGGTGATGTGTTCAGCGTGCTTTTGATTGGGGTTCCCGCCTCCGCTGTGTCAGGTAATGACAAGGAAACACAGATTGCAATTGCTAAGGGCCGATTGAATGCGGTCGAGCAAGTCCAAGTAGCCAAGAGCTGCAAATAATCAAATTTTATCGTATAAGGCCTGATATGTTATGTAAGTGAGCGGCGCGGTGGCCAGCTTACAAACTGGTGAGCTTTGGCATTGAACCGCCTCTAATTGTCACGATTGAAACAAGCGCGGCTGCGTCATCAACGCTATAGATTATTTGGTGTGCTTTGAACGTGATCGAGTGGTAAAATTTGCGGCCAATCTTGACCCGCTTAAATCGCTTCGGCCAAAACTCCAAACTAAAGCAGCAGGCTTGTAAAGCCTCTGCATACGCCACTCGTTCGCCGAGTGAAAACTTGGTATGAGGGTATTTTATAATCTCTAAAAAGTCTTGCTGCGCTTGATCGGTTAGAACAACTTTATAGACCATTTTGGGCTTTAAAATCGGCAATGATCTTTGGTAGCACTTCACGAGCCGGGGCAAAACGCCCTGCCTGTATGTCAGCCTCGCCCTGCGCCACACCTGCCTCTACATACGCCCTGTATTTGGGGTCTTTCATATCTTCGACAAACTGAGCTGCGCCCTGCGCGTCATCAATAAATTCACCGATAAATCCCGCCAGCCGTGCTTGATCGGCTTCCGGTAAGGCTTGGACTTCGTTCATTCGGGCTTCAAGTGTGCGGTTCATAATTTGATTATAGCTTAGTCACCGATAGCTTGGCAAATTACTCGTTTCAAAGAATGCGGGATGCAGGGTTTACCGCTTAGGCTGTTGGTCAGCCCGAGCCATCTTAATATGAAAGTATCCCTTGTCACCTGTTAGCAGTCCGGCCAGCTCATCAACGGCTTCGGCTAGCCCTTGCGCGGCTCGATATTCCGGCGAATTTATCTTGGCTTCACGGCACACTTGAATAGCGCCCTCTCGGCCAGAGCGTAGCCGTTCCAAAGCCAGTTCGACCTTAATAAATCCACGTTTGGTGCGATTGGACACGAGCCACCTATTTCTGAGAAGATCACTAGCTTTTTGTTCCCTATTTGTTCTGCCGTCAAGGGGGCTTCATTTACTGCACGGTTTACCGCGTCACGATCCAAACAAAGGCAACTGTTGTGGCTCGACAAAATACCCGCGCCGCCTCTTGTCCGTTTCCAATGTCATCAATGCGGCCTCGGCTTCTACCTCACGGTCGAACCAATCCAACCGGGTTTGCCCACCCTGCCCTATCCGCCCCCACTGGCGCTCTAGCGTCCATTCACCGAATAGATTTGGCAGCACGGCCATGCGGTAAAACCGGGCTTGGTTCCGTCTGGGGTCGCGTTTTTCTAGATAGGTGTGCATGGCTTGATTTGGCATTAAGCTGGCTCTGAAACCGAAGCCCGGTAGGCTTCAAGGTCGTTGTCTTCGGCCTGCCCCCAAAGCTTCAAGGCTTCCGGCACAACATAGCCACCGTATATAATTTTGTCTTCGCTCTTGCGTCTATCCAACTTCGACGGTTGCCGCCCGATTTCTTCCCAGCGCAGGCACATTGACCTTATGCCCAAAGCCCCGGCAATCACCTCACCAAGCTTGCCCAATTCTGTTAAGTTCTGTTTGCTAATAAGCTCGTCTGTACGGCTGTGTTGGTGTTCTCTGAATTTGGCTTTAAACGCTTCTTCGTCGCGTTCGGCGTTGGTCTTAGCGGCGCGGGCGGCTTCTCGTTCCGCAAGCACGGCACGGGTTTTTTCCGCCTTCTCTCGTTCGGCGGGGGCTTTCACCCCTACCCCTGTAAATACCCGGGAAAATCACGTCGATTGCGCACTTGATTGGCGTAATTGCTCATTTTGATTGGCGCGCTACAGCTACTATGACATTTTTGACGTCTGTGACAACGAGATCGTCCGTTAGCAGTCCTGAACATTTCGCATGTCTGAATAGTCGTCTATGCCGCTAGTGTTCGGCACCTGACATAGGATTCCCATCGGGGTCTTGTGTGTCATTGTCGGGGCATGAGGCGCGTTGGGACTCCTATGTCAGGTGCCGAACACTAGGGTCTGTTGACAATCATCGTGTTGCAATGAGCATGGCACAGAGGTGCCAGTTGGCAGCGTAGCTTGTATCAGTCTTGTCGTATCGCGTTGCTATGCCTCTGAATTCCTTGATCTTTGCGAAATGGTTTTCGATGAGATGGCGCCACTTGTACATGTGGGTATCGTAGTCCCGTTGAACTTTTCGGTTCGATTTGGGCGGGATGACAGCGGTTGCGCCACGCTCATCAAGGTCTTGCAGGAGCCAGTCGGCGTCGAAGGCTTTGTCGGCCGGCAACGCCCCAAAGGAAGCCCCCTTGATCAGAGGAGCGACCCCCTTCATGTCGTGTGCCTGTCCCGGCAAAAGCAGAAACCGGAACAGGTTACCGAGCGCATTGACCAAGGCCACGACCTTGGTCGTCAGTCCGCCGCGAGAGCGTCCGATAGCCTGGTGTTGAGTCCCCCTTTTGCGCCCGAAGCCTTCTGATGAGCTTGAACAATCGTCCCGTCGATAAGGGCATATTCCAGGTCCGGCTCGCCACTCATGGCATTGAAAAGACTCTCGAACACGCCGTTCCTGGCCCATCGACGAAATCGCTTGAACTGGCTGTTCCAGTTGCCAAACTCTTTGGGCAAATCCCGCCATGGGGACCCTGTGCGTACGCGCCATAATACTGCTTCCATAAACCGGCGATTATTGCGCGCGGTAACACCCGGATCGCCTGCCTTGCCCGGTATAGGCGGCTCAATCTTCTCCCAAAGCTCATCGGAAACAGCCAAACGATTTGCGTCCATCAACACCTCCATTTTGGAAGCTTGAATCAGACTTCAGGCAAAATGGGAACCCCGAATGTCAACAGGCCCTAGGATGATTTCATCACCGCGAAGATCACGCGGGTCAATCAGGTTGTCCTCATCGTCACCCGAGTTGTCGAAGGCGTAGAGACATGCAACTCTCTCGCCGTCCCAGTCATATCTGAAGTGCTCGCCCTGAATTGCCCGACCGAGCACGTCACCGTCCAACACGCATATTCGCGTGCCGCTCGGTCGTTCAGCGGATCGAAACAGTATGCCGGAAAGCTCTTCCTTGACGGCTCGGTCGAGAAGCGTAGCTCCAAGCTCCCGTCTCTCTTTAGGTGTAAGCTCTGTTGGGATCGATTGTGCATCAAGGAATGAGCCGGATACGTTTCTGCTAAGCATCCGCATATCTAGTCCGATGGGCGCTTGCGCCGTCCGTTTCAGAAACTGCTCCCGTTTTGCAACTGAAACGGCAAGGGCGGTCTGCCTATCTTGTGACATCTCGAGGCAACGGGTGAAACTATCGAAGAACCAGCTTCCCTCTGGATTAGAATATGCAAACGGTGCGTGGTTCCAATTTTGGAAGCGAGGGGATGTTTCTTGTTCGCTGGCACCCAATTCTGCCAGCAAAAGTTGTTTCTCCTTTAGGCGAGGATTTGGAAGTTCCGCGACCGCAGCAATCTCATCATCGTGACCACCTGCAATGCGTCGATACAGAGGTACCGGTGGGAACCGTGACGGGATTAGCTTGTAAAACACCCTATCGATCTTTTCGACGACTAGATCATTCACCGCGTTGCGCATCGAGGTATTCTCGCACTTTATAGATATCAATTACTCGTCCATCTAACATCAATTCAAGAGCACTGCGGTTTCCAAAGAAAGTGTTTGGCTTTTTGATCCATGCATCTGCCGCATCAGGATCGGGCAACAGGATCTGAAGTGACTTGTAGATGCCAAGCAGATGGGAGATTCGCTCAAGGGTGTCGTTCGGAAGGTTTCCTCCACTTTTCTTCCATTTGAAGAATGTCGATCGTCCAGGCGATCCGAAAAGTGTGATCTGATCATCGGTGGAGAGTTCCCAATCCTCGGAAAGCTTCGCGAAGGCATCGATTAGTGCAGGAATCCTTTTGGCTCCCGCGTCGTCTCCGACCGCAGACTCAAGTTGTGGCATACATAATTCCTCCCTTAGTCCATTTTTGGACTTGAATTAGAAAAAGTCTCGATATAGATAGTCCGTATCGGGACTCATGGTGACTATCAGTCCATTTTTCCTGAGTTGCAAGTGAAACTTGCCGCACGGCGGCAAAGAACAAAGGACTGCTGCCATGCAGAGTATGATCGACATAGAAGACTGGGTGCGCGACCAGCCAAACGTGCAAATTCCTGAAGCGACTAACTACTGCGTGCGATTGTGGGACGGCGATGGCTTCGACGAAAAGCGCTCCTTGAGCGATCTTAAACCGACTGGTCGGCAAATTCTGGAAGCCTTTGATCGCTTGCCCGCCGATGAACACGTGTTGCTGTATCTGCCCCGCAAGAAGAAACTGGACGAAATCGGCATCGACGATAGGCTTGATCTGCGAGCACGTGGTCCGTAGCGCTTTTTTGCTTTCAAGACGGACCGGCTCTTGAACTTCGTCGTAAACGGTCGCCGCTTCAGTTGGGGGGCATCGACGATCTCCGTGGCTCTCATCCGGCTTCTCGCGCGCATTCCCGAAGGAGAGGCTTTGTTTCTCGAGCGGACCGATGCGCCAGACAAAGAACTTTCGGACGACGACATTGTCCGGCTTTCTGGCACAGGCCTTGAACGGCTGGTCTCTCGCCAACCTTCGTGGAAACTCAACGTGCAGGGCGTGCTGCTGACGCTGACTACCCCTGTCGTTGTGGTCAAAGATGCGCTGGCAAAGGCGGGCTTTGATCCTAGCAAGGGATGGATCGCCATCCTGAAGCGCAGAGGCGAAGCAAAGCTTCAGGTGGCGCTAACCGATACGATCGATCTCACGCTTCCGGGAATCGAGAAGCTTCGGCTGACACCGGCCCAAATCAACAACGGCGAGGCGCATACTGCTCCCCGCCGTGAGTTCGCTCTTCTAGGAAAGGACGAAGCTTATCTCAATGAACGCAGCCTGAATTGGGAGACCTTCGTTGACGGAGGCCGCCGTTGGCTACTGCTGCGTAACTTTGTTCTGCCAACCGGGTACAATCACTCGGTTGTCGACATCGCGATTGATGTACCTCCGACTTATCCGCGGTCTGAAATCGACATGTTTCATTGTCACCCACATCTGGCCCTGACATCAGGCAGGCCGATCGCCCAGACATCTGTTCGGACCGCAATCGCAGGAAGGTCGCACCAGCAATGGTCTCGTCACTTGAAAGGTCAGACACGCTGGAATCCAGATACTGACAGCGTGATGACGCATATCGCCGTGATCGAAGCGGCCCTGCTGAAGGAGGTTGGAGAATGACTCGAAGTCTCACTATAACAGAGAGTCAGCATAGTCATGTTCAAGACCTGCTCTTTCCAGGTGATGGATTGGAATCCGCAGCCATCTTGGTTTGCAGATACACTGGCCCAGACCATGAACGCCTAATCGTCAACTCGATTTTAGACGTTCCTGATTGCTCATGCACGACCCGTGAGACTGATTACATCAGCTGGCCCGGCGCAAGCATCGAAGAAGCAATCGATCTGGCCGAGCACAATGGCGATGCAATAGTACTTATCCATAGCCATCCGGGCGGCTGGCTGCAGTTTTCAAAGGTCGACGACGCAAGCGATCGAGCAACCATGCCCGGCCTGTTTGCCGCTATCGAAGCTAATGGGTTCTATCATGGCTCCGCTATTATGACACCAAATGGCGGAATGAAGGCCCGTGTTTACGCAGACACCGGCAAGGAGATGGGAATCAACCAAATCTGGCGTGTTGGTAACAACATCACAGATGTTGGTTCGATAACTGTGGACCCTGTCATGCCCTTCGCATCACAAATGACCGATTCCCTTGGTCGCCAGACCGCTTGCGTGATTGGTGTTTCAGGCACAGGATCTCTTGTGGGCGAACTTTTGGCGCGCAAAGGTATCGGCCACCTGATTTTGATCGACTTCGATACGATCGAGCACAAGAACCTTAACCGGATCGTCAACTCGACCGTTTCAGATGCAGATGCAAACCGCTCGAAGACGCAAATGATGGCTGAAGCTATAGCGCGATACGCTCCTAATACGAGGGTCACTATTATCGACACACCAGTTGATGCACGTGATGCGGTCATCGCCGCATCCTCGGCAGATATCCTCTTCTCGTGCGTAGACAGTATGGCCGGGCGAAGCATTGCAGAACTGATTTCTCGATGTTGCCTGATCCCCTTGATCGATCTCGGTGTCACCATCCCGACGCGACGGAATGGCAAGGGGCTTCCTCAGGTTGCGGACGTCTGTGGTCGTATCGATTTCGTCAGGCCCGATGGAGCAAACCTAACCGATCGAGGAGTCGTGACGGCCGAAGGTCTGCGGCGAGAGTACCTGCTGGAAAACGCACCTGATGCCGCAAAGCAGGAGATTGAGGCTGGATACATCAAAGGCGTACATGAAGAAGCGCCTTCGGTTATGGCTTTGAATATGAGAGCTGCCTCTGACGCAACACTGGAATGGATTGAGCGCCTCTATCCCTACAGGCTTGATGGCAACAAAGGCTTTGCGCGCACCCTCTTCTCTCATGCGGCTGGAGAGACAGATTACTTTTCCGATGATGATTTCGCATGTGGCCACATGAACGAATTGGGTCGCGGTCTTAAGGAGCCATTGCTTGGATTGCCGGGGTTGGCGCACATTGATCGAAAGGACGCAGCATGAGACTTCGGTTTTGGCTGCGGTCCTTATGGCAACGTCACGGTCCAAAGCGCCGGCTGATCATCGTCGAAGGGGACACACCACCAACACCGGTTCCGTCGCGCCACATCTACCTCTGTCGTGATGATGGCGACGATTGGTCAGTTGCCATGCGATGCCCCTGCGGATGCGGCGACGATCTCGAACTCATGCTGTTGCGGGAGCTGAAACCCAATTGGACTCTTAAGACCAGCGATGACCAGCCGCCGACCCTCAGACCTTCTGTGTGGCGAAAGTCGGGATGTGAGGCGCATTTCTGGCTACGCAATGGCTACATCCACTGGTGTTAAGAAACCCCCAATCTCCGTTATCGGTGCCGTGAAACTGGCCTCGGGTTGGTTATCGGGTCGCGGTGGTCGTATGCTGTCGCGTTGCCTAACTCAGCGTCTGTCCTGGTTTTGGAAAACCCAAATTTGACTACGCTTTTGTGACTTGTGGAGTCGGCTCTCCTGCCCATTCGAACACCCAAGTATCGCCTTGCCTGACATTCTGCACCAGATGGGGTCGCAACGCGACCAGACACTGTCCGCCGTCGTGACGGGCGGAGGGATAAAGCAGTCCATTCCCGCCCGACCCAAGCACATCGCGTGCAAGCGCTTGGCCAACTGTGTACGCGGCAAAAGGATCCGGACTCAGGGCGTCTTCCCCTGCCCTCCCGTTCAGATCTAGAAACCGTGCGGTGAACCCCGCGAGAAGCTCCCGATAAGCCGTTACGTTTTCGAACATCCCCGTTGCTTCAAGTTCCCGCGTCAGATGCCAGGACACTTCCGCCTGAGCCGTCTCAACCGCCGCATCACCATACGAGGCATACCACCCGCCACGATCTGGTCCATTGAACCGATTTCCGGTTTCTCGGGTATAGCAGAAAGCGGCGTTGACATAGGTCCATCCGTACCCGTCCGCCTCCGTTAAGAGCTCGGCAGGCTTCAAACCTCCAGGCATCGGTAGACTTATCGTTTGGCGGGCTGATGTGAGACCCTCTATTTCTTCAAGGATCGTTAGCTCGTCTTCATCATCCGCCAAAGGTGCCATCGCCGGCTCATCGATATAGGCGGTCGAGATCAAGCGAACAGTCTTAGGATCTGTAAATTCGATTTCCTCTAGATCTGCCGCTCGGATCACACTCCGCCTCGAAGTGCGTCAATATGTTGACGCACCTTCATCATTGCGGGGATTCCGCCTTCGCTCATGATCTGAACAGGGCTCCTGCCATTGAAGCCTGGTCCAGTATTCGCGGTTCTCGGCCAGCCGTAAGTCAATGGACCATCGAATAACAACCGCAGACCTTTGAAGAGGCCAATGAGCAGGCTCGCGCGCGTAACTTTGTCCTGATCAAGCACTCCCCTATACGTGCCAGCCTTCATACGGCTCCAAGTCGCGCTAGGGACATCAAAAAGCGCGGCAGCCTCTGCATTGGATAGCTCCCACGCATCTGTTGCGCGCACGACAGCCTTAACGATTGCGGCAATCCTATCTCCTTCCACAACGGGTTGGACTGTGCCTTGTCCGAGATTTTGCTGAACGGGTTCCAACATGTGACTTCTCCATATGATACATTATAGCATATCATATGATAGCATTGTGTCAAGTTTCTTATGCATGCGCCCGGTCGATTGGCGTTGCTCTGCTTTGCACGCTGTTGCTCATTCCGACCATGATCAAGATACTGTTCGCTAAGAGTAATTGGAAATCAGCAATGACGATAGGCAAGACTCGACATAAATTGATGGCATTGAGCGGAGATGCCTTTGCCAATGAAGTGGAAGCCTTAATGGGGGTGCTTTCACCGCGTGTCGCGCAGTCGCGTCGCCTCGGCTTGCTAGATCGCCAAGGGATCGATGTCTTTGTGTATCGGGAAGAAGACCATTCAGTTGAAATAGCCATACAGTGCAAAGGATATGAGCGCCCCTTTGACAGCGATCAGATTACTCATACCAGCGGCCTTAATGTCTGACTCACTTTTGTGATTTCAAATTGTAAAACGCGGAGCAATATTGGGCCACAGAAGCGGCTGCATATCGCAGTTGTAGCGGAGTAAAAGTCCGCCAGTTTGTGCCCTTCGTTTATTCGGAGGGCGGGAGATGTATTCTGTGGATATTTATAGTCGTGTGCGCCGTGCTTGTTTGAAGGACGGTATGTCTGGCCGAGAAGCGGCGCGGTTTTTCAACATGGCGTAATCAGGATCAGCACTCAGTTACCCCTGTTATTCTGGATGCACATGCAATTGAAAAGGAGACTGACCAATGGAATATTTTGCTGGTTTGGATGTGTCCATGGAAGAGACGCATATCTGCATTCTGGATCGTGAAGGGGCCCTTATTCGTGAAGGAAAAGCGAGCTCAACACCAAAAGCGATCGCTGACTTCCTCGCTTCTGGACCACCATGTGCCAAAGTTGTATTTGAAACGGGACGGATGGCACCAATGCTTTACCATGGGCTGACGGAGCTTGGTGTCCCGGTTGTTTGCATCGAGAGCAGGCAAGCATATCAGGCCCTTAAATCTCTGGCCGGCCACAAGACGGACCGCAATGATGCCCGCGGTTTGGCACACCTGGCGCGGACGGGATTCTACAAGCCGACCCATGTCAAATCACTGTCAGCGCACGCAATCCGGTCGCTGATCGCAGCCCGCAAGAAGCTGGTCGGACAGCGTGTGACGCTCGACAATCAGATCCGCGGTCTGGTCGTCGTCTTCGGCGTGCGGCTGCCACGAGCTTTGTCTCCGGCATTCAAAAACGCGGCGCTAAAAGTTAGCGATGGAGTGCCTGGCCTCCATGCCGCAATTTGCGGACTGTTCGCAGCACGCGAAGCAATCCTCGCGGCGGTTGCAGCCATTGATGGCGACATCAAAAAGATGACCCGCAAATCCGAAGTCTGCCAGCGCCTTATGACGGTACCAGGGGTCGGTCCGATCACAGCATTGGCCTTTGCCGCAGCAATTGATGATCCGTCGCGTTTCAGGAAATCGCGTGATGTGGGGGCGTATCTTGGACTGGTGCCGCGACGGCATCAATCTGGTGAAATCGACTACACGGGCAGCATCTCAAAGCGGGGCGACGTGCGCGTCAGAACGCTTCTCTATGAGGCCGCCAATGTGATGCTGACGCGGTATGCCGCTCCGCTCAAATTGAAGACATGGGCCCTCGCAATCGGTGCGCGCTCAACGATGAGAAAGGCCCGAGTGGCTCTGGCGCGTCGTCTGGCAATCATACTTCATGCCATTATGCGAGACAAAACTGACTTCCAGTCCGCGTAAGGCTTACGAGGCGACAACGAGGATTCCTAAATCAAAGTTCCCATCTGGGACGATGCCCGAGGGAGGGCGTGAGACACGGCGCCGATTCTGTAGCAACAGCCAAGACCAACGGTATGATTGCGGTTTCAACATTGCCGACCCACACCCAGCCAACCCCATCATGAACCTCAGAGTTCGAAGAGAACAAAGGCAACCTCTGACATCAAAAGCAGGAAACTCAGGAAACACGCATTGACAGATTAGAGAACAAAGATCGTAAGACGATCGCGAAGATGCTGCGCCATGAACTTCCGCCTGGGTATCGTCGGTCGGAAGCGCCTCGGCGGCCAACGCTTGATGGTTATGTTGGTGTGGTCGATGAGATACTGCGCACAGACAAAGCCCTGATCAAAAAGCAGCGACACACGGCCAAGCGCATCTTTGAACGGCTGCGCGATGAGCATGGATATGCCGGCAGCCTGACCACGGTGACCTATTACGTGCGCGAGCAAAAACGGCGCACCAAAGAGGTGTTTGTGCCGTTGTCGCATCGGCCGGGCCATGCGCAGGTTGATTTTGGTGAGACGCTGGGCGTGATCGGTGGCGTGGAATGCAAGATCCACTTCTTCGTGATGAGCTTGCCACATTCTGATGCGGTGTTTGTGAAGGGATATCCAGCTGAGACAACCGAGGCGTTTTGCGATGGCCATGTGTCCGCCTTTGCATTCTTTGGCGGCATTCCGCAATCCATTCTCTACGACAATACCAAGATCGCCGTGGCTCGGATACTCGGGGATAAGACGCGCATCCGCACACGTCGGTTTACGGAACTGCAGTCGCATTACTTGTTTGATGACAAGTTTGGCAGACCCGCGCGAGGGAACGATAAAGGCAACGTTGAGGGCATGGTTGGATACACCCGCCGCAACTTCATGGTTCCCGCACCTCGCTATGACAGCTTTGATGATCTGAACGCACATTTGGAAGAGAAGTGTTTAGCACGTCAGGACGATACGTTGCGGGGTCACACCCAAACCATAGGCGCACGCCTGATGTCGGATTTGGATGCTCTGATGGGATTGCCCGTCGCAGAATATGAAGCCTGCGATCACGTCAGCACGCGTGCAACGTCGATCTCAATGGTGCGCTATCGCAGCAATGATTACTCGGTGCCAGTAGCCTATGCGCACCACGATGTTCATGTGCGTGGGTTTGTGCATGAGGTTATCATCGGCTGCGGCAATGAGATTATTGCGCGGCACAAACGATCCTACACATCAGCGGATATGGTCTTTGACCCATTGCACTTTTTGCCCCTGCTTGAACAAAAGGTGGGTGCCCTGGATCAGGCCGCGCCTTTGCAGGGTTGGCATTTGCCAGATGTATTTGCCACGCTGCACCGACTGCTTGAAGCCAGAATGGGTAAGCCGGGCAAGCGAGAATACGTTCAAGTCTTGCGCCTTTTGGAGACCTTCGAAATGGATGTTGTGCAAGGCGCAATCCAGCAGGCAATAGATATGGGTGCAATTGGCTATGACGCCGTAAAACACCTTGTACTGTGTCGGGTTGAGAAGCGGCCACCACGATTGGATTTGGACTTCTATCCATACTTGCCCAAGGCCAATGTCGGCACAACACGCCCATCCAGTTACATGAGCTTGATGGGAAGGACCGCAGCATGACCGAAGCCCCTCGGATTCTTCTACGGCATCATCTTAAACAACTGCGACTGCCAACGTTCCAAGGCGAGTATGCCAAACAGGCGCAGCTCTGTGCTGCAGAGAACAAAGATCACATCCACTATCTGGCGCGGCTGTGTGAGATGGAATTGATCGACCGCGAACGCCGGATGATTGAACGGCGCATCAAAGCGGCGAAGTTCCCCAGCACCAAGAGCTTGGATAGCTTTGACTTCAAGATCATGCCAAGCTTGAACAAGCCCCTGACGATGGATCTGGCACGATGCGATTACGTTAATCGCAGGGAGAACATCATCGCGCTCGGCCCGTCAGGCACGGGCAAGACACACATCGCCCTGGGACTTGGGCTGGCTGCATGTCAAAGAGGACTGAAGGTGCGCTTCACAACGGCTGCGGCATTAGTCCATGATCTGATCGAGGCTCAAGATGAGCGGAGATTGCAGCGCCTTCAAAAGCAACTGACCAGCCAGAACCTGTTGATCATTGATGAACTGGGCTTCGTACCGCTCAGCAAATCTGGCGCAGAGCTGCTCTTCGAGGTCATATCCCAATGCTATGAACGCGGCTCCATCATCATAACCTCGAACCTGCCCTTCGATGAATGGACTGAAGTCTTTGGCTCTGAGCGGCTGACCGGTGCGCTACTCGATCGTTTAACCCATCACGTCCACATCCTCGAGATGAATGGCGAAAGCTATCGGCTCAAACACAGTCGCAACAACCGAAAATAACCAGCCCGCAATCACAGTCAGAATAATGCTGGCCTTATGGCCAGCATGCGCTTTGGCACGCTTCAGCTTTGTGACGAGCACGCGTGCAAAAGCGCCACAAAACATCAACCGAAGTGGCCCATTTTTACGCCGCGACATGGACCCATTTTACTCTGCGATTGACAATAAACTGATCCGACATGGGCAGAATGAACGGGAACTTGCACTTGGGCGCAAAAACTATCTGTTCATGGGATCAATCGGCGGATGCAAGGCAGCCGCAATTGCCTACACCTTCATCGAAACCGCAAAGATGAACAAAGTCGATCCAGAAGCATGGCTCACTTGGGTACTCACTCACGTCGCTGATCACAAAATCAACCGGATAGATGAACTCATGCCATGGAACTGGCAACTGCTGGTTCACCGGACGCTTACTATTGATCCGTAGCCGATTAAATTCATGCAGCCATTATGCCCGCGAGTTTTGCAATCGCCAAGCGATTGATATCATTGGATCAAGAAAGGCGTGCGTAAGTCTTGATTTATGCACGATCTGAACCTGCCACCTTAACGCAAGGCACCCCGAAGCTGTTTGTGAAAATCCAAAGCTTCCGACTTCCCCACCTGGACACGACGATATTCCGTTGAGACTTCCCGCATCCGACGGTGCATGACCGTCTCTGTTTGTTTGGAATATTTGCAATAAAGATCAATGTGCTGATCCGTGTGCAGAGCGGGCCACTTCTCAAGGTAGCTTGGTAAAGTCACACAAGTTTCGGAAAAGCTCGCCATCCGAAACCCCTTTTCAGACCCTACACCAATCTCCCATGGTACCCACCAAGAATCCTTGGTGGATGATGAAATCACCGCAACCAATTGTTGGCACTCATTCATCCTCCGCAAAAGATGATCCGCCAGATCCGCCCCATCCTTCAGCAAAGCATTATCAATAGTGTCGAGATACGTGTCGAGGCCATTCACTCGAATGCGGCGTGCCACTCTTTTTGCAAGCGCGGCATCTACATTTTTGTGCGATACAAAGACCTTCGCCATAACTACTACCTCAAATCTTCTTTTTTTCTGCAAGTCGCCGGAAATGCGCACCCGTTGCGGTCAGCCTGCAACCACCTGAGAAAACTGCTGAGTGCCACATGTGCTCATGTTCTGACGGGACAACCAGGCCATGGCGGTTGCACTGTTGAAGCTCCCGATAAATACGTTCGTTGTCGTCATCTACAGGAATACTCTTAAGCCGCTCTGCTTCCTCCCCTCGATCTGGCTCGAAAGACGGGTCAAGGGCGAAAACGTGTGAGGCGGTGGGAAAATACTTCGGTAGACGCCGCAGAACATCTTTTGGCACCTTTGGGCTAACTTCACGAAGGGCCACAAAACTCTGGACATTCGCCTTATAAATAGGGCGCTGCTCCCACGCCCCAAGTGTTTGATCAACGTGTGCATAGAGTGATGCGGGCGTCACTCTGCCAAGAATATCACTAGCAGCGCCTCCAAGGCCATCGAGCATAATGTCGGTAAACTTCCCATGACCATTTGCCTCTGCCGCAAAACCGTCTTTGTGGCATGCCGTGAGAATTGTCACCCCATTTCCGATGACGGACACTCCGCTCTTTCCTAAGCCAGGCACTTCGCCCGCAAACCCCGATTGGCAACTATCTAGGGCCTGTTGACATTCGGGGTTCCCATTTTGCCTGAAGTCTGATTCAAGCTTCCAAAATGGAGGTGTTGATGGACGCAAATCGTTTGGCTGTTTCCGATGAGCTTTGGGAGAAGATTGAGCCGCTTATACCGGGCAAGGCAGGCGATCCGGGTGTTACCGCGCGCAATAATCGCCGGTTTATGGAAGCAGTATTATGGCGCGTACGCACAGGGTCCCCATGGCGGGATTTGCCCAAAGAGTTTGGCAACTGGAACAGCCAGTTCAAGCGATTTCGTCGATGGGCCAGGAACGGCGTGTTCGAGAGTCTTTTCAATGCCATGAGTGGCGAGCCGGACCTGGAATATGCCCTTATCGACGGGACGATTGTTCAAGCTCATCAGAAGGCTTCGGGCGCAAAAGGGGGACTCAACACCAGGCTATCGGACGCTCTCGCGGCGGACTGACGACCAAGGTCGTGGCCTTGGTCGATGCGCTCGGTAACCTGTTCCGGTTTCTGCTTTTGCCGGGACAGGCACACGACATGAAGGGGGTCGCTCCTCTGATCAAGGGGGCTTCCTTTGGGGCGTTGCTGGCCGACAAAGCCTTCGACGCCGACTGGCTCCTGCAAGACCTTGATGAGCGTGGCGCAACCGCTGTCATCCCGCCCAAATCGAACCGAAAAGTTCAACGGGACTACGATACCCACATGTACAAGTGGCGCCATCTCATCGAAAACTACTTCGCAAAGATCAAGGAATTCAGAGGCATAGCAACGCGATACGACAAGACTGATACAAGCTACGCTGCCAACTGGCACCTCTGTGCCATGCTCATTGCAACACGATGATTGTCAACAGACCCTAGTAAAATGACCGTGGATTTTATCTTTGGGTGTGCGTCATTGGCTTGCTGCAAAATTCCGCTTAGGCTCACCCCCCAGTTGGGATTTGAACCGTCTTGAGTAACCAAAAAACCATTGTTGGTCTCATCGTTCAGAATTCCGTGCCCGGCAAAATATAAAAGGGCTGTTTCAGCCTCTCCGCTAAAAAGCTCAGTTATAGCTTTCGTGGAGGCTTTGGCTTGTAACTGCTCCCTCCCTACTGATCATCCGCCGAACGTCAAAGTTGGGAGAACCATCACCATTTGCCTCTAAAAGAGCAGCCAGCTCAATAGCGTCATTCACGCAACCCCCTAGCTGGTTAGGTGGATCGTAGTCATCAATACCGACAACAAGAGCTTTTTTCATCTTGCGTTTCCTAAAGCCTATCCAGAAAAGAAACGATATTAGGCCGACATTCCCCAAGTGGCATGTCGTTGGACGTCAAGATAGCCAGCTTTCGCTTATTGATCAAGCGTTTTGGGGCCTGGACGGCGCTTGCATGGACCCAAACGCTCGAATGCGGGCAGGTCGGTCCGCAAACCCGCATCATTTTGGCCCTGCGTCGCCGTTCTTCAGCGCGGTGGACAGACCTGTCCTGCCGCTTTCGTTCAACTGCTGTCAGGATCGCGGTCACGCGCATATCGGCGGCGCTCGCAATCGGTGAATGGCGGCAAGAATAGCCCTGACCATTGGGCCGGTCACCGCGATCTCAGCGAGTTGGAAGGTGATGGTGCGCGCATGACGTACTACGCGGGCACCAATCTTGATCAGCTTGAGTTGCAGGCTGGTCAGCGACCAGTCGGCCATTTCCTCGGGCAGGTTGATGCAACGCAGGAAAGTGGCCAGATTATAGGCCAGTGCGTGCAATTGCAGCCGCACCTCGTTGTCGCGGAAGCGCTTGCACGACAGCCGCGTCCAGCGGAAGGCGTATTTGCCTTCCTTGATGTGCTGTTCGGCGGTGCCGCGTCGATTGTAGAAGCGAGTGACCTCATCCGGCTCCATGGGCAGGTTGGTGACAATGAAGCCCACGCGGGGGAACAGCTCGCCCGGATGCCACTCGATCCTGGCGATCACACGGCGTTCCCTGTCCCATGATGCGGCCTGATACCGGAACTCCTCGTAGAACCGCTTCACCCTGGTTTTCGAGGGACGCCCCACAGGCCGTGTCAACCGGTGGGCGGTGCTACCTTCCAGAACTGCATTCTTCTTCATCCGGATGGCGTGGAAATAGCCCGCCTCTTCCAGGCGCTCATAGAGTGCCGGGATCGCGTAGGCGGCATCGGCGCGGAAGAACCGGCCACCAGGCTTGCGGTCAGCATAGCGTGCAATCACCGGGTCGAGGACGTCCCGCCAGCCGCCAACGCTGTGAACGTTGCCATTGCGCAGGGCGCAGCGTTCCAGCATGCCGAACCGGTTGAACAGAAAGTTCGGGTGATAGCAAGTGCAGTCGAAATGCCCGTTCCAGACCGCGCCTTCCTGGTCCCCATGTGTCGGGCTGACCGAACTGTCCATGTCCAGCACGATGTATTTGAGCCCGTTGCGATCATGAAACCGGTCGATCCATTGACCGTTCAGATCGGCCAGCGCCTCCCGGTTCTGCGGCAAGGCCAGCGTCTCGGTCTCGAACCGCCCCATCCGCGAGGTCGAAGCCGCCTGCGCATCGACGGCACGGCCACCGACAACCTGGCGCATCACGGGATCGAGCGCGAGACGGTCAGCGTCATTGACGTCCTCGTATCCTGCCAACCGACCGTAGACCGATTGCCGAAACATCCCGTCGAGCCGGTGGACCGTGTTCTTACCACGGCGGTTGTCGCACATCGCAGCAGACGCCCGGTTGGACAGACCGAGCGCGTCATCAAGCTCGCGCATCACCAGAAGGCCGCCATCCGAACTGAGCTCAGCGCTGCGGAATTCCAGCCGCACCCGGCGGTCGAAATCCACACGATCTACACGTTGCAAGCCCGCACCCTCTGGGTGATTCATGAAACACATCCTCCACAGCAACCAACACCATGATTTATAAAGTAAATATCACGGTCAGGACAGCAAAATCAGATGTCTACTTGGGAAATGCGGGTTAGGCTCTGTCCAATCGTAAATTCTCCTACCAGAAATCGGTGCCGGAAGCGTCGTAAGCCGCTTCGCGGCCTCTCCATGTCCATGGATGAGAAACAACGGCACACCTTCGTCGGTCGCGCACTTCAACTCCCAAAGCTGACCATCCGCACCGGGAGTATTTTTTGTGATGATTCCGATCATGCCAGCACAGCCCTTGATCCTAGCTCGGCAGTTCGTTTTCCACTGAGAAGACCACGGCTCCTTCACAGAATAATCTGTAAAATCAATAAAGTTCCTAGAATTCTTCTTCTGGCCAACAAGAAAATCTCGGAGCACCCGATCTTCCATTGCAAAGCTAATAAAAACGCGCACCATATCAATATTCTCCACTATATATGATGGTTACATCGAAACGATACCACATGATAATCGAAGCACTCAACCTGAAAGGGCTATGTCGTCCACACATGAATCTTAGACTTGTGTGCACGGTGGCTTGTTTCAGGTACGGCAATCAATTGACCTTCTTCAAATTCGCTTCCTTGGGGTCATAGACATAACTGGAAATTGTCCCGTCCTTGATCCGTTCAACCGCTTCCCTGATCACAAACAGCGGCACAAGAAACCATTCGCGCGGCACAACCGGTCGCCCGAAGCGATCCATGATCTCGATCTCAAGCCGTGCGGGTTCGAAGATGCGATGGATCAGGTTTTCCAGTTTCGTCCGATTGATGTTGTAGATCTCGTATGTCGCAACAATTTCGACATTGGCCATCAAGAATGTCGGCTGAAGCTGTGCGCTTGCGATACGCTTCTCTACGCTCATGTTGGTCACGCCGATCTTGTGCACAAGCTCCCGATTTTCCGCGACGAGCGGTTGATCGGCCTTGCTTCGCAGTACATAGATCGTGCCGCTCGCCTCATCCCCGTCGATGGTTTGATCTGAAAACAAGGGTCCGGCGGTTGGTTCGGTGATCCGCCTGCCAGCCTCGTCCTTGTTCAAGGCTCGCTGAAGCGAGCGCATAAGCAAGTTGCTTTCGGTGCCGTTGTCGAAGATCACGCGCAACCGCGCATCTATGTGGCCTTTTTCGTTCGGGAACTTTTCTCCCATCTCCGCGACATAGGCTTTCTGTCCGCTAACAATGAAAAAGCGACCAGGCTCGATTTCAGCCTTGCGCCCGAAAGGCCGCGTGTCACGCAGGCCGGTATTGAGCTCCTTCTGCACCTGCTCGAAGAGCGGCTTGAAGGTCTCGAAATCCTCGCACTTGTCGCGGTGCGCAATTTCCTCAGCGGCCTTCTTCTCCGCCGTCGATCGAACATGTTTCAGCTCGGTGATCGGGGGGGCTTCGACCTCGACCCCCAACTCAGCCAGAAGCGCATCATCATCGAGATCTTCGGCGTCGGCCAATGGTGGTTTGGCCGCGCCAGTCAAAAGCACCTGATCATCCAAAGGCTCAGCAAGGTCACGGCATTCCTGAAGCGCGCGAATGCGGTCCAGTCGGACCGCGTAAAGGCGTTCGAAAATATCACGCTCTTCACCGTGCTGTGGCGCGGAACCGTGTTCCCCGGCAAAGCGCTGTATCTCTTCAAATCCTGCAAGGATGCGCTCTTCGCGGGGTGTGCGCGTGACGGCTTTTTTGGCCTCAACCTCGACGCCAAGCTCGGCCAGTAAAGCATCATCTTCCTGGGTGAATTCTTTAGCCATTGGCGGCCTCCTGCTTCATGCGCACAAGGTAAGCCACGCCCTCAGCCATCTTCTTTTCCCAGGCATCGGGTGATGTGATCGACGGCAACCGCCCGCGATCCTGCCTGAACTTTGCGGCACGCCGCGCCAGATCACGCGCCTCTTCAGGCGAAAGCTGCACCTTCTTCGCCGAAATCACAGCCGCAACCTGCTTGAGGCTTTCCTCGCTCATGGTCCTGGCCAGGATCGCGTAAGCTTCGCCAAACGGATTGATCCGGTCAATCAGGTCGATGTCGAGCTCGCGCACGTCCATCGCGAATTTGCGGACGCCCTGGATAAGGGCGTTGCTTCCCATGCCCTCAGCGCTTGGGTCTGAAAAGGCAACCTCCTTGGCTTTTTGGGTGAGATTCAGCGCCGCGATGGCGTGCTGGCGTACGGCCTCCTGATCCTCGGCATCAAGCTCGGGGAACTTTGCCCCGACGATCTTGCCCAAGCGCACCTGCGTCAGCTCTTCGGGCACAAGCTCTTCATCGAAAAGCCCTCGCTCGATGGTGGTCTTGTCCTGCACAAAGGCGGTGATCACCTCGTTCAGGTCTTCCTGACAGATACGTTCTGCTTCCTTGGTTTTCGGTTCGGCGAGCCCCTTGATCTCGATCTGGAACTGGCCGCTGTCTTCGTTGAAACCCACATTCTCTTTCGCGGGGTCGTAGCCGCCTTCGCCATAGTCGAAGCCTTCGACCGGCCCACTCTTTGGGCTTTTGGGCGTAAAGTTGAAGCGCGGGGCGAGCACCTGCTCCATGAGCAAGCTGGCGGCAATCGCTTTCAGCGTATCGTTTACCGCTTCGGTGACGGCTGCTTCGGCTGCGTCCGGCTCGGCAATCAGGTTGGTGAAACGGGCGCGTGATTTGCCAATCGCGTCACGGGTGGCGCGGCCAATGATCTGCACGATTTCGGTCAGGCTCGCCCGATAACCGACTGTCAGCGCATGCTCGCACCAAATCCAGTCAAAGCCTTCCTTGGCCATGCCCAGGGCAATGATGATGTCCACATGATCGCGGTTGTTCTTCTGGCCGGGGTCTTTCAGCGCCGCCGAAACCTTGCCCCGCTTGACCGCCTCATCGTCTACCAGATCGGCGATCTTCAAAATCTGCCCTTCGGGCGTCTTCACAAGCTGAAAACCCGTTGCATCGTCGGTTCCCTGCCAGTCGCCCAGGGCGTCGATGATGTGCTCAACCTCCTGATGCTTGTCCTTCGTGCTTTCGCGCGAATTCACATTCGGAATGTGCAGGATCGTCTTCTCGTTCGCATCGAGCACCTTCAGGATGTCGTCGGCATAGGAGCCTGAGTAGAAGAAATAACCGATATCGAGCGTTTTCAGGTATTTGTAGCCGTTCAATTGCTCGTAGTAGGTGTAGGTGATGGTGTCGAACCTGGCCTCATTCCCGGGCACCAAAATCGGCACGGCATCCCCGCGAAAATAGCTGCCGGTCATCGCAACAACATGCACACGGTCACGGGCAATGAACTCATTGAGCTGCGAGCCAAAGATGCTGTCTTCGCTCGCGGAAACGTGGTGAAATTCGTCCACGGCAATCAGCCGATCATCGAACGCCTCGATCCCCAGTTTTTCCACGGCAAAGCGGAAGGTGGCATGCGTGCAGACAAGAATTTGATCGTCGCTCTCAAGGAATGCCCCAACTGATTTGACCTTGCCGCCGTCTGTCCCTGGCGAATTGCACAGATTCCACTTCGGCGCGACCCGCCAATCTGCCCAAAAGCCAAACTTGCTCAGCGGCTCGTCGTTAAAGCTTGCGCCAATCGACTTTTCCGGCACCACGACAATCGCCTGCTTGATCCCCTGGTTTGCCAGTTTGTCAAGCGCGATGAACATCAACGCGCGGCTCTTGCCCGAGGCGGGCGGTGACTTGATCAGAAGATACTGCTCGCCCCGCTTCTCATAGGCACGCTCCTGCATCGCCCGCATGCCAAGCTCATTCGACTTGGTTGAGCCACCAGTCTGCGCGTAGGTCACGGAAACCGAGGGAACATTCCTATTCTTCATTGTTTTTGCTTTCAGGATTAGGTGGCGTGGCGGGCACTGAGACACTTGAATGTCGCGCCTCTTGCTCTTTTCGTCGTTTTTCAAATTTTATTATCGTGTCATGCAGGAACGCCTTGGCGTCCCAGTCGAAACCTGGATCGGCCTTATGCGTCGCCGTGATCCGATATTCATCCGAAAGCTGTTCAGCCAAACTCAATGCATCATGACCTGGCTTTGCATACCCTTCTTGCCGCGCCTCAAATAACTCAGAGTAGTCTGGCGGGTTCGCAGCAAATTCAGATACGCCATGTATATAACGATCTGTCGCCCTCGCCTTATTTGGCAAACCAGGAATTAGATGCATCAGGCTTTCCGGTAAGCTGTGCCATGCGATGTCATCGGGATATTGTGGTGGCTCTGGCCGCCGGACTTGCGGAACATAGTACATGCCGCTCTCTATCCGACCAGCAGGCTGACCATGCCAGGTGCCGTCATCACACACGACATCAACACAGTGGTCGGCATATTCGTGAAGAATACAAATGAGCCGGATTGCAGAATACGATCCGTCCCTTTTTCGCTGTCGCCGAGCCGCAAAGCTATCTTTGGCGATTGTCAAAAAGCTACCGACGACAACACCGATCAGACCAAAGATTGCTTCAATCATGCCGCCCCCACCTTCGTCATCATCCTGGTGTACATCTCGAACAGTTTTTCCAGCCGCTCGGTGTCGTTCTTGAAGCGTCTGCCTATGTAGATGCGCTCAAGTACCTCGTCGTTGCGATCGTGGGCGGCGCGGAGGTTTTCGGGCATGGCGTCCGGTTTATAGAGATCGGCGATGGTCGCAGGGAAATGCGCCTCACGCGCCAGCAGGATATCTTCGGCGCAGCGGGTCAGATCGGCGCGGTTCTTCCCGATCAGTTCGGGGACGGGAAAAGTGTTCCAGCCAAGAGTGTTGGAATAGCGGAAATCAGTCTTAAGCTTGCCACAAACCGTGGCGATCCAGACTAGATGCAAGCGTGATGCAATCAGCGCCATATTCCAGAGAGGAGCGTCGTAGAGTGCGAAGGCAAGGTTTGACATAATGGTGTTCGGTGGAAGCAACCCGCAGGGCAAAAATTCTCTATTTTCCGAACTAATAGCGGGAACCGCAATAATTCTCTCATCACCTGATTGACGGACTTCACCAAACCGGTAAGGCCATTCCGCCGCTCTGACAGTCGCAGCCTTAGTGCTACTCGACCGAAAGTCCCGAACCTTACTAATTCGCGCGGCTAATGAAGGTATCTTCGCTGCTTCAACGATGTCCTCCTCATCAATCCAAAGACAGTAACGTTCTTTGCCCTGAATAAATTCTGCTGACCCGTAGATGCGACGAATAAAGCGTGCCCGCTGCTCGGAGTCGAGGTTTAGGGCTACTACTTCGTCGGGACTCAACAGAAGATGTCCACCGTCTGTCGGTTGACTACCTTTTGTCATCTCGCCAACAGCACTGATTGGTTTGCTTGCCTTCGTCACAATCACGTTTGGTGCAGCGGCGAGATAGGCATTTATGTTCGCTGCTCCCTTGAGAACGGTTTTCCCTTCATCACTCAAGGAGAAAAGCTGGCGAACTTGCTGTGCCTGATTGGAGATCCCGATAATCGCGACAGTCACGCCCGCGTTGTGGCTCGCGAGGTTCGCCCACTTGAAGCTCGTATGGGCGAAAGCGATCTCGTGCCCTGTCTGGAAAATCAGCGGCCACAGGATCGGCACCTGCTGCCCCTGACAAATCGAGTTGGTGGACACGAAAGCTGACACGGTGGGCGTGTGCAGCCCATAATCTGCCGCCTTCATGAACCATCCCGCCACATAGTCGAGCGACTTCCAGCTTTTCGTGCGGCCCCCAAAAATGCGCTGCAAATCCTCTTTCTGTTCCTTGCTTTGCCAAGTTGAGCCAAGATAGGGCGGGTTGCCGCAGATGTAGGTCTCACCGCCTTCGTTCTCAAAGTCGATCTGCGCCTGGTCGAGCAGCGACATAAACAGATCTTCGGCCTGGTGCTTCACGCCTGTGCCTGTAGGCGGGCAGATACTTAACCAATCAAGCCGCAATGCGTTGCCGCAAGTGATCCAGTTCTTTGCATCAAGTGGCAGGAATTCCGCCAAGGCTTCCTTTTGCCCGCGATAGGTCACGTCGCACTGATACTCGGCGATGATCAGCGCCAGACGAGCGATCTCGGCAGGGAAGTCGCACAGCTCGATCCCGCGATAGTTCGTCAAAGGGATTTCAGTACGCCGATCGGCCTCGTCACGCCGTTCGTTGATCTCCGCCTCGACCGCTCGCATTTCTTTGTAAGCGATCACAAGAAAGTTGCCCGATCCACAGGCTGGGTCAAATACCCTGATCCTGGCAATGCGGTTGCGCAGATTCAAAAGCTTGCGCGGGTTGTCCCCTGCCTCTTCCAGCTTTTCGCGTAAATCATCAAGAAAGAGCGGGTTCAGCACCTTCAGGATATTCGGCACGGATGTGTAGTGCATGCCAAGCGCGCCGCGCTCTTCGTCATCGGCCACGGCCTGGATCATCGAGCCGAAAATGTCGGGGTTGATCTTCGTCCAGTCGAGATTGCCGATGTGGATCAGGTAAGATCGCGCAATCTTGCTGAAGCGTGGCACGTCAGTCGTACCCGAAAACAGCCCGCCATTGACGTAGGGAAAGACATTCGCCCAGCGGGGGATGCTGGCAGCCGTGCGATCGTCCGCCTTGGTGTTCATGGCGCGGAAAAGCGCGCTGATCACCTCATGGGTGTTGGAGCTGTCCTTCTTGCTCATCCGCTCGATCGTGCCAGTGAACTGATCGGGAGTGGTGAAGATGTCGGTGTCTTCGGCAAAGAAGCAGAAGATCAGCCGCGCCATGAAGTGGTTCATGTCATGGCGTCGCGCGGCGGTGCCCCATTCGGGGTTGTCCTTCAGCAGCTCGACATAGAGACGGTTGAGACGGCCAGTCGCCTTGATGTCAAAGGTGCTCTCGCGGATTTGCTTGACGGTGCTGATCCCTGCCAGGGGCAGGAAGAATCCAAAGTGATCGGGAAAGTCGGTGTAGGCGCAGGCGATCGTCTCGCCCGTGATCAGGTCTTCGGCCTCAAGATCGCGGCCATCGGTCGCCAGAACAAATTTCGCCCTGGCCCTGGTCGTGGCAGAGCTGGCTTTAAGCTCGGCAAGGGAATTTGTGGCTTCGCCTTCGGGGCAAACCTTCAAATGAATCTTATTGGTCTGAAGCACACCGCCCAGATCGGACTTGTTTCGTGCTCCTTTGCGCAACATTTTGATGGCCGTTGCTTTATTGCCAAAGGCCAATAGGAAAGCGAATGGAAACTCGGAACCATCGAAAGGCAGTTCGGCCAATGCCGATATTGCTTCTTCGATCTCAACAGCATTCATGCCTGTTTTCCCTCGCTCAGTCCAAATTCTTGTTTTTGGAAATAGTAACAGCCGCTTGTTAGCGATGCACTCACAAAACATGGCTTAGCTACGAGCTATCCAGACGCAAGAAAGCATGCCTGCATGCAAAGCGCGTTGAATGCGCCCTTGCGCGTGAAGCCCGTTATTCTGCGTCAGTGAAAAAGACACGCCCTCGCGCTGCTTCAGGCGGGCAACATACGCCACTGGCAACCGGTTGTCGCGATATAAAGGATCGCGTCAAACACATCACGCAAATCAATCGTACGGGGTCTGCCCGTTGTTCTGCGCGCCGGGAGTAAAGGGACGATTATTGCCCATTCTGCATCGGTCAAATCACTTGCATACTTGCCGCCTGCGCGCTCATGTCGGCGGCGGGTGAGGTCTGTCCAGGCCATAAATATCTCCAGTCAGCTATCAAACCCAACAGAATCACAACCTACTGGATTCATTCAACTAGTTTTAAATCAAGCTTTCAAGGAACCATCCCCTTGCCAAAGAGCGGAAAAGCGACAACACATGGCACGCAAAGCTGCGCATCGGCGTAGAGCATGGAATTTGCCGCATGAAAAAGTTCGGGATTTTTGCCGATACCCGCCGATACCCATCGCAATAATGGCCAGGCAGATATGATCGCAAAGAATGTAGCGGCCCTGGCAAACCTGAATTTGAAAAGAGCCTGACCAAATGGGTAGGGATACCTCCGTTCAAAAATAACCGCCCTTATTGCGAAGCGAGTCTAATGAATGAAAAAAGGGCCACCTGCGCATTCCGGGGATCACCGCCCGGTTATTACGCCAGTGCTTGCAATTTGATCCGCCCGACCGTACAGTTCTGGTCCGCCCGGTGATTTCAGGGGCTCCGCCCACCCCTTCCCCCGAAAGAGGCTGCGCCGCGCCGCCGGGAGCGAATGGAACGCCTTGCCACCGGCATATTGCCTGCCACCGGATGCCGCCCCCGGTGTGCAGAAATCACGGGTCCTTCCCGGCGGGGACGCATGTGGGTGTTATGTGCCGCACTTGCCTACTTCTGCGTGCCGATTTTTTTGCATTTCGTTTCGTTTCGGATTTCCGCCGCCGACAACCGATTGCAACCATTCAGGAAATTTTTTCCGACAGGTCATCTGAAACGAAATGGCCCTCCCGAAACGCGCGGGGAAACCGCCGGAGGGGTCGCGCCGGAATTTGCGGGGTACCGGCGCTGAAAAAATCGTCGGGAGGTCCGGCATGCCCAGCGGCAAAAAAACCTTCGCGCGACGTGGCGCGCTCCGGTCCTGCACGCGGAATTCCCGCACCCGTTCTGCGGATCAGGTCCGGCAGACTGCGGCGTCGATCAGGGGACCCGGTTTTACCGGTCCCGTCCTGTTCGCCGGGGGCAACACCATTGTTGCCGGGGGCAACACCATTGTTGCCGGGGCAGGACCGTGTGCCGACGGCGCGGGAGACGGGCATGGATGTTGTGCCCTGCATCCGGCTGCCCGGTCTCCCGGATGAGCGGCGCCCCGCGTATATTGCTGCTGACAACAGGCCGGCCGGACATGCGGGCCGGGACGGGGACCTGCTCCGGCCCGGGCCGGGGGAATCGCGCGACCCCGGGTTTCATCCGGACAGATGTCGGGATGCCGGTGGCTGATGACCGGATTGACATGTGCCGGACCGGTCCGCCCTGTAACGCCACCGCAGGCAAGGCCGGGAACGACACCATGGACAGCCCTGCCCTGCCCGCCGACCGCAGGCCGGTTCCACACAGGAACATTCCATACAGGAACAGGAGTCCGGCAGGAAATTGCGGGCCTGCACACTGCCACAGACAGGTTCCTGTACCCGGGCAGTTTTCCCCCTGCTTTTTTCCCTGAATTTCCGGAGAAGTCCGGGAGAGACCGGTTAGCAGCACACCGACCGCACAGCCAGCCACACCGCCGGTTTTGTCCCCTGCGGATCTGGAGCGGTTTTATGCCGTGTTATCAGCGGGTTGAAAATCGATGTTTCTGACAGAGACGCTTTATCCGGGCGGATACACCCCCGGATACACCGAAAGTCTCTACGGGCGTATTTCATCATCCATTTCGGGTATTCAGGCCGGAGTCTCAATGGCTGGGCAAGTGGCTCCAGAGGGGTTTTCGTCCTGTAGTTCGTCGCCTTCAAGGCGGTGACGACCGAACGCTTTGACCCTTGCGGGTTGACGCGACCCGCTGACAGCGCGACCGGCACACCAGATCAGCGAAATGCGTAAACCCGGTGAATAGCCTGCTTCCGGCAGGACGAGCACCGCACCGTACCGAGCGAATCGCGGGCCCGCACCGCGCGACCATACCGCGCAATCAGCGGCGCCACCGGGACCTCTCCCACGTGACCGCAGGTACACTCCACCTGAAGGAAGGGACAGTCCAGTGCATCAAGGCGCAGCCGATCAACCCGGAGCCGCGGCATCCCGCTCGCCGGGGCCACGGACGGAAGCGGGGCTTTCGTCCGGTCCCGCTCCTTCACAGTTCGACGCCGCAGAAACGCCAGAGCACACATCCTTCCGTTGCGATTGATGCGAAACCGTAACGCAACCACCATAGGCCCGGCAAGGCCTCAAAAGACCCCCGCCCCCGATCATGATTAATATGAATGCTCTGACGGAGCCATCAAATGCAGGCCTGGCGCAGGACGCTTCAAATCATGCGGATCCTGTCCCCTGGCGGGCAACTCGATCCAGGCGTTTTCACCTGTTGCGCATTCCTGTACCGTTGGGAAAAACAGCGTTTGATCGGGGGCCAAAGAGCCATCCAGTTTCGCCCGGAATACGAATTCATCGTAATGCGCATCGGCCAGCACGCCTGTCCAGACGATCTCTTTCACGCCCCCGGTCAACGATTTGCCATAAAAGTCGTAGCTGTTGGCATAGGTCCCCGTCACTGTTTCAAGCGACCAGCCCGCCTTGGGCATCGGTTTCACAGCAATCACGCCCTCGGGGATCTGCACACGCAGCTTAAGCGTCGCCTCATCTCCACAGCCATGGCCGATCCGCATCACACCTTTGTAATAGCTGCCAACCGTGGCCTCCTGCTGCTCCAGCGAGGCATGCGCCAGCGCGGAAGTTCCCAATACGGCAACGCCCAGCGTCGCCGACACAAATGTTGTCATTTTCATGATTTATTCCTTTTCACATGCTTTTTTCGGAGCCGTGTATCAGACCCGACCCAAACTCCGTCATGTGAAACCCGGAGGACCCCGTGCATCATAGGCCCGCGCCGACAGGCTGCCTTCGCCGCGCGTGATCTGACAGGGCAACACCTGCCCAATGGGCCGTGCGGGCCAGCTATGATCGGAGGGGAGATCTGCCAAAACCGCAGCGCTCGCGAGCGTGCAATTCGGGCAATCCCTCCCTGCGCCCTCTTCGCCATACCCACAGATGTCTTCAACACTCAGCCCCAACAGGGCCAGATCTGCTGTCACAACCACAGGACGCGCCGCGTGAAGCCCCGCCAGAACAGCAAAGAACAGCGCCGCAGTGACTGCGAGGCCTGCCCCCCACTCCGACCCTGACAATTGTGTGCATAAACCCGTGATCCCTGTTTGCACCCGCACCTGGCACGACCCAAAAACACAGGCAAATTCATTCGCTTATTCTCATATACCCGGAAGCCTGAATTGCCCCGGGTTTTTAAGCTGGATCAGCTTGTCATCTTTGAGCTGCAGCGCCCCAGGGTAATCGAGACACTCGTGAAGCCTACGCGGTGGCCGGGATATTGTCCATTGCGTCGCGTCTGAACCGGTTTGGCGAGCGGCTGCGGTCGTCATAGTGTTCCGGCAGGAGAACCCACCCCTCATGTTTCTGGCTGGCTATATAAGCCTCGCAAGCCTCACGCTGTGCATCCAGGGAATTGAACGCCTGCTCCAGACCCTCTTCAGAAGATTTACAGGTATATACAGCGCAGCGCAGTCTATGCATCCTGGACCACCCGTTTTGTATTGAGGCCAAAGAACCGTGGGCCGGACCATTTGGTTCCCGTTATCTTTCCGGCAACGGCTGTGAGCGATGCATATTCCTTGCCATCCATCCTGAAGCCCCGTTCAAGAACATTGACCTGATACGTTCGTCCATTCCACTCCCGCACCAGGGTTACACCCTGTTTTAAATCCGTTGCCGGGATTGACCCTTTTGACCTGCCGCCAATCTCAAATGCACGTTTCACATCCATGGAAAGTTCACCCGTCGACTTTGCCTGCCGCTCCCATTCCAGAGTTGAATGCATTAAACCCAGGGACAGGTATTTTGGTGGCGGGTGTCCATATAACCGGCGCCAGTCATCGATGACCTGCGCACGGCTTGTATCTTCATCAGGTTTTCCATTATGGGCCATGCGGATATCCTTGCAGCGAAATAAACAATGTTGCCCTGTACCGGGGAAAGCCCGATCGGGACGGGCGAAAGGGTGATCTGGCAGCTACACTACCGCTTCCTGCCGAACTCAAGTCCAGTCTTTATGTGAATTTGAAATGATTGCCATATCCATTTATTCATGAGGTATAGCTTGCGGCTGGCAGAAGCTCCGGCATTCCGCAGGTGTGAGAAGATCGCAGATGTCGCCAAGGGCAGCGTTGGGGGATACAGGTTTTTCCGAAAGGGCTTGCAGGCCCCCGAGAGAGACCCCGGCGAAACGCCGGGAACAAATGGAACGGCTTGCCAAGGGCATGTTGGCTGCCACCGGGTGCCGCTCCGTTTTTGCAGAAATAACGGGTCCTTCCCGGCGGGGACGGCGAGTGGGTGTTATGTGCCGCACTTGCCTACTTCTGCGTGTCGATTTTTTTGCATTTCGTTTCGTTTCGGATTTCCGCCCCCGGCAACCGATTGCAACCGTTCAGGAAATTTTTTCCGACGGGTCATCCGAAACGAAATGGCCCCTGGGCTCGAAACGAAATGCCCTCCCGAAACGCGCGGGGAAACCGCCGGAGGGGTTGCGCCGGAATTTGCGCGATACCGGCGGTGAAAAAACCGTCGGGAGGTGCGGCATGGCCAGCGGCAAAAAACCCTTCGCGCGACGGGACGTGCTCCGGTCCCGCCCCCATTCCGGGGATCGGGCGGCTGCCGCCGGATGTCCCCGTGCCCTGAAACCCCGCGCCCGTTCTGCGGCGCAAGTCCGGCAGACTGCGGCGTCGATCAGGGTGTCCGGTTTTACCGGTCCCGTCCTGTTTGGTCGATCTTCGAATCCCGATTGCGAGGGCGAGGCTGAATATCGAAGGCACGGCCTCGCCCGCTTCCACCCAACCGCCCTCGGCATAGGCATGGGCTGCGGCCAGAAGCTCCGGCGTGTATTTTGTGGGTCTGCCAACTCGATTCATGCACCTGCCCTCCGTGATCCGGCTGCGCCGCAACGTATCATTTCCGCGCGGCGTGGCAAATTGATCCTTCGTTGTCACCTGCTTTCGCAGCGTTGACATGAGAGCAGAACCTTGTCGTCGCCAAACCGGCAAATAAAGTTGGCAAAGGTTGCGTTGTGCCGTCTCATTCAAATTTCCTTAGGCAGCACACTCATTAATTTCTTTTTATTCTCTGCTGTTTGTGGTTCATTTCCGCCAACGAGTAAGGGAGAGTGGAAAAATGGCGCGTTCGGACATGAGTGATCTTGAGTGGAATTTCATCAAGCAGGTGCTTCCCAACAAACCGCGCGGCGTAAAACGTGTGGATGACAGGCGGGTGATCAACGGGATTTTTTACGTGCTTCGCACGGGCATCCCCCGGGCAGATTTGCCCGAGCAATATGGACCTCATACAACGATCTATAATCGCTTCAACCGCTGGACTTATGCAGGTCACTGGGATCGGGTTATGGAAGCCGTGGCCGATGCACACAACGTTGACATGGTGATGATCGACGGCACATCCGTGCGAGCGCATCATTCGGCCACCACGCTCAAAAAAACGACCCGCGTCGTTGCCTTGGGCGCTCGCGCGGCGGCTTGGGTACGAAAATTCATGCACTTACGAACCAGGATGGCTTGCCAATCCGGTTCGAATTGACACCCGGACAGGCCCATGACGCCCCGCCCTGCAAACGTTTGCTTGATGCTCTGCAGCCCGGCCAATACGTGCTGGCAGATAAGGCTTATGACGCCGACTGGATCCGCGAGATGATCTGGGAGCAAGGCGCTATCGATGTGATCCCGTCAAAATCAAATCGTAAGCTGCCAAAAGATTTCGACGCAGGAATTTATAAGGAACGCAACAAAATCGAACGCTTCTTTGGCCGCCTCAAAGCATCATTCCGACGTATCGCAACCCGATACGAGAAAACATCACGTAACTTCCTGGCAATGATTAAACTCGCTTCAGTGCGCCTGTGGATCGAGTTTTATGAGTCGGCTGCCTAATCAATCTCCAGCCCCGGCAACCCGTTCACAATCTTCATCGTCTCAAGGCTCACGGTGATCACCCGCTGAAACACCTCCAGCGGGTATTTGGGATCACCAACTGTTTCATTGGCGTAATCGTTGGCGTTGTTGATGATGCCGCTTTTCTTGTCGGTTTTGACGATCTGGCGTTCCATCACCCATTCCAGCGCGGGTTTGCCGTTGACGGTGTAGTCATAAGCCTCAAGCGGGATGTTCTGCATCGTGATGTTGTCGTTATAGATCACGGTGGTCGGGTCGTCTTCTTTGCCCTTTTTGCCAAACTTCCATTTGTTCGTGTGTTTGACGCGGTAGAAGGCGACAGGATCGTCCTGTGCCTCTGGGATCAGGCGGTGGTCGCCCTCCTTGAACGTGACCATATACGGATCGACGCTCTCAAAATTCACATGCAGATCACCAAGGGCGCGGCCTGCGTCGCGGAAGGCGGCGAAGTCATCAAAGCTCTTGACCGCCGGAATGCGAGGGAGCTGTTTGGCGAGGTTGTTTTTGAACCGCGTGCGATACTCGGGCGAGTGCAGCAGGCCATAGATGTAGTGGAACAGATCCTCTTTGCTGATCTGTTGTCCCGGATAGGCGGCTTGAAAATGCGCAAGCCCATCATCGGTGATGGCATCGCGACGGGTCAGACCCGTTTCAGAGTTGTCATCGGCAAAGAGACCGTCATTTGGCTTGGCCTCTTCATAGAGATAGAGGGGGAAGCATTGAGTTCCGCCGTCTGATTGTAGTTCGGGAATGTCTCTGATCATCAAGGCAAAACTATCATCAGAATGCATGCGGTTCTTGATCATTATGACAAGATTTTCCGCACCTCTTGCTGGAAAAATGCGTGGCATCTGATAGACCATTTCATTTGTTCGACGATCAAAGTACAGCCACTGTTTTTGAAATGGACGATAGAGGCTTGGAACCGCATTGATTGGATCAAAGGAGATTTGCTTCCTCTTCTCCAAATCCCATTTGAGAGCACGGGTCCAACTAATTCGTTTGGCCTCCCAATCCAGGAACTTGTCCGTGTCGTTGGGTTTGTTTTCTGCGAGGTATCGATCAACTTCATCATTGTAGAAATCGACCATAGACTGCATGTTGCCGAGCAGTTTGCCCTTACTCGAGTTGAAGGCCCAAGAATCTCGCTGCGTTTTCACACCACTAGAATAGTTGGCAAAGACGAGCGGATCTTGGTTTGATTTGTCTTTGCTCCCAATCTCGATAAACTTGTCAAAACTACGATCCACCTGATCCAGCCAATCGTTGTTTTCATCGGGCCTAATGTTTTTCCAGCCTTTTGCCTGCGTGATCCCATCCACTGAGCGGAAATCACGCACAATCGCCAGCTTTTGTTTCTGATCGAGGTAATCGCCGATATCATGAAAATGGATGCGACCATGTTCTTTGGTCTCTGGGTTCTTAACGAACACGGAAATCGCTACTGGTGTGCGGGTCCCTTCGCCAAAGACATTGCCTTTTTCCTTGCGGCGTTGCTCACCCGAAGTTCGGGCATTGCCCCGTAAATGGAACACATAAAGGTCACTAAATTCCTCGGCTAGACATTTGCGCAGCCCGTCGGCCGCGTTGCCTTCTACCCATCCGGCATTGGAGACATAGGCCATAATACCCGCATCGCCGATCCGGTCACTTGCCCACCGGATGGCGCGGATATAGCTGTCATAAAGTGAGTTTTTATTGGTCGCCGTTGACTCCGCCGCATAGGTATCTCGGATTTTCTCATCCAGTTGTGTATAGCCGATGTTGGCGGCGTTATCGTTGGCGCTGTTCTGCCCGGAAGAATAAGGCGGGTTCCCGATGATGACGCGGATATCAAGCTCTTTCTGCCGAGTGCGGCGTTCGGAGTTGTCGGGTAGAAGGTTGGCGATCATGTCGCGTTCCTGCTCGTACATTTGAAATGTATCGGTCAGCAGGATGCCCTTGAACGGCTCATAGGGGGCGTCATCACTCAGTTCCCCTTGAGAACGCTCGTGATAGACCGTCTCGATGTTCACGGCGGCGATGTAATAGGCCAGCAACACGATCTCATTGGCGTGAATCTCGTGCCTGTATTTATGCTCCAGCTCTTCAGGCAAAATCAGCCCCGATTGCAGCAGGCGGGTGATGAAGGTGCCTGTGCCGGTGAAGGGGTCCAGGATATGAACGCCCCTGGACCCGAGCGTTTGGTCAAATTGGGATTTCAGCACGTCATTGACGGAATGCAGGATGAAATCCACCACCTCAACCGGGGTATAGACGATGCCCAGCCGTTGGGTCAGTACGGGGAACGCACCCTTAAAGAAGCTGTCGTAGAGCTTGAGGATCAGCTCCTGCCGACCATGGGCGGTGACAACATCGGCGGCGCGGCGTTCCACGCTGGCGTAGAACCTGGCCAGGCTTTCGCTTTCCTTGGCCAGATTGTGTTCATGCAGTTGCCCCAATACGGTTTCCATCGCGCGGGAAACCGGGTTTTCCCTGGTGAAATCACTGCTTTTGAACAGAGCGTCAAAGACGGGTTTGGTGATGAGGTGCTGGGCCAGCATCTCAATCGCCTCGGCCTCGGAAATTTCGGGGTTCAGATCGTCCTGAAGTTCTTCGACAAAGGCCAGGAATGATGTTCGCTCCGGCCCGTCCTGCGCCACGATGGTGGTGATGCGGGTGATGTGGGTCTGGGCAATCCCGGCGATATCCCTGGCCCATTTGTCCCAATACTCACGCGTGCCGCATTTTTTGACGATCTTTGCCATGATGGCGCGGGTAAATTCATCGAAGACAAACGCACCCTGGGCGTCTTGCTCACTGCCGGTTCTGCGCTCGGGCGCATCATCACCAATGCCAGCGCCGGTGCGTTCGGCTTTGGTTTTGTTGGTGTCGAAATCATCGACAACAGCCGTCAATTCATTGAGTTCGCTTTCCGAGGAAATGCGCACCAGCTCTACCTTGTCGCTGATGTCTTCGCCGATGTCCGCCTGATTGATCCGTGCATCAAGCCGCTCGTCATGGGCGCGCAGGGCATTGAGGATCTGCCAGACAACTTTGTAACGCTCGTTGTCATTCAATGCGTCTTCGGGTTTGGTATTCGGCGGAATGGCAACGGGCAGGATGACATAGCCCAGTTTCTTACCCTCGGACCGGCGCATGACGCGCCCAACCGATTGCACCACGTCGATCTGGCTTTTGCGCGGGTGCATGAACATGATGGCGTCCAGTGCGGGCACGTCCACGCCTTCAGACAGTACCCTGGCATTGCTCAGAATGCGGCAAGTGTCTTCGCCTGCATCTGCCTTGAGCCAGTTCAGCATTTCCTCACGGGTGCCGGCATTTGAAGTTCCGTCGATATGGCGAATTTCAGTGTTCAGATGTCTTGTGTCGTCGATCAGGTCGTTACCGGCGTATTCCTCTACCACCTGCGAGAACTCTTCTTCGATAATTCTGGATTTCCTGATTGTTTGGCAAAAGGCCAATGCGCGCCTCATGGGGCGCGGGTCAAATTCCAGATCAGCGGCAAGGTCGCTTTTGGTCAGCGCCTTGTAACAGCCGATGATTTTGGTGGCGTCATCCAGCGTCAGTTCCGGCCCATCCTTGAGGCGGTTCTGGATGGTCCGGGAAATCAGCCCTTCGTCAACGGCCAACACGACAACCCTGTAATCGGTCAGCAGCTCATTCTCGACCGCCCAGCCAAACCCGCGATGAAACAGATCCTTGCCGAACTTTTCCGGATCATCCATAGACGCCAGTTTTGCGTCGTGGTCATCGGCCTTGCGCTTGGCCGTATCCGCAAAAATCCGGGGCGTGGCCGTCATGTAGAGGCGTTTTTTCGCGGCCACGAAGTCATTGTCATGGATGCGAACAAAATTGCTGTCGTCTTCGTCCCTGAGCGTAACACCGGTGGTGCGGTGTGCCTCATCACAAATCACCAGATCGAACTCCTGTCAATCGCAGAGTAAAATGGGTCCATGTCGCGGCGTAAAAATGGGCCACTTCGGTTGATGTTTTGTGGCGCTTTTGCACGCGTGCTCGTCACAAAGCTGAAGCGTGCCAAAGCGCATGCTGGCCATAAGGCCAGCATTATTCTGACTGTGATTGCGGGCTGGTTATTTTCGGTTGTTGCGACTGTGTTTGAGCCGATAGCTTTCGCCATTCATCTCGAGGATGTGGACGTGATGGGTTAAACGATCGAGTAGCGCACCGGTCAGCCGCTCAGAGCCAAAGACTTCAGTCCATTCATCGAAGGGCAGGTTCGAGGTTATGATGATGGAGCCGCGTTCATAGCATTGGGATATGACCTCGAAGAGCAGCTCTGCGCCAGATTTGCTGAGCGGTACGAAGCCCAGTTCATCAATGATCAACAGGTTCTGGCTGGTCAGTTGCTTTTGAAGGCGCTGCAATCTCCGCTCATCTTGAGCCTCGATCAGATCATGGACTAATGCCGCAGCCGTTGTGAAGCGCACCTTCAGTCCTCTTTGACATGCAGCCAGCCCAAGTCCCAGGGCGATGTGTGTCTTGCCCGTGCCTGACGGGCCGAGCGCGATGATGTTCTCCCTGCGATTAACGTAATCGCATCGTGCCAGATCCATCGTCAGGGGCTTGTTCAAGCTTGGCATGATCTTGAAGTCAAAGCTATCCAAGCTCTTGGTGCTGGGGAACTTCGCCGCTTTGATGCGCCGTTCAATCATCCGGCGTTCGCGGTCGATCAATTCCATCTCACACAGCCGCGCCAGATAGTGGATGTGATCTTTGTTCTCTGCAGCACAGAGCTGCGCCTGTTTGGCATACTCGCCTTGGAACGTTGGCAGTCGCAGTTGTTTAAGATGATGCCGTAGAAGAATCCGAGGGGCTTCGGTCATGCCGCGGTCCTTCCCATCAAGCTCATGTAACTGGATGGGCGTGTTGTGCCGACATTGGCCTTGGGCAAGTATGGATAGAAGTCCAAATCCAATCGTGGTGGCCGCTTCTCAACCCGACACAGTACAAGGTGTTTTACGGCGTCATAGCCAATTGCACCCATATCTATTGCCTGCTGGATTGCGCCTTGCACAACATCCATTTCGAAGGTCTCCAAAAGGCGCAAGACTTGAACGTATTCTCGCTTGCCCGGCTTACCCATTCTGGCTTCAAGCAGTCGGTGCAGCGTGGCAAATACATCTGGCAAATGCCAACCCTGCAAAGGCGCGGCCTGATCCAGGGCACCCACCTTTTGTTCAAGCAGGGGCAAAAAGTGCAATGGGTCAAAGACCATATCCGCTGATGTGTAGGATCGTTTGTGCCGCGCAATAATCTCATTGCCGCAGCCGATGATAACCTCATGCACAAACCCACGCACATGAACATCGTGGTGCGCATAGGCTACTGGCACCGAGTAATCATTGCTGCGATAGCGCACCATTGAGATCGACGTTGCACGCGTGCTGACGTGATCGCAGGCTTCATATTCTGCGACGGGCAATCCCATCAGAGCATCCAAATCCGACATCAGGCGTGCGCCTATGGTTTGGGTGTGACCCCGCAACGTATCGGCCTGACGTGCTAAACACTTCTCTTCCAAATGTGCGTTCAGATCATCAAAGCTGTCATAGCGAGGTGCGGGAACCATGAAGTTGCGGCGGGTGTATCCAACCATGCCCTCAACGTTGCCTTTATCGTTCCCTCGCGCGGGTCTGCCAAACTTGTCATCAAACAAGTAATGCGACTGCAGTTCCGTAAACCGACGTGTGCGGATGCGCGTCTTATCCCCGAGTATCCGAGCCACGGCGATCTTGGTATTGTCGTAGAGAATGGATTGCGGAATGCCGCCAAAGAATGCAAAGGCGGACACATGGCCATCGCAAAACGCCTCGGTTGTCTCAGCTGGATATCCCTTCACAAACACCGCATCAGAATGTGGCAAGCTCATCACGAAGAAGTGGATCTTGCATTCCACGCCACCGATCACGCCCAGCGTCTCACCAAAATCAACCTGCGCATGGCCCGGCCGATGCGACAACGGCACAAACACCTCTTTGGTGCGCCGTTTTTGCTCGCGCACGTAATAGGTCACCGTGGTCAGGCTGCCGGCATATCCATGCTCATCGCGCAGCCGTTCAAAGATGCGCTTGGCCGTGTGTCGCTGCTTTTTGATCAGGGCTTTGTCTGTGCGCAGTATCTCATCGACCACACCAACATAACCATCAAGCGTTGGCCGCCGAGGCGCTTCCGACCGACGATACCCAGGCGGAAGTTCATGGCGCAGCATCTTCGCGATCGTCTTACGATCTTTGTTCTCTAATCTGTCAATGCGTGTTTCCTGAGTTTCCTGCTTTTGATGTCAGAGGTTGCCTTTGTTCTCTTCGAACTCTGAGGTTCATGATGGGGTTGGCTGGGTGTGGGTCGGCAATGTTGAAACCGCAATCATACCGTTGGTCTTGGCTGTTGCTACAGAATCGGCGCCGTGTCTCACGCCCTCCCTCGGGCATCGTCCCAGATGGGAACTTTGATTTAGGAATCCTCGTTGTCGCCTCGTAAGCCTTACGCGGACTGGAAGTCAGTTTTGTCTCGCATAATGGCATGAAGTATGATTGCCAGACGACGCGCCAGAGCCACTCGGGCCTTTCTCATCGTTGAGCGCGCACCGATTGCGAGGGCCCATGTCTTCAATTTGAGCGGAGCGGCATACCGCGTCAGCATCACATTGGCGGCCTCATAGAGAAGCGTTCTGACGCGCACGTCGCCCCGCTTTGAGATGCTGCCCGTGTAGTCGATTTCACCAGATTGATGCCGTCGCGGCACCAGTCCAAGATACGCCCCCACATCACGCGATTTCCTGAAACGCGACGGATCATCAATTGCTGCGGCAAAGGCCAATGCTGTGATCGGACCGACCCCTGGTACCGTCATAAGGCGCTGGCAGACTTCGGATTTGCGGGTCATCTTTTTGATGTCGCCATCAATGGCTGCAACCGCCGCGAGGATTGCTTCGCGTGCTGCGAACAGTCCGCAAATTGCGGCATGGAGGCCAGGCACTCCATCGCTAACTTTTAGCGCCGCGTTTTTGAATGCCGGAGACAAAGCTCGTGGCAGCCGCACGCCGAAGACGACGACCAGACCGCGGATCTGATTGTCGAGCGTCACACGCTGTCCGACCAGCTTCTTGCGGGCTGCGATCAGCGACCGGATTGCGTGCGCTGACAGTGATTTGACATGGGTCGGCTTGTAGAATCCCGTCCGCGCCAGGTGTGCCAAACCGCGGGCATCATTGCGGTCCGTCTTGTGGCCGGCCAGAGATTTAAGGGCCTGATATGCTTGCCTGCTCTCGATGCAAACAACCGGGACACCAAGCTCCGTCAGCCCATGGTAAAGCATTGGTGCCATCCGTCCCGTTTCAAATACAACTTTGGCACATGGTGGTCCAGAAGCGAGGAAGTCAGCGATCGCTTTTGGTGTTGAGCTCGCTTTTCCTTCACGAATAAGGGCCCCTTCACGATCCAGAATGCAGATATGCGTCTCTTCCATGGACACATCCAAACCAGCAAAATATTCCATTGGTCAGTCTCCTTTTCAATTGCATGTGCATCCAGAATAACAGGGGTAACTGAGTGCTGATCCTGATTACGCCATGTTGAAAAACCGCGCCGCTTCTCGGCCAGACATACCGTCCTTCAAACAAGCACGGCGCACACGACTATAAATATCCACAGAATACATCTCCCGCCCTCCGAATAAACGAAGGGCACAAACTGGCGGACTTTTACTCCGCTACAACTGCGATATGCAGCCGCTTCTGTTCTCTAATCTGTCAATGCGTGTTTCCTGAGTTTCCTGCTTTTGATGTCAGAGGTTGCCTTTGTTCTCTTCGAACTCTGAGGTTCATGATGGGGTTGGCTGGGTGTGGGTCGGCAATGTTGAAACCGCAATCATACCGTTGGTCTTGGCTGTTGCTACAGAATCGGCGCCGTGTCTCACGCCCTCCCTCGGGCATCGTCCCAGATGGGAACTTTGATTTAGGAATCCTCGTTGTCGCCTCGTAAGCCTTACGCGGACTGGAAGTCAGTTTTGTCTCGCATAATGGCATGAAGTATGATTGCCAGACGACGCGCCAGAGCCACTCGGGCCTTTCTCATCGTTGAGCGCGCACCGATTGCGAGGGCCCATGTCTTCAATTTGAGCGGAGCGGCATACCGCGTCAGCATCACATTGGCGGCCTCATAGAGAAGCGTTCTGACGCGCACGTCGCCCCGCTTTGAGATGCTGCCCGTGTAGTCGATTTCACCAGATTGATGCCGTCGCGGCACCAGTCCAAGATACGCCCCCACATCACGCGATTTCCTGAAACGCGACGGATCATCAATTGCTGCGGCAAAGGCCAATGCTGTGATCGGACCGACCCCTGGTACCGTCATAAGGCGCTGGCAGACTTCGGATTTGCGGGTCATCTTTTTGATGTCGCCATCAATGGCTGCAACCGCCGCGAGGATTGCTTCGCGTGCTGCGAACAGTCCGCAAATTGCGGCATGGAGGCCAGGCACTCCATCGCTAACTTTTAGCGCCGCGTTTTTGAATGCCGGAGACAAAGCTCGTGGCAGCCGCACGCCGAAGACGACGACCAGACCGCGGATCTGATTGTCGAGCGTCACACGCTGTCCGACCAGCTTCTTGCGGGCTGCGATCAGCGACCGGATTGCGTGCGCTGACAGTGATTTGACATGGGTCGGCTTGTAGAATCCCGTCCGCGCCAGGTGTGCCAAACCGCGGGCATCATTGCGGTCCGTCTTGTGGCCGGCCAGAGATTTAAGGGCCTGATATGCTTGCCTGCTCTCGATGCAAACAACCGGGACACCAAGCTCCGTCAGCCCATGGTAAAGCATTGGTGCCATCCGTCCCGTTTCAAATACAACTTTGGCACATGGTGGTCCAGAAGCGAGGAAGTCAGCGATCGCTTTTGGTGTTGAGCTCGCTTTTCCTTCACGAATAAGGGCCCCTTCACGATCCAGAATGCAGATATGCGTCTCTTCCATGGACACATCCAAACCAGCAAAATATTCCATTGGTCAGTCTCCTTTTCAATTGCATGTGCATCCAGAATAACAGGGGTAACTGAGTGCTGATCCTGATTACGCCATGTTGAAAAACCGCGCCGCTTCTCGGCCAGACATACCGTCCTTCAAACAAGCACGGCGCACACGACTATAAATATCCACAGAATACATCTCCCGCCCTCCGAATAAACGAAGGGCACAAACTGGCGGACTTTTACTCCGCTACAACTGCGATATGCAGCCGCTTCTGTGGCCCAATATTGCTCCGCGTTTTACAATCTGTCGTAGCAGGAAAGGCCAGATCATGCACATTCAGGTCGAGGCTGTCAGCATCTGCTCTTCGCCCTACCCTGGTGTCTGAACAGGCCGAGAATGCGGTGAATTCGTCCTGACAGTCATTTTTCCACTCACGCACTGTCTGCGACATCAGCGCCAGTGAGGGGACCATGAATAGAACGGATTTACCTTGTCCGGCGAGAGTTTCAGCAATACGCAGGCCGGTAAAGGTCTTGCCCGTTCCACAGGCCATGATGAGCTTGCCCCGATCCGCTGTTTCAAGGCCGTTTGCAACAGCCTCCAATGCCTCTCTCTGGTGATCGCGCGGCTCTTTTTTTGGCGCGAGACTGACTGTTCCAGTGCGGACAAACTGTGACCAGTCAATCCGACTGGCCTCCAGCTCATTGAGGCCGATGCGGTTCCATTCCCTGGACAGCTTGTCCAGCGTTTCCTTTGCGTTGCGCCCAAACTCTTTCTGCGTGGTGTCAGCAATGATCAACCGTGTGAACAGGTCGTTTGACGCCGCAGAGATAAAGCTGTCGATATCCGGCTTTTGAATGCTGTGGTCGGGCGCATGGAATTTGCATTGGATGGCCGTAAAACCCGAACCATCTGCAAGCGTGGCAACAAGATCAATGCCAGTGTCGGCATTGCTCCAACCCTGAGCCGCAGCCCAATCTGCAAAGGGCACAACTTTGGAATAGAATTGCTTCTGCGTATCGTCGTTCTCCAGGAAGACACGAACCAACCGCTCAAAATAATCGCCCTTTTCCCGCTCTGTCCGGGCAGCTTTACGATAGGAGTTCAGAATTTCATGCAGCTGCATCACGTAACGACCTCAAATAACCTATTTTTATTATGACGGGATTCGATTGCGTATCCTTTTCATCAGCATTTGTAGCGGTTCATGGTATTTTGAGCCACTACAGATTGTGTTGTGTGGGATAGTCGGCCTGCTGCACCAATTCCAAAATCGCCCCGGCATCGCATCCGATGGCCTGGATAATCTGTACGAATTCAACCCCCCTCAATGCGCCGCTCGCCATTTTCATATTTTGCAACAAAAGACTGCGGGCGGCTCAGCCGATCAGCCTCATGGGCAAGCCTGCTGCATTGACGCGAAGGTGAATCTTGGTCGTGAAGCCACCTCTTGAGCGGCCAAAACCCTGCCGTAGAGTCCCCCTTTAGCGCCCGCTGCCTGCTGATCGGCGCGAATTACAGTGCTGTCGACCATTTGCAGAGCGTCGGGAACCACCCTGCACCAGCAGGTTGCCCGCACCTGGATCGCCTGTGGACAGATCGCCATCGCAATGCACCAGCCGATACGGCACCTCGCGGTGATGGTTCACAACCGCCGGTTTTCCAATCCAATCCAGTGTTGGCATGTGCGTTCCGGTCCCCCGCGTCGGTTTCCGGGCACCCCGGAACCGCACGTCGTGTCAGGCAACCGCAAAGGCGGGCAGGGTTTGGACGCTTCACCTGTTGTATGCGGGGTGGCAAAAAACCGGCGGGTAAAATGTTGCGTTTCGCGAAACGCCGGGAGTCAAATCCCGGTCGGGGGAGGTTGCTAATCCCGCTATTCCTGCTAATCGGCGCAATGGATTAGCGGGAATAGCAGAGGTATGGCGCTCGGGTTTGCCCATTTGGCGGTCACGATACCGCCTCTATCGCTTCACAATGCGCCATGCGGCTGTTCCGGCTTTTTCGCGCACCACGGTTCCCCCGGGGAGTTTCTCAAGCCACCCATGTGTTGCCAGTACATCGAGGGCTTGTCCGGCCAATTTGGTCTCTCGCAGGGCGCTCGGGCCGTTCTGAACGACCTCACTCTTGACAATTTCAGGATGCGGCCAGCTTTCGAGTAACCATAGGCGCAGTTTTTCGGCCCGGTCGATTTCCGCCGATACCATCGCGGCACTTGCCAGCCGTGAAGCTTCGGACAGGTAGAATTCCGCAAGGCGGATTGCATCGCCCATATCGCGCGCCTCCACCGTCGCGGCACCCGGATCGCGCCAGAGTGTCAGCACCCCGGCGATGCGCGCCGCCTGTTCCGCTGCCTTGGACGCCGCGCCCGTGATATGCGCCGGATCGCCGCCGGGAGCCTGAGCCGCTTCAATGTCGTCAGCGAAGACCACCGGAAGCTTGCGGGCCTCCGGGGTCAAGTCCAGCGTTCGTGGTTTCAGTTCCCGCGTTTCCGGGTCCATTGGCCTTTCGGTTTCAAGGATCGTGCGCAGCCGGTTCCCGAAGGCGGTCAACGCAGCATCGTCCTGCCGGACGTTCGCGTGAAACCGCGTGCCGATGGCCGAAGGTGGTTCGCAAAGGCTCAGTTTACAAATTGTATGCGTTCACTGTATGTTCCTTTTGCAATCAGAGGGAAGTATCACCATGGACCATAATAAGCAATTTCAGGAATGGCTGTCCTGGATAGACGAACTCAGCCCGGCGCAGCGGCAACAGGCCGAAGCCGGGCTTTCGGGGGGATCAGAGGCATCTGCTTCACTGGCTGCGATAGAAGGCAGTGTGGATGAAGATCGCCGGTGCCCGCATTGCGGCACCCCGGGAGCGATATCGCGCGGCAAGGCACGGGGCCTGCGGCGATACCGGTGCAAGGGGTGCAGGAAGACATTCAACGCGGCGACCGGCACCCCCTTGTCGGGCCTGCACCGCAAGGACAGGTGGCTTGCCTTTGGATCCTGTCTTGCCGATGGGCTGACGGTTCGTGCTTCAGCAGAACGTTGCGGGTTTGCCATCAATACCGCCTTCCGTTGGCGGCACCGCTTTCTCACCGCAAAAGACCCGGAAACACGCAGGCTCACGGGCATTGTGGAAGCTGATGAAACCTGTGTTCTGCAAAGCCAAAAGGGCGAACGAAACCTTGCGCGCAAGGCGCGCCGCAGGGGAGGCAAGGCCGGCAAACGAGGTCTGTCGGATGAACAGGTTCCGGTCCTGGTTGCCGCTGACCGCAGCGGGGTGACAGTCAGTGTGGTTCTGCCTGCGGTCAATGTCGATACGCTGCGGTCTGCTATCGAACCGGTCGTGGACGCGGATATCGTTTTGGTAACCGACGGACACCGCGCCTGTCCGCCTTGCGCCGCAGCATTGGGGCTGCGCCACGAAGCCCTGAACCTGTCAGGTGGGGAGCGGGTACGGGATGCCTTTCACATTCAGACGGTCAACAGCCGACACAGCCGGTTGAAGGATTTCCTGCGCCGCTGCCGGGGCGTCGCTACCAGGTATCTGGACAACTGCCTGCGATGGTTTCAGCGTATTGAACTGGAGAACGCCTCACCCCGCACTTGCCTCGCAACCGCAATCTCAGGTCAATGCATACGATTTGTAAACTGAGCCTTCGCAAATCAGGAAACGAGCCAAAAAGCCCGTGTCAGCCGCCAATGGGTCGGCCATGAAGGCCCGGACGACGGAAGGCTGCGCCATCAGATGCACAGCCAACCGCTTCCCGCAGAGGGTGACGTGCCCGTCACCGGATCGTGTACGGCGGATCGGATTGCCCTGCCAGAGGTCATTCAGTGCAGCCACCGTCTTTTGCCGGTTGTCCCTGTTCATGGCGTGCCCGCCCGGGAATTGCCCGCCTTCATCCGAGAACAGCCCGAGCGACGGTTGCCCCTCCGCAAAAAGCCGGGTCAGCCCTTCAAAGGTGGGTTCTGTCACCGTCCGGTCGGTCGAGGGAGGCGCAGCAGGTTCCGGCCCGTGCGCGTCAAAATCGGCCCGCGCGGCAATCCTTTTCCCGCCCTTGCCTTTTCTGGCCTCACGAAGGATGTCCTCGCGTTCGCCCTTCCAGAGCGCTTGCGTGTTCTGCCATGCCGTGACGGCTTCGCGCCGGACTTTGGCCTGTTCGCGTTCATGGCCGCGCAGCGCCTCCATGAAAGGCAGGTCACATGCTGATTTCCGTTCGCCGCTTCGCGCGATGGTCAGGGCGTAGACCGAGAGCGGGCGCGGCCCTCCGGGTGTGGCCACATCTGCGAAGCCCTGCACCGCCAGCGCGGCCACTGCCGGCGCCGATTGCGCCGGGATCGCAACAGGGGCCAGTGTTCACCTTGAACAGCCTCTACGGCTTCCCTGAGCGGTCCCGGCGCGTCAACAGGGTACGCCGCACCGGGGGCAATTTCGCGCACCAGAGGTTGCGGCCCTTCGGGCGTGAAGGGGATTGGTTCGGGTGCGTTCATGCGCCACCCCCCTTCATGGTCAGAATGTCGTTCCAGTCCCGGCCATCGGGCGCAGGCAGAAGCGACACGGCCCGGCCCAACGCGTGCGCACGCTCTGCCAAAGCGTGCCCGGCTTCGCGTCCCGCCGTGTCACCATCGGTTGCGATGGTCAGCTTCCCCGCTTCGGGTGGCAGGTGCAGCCCGCGAAGGCCCGAGGTGGACAACGCTGCCCAAATGGGGGCAGAGGTGCGCAAAAGCCCACTGGCAAGGCTCAGGCCCGTTTCCATGCCCTCACACACCACCAGCGGCCCCGGCCCGTCCGTGAGCCGCACAGCGCCGCCACCCAGCATCATTTTGTCGGGGTCGGGTGCCGCCTTGCCCAGGCCATCGGCGCGCAGGTAGGTGCGATGCACCGCGAAAGTCTCGCCGCCCTCCACCAGCGCCACCAGCGCCGGATACCTTTTAGCGGTCGGGCCGTGCCGGCACTGTGAATGAAAACGCAGCGTGCCCGGAAGGGCAGAGGATACCCCGTGCATCGCGTAGGTAGCATTCCGCGACGGTTCCAGCGATGGGCCGGGCTTCATCCCACAGCCGTTTGGCCTGAGCCGCCTTGCGCGCCGCCAGCGCCCTGGCTTCGGCCTCGCGCCTGGTGATGGTCGCAGGGTCCGGGGCGCGATAGTCGTCAGGCGCAAGGCCTGCCGCCGCCAGAATGTCGGAGAAGTCACAACCGTTCTTTTTGCAATGCGCCAGCAGGCCCTTGTCACCATCGGCCAGCGTAAGGGCGTTCTGTCCCCGGCGCTGTTCCGGTTGGCAGACAGGGCATGGCGCGGTGCCATAGCTACCATACCATTTCCCGCCAAGGGTTTGTGTCAGGTGTCTTGCATCCATCATTGCACCACCCCCCACGCACGTATCGCCACAACGCGCACTTGCGCCTCGTTCGGCCCGTGCGCCCGGCTCAGGCTTTTGAAAACACCGGTGAAGGTATCGCCATCCTTTGTTGCGCCAATCCCAGGCATAAAGCCGGTGTAGCGTGCCGCTTTGCGTTGTGATATATTCCGGGAACCCGCCGCTGTCGCATGGCGTTCTACCCGGCCGGAAACCTGTTGGAGCAGGTTTCCGGCCACTTTCTTTTTGACGCTCATCTCAAGCGACTTTTTCGCGCAGATCGCGCAGGTGAGAGTCAACGTCGCCTTCAGGCCAGTAGAGCCGCCCGCCAAGCTTCACGGGTCGGGGCAGTCTGCCTGCCTCAAGGTCGGTATAGATTGCGCTTCGTGAGCGCCCGCCAAGTTTCGCGCGCAGTTCCGTCAGAGTCAGATAGGTTTGCATTATGCACCCTCCTTAAGTTTCTGGATGGGTCCATAGATGTGCGTCTTTGCGCATCTCTTCATTCAGAATAATGCGGGCCATTCTTCTGTACGGATGAGCAAGGGCCACAAGGGCCAAAAGTCATAGTGGGGCAGATGGTGCATGTTTTGAACATTTGCCACCCAGGCCAGAAGCCACAGGAAAGACAGCCGCTTGTGCGGCACCCGGTGGATTTTTATTTTGCGCTCAGGCCTGTAAAACGCGGAGCAATATTGGGCCACAGAAGCGGCTGCATATCGCAGTTGTAGCGGAGTAAAAGTCCGCCAGTTTGTGCCCTTCGTTTATTCGGAGGGCGGGAGATGTATTCTGTGGATATTTATAGTCGTGTGCGCCGTGCTTGTTTGAAGGACGGTATGTCTGGCCGAGAAGCGGCGCGGTTTTTCAACATGGCGTAATCAGGATCAGCACTCAGTTACCCCTGTTATTCTGGATGCACATGCAATTGAAAAGGAGACTGACCAATGGAATATTTTGCTGGTTTGGATGTGTCCATGGAAGAGACGCATATCTGCATTCTGGATCGTGAAGGGGCCCTTATTCGTGAAGGAAAAGCGAGCTCAACACCAAAAGCGATCGCTGACTTCCTCGCTTCTGGACCACCATGTGCCAAAGTTGTATTTGAAACGGGACGGATGGCACCAATGCTTTACCATGGGCTGACGGAGCTTGGTGTCCCGGTTGTTTGCATCGAGAGCAGGCAAGCATATCAGGCCCTTAAATCTCTGGCCGGCCACAAGACGGACCGCAATGATGCCCGCGGTTTGGCACACCTGGCGCGGACGGGATTCTACAAGCCGACCCATGTCAAATCACTGTCAGCGCACGCAATCCGGTCGCTGATCGCAGCCCGCAAGAAGCTGGTCGGACAGCGTGTGACGCTCGACAATCAGATCCGCGGTCTGGTCGTCGTCTTCGGCGTGCGGCTGCCACGAGCTTTGTCTCCGGCATTCAAAAACGCGGCGCTAAAAGTTAGCGATGGAGTGCTTGGCCTCCATGCCGCAATTTGCGGACTGTTCGCAGCACGCGAAGCAATCCTCGCGGCGGTTGCAGCCATTGATGGCGACATCAAAAAGATGACCCGCAAATCCGAAGTCTGCCAGCGCCTTATGACGGTACCAGGGGTCGGTCCGATCACAGCATTGGCCTTTGCCGCAGCAATTGATGATCCGTCGCGTTTCAGGAAATCGCGTGATGTGGGGGCGTATCTTGGACTGGTGCCGCGACGGCATCAATCTGGTGAAATCGACTACACGGGCAGCATCTCAAAGCGGGGCGACGTGCGCGTCAGAACGCTTCTCTATGAGGCCGCCAATGTGATGCTGACGCGGTATGCCGCTCCGCTCAAATTGAAGACATGGGCCCTCGCAATCGGTGCGCGCTCAACGATGAGAAAGGCCCGAGTGGCTCTGGCGCGTCGTCTGGCAATCATACTTCATGCCATTATGCGAGACAAAACTGACTTCCAGTCCGCGTAAGGCTTACGAGGCGACAACGAGGATTCCTAAATCAAAGTTCCCATCTGGGACGATGCCCGAGGGAGGGCGTGAGACACGGCGCCGATTCTGTAGCAACAGCCAAGACCAACGGTATGATTGCGGTTTCAACATTGCCGACCCACACCCAGCCAACCCCATCATGAACCTCAGAGTTCGAAGAGAACAAAGGCAACCTCTGACATCAAAAGCAGGAAACTCAGGAAACACGCATTGACAGATTAGAGAACCGACGGACACCGCGCCTGTCCGCCTTGCGCCGCAGCATTGGGGCTGCGCCACGAAGCCCTGAACCTGTCAGGTGGGGAGCGGGTACGGGATGCCTTTCACATTCAGACGGTCAACAGCCGACACAGCCGGTTGAAGGATTTCCTGCGCCGCTGCCGGGGCGTCGCTACCAGGTATCTGGACAACTGCCTGCGATGGTTTCAGCGTATTGAACTGGAGAACGCCTCACCCCGCACTTGCCTCGCAACCGCAATCTCAGGTCAATGCATACGATTTGTAAACTGAGCCTTCGCAAATCAGGAAACGAGCCAAAAAGCCCGTGTCAGCCGCCAATGGGTCGGCCATGAAGGCCCGGACGACGGAAGGCTGCGCCATCAGATGCACAGCCAACCGCTTCCCGCAGAGGGTGACGTGCCCGTCACCGGATCGTGTACGGCGGATCGGATTGCCCTGCCAGAGGTCATTCAGTGCAGCCACCGTCTTTTGCCGGTTGTCCCTGTTCATGGCGTGCCCGCCCGGGAATTGCCCGCCTTCATCCGAGAACAGCCCGAGCGACGGTTGCCCCTCCGCAAAAAGCCGGGTCAGCCCTTCAAAGGTGGGTTCTGTCACCGTCCGGTCGGTCGAGGGAGGCGCAGCAGGTTCCGGCCCGTGCGCGTCAAAATCGGCCCGCGCGGCAATCCTTTTCCCGCCCTTGCCTTTTCTGGCCTCACGAAGGATGTCCTCGCGTTCGCCCTTCCAGAGCGCTTGCGTGTTCTGCCATGCCGTGACGGCTTCGCGCCGGACTTTGGCCTGTTCGCGTTCATGGCCGCGCAGCGCCTCCATGAAAGGCAGGTCACATGCTGATTTCCGTTCGCCGCTTCGCGCGATGGTCAGGGCGTAGACCGAGAGCGGGCGCGGCCCTCCGGGTGTGGCCACATCTGCGAAGCCCTGCACCGCCAGCGCGGCCACTGCCGGCGCCGATTGCGCCGGGATCGCAACAGGGGCCAGTGTTCACCTTGAACAGCCTCTACGGCTTCCCTGAGCGGTCCCGGCGCGTCAACAGGGTACGCCGCACCGGGGGCAATTTCGCGCACCAGAGGTTGCGGCCCTTCGGGCGTGAAGGGGATTGGTTCGGGTGCGTTCATGCGCCACCCCCCTTCATGGTCAGAATGTCGTTCCAGTCCCGGCCATCGGGCGCAGGCAGAAGCGACACGGCCCGGCCCAACGCGTGCGCACGCTCTGCCAAAGCGTGCCCGGCTTCGCGTCCCGCCGTGTCACCATCGGTTGCGATGGTCAGCTTCCCCGCTTCGGGTGGCAGGTGCAGCCCGCGAAGGCCCGAGGTGGACAACGCTGCCCAAATGGGGGCAGAGGTGCGCAAAAGCCCACTGGCAAGGCTCAGGCCCGTTTCCATGCCCTCACACACCACCAGCGGCCCCGGCCCGTCCGTGAGCCGCACAGCGCCGCCACCCAGCATCATTTTGTCGGGGTCGGGTGCCGCCTTGCCCAGGCCATCGGCGCGCAGGTAGGTGCGATGCACCGCGAAAGTCTCGCCGCCCTCCACCAGCGCCACCAGCGCCGGATACCTTTTAGCGGTCGGGCCGTGCCGGCACTGTGAATGAAAACGCAGCGTGCCCGGAAGGGCAGAGGATACCCCGTGCATCGCGTAGGTAGCATTCCGCGACGGTTCCAGCGATGGGCCGGGCTTCATCCCACAGCCGTTTGGCCTGAGCCGCCTTGCGCGCCGCCAGCGCCCTGGCTTCGGCCTCGCGCCTGGTGATGGTCGCAGGGTCCGGGGCGCGATAGTCGTCAGGCGCAAGGCCTGCCGCCGCCAGAATGTCGGAGAAGTCACAACCGTTCTTTTTGCAATGCGCCAGCAGGCCCTTGTCACCATCGGCCAGCGTAAGGGCGTTCTGTCCCCGGCGCTGTTCCGGTTGGCAGACAGGGCATGGCGCGGTGCCATAGCTACCATACCATTTCCCGCCAAGGGTTTGTGTCAGGTGTCTTGCATCCATCATTGCACCACCCCCCACGCACGTATCGCCACAACGCGCACTTGCGCCTCGTTCGGCCCGTGCGCCCGGCTCAGGCTTTTGAAAACACCGGTGAAGGTATCGCCATCCTTTGTTGCGCCAATCCCAGGCATAAAGCCGGTGTAGCGTGCCGCTTTGCGTTGTGATATATTCCGGGAACCCGCCGCTGTCGCATGGCGTTCTACCCGGCCGGAAACCTGTTGGAGCAGGTTTCCGGCCACTTTCTTTTTGACGCTCATCTCAAGCGACTTTTTCGCGCAGATCGCGCAGGTGAGAGTCAACGTCGCCTTCAGGCCAGTAGAGCCGCCCGCCAAGCTTCACGGGTCGGGGCAGTCTGCCTGCCTCAAGGTCGGTATAGATTGCGCTTCGTGAGCGCCCGCCAAGTTTCGCGCGCAGTTCCGTCAGAGTCAGATAGGTTTGCATTATGCACCCTCCTTAAGTTTCTGGATGGGTCCATAGATGTGCGTCTTTGCGCATCTCTTCATTCAGAATAATGCGGGCCATTCTTCTGTACGGATGAGCAAGGGCCACAAGGGCCAAAAGTCATAGTGGGGCAGATGGTGCATGTTTTGAACATTTGCCACCCAGGCCAGAAGCCACAGGAAAGACAGCCGCTTGTGCGGCACCCGGTGGATTTTTATTTTGCGCTCAGGCCTGTAAAACGCGGAGCAATATTGGGCCACAGAAGCGGCTGCATATCGCAGTTGTAGCGGAGTAAAAGTCCGCCAGTTTGTGCCCTTCGTTTATTCGGAGGGCGGGAGATGTATTCTGTGGATATTTATAGTCGTGTGCGCCGTGCTTGTTTGAAGGACGGTATGTCTGGCCGAGAAGCGGCGCGGTTTTTCAACATGGCGTAATCAGGATCAGCACTCAGTTACCCCTGTTATTCTGGATGCACATGCAATTGAAAAGGAGACTGACCAATGGAATATTTTGCTGGTTTGGATGTGTCCATGGAAGAGACGCATATCTGCATTCTGGATCGTGAAGGGGCCCTTATTCGTGAAGGAAAAGCGAGCTCAACACCAAAAGCGATCGCTGACTTCCTCGCTTCTGGACCACCATGTGCCAAAGTTGTATTTGAAACGGGACGGATGGCACCAATGCTTTACCATGGGCTGACGGAGCTTGGTGTCCCGGTTGTTTGCATCGAGAGCAGGCAAGCATATCAGGCCCTTAAATCTCTGGCCGGCCACAAGACGGACCGCAATGATGCCCGCGGTTTGGCACACCTGGCGCGGACGGGATTCTACAAGCCGACCCATGTCAAATCACTGTCAGCGCACGCAATCCGGTCGCTGATCGCAGCCCGCAAGAAGCTGGTCGGACAGCGTGTGACGCTCGACAATCAGATCCGCGGTCTGGTCGTCGTCTTCGGCGTGCGGCTGCCACGAGCTTTGTCTCCGGCATTCAAAAACGCGGCGCTAAAAGTTAGCGATGGAGTGCCTGGCCTCCATGCCGCAATTTGCGGACTGTTCGCAGCACGCGAAGCAATCCTCGCGGCGGTTGCAGCCATTGATGGCGACATCAAAAAGATGACCCGCAAATCCGAAGTCTGCCAGCGCCTTATGACGGTACCAGGGGTCGGTCCGATCACAGCATTGGCCTTTGCCGCAGCAATTGATGATCCGTCGCGTTTCAGGAAATCGCGTGATGTGGGGGCGTATCTTGGACTGGTGCCGCGACGGCATCAATCTGGTGAAATCGACTACACGGGCAGCATCTCAAAGCGGGGCGACGTGCGCGTCAGAACGCTTCTCTATGAGGCCGCCAATGTGATGCTGACGCGGTATGCCGCTCCGCTCAAATTGAAGACATGGGCCCTCGCAATCGGTGCGCGCTCAACGATGAGAAAGGCCCGAGTGGCTCTGGCGCGTCGTCTGGCAATCATACTTCATGCCATTATGCGAGACAAAACTGACTTCCAGTCCGCGTAAGGCTTACGAGGCGACAACGAGGATTCCTAAATCAAAGTTCCCATCTGGGACGATGCCCGAGGGAGGGCGTGAGACACGGCGCCGATTCTGTAGCAACAGCCAAGACCAACGGTATGATTGCGGTTTCAACATTGCCGACCCACACCCAGCCAACCCCATCATGAACCTCAGAGTTCGAAGAGAACAAAGGCAACCTCTGACATCAAAAGCAGGAAACTCAGGAAACACGCATTGACAGATTAGAGAACAAAGATCGTAAGACGATCGCGAAGATGCTGCGCCATGAACTTCCGCCTGGGTATCGTCGGTCGGAAGCGCCTCGGCGGCCAACGCTTGATGGTTATGTTGGTGTGGTCGATGAGATACTGCGCACAGACAAAGCCCTGATCAAAAAGCAGCGACACACGGCCAAGCGCATCTTTGAACGGCTGCGCGATGAGCATGGATATGCTGGCAGCCTGACCACGGTGACCTATTACGTGCGCGAGCAAAAACGGCGCACCAAAGAGGTGTTTGTGCCGTTGTCGCATCGGCCGGGCCATGCGCAGGTTGATTTTGGTGAGACGCTGGGCGTGATCGGTGGCGTGGAATGCAAGATCCACTTCTTCGTGATGAGCTTGCCACATTCTGATGCGGTGTTTGTGAAGGGATATCCAGCTGAGACAACCGAGGCGTTTTGCGATGGCCATGTGTCCGCCTTTGCATTCTTTGGCGGCATTCCGCAATCCATTCTCTACGACAATACCAAGATCGCCGTGGCTCGGATACTCGGGGATAAGACGCGCATCCGCACACGTCGGTTTACGGAACTGCAGTCGCATTACTTGTTTGATGACAAGTTTGGCAGACCCGCGCGAGGGAACGATAAAGGCAACGTTGAGGGCATGGTTGGATACACCCGCCGCAACTTCATGGTTCCCGCACCTCGCTATGACAGCTTTGATGATCTGAACGCACATTTGGAAGAGAAGTGTTTAGCACGTCAGAACGATACGTTGCGGGGTCACACCCAAACCATAGGCGCACGCCTGATGTCGGATTTGGATGCTCTGATGGGATTGCCCGTCGCAGAATATGAAGCCTGCGATCACGTCAGCACGCGTGCAACGTCGATCTCAATGGTGCGCTATCGCAGCAATGATTACTCGGTGCCAGTAGCCTATGCGCACCACGATGTTCATGTGCGTGGGTTTGTGCATGAGGTTATCATCGGCTGCGGCAATGAGATTATTGCGCGGCACAAACGATCCTACACATCAGCGGATATGGTCTTTGACCCATTGCACTTTTTGCCCCTGCTTGAACAAAAGGTGGGTGCCCTGGATCAGGCCGCGCCTTTGCAGGGTTGGCATTTGCCAGATGTATTTGCCACGCTGCACCGACTGCTTGAAGCCAGAATGGGTAAGCCGGGCAAGCGAGAATACGTTCAAGTCTTGCGCCTTTTGGAGACCTTCGAAATGGATGTTGTGCAAGGCGCAATCCAGCAGGCAATAGATATGGGTGCAATTGGCTATGACGCCGTAAAACACCTTGTACTGTGTCGGGTTGAGAAGCGGCCACCACGATTGGATTTGGACTTCTATCCATACTTGCCCAAGGCCAATGTCGGCACAACACGCCCATCCAGTTACATGAGCTTGATGGGAAGGACCGCGGCATGACCGAAGCCCCTCGGATTCTTCTACGGCATCATCTTAAACAACTGCGACTGCCAACGTTCCAAGGCGAGTATGCCAAACAGGCGCAGCTCTGTGCTGCAGAGAACAAAGATCACATCCACTATCTGGCGCGGCTGTGTGAGATGGAATTGATCGACCGCGAACGCCGGATGATTGAACGGCGCATCAAAGCGGCGAAGTTCCCCAGCACCAAGAGCTTGGATAGCTTTGACTTCAAGATCATGCCAAGCTTGAACAAGCCCCTGACGATGGATCTGGCACGATGCGATTACGTTAATCGCAGGGAGAACATCATCGCGCTCGGCCCGTCAGGCACGGGCAAGACACACATCGCCCTGGGACTTGGGCTGGCTGCATGTCAAAGAGGACTGAAGGTGCGCTTCACAACGGCTGCGGCATTAGTCCATGATCTGATCGAGGCTCAAGATGAGCGGAGATTGCAGCGCCTTCAAAAGCAACTGACCAGCCAGAACCTGTTGATCATTGATGAACTGGGCTTCGTACCGCTCAGCAAATCTGGCGCAGAGCTGCTCTTCGAGGTCATATCCCAATGCTATGAACGCGGCTCCATCATCATAACCTCGAACCTGCCCTTCGATGAATGGACTGAAGTCTTTGGCTCTGAGCGGCTGACCGGTGCGCTACTCGATCGTTTAACCCATCACGTCCACATCCTCGAGATGAATGGCGAAAGCTATCGGCTCAAACACAGTCGCAACAACCGAAAATAACCAGCCCGCAATCACAGTCAGAATAATGCTGGCCTTATGGCCAGCATGCGCTTTGGCACGCTTCAGCTTTGTGACGAGCACGCGTGCAAAAGCGCCACAAAAACATCAACCGAAGTGGCCCATTTTTACGCCGCGACATGGACCCATTTTACTCTGCGATTGACAACGCAGGCCCTGCAGGCGGTTCCACCATAACGGGGTGCGGCTGCACCTGCACGCGCTGGCCTGCAACCCTGCGACAGTCCCGCGCTGCATCGATCTGCCCGGGGCCATGGCAAACCGGTCGCTGACCGGCCTTCAGCCCAGGCTCATCAGGACCGGTGCCCGGGCCGTGCGCCACGACCGCACCATCACCTTCCGGCTGGCCGGGGTCGCCGTCACTGGCCAAATGGTGCGTGCCATCCCCGCTGTGATCCGCCGCCTTCGATCTCCGCCGACATATGCATGACGCTGAAACTGTCCCGCAGCGAACGAAACCGGCAGGGCAGGTCTGTCCGTCGCGCTGAAAAACGGCCCCGCAAGGCAGCGCGACGTATCATGCCCGCCGGATTGTCCCGACCAGATTATCCCGGAAGGAGGCGTTCCGGTGTACCCGGGCATCGTTCGGGGACGAAAACGGTGGGCCGACGCGTCAGGATCGGCTACGTTCGTCCCAGCCGGGGCGCCACTTGGGAAATATGGAATAATCCAAACCCACAGAACCAATCCGCCTGTAATCCGGAGTTGGAAACAAAAAAAAGACGTGAGCACTCAAAAATCAGCGCTGTCTCGTCAATCATGCGGAAGTCTTTCAAAGAGGCAAAAATGTGACCCGGGATGAGGATTATCGACCACCGCTGTACAGCGAAAGGGCCAAAACCATGAAGCCGCATCCGGGCGGAGAACGGAGAGGACGATCCATGTCCCCGGGAACCGATGCTGTACTTGCCTTGCGCAAACTACTGCATTTCTCTCTACTGATCGCTCTGCTGGCGACCGGCCTGCTTCCTGTATCGTCCGGTCCGGCTGCTGCGGATACGGTGAAGCTTTCCGGTTCCGGGATTTGCCATGACGCAAATTCCAGGTGGTTTGCGAAAACGAAAAACTACAAGGCCTTCGGGACAATGCCTGAGTGCCTTCTCAATGGCCGGGCCTATAAAGGGTTTTCCGGCGATGCAGCACCGTCAGCGGTCGAAACGCTCACGGCTGCCCCCTCCGTGCGCGCCGTCTCAGGTGTGGGCGTTCCATATGACCGCCACCTCTACGATCACTGGATCGATGAGGACGGGGACTGTCAAAATGCGCGCCATGAGCTGCTTCAGGAACTGTCGACTGCGCCGGTGAAGCTTGCAAAGTCCAGATGCACCGTGACCCACGGTCGCTGGAATGACCCTTATACCGGTGAAATCCACACGAACTCCAGGGATCTGGATATTGACCACATGGTGTCCCTCGCCTGGGCGCATGCGCATGGCGCCGACAAATGGGGTGCGGATCTGCGCCGGAAATTTGCCAATGATCCCGTCAATCTTTTCGCCGTCCCGGCATCTGCAAACAGACAGAAGGGGGCAAAGGGGCCGCTGGAATGGCTTCCGCCAAACCAGGCTTTCCAGTGCCGGTATGTCACCCGCTTTCACAGGATCGTTTTGACCTACCGGCTTCAATACACCGACCGGGAGCGCCGGGAGATGGACCGTCTGCGCTCACAGCTTTGCTCCTGATTTGCGAAAAGGAAAATTTGTCAACGGCGGCGTAAAATCCTGCAGACGGGTCGTCGAACGCACCTTTGCCTGGCCCGGGCGACGCCGCCGGTCGGCAAAGGATTGGGAGAAAACCATCGAAAGTGACGGGACCCGGAACTTGATTTCCCATATCGGACGCAGGACGGGCTGCCTCGCAAGGGCTTGAAAAACATCGACTCCTTTTGAATCAGGCTCCCGGAAACCACGGGTCCTTCCCGGCGGGGACGGCTTGTGGGTGTTATGTGCCGCGCTTTCCAACGTCTGCGTGGCTGTTTTTTTGCATTTCGTTTCGTTTCGGATTTCCGCCGCCGACAACCGGTTGTAACCATTCAGGAAATTTTTTCCGACGGGTCATCTGAAACGAAATGGCCCTCCCCGCCGAAACGAAATGCCCTCCCGAAACGCGCGGGGAAACCGCCGAAGGGGTCGCGCCGGAATTTGCGCGATACCGGCGGTGAAAAAAAATGTCAGGAGGTCCGGCATGGCCAGCGGCAAAAAAACTGTATGGGAGCGATTGCGGGAAGTGTTGCTTGCTGACGCGCCTTTTGCCTCGGCATTGACTTTTACTTAGTTATTGGCCTATAAGCTCCTTAACAGCCTTATCCGGCGGAAAGCTCTAACCGTGATTCTGAGTTGAATGAGTTAGAGGGGACTGCATAAGTGCCGCGCCAGCTATGATCAAAAAAAAGCTGGATTGCTGCACTCGGCGATCGACTACGTTGTAATTGAATCCGTGGCAAAGAACTCAGAGTAATTCCAAACGGAGTATGGTTTCATACTCCGTTTTTTATTTCTCAGGCAGCAAGTGATCGTTCGGGAAGATGTTTATGTAGCTCCGTTTCTCGCTTTTTAGCGAGCGAACAGTCCCAACGGAAGTCTCAAGGTCAACCATAAGAAGTCGCTTTTTCGCATCTGTTACATCGTAGTGGAAGCCTGCGAACAATGCGACACCGTTGCGAAAACGACCGCACGCGAACGCCTTCTCAGCCGTACCCGTCGGATGAGCAACTCCGTGGCATTCTTCGTCTTTAGCGGGCTTAAAAAGCAGTGCTTTATCATCCTTGTATCCCTCAAGAGTTTCGCCTCTCAACTGTCGAAACTGCATTCTCAAGGACTTGATTTGCTTGGATATGCCCTCCACATCCAAATCATTGTACCAATAGGTTTTTAGCTTTGTAGTAATCGGCGAACTAAAATTGCGAAGCGGCAACGGCAACGGAGAGGTTTTTCGTTTTGCATACGCAGCAGAAGAGACTTCATGAAGCAATGGGCGGATCGAGTTGATCCGATTCTCGATGAATTCTCTTGTTGGCCCAATCTTGTTCACTAGGGTCTGTTGACAATCATCGTGTTGCAATGAGCATGGCACAGAGGTGCCAGTTGGCAGCGTAGCTTGTATCAGTCTTGTCGTATCGCGTTGCTATGCCTCTGAATTCCTTGATCTTTGCGAAGTAGTTTTCGATGAGATGGCGCCACTTGTACATGTGGGTATCGTAGTCCCGTTGAACTTTTCGGTTCGATTTGGGCGGGATGACAGCGGTTGCGCCACGCTCATCAAGGTCTTGCAGGAGCCAGTCGGCGTCGAAGGCTTTGTCGGCCAGCAACGCCCCAAAGGAAGCCCCCTTGATCAGAGGAGCGACCCCCTTCATGTCGTGTGCCTGTCCCGGCAAAAGCAGAAACCGGAACAGGTTACCGAGCGCATCGACCAAGGCCACGACCTTGGTCGTCAGTCCGCCGCGAGAGCGTCCGATAGCCTGGTGTTGAGTCCCCCTTTTGCGCCCGAAGCCTTCTGATGAGCTTGAACAATCGTCCCGTCGACAAGGGCATATTCCAGGTCCGGCTCGCCACTCATGGCATTGAAAAGACTCTCGAACACGCCGTTCCTGGCCCATCGACGAAATCGCTTGAACTGGCTGTTCCAGTTGCCAAACTCTTTGGGCAAATCCCGCCATGGGGACCCTGTGCGTACGCGCCATAATACTGCTTCCATAAACCGGCGATTATTGCGCGCGGTAACACCCGGATCGCCTGCCTTGCCCGGTATAAGCGGCTCAATCTTCTCCCAAAGCTCATCGGAAACAGCCAAACGATTTGCGTCCATCAACACCTCCATTTTGGAAGCTTGAATCAGACTTCAGGCAAAATGGGAACCCCGAATGTCAACAGGCCCTAGGCTCTTTTTTTTCCTTTTGAACCCTGCGGCGTCGCGCCATGCTTGTGTAGAACTAGGTGCCCCAATTCGTGCGCCGCATCAAAAATGCTGCGCTCCGCCGATTTGTAAGAGTTCAAGAAGACATAGGCACTTCCTTC
>CBDBLS010000007.1:0-187966 GCA_965207105.1 Roseovarius sp. | reverse complement strand
GCCTGCGCGGTCAGCGGCTTGCCGCGCTTGCCCTTGCAGTGGATGTGGCTCTTCAGTTTCCGATCCCGCAGCCTGGCCTCCATTTCCTCTGAGCGACAGGCCGCGTCCGCCCGGACGCCGGAGCCGGTGTTGCCCCGCATCGGCAGGGAATCCACCGCCTGGCTGTCATGCAGAGCGGCATCTGTCACGTGACAGCGGCGCACCGGCTTGTGCCTGCGGTCTACATTCACGTGGTTCCTGTAACCGTAATGCGACTTCCCGTGCTTCCTGGTCCAGCGGGCATCGGTGTCCTTCTGCGATCGTTTGGCGGGTGTGCCAGACCAGTCCTGTGGGACCTCGCCGTTCCTGATGGTCCTGTTCTCATCGCGGGTATTGTGATTGCGCGGCACCGGGACAATGGACGCATCCAGAATCTGTCCGCCCCGAGCGATATAGCCCTGGCGGGACAGAAAACCGTCGAATTGAGAAAACAGGCTCTCGACCAGCCCCGCCTGCGCAAGTCCCTCGCGATAGAACCAGACCGTCTTCGCATCCGGGACACGATCCTCAAGGCCCAACCCGAGAAACCGCATGAACGAAAGGCGGTCGCGCACCTGATATTCGATCCGGTCGTCAGACAGGTTATAAAGCGCGCTCGGGACCAGCGTCTTGAACATCGGTACCGCGTCCATCGGCTTGCGCCCCGCCCGAGATTTGCGCTCCGCATCCGGCTTGCGCCAGGCCCGTTCAAGGGTCGGGCGAAATTCCTCCCACGGCACAACAGCGTCGATCTCGACCAGCGGATCGCGCTTGGCGTCCAGGCTCGCGTAACGGTCTGAAAGATCAAAAAAAACCATCTGCGCCATCGTCTCACCCCCATACCAGGTCGATACCCAAAGTATAACACAGCACCGGAAACAGGGCAATTTTTAGAGGCGCCCATAGGTGATATCGGCCAACCAAACCGTATTGGGGGTGAGGCAGTGGAACGCCTGTTCCAACAGGTTTGGCGACGGGCTCATTTTGTGATTGCTATCCGTTGTCACGGGCTTGCGGCGCTTGTTCAGGCGTGGAGACACCTTGTTTTCCTTCATGATCCGCGCCACCCGCCGCTCGGAGACGGTTTCGCCATCGGCCACCAGGTCCTGATGGATCCGCTTTGATCCGTAGCATTTCCTGCCGGCTTTGAAGAAAGTCTTGATCCTGGGCAGCGGTTCCGGATCCCGAGCGTCTCGATCTGCTTTACGCTGATCCCTCGCCGGTTGGCCGGCCGGGAAACCATAAAACCGGCCCCGGGAAATCGCCGGAACCCTGCAAAGCGTGGAAACCGCGTATCGAGCTTTATGGGCAGTGACGAATCTGCGCTTGTTCGTCATGGTTTCACCGCCCGTGTCGCGAAAAAAGCGGATGCTTTGTGCAAAATCTCCACTTCCTCTGTCAGGCGCCTGTTCTCCTTGCGAAGACGGGCCGGTTCCGCTGCATCCGCCTTCCGCCGCCGCCTGGCTTCAGCTGAGCCGAACGCTTCGATCTCAAGCCGCCAGGTCTTCAACTGCGTGCCGGTGATTCCAGGCTCCCTGGCAACGCTGCCCTGTGTCGCGCCCGGTTCATAAACCCGCTCAACCGCCGCTGCCTTATACTCGTCCGTATAGTTCCGTCGATGGTGTCCCATTTCGTGCCCCTTTCATGGACAGGGGTAAAGTACCCCAGTGTCCGGAAACAGGGACGAAGTTCACTATCAGTTCGAAGAAGAACAAGGACACTCTCACTACGTTGACGGACACCTGACTGGTCACGCAGCCGCGCTTGATTCCATTCTTTCTCAAGTCATCGCGGAGCTTCCCAGCACCTGAAAATATGATCTGCCCGTTTTGTCCAGAAACCAATGGTCACCGAAAATCTCAGAAGGCCTGATGAGCGCGGGTCGCGATTGCCATTTCAAATCCATCACAACATATGATGTCGGTAGTCGCGACGCCGTCGAAGACGAGGGTTTGATGAAGGGGGTGGTAGAGATTTTCATCAGGTAGGCGCGTTATCACCTGTCCCGCGCATTTGCGCGGTTCTGTAGTTTAGTCAGACGGTTCATCAATTCACCAAACGAGACAGCATCTGACTGCAACAGACCAGCTTCGATCATCTTTCCGTAGTCTTCTTCCAGTGCCTTGAGCGGCTCGCCTTTCGGAACCACGCAAAGGGATCCCATTACGGCAGCCTCGTAGTCGACGACTACGCCGGCGCTATCCGTTTCCCGAAAGAAATGTTGTTTGTGTTCTGCAACATCAATCGCGAGAGCGCGATCGTTCAATGCCCCGTCGGCGATTCCAACGTGATCAAGACAATCAAGATCGAACCAGTGGCGGGCATATCGATCGCCGCCCCGACACGCTCCACGAAGACAGTAGGCATGGATGGCCGTGGCTTTCTCCCAGAAAGTCCGTTCTGCATTCATGACCCGTGGCTGGGCTTCAGGTAGGATCAATCCCTCTATTGCACCAGCCAGATCACATTTGACTAAATAGCGACTTGCAGGCTCTCCGGTTGAGCGTGCGCCAAATTCCAAGAGTACCGTCGGCCGCACATATCCCGTGCCGCTTCGAACAGCGTCGTAATCGAGATAGAGTTTGTCACCTTCCAATCGCAGTTTTGCGTCGACCCCACCGTTTTGTATTTTGCCTTCGAAAATCGGGACAACGTCGTCTCTCAGCCATATCGCCAATCGGCTCTGGACGGTCTCTGTCCACTTCTTTGCTTGTGAACGATTTGGGGGATAGGGCTTCTCGGGGTCGTCTATAAGGTCGGGGATGATCTTCCTGATATCGTAGGTGACATCGACATCTTCCGAAAACCGGTCAATCGCATTGTAGACTTTTGACAGCGATGTGCCGCCCTTAAAAACGAGGCTCTTACCATGTACGCTGTCAAAGAGAGCGTCTAGCGCCCAGACAACCCAGATGTCTTTTTCCAGCAGATCTGCAGGCCGCCCCAGTTTTGAGGCGGCCGTTTCCAAAGCGTCGATCTTGTCTTTGTCGGACAGCGAGAAGTAGTTAGGTGTCTCTGCCATTACGCTGCCGCAAGAACGCTTAGCTCTTTGGCAAGCCAGGTTGGCGCGCCAGCCCGTAAAGCAAAGAGCTCATTACGCTCTTCTTCGTTGAGTTGCGACTTAAGCCGGTGCAGAATCTGCTTTGCTTCAGACTGGCCATAGTACGCCATTGCTCTGAGAGCGTGCCCTGCCCTGCTTTGCGGTGCGCGCAACTGCCAGTTTGGTACATGGTGTAACTCAACACTTTGAGCACCCAACTTGAGATGGCGGCTGGGACCCGATGTCCAATAAACCTGCCGGGTTGGGTTCTGCGTGCTTAACCCAAGCATGTTGGCAGCTGATGCTCCGCTTGAAGAGACTATTTCGCCAGTGCTTTTGGTGATGTTTTCGACAACAGCCTCAACAGAGGGCGCTCGTTCGCCAAAACGTGTTCTAACGGGCAGCGCAAACATTCCCCGTTTGACACGCATAAGCTCGCCACGCCGGACTAGCCGGGAAAGCGCCTGATCGACAGCCGCACGCTCTCCCAAATGCAACAATTCCTTCGCAGAAATTGTCACACCTTCGGGCAAACTGGCGGCAAACGCCTTGATGGATTCAGCTGTCGTGTTCATGTCTTACTCCTACTGTCAGAAATTTAGTGTATTTTCTGATACTTTGCAAGTGTGCTGTCTCCTATTGCCTGCATCAGCTTCCACAGGTGCTCCGTCTGTCGTATCAGCGCTAGGCAGATAACAATTGGCTTGGAAAAATTTGCAGATGGCAGCATGAGGCCGAATCTGCCATTGTTCAGAAGGTATTATCGCTGCGCTTTGCGTCAGTATTTCGATGACGAAAGAATTGGCTCAATTAGCATTGATTATGCGTGCCAACCTGTAATAGAACACACCATGAACAAAATTATGGGGTGCGGCACATGGATCATCAAGCTTTTTTGGTGTGGCTCAACGAGATCGACGACCTTTCATCGAAACAACGGGCTGAAACCGGACGGCTCGTTGCCGGGGTTTCGTCGCTGGAAAGCGTGATCGATCTCCCTGAGGCGAATGTTCGCGAGGGGCGTATCTGTCCGCACTGTGCTTCGGGCGGTGCGATCATCAGGGGCCATGCAAGTGGCCTGACGAGGTTCTTTTGCAAAAGCTGTCGCAAAACCTTCAACGCGCTGACCGGGACGCCGCCTGCCCGCTTGCGCCACAGGGACAGATGGGCAGGGTTCGCAGCTTCCCTACGCGACGGCGAAACGGTAAAGGCGTCCGACGGGCGTTGTATGGTGGCCGACACCACAGCTTTTCGTTGGCGTCATCGCTTTCCCGAGGCCGTAACGGTCGGTGCGGTCAAGCTGTGCGGAATCGTCGAAGCCGACGGGACGTTCTTTCCGCGCAGCCGGAAAGGGGACCGTAATCTCTCTCGAAAAGCCCGCAAACGCGGGGGAAAGGCCTCAAAACGCGGATTGTCGAAGGAGCAGGTTCCGGTCCTCGTTGCGGTCGACCGATCAGGCACCGCCATCAGTGCTGTCTTGCCTGCGGCGACAGCCGAACATCTCAAAACGGTTCTGCAGCCACGTCTTGATGGGGACGCTCTCCCGGTGACCGATGGCTGCACCGGGTACCCGCCCTGCGCCGCAGAAACGGGCGTCAGCCATGAAAGTCTCGACCGGACCGCCGGAGAACGTGTCCGTGGTGAATTGCACATTCAAACCGTGAACAGTCGGCATGAGCGGTTAAAGACCTTTCCGCGCCGCCATCGAGGTATCGCGACCAAATACCTGGACAGCTGCCTTCGGTGGTTCCACCTTGCCGTCCTTCCGAGCCACCAAACGCCGCGCGCGATACTTGCCGCCGCCGCAGGCATCCTGCCTGTAACACGCCACGCATAATCAATGCTAATTGAGCCAAAGAATTTAAAGACACATATCATGAGCAGCCTACCACCACTCAGAAAGAAGACTGACGACGGGAAACTGTATAAACGCAGAGCCGCTACAGAGATCCTCATACATAAATGTCTCGAATTAACATTCGGCGAGCTTTGCGACCGCGCTGAGATCAGCGCCAGAACGCATGATGACTATATCCCTTCTGAGGTGCTGGTGTATTTTCTCAGGCAAACGAAAACACGCAACAACGACGCTCAATTCGGGAGCCTGTATCAGCTTCTCAAAAAGCGCATAAGAAGAGTGTGCCCACATTCCAAAGTGCGCTTAGGCGAAAAAGAAGGGACTATTGGACACTTGCAGGATGTTCAGGATTTCGTGCTCGATGATTTCTCTGTTCGCGTAATGCGAGATAGGCAGGAATATGAAGAGAAACTCGATATCTTCGAGTACGCATTCGACAAGGCTGTCGCACGTCGCAAACATGATGCAATGCGAGTAATGTACCAGCGGGACAAGCCTACCGAACCACTCCAATACGACGAAGATGGAGATATTCCTGCTGATGTTGAGGGAGCTCTTGCTAAACTAAATCCCAACAAAAACAGCCATGAGGATGAAATCACTTACCGGTTTCAGCTGCAGCGAGCGATTGACACTCTTCCAGATGATGAAAGGCGGGTGATCAATATGATCTTTGCAGGAATTCCGAGCGAAAGTAATGACCCTGAAGTCCAAACGATTTCGACGATCCTTCAATGCAAACCGCAGACCGTCCGAAATCGACGTGACCGCGCAGTAGCCAAGTTACAGCAAATTTTGGGAACGGAGGTGAAAGATGTCAACTGAGTTGAACCACGATGCAATACTGGACGACTTCGCCATGGAAGACCCAATCGCTCCAGAAACCTTAAGAACCTACATTGGAAAATATCCATCGCTCGCCGTTGAATTAACGGATTTGTACCACGAGTTGCTTTTGGTAGATCTAATAGCTGCCGCAGATGGAATAGAGCTAGAGACGAAATCGGCAGTGGTGTCGTCACAGCAGGATGTTGTGTTCGTCGCGAATGCTCTGTCAGGCAGCAATTTACGGAATTTGGCCAAGAAATTAGGCTTGCCCCGAGACTACATCGCAGGATTTAGAGATAGAAAATTCCGCCTTGGTTCAGTTCCGGGCGCACTACTTACAAAGTTGGCGCGATCAGCCAGTGTCAATATTCACCAACTAATGAACCATCTTCAAGACACCGCAGGCTCAACACAGCAAATGGCACACAAGGCAGATGAGAAACCGCAAAGCTCTGCCCCAGTTGAATATGATGAATTCGTCGAAGGCTTAGCTTTGGACGAAAAGGAATTGGAAGCATTAAATAGATTGTCAGTGTCAGATGGATCAGATTGAGCGCGCCAGGCTGTCAATCGCAGAGTAAAATGGGTCCATGTCGCGGCGTAAAAATGGGCCACTTCGGTTGATGTTTTGTGGCGCTTTTGCACGCGTGCTCGTCACAAAGCTGAAGCGTGCCAAAGCGCATGCTGGCCATAAGGCCAGCATTATTCTGACTGTGATTGCGGGCTGGTTATTTTCGGTTGTTGCGACTGTGTTTGAGCCGATAGCTTTCGCCATTCATCTCGAGGATGTGGACGTGATGGGTTAAACGATCGAGTAGCGCACCGCTCAGCCGCTCAGAGCCAAAGACTTCAGTCCATTCATCGAAGGGCAGGTTCGAGGTTATGATGATGGAGCCGCGTTCATAGCATTGGGATATGACCTCGAAGAGCAGCTCTGCGCCAGATTTGCTGAGCGGTACGAAGCCCAGTTCATCAATGATCAACAGGTTCTGGCTGGTCAGTTGCTTTTGAAGGCGCTGCAATCTCCGCTCATCTTGAGCCTCGATCAGATCATGGACTAATGCCGCAGCCGTTGTGAAGCGCACCTTCAGTCCTCTTTGACATGCAGCCAGCCCAAGTCCCAGGGCGATGTGTGTCTTGCCCGTGCCTGACGGGCCGAGCGCGATGATGTTCTCCCTGCGATTAACGTAATCGCATCGTGCCAGATCCATCGTCAGGGGCTTGTTCAAGCTTGGCATGATCTTGAAGTCAAAGCTATCCAAGCTCTTGGTGCTGGGGAACTTCGCCGCTTTGATGCGCCGTTCAATCATCCGGCGTTCGCGGTCGATCAATTCCATCTCACACAGCCGCGCCAGATAGTGGATGTGATCTTTGTTCTCTGCAGCACAGAGCTGCGCCTGTTTGGCATACTCACCTTGGAACGTTGGCAGTCGCAGTTGTTTAAGATGATGCCGTAGAAGAATCCGAGGGGCTTCGGTCATGCCGCGGTCCTTCCCATCAAGCTCATGTAACTGGATGGGCGTGTTGTGCCGACATTGGCCTTGGGCAAGTATGGATAGAAGTCCAAATCCAATCGTGGTGGCCGCTTCTCAACCCGACACAGTACAAGGTGTTTTACGGCGTCATAGCCAATTGCACCCATATCTATTGCCTGCTGGATTGCGCCTTGCACAACATCCATTTCGAAGGTCTCCAAAAGGCGCAAGACTTGAACGTATTCTCGCTTGCCCGGCTTACCCATTCTGGCTTCAAGCAGTCGGTGCAGCGTGGCAAATACATCTGGCAAATGCCAACCCTGCAAAGGCGCGGCCTGATCCAGGGCACCCACCTTTTGTTCAAGCAGGGGCAAAAAGTGCAATGGGTCAAAGACCATATCCGCTGATGTGTAGGATCGTTTGTGCCGCGCAATAATCTCATTGCCGCAGCCGATGATAACCTCATGCACAAACCCACGCACATGAACATCGTGGTGCGCATAGGCTACTGGCACCGAGTAATCATTGCTGCGATAGCGCACCATTGAGATCGACGTTGCACGCGTGCTGACGTGATCGCAGGCTTCATATTCTGCGACGGGCAATCCCATCAGAGCATCCAAATCCGACATCAGGCGTGCGCCTATGGTTTGGGTGTGACCCCGCAACGTATCGTCCTGACGTGCTAAACACTTCTCTTCCAAATGTGCGTTCAGATCATCAAAGCTGTCATAGCGAGGTGCGGGAACCATGAAGTTGCGGCGGGTGTATCCAACCATGCCCTCAACGTTGCCTTTATCGTTCCCTCGCGCGGGTCTGCCAAACTTGTCATCAAACAAGTAATGCGACTGCAGTTCCGTAAACCGACGTGTGCGGATGCGCGTCTTATCCCCGAGTATCCGAGCCACGGCGATCTTGGTATTGTCGTAGAGAATGGATTGCGGAATGCCGCCAAAGAATGCAAAGGCGGACACATGGCCATCGCAAAACGCCTCGGTTGTCTCAGCTGGATATCCCTTCACAAACACCGCATCAGAATGTGGCAAGCTCATCACGAAGAAGTGGATCTTGCATTCCACGCCACCGATCACGCCCAGCGTCTCACCAAAATCAACCTGCGCATGGCCCGGCCGATGCGACAACGGCACAAACACCTCTTTGGTGCGCCGTTTTTGCTCGCGCACGTAATAGGTCACCGTGGTCAGGCTGCCAGCATATCCATGCTCATCGCGCAGCCGTTCAAAGATGCGCTTGGCCGTGTGTCGCTGCTTTTTGATCAGGGCTTTGTCTGTGCGCAGTATCTCATCGACCACACCAACATAACCATCAAGCGTTGGCCGCCGAGGCGCTTCCGACCGACGATACCCAGGCGGAAGTTCATGGCGCAGCATCTTCGCGATCGTCTTACGATCTTTGTTCTCTAATCTGTCAATGCGTGTTTCCTGAGTTTCCTGCTTTTGATGTCAGAGGTTGCCTTTGTTCTCTTCGAACTCTGAGGTTCATGATGGGGTTGGCTGGGTGTGGGTCGGCAATGTTGAAACCGCAATCATACCGTTGGTCTTGGCTGTTGCTACAGAATCGGCGCCGTGTCTCACGCCCTCCCTCGGGCATCGTCCCAGATGGGAACTTTGATTTAGGAATCCTCGTTGTCGCCTCGTAAGCCTTACGCGGACTGGAAGTCAGTTTTGTCTCGCATAATGGCATGAAGTATGATTGCCAGACGACGCGCCAGAGCCACTCGGGCCTTTCTCATCGTTGAGCGCGCACCGATTGCGAGGGCCCATGTCTTCAATTTGAGCGGAGCGGCATACCGCGTCAGCATCACATTGGCGGCCTCATAGAGAAGCGTTCTGACGCGCACGTCGCCCCGCTTTGAGATGCTGCCCGTGTAGTCGATTTCACCAGATTGATGCCGTCGCGGCACCAGTCCAAGATACGCCCCCACATCACGCGATTTCCTGAAACGCGACGGATCATCAATTGCTGCGGCAAAGGCCAATGCTGTGATCGGACCGACCCCTGGTACCGTCATAAGGCGCTGGCAGACTTCGGATTTGCGGGTCATCTTTTTGATGTCGCCATCAATGGCTGCAACCGCCGCGAGGATTGCTTCGCGTGCTGCGAACAGTCCGCAAATTGCGGCATGGAGGCCAGGCACTCCATCGCTAACTTTTAGCGCCGCGTTTTTGAATGCCGGAGACAAAGCTCGTGGCAGCCGCACGCCGAAGACGACGACCAGACCGCGGATCTGATTGTCGAGCGTCACACGCTGTCCGACCAGCTTCTTGCGGGCTGCGATCAGCGACCGGATTGCGTGCGCTGACAGTGATTTGACATGGGTCGGCTTGTAGAATCCCGTCCGCGCCAGGTGTGCCAAACCGCGGGCATCATTGCGGTCCGTCTTGTGGCCGGCCAGAGATTTAAGGGCCTGATATGCTTGCCTGCTCTCGATGCAAACAACCGGGACACCAAGCTCCGTCAGCCCATGGTAAAGCATTGGTGCCATCCGTCCCGTTTCAAATACAACTTTGGCACATGGTGGTCCAGAAGCGAGGAAGTCAGCGATCGCTTTTGGTGTTGAGCTCGCTTTTCCTTCACGAATAAGGGCCCCTTCACGATCCAGAATGCAGATATGCGTCTCTTCCATGGACACATCCAAACCAGCAAAATATTCCATTGGTCAGTCTCCTTTTCAATTGCATGTGCATCCAGAATAACAGGGGTAACTGAGTGCTGATCCTGATTACGCCATGTTGAAAAACCGCGCCGCTTCTCGGCCAGACATACCGTCCTTCAAACAAGCACGGCGCACACGACTATAAATATCCACAGAATACATCTCCCGCCCTCCGAATAAACGAAGGGCACAAACTGGCGGACTTTTACTCCGCTACAACTGCGATATGCAGCCGCTTCTGTGGCCCAATATTGCTCCGCGTTTTACAGCCCGCGAGCTTGAGCGCAAGACATTTCAGTCAGAGGAAAAGATGCTCCAGTCAGAGGAAAAGATGCTGGTACACCGAAATGCCGAAGCCGCAGCGCTGTCCCGGGCAGAGGAAAGCGAAACCCGTCTGACCGAGGTGCAGGCGGAATTGGCCTCCACCCAGACAGAATTGTCGAGCATCCAGACCCAGTTGGCCGAGGCCAGCACCTATGCGCAGGAGCGCGTGCGCCAGATCACGGATGACTATCACTCGCGCCTTTCGGCCCTGGAGGCCGAAAAAGCGGCTCTCGAACAACAGGCACAAAAGCAACGCGCAGCCGTGAACGAAGCGCGTCAGGCGCTTAACGAAATGACTGTTGAAGTCAGCACCCGGCTTGAGACCTATGCCGGGCAGGCCCGTGACGCTACGCGCACTGCCCGCGAGGCGACAGCCAAACTGAAGCAGTTCCAGGCCGAACGAAACGCCAGGCCTTCTGCGGCGCTGAGGCGTCGTGGGCCGTCATCAAGGGGCAAAGCATGAGTAACCCTGTGGTCAACCAGGACGACCTGTTGCTGAACGAAAGCAGCGATCTGTTCAATGCAGGCTGGTATGAAAGCGCCTATGCCGACGCGTCGCACAGCTCGCTTGCTCCGGTCGAACATTACCTGTAGATCGGTACCCGGCTGGGGCGGAATCCGTCGGGTCAGTTTGATGCGAAAGCCTATGAAGCGGCCTATCCCGATGCGCTTCTTTTTTCCGGTGGGGCGTTGCTGTATTATCTGAAGGTGGGGCGTTGTTGTATTATCTGTTTCTGCATAATCTGAAGCTGGGGCGTGACAAGGACCACACGGTTTCCGCTGCTCCGTTGACTGCGTCCGACGCTCATCCTGGTCCGGTGCGCCGCGCCTGGCATATCGATGCGCATCTCAAACGCCAGATCGCGGCGGCCATGAAGGTTGAGATTGCCCCCAGGTTCAAGGCGGCGGCTGAGCTGATTGCGCCGGACTTTGATGCCGAGTTTTACCTGACCAGCTATCAGGGCGCGCTGCGCTCAGGGCTGAATCCCCTGCAACACTACCTGCAGATCGGCGCGCATAAGAACTATGATCCGTCGCCGCATTTCAGCACGAGCCTGTATAAAGCCCGTCAGAACAAAGCTCTTGACCCCGGGGTCAATGCATTCGTGGATTGGATCCAATCGGGTCGTGACGCTGGCGAAATCGGAGACCCGTTCCATAAATTTCCGGTGATCTCGCGGCGTATCGGGATGGAGCCTCCGGAGGGCGAGCGCCAGCTTGCGGCGCGGCGCGGCGCGCTTCTGGATCGCCTGAAATACGGCAAACTGGGCGAGATGGTCGCCAAGGCCTCCGAGCTTGACCCGCTGGTTGCGGCCACCTGGCCCGAGGTGCAGAGGCCCAAGATGCCGCCTTTCCATACGCCGCGCACCGGGGACAAGCTGGAGTCTCTGTGCACCCTGCGCACGGCGGCCGGCCATCGGCCCGCGCAATTCGTGATTGCCGTCAACCGGCCCCGCTGGGGCAGTGGCCTGAAGGAAGAAGGCTATCTGGCCAAGTTTCTGGTCGAAGCCTACGGGCCGGATTCTGTGTTGGTGATCTATACCGACGTCAACGATGATCCGGTGCCTGGCCGCTTTCCCCCCGGGGTCCGGGAGGTGAACTTGAAGGCTGCGGTCAAGAACAGCGCCGAAGACGTGGCCATTGATGTGCTGCTGACGTTCCTGCGCAGCCTGCGCCCCATCGCCTTTTTCAACATCAACAGCCTGTTGTCCTGGCGTTGTCAGATGTCATATCCCGCAGTCATGTCGCAAGAGATGAAGATATATAACTATTTATTCTGTAACGAAAAAAACTACTTCGGAGCATGGGTTGGGTATCCGGTGCAATATGTCTACCGCTGTTTTGACTGGTGCGAAGAACTGATTGTGGACAGCCATTATTTGAAGAACGAGCTGGTCGAACGCTTCGCGTTGCCCGCCGCCATGCAGGACCGGGTCCGGGTGATCGAGGCCCCGGCGGATAGCACCGTCGCTCTGGCCCCCGAACCCCCGCGCACCCCCATCCGGGGATCGCAGGTCTTCTGGTCAGGCCGGTTTGACCGGCAAAAGCGGCTGGATCTGCTGCCGCTGATCGCCATGCGGATGCCGGATGTGACCTTCCGCGTCTGGGGGCGGTCGGTTCTGGATAATTTCGATGCCTCTGGACTGGAGCTGCCCAATATCGTGCTGGAAGGCACGTATGAGTCATTCGATGACTTGCCCCTGAACGAATGTGATGCCTGGCTTTATACTTCGGAATGGGATGGGGTGCCGCATCTGCTGCTTGAGGTCTGTATGACCGGTGTTCCCATTGTCGGCTCTGTCGTGGGGGGCACGGGTGAGGTGCTGAAGGACCACCTGAGCTGGCCTGTCACAGAGGTCAACGATGTCGAGGCCTATGTGAGTGCCCTGCGCGACATACTTGCCAACCCCGATCGGGCCCGGACGCGCGCCGTAAAGCTGCGCGATCAGATCGCACAAGAGCGCAACAATGCCGGGCTGCGCAGCTTTGTCGCCGGTTTCGCCGTCGCCGCAGATGTCACCACACAGGAAGTTTTCAGAAGTGTACGGCGCATTGCAGCAGAGGTTTCGCCGTCGCCGCGGATGTCACCACACAGGATAGAGACCCATGGTTGATCTGTCCATCGCTCTGCTGGCGCATAATGAATCGATCTTGCTGGGACCCACTTTGCGCAGCGTTGAAGCGGCTGTCGAGGCGGCCCGGCAGGACGGTATTACAATCGAACTTCTGATGGGGCTGGACAATTGTTCGGATCAGACCCGCGATTTCGTGTTCCAGCCGCGCTTTGATGAATGGGAGCGCATGGAGTTCTCGTTCAGGGATCAGGGCAAGGCCCGCAATGCGCTGGCCGAACATGCCACGGGAAAGTTCATGGCCTTTCTCGATGCGGATGATCTTTATAGTGAGAACTGGTTCCTTGAGGGAGTGCGCGCGCTTGCGGCGGCGGACGCCAACGGAGAACGCAGGATTGCCCGCCCCGAGTTGAACTGGCTGTTTGACGCCGGCCAGAGCGTGTTGGCTATCCCGTCACAGGATGACCCGTTCTATGTGCCGGAATATCTGCTGGTCTCGAACCCTTATGATGCGCTGTGCATGGGGCTGCGGCAGGTCTGGCTGGACCACCCTTATCCGGATCGCGCCGTGGCAGATGGCTATGCCTACGAAGATTGGCAATGGGCCATCGAGACCACTGCGGCAGGATGGGTTCATGTTGCGGTGCGCGATACGATTATTTTCAAACGGCGCCGGGATATGTCACAGACAGTCCTTGCAAGTGGCGCAAAAGCTCACATACGGCAAGTGGCGGGAACAGCGATTGACGAAGGTGAGTTGCTGAACCCAATACGTCTTGCCACCAAGACCAAGAGAACCGAGAGATAGCCATGGATGACATTTGGGAAGATTTCATTTCGCGCAATGCCCACTCCGAGCCGGACTTGTCCGCCCTGGGTCCTGCCAGCGAGCACCGCGAGGCCGACAAACACCCCATGAAGTGGGAGAACGTGACGCGCGACCTTGACACAGCCCTGGAGGCCGACACGTATCCCCTCCCGCCCACCAATATCCGCGAAGGGTATTACGGGCCGCATCATTACAGCTATTGGGCCAGCGGATTGCGCCATATGCAGATGTTGATGGACAGTGCCAAGCGCAATGACGTCAACGTAAAACGCTACCTGGATTTTGGCTGTGCCACTGGCCGGGTGATCCGCCATTTCGCGGTGCAGGAGCCGCAGATTGAAACCTATGGGTCCGATCTCAATCGTCACCATGTGGAATGGGTGAACACCCATCTGCCCGGGAACGTGACGGCCTTCATGAACCGCTCGATCCCGTCTCTGCCGCTGCCTGACAGCTATCTCGATCTGGTGTCGGCCTATTCTGTTTTTACCCATATCGAAGCGTTTGAAACCTCATGGTTGATGGAACTGCGCCGGATCATGAAGCCGGGAGCGATCGCCTGGATCACGCTGCAGTCGCATCACACCTGGCTTGATATCGAAGAGAGCTGGCCGCTCTATGGCGCGTTGAAGAACCACAAGGATTTCCCGGGCCTGGCAGACCGCGAACCGATGACGGAAGATCGCAGGGTGTTCCGCTGGCGCAACAACCGCTCTTACAGCAGTCACGTGTTCTATTCACTGGACTATATCCATAGAGTCTGGGGCCGGATTTTTGAAATTGCCGAATTCCATCGCCGCCATCCCGGGTTCCAGGATGTGGTCATCCTGAAAAATACCAAGGGAATCTAGATCGGGTCATCCCGGGCAGTTCCCGTTCGTAAAGAAAGAAAACTACCATGGTTCAGAAAATCCCAGCTGTGATCGGCGTCTCTGGCAAGTGTCAGGCAGGCAATCGAAACGCGAACACCGGCAACCTGACACATGCTGTGGCCGCCCGCAGGATTCTGGGGGACTATGTCGATTTTCCAACAGCCACGCTCTGGGGTGAGGCCATTGTCGAGCGTTTGCAGGCAAACCATTCCCATATCGTGATCGTGTTAGCCAATGCGATCCGCCTGGATAATCCCGCGCCGCAAGCGGCGCGATTCCACAAGACGATCACTGAGAACCTGCGCAAAGTGGACCTGCCGGTTGTGGTCTTTGGCCTTGGTTCTCAGGCGCGGCGGCGGCTTGCGCCGGGCGATGATCTGGTCACTGCCCTGGTCACTGCCCCTGAGACCGTCGAACTGATCCAGTTGTTAGGAGAGCGGTGTCGCAAGATTGCGGTGCGCGGCGCTTTCACCGCCGGGGTTCTCGAGCATTTCGGGGTGAAAAATGCCGAGGTCATGGGGTGCCAATCCTGTTTCTGGCACCTGACCCCTGAATTCCCGCTGACCCTGCCCAACCCGGCAGATGCTTCGGACAAGCCGGTTGGCTTTAGCTATACCGGGCCTATCCGGGAACAGCAACTGATCAAGTTTGCCATGGATCGTAATGTGCATATGGTGGGCCAGGAGCACTTTCTGGAATATCTGATCACGCAGGGTCAGGACACGACTGAGGAATATGCCGGGTTGGCGAAAAGGTTTATGAAGCTCTATGAGCTCGGTGACCTGCATCAAGAGACCTATGAAAGCTATATTCGAGACTATTTCCACATGTTCTACGATCTCGATTCGTGGTTTGAGTTTATCAAGGACTTCCGTTTCTTTTATGGGTCGCGCTTTCACGGTTGCATGACGGCCCTGCAAGCCGGGGTTCCCAGCGTTTGGGTCACACACGACTCCCGGACAGAAGAGCTGTGTGAACACCTCAAGCTGCCTTCGGTCACCCTTCGGCAAGCCCAATATTTCACCCATCTGGAGCAGTATTACGAAGCGGCGGACTATTCCGCATTCTATGCCGCCTACCCGGATAATTACCGCAGACTATACGATTATCTGGCCGCTGCGGGCGTGCCGAACCGGCTGCAGCCCCCGCTTGAACATGGCGCCGCCGCTGTGGGGGATGCACCGATTCAGGTGTCCTCTATCCGCCAGGAAATCACCGATATTTCAACGGCGCTCACCAAGCTCGGTCAACAGCTCAGTACGCTGACAGATCGTTTGGGTGCTGACGCTGGCCTAAACAGAGATTCGTGACTTGCCCCACGGATTGCGGCGTTTCTCTTTGTTTCGGTTCTGCACGGCTTTCTGGATTACGTTTTCAAGGCTGTTGGCATCTGCGAAAGTCTGATGCGCCAATTCGGTCTGCCTGAGGCCCTTCCAGACCGGTTCGATGTCGTTCAGTTCCGGAGCATATTCCGGCAACCACTCCACCGTGAGCCAATGCGAGCGGTCCACAAGGGCGGCGCGGGTGAGCTTGCTTGTGTGAACCGGCCCGTAACACCTTCGGAATGATGCTGATTGAGAGGCTATGACCGCCTGGTGTGAGACGTCGTCACCACCAGTTCATTGGTGGCGAAATCGAGCCCCCCATCATGGCGATCTTTTTTGCCTGCCCCGGCGCGGGGCAGGGCAATCGCGTTTGGATTTGTCCTGCCACATCGAGGTTGAAGAACATCAAAACCTGACCACAAACGCAACGAGAGAGCCAAAAAGTTCATGCTATGTTCGTCAGCGAAGGGCTTAAATTTCCAAACGCGATTGCCCTGCGGCGCAGGGATGCGCAAATCGGCCCCACGCCTCGCCCATGCCCGAGCGAGGCAGGGGTAGGTCAGCGCCTCACTTTCATCCGCAAAAAGCAGCCGGATATCTCCGGCTTCCACCTGTTGTTTCATCAGTTTCAGCCGCGATCCGGCGCGACCCACTGTCTGCGCGTCCTGCCGTCCCTTCAGCGTGTGGCGCGGCCTTTTATAGACAAAGCCCCCTTTTTGAGCGCCCTGGAAAGTTGGGACTTACTGATCGATATACCTTCGCGGCGCTCCACCTCTGCAGCCGGCCTTGACAATGTCCAGTTCGGGCGATCTTCCGCCGGAGTTTCGAACAGGGGTCCGGCTACACGCAGCGCCGCCTTGGTCTTAACCGGGGCCGGGCCAACGGCTTTGCGTGCTTTCAACGCCTCAACCCCGCCTGCCATAAAGTCGCTGGCCACTGCCGGACTGTATCCTCACGCACCCCGAAGGCCTGCGCGATCCGGCCTGCCGTCCACCCCGTCAGCGTCAGAAGGATCGCACGGGAGCGATCCGCTTCGCCGCGCTCACGGCTGCATGACAGCGCCTTCAGCCTTTCCCGATCTTCCACCGAACCGGCAACCCCCGACTTACACGACATCCTGCGCCCTCCTGATCTCGGAACAGGATTCATACCCGCGAACGTGGGGTAAGGAAAAACAACCTGCTCGGGCGCGACCCCGTGCGGTTCTTTCGCGCTGACGCTGGCTGTGCGATCCCCGCGATCCCCGCGATCCATGCGCGGCTGGAAGAGGCGGGCTGTTTCCATGCCATCCGCTTGCCCTCCAGTGCCGTGCTGCGCGGGAAGATCGCGCATCGGATGACCCGACCCGCGGGGCGTCCGTCGCCAGCGAAAGTCAGGCGCCTTTACGAGGACTTCCGGTATCAGGCCGCATCACGGGACACGCCCCGCCGTGTCATCGCCGGGATCGAGTGCCATCCGGGCGATCTGCTCCCGGAGGTCGGCTTTATCGTCACCAATCTGGCCATGGAGCCCGACGGGGTGGTACGGTTCCGCAACCGGCGCGGCACCGCCGGGCGGCACATCAAGGAGGGAAACCACGCCTTGCGCCGGACGCGGCTGCCCTGCAGGCGGTTCCACCATAACGGGGTGCGGCTGCACCTGCACGCGCTGGCCTGCAACCCTGCGACATTCCCGCGCTGCATCGATCTGCCGGGGCCATGGCAAACCGGCCGCTGACCGGCCTTCAGCCCAGGCTCATCAGGACCGGTGCCCGCGCCCTGCGCCACGGCCGCGTCGTGCGCCACGCCCGCACCATCCCCTTCCGGCTGGCCGAGGTCGCCGTCACTGGCCAAATGGTGCGTACCATCCTCGCTGCGATCCGCCGCCTTCGAGCGCCTGGGACTTCATCGCCCATATCAGACGTAGGACGCGCTGATTCAAAAGGCTTTGAAAACATCAACTCCTTTTGAATCAGGCTCCCGGAAATCACGGGTCCTTCCCGGCGGGGACGGCTCGTGGGTGTTATGTGCCGCACTTGCCTACTTCTGCGTGCCGATTTTTTTGCATTTCGTTTCGTTTCAAATTTCCGTCGCCGATAACCGATTGTAACCATTCAGGAAATTTTTTCCGACGGGTCATCTGAAACGAAATGGCCCCTGGGCTCGAAACGAAATGCCCTCCCGAAACGCGCGGGGAAACCGCCGAAGGGGTCGCGCCGGAATTTGCGCGATACCGGCGGTGAAAAAAAATGTCAGGAATCCCGGCATGGCCAGCGGCAAAAAACCCTTCGCGCGACGTGGCGCGCTCCGGTCCTGCACGCAGTCCGGAGATCGGGCGGCTGCCGACGGATGTCCCCGCGCCTTGAAACCCCGTGTCCTAAAACCCCGGGCCCTGCGCACGGAATTTCCGCACCCGTTCTGCGCATCAGGTCCGGCAGATCGCGGCGTCGATCAGGGTGTCCGGTTTTACCGGTCCCGTCCTGTTCGCCGGGGGCAACACCATTATTGCCGGGGCAGGACCGTGTGCGATGGCGCGGGAGACGGGGGAATTGCGCGACCCCGGGTTTCATCCGGACAGGTGTCGGGATGCCGGTGGCTGATGACCGGATTGACATGTGCCGGACCGGTCCACCCTGTAACGCCACCGCAGGGAAGGCCGGGAACGACACCACGGACAGCCCTGCCCTGCCCGCCGTCCTGACCGGTGCCCTGGTCCCTGCGTTTCCGGTCAGGAAGACCGGCACGGCAGTCCGGTTCAGTCTGCGGTTTTATGCAGGGATGGTCCGCCGGGAGGCAAGCGGGGCGCGGTGTGAACCGGCGGTCGGGGATGTCCGGTCTGCACAGGCGCGGCTGACAGCCGGTCGGGTCGGTTGCCGACACCCTGGCAATACCCGTTCCCTGCCCGCCGACCGCAGGTCTGTCAACGGCGGAGTAAAATCCGGCCACTGGGGCGGAGCAAAAGTCGGCCAGTTTGTGGAGTGCGCCTTGGGGCGTGTGGCCACCAATCAGCAAGCACGTTCCAAGGCGCATTGGCCGTCAGGCCGATTGTTCAGTTGTCAGGTTGAAGGGTTGGCAATACGTGCGCGGCTCTGATTGAGGCGGTAGCTTTCGCCGTTCATCTCGAGGATGTTGACGTGATGTGTCAGCCGGTCCGGGAGCGCGCCGGTCAAGCGTTCGGTGCCGAATGTCTCGGTCCATTCCTCGAAGGGCAGGTTCGATGTGATCAGGGTTGAGCCACGCTCGCAGCGCTGAGAGATCAGCTCGAACAGAAGCTCGGCGCCGGTTTTGCTCAAGGGGACGAAGCCCGGCTCGTCGATGATCAGCAGTTTGACCTTGGCCAGTTTGCGCTGAAGCTGCCGGAGGCGTTTCTCGTCGCGGGCCTCCATCATCCCGTGCACGAGAGCTGCGGCGGTTACGAAGGCGACAGGCAACCCTTTCTGGCAGGCGGTCAGCCCCAACCCGAGAGCGACATGGGTTTTGCCGGTTCCCGACGGGCCGAGCGCGATGACGTTCTCCCTGCGCTCGATCCATTCACAGCGCGCCAGTTCCAGCACCATCATCTTGTTCAGACCGGGGATGGCCGTAAAGTCGAAGCTGTCGAGGCTTTTGACGATTGGAAACTTTGCCGCCTTGATCCGGCGCTCGACCATGCGCCTCTCCCGATCGATTGGTTCCAGCTCGGTCAGCCGGGCTGGATAGCGCACATGATCCAGGCCTTCCGCCGCACAAATGCGCGCTTGCTTGTCATGCTCGCGCAGGAAGGTGGGCAGGCGCAGAGTCTTGAGGTGGTGTGTCAGCGGCAGTTCGGGTGCATCCGTCATGCGTCACCTCCTGACAGAAGGCTCATACAGGAAGAAGCCGAGGTGGTGGCGATGTTGGTTCCGGGCAGGAACGGATAGACATCCAAATCCAACCTCGGGGGCCTTCGCTCGACGCGGCACAGGACGAGGTGCTTGATCGCATCGAAGCTGACCGCCCCCATTCGCAGGGCGTCTTTGACGGCAAGATGCAGCACCTCCAGCTCGAACCGTTCCGACAGGCGCAGGACCTGGACATACTCCCTTTTGCCCGCCTTGCCCTGCCGGGCTTCCAGCAAGCGCCGGAGCGTGGCGAAGGCGTCAGGCAGTTCCCAACCCTGCAAGGGCGCAGCCTGATCGAAGGACATGATCCTGCGCTCGATCAGCGGCAGGTAATGCAGCGGGTCGAACACCATGTCACCGCTGTCATAAGAGCGGGGATGATCGGCGATCACCTCAGTGGCGCAACCGATAACGACGCGGATCACGAAGCCCTTGATCCAGACCGCGCGGTGGCCATATGCGACCGGCACCGAGTAGTCGTTACCGCGATACCGCACCACCGATGTCGATGTGACCTGGCCACTTTGCAACTCACAGGCCTCGAAGGGTGCGCCGGGCAAATCCTGCATTGCCGCCGGATCGGCTTGCAGCCGTTCGCCGATGCTGGCCTTGTGTCCGCGCAGGACATCGTCCTGCCGTTTGCGGCATTGCTCTTCCAGGTGAGCGTTGAACGCATCCCGGTCCGGAAAGGACGGGATCGGCACCATGAAGTCGCGCCGCCCGTAGCCGACCAACCCCTCGACCGCTCCCTTGTCGTTCCCCTTGCCGGGACGGCCGTAGCGATCCCGGACCACATAATGCGACAGCATTGCGCTGAACCGTTGGGTTCTTTGCCGGGTGCCGTCCGGCAGGATCCGCGCCACCAGGCAGCGGTCATTGTCATGGAGGATCGACAGGGGAACCGCCCCAAAGAAAGCAAAGGCATGCACATGCCCATCCAGCCAGGCCTCGGTGGTTGCCGCAGGATAGGCCCGGATAAAACACGCATCGCTCTGCGGCAGATCAAAGGCGAAGAAGTGCGCCTTCCGCTCAACGCCGCCAATCACGACAGGCGCTTCACCAAAATCCGCCTGCGCATGCCCGGGCGGATGGCTGAGCGGCACGAACATCTCTTTGCCAGAGCGCTTCCTGGCCCGGACGCAGTCTTTGACGATTGTGTATCCGCCATCAAAGCCGCACTCGTCGCGCAGCCTCTCAAAGATACGCTTTGCGGTGTGGCGCCGCTTGCGCGGACGCGCTTTGTCCTCAGTAAGCCATTGCTCGATCTGGCAGGTGAACGCATCCAGCTTCGGGCGCCTAATCGGCGCTGTCCGCCGATACCCCGGTGGCTCCGAATAGGCCAACATCTTCGCAACACTGTCTCGGCCAATCCCAAAATCCCGGGCAATCCGACGCCCGCTCAACCCATCCTGAAAATGAGCCCGACGCACCTTCAAATACAATTCCACGGTGAAAATCCCCCGGCCCTCCCATCAAACGAAAGGGCAAAAGTGGACGACTTTTACGCCGCCCGCGACAACACAACGACGCCGCTACCGTGGCCGAGTATTGCTCCGCCGATTACACGGGGTTTCGGCCAGCGCATTGGTGGCCATCAGGGCGATACGGTCGGGCGCGCGACGCAGCAATTCCATCGCAACGATCCCGCCCATCGAATTTCCCGCCAAAGCGAATTTTCGGGGCAATGTATCCAGCAGCCCCGAGGCGATCTCTTCCACCCGATTCCCCTTGGTGATCGGTGCCACTGTCAACGTGTAATCCGGGCTGAGGGCGGCCAGTTGCGGCCCAAACAGCCGTGCGTCACACATCATCCCCGGCAAGAAAACCAGTGGTTCACCCATGTAATTGATGCCTTTCCGACTGCCTGATTTGCCTCGCGCCCACCTTGCCACAGGCACAGGCTGGGTCAATGGCTTACGGTAAATCTATGCCGCGAAGTGGCGGGAAATCCGCGTATCGCGCCTGTCGTTGCGCCAGTGTCTCAGCCGGGTCCTCACCCGCCCGCAGCAACATCCCCTTGGGTGCGATATAGCTTGAGATAGTGCGCCGGGGGTGTTTGCGGCAACTCAGGTTCATCGCGCAGAGCTTGGGAAAGAACCACAGATCGGAATAGGGCAGATGATCATGAATCCACCAGGCCAGATCGCGCCAGTCGCGCCCCTGCTCATACTGATCGACAAACCACGGGATCACCAGCGACGTGCCCGCCCCCTCAATCCCCGGCCTGTCCCAGATGTGATGGCCGTAATTGGCATCATTACGCGCGCAGTTCAGCTTGTTCTCATTGCCGAACCGGTTGAGCGTTGGGCTGCGGTAGCCCGACCGGATAGCGATCCGGCCAAAGGTTTCCTCCAGCGGGTCCAGCAGCTCTTCGCACAGGCGACGCCCGTTTTTGATCGCCAGATCAGGGTTCTCGGGAATATTCGGTATCTGATGAAAACTGCCAATCTCGGAATAGAGAAAGTCGCGCATGTAGAAATGACGGCTCAGACGCACGCGGCCCAGCGTCTCAAGGCTCCACATGCTGCGCGGCGATTTCATTCGTAGCCAAGCCAGCGAAAGGCGCCGTCTTCGCGCAAGGTCGAAAACGGGTTATGCGCCACTTCCCAGACATGACCATCCGGATCGGCAAAATATCCGATATGCCCACCCCAGAACACGTCATGGGCGGGTTTCAGGATCGTTGCACCTGCAGACTCGGCACGTTCCAGCACCTGCGCCACCTCCGCCTTGTCGCGCACATTGCAGGCCAGCGTGGCGGCCCCAGTGCCCAGAGTGCTTTCCTCAAGCGGGCCAGATCGGCCTGCGGATAAAGGCCAAGCGCCTGACCCAGCAGATCGAACACCACGATCCCCTCGGGGCTTGTCTTATGACTTTCCCCGGGTTTCATGCGAAGTTTGAGGCGAAGCCAGTCACGCCATATATGGCGTGACTGGCTTCGACGGTCGCTGGATCGTGAGGGGCCTGGTTGTAATGAACCGTTTGATAGTTTGATCAGCCACCGTCTTCGCATGAGGCCTGAACGGATACGCAGCAGCTGCTGGCTCTGCACGACAGGCACAGGACATCGAAGATAATGAAGGACAGCATCGGGATCGACATCTCCAAAGCGCATTTGGATGTGCATCGGATCAAGACAGGACAACATGCCCAATTCGACAACACCGCTTCCGGCTTTCGCGCGCTCAGGCGCTGGATCGGGAGCGAACAGCCACAAATCGTGGTCTTTGAACCAACGGGTGCTTACCATGCCTCCTTCGAGAAGACGTTCCCGGGCAAATTGCCTCTGGTGAAGATCAATCCACTACAGGCCCGCCGCTTTGCCCAGGCGCATGGAACGCGTGCCAAAACAGATGCCGTTGACGCGCGCATCCTGGCCACGATGGGTTCGGCGTTCGATCCGGTACCGGACAGGCCTTACAACAGGAATGAACGTGAACTCAAAGAGTTGCAGATCGCGCGGATGGCCCTGGTCAAGGACAGAACCCGGCTGTTGAACCGTGTGAAAACACAGACTCTGGCGTTCACACGCCGCCAGACAAAACCACGCCTGACGCAGGTCAAACGCCAGATCGCAGATCTTGACGATGAACTCGGGACGCGTCTGCGTGATTGTCGGAAAAGGGCGCGCGCACATGATATTCTCCGCTCCATTCCCGGCATCGGCGAGGTCGCTGCCGTCGCCATCCTGGTCGAATTTCCAGAGATTGGAACACTGGACCGCAGGAAGGCAGCCAGTCCGGCGGGCCCCGCACCCATGACGCGACAGTCCGGGCAATGGCGCGGCAAGGCCTTCATTCAGGGCGGTCGTAAATTCCTGCGCGACGCTCTTTACATGCCGGCTCTCGTCGCGGCACGCCACAACCCTGACCTCGCAAGGAAATACCAGGCCATGATGGCAGCCGGGAAGCCTGCCAAAGTCACTCTCACCGCGCTCATGAGAAAGCTGATCGAGATGGCAAATGCGCTTGTCAAGGCTGACCGCGAATGGTCGCAAAATTCTCCTTGATCAAGACGGATACTATCAACCCTTTGCCAGCCCAGTGCCTCGTAAAACGCGGTTGCGCGGGGCACATCCGTAACGCCAAGTGTAATCAAAGAGACGCGCTGATCCATCGCTTACTACTCCTAATCCAGTTGATCATCGCCTCGGGCACATGATCGGTAGCACCAGGCGACAGAATATCACCTGCCACAACATGCGCGAATCTGTCATCAGTTTCTGTCAGCATGGGGGCAACCCGGGTGGCTTCGCCGCCGCAAATGGCTTAGACCTCTGCCGTCGCTTCGGATGATACCACCTTGTCTTCATTAGAGTAATAGAAAAGCGCTGGGACATTCGGTGCTCCGATGCAAGGTCTGACCTTAATTTGCGAACTCAAAGCTGCGCATGTCGCCTGCAATCAGCGGTCGCCAATAGCGCGCAGCAGCTCATGTCAGCAGCGGGGCCATCGCATTCTGAATGCCGGAATTGGGCGATACGAAAATCACGCCGATCACGTCTTGCGCCATCTCGGGCTGCCCCATCGCCACGGCTGCAAATGTTCCGCCTGTCGAGATGGACATGACAATCACGCGCTTCTGGCTGTCGGGGAGGATGTCGTCATAACCGGTTCTATGCGTCCGAGGTGCACCTGCACCCCTTCGCCGAACTTACGCGGATCGAAACTGGCCTCAACCTCGACCGGCTAATAAAGGCCAAAGAGGAACGGCGCCGCGCCCGCAAGAATCGTCGCGAAAAACAGTCGCCGCGACCAGCCCCTCATATCGCGTGGGTCCGTGCCAGCACCTCTTCCACCGCGGCTTCGATCAGGGCCAGACAGTCCGCATCCGAGAACCGGTGATCGGCCCCATCCACCAATGTCAGGCGCATATCAGGCCCCCTGGCATGCTCCAGCAGGCGCAGGGCAACGGACATGTCCACATCTACATCCGCTGTGCCTTGTAAAAACCTGACAGGAAACGGTAATTCCAAAGGATCACGCAGCACCATCTGGCGGCGCCCATCTTCGATCATGCGCTGGGTGATGATGTAGGGCTCGTCATATTCACTGGGCAAGGCCACCTGCCCGGTCTGCGCCATTTCCGCCTTTTGTGCGTCACTGAACCCGGCCCACATGCTGTCTTCGGTGAAGTCGGGCGCGGCAGCAATAGTGACCATTCCGGCAATCCGCTCGGGAAGGCGCTTGGCCATCAACAGTGAGACCCACCCGCCCATGGACGAGCCCACCAACAGCTGCGGCCCCGTCGTCAGATGCGAGATCGCAGCAAAAGCATCCTCGGCCCAATCGCCGATGCAGCCCTCTTCAAAACGCCCCGAGCTTTGGCCGTGCCCCGAATAATCAAATCGCAAGAACGCCCGGCCCGTACGGCGCGCCCAGGCCTCAAGATACACGGCCTTGGTGCCCTCCATGTCGGACTTCAGCCCACCCAGAAAGATCACGCCGGGACCCGCGCCCTCATACTGATGATAGGCGATATCGCGCCCTTGGGGGGTGGTGAAAAAATGGGGCTGCGCCATTTTATGCCTCGATGCTGGTGATTTAAGGTACCAGCATCACCGCAATGGCGGGGGATGTCTAGGCGATCGACCCGATCATGGCTTCGATCCGATCCAGCGTCCATTGGCGCGGAGGACGTATGCTGATCGGACGCGCAAAGACCCCGGCCATATCAGATGAAATCTCATTGCGTTGGTGTGACGGGTCTGCCTGCTGGTCTTGCCCGTTTGCCGGGCTGTTTTCTTGTGCTGTGTTGTCCATGAACCACTGTCCTGATGGCGCGATATGCGCCTGCCTTTCCTAAATGGCGGGATGCCATGGGAATCAGCGTTAACAGACCTTTCCGTAAATAAAAATGTCTTTTATGACAACATGTTACAGTGAACAAATGCATACAAACGCACACCTTTGGGCACATCCGGACACAATGCGCGCCCGAAACTGTCTTGCCCCCGGCGCGCAATCATCCACAAGACAGCCCCGGGAGATATCAGCAGCCTGACTGCCCAGGCAAAACCTGTGGTCAGCCGCCGACATAGGCACCGGATTGCGGGCGATAAAAGATCTTCTGATTGTGCAGACGACTCAGCAAATCATGAATTTGGCGCACCGTCTCATCCAGATCTTCGCTCTCTTCAACCGATTTCACGTCTGAATTGGCCGCGGACAAATCCTGGTTGGACAGGGCGCGTTTAGACTCGCGCAACGCACCTTCGATCAGTTCCATATCTTTGACAGAGAGTTCGATCTGGTCATTGTACTTGGGCATATCAGCGTTCTGCTTCCTGTTGATAAAGGATAGGGGTGTCTCACGTTCCCACCATTAAAATGCGTTTCCTATCGGAAATACATAGTAAAAAACTGAATTGCGACAATACGTTACAGGTTGCTCCGGCATACAGATGCACACCAGAAAAGCATACGTTTGCACACTATCCGGCGTTCTCTCAATACCCTCAGGGGGTTAGGCCCTGTCCTAAGACACCATACCATCCCTGCCCTTCGCGCTTGACATATGCCGGGGTGCTGGCCAAAAAGCGCGCATCGACTGACATACCCGCAACCGGGCGCTTCGTGGGCGCCAAACTGACGAGGAGCTTGAGGCCAATGGCCCAGATTTCCCTGACCTTTCCCGATGGCAATGCACGCGACTATGAGGCCGGCGTAACCGCCGCCGATGTGGTCGCCAGCATTTCAAACTCGCTTGGTAAGAAAGCCATTTCGGCGACGCTGGATGGCCAGCATTATGATCTGCAATGGCCGATCAACGACAATGCGGCAATTGAAATCAACACCATGAAGGACGAGGCCGCAGCGCTTGAGCTGATCCGGCACGACTTTGCCCATGTCATGGCCCGCGCCGTGCAGGAAATCTGGCCTGATGTGAAAGTGACCATTGGCCCGGTGATCGAGAACGGCTGGTATTACGACTTTGATCGCGCCGAACCGTTCACGCCCGAAGACCTGGGTGCGATTGAGAAGAAGATGAAAGAGATCATCAACCTTCGTGATCCCGTGCGCACCGAAGTGTGGGAGCGCGCGCGCGCCGTCAAACATTACGAGGACGCAGGCGAGCCCTTTAAGGTTGAGCTGATTGACGCCATTCAGGGCGACGAGCCATTGCGCATGTATTGGCATGGCGAGTGGCAGGATCTGTGCCGTGGCCCGCATCTGCAACATACCGGGCAATTGCCTGCGGACGCGTTCAAACTGATGAGCGTCGCCGGGGCCTATTGGCGCGGCGACAGCAATCGCGAGATGCTACAACGCATCTACGGCGTGGCGTTTGAGAACAAGGATAAGCTGAAGAAATACCTGCACTTTCTTGAGGAAGCCGCCAAGCGCGATCACCGCAAACTGGGTCGCGAGATGGACCTGTTTCACATGCAGGAAGAAGCGCGCGGACAGATTTTCTGGCACCCAAATGGCTGGACGATCTACACCCAGCTGCAGGATTACATGCGCCGTCAGCAACGTGCAGGCGGCTATGTCGAGGTGAACACACCCCAGGTGGTGGATCGCGAGCTTTGGGTCGAATCCGGCCATTGGGAAAAATATCAGGAGCATATGTTTATCGTTGAGGTTGACGAAGAACATGCCCGCGAGAAGGCGGTGAACGCGCTTAAGCCGATGAATTGCCCCTGCCATGTGCAGATTTTCAATCAGGGCCTGAAATCCTATCGCGACCTGCCTCTGCGTATGGCCGAGTTTGGGTCGTGCAACCGCTATGAACCCTCGGGCGCGCTGCATGGCATCATGCGGGTGCGCGGCTTTACCCAGGATGACGGGCATATCTTCTGCCGCGAAAACCAGATCGAATCCGAGACAGCCGAGTTCATCCGGTTCCTGTCCGAGGTCTATAAGGACCTTGGGTTTGAGAACTTCAGCGTGAAATTCTCGGATCGGCCAGAAAAGCGGGCGGGCAGTGATGAGGTCTGGGACAAGGCCGAGGCTGCGCTTTTGTCGGCCACCCGCGCCGCCGGGATCGAGCCCGAGTTGAACCCCGGTGAAGGCGCTTTTTACGGCCCCAAGCTGGAGTTTGTGCTGACCGACGCGATTGGCCGGGATTGGCAATGCGGCACCCATCAGGTGGATTTCGTGCTGCCCGAGCGGCTGGATGCCAGCTATATCGGCGAGGATGGCGCAAAACACCGCCCCGTCATGCTGCACCGCGCGACCCTGGGCAGCTTTGAGCGGTTCATCGGTATTCTGATCGAAGAACATGCCGGCAAGCTGCCGTTCTGGCTGGCGCCGCGCCAGGTAGTGGTGGCCTCGATCATCTCGGATGCGGATGACTATGTGCTGGACGTGGTTGCGGCGCTGCAAAAGGCAGGCATCCGGGCCGAGGCCGATATTCGTAACAAAAAGATCAACTTCAAGGTCCGCGAACATTCGGTCGGCAAAGTGCCGGTAATTCTGGCCTGCGGGATGAAGGAAGTCGAGGACGGCACCGTCACGGTTCGTCGTCTGGGCGAGAAACAAACCCGCGTAGAAACGTTACAAGAGGTCACAAACGATCTGGCCCGGGCAGCCACACCCCCGGATCAATTGTAACAATTGGCGTGATCAGGGCGAAAAATCTGCAACAAATTGCGGTTTTTCGCCCACTTTCCTCAGGCGTATTGTTTTATTTCAAGTACTTAGATCGTCATACCCTCTCACACATCCTGACGCATCCGTGTCTAACGGGTTCGTGAGTGGTGTAATGCCCCCCATCACCCTTATCTTTTAGCTATGCGGAACAGGCCGGTGCCGGTGAAGGTACTGCACCTTTCACAAGCTGCCGACACTCCGGTTCCGCGTAACGTGTTTAACCTTCAAGGGAGTCCCCCAATGTCCAATATCATGAAAACTGTCGCAATCGCCGGTGCTGTTACTGCTGCTCTGGCCGCCCAAACCTCAACCGCTGTCGCCGCTGAAAAAGAGAAATGCTATGGCATTTCGCTGGCTGGCGAAAATGATTGCAAAGCCGGCGCTGGCACCACATGTGCGGGCTCTTCGACTGCGGATTACCAAGGCAACGCCTGGACCCTGGTTGACGCAGGCACCTGCGCCTCAATGGAACTGCCCGGCGACCGCATGGGATCGCTGGAAGAGCTGAACCGCGATCTGCCGTCCTGATCGACTGACCTTTGGGGGCGCGCGGATCTGCTGCGCGTCCCTTCCCTTTTCAGATAATGCCAGGCCCCGCCATGCTTGATGCCTCGTCCCGTTTTCCTGCCCTGCCCGCAGCGCCCGGTGTGGGGTATAAGCCTCAGCATTTTGCCGATATCACGCAGAATGCGGCACCCGTTGAATGGCTGGAAATCCATGCCGAGAATTACATGGGTGCTGGTGGCCGCCCGATCGCGCAATTGCGGCATCTGGCTGAAAAATTTGCGATTTCCGTGCATGGCGTTGGCCTGTCCATCGGTGGCGAACTGCCCCTTGATGCCGAACATCTGGCCCGCCTCAAGCATCTGTGCGACTGGCTAAACCCGGCCAGCTTTTCCGAACATCTGGCTTGGTCCACCCATGACAGCCATTTCCTCAACGATCTGCTGCCCCTGCCCTACACCGAGGCCAGCCTGACCCGTATCTGCGATCACATTGATCAGGTGCAGGAGGTTCTGGGCCGTCAGATGCTGCTGGAAAACCCGTCCAGCTATCTCGCGTTTGAGGAAAGCACTTACGCGGAACCCGATTTCCTCAGAGAAATCAGCAAACGCACCGGATGTGGCCTGCTGCTGGATGTGAACAACATTTTTGTCTCGGCCACCAATCTGAAATCCGATGCGCGCGCCTATGTCGATGCCTTCCCGCTGGAGAAGGTGGGCGAAATTCACCTTGGCGGGCATGACGAGGATAAGGATGATCACGGTGCCCCGCTGTTGATCGACAGCCATGGCCGTGAAGTGGCCGATCCTGTCTGGACCCTGCTGGATTACGTGCTGGATCGGTCCGGCCCGCGCCCGGTTCTGGTGGAATGGGATGACAATATCCCCGAATGGCCTGCCCTCGCGGATGAAGCCAGCCGCGCCGCACGCGCCCTTGAAAAGATAGCCGCATGAGCGTGTCACAGACCCAGTTTCACACCGCGCTTCTTGACCCCAGGCAGCCGGTGCCAGAAGGCCTGTCCGATGGTCAGGGCCAACCGGCTGGGAGCCGCTTTTCGGTTTATCGCAACAATGTCGCCTCCAGTCTGACCGAGGCGCTGGAGCTGAGTTTTCCGGCAATCGTCAAGCTGATCGGCGAAGAAAACTTCAAGAAAGTCGCCAGTATCTTTCTGCGCCAACACCCGCCGACAGTGCCGATGTTGTCGCAATACGGGGCCGAAATGCCCGATTTTCTATCCGAATTTGAACCGCTTCAGTATATCGGCTACCTGCCGGATGTGGCCCGGCTGGAACAGGCCATCCGCCTGTCTTATCACGCCGCCGATGCGGCACCCGCCGATGCCAGCATCCTGCAATCCCTCGCGCCCGAGGCGCTGCTGGAAACGCAGTTCGACCTGGCCCCGGCCCTGCGCCTGATCCGCTCGCCCTGGCCCATCCATGCGATCTGGGCGTTCAATCTGGAAGACGGGCCAAAGCCTACGCCGGGCGCGCAAAACGTGGTGATCACCCGGCCCGAGTTTGACCCACAACTGACCCCCGTTTCGACCGCGACAGCCGCGTTTATTGACGCGCTCGCCTCGGATGCAACGCTTGGTGCCGCCCATCATGCGGCCACTCAACACGACCCGGACTTCGACCTGTCGCACGCCCTTGGCCTGCTTCTTTCCAACAACGCCATCACGCGCATTACCGTGGAGCCTACTCAATGAACACCCTGCTCTCCTTGCACCAAGCCATATTCTCCCGGCTCGACCGTGCTGACTGGCTTTTGCCGACCCTGGCGCGACTGACCTTTCTGGCGGTCTTCTTGGTCTATTACTGGAACTCAGCCATGTTGAAGATTGACGGGTCGATCTTCTCTGCGTCTGCGGGCGCATTCGGACAGATCTTTCCCAAGGCGGCCGAGGCGGTGCTGTGGAATGTTGAAGAGATGACCCTGTTCCAGCGCCTCGTGATCTTTGCAGGCACCGTTGCGGAATTCGTACTGCCGGTCCTGATCGTGATCGGGCTTTTCTCCCGGCTCGCAGCCATCGGAACGATCGGGTTTATCATCGTGCAAACAATGGTCGATGTGGCCGGGCACGGTGTCAAGCTGGGCGCATGGTTCGACACCAGCATCGCGCTGATTGATGAGCGCACGCTCTGGGTGTTCCTGTTGATGGTGATCGTCGTCAAAGGTGCCGGGCCGCTGTCGCTTGATCGTCTGCTTGGCAGTCGCTTTGCCCCGTCGGCTCCGGACTAGGGCCTGTTGAGATTCATCGTGTGCGGATTATTGTCGCTCCGATGTGGATCATGGCTTCGAAACTGGTGTCGGTTTTGCAGGCACGCATTGCTATACGTTTGAATTCTTTGAGTTTCTGAAAGAAGTTTTCGACGAGATGCCTCCACTTATAGATTTCCATATCACATGAAGCTGGGCTTTTGCGGTTGGACTTGGGTGGAATAACGGCTTCAATGTCCCTTTCTGCCAATAACGCCCGAAGCCAATCCGCGTCAAAGGCCTTATCTGCCAACAGATTTCGGCAGCAAACATCTGCCAGCAATTCACGTGTTTTGAGCAGGTCATGCGCCTGTCCGGGCATCAGCCGGAAGTCGATGAGGTTGCCAAAGGCGTCGGTCAGCGCCAGAATTTTGGTGGTCATTCCGCCGCGAGACTTTCCGATGGCCTGATTTTGAGTCCCCCTTTTGCGCCCTGTCCATGACGGTGTACCTTGCAGATCGTGCCATCAATCATCGTATATTCGAAGTCGATATCTTCGGATAACTCATTGAACATACGATGAAATACGTCCCGTTTAACCCAATATCTGAACCGTGTGAAAATCGAATTCCATTTGCCAAATTCAGCCGGCAAGTCCCGCCATGGCGCACCTGTCCGGGCGATCCACAAAACAGCCTCCACAAACAAACGGGCGTCACCTCCAGTCCGCCCCGGATCGCTCTTCTTGCCAAGGCAATGGGGCTCTATAAGATCCCATTGCCCGTCACTTATCAAAAACCGGTCACTCAACATTCTCGCCTCCATTTTGGAAACTTGAATCAGAAATTAATGGAAATGGGAATCCTGTATCTCAACAGGCCCTAGTATTATCTGGCACCTGCAAGCATTTTGCTCCGTGCCAACCAGCCCCGTCGATGATGAGCAAGGCATGTGCGCCGGGTGCGATTGTCTTTGCGATCTCATCGAGATGCAGCCCCATTGCTTCGGCGTTGACGTAAGGCAGGACCAGCCCAGCCGCCGTGCCACAGGCAGGACAGGCTGCGCCGAAGATACAGCTCCATTTGCAGCGCGTATCACGTGGTGCGCGCGGGCGGGTTCCACGCCTGGCCCATTTGCGGGTGAGGGTTCCTTGCTGCCCGACGCGGGCTTCATCCTGGAACCATACCTCAAGCGGCTTCCCCTTTGCATGTTTTGGCAGGGTATCGGCTATGAGGCTGGCAAAGTTTTTTTAAAAGCCTGCTGTGCAGCGGGATCAGTTCCGGGATGCTCCGGGCGCACGGAAAGGCGACGAAAACCATGCCTGGCTGGATACTTGCCAATCGTACGTTCATGTAGCTTTACGTCGAATTCTTCTTCAACGCGGACCTGCAAATCGGCACAGCGCCACCGCACTACGCCATCTTTTGCCGGGTCAGGCCCAGCCTCAACCCAAGCCACAAACAGCGCCTGTTGCTCCAGGGACAGGCGTGGCTTTGCACCCTTGCCACACCGATCAGAAAGCCCACCAAGGCCCTCTGCATTGTAGCGATGCACCCGGTCTCTGGGAGTTTGGCGATCCATACCGCTGCTACGGGCCGCTGTTGCGCGGTCCACATCGTCAAGCACCAGCGCTATGGCGAGTATTCGACGGACAACACGACCATCCCTGGTTCGCTTTGCAGCACAACGCAAATCTTGCGCGGACATATCTGTGCGCGTAATCTTGACTGCCCCACCCATGAGCACCTCCTTGCTTCTGGAGGCCATTGATTCAGAAATGCAGTAAATTTGAAATCACAAAAGTGAGTCAGACATTAAGGCCGCTGGTATCACTTGCTTTTTACAAACTGACTGCAATGATCTGAACTGTGATCCGCGGTCTGCTTGGCCTGTCAAAGGCCGGACTGTAATCTCGGGTGACATGGCCCGGCATATTCCGGGGAATTGACGACACAAGGAGATGCGGTATGCCCAATGGCACCGTAAAATGGTTCAATACGACGAAGGGTTACGGGTTCATCGAACCCGAGGGAGGCGGCAAAGATGTGTTTGTGCATATCTCAGCCGTGGAAAGATCAGGTCTGACCGGGTTGGCCGACAACCAGAAAGTCAGCTTTGATCTGGAAGATGGCCGTGATGGCCGGCAGATGGCGTCCAACCTGTCACTGCTCTAAACGCCTGATTTCAAAGAGGTTTCACTATCTCTTTCGCTTGCTCCCGGTGGGCAGGCCAAGGCCGATTACTCTATGACGCATCGCCACATGAACGATGAGACATAGAAAAGGGCGCTGTCAACGCTGCGCCCTTTCGATCATCGTCCTGTAGAGAATCGAGGCTTAATAACAGCCTTTTCCCCCTCACGGCACGTATCCACAGCCCGCGACTGGCGCGCATAGTGGGTCTTTTTCTTGACCGGATGCGCCATAACCTGCTGATAAGTGTGGCTGGTATTTGGAGTGCCACAGCAGATCACACCCGAAATCGTGATCGGTTGCAGGCCTGCGGGACAGAAATTCTCGTTGCTGGCATAGGGATAAATCCTGGCTTCCCCGGCCAAAGCGCTGGTGCCGATCACCGCAATGGCGATGCCTGCGGCAATAGATTTAGTAAGTGACATGTGACCCCCGTCCACTGGTTGTGTAATTTTTGGTTGGCTCACATCGTACGGATGCAAGCGGCGCTGTCAATTTCTATCCCTGAAAATCTGCGTTTCCAGACCTGAGCCAGAGGCTCAGCGCCGGATCAACTCGCGCAGGGTGCAATGCGGTGTGTCGGTGCGCAGGACCATACTGCGGGTCTCGTGCCACTCCGCTTCCTCGATCGCAGGAAAAGACGCATCGGCCCCTTCAATCTCCAGATCCACTTCTGTGATCAGCAAGCGGTGGGCCAGCGGCAGCATCTCGGCATAGATTGATTGACCACCAATGCCGTAGACCCTTGTATGTCCTGCGCCGTAGCATGCCGCAATGGCTGCCGGGATATTGGAAAACACATGCTCGGTCAGCGATGTAATGCGCGACACCACGCAATTGAGCCTGTTTTTCAGCGGCTTAACCGGCAGGCTGCCCCAGGTATGACGCCCCATGATCAGCGCGGCGCCCAGGGTCTCGCGCTGGAACATCTTCAAATCTTCAGGCGCACGCCACGGAATATCCCCATCTTTTCCAATGGCCCCGTTGCGGTCGCGGGCGACAATCAGGCTGATCATACGGCCACCGGCGCCTTGATTGCTGGCAAAGGATCGTAGTTCAAAAACTCGAAATCCTCATAGCGGAAGTCAAAGATCAAACTGACCCGCCGATTGATCCGCAATTGTGGCAAGGGGCGTGGGCTGCGTTGCAACTGGGTTTGCACCTGCTCCATATGATTGGAATAGATATGTGCGTCACCAATGGAATGGACAAAATCGCCCGGCTCATACCCCGTCACATAGGCCAGCATCGCCTGCAACAAGGCATAAGAGGCAATGTTGAACGGCACTCCAAGAAACATATCCGCCGAGCGTTGATAGAGCTGAAGGTGCAATTTGCCCCCCGAAATGCGCACCTGCCAAAGTGTATGACAGGGGGGCAGCGCCATCTGATCCACCTCGCCGGGGTTCCAGGCTGACACGATCAAACGGCGGCTGTCAGGAGTGGTTTCGATCATCTCAACCAGCTTGGCGATCTGATCGACCTCCCCGATACCCTCCTGATTTATCTTGGGAAAATGCCGCCACTGATGCCCGTAAACCGGGCCCAGATCGCCATTTTCATCGGCCCATTCATCCCAGATGCTGACACCGTTGTCCTGCAGATACTTGATGTTGGTGTCGCCAGAGAGGAGCCAAAGCAGCTCATGCACGATCGAGCGCAGATGCAGCTTTTTCGTGGTCACCAAAGGAAACCCCTCCGCCAGCGGATAGCGGCATTGCAACCCAAAATACGAGGTCGTGCCAGTGCCGGTGCGGTCGGTCGAGATCACGCCGTGATCCAGCACGGTGCGCAAAGCGTCGAGATATTGCTGCAAGGGGGCCTCCCGATTGTCCGGCGCAGGATAAGACAGGTGGGCGCGGGACTGCCAGTGCAAAATCACAATTCCGATCATGCACTGGACGCGGCAGGCAAAGGCCTTAGGATCAAAGGTAACGCAACAGGAGATATAACATGGCATTGAAATACCTGCACACGATGGTTCGGGTGAAGGATCTGGAGGCGTCGATGGCGTTCTACGGGCTGCTGGGGCTGAAAGAAACCCGACGCTGGGACAATGAAGGCGGGCGATTCACGCTGGTGCTCATGGCCCCAGAAGGTCAGGAAGAATGCCCCGTCGAACTGACCTATAACTGGGACGGGGATGATGCGCTGCCCGACGACAGCCGCCATTTTGGCCATCTGGCATATAGCGTCGAAAATATTTACGAAACATGTCAGCACCTTATGGACAATGGGGTGGCGATCAACCGCCCGCCGCGCGACGGACATATGGCCTTTGTACGCAGCCCCGACAATATCTCGATTGAGCTGCTACAGGCGGGCGATTCTCTGGCCCCGGCCAAGCCTTGGGCCAGCATGGAGAACACGGGCCATTGGTAAAGTGGGCCACCCTTCTGTTGCTGTTGGCCACACCGGTTCAGGCCGAGGCACTGGCTGACGCGGCTCAGGCGCAGGTCGGCGTGACGGTCATTTATGATCCCAGCTATGTTGGTCTCGATTTTCCGGGGGGCGATATTCCCCGGGCGCGCGGCGTTTGCAGCGATGTGGTGATCCGTGCTTTGCGGGATGCTTATGGCATTGACCTGCAACTGTCCGTGAACCGGGATATGAAAGCCGCCTTCTCGGACTATCCCAAGATCTGGGGGCTCTCCACAACCGACCGTAATATTGATCATCGACGGGTGCCCAACCTTGAAACCCTTTTGCCCCGGATCGGAGCCGCACAGGACCCCAGCTATGATCCGGGCGACTTTCAGCCCGGTGATATCGTCAGTTGGCGGCTGAACGGATCAAACCTGCCTCATATTGGGATTGTAAGTGATCGGCGCAGCGCTGACGGGATGCGCCCGCTGGTCACCCATAACATTGGGCGCGGCACGTTGAGCGAAGATGTGTTGTTTCAGCATAAGATGGTGTTGCGTGCACGGCTGGATGAGGCCGCGCGCGCGCCTGATGGCCCTTGCAAATTAGGGCGCTCATAACCCTGGCGCTTATCCTCTGGGCTGGGATCGCGCAGGCCCAATGTCGTCTGGCGCTGGTTTTGGCCCTGGACGTATCCTCGTCGGTGGATGCCGTGGAATATGATCTGCAACGGGTCGGGCTGGCCGCTGCGCTGGACTCTGACGAGATTCGCCATGCGATTCTCGGCGGCGGTCAGGGCGATGTGGCACTGGCGGTCTATGAATGGAGTGGGTTTTTCCAACACAAGACCCATCTCGACTGGGTCTGGTTGCGCAGCCATGACGATATTGATGCCGCCGTGCGGGTGTTGGCCAAGATGGAACGCAGTCATGATGATTTTCCCACCGCCGTTGGTCAGGCTCTGGGCTATGGCGCGACTCTGATGGCGCGCGGTCCCGATTGCGATCGCAAGGTGATTGATATGTCTGGCGACGGGATCAACAATTACGGGTTTGGCCCGCAAGCGGCGTATCGCAACTTTCCCTTTGATGGCGTCACGGTGAATGGTCTGGTGATCCTCGGGCACAGCCCCGAGGTGCTGCGTTATTACCACTATAACGTCCTGCGTGGGCGCAATGCTTTTGTGATCACGGCCAATGGGTTCGAGGAATTTCGCGATGCAATGACCAGAAAACTTTATCGTGAAATCAATGATATCGTGCTGGGCGATACCCCCTTGTCAAGACCCGGCCTACCCCGCCCCACCCCGCCTGGATGAGGCAAACATGGGCACTCCTTTTCGCCTGCCTGACATGGGCGCCTCAGGCCGAGGCGGCTTGCCGGCAGGCGCTGGCATTGGGGCTTGATGTCTCGGGATCTGTTGACGCCGAAGAGTATCGATTGCAGCTGGATGGCCTTGCCACCGCCCTCATCGCCCCTGATGTGCAAGAGGCGTTTTTGCAATTCCCGCAGGCCCCCGTGCGCCTGATGATCTATGAATGGAGCGGATTGTCCAATCAGCGTGAGGTGATCGCGTGGCGCGACATCGCCAGCAGTGATCACCTCGCCACAATCGCAAACGCTCTGCGCCAAACCGCCAGTATCGAGAACGACAATCCCTCTTCTACCGCCATCTTGGCAGCCATCCAGTACGGCGCCACCGCGTTGGCCCAGAACCAGGACTGCTGGCAACACACATTGGACATCTCAGGCGATGGACCCGCCAATATCGGGGCACATCCGGGCGCATTGAGCTTGGAGGATGTGGGCCAAATCACAGTGAATGCCCTGGTCATCGGCCCGCAAAACCGCGCCAATACCACCAAGAACCTCAGTAATGTGAAAACCCTTGAAAGCTACTTTGAAGCTTTCGTGATCCGTGAACTGGATGCCCCGGTTCTGTCACAGCGCGTCCGCCTGCCCGCTTTGCCGTGAGCCGCCCGGGCCACGGCACATCCTCTAAAGGTCTGCGTCACACCTCGGGATTGCGCCGAGGCGCAGCCGAGATATCACGCGCAGGCCGCAGGGCTGCCCATTTTGGTCAAACCCCGCAACGTTGCGCCTTAGTAAATATAGCGGATCTGGTCGGTCCAATAGCGTTCCACCCGGCGCAACGAGTTGGTGATCTGATCAATCCCATCCGCGCCGATCACACCTTTGCCCTGCATTCCATCAGCATGGCGCTCAAACAGATGCCCCACCACGTCGCGGATATTGCGCCCTTTTTCGGTCAGGCGCACCCTTACCGAGCGGCGGTCAATCTCACAGCGCTGGTGGTGCATATAGCCCATATCAACCAGCTTTTTCAGATTGTAGCTGACATTGCTGCCCTGATAATAGCCGCGCGTTTTCAACTCACCCGCAGTTACCTCATTATCGCCGATGTTGAACAACAACAGGGCCTGAACCGCGTTGATCTCAAGCACGCCAACGCGCTCAAACTCATCCTTGATCACATCCAACAGCAACCGGTGCAACCGTTCCACCAGCGCCAACGCATCCAGATAACCGGTCATGAAACTCTGTTGTTCCGCCGGTTGGGGTACCTGGGTTTGAAAACTCATATCTGTCTCCGTACATAACTGCTCGGAGGGACCATGAAACAAATTGCCGAATAATCAGTTAAACCGAGGCAATAGCGCCTAAAATACGATCTATTATCCGCCCGCCAAGGGCAATGCGGCAATCTGATCAATCAGGGGTTGATAGCGATCCGGTGCAGGCTCTTGCCGACTAACCCATTGATAGAGATCCTGATCGTTCTCTTCCAGCAGCGCCTCATAAAGCGTCAGCTCGCCGTCATCCAAGGCCTCAAGTCGCGCATCGGCAAAGCGCGACAGAATGATATCCATCTCTTTTATGCCCCGCCGCATCGAGCGCATATGAACCCGTTTGAGGCGTGTGGCGTGTGGCTCACTCACCGTTCTTACTCGCCAGCCTCAACCTGCAAGGTCGCGCGCAACCGGCGTTCCAACTGGTTCAGCCGGTCAGCGGACAGGGCCATCTGCGTCTGAAGGTCGCGAATCTCACTCAGCATATCGGCCACATCGCCTGACAGTTCGCCGCTCGAAGGGGCACCGGGGCCATCTCCGTCGCCGGTGAGCAGCCACAGCAGTGACACGTTCAGCATCCCGGCCAGCATCGACAGCTTGTTGGCGCGCGGTTCTGAAAAATCGTCTTCCCAGTTGCGCAGGGTCTTCAGCTTGACCCCAATGCGGCGCGCCATTTCTTCCTGCGCCATCCCTGCATCTTCGCGTGCGCCCGACAGGCGGTCCCCAAACGTCGTGGCCTCGGGGCTGTACCAGTTGTCTTTCTGAAGTGCGTTCATTGGACGTCCTTTCGGGGATGATGCTTGATCACGCTGGATCCAGTACCTAGAAGATGCGTGACGAACATAAAACCCGGAGCGCCCGATGACCTTCCTTTCCGCGACACTATCACGCGTCAAACCGTCGCCAACCATCGCAGTTTCGACCAAAGCGAACGAAATGAAGGCAGCCGGCGAGGATGTCATCGGCCTTGGCGCGGGCGAGCCGGACTTTCCGACGCCTGCAAATATCGCCGAGGCGGGCATCCAGGCGATCCGCGATGGCAAGACACGCTATACCGCCCCGGATGGCATTATCGAGCTGAAACAGGCGATCTGCGCCAAGCTGAAACGCGACAACGGGCTTAGCTATGAGACCGCACAGGTCAGCATCGGCACGGGTGGCAAGCAGATCCTTTACAACGCCCTGATGGCCACGCTGAACCCTGGCGACGAGGTTGTGATCCCCGCCCCCTATTGGGTCAGCTATCCCGATATGGTGTTGCTGGCAGGGGGTGAGCCGGTGATTGCGCCTGCGGGAATCGAAACCGGCTTCAAATTGAGCCCAGAGGCGTTGGAGGCCGCGATCACGCCCAAGACCAAGTGGTTTATCTTCAACTCGCCCTCCAACCCCACCGGGGCGGGGTATACCTGGGACGAGTTGAAAGAGTTGACCGATGTTCTGATGCGCCACCCCCATGTCTGGGTGATGACCGACGATATGTATGAGCACCTTGTCTATGACGGGTTTGAATTCTGCACGCCCGCCCAGGTCGAGCCACAGCTTTATGAGCGCACCCTGACCTGCAACGGCGTGTCCAAAGCCTATGCCATGACCGGCTGGCGCATCGGCTATGCCGCTGGTCCGGTCGAGTTGATCTCTGCCATGCGCAAAATCCAGTCGCAATCTACCTCGAACCCCTGTTCGGTCAGCCAATGGGCTGCGGTCGAGGCGCTGAATGGCACGCAGGCGTTCATCGCGCCCAACAACGCCATGTTCAAACGCCGCCGCGATCTGGTGGTTGAGGCGCTGAATGCCATCAACGGGATAGAGTGCCCGGCGCCCAACGGCGCATTCTATGTCTATCCGTCGATTGCCGGGCTGATCGGCAAGACCGCGGCCAGCGGGAAGCCGATCGACACGGACGAGGCCTTTGCCACCGCCCTGCTGGAAGACACCGGCGTGGCCGTGGTGTTTGGTTCGGCGTTCGGGCTGAGCCCCTGTTTCCGGGTCAGCTATGCCACGTCAGATGCAGCCCTTAAAGAGGCCTGCAAACGGATCGCGGCCTTCTGCAGCGGACTCACATGATCACCGCCAACCTGCCTGCCCGGGATTTTGATGAAACTCAGGCCTTCTACACACGGCTGGGTTTCGAGACACAGTACCGCGGTGAAGGTTGGATGATCCTGACCTGGCGTGGTCATTGGCTTGAGTTTTTTCCGCATCCCGCGCTTGATCCCAGGGAGAGCTGGTTTTCGGCCTGCCTGCGCATCGCCGATATTGATGCCTTGCACCGCCAATGGTCACAACTGGGGTTGAGCAGCGAGGATGGATTTCCAAGGCTGGGTGAAGCCCCGTTCGAACTGGGCGGTGACGTACCGCGGATGTTTGCCCTGTGGGATCCCAACGGATCGCTGTGGCGGGTATTGGAGATGGACGAGTAGACCGGCGGGCCGCAGATTGGCGTGCAAACACTCTCTGATCAACTTGCCCCACCAGACGCCGTAAAAACCGAGTGTTGAAAATCCGGGCACCGCGCGGCATTGTCAGCATTAACACTAAGGCGAGCATAACCGATCCCATGACTGATCTGCCCGAATACTATTTCAGGGTCCGCGAGAACGGCGCCTTCGTCTTTCGTGTGGATACCGAAAACCGCCAGCGGCGCATCGATATGGATCAGATCGCCGTGATCAACATCCGCAATGGTCAGATCAAACCCCATGGTGAGCGTGATCTCAGCGATCGCGACATGGAGGTCATCGAAGACTGGATGGCCGAGCGCGAGGCCCTTCTGGCGCGCCGCGATATCGACGATATCCACCGCGCCGTTGATTATCTGAACACCACCACCCACTGGGCCCATAGCAAAGCGTCGGATGCGGATCTGGAAGATGTCACCGACGCGCTGTTGCTGGCGATGCATGATCTGCGCACGGTTCTGGTGCGCAAAAAGGCCGACCGGCTGCTGAACCGGGACGACGTGGAGTAAGATCTCTCTGGCAATTGCGGCACCGCCCGCCCCCAAAACCGCCACATCAGGAACCCACCTGCCAGCGCCAGCCCAAGGGCAAGCCCCAGCCAGATGCCAACGCCCCCCCCAATCCAAAGGGAATTATATACTTGACTACGCATCCGGAATGCTTAAAAATCTTCGTAAGAAAGGAACGATTATGGCTAAAGCACCCGGAAAATCCTACCGCAAGGGAATGTCCCTTATTCAACTTTTTCAGAAGTTCCCCGACGATGCAACTGCGGAGCAATGGTTTGAGGAACAGCGCTGGGGTGAAGCAGGGAAGCCTGACCATTGCCCCATTTGCGGTTGCACGGACAAGCTCCGCCCTGTGGCTTCACGAAAACCGTTGCCCTATTGGTGTGGATCATGCCGCCGCTCTTTCAGCATCAGAACGGGAACTGTCATGCATCGCTCCAAGATCGGATTGCAGAAGTGGGCAATTGGTATCTACCTGTGGGCAACATCACTTAAAGGTGTATCCAGCATGAAACTGCACAGGGATTTGAATATCACGCAAAAGTCCGCCTACTTCATGGCTCAGCGTCTGCGTGAGGCGTGGTTGCAAACATCGTCCAATATGAGCGGCCCGGTTGAGGTTGACGAAAGCTATTTCGGCGGCAAACGCAAGAACATGAGCAATGAGAAGCGGAAATCTCTTTCCCACCTTGGCCGGGGTCCGGTGGGTAAAACCGCAGTTGCTGGCATTCGTGATCGCGAAACAAACACCGTTAAGGCCAAAGTCGTTGCTGCAACAGACAAGCAAACGCTGCAAGGTTTTATCAGGGATAACGTTGAAACGGGATCGCAAATATATACAGATGAGGCCAAGGTGTACACCGGGATGGGTGACTACAGCAGGGGAATCGCATGAGTTTCACGGCGCGAGGATTTGAAGCGGGAAGCGGTTGTTCCAGCCTGCCTTTTTCCGCATTCCTCCGAGGGAGTTCTCGCTTTTTGCTTTGTTGAGCAAATTCATTGCGATGTGCTTGATGACGGCGAAGTTGGCGGGTGCGTGATCTTTTCGTATCCGGCTGTCGTCATCGCGGAAGGTGACATCAAGCACCCGGTGGAGGCGGTTTTCAATTCCCCGGTGAGAGCGTACGGCATGGGCAAAGCGCGCGGCGTCTTTTGGCAGGGACGGGATGAAGTACCGCGTTTGCCGTGTCGTCTTCCCGCCACTTTCCCGAAGCGAGACAACGCGGCCAATGCTGAGCAACCCCTCCCGATGGGGATGGCGCTTTTTCAACCGGCCGATGGCGTCGCATTGGGTGTATGTTCGCGTTTCAATCCTCCCCTTGTCGCCGTCAACCGTCTGTAATGATTCTGTGTTTTCCCGATCCTGTTCTTCGAACCACAGTTTCACGTCCTCATGGAGAAGCCCCTGATTGCCCTTCAGGGCCAGCACATAGTCAGCACCCTTGTCACGGATTTTGCAGGCGATCTCACGTTGGCGCCCCATCGCATCCAGCGTCACGACCGCGCCCTCCAGGAAGAGCAAATCCAGGAGAACGGGGATGTCCTTGATCCCGTTCCTTTTGTGCGCGCTGGCTTGCTGGCCGGGCACGAGGCGTAGATCGTTACACCGGGCCGGGATCAGATGCAGAGGCGTTTCACCACCGGCCTTTGAGCCTCGCGCTGTCTTGCCGTCAATGGCAACGACCGTTCCTCCAACGCGCCCGGCCAACCCGGACGCCCACGCGGCAAAGGCTGCGTTGAACTCTTCAGGATCAAGCGCCCGAAACACCGTCGAAAGCGTGTCACGGGAGGGTATGCCATGCTCAAACGTAGCCAACTTGCGCAGGAAACCCGACTTTTCCTCGCCATAAAGGGCAACATTGTTGAATGTCACTGAGAACTGACCCGGTAGCCCCATAAATTGTCACTGAGAATTGACCCATGTGAACACATTACCCTGACGGTTTTGGTCAGGGGGACATGGAGTGATCGACATGGGATTTTTGAGTGTCATTCGACGCTGGGCATTGCGTGACAAAATGCCGATACGTGAGATAGCGCGGCGCACTGGGCTGTCTCGCAACACCATCAAAAAGTATCTTCGTGAAGATGCTGTAGAGCCAAGGTTCAAGACGCCATCGCGTCCAGGCAAGTTGGATCCTTGCGCGGATCGGTTGTCAGCCTGGCTTTTGGCGCAGACGCGTAAGTCTCGTAAAGAGCGGCGTAACGTTAAGCTGATGTATGAAGATCCGGTCAAGCCTGGCTACGATGGATCCTATGAGCGTGTGGCGGCCTTTGCGCGTGCTTGGCGCGCTGATCGGCATCGCGCAGAACAAACGACTGGGCGTGGGACATTTGTGCCTTTGGTGTTCCAACCAGGTGAAGCGTTCCAGTTCGACTGGAGCGAAGACTGGGCCACGATCGGTGGCGAACGCGTCAAACTGCAAGTGGCGCACACCAAGCTCTCACATAGCCGCGCCTTTATTGTCCGAGCCTATCCTCTCCAAACGCATGAGATGTTGTTCGATGCCCACTGGCATGCCTTCCGCGTCTTTGGCGGCGTTCCGGGGCGAGGCATCTATGACAATATGAAGACAGCGCTCGACCGTGTTGGTCGTGGCAAGCAGCGCGATGTCAACGCACGCTTCAAAGCGATGGCCAGCCATTACGTCTTTGAACCTGAGTTCTGCAATCCAGCAGCGGGTTGGGAGAAGGGCCAGGTTGAGAAGAACGTCCGGGATGCCCGGAACCGGTTGTGGCAGGTCATGCCTGTCTTCAAGGATCCGGGAGAACTGAACCAGTGGCTTGAAGATCGTTGCATCGCGCTCTGGTCAGAGACGGCGCACCGGGAATTGCCGGGCTCAATCGCCGATGCCCGGGAAGCTGAGAAGCCTGTGCTGATGGTTCCACCACCAGCCTTTGACGGGTTTGTCGAACACAGCAAGCGTGTGTCACCAACATGCCTGATCACCTTCGAACGCAACCGCTACAGCGTGCCTGCCAGCTTTGCGAACCGCCCTGCAGGCCTTCGTGTCTATCCAGAACGGCTGGTCATTGTTGCTGAAGGTCAAACTGTCTGCTCACATGAGCGCATCATTGATCGATCCCACCGCAAGCCTGGCAAAGTCATCTATGAGTGGCGCCATTATCTGGCGGTCATCCAGCGCAAACCGGGGGCCCTGCGCAATGGTGCACCGTTTACCGAGATGCCTGACACCTTCCGTCGGCTGCAGGATCACATGCTACGCAAAGAAGGTGGAGACCGCGAGATGGTCGACATCCTGTCCTTGGTTTTACACCATGACGAAAGCGCTGTGCCACGGGCGGTGGAGATGGCGCTGGAAGCTGGGGTACCAACCAAAACACATATCCTGAACCTGCTGCACAGGCTGATAGATCCAAAGCAGACAGATCACCCTGAGATCGATCCACCAGATGCCTTGGCTTTGGAAACAGCACCGAAGGCAAACGTAGATCGGTATGACGGTCTCAGACAAACAAGGGAGAACCGCAATGCGTCATGATCCTGCAGGGGCTTCCATTATCATCATGCTGCGCAGTCTCAAGCTGCATGGCATGGCGCATGCGGTCGATGACCTGGTTACACAAGGTGCTCCAGCGTTTGAGGCGGCCACCCCAATGTTGTCCCAACTGCTCAAGGCGGAAATGGCGGAACGAGAGGTGCGATCAATTGCCTGCCACACCAAGGTGGCGCGCTTCCCATCCTGCAAGGACCTCACGGGTTTTGACTTCGCGTCGAGCGAGATCAATGAGGCCACAGTCCGGCAACTCCATCGCGGCGAGTTCATCGAGAATGCAGAAAACGTCGTGCTTATTGGCGGACCCGGGACTGGCAAAAGCCATGTCGCCACGGCTATCGGCGTGCAGGCAATCGAGCATCATCGACGCAAAGTGCGCTTCTACTCGAGCGTCGAACCGGTCAACGCGTCAGAGCGGGAAAAGGCCCTTGGAAAAGCTGGTAAACCGGCTGAGATGTTGACCAAAACTGACTTGGTCATCCTCGACGAACCCGGCTACCTGCCGTTCAGCCAATCCGGTGGCGCATTACTGTTCCACCTTCTGAGCAAACTCTATGAGCGCACCGGCGTCGTCATCACAACCAACCTCAGCTTCAGTGAATGGGCGCAGGTCTTCGGCGACGCAAAGATGACAACAGCACTCCTCGATCGGCTCACTCACCGCTGCCACATCCTCGAGACTGGCAACGACAGCTACCGCTTCAAAGCCAGTTCAGAGGCTGCAAGGAAAACCACAAAGGAGGCCACCACATTGACCAAAACGTAACTGCTGATAAAAAATAAAGGCGGGTCAAATCTCGGTGACAATACCGGGTCAGTTCTCAATGACATTCAACAGCAACATCGACAAAACTCCCACACCCCGACACCACTCCGCACAGGCTCAAAAGCAGAATCTCATCAAGTGGATACAACACCTTCGTCTCTTGGCGGGGATCAGAAATCGACGAGGCAAAAGATTGAAACAACACGGTATTTTCCAAAACAGCGCCCTCCAGACATAAACTTTGGAAAACTGAATCAGAGATAGAAGATCAAGGCAAACCAAAGGATGCTATTCATGCGATACCCCTGGTGACTACAGTCACGAAACCGTCAATCACTCAGCTTCGGAATACGTCAACGGCATGGCGCATACCAACGGCTTGGAGTCGTTCTGGGCACCGCTCAAGCGGGCATTCCACGCAACATTTCATCACGTTTCGCCAAAGCATCTGCATCGCTATGTCAACGAGTTCGCAACGCGGCACAACCTGCGTCCACTCGACACGGAAGCAATCATGGCCGAAACCGTTACAAGAATGGGCGGGAAACGGCTCACCTATGCTCGGTTGATTTCAAATTAAGGGAGAATGATGATGTCTAAAACCGTGATGCTACCGCCAATTGACGCCACTCCTGAAAAGGTTGCACTATCCCTGCTTCCCTCACGCCCGATCCAACCGAATGCTCTGGCTGAGGCCAAAAATGTCCGCAACGCCGCGTGGAAAAACAATCAACTTATCCCTGAATGGGTGGTGCCGGAGTCGGTCGATCTGGACCGTTTTTTCACGCGCCCGGAGATTGTAAAACGCGGAGCAATATTGGGCCACAGAAGCGGCTGCATATCGCAGTTGTAGCGGAGTAAAAGTCCGCCAGTTTGTGCCCTTCGTTTATTCGGAGGGCGGGAGATGTATTCTGTGGATATTTATAGTCGTGTGCGCCGTGCTTGTTTGAAGGACGGTATGTCTGGCCGAGAAGCGGCGCGGTTTTTCAACATGGCGTAATCAGGATCAGCACTCAGTTACCCCTGTTATTCTGGATGCACATGCAATTGAAAAGGAGACTGACCAATGGAATATTTTGCTGGTTTGGATGTGTCCATGGAAGAGACGCATATCTGCATTCTGGATCGTGAAGGGGCCCTTATTCGTGAAGGAAAAGCGAGCTCAACACCAAAAGCGATCGCTGACTTCCTCGCTTCTGGACCACCATGTGCCAAAGTTGTATTTGAAACGGGACGGATGGCACCAATGCTTTACCATGGGCTGACGGAGCTTGGTGTCCCGGTTGTTTGCATCGAGAGCAGGCAAGCATATCAGGCCCTTAAATCTCTGGCCGGCCACAAGACGGACCGCAATGATGCCCGCGGTTTGGCACACCTGGCGCGGACGGGATTCTACAAGCCGACCCATGTCAAATCACTGTCAGCGCACGCAATCCGGTCGCTGATCGCAGCCCGCAAGAAGCTGGTCGGACAGCGTGTGACGCTCGACAATCAGATCCGCGGTCTGGTCGTCGTCTTCGGCGTGCGGCTGCCACGAGCTTTGTCTCCGGCATTCAAAAACGCGGCGCTAAAAGTTAGCGATGGAGTGCCTGGCCTCCATGCCGCAATTTGCGGACTGTTCGCAGCACGCGAAGCAATCCTCGCGGCGGTTGCAGCCATTGATGGCGACATCAAAAAGATGACCCGCAAATCCGAAGTCTGCCAGCGCCTTATGACGGTACCAGGGGTCGGTCCGATCACAGCATTGGCCTTTGCCGCAGCAATTGATGATCCGTCGCGTTTCAGGAAATCGCGTGATGTGGGGGCGTATCTTGGACTGGTGCCGCGACGGCATCAATCTGGTGAAATCGACTACACGGGCAGCATCTCAAAGCGGGGCGACGTGCGCGTCAGAACGCTTCTCTATGAGGCCGCCAATGTGATGCTGACGCGGTATGCCGCTCCGCTCAAATTGAAGACATGGGCCCTCGCAATCGGTGCGCGCTCAACGATGAGAAAGGCCCGAGTGGCTCTGGCGCGTCGTCTGGCAATCATACTTCATGCCATTATGCGAGACAAAACTGACTTCCAGTCCGCGTAAGGCTTACGAGGCGACAACGAGGATTCCTAAATCAAAGTTCCCATCTGGGACGATGCCCGAGGGAGGGCGTGAGACACGGCGCCGATTCTGTAGCAACAGCCAAGACCAACGGTATGATTGCGGTTTCAACATTGCCGACCCACACCCAGCCAACCCCATCATGAACCTCAGAGTTCGAAGAGAACAAAGGCAACCTCTGACATCAAAAGCAGGAAACTCAGGAAACACGCATTGACAGATTAGAGAACAAAGATCGTAAGACGATCGCGAAGATGCTGCGCCATGAACTTCCGCCTGGGTATCGTCGGTCGGAAGCGCCTCGGCGGCCAACGCTTGATGGTTATGTTGGTGTGGTCGATGAGATACTGCGCACAGACAAAGCCCTGATCAAAAAGCAGCGACACACGGCCAAGCGCATCTTTGAACGGCTGCGCGATGAGCATGGATATGCCGGCAGCCTGACCACGGTGACCTATTACGTGCGCGAGCAAAAACGGCGCACCAAAGAGGTGTTTGTGCCGTTGTCGCATCGGCCGGGCCATGCGCAGGTTGATTTTGGTGAGACGCTGGGCGTGATCGGTGGCGTGGAATGCAAGATCCACTTCTTCGTGATGAGCTTGCCACATTCTGATGCGGTGTTTGTGAAGGGATATCCAGCTGAGACAACCGAGGCGTTTTGCGATGGCCATGTGTCCGCCTTTGCATTCTTTGGCGGCATTCCGCAATCCATTCTCTACGACAATACCAAGATCGCCGTGGCTCGGATACTCGGGGATAAGACGCGCATCCGCACACGTCGGTTTACGGAACTGCAGTCGCATTACTTGTTTGATGACAAGTTTGGCAGACCCGCGCGAGGGAACGATAAAGGCAACGTTGAGGGCATGGTTGGATACACCCGCCGCAACTTCATGGTTCCCGCACCTCGCTATGACAGCTTTGATGATCTGAACGCACATTTGGAAGAGAAGTGTTTAGCACGTCAGGACGATACGTTGCGGGGTCACACCCAAACCATAGGCGCACGCCTGATGTCGGATTTGGATGCTCTGATGGGATTGCCCGTCGCAGAATATGAAGCCTGCGATCACGTCAGCACGCGTGCAACGTCGATCTCAATGGTGCGCTATCGCAGCAATGATTACTCGGTGCCAGTAGCCTATGCGCACCACGATGTTCATGTGCGTGGGTTTGTGCATGAGGTTATCATCGGCTGCGGCAATGAGATTATTGCGCGGCACAAACGATCCTACACATCAGCGGATATGGTCTTTGACCCATTGCACTTTTTGCCCCTGCTTGAACAAAAGGTGGGTGCCCTGGATCAGGCCGCGCCTTTGCAGGGTTGGCATTTGCCAGATGTATTTGCCACGCTGCACCGACTGCTTGAAGCCAGAATGGGTAAGCCGGGCAAGCGAGAATACGTTCAAGTCTTGCGCCTTTTGGAGACCTTCGAAATGGATGTTGTGCAAGGCGCAATCCAGCAGGCAATAGATATGGGTGCAATTGGCTATGACGCCGTAAAACACCTTGTACTGTGTCGGGTTGAGAAGCGGCCACCACGATTGGATTTGGACTTCTATCCATACTTGCCCAAGGCCAATGTCGGCACAACACGCCCATCCAGTTACATGAGCTTGATGGGAAGGACCGCGGCATGACCGAAGCCCCTCGGATTCTTCTACGGCATCATCTTAAACAACTGCGACTGCCAACGTTCCAAGGCGAGTATGCCAAACAGGCGCAGCTCTGTGCTGCAGAGAACAAAGATCACATCCACTATCTGGCGCGGCTGTGTGAGATGGAATTGATCGACCGCGAACGCCGGATGATTGAACGGCGCATCAAAGCGGCGAAGTTCCCCAGCACCAAGAGCTTGGATAGCTTTGACTTCAAGATCATGCCAAGCTTGAACAAGCCCCTGACGATGGATCTGGCACGATGCGATTACGTTAATCGCAGGGAGAACATCATCGCGCTCGGCCCGTCAGGCACGGGCAAGACACACATCGCCCTGGGACTTGGGCTGGCTGCATGTCAAAGAGGACTGAAGGTGCGCTTCACAACGGCTGCGGCATTAGTCCATGATCTGATCGAGGCTCAAGATGAGCGGAGATTGCAGCGCCTTCAAAAGCAACTGACCAGCCAGAACCTGTTGATCATTGATGAACTGGGCTTCGTACCGCTCAGCAAATCTGGCGCAGAGCTGCTCTTCGAGGTCATATCCCAATGCTATGAACGCGGCTCCATCATCATAACCTCGAACCTGCCCTTCGATGAATGGACTGAAGTCTTTGGCTCTGAGCGGCTGACCGGTGCGCTACTCGATCGTTTAACCCATCACGTCCACATCCTCGAGATGAATGGCGAAAGCTATCGGCTCAAACACAGTCGCAACAACCGAAAATAACCAGCCCGCAATCACAGTCAGAATAATGCTGGCCTTATGGCCAGCATGCGCTTTGGCACGCTTCAGCTTTGTGACGAGCACGCGTGCAAAAGCGCCACAAAACATCAACCGAAGTGGCCCATTTTTACGCCGCGACATGGACCCATTTTACTCTGCGATTGACAGTCGGGATTGTCGTCTCAATCGCTGCATCTATTTGCGCAATGTCACGCTCAACCTGGCGCAGGCGCAGAGTGGCCTGCTTCCCGAGCAACGGGTGTGTTGCGGTTGCAAGCCGAGTCCCTGCGGCCGTCCGATCCTTGATTGGAGCCTGTCGGGCGGTTGTCATCCCTTTGAGATTATGAAGCATTTCGCTTTTTGGCTTGTCAGCTTGCAACTCCGGAAGAGACCCCATTCTGGCCAGCATTGCTGCATCAACCCGATCCGTTTTGGCCAGTGTCCCGGTGCCTTCGGCGAAGCGACGTGCCTGGCGGGGATTCTACCCGTGCAAAAGAAAAGTCATGCTCTGCAAGGCTGGTTTCCGGCAGCCGGTGGTAAATGCCGGTAGCCTCGAACACGACTGAAGGCACTTCTGCCTCTCGTATCCAGCCGGTGAGAGCCCTCAAGCCTGTTTTGGTGTCGGCAAATTGCTTGTGTTTCCGTTTTGAAAGCCAAAAGGCGTCCAGCGTATCTTTCGAGATGTCGACTCCAATGGTATCGTTCATATGTCTTTTCCTTACCTCGTCCTGTCATTTGTCAACGGCGGAGTAAAATCCGGCCACTGGGGCGGAGCAAAAGTCGGCCAGTTTGTGGAGTGCGCCTTGGGGCGTGTGGCCACCAATCAGCAAGCACGTTCCAAGGCGCATTGGCCGTCAGGCCGATTGTTCAGTTGTCAGGTTGAAGGGTTGGCAATACGTGCGCGGCTCTGATTGAGGCGGTAGCTTTCGCCGTTCATCTCGAGGATGTTGACGTGATGTGTCAGCCGGTCCGGGAGCGCGCCGGTCAAGCGTTCGGTGCCGAATGTCTCGGTCCATTCCTCGAAGGGCAGGTTCGATGTGATCAGGGTTGAGCCACGCTCGCAGCGCTGAGAGATCAGCTCGAACAGAAGCTCGGCGCCGGTTTTGCTCAAGGGGACGAAGCCCGGCTCGTCGATGATCAGCAGTTTGACCTTGGCCAGTTTGCGCTGAAGCTGCCGGAGGCGTTTCTCGTCGCGGGCCTCCATCATCCCGTGCACGAGAGCTGCGGCGGTTACGAAGGCGACAGGCAACCCTTTCTGGCAGGCGGTCAGCCCCAACCCGAGAGCGACATGGGTTTTGCCGATTCCCGACGGGCCGAGCGCGATGACGTTCTCCCTGCGCTCGATCCATTCACAGCGCGCCAGTTCCAGCACCATCATCTTGTTCAGACCGGGGATGGCCGTAAAGTCGAAGCTGTCGAGGCTTTTGACGGTTGGAAACTTTGCCGCCTTGATCCGGCGCTCGACCATGCGCCTCTCCCGATCGATTGGTTCCAGCTCGGTCAGCCGGGCTGGATAGCGCACATGATCCAAGCCTTCCGCCGCACAAATGCGCGCTTGCTTGTCATGCTCGCGCAGGAAGGTGGGCAGGCGCAGAGTCTTGAGGTGGTGTGTCAGCGGCAGTTCGGGTGCATCCGTCATGCGTCACCTCCTGACAGAAGGCTCATACAGGAAGAAGCCGAGGTGGTGGCGATGTTGGTTCCGGGCAGGAACGGATAGACATCCAAATCCAACCTCGGGGGCCTTCGCTCGACGCGGCACAGGACGAGGTGCTTGATCGCATCGAAGCTGACCGCCCCCATTCGCAGGGCGTCTTTGACGGCAAGATGCAGCACCTCCAGCTCGAACCGTTCCGACAGGCGCAGGACCTGGACATACTCCCTTTTGCCCGCCTTGCCCTGCCGGGCTTCCAGCAAGCGCCGGAGCGTGGCGAAGGCGTCAGGCAGTTCCCAACCCTGCAAGGGCGCAGCCTGATCGAAGGACATGATCCTGCGCTCGATCAGCGGCAGGTAATGCAGCGGGTCGAACACCATGTCACCGCTGTCATAAGAGCGGGGATGATCGGCGATCACCTCAGTGGCGCAACCGATAACGACGCGGATCACGAAGCCCTTGATCCAGACCGCGCGGTGGCCATATGCGACCGGTACCGAGTAGTCGTTACCGCGATACCGCACCACCGATGTCGATGTGACCTGGCCACTTTGCAACTCACAGGCCTCGAAGGGTGCGCCGGGCAAATCCTGCATTGCCGCCGGATCGGCTTGCAGCCGTTCGCCGATGCTGGCCTTGTGTCCGCGCAGGACATCGTCCTGCCGTTTGCGGCATTGCTCTTCCAGGTGAGCGTTGAACGCATCCCGGTCCGGAAAGGACGGGATCGGCACCATGAAGTCGCGCCGCCCGTAGCCGACCAACCCCTCGACCGCTCCCTTGTCGTTCCCCTTGCCGGGACGGCCGTAGCGATCCCGGACCACATAATGCGACAGCATTGCGCTGAACCGTTGGGTTCTTTGCCGGGTGCCGTCCGGCAGGATCCGCGCCACCAGGCAGCGGTCATTGTCATGGAGGATCGACAGGGGAACCGCCCCAAAGAAAGCAAAGGCATGCACATGCCCATCCAGCCAGGCCTCGGTGGTTGCCGCAGGATAGGCCCGGATAAAACACGCATCGCTCTGCGGCAGATCAAAGGCGAAGAAGTGCGCCTTCCGCTCAACGCCGCCAATCACGACAGGCGCTTCACCAAAATCCGCCTGCGCATGCCCGGGCGGATGGCTGAGCGGCACGAACATCTCTTTGCCAGAGCGCTTCCTGGCCCGGACGCAGTCTTTGACGATTGTGTATCCGCCATCAAAGCCGCACTCGTCGCGCAGCCTCTCAAAGATACGCTTTGCGGTGTGGCGCTGCTTGCGCGGACGCGCTTTGTCCTCAGTAAGCCATTGGTCGATCTGGCAGGTGAACGCATCCAGCTTCGGGCGCCTGATCGGCGCTGTCCGCCGATACCCCGGTGGCTCCGAATAGGCCAACATCTTCGCAACACTGTCTCGGCCAATCCCAAAATCCCGGGCAATCCGACGCCCGCTCAACCCATCCTGAAAATGAGCCCGACGCACCTTCAAATACAATTCCACGGTGAAAATCCCCCAGCCCTCCCATCAAACGAAAGGGCAAAAGTGGACGACTTTTACGCCGCCCGCGACAACACAACGACGCCGCTACCCTGGCCGAGTATTGCTCCGCCGATTACAATCTTGAGCAGCAGATCTTTCCGCATCAACCTGGCGCGTCGACGCGGGCGATCCCACAACCCGATTGGGCTTATGTTCACGCGGAACTTCGTCGCAAAGGTGTGACACTGGCATTGCTGTGGGAAGAGTATCGCGGCGTCTATCCCGATGGCTACGGATACAGCCGGTACTGCGAACTCTACACCCGCTGGGAGGGTCGCTTGTCGCCGGTGATGCGTCAGCGCCATCCTGCGGGTGAGCGGCTGTTTGTCGATTACGCGGGACACACGGTCGATGTTGTTTGCCCTGAGACGGGCGAAGTGCGCACCGCCCGGATCTTCGTCGCGGCCCTTGGTGCGTCGAACTACACCTATGTCGAGGCAACCTGGACCCAGAGCCTGCCGGACTGGATCAGCAGCCACGTCCGCGCTTTTGCATTCCTCGGTGGTGTGCCTGTGCAGGTGGTCCCTGACAATCTCAAGGCCGCCGTGATCAAAGCCTGTTTCCATGATCCAGCGATCAATCGCACCTATGGGGATATGGCGGCACATTACGATACCGCCGTCGTTCCTGCGCGACCGCGTAAGCCGAAGGACAAGGCGAAAGTCGAAGGTGCTGTTTTGCTGGCCGAACGCTGGATTTTGGCGCGCCTGCGCAACCAGACATTCTTCAGCCTGGATGAGTTGAACGCGGCGATCCGGCCCCTGCGTGATCACCTCAACAGCAAGGTCACCCGGCACCCTGGGGCCAGCCGCCGGGCTTTGTTTGAGACACTGGACAAACCCGCGTTGAAGCTGCTGCCCGCAGAACCATACGTCTATGCGGAATGGAAGCTGCGGCGTGCGGGGATTGATTACCACATCGATGTGGACCGGCATTACTACTCGGTGCCGCACCCGCTGATCAAACAGAAGCTATGGGTGCGCGTCACCGCCCGTACCGTCGAAGTCTTCCATAAGGGTCAAAGGGTTGCTGCCCATGCCAGAACATCGGGAAACCGTCAGCATTCCACCATCCGGGATCACATGCCGCCCAATCACCGGTTCCGGCCGGACTGCTCGCCCGAGGTGATCCGCACCCGCGCTGCCCGGATCGGTCCCCATGTCGCGACGTTCGTGACGCTCATGATGGGCAAGCGCCGCCACCCCGAACAAGCGTATCGTGCCTGCCTCGGGGTGCTCAAATTGGCGCGCGGCTTTGGCAATGATCGTCTTGATCGCGCCTGCGAACGTGCCCTCGAGATCAATGCCTACAGCTACTCATCCCTGCATTCCATTCTGAAGAATGGTTTGGGTCGTCAACGCCGCCAGCCCGCCACGGACGGCCCCACGATCACACACTCCAATATCCGTGGCGCGGGATACTTCCATTGAAGAGGACAAAATATGCTTGATCATCCAACACTGGATCAGCTCAGAACACTCAGGCTCGACGGCATGGCAGAAGCCTTTGCCGAGATGCAGACACAGGACGGCACCGCCGACCTGACCCATGCTGAATGGCTGGGGTTGCTGATCGACCGTGAAGCCACCAGTCGAGAGACAAAACGCTTTGAAAGCCGGATGCGCACCGCGCGCCCGCGCCATGTCGGGGCTGCCCCAGAGGACGTGGATTACAAAACCCGTCGAGGTTTGGACAGGGCGCTCTTCCAGAGCCTGCTCACCGGCAAATGGATACGCGACAAACGCAACCCGATGATCACAGGCCCCTGCGGTGTCGGCAAAACCTAGTTGGCCTGCGCTCTGGCGCAAGCGGCCTGCAGAGAAGGTACAACCGTCCTCTACAAGCGCACGACGCGTCTGTTCGACGAATTGGAACTGGCCCACGGTGATGGGCGCTTTCCTCGTCTGTTCAAAGCGCTGACCAAGACGCAACTGCTCATTCCGGACGATTGGGGACCAGACCGGCTCAATGCCAGCCAACGACGTGATCTGATGGAGATCGTCGAGGATCGATATGGCACCGGCTCAACCCTGATCACCAGCCGGTTGCCCATCGGCACATGGCACGATGTCATCGGCGAACCAACCTTCGCGGACGCCATCCTCGACCGCCTCGTACACAACGCCTGCCGGGTCGAGCTGGAAGGCCAATCGTTCAGAAAGCAGGAGGCCAAATCAGGTGACGAAACCGCCGCGAAATGATAGTTGAAACCTCAAGCCTCAACGCGGCGCGCCAAAAGTGACCGGATGCCCCGGTTTAGGTGGCCGGATGTTGTCGGAATGACCGGCCGCATAGACCGGAATGCGCACCCATAATCGTAGCGCTCATCATCGAGCGTTCCATTCGTGATCCTGGTCGCGAGTTGCTTCAAATGAATGAGCGGCCGAACACGGAAATAATTGCTGAACAGCACAAAAACAGGGACCCGCTTTCGTAAGGCTTGAACCGCCGCGTTGTGCGCATCCCCAATCTCAATATCGGTCTTCAGGCTGTCGAAACGTGCCTCTTCCTTCTCATTGTCTTCATCAACGAGAGGGAAGACAATTTTCAGCCAATCTCTGAGCGCCTGGGCCTTCTCACCTTCAATCAAACCAGACCACCCCTCTGTCAGCGCCTTGAGCGCGTCTGTTGGGGATTGCTCAGGGCCATCTTCGGGCGCAGCAAACTGCTTGTCCGCATGCGCGGCAAGGCGAATAAGATCCTTTTCCAGATCTTTGTAGGTTTTCTTTGCTGGCCCGCCGATTAGCCTATTACCAGTGGAGTTATCTAAGTTGCACCACAGAGCGTAGTTCGCACGCTTCATGCCTTCCGGCAAATACTCACGATCATCGTCATCCAGCTCAAATTCAGCCTCTACAACCCGAACGTCCGACGGGTCGACTTCACCCAAAGTGATCTTGTTATAGTGCGCTCGAGGATAGTCCCGCAGTGCGCTGAGCGCCTTGACCCTCTCGGGGGGATTGTGAGATGTTGAATCGCTTGAAGTAGCGCCGTCTTGCCCGCCTCATTGGGGCCTACCAAAATGGCCTTATTCCCATCGACTTCAAATTCTTCGCTGTCGATAACTGACCTGTAGCTTTGGACTCTAACCTTCTTAATTTTCACTCTAACCTCCTACCTCGCCGCCACGGCCGCAATATGACCGGCAAATTCTGTCACGAATGATTTGAGCGACGTGAGCTCGCTCAGATGATTGTACTGACCATCCGCCGCCGCTTCGCGCGGGGACGCCAAGAACGTCGTGTCAATCGCAGAGTAAAATGGGTCCATGTCGCGGCGTAAAAATGGGCCACTTCGGTTGATGTTTTGTGGCGCTTTTGCACGCGTGCTCGTCACAAAGCTGAAGCGTGCCAAAGCGCATGCTGGCCATAAGGCCAGCATTATTCTGACTGTGATTGCGGGCTGGTTATTTTCGGTTGTTGCGACTGTGTTTGAGCCGATAGCTTTCGCCATTCATCTCGAGGATGTGGACGTGATGGGTTAAACGATCGAGTAGCGCACCGGTCAGCCGCTCAGAGCCAAAGACTTCAGTCCATTCATCGAAGGGCAGGTTCGAGGTTATGATGATGGAGCCGCGTTCATAGCATTGGGATATGACCTCGAAGAGCAGCTCTGCGCCAGATTTGCTGAGCGGTACGAAGCCCAGTTCATCAATGATCAACAGGTTCTGGCTGGTCAGTTGCTTTTGAAGGCGCTGCAATCTCCGCTCATCTTGAGCCTCGATCAGATCATGGACTAATGCCGCAGCCGTTGTGAAGCGCACCTTCAGTCCTCTTTGACATGCAGCCAGCCCAAGTCCCAGGGCGATGTGTGTCTTGCCCGTGCCTGACGGGCCGAGCGCGATGATGTTCTCCCTGCGATTAACGTAATCGCATCGTGCCAGATCCATCGTCAGGGGCTTGTTCAAGCTTGGCATGATCTTGAAGTCAAAGCTATCCAAGCTCTTGGTGCTGGGGAACTTCGCCGCTTTGATGCGCCGTTCAATCATCCGGCGTTCGCGGTCGATCAATTCCATCTCACACAGCCGCGCCAGATAGTGGATGTGATCTTTGTTCTCTGCAGCACAGAGCTGCGCCTGTTTGGCATACTCGCCTTGGAACGTTGGCAGTCGCAGTTGTTTAAGATGATGCCGTAGAAGAATCCGAGGGGCTTCGGTCATGCCGCGGTCCTTCCCATCAAGCTCATGTAACTGGATGGGCGTGTTGTGCCGACATTGGCCTTGGGCAAGTATGGATAGAAGTCCAAATCCAATCGTGGTGGCCGCTTCTCAACCCGACACAGTACAAGGTGTTTTACGGCGTCATAGCCAATTGCACCCATATCTATTGCCTGCTGGATTGCGCCTTGCACAACATCCATTTCGAAGGTCTCCAAAAGGCGCAAGACTTGAACGTATTCTCGCTTGCCCGGCTTACCCATTCTGGCTTCAAGCAGTCGGTGCAGCGTGGCAAATACATCTGGCAAATGCCAACCCTGCAAAGGCGCGGCCTGATCCAGGGCACCCACCTTTTGTTCAAGCAGGGGCAAAAAGTGCAATGGGTCAAAGACCATATCCGCTGATGTGTAGGATCGTTTGTGCCGCGCAATAATCTCATTGCCGCAGCCGATGATAACCTCATGCACAAACCCACGCACATGAACATCGTGGTGCGCATAGGCTACTGGCACCGAGTAATCATTGCTGCGATAGCGCACCATTGAGATCGACGTTGCACGCGTGCTGACGTGATCGCAGGCTTCATATTCTGCGACGGGCAATCCCATCAGAGCATCCAAATCCGACATCAGGCGTGCGCCTATGGTTTGGGTGTGACCCCGCAACGTATCGTCCTGACGTGCTAAACACTTCTCTTCCAAATGTGCGTTCAGATCATCAAAGCTGTCATAGCGAGGTGCGGGAACCATGAAGTTGCGGCGGGTGTATCCAACCATGCCCTCAACGTTGCCTTTATCGTTCCCTCGCGCGGGTCTGCCAAACTTGTCATCAAACAAGTAATGCGACTGCAGTTCCGTAAACCGACGTGTGCGGATGCGCGTCTTATCCCCGAGTATCCGAGCCACGGCGATCTTGGTATTGTCGTAGAGAATGGATTGCGGAATGCCGCCAAAGAATGCAAAGGCGGACACATGGCCATCGCAAAACGCCTCGGTTGTCTCAGCTGGATATCCCTTCACAAACACCGCATCAGAATGTGGCAAGCTCATCACGAAGAAGTGGATCTTGCATTCCACGCCACCGATCACGCCCAGCGTCTCACCAAAATCAACCTGCGCATGGCCCGGCCGATGCGACAACGGCACAAACACCTCTTTGGTGCGCCGTTTTTGCTCGCGCACGTAATAGGTCACCGTGGTCAGGCTGCCGGCATATCCATGCTCATCGCGCAGCCGTTCAAAGATGCGCTTGGCCGTGTGTCGCTGCTTTTTGATCAGGGCTTTGTCTGTGCGCAGTATCTCATCGACCACACCAACATAACCATCAAGCGTTGGCCGCCGAGGCGCTTCCGACCGACGATACCCAGGCGGAAGTTCATGGCGCAGCATCTTCGCGATCGTCTTACGATCTTTGTTCTCTAATCTGTCAATGCGTGTTTCCTGAGTTTCCTGCTTTTGATGTCAGAGGTTGCCTTTGTTCTCTTCGAACTCTGAGGTTCATGATGGGGTTGGCTGGGTGTGGGTCGGCAATGTTGAAACCGCAATCATACCGTTGGTCTTGGCTGTTGCTACAGAATCGGCGCCGTGTCTCACGCCCTCCCTCGGGCATCGTCCCAGATGGGAACTTTGATTTAGGAATCCTCGTTGTCGCCTCGTAAGCCTTACGCGGACTGGAAGTCAGTTTTGTCTCGCATAATGGCATGAAGTATGATTGCCAGACGACGCGCCAGAGCCACTCGGGCCTTTCTCATCGTTGAGCGCGCACCGATTGCGAGGGCCCATGTCTTCAATTTGAGCGGAGCGGCATACCGCGTCAGCATCACATTGGCGGCCTCATAGAGAAGCGTTCTGACGCGCACGTCGCCCCGCTTTGAGATGCTGCCCGTGTAGTCGATTTCACCAGATTGATGCCGTCGCGGCACCAGTCCAAGATACGCCCCCACATCACGCGATTTCCTGAAACGCGACGGATCATCAATTGCTGCGGCAAAGGCCAATGCTGTGATCGGACCGACCCCTGGTACCGTCATAAGGCGCTGGCAGACTTCGGATTTGCGGGTCATCTTTTTGATGTCGCCATCAATGGCTGCAACCGCCGCGAGGATTGCTTCGCGTGCTGCGAACAGTCCGCAAATTGCGGCATGGAGGCCAGGCACTCCATCGCTAACTTTTAGCGCCGCGTTTTTGAATGCCGGAGACAAAGCTCGTGGCAGCCGCACGCCGAAGACGACGACCAGACCGCGGATCTGATTGTCGAGCGTCACACGCTGTCCGACCAGCTTCTTGCGGGCTGCGATCAGCGACCGGATTGCGTGCGCTGACAGTGATTTGACATGGGTCGGCTTGTAGAATCCCGTCCGCGCCAGGTGTGCCAAACCGCGGGCATCATTGCGGTCCGTCTTGTGGCCGGCCAGAGATTTAAGGGCCTGATATGCTTGCCTGCTCTCGATGCAAACAACCGGGACACCAAGCTCCGTCAGCCCATGGTAAAGCATTGGTGCCATCCGTCCCGTTTCAAATACAACTTTGGCACATGGTGGTCCAGAAGCGAGGAAGTCAGCGATCGCTTTTGGTGTTGAGCTCGCTTTTCCTTCACGAATAAGGGCCCCTTCACGATCCAGAATGCAGATATGCGTCTCTTCCATGGACACATCCAAACCAGCAAAATATTCCATTGGTCAGTCTCCTTTTCAATTGCATGTGCATCCAGAATAACAGGGGTAACTGAGTGCTGATCCTGATTACGCCATGTTGAAAAACCGCGCCGCTTCTCGGCCAGACATACCGTCCTTCAAACAAGCACGGCGCACACGACTATAAATATCCACAGAATACATCTCCCGCCCTCCGAATAAACGAAGGGCACAAACTGGCGGACTTTTACTCCGCTACAACTGCGATATGCAGCCGCTTCTGTGGCCCAATATTGCTCCGCGTTTTACACAGAATACAGCCTCAAGCGTTCGCGCATTGCCGTGTTCACGCTTTCCCACAGGGGAAGTCTGATCCGCCGTAGATACTGCGCCTGAAACCGCAAGTATCCACCGCGCATCTTGGTCGAGTAAAGCGAAACGAATAGACGGGCGATGCCAGAACGCATGACGGCTTGCAGTGCATGCACGTCCCACTCATCGGATGTGATGAAATAAAGGTTGTGGTGTGGGTAGAGCTTGCCGCCTTCATAGACGATAGACGCATCCCCCTTGATGTCAGGGATCAGGAGCTTTTCGCGGCGGGCGAGCTCAGGATAGATGCGGTCGATGGTACGATACCAGTTCTGCGGTGACTTGGTGGCGACATGTCGCCCCGCGATCTGCTCATGATGTTCTTCCAGGTAGCGCCGAAGCTTTGGAAAGTCCTCGAGGCTGACAAGTTTGCCGTCATCGCCAAAGGGATTAATCACCCCCCTGCCCCGCCATTCGACATGTCCCTCGAGAATATCCTTCGTCATCACTAGGGGAAGCTTTCGGGACGGCTCAACGTCGAGCTCTTCGAAATCTGCGATGAATGCTTTGTCTGCGCCGGTTGCAACGCCGATCCCAACCTTGCATCCAGCGTCCTCAAGTGTCGGAAACCCGGCCTCGAGGCGGCGCACAAGCGTAAGCGCATCGAAGTCCTCAAGTATCCAGGGTTCGCCGCCTGCGGCTATCTTGGTGATCTCCCGAACCTCGCTCGAGGTCTTGAGCTTTGTTGCTGTCAGCTCCCGCGCGAGGCTGCTGAGTGCGTTTCCGTCGATCTCGGGACGCGAAAAAATCCGCGTGACGTTGTCACCCAGCCCTGGCGCAGGCCGTTCGATCAACGTGATCGCGGGATAAGCACTTACCTCAGAGTGAAACGCATCCGTGCCGACCATATCGACGTAGGCTGAAAGGTGGAATGTTTGGCTGACGAGCTCACGGAGCTTTTTGCCGTAGCGGTTCTTCATCCACCGATCCGCGCAAATGAAGCTTAGCTTGCCTCCTGCCCCCAGAAGTCGAAGCGACTGTTCGATAAACGGAACATAGATATCGGCGCGGTCGTAGATCGTGCTGTAGCGCTGCCGGTATTCACCCATGAGCACATCGGGGACAACTTCTTGGCGCACATAGGGAGGGTTGCCGACGGCATGGGTAAAATCCTGATCAAAGTCACATAGCAGAAAGTCACCCTGCTTCAGCCACGTATCAAGCAGCGCTTCGGTGTCCTTTTCGGAAACGCCTTTCTCGATCATCATGGAGCGCATGGCCTGGCGATTGCGTCCAAAGGTTTCGCGGTGGAGCTCAACACCACGGATCGCAGGCGCAAGCCTTTCAAAACTTAAACCATCGGGCTCGCGCTGCGCGGTTATCAAAAGACGCTCGATGGCCGGGAGAATAAAATCACCGTCACCAAATGAGGGCTCGAGGAGACGGAAGTCTGCCAATGACTGATCAACAGTGTATCCGACAAGATCGAGAATGAAGTCCATGACTTCGCGCTTTGTGTAGATCGCACCGCGTTCCTCGATGCCGCTGTTGCTCGCAAGCTGTTCTACCGCCTCTGTGATCGGGCAGAAATCTTGAAAAGATGGTTGGACAGATAGCGAGTGTTTCATAGGGCTCTTGTCGGAAGGCTCAATTAGCATTGATTATGCGTGGCGTATTACAGGCAGGATGCCTGCTGCTGCGGCAAGTATCGCGCGCGGCGTTTGGTGGCTCGGAAGGACGGCAAGGTGGAACCACCGAAGGTAGCTGTCCAGGTATTTGGTTGCGATACCCCGATGGCGGCGCAGAAAGGTCTTTAACCGCTCATGCCGACTGTTCACGGTTTGAATGTGCAATTCACCACGGACACGTTCTCCGGCGGTCCGGTTGAGACTTTCATGGCTGACGCCCATTTCTGCGGCGCAGGGCGGGTACCCGGTGCAGCCATCGGTCACCAGGAGAGCGTCCCCATCAAGACGTGGCTGCAGAACCGTTTTGAGATGTTCGGCTGTCACCGCAGGCAAGACAGCACTGATGGTGGTGCCTGATCGGTCGACTGCAACGAGGACCGGAACCTGCTCCTTCGACAATCCGCGTTTTGAGGCCTTTCCCCCGCGTTTGCGGGCTTTTCGAGAGAGATTACGCTCCCCTTTCCGGCTGTGCAGAAAGAACGTCCCGTCGGCTTCGACGATCCCGCACAGCTTGACCGCACCGACCGTTACAGCCTGAAGAAAGCGATGACGCCAACGAAAAGCTGTGGTGTCGGCCACCATACAACGCTCAGCGGACGCCTTTACCGTTTCGCCGTCGCGCAGGGAAGCTGCAAACTCTGCCCACCTGTCCTTGTGGCGCAAGCGGGCAAGCGGCGTCCCGGTCAGCGCGTTGAAGGTTTTGCGACAGCTTTTGCAAAAGAACCTCGTCAGGCCACTTGCATGGCCTCTGATGATCGCACCGCCCGAAGCGCAGTGCGGACAGATACGCCCCTCGCGAACAGTCGCCTCAAGGAGATCGATCACGCTTTCCAGCGACGAAACCCCGGCAACGAGCCGTCCGGTTTCAGCCCGTTGTTTCGATGAAAGGTTGTCGATCTCGTTAAGCCACACCAAAAAAGCCTGATGATCCATGTGCCGCACCCATAATTTTGTTCATGGTGTGTTCTATCACAGGTCGCCACGCATAATAAATGCTAATTGAGCCTTTCGGAATCGAACAATGTAGGAACATCCTGCATTTTCTTAGCATAGCCTGTGTGCTATTGTCCTGCCATACCAAAATCTAGAGAGAAGCTTGTCTTATGACTTTCCCCGGGTCTCACGCGAAGTTTGAGGCGAAGCCAGTCACGCCATATATGGCGTGACTGGCTTCGACGGTCGCTGGATCGTGAGGGGCCTGGTTGTAATGAACCGTTTGATAGTTTGATCAGCCACCGTCTTCGCATGAGGCCTGAACGGATACGCAGCAGCTGCTGGCTCTGCACGACAGGCACAGGACATCGAAGATAATGAAGACAGCATCGGGATCGACATCTCCAAAGCGCATTTGGATGTGCATCGGATCAAGACAGGACAACATGCCCAATTCGACAACACCGCTTCCGGCTTTCGCGCGCTCAGGCGCTGGATGGGGAGCGAACAGCCACAAATCGTGGTCTTTGAACCAACGGGTCCTTACCATACCATGCCTCCTTTGAGAAGACGTTCTCAGGGCGTTGTTGCACGTATCCTCCTCCCCTGATATTTGTTTCAGTCTGTTCTCTTGAGGATGCTGTAGATGCCGCACAGGTTCACCGCCGATCATCGTGACAGGATTCCAAAACAAAAGCAGCGCGTGAGCAACTGGCCTGAGTACAACGAAAGTCTTCGGCAGCGCGGTGATCTGACGGTCTGGACCGGCGAGGACGCGCTGGCTTTGTGGGCGGCCCCGTCACGAACGACGCGTGGCGGGCAGCCTGTCTATTCGGATTTGGCGATTGAGGCTTGCCTGACCGTTGGCATGGTGGTCAGGCAGCCGTTGCGGCAGACCGAAGGCCTGATGCGCTCGATTGCGGCGCTGTCGGGTATAGATATCGCGGTGCCGGACTTTTCCACGCTCTCCCGCAGAGGCAGAGGACCGAGCTTGTCGGCCAAATCTGTCTCCAGGGACACCAAACCGGTACAACTGGTTGTGGACAGCACCGGGCTAAAGATTTCGGGCGAAGGCGAATGGCAAGAGGCGAAGCCTAAAACCAGGCGTAAACGGCGATCCCGGCGCAAGCTGCACCCTGGTCTGGATCTCGTCAGTGGCGACATCGTTTGCTCCGGTTTGACCACCAATGATGTCGGCGATCCGACGGCCTTGCCGGAGATGCCGGATCGAATTGACGGGCCCGTCGAACTCTTTTCGGGGGACGGGGCTTATGATGGGGAGCCAACAAGCGACGCTCTCACCGAACGCTTCGGCTCGACGATTGAAGTCACAATCCCGCCCCCCGGGAACGCCGTCCCGAGCCCGAATGCGGCGCAGTATCCGACCGTCCGCGATCGCCATATTGCCGACATACGCAGGTACGGGCGGATGGCCTGGCAGAAGTCATCGGGCTGCAATCAGCGCAGCCGGGCTGAAACCCTGATGGGGCGCTGGAAGACGGTCATTGGGCCCAAACTCAAGGCGAGGGCGTTCGAAAATCAGAAGACCGGGGCCGGGATCGGTGTCCGTGTGCTCAACCGAATGACCGGACCTGGCCGCCCCGGTCTCCAACGCACCGCCTGAAATCCGTCTCGGGCAGGGTGAGGTCCGGGCTAGTCAGTCTCCATGCAACAACGCCAGGTAAACCCACGAACAGCCAGTGCTGTCGCCGGTGCTTGCAATTTGATCCGCCCGACCGTACAGTACTGATCCGCCCGCTGATTTCACGGTATCCACCCACCCTTTCCCCCGGGAAAAGGCGCGTTGCGCCGCAGGGAACGGATGGAACGGCTTGCCAACGGCATCGTGGCTGCCACTAGGGGCCGCTCATGTTGTTCTGAAATCACGGGTCCTTCCCGGCGGGGACGGCTTGTGGGTGTTATGTGCCGCACTTGCCTACTTCTGCGTGGCGATTTTTTTGCATTTCGTTTCGTTTCAGATTTGCGCCGCCGACAACCGATTGCAACCATTCAGGAATTTTTTCCGACGGGTCATCTGAAACGAAATGGCCCCTGGGCTCGAAACGAAATGCCCTCCCGAAACGCGCGGGGAAACCGCCGGAGCGGTTGCGCCGGAATTTGCGCGATACCGGCGGTGAAAAAAATGTCAGGAATCCCGGCATGGCCAGCGGCAAAAAAAACCTTCGCGCGACGGGACGCGCTCCGGTCCTGCCCGCAGTCCGGAGATCGGGCGGCTGCCGCCGGATGTCCCCGTGCCCTGCGTTTCCAGCCGTGAAGACCAGCGCGGCGATCCGGTTCAATCTGCGGTTTTATGCAGGGATGGTCCGCCGGGAGAGGCAAGCGGGGCGCGGTGTGAACCGGCGACCGGGGATGTCCGGCCTGCACAGGCGCGGCTGACAGCCGGTCGGGCCGGTTGCCAACACCCTGGCAATACCCGTTTGTCAATCGCAGAGTAAAATGGGTCCATGTCGCGGCGTAAAAATGGGCCACTTCGGTTGATGTTTTGTGGCGCTTTTGCACGCGTGCTCGTCACAAAGCTGAAGCGTGCCAAAGCGCATGCTGGCCATAAGGCCAGCATTATTCTGACTGTGATTGCGGGCTGGTTATTTTCGGTTGTTGCGACTGTGTTTGAGCCGATAGCTTTCGCCATTCATCTCGAGGATGTGGACGTGATGGGTTAAACGATCGAGTAGCGCACCGGTCAGCCGCTCAGAGCCAAAGACTTCAGTCCATTCATCGAAGGGCAGGTTCGAGGTTATGATGATGGAGCCGCGTTCATAGCATTGGGATATGACCTCGAAGAGCAGCTCTGCGCCAGATTTGCTGAGCGGTACGAAGCCCAGTTCATCAATGATCAACAGGTTCTGGCTGGTCAGTTGCTTTTGAAGGCGCTGCAATCTCCGCTCATCTTGAGCCTCGATCAGATCATGGACTAATGCCGCAGCCGTTGTGAAGCGCACCTTCAGTCCTCTTTGACATGCAGCCAGCCCAAGTCCCAGGGCGATGTGTGTCTTGCCCGTGCCTGACGGGCCGAGCGCGATGATGTTCTCCCTGCGATTAACGTAATCGCATCGTGCCAGATCCATCGTCAGGGGCTTGTTCAAGCTTGGCATGATCTTGAAGTCAAAGCTATCCAAGCTCTTGGTGCTGGGGAACTTCGCCGCTTTGATGCGCCGTTCAATCATCCGGCGTTCGCGGTCGATCAATTCCATCTCACACAGCCGCGCCAGATAGTGGATGTGATCTTTGTTCTCTGCAGCACAGAGCTGCGCCTGTTTGGCATACTCGCCTTGGAACGTTGGCAGTCGCAGTTGTTTAAGATGATGCCGTAGAAGAATCCGAGGGGCTTCGGTCATGCCGCGGTCCTTCCCATCAAGCTCATGTAACTGGATGGGCGTGTTGTGCCGACATTGGCCTTGGGCAAGTATGGATAGAAGTCCAAATCCAATCGTGGTGGCCGCTTCTCAACCCGACACAGTACAAGGTGTTTTACGGCGTCATAGCCAATTGCACCCATATCTATTGCCTGCTGGATTGCGCCTTGCACAACATCCATTTCGAAGGTCTCCAAAAGGCGCAAGACTTGAACGTATTCTCGCTTGCCCGGCTTACCCATTCTGGCTTCAAGCAGTCGGTGCAGCGTGGCAAATACATCTGGCAAATGCCAACCCTGCAAAGGCGCGGCCTGATCCAGGGCACCCACCTTTTGTTCAAGCAGGGGCAAAAAGTGCAATGGGTCAAAGACCATATCCGCTGATGTGTAGGATCGTTTGTGCCGCGCAATAATCTCATTGCCGCAGCCGATGATAACCTCATGCACAAACCCACGCACATGAACATCGTGGTGCGCATAGGCTACTGGCACCGAGTAATCATTGCTGCGATAGCGCACCATTGAGATCGACGTTGCACGCGTGCTGACGTGATCGCAGGCTTCATATTCTGCGACGGGCAATCCCATCAGAGCATCCAAATCCGACATCAGGCGTGCGCCTATGGTTTGGGTGTGACCCCGCAACGTATCGTCCTGACGTGCTAAACACTTCTCTTCCAAATGTGCGTTCAGATCATCAAAGCTGTCATAGCGAGGTGCGGGAACCATGAAGTTGCGGCGGGTGTATCCAACCATGCCCTCAACGTTGCCTTTATCGTTCCCTCGCGCGGGTCTGCCAAACTTGTCATCAAACAAGTAATGCGACTGCAGTTCCGTAAACCGACGTGTGCGGATGCGCGTCTTATCCCCGAGTATCCGAGCCACGGCGATCTTGGTATTGTCGTAGAGAATGGATTGCGGAATGCCGCCAAAGAATGCAAAGGCGGACACATGGCCATCGCAAAACGCCTCGGTTGTCTCAGCTGGATATCCCTTCACAAACACCGCATCAGAATGTGGCAAGCTCATCACGAAGAAGTGGATCTTGCATTCCACGCCACCGATCACGCCCAGCGTCTCACCAAAATCAACCTGCGCATGGCCCGGCCGATGCGACAACGGCACAAACACCTCTTTGGTGCGCCGTTTTTGCTCGCGCACGTAATAGGTCACCGTGGTCAGGCTGCCGGCATATCCATGCTCATCGCGCAGCCGTTCAAAGATGCGCTTGGCCGTGTGTCGCTGCTTTTTGATCAGGGCTTTGTCTGTGCGCAGTATCTCATCGACCACACCAACATAACCATCAAGCGTTGGCCGCCGAGGCGCTTCCGACCGACGATACCCAGGCGGAAGTTCATGGCGCAGCATCTTCGCGATCGTCTTACGATCTTTGTTCTCTAATCTGTCAATGCGTGTTTCCTGAGTTTCCTGCTTTTGATGTCAGAGGTTGCCTTTGTTCTCTTCGAACTCTGAGGTTCATGATGGGGTTGGCTGGGTGTGGGTCGGCAATGTTGAAACCGCAATCATACCGTTGGTCTTGGCTGTTGCTACAGAATCGGCGCCGTGTCTCACGCCCTCCCTCGGGCATCGTCCCAGATGGGAACTTTGATTTAGGAATCCTCGTTGTCGCCTCGTAAGCCTTACGCGGACTGGAAGTCAGTTTTGTCTCGCATAATGGCATGAAGTATGATTGCCAGACGACGCGCCAGAGCCACTCGGGCCTTTCTCATCGTTGAGCGCGCACCGATTGCGAGGGCCCATGTCTTCAATTTGAGCGGAGCGGCATACCGCGTCAGCATCACATTGGCGGCCTCATAGAGAAGCGTTCTGACGCGCACGTCGCCCCGCTTTGAGATGCTGCCCGTGTAGTCGATTTCACCAGATTGATGCCGTCGCGGCACCAGTCCAAGATACGCCCCCACATCACGCGATTTCCTGAAACGCGACGGATCATCAATTGCTGCGGCAAAGGCCAATGCTGTGATCGGACCGACCCCTGGTACCGTCATAAGGCGCTGGCAGACTTCGGATTTGCGGGTCATCTTTTTGATGTCGCCATCAATGGCTGCAACCGCCGCGAGGATTGCTTCGCGTGCTGCGAACAGTCCGCAAATTGCGGCATGGAGGCCAGGCACTCCATCGCTAACTTTTAGCGCCGCGTTTTTGAATGCCGGAGACAAAGCTCGTGGCAGCCGCACGCCGAAGACGACGACCAGACCGCGGATCTGATTGTCGAGCGTCACACGCTGTCCGACCAGCTTCTTGCGGGCTGCGATCAGCGACCGGATTGCGTGCGCTGACAGTGATTTGACATGGGTCGGCTTGTAGAATCCCGTCCGCGCCAGGTGTGCCAAACCGCGGGCATCATTGCGGTCCGTCTTGTGGCCGGCCAGAGATTTAAGGGCCTGATATGCTTGCCTGCTCTCGATGCAAACAACCGGGACACCAAGCTCCGTCAGCCCATGGTAAAGCATTGGTGCCATCCGTCCCGTTTCAAATACAACTTTGGCACATGGTGGTCCAGAAGCGAGGAAGTCAGCGATCGCTTTTGGTGTTGAGCTCGCTTTTCCTTCACGAATAAGGGCCCCTTCACGATCCAGAATGCAGATATGCGTCTCTTCCATGGACACATCCAAACCAGCAAAATATTCCATTGGTCAGTCTCCTTTTCAATTGCATGTGCATCCAGAATAACAGGGGTAACTGAGTGCTGATCCTGATTACGCCATGTTGAAAAACCGCGCCGCTTCTCGGCCAGACATACCGTCCTTCAAACAAGCACGGCGCACACGACTATAAATATCCACAGAATACATCTCCCGCCCTCCGAATAAACGAAGGGCACAAACTGGCGGACTTTTACTCCGCTACAACTGCGATATGCAGCCGCTTCTGTGGCCCAATATTGCTCCGCGTTTTACACCCGTTCCCTGCCCGCCGACCGCAGGCCGGTTCCACACAGGAACATTCCATACAGGAACAGGAGTCCGGCAGGAAATTGCGGGCCTGTACACTGCCACAGACAGGTTCCTGTACCCGGGCAATTTTTCCCCTGCTTTTTTCCCTGAATTTCCGGAGAAATCCGGGGGAGACCGGTTAGCAGCACACCGACCGCACAGCCAGCCATACCGCCGGTTTTGTTCCCTGCAGATTTGGAGCGGTTTTATGGCGTGTTATCAGCAGGTTGAAAATCGGTGTTTCTGACAGAGACGCTTTATCCGGGCGGATATACCCTCCGATACACCGAAAGTCTCTGCAGGCGTATTTCATCATCCGTTTCGGATATTCAGGCTGGCGTGATCCTTACCCGCAGTCCCCGGGTAAACCGCCGGTTTCGCTGTTCTGATCTCCGCAGTGGCCATGCCCGAAAACCGGGCTGCGCTGGCCGATCTGAACGACCAATGGATCGACCCCTTCCACGGCCTGCGCGTCAGGATTGACTACGTTCGTCCCGACCGGTGCGCCACCTGGGGAATGTGGGGCTAAATATGAAAACCGATGGGGGCTTCTCTCCTGCCACCTTGCGGTGTTCACCCGAAAAGACAGTTAAGCCGAAGCTGTACACCGGAATATAGAGCGTCAAACGCTAAAAATAGAACCGGAGGTATTTTTGGTGCCGGATTCTCAGGGGATCGCTTCGAGAGTCTGGCCTCCGATATGCAGGGCCACACCGCCGCGCGGCCTGAGATCGAAGGCCCCGTTCAGCGCATCCAAAACGGCAGTTGCAGGCAATTCGGGCCACCCGGAGGTTCCCATGTCATAGACATCCTGAACCTGAACCCCGTCCTCGTGAACGATCAGGTGATTGGCCCGGGTGCGCCCGAATTCGTCCACAAACAGGACCATCGCCTGCTTTTGTGGCCCTGGCAGGAACTCGCTGCGGATCATCACACATCCGGGGAGATCCTCTGGCAATGCCCGGGTGCAGGCGGTCAACCATTGGGTCCTGCGGAATTCCGGCAGCCCGGCCAGATCGGCAGCGATCAGGGGGCTGTTTTCGGGGCGGACCGGCAGCCCCGAAAGCAGCTGTGCCAGTTCCTCAGGTGCCCGCCGGTCAAACAGGGTCTGTTCGAAACGGTATCTGTCGGGCTGAACTTCGTCCCTGTTTCCGGACACTGGGGTACTTTACCCCTGTCCATGAAAGGGGCACGAAATGGGACACCATCGACGGAACTATACGGACGAGTATAGGGCAGCGGCGGTTGAGCGGCTTTATGAACCGGGCGCGACACAGGGCAGCGTTGCCAGGGAGCCTGGAATCACCGGCACACAGTTGAAGACCTGGCGGCTTGAGATCGAAGCGTTCGGCTCAGCTGAAGCCAGGCGGCGGCGGAAGGCGGATGCAGCGGAACCGGCCCGTCTTCGCAAGGAGAACAGGCGCCTGACAGAGGAAGTGGAGATTTTGCACAAAGCATCCGCTTTTTTCGCGACACGGGCGGTGAAACCATGACGAACAAGCGCAGATTCGTCACTGCCCATAAAGCTCGATACGCGGTTTCCACGCTTTGCAGGGTTCCGGCGATTTCCCGGGGCCGGTTTTATGGTTTCCCGGCCTGCCAATCAGCGAGGGATCAGCGTAAAGCAGATCGAGACGCTCGGGATCCGGAACTGCCGCCCAGGATCAAGACTTTCTTCAAAGCCGGCAGGAAATGCTACGGATCAAAGCGGATCCATCAGGACCTGGTGGCCGATGGCGAAACCGTCTCCGAGCGGCGGGTGGCGCGGATCATGAAGGAAAACAAGGTGTCTCCACGCCTGAACAAGCGCCGCAAGCCCGTGACAACGGATAGCAATCACAAGATGAGCCCATCGCCAAACCTGTTGGAACAGGCGTTCCACCGCCTCACCCCCAATACGGTTTGGTTGGCCGATATCACCTGTATCGATACGGATGAAGGGTGGCTCTGGCTGGTCGGCGTGAAAGACATGGCCACGCGGGAAATCGTTGGTTGGGCGATGGAGGATCACATGCGGGCCGGGCTTTGCTGTGATGCCCTGACGATGGCCCCGGGTCGCAGGGGCCCTGTTCCCGGTCTGATCCACCACTCCGACAGGGGGAGCCGGTACGCCGGTGGCGAGTATCGCAAGCTGATCGAAAAGGCAGGGATTGCGCAATCCATGAGCCGCAAGGGCGAGTGCCTGGACAATGCGCCAATGGAAAGCTTCTTTGCATCATTGAAAAAGGAGTTGGTTCACCGCCAAAGGTTCAAAACACGGGCGGAAGCCAAGGCTGCAATCTTCGAATATATTGAGGTCTTCCACAACCGTCAGCGCCGCCACTCCGCCATCGGATACCAAACGCCGCAACAGGCGTTCAACAATATGACTTGGAAAATGGCCGCATAGGGTCAATAATCAAGGCTCAATTAGCATTGATTATGCGTGGCGTGTTACAGGCAGGATGCCTGCGGCGGCGGCAAGTATCGCGCGCGGCGTTTGGTGGCTCGGAAGGACGGCAGGGTGGAACCACCGAAGGCAGCTGTCCAGGTATTTGGTCGCGATACCTCGATGGCGGCGCGGAAAGGTCTTTAACCGCTCATGCCGACTGTTCACGGTTTGAATGTGCAATTCACCACGGACACGTTCTCCGGCGGTCCGGTCGAGACTTTCATGGCTGACGCCGGTTTCTGCGGCGCAGGGCGGGTAGCCGGTGCAGCCATCGGTCACCGGGAGAGCGTCCCCATCAAGACGTGGCTGCAGAACCGTTTTGAGATGTTCGGCTGTCACCGCAGGCAAGACAGCACTGATGGCGGTGCCTGATCGGTCGACCGCAACGAGGACCGGAACCTGCTCCTTCGACAATCCGCGTTTTGAGGCCTTTCCCCCGCGTTTGCGGGCTTTTCGAGAGAGATTACGGTCCCCTTTCCGGCTGCGCGGAAAGAACGTCCCGTCGGCTTCGACGATTCCGCACAGCTTGACCGCACCGACCGTTACGGCCTCGGGAAAGCGATGACGCCAACGAAAAGCTGTGGTGTCGGCCACCATACAACGCCCGTCGGACGCCTTTACCGTTTCGCCGTCGCGCAGGGAAGCTGCGAACTCTGCCCATCTGTCCCTGTGGCGCAAGCGGGCAGGCGGCGTCCCGGTCAGCGCGTTGAAGGTTTTGCGACAGCCTTTGCAAAAGAACCTCGTCAGGCCGCTTGCATGGCCCCTGATGATCGCACCGCCCGAAGCACAGTGCGGACAGATACGCCCCTCGCGAACATTCGCCTCAAGGAGATCGATCACGCTTTCCAGCGACGAAACCCCGGCAACGAGCCGTCCGGTTTCAGCCCGTTGTTTCGATGAAAGGTCGTCGATCTCGTTGAGCCACACCAAAAAAGCTTGACGATCCATGTGCCGCACCCCATAATTTTGTTCATGGTGTGTTCTGTTACAGGTTGGCACGCATAATCAATGCTAATTGAGCCATAATCAAACTGTCCGGAAACAGGGACGAAGTCCAGCCAAATTACCAAACCGCCAGACAGGAGCGCCCGATGCAAAATCAGGGCGAAGATCAACCATGCCGCATCAAATTGGAAGGGTTGCCAACAAAGCATCAGGTGCCAAAACAGGGCGCTCGTGAATTTTTGCGGTTAAGAGTCTGATTTAAAACTAATTGGACGCTTTCAATTCCTTGCGAGGTGGCGTGTGACGCGACGGATGTGGGCGATAAGCAGCCACCCTTCGGCGCTTAGGGAACCCTCGCTGCAATGGCGTCAATGTCTGCTCCCAACCAAGGTCGAGGCCCCCGGGGGCGGCCTCATTCCCTACTTCTCCCAATGCGGCACCCAATCACCATCAAGACGCAGCGAGACGCCAGCGGCATCTTCCTCAAGTTTCACCACGTGCAGTTCACCTTTGTCGCCACCATATTTCTTTCGGGCCTCTTCAAATTGCGCGCAAACCAGACGCGTGGCTGGTGCTGGAGACCCTGCATCATCACATGCCTCAACGATAAGCCCCAAATCTTTCTGGCACAGATCCAACGTAAATGACGGATCGTAGTGCCCGGCAAATACGGATGGTGCATCATGATGCATGCACCAGCTTTCGCTCGCGCCGATCTTCAGGGCTTCCCATGCACGCGACAATTCAACGCCGGACTTTACGGCCATGACCAGTGCTTCGCCCATCGCCGTGGCGTGAATGGCCCACAATTGGTTGCTGGCCAGTTTGGTGATCGACCCGCTGCCGCTTTGCCCCATGTAATGCATCGGACCCATCAGTTCCATCACCGGGCGGATGCGTTCAATGGTATCCTCGCCGCCACCGGCAAACTGCGGCATGTTACCTGTGCGTGCGCCATCAACCGCGCCTGATACTGGTGCATCGACCGCTTGCACGCCATTGGAGGCCAGTTCCTTGCCAAGTTCCCGGGCCAAAGTGGGCTGATTGGTTGTCATATCGACCCAGATCTGACCTGATCCCATCGCCGAGAGAAGCCCGTCCTGCCCCCGCACCACTTGTTCGATCTGCTTGGGACCAAACACCATGGAAAAGACGATGTCGGCATCTTTGGCTGCAATTGCCGGTGTGTCAGCCCAAGTCGCCCCAAGTTCGAGGTGCTGCTTCGCGCGGTCTGGGTCCAGATCACAAACGGCCAACTGATGCCCGCCCTTGATCAAGTTCAGTGCCGCCGCCCCACCCATCGTGCCAAGTCCGATAAATCCAATCCGCATGTGTTCGTCTCCCAGGTCCGACAAATGGCTGCCGGTGGTAAGCTTTTTATGCAGCGGCGAGGATCTCATCGGTCGTTTGGACCGCACCAAATTCGCCGTGAAGGTTCGCAAGGGTTACCGAATGAATTTGCTCTGCAGAGTGATCAATCCCATCTGGACCTGTTGCGTCATATGCCCAGACCGCGTCTGAGGCATAGATCATATCAAACCCAAGGCTGCTGGCCGAACGTGCAGTCGATTCCGCGCAATGGTTGGCCGTTGCGCCGCATATGATCACACGTTCGATATTGGCTGCACGCAGATCCGATTGAAGTGTGGTACCACCAAACGCACTTGAGACCTGTTTGATGATCACCTGCTCATTGTCCTGGGGGGCCGCGAACGGCTGAACAGCAGCACCGGGAGCATCTGGATGAAACGGATCATCCGTATTTGTGCCGTGATGATGGACATGGACGATCTTGTCGCCCGCCGCGCGAAACTTCGATAGCAAACGTCCAATATTTTCGGACGCTTCCGGACAAGACCGTACCGCGCCGACGGCATCTTCATGCGCCAGTGCCATTTGCACATCGATAACAAGGAGGGCAGTTTTCATTCGGATTTTTCCTTTTAAGCCTGAGCAGTCACAGCGGCTCGGTCCGCCAGTATTTTTTCAACACGTTTGCCGTAAATACGCACATTAATGTCGTCACTGATGACACGGCCTTCTTGTTCATCATAGGTCATAATCGCCGTAATTCTGGGATGTATCCCAAACACTTCGGTGACGCCATGCAAGGAATATCCGCCGCGAAACAGCGTAAACGTACCAGCCCCGCGATCGAACTTTTGCGCATGCGACATGTCCCCTGCCAGCAGGCGGTCCACGGCGGTGCGGTCTTCTTTCTCGTCGGTGCGGGAATTCGGCAGGAAGGCAAAATCGCCGCCACTTTCAGCAGCCTTCAGGAGCAACGTCACGGTGCATTCGGTCGTGTCGTAATGCCATGCGTGCCAACTGCCGGGGTAAAGTGCGACGACATTCAAAGCCTGGAACTCATCAGCGCAGCGGTACAACACAGGTTTCTTTTGCACACGCCGGACGAAATCAGTGAGAAGCTCTGATTTATAAAGCTGCTGGATAAGCGTATCTGCGGGCAATTGGTCATTGGCCAGCTGGGTCGCGACATGCGTATATTCGCGACGGCGTGGATCATCCGCAGGAAGCGTGGGATCAATTGCACCCTGATAGATGTTTCGCTTGATTGTCAGAACCTCAGCGCCCGGCAAAAGATTGCTGGATTCATCCTCAAGGGCAGCAAGTGCATCGGGACGAATGAATCCATCCAAATTACACCAGCCATGCGCCTCCATTTTGTCCTGGCACTCTTTCAGGAAGGTTGCACCAGCGCCGGTATCGAGATCACCAATAGGATAGCGTGCAAGATCGACAAGGTTTAGGGCCATGTCTGTTTCTGCACTCGGATCGGTCTTTGACATATTGTTCTCCAATGAATTGGTGGCTGCTCAGATCGGGTGTTGCCCTTTGCTAGACTGGCAAATACCAGAAGGTAAACGAAACTAATTGCTCTCATGTGTAGCGCCCTAGGGTTATTGAGACACTCGTGAAGCTTATGCGGCGGCCTGGATTTTGTCCATTGCGTCACATCTGAACTGGTTTGGCGAACGGTGTCCGTGCCGCTGGATCAGCCATTCTTCGTTGTAGTCCTCCTTGAACTTTTGCAGGGCGGTCTGGAGTTCCTCGATGGAGTCCCATTTCGTGCCCCTTTCATGGACAGGGGTAAAGTACCCCAGTGTCCGGAAACAGGGATGAAGTTCACCGTCCGTAATTTGACTCATCAGGACAAGTTTCCGGGGGTTCCCGGTCTGCAACTGCCCCCTCCGGCGCTTGAGATCGCTGGAATATCCAACTTTGACGTTAAGGGGTTCCGGACCTTGCGTATCTTGTTCTGTCACAAAATAGACTGCCATTGCGCCCTCGCATACACCAAGAACCGATAGTCAGGCCTGACCCTTGCCATACTTTGTAAACAATAGTTTCTGAGAAGGTCGGACAAGCGTATCCGAGACTTCGATCAAAGTGCTTGCTTTCTTACGACCTCCCCCCTTCTTCTCAATTTCCAGCTCGCCCTCCCCTGCCAACTTCTGCAAAACCCTAAATATCAACTCGTTTTGTGCGGCTGTGAGGTTGCCGATACGCGACAACAGCGTCTGAACCATCAAAACATCATCGACCATGTTATCCATTACGCGACCTAGAAGCTCGTTCTCCAACTCCTTGATCAACTTCGCCTCATCATCATCTCGGAACGAGAACAAGGAGTCCCTGCTTTCAAAGAGCCGATGATCAAAGCCGAGTTCAAAAAGGCTGCCCTTTCCGATGTGACTAAAATGGTTCTGCTGGTCCCAATGGACCGACAACATCTTGTCACGGGCAGCTTGATGCTTCGAAAGATGCGCCAACAACATCCAGCGCTGATCCGTCTTCGAATACATCATGAATGGAGTAAAGAAATGCGCCCCGCTCTTATCCAGCAGCGTTTCCATAATCCAGCGTTGCGCTGTTGCGCGTCCGAAGTTGTCATCCTCTTTATGCGCATGCCACTCTTGGACAAAGGCATCGTTGACGCCAAATTGGCGTAAGCCTTCAAGACCAGTGCCGTCCGTTCGTAAGTAGTTCAGCAATGCATCAATCGAGAACGTCAGAATAGCTTCAGGCTTTGATAGCGAAGAGAATATCTGCTGCAGACATCGGACAGGCACATCTGTGTAGCCCCATTGATCAAGAACGAAGAAGCTCCGTCCCTGCCGTTGTCTCTTCTTGATATCCACTAACACCTTGGGCAACAGATCTTCAAAAACACCAGTTTGAAGAATGATCTTATCCTCCAGAAGTGGCTGAAACTCGCTACGCGACAAAGCATCGCGTAGTGCTGCAATGTGCAACGGGTTTGAGTCGCTGAAATAAAATTGAGCTGCAATCTCCAACGGCTTATGACGGTTCACGTTGAGCCGCCATTTGGCCCTCTCAACTGCATTCAAAAGTGCAAATGGGCTTCCGAGCCTGATCTCATCACCTGATTGATACAGGCCCCCGCCGCAGAAGCCGTCAACGATCGTAATGCGCAATGTATCCATGTGCCGATTGGCAGCAACAGTGTCGAAATAGACATCGAGATACTGCTCGATTACATCAAGCTTACGTTCAGTATGTGCTTCAATTGGTGGAAGCGGTTCGCCAATTTTCCAGTTAAAATTTTGCTTCTTTGCCATATCACTCAATCGCGTACGCTATAATGATCCAAACTGATGGGTATTGGCGCAAAGGCAAGTCCAAACTCACGCTAAACGTGCAATTCCGCAGGCATTTCGTCCCAGGTCTGCCCGCGATAGTCCCGTCCATTCAATTTCTTGGAGCGTTTCTTGTTATCTTTGCCCCAAGTGCCCCATTGTTTGAAGAAAAACGCCGTTCCATACACGCGACACGTATCGTGTATTTCGTCAATCCATTCTTCTTTGATAGGTCGTGCATCACGCCCGCTTTCACCGCCGACGATCGCCCAGTCAATACTTGTGAGGTCAACTTGCCCTACTGCTCCGATCAGCGGCTCAAAGGAGATAAATCTGATAGTCGCAGGAACTTCTCGAAGCTCATCAATCCTATGGATCACATCACGCCTCTCGACGCTTGTTCCCAACCACACATTCGAAAGCGGCACTGGACAGATATCACTTAGAATCTCGGCCATCCGGTCTGGACGTTTAGTCAATATTTGATAGTGGTGGCGGGGCGTTTCCGCCATGACCCGCCAAACGTCGGCAACAAAGTCTTGCGTGACTGCAGGATGAAACAGATCACTCATCGAGTTCACAAAGATCTTGCGTGATTTCTTCCATTTTCGCGGGATATCGAGCGCGGCGCGGTCCTCATGCACGTTACCGTTCCATATTGTCCGCTTGCCAGACTTGCGGGTCAAACCTCTGTATTTTTTTATCCCGATAGCCTCGAGACGCTTGGCCATATTCATCGCATAACAATTCGTACATCCAGCCGACATGATAGAACAACCAGCCACTGGATTCCACGTCGCATCCGTCCATTCGATTTGGGTTTCGGCCATTTTGGTTCTTCCTGAAACGCGAAGCACTCGCATATGTGTCTAAACACAGTGGAACATTGAGGCAATAAATTTGGATAGCGCGGTGCCGGAGTCATCTGAATCCATTCCCACTTCACATGGCTCGCCACTGACGTAAAAGGCTATCGCATACGCCGAATCCGACGGCGCAAAGCGCGATTGCCCTCAGCTTCTGGCTCATCACCAGGATGCCTTCCCCCACCCTTCCAATCATCACTGGAAAGCCACTCTTCGAAATAGACCAGCCAGAGGCGGGTCCAAGGGACGATTGTTAGGTCCAGCCTCTTGGAGGCATCCCATTGACCCGTGCCAGGAAGGTAAAGGCAGAGGCGATCCGGATCGGATCATTGACGACTGGATCGGCTTCTACAACACAGAGCCCCCTCACACCGCCCTCGACAAACGCACCCAGGACGCGGCATATTTGTGTGCGTATCAATTCATTCGCAACAACCAATGGCAAGCGCACCTGCTGCACCGCCCTCGCCAAAGCCAAAAAGGTAAAACAAATGGCCAAATCACCCAAGCCACCACCGAAGCCCCCAGTCAAACCGCCACCGCGTAAGGCCACGCCCGGTATCAAGGTGCAAGGCTCACAACAGCCTCGTGCTGCCGCGCCCGGGACCCCGCCGCCGCCTAAACCGAAAAGGTAAAAAAATGGCTAAAGCTCCTTCACCGCCGCTTAAACCTGTCAACAGTCCAGCCCCTCGCCAAGCAAGTGCAAGAGTGTCGATTGAAAGATCGCAGCAATCCGTTGCCAGCAAGCCCACATCATCCCCTCCGCCCAAACCCAAGAGGTAGATCAATGGCACAAAAACCGTCAGTCCCATCGCCGCGCCCGTCAACTATCCCGCGCTCTATTCCCGAAACCAATACACGGCCAACGCCTAGCGCACCCGCTACGCCGCCGCCCCCTAAGAGGTAAGATTAATGCAGCCATCCGAAACTCAGGCATCCGTGTTAGCTAGCGGGCGGGTCTACGTCCCTGACAACGCCCGCCGCATCCTCAGCGCCCCGTCTTCGCCCCCACCGCCTAGGAAGTGAGGGGCATGTCGAATGCGCACCTCTAAAATTTCGCAAGCTGGAATGATGGTTATCTCTGGCCCCCAAGCATCTTGCGCGAGGTCTACCTTTTTCCAGTCATCAGAGTCTTTTTCTCTGTAATCGGTCACATACATTGCTATTGAACCATCTTGTCCAAGGATCATTGGGCCGAATGGCTCTTTTTTGAAATCATCAAGACGTTCGCATTGCAGAGTGGATCCGTCCTTTTTCACAACTGTAATTTGTGAAGGGCGTGAGTCTTCCCGGGTAATAACCGTTTCCCAAGCCGTAACATTTCTATCAGCGAAAGAAATTCCAGCACCACGCAAAATAGCTGACATGCTGCTGACGCCCCAACGCCGCCAGATTGCAGCCGCGATAAGTGCTGCAATAATCCCGCCTAGGCTGATCCCATAGCCAACCCAAAGCGGTAAGGCCATTTCACTTTTAACTGGATACCTTGCAACGTACATGAGCAGAAAAAGCGCCGACGCGGCCTGCGCTATGAAGGCAAATACAAGAGCGATTGCAGCCGTATCCAAGGTTCGATGTGTGCTGTCCCTGTTGAATGTCATTGAGAACTGACCCGGTATTGTCACCGAGATTTGACCCGCCTTTATTTTTGGCTCAATTAGCATTGATTATGCGTGGCGTGTTACAGGCAGGATGCCTGCGGCGGCGGCAAGTATCGTGCGCGGCGTTTGGTGGCTCGGAAGGACGGCAGGGTGGAACCACCGAAGGCAGCTGTCCAGGTATTTGGTCGCGATGCCCCGATGGCGGCGCGGAAAGGTCTTTAACCGCTCATGCCGACTGTTCACGGTTTGAATGTGCAATTCACCACGGACACGTTCTCCGGCGGTCCGGTCGAGACTTTCATGGCTGACGCCCGTTTCTGCGGCGCAGGGCGGGTAGCCGGTGCAGCCATCGGTCACCGGGAGAGCGTCCCCATCAAGACGTGGCTGCAGAACCGTTTTGAGATGTTCGGCTGTCACCGCAGGCAAGACAGCACTGATGGCGGTGCCTGATCGGTCGACCGCAACGGGGACCGGAACCTGCTCCTTCGACAATCCGCGTTTTGAGGCCTTTCCCCCGCGTTTGCGGGCTTTTCGAGAGAGATTACGGTCCCCTTTCCGGCTGCGCGGAAAGAACGTCCCGTCGGCTTCGACGATTCCGCACAGCTTGACCGCACCGACCGTTACGGCCTCGGGAAAGCGATGACGCCAACGAAAAGCTGTGGTGTCGGCCACCATACAACGCCCGTCGGACGCCTTTACCGTTTCGCCGTCGCGCAGGGAAGCTGCGAACCCTGCCCATCTGTCCCTGTGGCGCAAGCGGGCAGGCGGCGTCCCGGTCAGCGCGTTGAAGGTTTTGCGACAGCCTTTGCAAAAGAACCTCGTCAGGCCACTTGCATGGCCCCTGATGATCGCACCGCCCGAAGCACAGTGCGGACAGATACGCCCCTCGCGAACATTCGCCTCAGGGAGATCGATCACGCTTTCCAGCGACGAAACCCCGGCAACGAGCCGTCCGGTTTCAGCCCGTTGTTTCGATGAAAGGTCGTCGGTCTCGTTGAGCCACACCAAAAAAGCTTGATGATCCATGTGCCGCACCCCATAATTTTGTTCATGGTGTGTTCTATTACAGGTTGGCACGCATAATCAATGCTAATTGAGCCTTATTTTTTATCAGCAGTTACGTTTTGGTCAATGTGGTGGCCTCCTTTGTGGTTTTCCTTGCAGCCTCTGAACTGGCTTTGAAGCGGTAGCTGTCGTTGCCAGTCTCGAGGATGTGGCAGCGGTGAGTGAGCCGATCGAGGAGTGCTGTTGTCATCTTTGCGTCGCCGAAGACCTGCGCCCATTCACTGAAGCTGAGGTTGGTTGTGATGACGACGCCGGTGCGCTCATAGAGTTTGCTCAGAAGGTGGAACAGTAATGCGCCACCGGATTGGCTGAACGGCAGGTAGCCGGGTTCGTCGAGGATGACCAAGTCAGTTTTGGTCAACATCTCATACCAACGGCCCAATTAATTGACCTTTATCCATTCTCGATCTGTGATTGAAGTTATGCGTTCAGGGTCGTTCGCAAAGAAGTTCCAGGCCCGGGCGCATTTTTCGAGGATTTCTTCATATGTGTCGAAGACAGAGACAGCGGGTTTGTTCGACCGCAGATAGGCCCAAACGTTTTCCATTGGGTTCAATTCCGGTGAGTATGGGGGCAGTTTTACGAGTGTAGTATTATCTGGCACCTGCAAGCATTTTGCTCCGTGCCAACCAGCCCCGTCGATGATGAGCAAGGCATGTGCGCCGGGTGCGATTGTCTTTGCGATCTCATCGAGATGCGGCCCCATTGCTTCGGCGTTGACGTAAGGCAGGACCAGCCCAGCCGCCGTGCCACAGGCAGGACAGGCTGCGCCGAAGATACAGCTCCATTTGCAGCGCGTATCACGTGGTGCGCGCGGGCGGGTTCCACGCCTGGCCCATTTGCGGGTGAGGGTTCCTTGCTGCCCGACGCGGGCTTCATCCTGGAACCATACCTCAAGCGGCTTCCCCTTTGCATGTTTTGGCAGGGTATCGGCTATGAGGCTGGCAAAGTTTTTTTAAAAGCCTGCTGTGCAGCGGGATCAGTTTTGGGATGCTCCGGGCGCACGGAAAGGCGACGAAAACCATGCCTGGCTGGATACTTGCCAATCGTACGTTCATGTAGCTTTACGTCGAATTCTTCTTCAACGCGGACCTGCAAATCGGCACAGCGCCACCGCACTACGCCATCTTTTGCCGGGTCAGGCCTAGCCTCAACCCAAGCCACAAACAGCGCCTGTTGCTCCAGGGACAGGCGTGGTTTTGCACCCTTGCCACACCGATCAGAAAGCCCACCAAGGCCCTCTGCATTGTAGCGATGCACCCGGTCTCTGGGAGTTTGGCGATCCATACCGCTGCTACGGGCCGCTGTTGCGCGGTCCACATCGTCAAGCACCAGCGCTATGGCGAGTATTCGACGGACAACACGACCATCCCTGGTTCGCTTTGCAGCACAACGCAAATCTTGCGCGGACATATCCGCGTAATCTTAACTGCCCCACCCATGAGCACCTCCTTGCTTCTGGAGGCCATTGATTCAGAAATGCAGTAAATTTGAAATCACAAAAGTGAGTCAGACATTAAGGCCGCTGGTATCAGCCGGTTTACCAGCTTTTCCAAGGGCCTTTTCCCGCTCTGACGCGTTGACCGGTTCGACGCTCGAGTAGAAGCGCACTTTGCGTCGATGATGCTCGATTGCCTGCACGCCGATAGCCGTGGCGACATGGCTTTTGCCAGTCCCGGGTCCGCCAATAAGCACGACGTTTTCTGCATTCTCGATGAACTCGCCGCGATGGAGTTGCCGGACTGTGGCCTCATTGATCTCGCTCGACGCGAAGTCAAAACCCGTGAGGTCCTTGCAGGATGGGAAGCGCGCCACCTTGGTGTGGCAGGCAATTGATCGCACCTCTCGTTCCGCCATTTCCGCCTTGAGCAGTTGGGACAACATTGGGGTGGCCGCCTCAAACGCTGGAGCACCTTGTGTAACCAGGTCATCGACCGCATGCGCCATGCCATGCAGCTTGAGACTGCGCAGCATGATGATAATGGAAGCCCCTGCAGGATCATGACGCATTGCGGTTCTCCCTTGTTTGTCTGAGACCGTCATACCGATCTACGTTTGCCTTCGGTGCTGTTTCCAAAGCCAAGGCATCTGGTGGATCGATCTCAGGGTGATCTGTCTGCTTTGGATCTATCAGCCTGTGCAGCAGGTTCAGGATATGTGTTTTGGTTGGTACCCCAGCTTCCAGCGCCATCTCCACCGCCCGTGGCACAGCGCTTTCGTCATGGTGTAAAACCAAGGACAGGATGTCGACCATCTCGCGGTCTCCACCTTCTTTGCGTAGCATGTGATCCTGCAGCCGACGGAAGGTGTCAGGCATCTCGGTAAACGGTGCACCATTGCGCAGGGTCCCCGGTTTGCGCTGGATGACCGCCAGATAATGGCGCCACTCATAGATGACTTTGCCAGGCTTGCGGTGGGATCGATCAATGATGCGCTCATGTGAGCAGACAGTTTGACCTTCAGCAACAATGACCAGCCGTTCTGGATAGACACGAAGGCCTGCAGGGCGGTTCGCAAAGCTGGCAGGCACGCTGTAGCGGTTGCGTTCGAAGGTGATCAGGCATGTTGGTGACACACGCTTGCTGTGTTCGACAAACCCGTCAAAGGCTGGTGGTGGAACCATCAGCACAGGCTTCTCAGCTTCCCGGGCATCGGCGATTGAGCCCGGCAATTCCCGGTGCGCCGTCTCTGGCCAGAGCGCGATGCAACGATCTTCAAGCCACTGGTTCAGTTCTCCCGGATCCTTGAAGACAGGCATGACCTGCCACAACCGGTTCCGGGCATCCCGGACGTTCTTCTCAACCTGGCCCTTCTCCCAACCCGCTGCTGGATTGCAGAACTCAGGTTCAAAGACGTAATGGCTGGCCATCGCTTTGAAGCGTGCGTTGACATCGCGCTGCTTGCCACGACCAACACGGTCGAGCGCTGTCTTCATATTGTCATAGATGCCTCGCCCCGGAACGCCGCCAAAGACGCGGAAGGCATGCCAGTGGGCATCGAACAACATCTCATGCGTTTGGAGAGGATAGGCTCGGACAATAAAGGCGCGGCTATGTGAGAGCTTGGTGTGCGCCACTTGCAGTTTGACGCGTTCGCCACCGATCGTGGCCCAGTCTTCGCTCCAGTCGAACTGGAACGCTTCACCTGGTTGGAACACCAAAGGCACAAATGTCCCACGCCCAGTCGTTTGTTCTGCGCGATGCCGATCAGCGCGCCAAGCACGCGCAAAGGCCGCCACACGCTCATAGGATCCATCGTAGCCAGGCTTGACCGGATCTTCATACATCAGCTTAACGTTACGCCGCTCTTTACGAGACTTACGCGTCTGCGCCAAAAGCCAGGCTGACAACCGATCCGCGCAAGGATCCAACTTGCCTGGACGCGATGGCGTCTTGAACCTTGGCTCTACAGCATCTTCACGAAGATACTTTTTGATGGTGTTGCGAGACAGCCCAGTGCGCCGCGCTATCTCACGTATCGGCATTTTGTCACGCAATGCCCAGCGTCGAATGACACTCAAAAATCCCATGTCGATCACTCCATGTCCCCCTGACCAAAACCGTCAGGGTAATGTGTTCACATGGGTCAATTCTCAGTGACAATTTATGGGGCTACCGGGTCAGTTCTCAGTGACATTCAACAGGCCTGGATTTCCAAATGCGATTGCCCTGCCTCCCTCGACACATCAGAAGTTGGTCACGTGCTTCTGTCGAAGAGTTTTCTTGGGACGGTAATCGGGCGGGTTCGTAGGTAGTCCTCGATCTCGCGGGCAATCGTGTCAGCATTTTCAGGCCGTGCGCGACACTTCTCTGCCCAACCTCGTCCAGGGTGTAGCACATCCCACCGAGGCCGGAGACCATTGTATCGGCCTTTGCCAGGGTCATGGTTGCCAAACCCGTCGATCAGAGTGTTCCAGATCGGTGAGAACCGGCTAATCATCAAATTCTCACCCAACGGTATCCAGATGTCTTCTACGACGAGATGGCGGCAGTGGAAGTCATTGATATCCAACGTTGAGGTCGCAGCCCGGATGCTTTCCGCGTGCTCGTTCAGCCGTTTTTCAAGATATGGTTTCGGCTTTGTGTTGGGTGACATTCCATCCTTACGGCCTCCTGCCGGGATCGCACTGCCCACGTAGATGGGTGCGCGCCATTTCCCTTCTTTGTTGGCATCGGAAAGCTGACGATAAGGTCCAAATTCACCTGTGTAATAGACTGCGTAGACCCCTGCCCCAAGGAATGTTTCCAACTCTCCGAGCCGGACTGGTTCCTTCTCAAGAAGAGCTTCGCCCACCGAAGCGGCGAGATTTTCCCGATCTAACGGATTGAACGGATTGTAGTCACTCATCAGTGCAACTCGCCGCGCTTTACAAGCCGCGCCAAGTCAGATTCTAACAACTTCAGCGCAACGCTAGAAGCAACCGAATGCGCAAGCATTACAGGAACGGCATTTCCGAGCTGACGCATAGTCTCACTCCATGCACCGTGGAATACATAACCGTCAGGGAAGCCTTGCAGACGAGCGGATTCCCGAACTGTAAAGTACCGGGCTTCGCCGTTGGGTTTGACCATCATGTTTTCACCGCCAGGAACACCGTGATCTCCTGCTTTCAGAGCTTTGGACGGCAGATCGACCGGAGACCCTGTATGCCCCTTGTAGACGCGAGCGCCGGGCTGAAAACGATGGTTTGCAATACCGGCAGCTTGCCTTCCGTCGGACCGCGGTTCCGGGAGAGTTTGAAGAGCATCTCGTACTGTTTGCCAGGGTAGAAGACCATCGCTTGAGTTCTGTACGCGGAGTTTCTCGATGCGAGCTTTAAAGCGAGCGGGAACTGAACCTCGGGCTTTCACCGAAACTTTGTGCCTTTCCCAGTACTCCCCGCCAATCCACTGCGCACGGAGCAGTGCGTCGAAACTATGCGTGGGATCCGGGAAATTCCAATGCACGTCCTGATCCTCGCGGAAGCCAACGATAAATACTCGTTCCCGCTTTTGGGGAGCACCGTAGTCCGCCGAATTAAAGAGTTGGCGCGCTACATTGTATCGGACCCCATGATCACCGGTGGACGTTTTCTCCCTTTCCAACCTCTTCAAGTGTTCTTGCCAGGTTTCTCCCGCTTTCTGAGATACTTCCGGCATCGAGACACGATGCTGTCAATCGCAGAGTAAAATGGGTCCATGTCGCGGCGTAAAAATGGGCCACTTCGGTTGATGTTTTTGTGGCGCTTTTGCACGCGTGCTCGTCACAAAGCTGAAGCGTGCCAAAGCGCATGCTGGCCATAAGGCCAGCATTATTCTGACTGTGATTGCGGGCTGGTTATTTTCGGTTGTTGCGACTGTGTTTGAGCCGATAGCTTTCGCCATTCATCTCGAGGATGTGGACGTGATGGGTTAAACGATCGAGTAGCGCACCGGTCAGCCGCTCAGAGCCAAAGACTTCAGTCCATTCATCGAAGGGCAGGTTCGAGGTTATGATGATGGAGCCGCGTTCATAGCATTGGGATATGACCTCGAAGAGCAGCTCTGCGCCAGATTTGCTGAGCGGTACGAAGCCCAGTTCATCAATGATCAACAGGTTCTGGCTGGTCAGTTGCTTTTGAAGGCGCTGCAATCTCCGCTCATCTTGAGCCTCGATCAGATCATGGACTAATGCCGCAGCCGTTGTGAAGCGCACCTTCAGTCCTCTTTGACATGCAGCCAGCCCAAGTCCCAGGGCGATGTGTGTCTTGCCCGTGCCTGACGGGCCGAGCGCGATGATGTTCTCCCTGCGATTAACGTAATCGCATCGTGCCAGATCCATCGTCAGGGGCTTGTTCAAGCTTGGCATGATCTTGAAGTCAAAGCTATCCAAGCTCTTGGTGCTGGGGAACTTCGCCGCTTTGATGCGCCGTTCAATCATCCGGCGTTCGCGGTCGATCAATTCCATCTCACACAGCCGCGCCAGATAGTGGATGTGATCTTTGTTCTCTGCAGCACAGAGCTGCGCCTGTTTGGCATACTCGCCTTGGAACGTTGGCAGTCGCAGTTGTTTAAGATGATGCCGTAGAAGAATCCGAGGGGCTTCGGTCATGCCGCGGTCCTTCCCATCAAGCTCATGTAACTGGATGGGCGTGTTGTGCCGACATTGGCCTTGGGCAAGTATGGATAGAAGTCCAAATCCAATCGTGGTGGCCGCTTCTCAACCCGACACAGTACAAGGTGTTTTACGGCGTCATAGCCAATTGCACCCATATCTATTGCCTGCTGGATTGCGCCTTGCACAACATCCATTTCGAAGGTCTCCAAAAGGCGCAAGACTTGAACGTATTCTCGCTTGCCCGGCTTACCCATTCTGGCTTCAAGCAGTCGGTGCAGCGTGGCAAATACATCTGGCAAATGCCAACCCTGCAAAGGCGCGGCCTGATCCAGGGCACCCACCTTTTGTTCAAGCAGGGGCAAAAAGTGCAATGGGTCAAAGACCATATCCGCTGATGTGTAGGATCGTTTGTGCCGCGCAATAATCTCATTGCCGCAGCCGATGATAACCTCATGCACAAACCCACGCACATGAACATCGTGGTGCGCATAGGCTACTGGCACCGAGTAATCATTGCTGCGATAGCGCACCATTGAGATCGACGTTGCACGCGTGCTGACGTGATCGCAGGCTTCATATTCTGCGACGGGCAATCCCATCAGAGCATCCAAATCCGACATCAGGCGTGCGCCTATGGTTTGGGTGTGACCCCGCAACGTATCGTCCTGACGTGCTAAACACTTCTCTTCCAAATGTGCGTTCAGATCATCAAAGCTGTCATAGCGAGGTGCGGGAACCATGAAGTTGCGGCGGGTGTATCCAACCATGCCCTCAACGTTGCCTTTATCGTTCCCTCGCGCGGGTCTGCCAAACTTGTCATCAAACAAGTAATGCGACTGCAGTTCCGTAAACCGACGTGTGCGGATGCGCGTCTTATCCCCGAGTATCCGAGCCACGGCGATCTTGGTATTGTCGTAGAGAATGGATTGCGGAATGCCGCCAAAGAATGCAAAGGCGGACACATGGCCATCGCAAAACGCCTCGGTTGTCTCAGCTGGATATCCCTTCACAAACACCGCATCAGAATGTGGCAAGCTCATCACGAAGAAGTGGATCTTGCATTCCACGCCACCGATCACGCCCAGCGTCTCACCAAAATCAACCTGCGCATGGCCCGGCCGATGCGACAACGGCACAAACACCTCTTTGGTGCGCCGTTTTTGCTCGCGCACGTAATAGGTCACCGTGGTCAGGCTGCCGGCATATCCATGCTCATCGCGCAGCCGTTCAAAGATGCGCTTGGCCGTGTGTCGCTGCTTTTTGATCAGGGCTTTGTCTGTGCGCAGTATCTCATCGACCACACCAACATAACCATCAAGCGTTGGCCGCCGAGGCGCTTCCGACCGACGATACCCAGGCGGAAGTTCATGGCGCAGCATCTTCGCGATCGTCTTACGATCTTTGTTCTCTAATCTGTCAATGCGTGTTTCCTGAGTTTCCTGCTTTTGATGTCAGAGGTTGCCTTTGTTCTCTTCGAACTCTGAGGTTCATGATGGGGTTGGCTGGGTGTGGGTCGGCAATGTTGAAACCGCAATCATACCGTTGGTCTTGGCTGTTGCTACAGAATCGGCGCCGTGTCTCACGCCCTCCCTCGGGCATCGTCCCAGATGGGAACTTTGATTTAGGAATCCTCGTTGTCGCCTCGTAAGCCTTACGCGGACTGGAAGTCAGTTTTGTCTCGCATAATGGCATGAAGTATGATTGCCAGACGACGCGCCAGAGCCACTCGGGCCTTTCTCATCGTTGAGCGCGCACCGATTGCGAGGGCCCATGTCTTCAATTTGAGCGGAGCGGCATACCGCGTCAGCATCACATTGGCGGCCTCATAGAGAAGCGTTCTGACGCGCACGTCGCCCCGCTTTGAGATGCTGCCCGTGTAGTCGATTTCACCAGATTGATGCCGTCGCGGCACCAGTCCAAGATACGCCCCCACATCACGCGATTTCCTGAAACGCGACGGATCATCAATTGCTGCGGCAAAGGCCAATGCTGTGATCGGACCGACCCCTGGTACCGTCATAAGGCGCTGGCAGACTTCGGATTTGCGGGTCATCTTTTTGATGTCGCCATCAATGGCTGCAACCGCCGCGAGGATTGCTTCGCGTGCTGCGAACAGTCCGCAAATTGCGGCATGGAGGCCAGGCACTCCATCGCTAACTTTTAGCGCCGCGTTTTTGAATGCCGGAGACAAAGCTCGTGGCAGCCGCACGCCGAAGACGACGACCAGACCGCGGATCTGATTGTCGAGCGTCACACGCTGTCCGACCAGCTTCTTGCGGGCTGCGATCAGCGACCGGATTGCGTGCGCTGACAGTGATTTGACATGGGTCGGCTTGTAGAATCCCGTCCGCGCCAGGTGTGCCAAACCGCGGGCATCATTGCGGTCCGTCTTGTGGCCGGCCAGAGATTTAAGGGCCTGATATGCTTGCCTGCTCTCGATGCAAACAACCGGGACACCAAGCTCCGTCAGCCCATGGTAAAGCATTGGTGCCATCCGTCCCGTTTCAAATACAACTTTGGCACATGGTGGTCCAGAAGCGAGGAAGTCAGCGATCGCTTTTGGTGTTGAGCTCGCTTTTCCTTCACGAATAAGGGCCCCTTCACGATCCAGAATGCAGATATGCGTCTCTTCCATGGACACATCCAAACCAGCAAAATATTCCATTGGTCAGTCTCCTTTTCAATTGCATGTGCATCCAGAATAACAGGGGTAACTGAGTGCTGATCCTGATTACGCCATGTTGAAAAACCGCGCCGCTTCTCGGCCAGACATACCGTCCTTCAAACAAGCACGGCGCACACGACTATAAATATCCACAGAATACATCTCCCGCCCTCCGAATAAACGAAGGGCACAAACTGGCGGACTTTTACTCCGCTACAACTGCGATATGCAGCCGCTTCTGTGGCCCAATATTGCTCCGCGTTTTACAACTATCCGACGGCTTGTCGCTGAGCAATAGCCGCCTCGAAACGCTCTGCCTCCTAGTGATTGGCATTGCCAGCGTGCGAACGGTGAACCTGAGTCACATCAGTGGGGAGATGCCGACGCAGGCCAAGGTTGAAAGCACCTACCGTCGATTGCAGCGCTTTTTTCAGTATGTCAACCTCGGGAAAGACTGGTCTGCCCCTCTTGTTGTCCGGATGCTCGGGCTCTCCGGGAGTCGGCATCTGTGCCTTGATCGCACGAACTGGAAGATCGGGCGCAAAGAGATCAACCTGTTGGTTCTTGCCGTCGCCACGCGCCGCTATCGCGTGCCACTGATCTGGACCGTGTTGGGCAAGGCGGGCAACAGCAACACCTGCGAGCGCATTGCACTGATGAAGCGCTGTCTGGATCTGTTCGGGTCCGGAAGCATCAAGTGCCTTCTGGCGGATCGTGAGTTTATCGGCCTTGATTGGTTGACTTTCCTGCATGAACAGGACGTTCCTTTCATCATCCGCGTGAAGTCGAACCAGTACGTGACAGGCGGGGATGGCGTCCGGCAAAGTCTGCGAACCTTGCTGCGCACCTGCCGTGGCCCGCGCACATTCACGGCCCACTTCAAGGCTGCCGGGGGCACTGCGCCGCTCTGGCTGAACTTCGCAGCCAGGCGCATCAAGGGTAAGGAATTGCCTGTCGTTGTCAGCAACCAACCCGCCCATCACGCCCTGACCACCTACCGCAAACGCTGGGCCATCGAATGCCTGTTCGCCGAAGCGAAGACAAAGGGCTTCAACCTGGAAGACACCCGTCTCTCGATCGCCAAAAAGTTGAGCTTGTTGGTCGGTCTCGTTGCCCTGGCCATGGCATGGGCTGCAAGGGTGGCATCCACCAGGCCCGGAACACGGAAACGGCCTCGAAAGTCTCATGGGCGATACGCAAAATCCATCTTCCGTATTGGTCTCGACGAAATCAGAAGGCTCTTGCGAACCCAACCGGAACAAGCCTTCCGACACTGGCCCAAAATCAGGCAGAAAATCGCATGAGTCGTGTACAGGGGATCACTTGTTTGATCCTCTCGACCAGATCAGCGTCAGACATCGCTCCCCGAGGACCAGGGCGGCGGCGCGGCGCGGGTTCCGCCGGAAGCGGGCGCAAGTCACGATACACGCTTGCGCGGCCCACTCCCCAGACCCGGCACACCCGGGAAACGCCGTAGGCTTTGCCCGTGGAGATCGAGATGACGGCACTCATCGTTTCGACCTCCGGCGCCCGAAAGGGTGGCCCGCCTCCATCTTCGCGGTCTTCTCATACAGAAGTTCGTTATCCATGGTGATCTCACCCACCCTGGCCCGCAGACGGTCAATCCCCTCATCGCGCACGTCGCGCGGACGGGACTTCAGGTTTGATGACCCTCCTTCGGGAAATGCATCCCGCCAACCGCTGACATCCGCAGCTGTCGCACCAAACGAACGTGCGACCAATTCAACATCTTCGCCGCGAAGAACGCGCGGAACGGCCTCTTGCTTGCGTGTAGCCGTAAGTCTCCGGCGCCGGGCCGGAGCCGGATCCGCTGCGATATGTGAAGTCTCCGCAGCTCCGGATCCTTCGCGCTCAACCTTCCTTTGTTCCGTCATGATACACCTCAATCATCCCCTTGGGTCATGTCTTGAACGGTGTCTCAAAAAACTCTAGGCTCAATTAGCATTGATTATGCGTGCCAACCTGTAATAGAACACACCATGAACAAAATTATGGGGTGCGGCACATGGATCATCAGGCTTTTCTGGTGTGGCTCAACGAGATCGACGACCTTTCATCGAAACAACGGGCTGAAACCGGACGGCTCGTTGCCGGGGTTTCGTCGCTGGAAAGCGTGGTCGATCTCCCTGAGGCGAATGTTCGCGAGGGGCGTATCTGTCCGCACTGTGCTTCGGGCGGTGCGATCATCAGGGGCCATGCAAGTGGCCTGACGAGGTTCTTTTGCAAAGGCTGTCGCAAAACCTTCAACGCGCTGACCGGGACGCCGCCTGCCCGCTTGCGCCACAGGGACAGATGGGCAGGGTTCGCAGCTTCCCTGCGCGACGGCGAAACGGTAAAGGCGTCCGACGGGCGTTGTATGGTGGCCGACACCACAGCTTTTCGTTGGCGTCATCGCTTTCCCGAGGCCGTAACGGTCGGTGCGGTCAAGCTGTGCGGAATCGTCGAAGCCGACGGGACGTTCTTTCCGCGCAGCCGGAAAGGGGACCGTAATCTCTCTCGAAAAGCCCGCAAACGCGGGGGAAAGGCCTCAAAACGCGGATTGTCGAAGGAGCAGGTTCCGGTCCTCGTTGCGGTCGACCGATCAGGCACCGCCATCAGTGCTGTCTTGCCTGCGGTGACGGCCGAACATCTCAAAACGGTTCTGCAGCCACGTCTTGATGGGGACGCTCTCCCGGTGACCGATGGCTGCACCGGTTACCCGCCCTGCGCCGCAGAAACGGGCGTCAGCCATGAAAGTCTCGACCGGACCGCCGGAGAACGTGTCCGTGGTGAATTGCACATTCAAACCGTGAACAGTCGGCATGAGCGGTTAAAGACCTTTCCGCGCCGCCATCGGGGCATCGCGACCAGATACCTGGACAGATGCCTTCGGTGGTTCCACCTTGCCGTCCTTCCGAGCCACCAAACGCCGCGCGCGATACTTGCCGCCGCCGCAGGCATCCTGCCTGTAACACGCCACGCATAATCAATGCTAATTGAGCCAAACTCTAGGGCGGGGGACGTTGTGTTAACGGTTAAGGGGTTTGGGAGAATAGCGTATGCTCGGTCTTATAATTGTCAGTCTTTTATCTGTTGGTGCGCTGACCACCTTTATCATCGAGGAACTTGATGATGATGATGACAACCCTTCCACACCGACACCACCAGGGGATGATGACCCTGACTTGGACGCTGATCTGCTTGGCGGAGACGGCGACGATCTGATTACCGGCACAAACGGCAGCGATCTTATCGAAGGGAATGGCGGTGATGCAGGGGAATCGCGCTTAAAGTTTGACAGTGTCCGAGAATTGGATTCTGGAGGTTTCATCAGATGATGAGGTTTCGAGATGCCAGGATTAGACAGCTGTTTCAATGCGGTGGATGACCCACGCGGCGGCAATGCTCCGCGCCACAAGTTCCGTGATTTGATGACGATCGGCCTTTTGTGCGCGCTTTGCGGTGGTGATACGGCGGTGGACATGGAACCTTTCGGACAAATGAAGGGGGATTTCCTGCGTGGGTTTCCTGAGTTGCCTCACGGGATACCTTGCCATGACGCGTATTCCCGGCTGTTTCGCGTGATGAAGCCGACGGGCTTTCAGGCCTTTTTCGACAAGTTTCGCGCCGACTTTGCGGCTGGCTCCGGTGAGCACCCTGCCATCGCCATTGATGGCAAAGAGATGCGACGCGGCTTTGACAAGGCCGCCGGGCAATCGAATATGAACATTGTCACGGCCTTTGCACATGGGGCACGTCTCACCCTTGGGATTACTCAGGGCGCCAGGGGCGGTGGCGGGATCCTGGCCCTGCGCGAGTTGATTGAGATGCTTGATATCCGCGGCATCACCATCACCGCAGACGCACTGCATTGTCAGCGCGGGACCTGCGAATTGATCGTGCGGGAGGGAGGCGGTTATTGCCTGCGGCTCAAGGGCCATCAGGGCGGCATGTTGGCCGATGTCCGGGCTTTCGTGGAAGACGAAGACACAGATTACATTGATGAATATAACACAATTGATGCTGATCATGGTCGTGTGGAAGAGCGGTCATACCGCGTCCACGATGTGCCGGAATATCTGATCAATACCCATAAGTGGCCGCCTCTTCGGGCTTTCGTCCATGTCGCCTCCAGGCGCGCGGTTGGCGACAAGACCAGTCACGCCGAACGGCTTTATCCGCTCTCCAAATGTCCCGCGGCTCAGGGGGCCGCCACACTGATCCGCGGCCAGTGGCAAATTGGGAACAGCTTGCATTGGTCTCTCGACGTGGTGATGAACGACGACCGACACCGCGCGCGAAAAGATCACGCGCCAGCCAGCTTTGCCGCTTTGGGGCGGATTGCCTTGAGCATCATCAAGGCCAATCCTGCAAAAGGATCAAATCGCGGCAAATTCAAAAAAGCGGGCTGGAGCAATGAGGTCCTGAAAACTCTCATCCAAGACTTTTGAAGCGCGATTGCCCTGGGCGGTGATGACCGCCTGATTGCTGGCAATGGCGATGATCAGGTCAATGGCGGTACGGGTGATGACAGACTGTCGGGCGACGATGGCAACGACCTACTTTTCGGCGGCGCGGGCGATGACAGCATCTATTCGGGTGATGACAGCGATATCGCCTCTGGCGGTGATGGCGCTGATTCGATTTGGGGCGGCTCGCAAAACGACCTGCTGATCGGTGGCGACGGGGCAGACACGCTCTTGGGCAGCACCGGTGATGACGTCCTCATAGGAACGCAGTCTGATATCGGCGATGGCACGGCGGCCGAATTCCTGACAGCCATTGGTGAAACCGACGCCGAGGGCGATGAAACCGCGGCTCTGCTTGCTGCGATCGACGTGCCCGAAGCTGGCGCGGATGAAGACGAAGGTGACATCCTGGATGGCGGCTTTGGCGATGACGCCCTGCTGATCGGCAGCGAAGACACGGCCAGCGGTGGCGAAGGTAATGACGTTTTCAACCTCGGAGACTGGATTGAGGCGGATCGCGCGGCGACAATTACAGACTACACACCGGATGACGACGTGATCGCCTTTTCCTACAGATCAACAGAGACCGAGCCTGAGGTGAGCGTCGCGGATGATGGTGAGGGTAACGCGGTGATTTCGGCGGATGGAAACATCGTTGCCACTGTCACCGGAGCGGCCGAAACGCTGACTGCCGATGACATTCTGCTGATTGGCGATGCCCCGCAGGATGGTTTGGTTCTCGAAGGAACCGAGGGTGATGATACTTTGACCGGATCAACACGCGATGATCTGATTAACTCAGATCTTGGCGACGACCTTATTCTTGGCCTTGCCGGTGCGGATATCATACGCGGCAGTGACGGGAATGACCTGATTGATGCAGGCCATGGCGACGATCGCGCCTTCGGCGGCGCAGGCGACGATACCATGCTGGGTCAACAAGGCGATGACTTCCTGCGGGGGAGTGCCGACAACGACCTGATCATCGATACCAACGGCAGCGACACTCTGCATGGGGATATCGGAGATGATACAATCATTTCAGGGAATTTCATCAATGCAGCAGCTCTCAGCACCTCATTGCAGGACGGTGGCACCTTTGATCTGGCAAGCCTGGATCTGAGTGAGGATACGGATAGTGAGGGAGATGTCATCTATGGCGGTCTCAATGATGACATGCTCTACTTTGGTGCAAATGACAGCGTGTCGGGTGGCAGGGGCGCTGTATTAGTTCTGACTTTATCTGACACCGTCCCCTTCTCAGCTAGCTGAGAAGGGGACGGCACATCTCTTGAAGGAGATGATGGTTATCCGTTTTGATGGTGGTGCACACCAACCACAAAACGAGGAAACCATCATGTTGAACACTACCGACAAGATCATCAAACACAAAACCGGCCTGCTGAACCTGGCCGAGGAACCGGGTAATGTCTCGAAGGCCTGCCAGGTCATGGGCTACAGCCGGGACACGTTCTACCGTTACAAATCTGCGGTCGAGGACGGCGGCGTTGAAGCCCTGTTCGAACGCACCCGGCGCAAACCCAATCCGGCAAACCGGGTTGATGACGCCACCGAACAGGCGGTGATCAAATCCGCCACCGACTTCCCGGCTTACGGCCAGGCCCGCACCTCGAACGAGTTGCGCAAGTCGGGGGTGTTTGTATCGCCATCCGGGGTCCGGTCGATCTGGCTGCGCCATGATCTGGCAAACTTCAAAACCCGGCTCAAGGCACTGGAGGCCAAAGTGGCCGCTGACGGCGGCATCCTGACGGAGGCACAAGTGCAGGCACTGGAAAAGAAGAAGCTGGATGATGAGGCCTGCGGTGAGATCGAGACTGCCCACCCCGGCTATCCGGGTTCACAGGACACGTTCTACGTCGGCACCCTGAAGGGCGTTGGGCGGGTCTATCAGCAGACTTATGTGGACACCTGTTGCAAGGTGGCGCATGCCAAACTCTACACCACCAAGACGCCGATCACAGCGGCTGATCCGCTCAATGACCGGGTGCTGCCGTTCTACGAAGAGCACGACCTGCCAGTGCTGCGTATCCTGACAGATCGCGGAACGGAATATTGCGGGCGTGTCGACAAACACGACTTCCAGCTCTTCCTGGCAATTAACGACATCGACCATACCAAAACCAAGGTGAAATCGCCTCGGACAAACGGCATCTGCGAGCGGTTTCACAAGACGATCCTGCAGGAGTTTTACCAGATCACGTTCCGCAAAAAGGTCTATCAATCCATCGAGGAGTTGCAGGCTGATCTGGATGAATGGCTGCGACACTATAATACCGAACGAACTCATCAGGGCAAAATGTGTTGCGGTGGAACGCCGTTCCAGACCATGATTGAGGGCAAGCAGATCTGGAAGGAAAAGTCAGTGAACTGAACTTGGCCTGACAGACGCCGCCGGAAAAACGGCCAACTGTCAGATCAAGTCTGAATTACTACACGCGCAGATACGTTCACAACCACGGATGCCGCTCTTGGCAATGGCTCGTCTCTCATCACCGATTTCGACACCTCAGAAGATGTGATGGTTGTCTCTGTCGCCGACGGGACCACGCCCGATTTTCAGGTCAGCTACACCGCCGGGGCCACCGAGGACAGCGGCGACGCCATCGTGCGTGTCGGCGACGACGTACTGATGGTGCTGCAGGGCGTTGGCACGGGTTTCACCGCAGCCGACATCGCGCTTCAATCGCGCCCAGCAGCCTGATCAGATGCTGTAAAACAACAGAGGACCGGGTTTACCGGCCCTCGAAATGGGGCGGGCGTTTTTCCATAAACGCCACAACGCCTTCTTTGAAATCCCGTGACATCGCTGATTTGCCCTGCAGCTTGGCTTCAAGATCCAACTGCCCGTCAATGCCATGTTCCCAGGATTCGCGGATCGCCTGCTTCATGTGCGCATAAGCCTGAGTCGGACCTTTGGCCAGATGTGCTGCGCGAGCCTGCCAGGTGGCGGCAAATTCGCCGTCCGGCACCCACTCCCAGATCATTCCCCACTCGCTGGCTTGTTTGGCGTTGATCGGTTCGGCAAACAGCGCCGCCCCCATCGCCTTGGCCGCCCCCATCTGGCGCGGCAACCAATAGGTCCCCCCGGCGTCGGGGATCAGGCCAATACGTGCGAAAGCCTGAAGAAAATAGGCACTCTCAGAGGCAATGACGACATCCGCAGCCAGCGCCAGATTGGCCCCTGCCCCGGCGGCAGGACCATTGACCGCACTGATGGTCGGGATCCGACACTCAGAGATCGCGCGCAACATCGGCTCGTATTCGTCACGCAGCACCCGTTCCAGATCCAATGCAGACAGATCGCCGTGATCGCTGAGATCCTGACCCGAGCAAAACGCGCGACCCTCACCGGTGATCACCAGCACGCGGGCCGTGCGTCCGGCCTCGATGGCGGCATCTGTGATCTCGGCGCGCATCTGGGTGTTAAGCGCGTTCATCTTGTCCGGACGGTTCAATCGGATCGTGGCGATATCCGCCTCAAACTCAAGCGCAATGGTCTGATAGTCTTTCACCGGGCCGCCTCCTTTGGATTGATTGGGATATCAAACGGCAAAGCCCGCGCAGTTCAAGAGGAAACGGCGCGTCACCATAGCGTTTTGAGTTGGTTTCGGGCCTCAGGTTCTGCCTCTGAACGCGTTACCGCATAATTTCATCAAGGCGGGCCTTCTCCTCGGCACTCAGATCATCGTGCGTCTCGTCCGAAGCCTTGGATCGTCGGCGCAGATAGTTGGCCCCGATCCCGGCCGCGATCAGCAGCATCAACGGCCCAGCCGCCCACAGCATCAGGTTCGACCCGCCCAGCTTGGGTTGCAGCAGCACATACTCGCCGTAACGATCCACAACAAAGTCGATCACCTGATCGTTGCTGTCGCCCTCGACCAGCCGTTCACGCACCAGAATGCGCAGATCACGGGCCAGCGGCGCGCTGGAATCATCAATGCTTTCGTTGCGGCACACCAGACAGCGCAGACCCTTGCTGAGGTCGCGCGCACGCTCTTCAAGGGCAGGATCAGACAGGACTTCATCGGGTTGCACTGCATAAGCCGGGATCGCGAGAGCAAAGCAAAGAAGGAGCGCCAGACGTTTCATTCGGCGGGCACTCCCTTCGGGGTCTTGCGGCGCGTGTTCTGCGCCCCTGCGGCCACGCGATAGCGCCGGTCACTTAGCGACAATGCCCCGCCTAACGCCATCAGGATCGAGCCACCCCAGATCCAGTTGGCCAACGGTTTGTAATAGCTGCGCACAGCCCAGCCGCCATTGTCCTGCGGGTCGCCGATGACCACATAGATGTCGCGCAGGAACCCGTTATCAATTGCTGCCTCGGTGGTGGGCATCTGCGCCACCGGGTAGAAACGTTTTTCGGGGTGCAATTCCGAGACATCACGACCGTTGAGGTCGATATCGAACGTGGCCTTGGTGGTCAGATAGTTCGGCCCCTGCTCATCATGAACCTCGGTCAGCGTGACCGTGTGACCGGCCAGATCAAAGCTTTCGCCGACATTCACCACGCGAATATCCTCGACCTTCCACGCCATCATCGCGGCCACGCCCGCCATGGTGATCCCAAGGCCCGCATGAGCAACCGATTTGCCCCAGTCCGCACGCGGCAAACGGCGCAAACGGCCAAACCTGTTGGACCCGCGCCCGGTGCGCGACCACAGATCAACCGCCGATCCCATCACCAGCCAGGCCGCCAGGAACATGCCCACAGGCCCAAGCGCTGAGCGCCCGGTCTGCATCGCATAGGCCAGACAGCCGATGGCGATAGCAATAACGAACGGCCACTTCAGGCTGTGCAGCACGCGGTCCAGCATGGCTCGCTTCCACGACAGCATCGCGCCGACTGGCAGGATCAGCCCCAGCACCACCATAAAGGGGGTGAAGGCCATATTGAAGAAGGGCGCGCCGACGCTGAGTTTGCGGTCAAAGAACATCTCGGCCACCAGCGGCCAGATCGTGCCGACAAAGACCACGAAACAGGCGACGGCCAACAGGATGTTATTGACCAATAACGCAGATTCGCGGCTGACCAACCCAAACACACCCTTGGCCTGAAGCACATTGGCACGCGCGGCGAACAGAGTCAGACCGCCCAGCATGAAGATCGCCGTGATCATCAGAAGGAACACACCGCGCTCCGGGTCATTCGCAAAGGCATGCACCGAGGTGATCACGCCCGAGCGGGTGATAAACGCCCCGATCATCGAGAAGCCAAAGGCAATAATGGCCAGCAGGATGGTCCAGCTTTTCAGCGCCTCGCGCTTTTCTACGACGACGGCAGAGTGCAACAAAGCAGCGGCGATCAGCCATGGCATGAAGCTGGCATTTTCCACCGGATCCCAGAACCAGAACCCGCCCCAGCCCAGCTCGTAATAGGCCCACCAACTGCCCAGGGCGATGCCTATTGTCAGGAAAATCCAGGCGGCCAGAGTATAAGGTCGCACCCAGCGCCCCCAGGACGCATCCACGCGGCCCTCGATCAAGGCGGCGATGGCAAACGAGAAGGTCATCGAAAGGCCGACATAGCCGATGTAAAGGAACGGCGGATGGAAGGCCAAACCGGGGTCCTGCAACAGCGGGTTCAAATCTTGCCCGTTAAAGGGTGGCACCTCAAGGCGCAGAAAGGGATTTGAGGTAAAGATGATGAAGGCGAAAAACGCCACGCCAACCATGGCTTGTACCGACAGCACCCGCGCCTTCAGCCCCGGAGGAAGCCCTTGGCCAAACCACGCAGCAAACGCCCCGAACAGGGCTACAATCAGCACCCAGAGCAGCATCGACCCTTCGTGATTGCCCCAGACGCCGGTGATTTTATAGAGCATCGGCTTGTCCGTGTGGCTGTTCAGCCAGACCAGACGCAGCGAGAAATCAGAGTTTACAAACGCCCATGTCAGCGCCGCAAAGGCAAGGGCGGTCAGAACGAATTGCACAGTGGCAGCCGGTTCGGCCACCGCCATCCAGCCCGGCCAACGTTTATGAGCCCCAATCAGGGGAACGACAGACTGAAAACACGCCACCATGAAGGCGAGGATCAGGCAAAAGTGACCAAGTTCATTTATCATGGCCTGACTATAGGCCGAGGCCCTGCCGCGGCCAACACAAACCGCTGCGACAGGTGATCACAGTCTGGTGGCTTAGGCGGGGTGTCTCAGCGTTGACTCGCCTCGGATTGACGCCACTCGGTCAGGGCGCGGTTGCTTTCGGGTCGGGTACTCTCGTTGGTGAGGGCGGCATCGGTGCCTGTATCGGCCACACCGGGGGTGCCGTCTTCCAGCGCACGCAAGCTTTTGATTCCATTCACCACCTGCGGCGTCATCGCTATGGTTGTCGCCACCGAACGCTGAAACTCCTGTCCCTTGAACTGGTGGCGCGCGCCAAAATAGAACGACACGATGGCCCCCAACCACCACCACAGCGGCTCGGGGACCAGTGCAATGCCTTGCATGCGTTCGGAGAACCAGATCGGATCGACCATCGCCGAGATGAACAGGCCAAGGGTGCCCAAGGCCATGGCCGGGCGCGGAATGCGATTGATCGCATCCATCAACGTATCGAAAAGACTGCGGCGCTTGAGGCCAAACTCATTGCCGAACTGGGTCAACACCTGTTGAGTCACCAGCGCTTCCCGTTCTGCCCCGGCCTCGGCATTTTCGCGAAATACCTCGGCGGTGTCGGCGATCACATTGCGCCCGCTGCCAAAGATCACGCCCAGGATTTTCTCGATCAGTCCCATGCCGCCACCCGTTGTTGAAACTCTGCCGGGGTCAGGTGATAGCGCGGGTGCATGAACTCTTCGGCCCGGGAGATCCACCGGCCCTTGCCGCCCCGGCGTGTGCGGGCGAATTTGCGGCTGGCCGGACGGCGATCAGCGATGCGGAAATAGTAATTCCGCCGGGCGATTCCATAGGCATCGGCCAGATGACGTGGCGCGGCATTGGCAGCGGCCTGTGCTGCATTGATGGTCTGCGGGCCAATCGCCCCATCCACGGTAATGTCATGCCCCATATCCCGCAGCAGGCGTTGCAGGATTTTCACCGCATTGCCCCCGGCATTGACGTACATGTCAAACACCGAGGCCTGCAAAACCTCGGGCAGGTCGGCCATGCGTGGGCGTGCAAAATAGTGTTCGACAAAGATGTCTTCTGCCTGAGCGCGGGTCAGTTGACGTACGTCGCGCGTGTCGATGTCCCCGTCACGGTCCAGATCAAGACCGAGACGGCGCATCGTATGAATGGTCACCCCAAAATTGGTGGCCCCGCCCGGATCATCCGGGTCGTTGACATAGCCGCCTTCGCGACCCACGATTTCGCGTGCGATCTGACGTACATCGTTCATCCACTATCCCTTTCCACAGTTGTGGCGGATAGGGTGGGATCAACGGGTTAACGACCGGCTTATACCAACGGCCCAATTAATTGACCTTTATCCATTCTCGATCTGTGATTGAAGTTATGCGTTCAGGGTCGTTCGCAAAGAAGTTCCAGGCCTGGGCGCATTTTTCGAGGATTTCTTCATATGTGTCGAAGACAGAGACAGCGGGTTTGTTCGACCGCAGATAGGCCCAAACGTTTTCCATTGGGTTCAATTCCGGTGAGTATGGGGGCAGTTTTACGAGTGTAGTATTATCTGGCACCTGCAAGCATTTTGCTCCGTGCCAACCAGCCCCGTCGATGATGAGCAAGGCATGTGCGCCGGGTGCGATTGTCTTTGCGATCTCATCGAGATGCAGCCCCATTGCTTCGGCGTTGACGTAAGGCAGGACCAGCCCAGCCGCCGTGCCACAGGCAGGACAGGCTGCGCCGAAGATACAGCTCCATTTGCAGCGCGTATCACGTTGTGCGCGCGGGCGGGTTCCACGCCTGGCCCATTTGCGGGTGAGGGTTCCTTGCTGCCCGACGCGGGCTTCATCCTGGAACCATACCTCAAGCGGCTTCCCCTTTGCATGTTTTGGCAGGGTATCGGCTATGAGGCTGGCAAAGTTTTTTTAAAAGCCTGCTGTGCAGCGGGATCAGTTCCGGGATGCTCCGGGCGCACGGAAAGGCGACGAAAACCATGCCTGGCTGGATACTTGCCAATCGTACGTTCATGTAGCTTTACGTCGAATTCTTCTTCAACGCGGACCTGCAAATCGGCACAGCGCCACCGCACTACGCCATCTTTTGCCGGGTCAGGCCCAGCCTCAACCCAAGCCACAAACAGCGCCTGTTGCTCCAGGGACAGGCGTGGTTTTGCACCCTTGCCACACCGATCAGAAAGCCCACCAAGGCCCTCTGCATTGTAGCGATGCGCCCGGTCTCTGGGAGTTTGGCGATCCATACCGCTGCTACGGGCCGCTGTTGCGCGGTCCACATCGTCAAGCACCAGCGCTATGGCGAGTATTCGACGGACAACACGACCATCCCTGGTTCGCTTTGCAGCACAACGCAAATCTTGCGCGGACATATCTGTGCGCGTAATCTTGACTGCCCCACCCATGAGCACCTCCTTGCTTCTGGAGGCCATTGATTCAGAAATGCAGTAAATTTGAAATCACAAAAGTGAGTCAGACATTAAGGCCGCTGGTATTAGGTACCGTCCGGTTTGTAGACACCCTGTTCCTTCAGTGCATCGACCACTTCCTGAGGCATGTAATCCTCGTCATGTTTGGCCAGCACTTCGGTTGCAGTGAACACGCCGTTGTCATAGCTGCCGAGGGCGACCATGCCCTGCCCCTCACTGAAAAGGTCAGGCAGCACGCCGGTATAACTTACCGGCACGACGGCCCCGCCATCGGTGACGCTGAACGTGATGGTCTCACTTGCACCGCGCACCAGACTGCCCTCTTCGACCAGACCGCCAATGCGGAACACTTCGGTTGGTTCAGGGGGTGCCTCGGCCACCTGGCTGGGCGAGCGGAAAAAGTTAATCCCATCTCGCATCGCATAGCCGATCAGAGCGGTCGAGATGACCAGCGCAACCACGGAAATGGCGATGATCTGAACGCGGCGCTTTTTCTTGAGCGATTTCATTACTCCACCCTCTTCATGGAAAAACAGGAGCCAGCATCAGCCCCTTGGTCTCATCCTCACCTAACATCAGATTGGCGTTCTGCAAGGCCTGACCACTGGACCCTTTGGTCAGATTGTCAAGGGCAGCCACCACCACGGTGCGCCCGGGAATCCGGTCGGCAACCACGCCGATATGGCAGAAATTGCTGCCCCGGATATGGCGTGTGCTGGGGTGTTCGCCCATCGGCAACACATGTACAAACGGCTCATCCACATAAGCGTCGGCAAGCGAGGCATGCACCTTGTCAGGATCGCCATGCACATAGACCGTGGCGATGATGCCTCGGTTTGCGGGCATTAAATGCGGCGTAAACTGCACCTGCACGTCGCGCCCGGCAATGGCCGAAAACTCCTGATCGAACTCACCCAGATGCCGGTGCGTGCCGCCAACGACATAGGCATGTGCGCCTTCGGACAATTCGGCGTGCAGCAGGTTTTCCTTTAGGGCACGCCCTGCCCCGCTGACCCCGGTCTTGAGGTCAATGATGATGGTATCCAGATCAATCACCCCATCTGCGATCAAAGGCCGCAGCGCGTATTGCCCGGTTGCGGCGTTGCATCCGGTGCCTGCCACCAGCCGGGCGGTGCGAATGTCATCGCGGTAAAATTCGGTCAGCCCATAGACCGCCTCTTTCTGCATCAGAGGGGCGGAATGCGGATTGCCGTACCATTTTTCGTAAGCCGCCGGATCACGCAACCGAAAATCCGCCGACAGATCGACGATTTTAAGATCACGTGGCAAGGCGCTGATCACCTCCTGGCTGGTCTTATGCGGCAAGGCGCAGAAACACAGATCAATGCCTGAGAAATCAATCTGATCAATCGTGACGAGATCGGGCAGATCCAGATGACGCAGATGCGGGAAGGCCTGCGCCATCGGCTGGCCAGCTTTGGAATAGGCAGACAAGGCCGCGATCTGCATCGTCGGATGCGTGGCAATCAACCGGACCAGTTCGACCCCGGTGTATCCGGATGCGCCAAGAATGGCGATGTTATGTATCTTTGTCATATGCGCTCTCACTTTGCGCCGAGGGCTATGCGGTTCACCCGTTTTCGTCAACCAACCTATCGCCTGCGGCGCGGCTGTGCGTTGACTAAATCAACAACCGATCCTGCGGAACCGACTGTTTCGATGGTCGCGCTTAGGCCGCTTCAAATCGGATTTCTCGTCGCAAGAACTGTGTCGCGCGGTCCGAAACGCGGGCGGGATCACCGGTGGTGAGGAACTTCGCCTCACTCCCCTCACCCAGCATACCGGGGTGACGGGTGAGGTAATCCGCCAGGCTTTCGGCCACCAGATTGGCCTGGCTATAGACTTGGACGTCATCACCAAGGGCCGCCTGAAAGGCGTCCTGCATCAGCGGATAATGGGTACATCCCAGAATAGCGGCTTGCGGCTCGGGCATCTTGCGTTTCAGGGCATCCACATGGCTGCGCACCAGCGCCTCGGCCAAGATCATGTCGCCGTCTTCAATCGCATCGACCACACCGCCACAGGCCTGCGCCTCGACATCCACGCCAATGGCGCGAAAGGCCAGTTCCCGCTGGAACGCGCGGGAGGACACAGTTGCAGGGGTCGCAAACAGTGCCACATGGGTGACAGCCACTTCGCGGGGTGGGGAATTGTCGCCCCATTGCCGTTCCGTCAGCGCCTCGATCAGCGGCACAAAGACGCCCAACACGCGTTTTCCCTGGGGCACCCAGGATTCCTGCATCCGGCGCAGCGCGGCTGCTGAGGCGGTGTTACAGGCCAGGATCACCAGATCACAGCCCTCAGCAAACAACCCGTCCGCCGCCGCCGTGGTCAGCCCGTAAACATCATCAGTTGTGCGCACGCCATAAGGCGCGTGGGCACTATCAGCAATATAGACAAAAGGCACCTCCGGCAGCCGCGCAGCCACCGCATCCAGAACGGTCAGCCCGCCCAGTCCACTGTCGAAAATGCCCACCGCCATAATACTGCGCCTTGTCGGATCAATCCCATTCAAACCCACGGGCAGAGGTGTCCAGCGGGCTTGGCGACAACTCATAGGTCTTCATCCGCAGGAACTCCATAAGGGATTTGCCGTCTCCGGCCTGATCCAGCTGATCCCGGCCAATCGGCTCACCAATCACCACGTTCACCGGCGTATCAACCCGTTTGCCGAATTCCTTGATCAACAGCCCCATGCGCAGGGTCGAATGCAAATGGCTGGCCAGTTTGAAACAGACGGCTGCAATGGCCTTCGAAAAACACCGGCACAACGGTGGCGTCTGATTTGGCGATCATCCGCGCCGTGAAATTGCGCCAGCCCGGATCCATCGGCCTGGAAAACGGCGTCGCCGAGGTGCTGACAGCCCCGCCGGGGAAAATGCCGATCGCCCCGCCCTGCCCCAGATAGTTCAGCGCAGTCTTGCGGGTGTTGAGGTTCAGTTGCACAGCATCCTTGGTCTCATCAAAGCTGACCGGCAGTACGACGCGGTTCAGATCCCTGCGCCTTGCGAAACACATGATTGGCCAGAATGCGGAAATCCCCGCGTGTGTGGCTCAGCATGTGGCCCATTCATCAGCCCGTCCAGAATACCGTAGGGGTGGTTGGCGATCAGGATCACCGGGCCAGTTTGCGGAATGCTTTCAAGGCTACCACCCACCACATTCAAGGACAGCCCATATCGATCTACCATCACTTGCCAGAAATCACGCCCCTGCGCCACTTCATGCTCGTAGCCGCGCGCGCGTTTGATCATGCGCAGTCGCCGGCTGAGGGTTTCCATCGTGCAGATCAACACCCGCCCGCCGCGGGTTTGCGCCGAATGGGCGTATGAAATATCCCGCGCGATCTGGCGGTCTGGCATGGGTTCGCTCCGTGATCTGACCAGCCTTCTACCGTGAATTGCCTATCAGATCACATGAAAATCGTATGACAGTTACTGCACGGCCTCTCGGCCTGTGTCTCCACCGGCGCTGATCACCGAAAACAGCTCGGCGCGGCGCTTCTCGGCCTTGGCGACATTGGCATGTTGGACAGGCCCAAAACCACGGATGCTGAGCGGCAGTTCCGCCAAAGCCTGAATCGCCGGGCGCGCGGCCTCATTCAGCAGGGGCAGCACATCGCGCATGTCTTCCTCGTACTGCCGGATCAGGGCGCGCTCCATCTTGCGCTCGGCGGTGTAACCAAACGGATCAAACGGCGTGCCGCGCAAGGCCTTCAGCCGCGCCAAGGCACGCATCGGGCGTTCCATCCACGCGCCAAATTCCCGCTTGATCGGTCGACCATCCGCGCCTTTGCGCGCCAGCACGGGTGGGGCGAGGTGGAACGTCATTTTAAAATCGCCGTTAAACTCTGCGCGCGGCCTTGTCGCGGGAGGACAACAACAATCGCGCGACTTCATATTCATCCTTGTAAGACAACAGCTTGTGATAGCCCTTGGCCACTGCCTCTTTGACGCCCGGGTCATCGATCGGGTCCACCAGCTTGTGGTATCGCTTGGCCAGCCGTTTGCCCTGATAGGCCGCCAGTTGCTCGGCCCGATAGGCGATTTTATCCTCCAGCGCCGGGGGCAAGGCGACCACGTTCGGCGCGATCAGTTTTTTGGCTTGTTCGGGGAACGCCGCCGCAAAGCGCCCGATCTGAAAGGCGCGCAGGTTGCGTTCAACCGCCGTCCCGTTCAGCTCAATAGCGGCATTGATCGCGCTCAGGCTCAGTGGCAGCAGCCCGTTCTGCCAGGCCGCGCCAAACACGATCATATTCGAGAAAATCGCATCGCCCATTGTGGCCCTGGACAGCTCAAACGCATCAAACAACTGCACCCGATCCTGCAACCGCGCTTCCAGCGCCAGTTCCAATCGGTCAGAGGGCAGCTTGAATTCGGTGTCGCGGGTGAAATCCCCTGTCATAATCTCATGGTTATTGACCACGGCACCGGTGCGCCCAGTCCGGGTCAGCCCAAGTGTCTTGGCCCCGGCAGACACCACCAAATCACCCCCGATCAACGCATCGCACTCGCCCGTCGCGACCCGTATCGCGCTGATATCTGGGGGATTTTCAGCCAGACGGCAATGGATATGCACGGCACCACCCTTTTGCGCCAGGCCGGCCATTTCCATCATACCCGCACCTTTGCCATCAATCTGTGCGGCCTGCGCCATCACGGCCCCGATGGTCACCACGCCTGTACCGCCGACGCCGGTGATCACCACGTTATAGCTCCTATTAATGGCTGGCAGCGTCGGATCCGGCAGGTCCGGCAGGTCCAGTTTCGCGGTCTGCTCCTTGCGGATTGTCGCGCCCTTAAGGGTCACGAACGACGGGCAGAACCCTTTGACACAGGAAAAATCCTTGTTGCAGCTGGATTGATCAATCGCCCGCTTGCGGCCCAGTTCGGTTTCGACCGGTACAATGGACACGCAGTTGGATTGCACGCCACAATCGCCGCATCCTTCGCAGACATCGGTGTTGATGAATACGCGCTTGTCCGGGTCCGGGAACAGCCCGCGTTTACGACGGCGACGTTTTTCTGCAGCGCAGGTTTGGATGTAAAGGATGACCGAAACGCCCTCGATTTCCTCAAGCCGCTTCTGCACCTCCATGAGTTGCGAACGCTCTGACATTTCAATACCTTGCGGAAAGGCCGATTTGTCCACATCTTCCTTGTCATCATAGACGACAGCCAGATGTTTAACGCCCATGGCCTTCACTTCGGCGGCAATGCGCGGCGCGTCCAGACCGCCTTCATTGGCCTGCCCGCCGGTCATCGCCACGGCGTCATTGTAAAGGATTTTGTAGGTGATCGTCGTGCCCGCCGCGAGGGCCGCGCGAATGGCCTGCACGCCGGAATGATTATACGTGCCATCACCGAGATTCTGGAACACATGTTTGCGGTTGGAAAATGGTGCCTCGCCGATCCAGTTGGCCCCTTCGCCCCCCATATGGGTGAAACCGGTCGTCTCGCGATCCATCCACTGCACCATGTAATGGCAGCCGATCCCGGCATAGGCGCGCGCGCCCTCGGGCAGCTTGGTGGACGAGTTATGCGGACAGCCTGAGCAGAAATAAGGCAGCCGTGCTGCGATCTCTTCGGCGTTATCGGCTTTCTCAGCGTCCTCAATGGCTTGTAAACCGGCTTTAATGCGATCTGTATCGCGCCCTTCTTCGATCAGGATGCCGCCCAGTTTACGCGCAATCCAGATCGGATCCAGCGCGCCACGGGTCGGAAACAGCTCTTCTCGATGCAACGCCCCGGAACCGCCCTTGTACCAGCCATAGACGCGCCGCCCCCGGCGATCATCAAATATCGCCTCTTTGATCTGCACCTCGATCAGCTTGCGTTTTTCCTCGACCACCACGATCAGGTCCAGCCCCTCGGCCCATTCGTGAAACCCTTTCATGTCCAGTGGGAAGACCTGCCCGACCTTGTAAGTGGTGATACCCAACCTTTCGGCTTCGGAATCATCAATGCCTAGCAGTGACAGAGCGTGCACCAGATCGAGCCAGTTCTTACCCGCCGAAACAAACCCGATTTTGGCTCCGGGCTTGCCCATTACGCGCTTGTCCATCTTGTTTGCGCGCGAAAACGCCTCGGCGGCAAAGCGTTTTTGGTCAATCACCCGGGTTTCCTGAGCGTGCGGTGTATCGCCCAGACGGATATTCAGTCCGCCCTCGGGCATGTCAAACTCAGGGACCACGACCTGCATCCGATCAGCACGTCCATCAACGACCGAGGTCACCTCGACCGTGTCTTTCATCGTCTTCAGGCCCACCCAAAGCCCGGAAAACCGTGACAAAGCATACCCATAGATACCGTAATCCAGAATTTCCTGTACACCCGCAGGCGACACAACCGGCATATAGGCATCGACCAGCGCCCATTCCGATTGATGCAGCACCGTGCTGCTTTCACCAGTGTGGTCATCCCCCATCGCCATCAGTACGCCACCATGGCGTGAGGTGCCCGCCATATTGGCGTGGCGCATCACATCCCCCGAACGGTCCACGCCAGGCCCCTTGCCATACCAAAGGCCAAAGACACCATCATATTTGCCCTCACCACGCAATTCGGCCTGTTGGCTGCCCCAGAGGGCAGTCGCGGCGAGGTCTTCGTTCAGACCCTCTTCAAAGCGGATATCTGAAGCCGCCAGCACCTTCGCCGCCCGGTTCATCTGCATGTCCACAGCACCCAACGGCGAGCCGCGATACCCGGTACAATAGCCTGCTGTATTCAACCCGGCAGCGCGATCCCGCGCCGATTGCATCAGCATCAATCGCACTAACGCCTGTGTGCCGTTTAGCAGCACTGGCGATTTTTTCAGATTGAATCGGTCTTCAAGCGAAATCTCGATCTTGCTCATGCAACCCCTCCTGGCAACAGATGGCTGGTCTTTCTATCTTAGCGCAATAATAGGTCATAAATTTTGACCTACCAAGAGATATTTCCGAAAATCACCCGATTTTGCCCCTGTAAGTCGCGGCGAAAGTTGCTATTTCAAAAAGGCGTCGGATTTGATCAGAAAGTTGCTACGATGGATTGGGACAAGCTCAGAATATTTCACGCAGTGGCCGACGCGGGCAGTCTGACCCATGCCGGGGATACACTGCATTTGTCGCAATCCGCCATCAGCCGTCAGATCCGGGGGCTGGAAGAGGCATTGAATGCCACCCTGTTTCACCGTCATGCGCGCGGACTGATTCTAACCGAACAGGGCGAACTTCTGTTTGACGCCACCCGCGCGATGCTCAAACGGCTGGATGCGGCGACCGCACGTATTCGCGACAGCGAAGAAGAGGTGTTTGGCGAGTTACGCGTCACCACCACGCAAGGATTTGGCACGCTCTGGCTGGCCCCACGCCTGCCACATCTTTATGAAAAATACCCGGACCTCAAAATTGACCTGATGCTGGAGGAACGCGCTCTGGATCTGCCCATGCGCGAGGCCGACGTGGCGATCCGCATGAAAGAGCCCAGCCAGGCCGATCTGATCCGCAAACGGCTGATGAGTGTGCATATGCGCCTGTACGCCTCACCGGATTACATCAAGAAAAACGGGGCACCCGACAGTCTGGACCGTCTGGGGTCACACCGGCTGATTTGTCAGAACCCGCGCTCGGCACAGGTCGGGGCCAGCGCCACGATGGTGACAGAATTGCTTGCCCATGACGTGCCGCCCCTGCTGACCGTGAATAACTATTACGGCGTGTTGCAGGGAGTGTTGCACGGGTTGGGAATCGGGGTTCTTCCCGACTACGTAACCCATGATTTTCCCGACCTGGTACGGGTCATTCCGGACTTCGAGTCGAACGAAGTGCCGGTTTTTCTGGCCTATCCAGAAGAATTACGCCACTCCAAGCGGATCTCAGCCTTCCGCGATTTCGTTCAGGATGAGATCATCACCTACCGGAAAGACATTAAAAAACAAGAAGGTAGGTGATATTTTAGACCATCCGATCAAAAGCCATGCAACAGGCGCATAGCGGCCATGCTGCGCCTGCAGCATTGTAAGTCTTGATTGGTTCTAAATCGTACCCTAATTCAGACCATGACAGTGACGGCTCCGGCCTCACTATCATACCTCCCTGTTGGACTTCGGTCGAGCTTAGTGCTCGGCCTTTTTTTTGGCTTTGAGGCCAGGTATGGTGTGTTCATGACCCTCCTGTTGCGCCCTGCCCGCCCGGATGAGGCCCCCCTCCTCACCGCGCTTAGTCTGCGATCGAAAGCCTACTGGGGATACGACGCCGCATTCATGCGGGCCTGCGTAGATGAGTTAACCCTCAAACCCGTCGATCTGACCCCGGACAGACTGATGGTGGCCACGATGGACGAAAAACTTGCGGGCGTCGCGCGGGTCGCACCGCTGGACCTTGATGCCGATCTGCTGGCTTTATTTGTCGACCCCGATCATATGGGGAATGGCGTAGGGCGCGCATTGTTTGATTGGTCGCTGCGCGCGGCCCGGGCCATGGGGGCCGCCCGCCTGATGATCGAAGCCGATCCGGGTGCCGAGCCGTTTTATGCCCGAATGGGGGCGCAGACCATTGGCACGGCCCCCCTCAGGATCCATCCCCGGGCGGATTTTGCCGCTGATGGCATATCGGTTGTAGAGTTGGCAGAGCAGCCGGGCCAGCCTGCTCAGCGAATGCCGAGGATCACCCCAAAACCCCCGCCGACTCAGACCCCGAAAATGACGACATCACCTGGAGCCCATCCTTGGCGATCACGATATTTGGCTTGAGTGCCCGGATATTGCCCGGGCTGACCTTGATCCCCGGCTCCAGCGCGGTGAGGATACCCGGCTTCTGCAAAGATTGATCCCGAGCCGCCAGAGACAGCCCTTAGAGGCTGTTCCAAAAGTAGTTGAGTGATATCATGTGTTTATGATTCATTGGTTTTGAAAGAGCCTGGAGGATCCCATGACGTGGACAGACATCACCCGCGCGGAGCACAGGCGTAAAACGGGCTTTTATCCAAGCGATTTAACTATGGAGGAATGGGCGCTTGTTCGGCCCCTGTTACCTGCCGCGAAGCGAGGTGGTCGCCCTCGCAAGACGAATCCGCGCCGTGTTGTGAACGCGATTATGTATATGGCGACCACGGGATGTCAGTGGCGCATGATCCCGCGGGATTTCCCGGCGGTCTCGACTGTGCAGAACTGTTTTTACGACTGGCGCGACAACGATCTGTTACACCGGATCAACCATCTGTCAATGATGGCGGCGCGCGAATTGTCGGGCCGTGAGGCGAGCCCCACTGCGGGCGTTATTGACAGCCAGAGCGTAAAAACAACGGAAAGCGGCGGCATTTCAGGCTTTGATGCGGGCAAAAAGATCAAAGGGCGCAAGCGTCACATCGTGACAGACACGCAAGGTTTCCTGTTGCCGATCCTTGTTCACGCCGCCGATATACAGGATCGGGATGGTGCTGTGGATGTTCTCAAAGCACTGCGCATCCGCTTCCCGCGGCTGGGGCACATCTTTGCGGACGCAGGATATGCAGGGAAAATGGACATTGGAGATTGTCAAGCGCCCTGACAAAGCCGAGGGGTTCGTTCTTCCACCACGAAGACGGGTTGTCGAGCGAACATTCGCGTGGCCGGGACGTTGCCGTCGTTTGGCAAAAGATCGGGAGGCAACCGTTGAAAGTTCCGTAGCATGGGTTTTGGTTGCCGGTATTCGTCTCTTGACAAGGCGGATAGCAAGGCATTCTGTTCAAACATAAACTTTGGCTCAATTAGCATTGATTATGCGTGCCAACCTGTAATAGAACACACCATGAACAAAATTATGGGGTGCGGCACATGGATCATCAAGCTTTTTTGGTGTGGCTCAACGAGACCGACGACCTTTCATCGAAACAACGGGCTGAAACCGGACGGCTCGTTGCCGGGGTTTCGTCGCTGGAAAGCGTGATCGATCTCCCTGAGGCGAATGTTCGCGAGGGGCGTATCTGTCCGCACTGTGCTTCGGGCGGTGCGATCATCAGGGGCCATGCAAGTGGCCTGACGAGGTTCTTTTGCAAAGGCTGTCGCAAAACCTTCAACGCGCTGACCGGGACGCCGCCTGCCCGCTTGCGCCACAGGGACAGATGGGCAGGGTTCGCAGCTTCCCTGCGCGACGGCGAAACGGTAAAGGCGTCCGACGGGCGTTGTATGGTGGCCGACACCACAGCTTTTCGTTGGCGTCATCGCTTTCCCGAGGCCGTAACGGTCGGTGCGGTCAAGCTGTGCGGAATCGTCGAAGCCGACGGGACGTTCTTTCCGCGCAGCCGGAAAGGGGACCGTAATCTCTCTCGAAAAGCCCGCAAACGCGGGGGAAAGGCCTCAAAACGCGGATTGTCGAAGGAGCAGGTTCCGGTCCTCGTTGCGGTCGACCGATCAGGCACCGCCATCAGTGCTGTCTTGCCTGCGGTGACAGCCGAACATCTCAAAACGGTTCTGCAGCCACGTCTTGATGGGGACGCTCTCCCGGTGACCGATGGCTGCACCGGTTACCCGCCCTGCGCCGCAGAAACGGGCGTCAGCCATGAAAGTCTCGACCGGACCGCCGGAGAACGTGTCCGTGGTGAATTGCACATTCAAACCGTGAACAGTCGGCATGAGCGGTTAAAGACCTTTCCGCGCCGCCATCGGGGCATCGCGAGCAAATACCTGGACAGATGCCTTCGGTGGTTCCACCCTGCCGTCCTTCCGAGCCACCAAACGCCGCGCACGATACTTGCCGCCGCCGCAGGCATCCTGCCTGTAACACGCCACGCATAATCAATGCTAATTGAGCCTAAACTTTTGAGTCAGACTCTTAGGTCGGTTGCACCACGGCCACGCCCCAAGCGTCCAGCCTTTTCCCCGCCGTCCGCAATATCGGCCATCACACGCAACAAATCTCAAGCCCGAAGCCCCGGGTAGGCCACCTCAAACGCGCCCGCTGTCGCCGGGATCAAAAGAAACCACGGGCGGCTGGCGCCTTACCAGAACCGGCCCAGCACGCCGGTGAAGTCGCGCCTGGTCAGAAGCAGCACGCCAAGGTTTATCTGTGCCATCTGTGCTTGAGGGCGTTTCGAGCCGGGCAGCAAACTCGGTCTAGGGGAGAGCAGGGTTCATCACGATGGCTCTTCGCTGAGAATGCACAGGGCGCGCGCCTCTGGACCCAATCCCATCAGGTGCAGCGCAGCAAGACCCGCCCCACCGGATTCGGACGTGGCCAGCCCGGCGTCAGCCAGAACCGGAAGGATGTCGGATGCTTCGTCTTCGGTGATCGTCACGAATGCATCGGCATCGCGCGCCAGCCCTTTCAAGGCGATCAATGACGGCTCTTTGCAATCCAGCCGCCCCATGTTGGACACTGGTCCGTTGGTCACCACTGATTTGCCAGCCTTGATGCTGGCCGCCAGGGCGGGTGCGGCCTCGGGTTCGACCACGATGATACGTGGCGCATCGCCCCAGATGCGACGGAAGTAGGCTGCTGCAGCGCCAGCCAACCCTCCAACACCGGCTTGCAAGAAGATATGGGTGGGCACCTCAGGGATTTGCCGCGTGACCTCTGCCGCCATCACCAGATAGCCCTCCATCAACCTATGGGGCAATTCAAAATAGCCGGGCCAGGAACTGTCCGACAGCAACGTCCAGTCATTATCTGTAGCGGCCCTGGCAGCGGCGTCCATGCTGGCCTCATACTCAGCCCCGTCACGTACCACATCAGCGCCCGTGTCGCGCAAACGCTGGGCGAATCCTTCGGGCACGGTATCGGCCAGGTAAACGACAGCCCGCGCCCCAAAAAGCCGCGCCCCGGCGGCAACGGAGAGACCGTGATTGCCCGCACTGGCCGTCACATATGTCCGCCCGTTCAAGGCGGTACTCAGATCACCCGCCCCTGTGGCCACCGCCTGATGGGCAATTACATAGGCCGCGCCAAAGGCCTTGAAGCTGCCACGATCCATGCGCACGCGTTCGTCCTTGACCCATGTGCGTGGACCCAGAGCATCGGTCTCGATCAACGGAGTCTCATGCGGCCACAGGCATTTGCGGATCAGCGCCTCGCTGCTTTCGGCATCGACGCTGGGGGCTGGTGCGCCGGCAAAAACAGCGTCCGGCAGGCCCTGCCCCCGCCACGGATTTTCAATCTCTTTCATGGATCACTCCTTGTTGTGCGGAACCCAATCCCAACTCGCCCCCCCGGTCAAGCTACTCTGGTCTTCCCCCGGCCAGCGGAATCCCCTAAAGAAACGCGCAAACGCAAGCTTTGGGGATGTCTGCCACATGCAAGAGCCGGAAATCACACCCGACCTGATCGACGCGCATGGTCTGAAGCCCGATGAATATCAACGCATTCTTGAGATCATCGGGCGGACCCCGAGCTTCACCGAGCTTGGCATCTTCTCGGCCATGTGGAACGAGCATTGCTCGTATAAGTCCTCCAAGAAATGGCTACGTACCCTGCCCACGGAAGGGCCTCAGGTAATTTGTGGCCCCGGCGAGAATGCAGGGATCGTTGATATAGGCGACGGCCAATGCGTTGTTTTCAAAATGGAAAGCCACAACCACCCCAGCTATATCGAGCCCTATCAGGGCGCGGCGACCGGCGTGGGCGGAATTTTACGCGATGTGTTCACCATGGGGGCACGCCCCATCGCTTCGATGAACTCGCTTAGCTTTGGTGAACCGGATCACCCAAAAACCCGCCAGTTGGTGCATGGTGTGGTCGCGGGCATCGGCGGCTATGGCAACTCGTTCGGCGTGCCCTGCGCGGGTGGCGAAGTGCGGTTTGACCCCGCCTATAACGGCAACTGCCTTGTGAATGCCTTTGCTGCCGGTTTGGCCAACACGGATGGGATTTTCTACTCCGCCGCCTCGGGCGTTGGGATGCCGGTGGTTTACTTAGGCGCCAAAACCGGACGGGACGGCGTTGGCGGGGCCACAATGGCATCCGCCGAGTTCGATGAAAGCATCGAAGAAAAGCGCCCCACGGTGCAGGTCGGTGATCCTTTCACCGAAAAACGCCTGATGGAAGCTACGCTGGAACTGATGCAGACCGGCGCGGTGATTTCCATTCAGGATATGGGCGCCGCCGGCCTGACCTGTTCGGCTGTGGAAATGGGCGACAAGGGTGGTCTTGGTGTCAAGCTGCAACTCGATGACGTGCCCCAGCGCGAAGACAACATGACCGCCTATGAGATGATGCTCAGCGAATCTCAGGAACGCATGTTAATGGTGCTCAAGCCCGAGCTTGAGGCCGAAGCCCGCGCCGTGTTTGAAAAATGGGACCTTGATTTCGCCATCGTCGGCGAAACCATTGCCGAAGATCGCTTCCTGATCCTGCATGGCAATGAGGTGAAGGCCGATCTGCCTCTGGCGACCCTGTCGGGTAGCGCCCCGGAGTATGACCGCCCGTGGGAACCCACTGCTCCGGCAACGCCGCTCAATCCTGCATCAGTGCCCGCCATCGACGCCATGGAGGGCCTGAAAGCGCTGATCGCCTCGCCCAATTACTGCTCACGCCAATGGGTGTGGGAGCAGTATGACACCATGGTCATGGCCGATTCTGTCCGCACACCGGGGCAAGGCGGCGGGTTGGTCCGGGTGCATGGCACCGACAAGCTGCTGGCCTTCACCAGCGATGTCACCCCGCGCTACGTCAAGGCCGACCCTGAAACCGGCGGCAAACAGGCGGTGGCCGAGGCCTATCGCAACCTGACCGCCCTTGGGGCCACACCGCTGGCCACCACCGACAACATGAACTTCGGCAACCCCGAAAAGCCCGAGATTATGGGACAGTTTGTCGGCGCGATCAAAGGCATCGGGGCGGCAGTCTCGGCCCTTGATATGCCGATCGTGTCGGGCAATGTCTCGCTTTACAACGAAACCGATGGCACGGCGATCCTGCCCACCCCGACGATTGGCGCTGTCGGCCTGATTGCCCATGTGGATCAGGCAATCACCGGACAGGCACGCGATGGGCATGTGGCGCTGTTGATCGGCGATACCGACGGCCATCTGGGCCAATCCGCCCTTCTTGCAGAAATGCAGGGGCGCGTCGAGGGCACCGCCCCACCGGTCGATCTGGACGCGGAAAAACGCAATGGCGATTTCATCCGTGCCAATCATACCTGGATCAAAGCCTGTACCGATCTGTCCGATGGCGGGCTGGCGCTGGCCGCGTTCGAATTGGCCAAGGCGGCGGGCGTTGGCGTCTGTTTGGACAGCGACGACACAGGCTTCCTTTTTGGCGAGGATCAGGCGCGCTATCTGATCGCCTGCAATTTTGACGAGGCTGAGGCCCTGATGATTGCCGCCGGTCAGGCCGGTGTGCCGGTCCAGACAGTGGGCAAGTTCACTGGCCAAACAGTCAGCTTTGGCCGCGCGTCAACCCCGCTGGCCGAGTTGTCACAGATCTTCCGCACAAGCTTTGGCGCAACCTTCGACAGCTGAGATCACCGCCCATCACAGTGCGTTGAGCACCATGGCCCCACAACCCTGAGCGTGTCAGAGTGGACCCCACCCTGACCCAAAGGACTTTGCCATGCGTTTGCGCCTCTCTCTGCTTCTGAGCCTGCTGCTCAGCCTTACCCTGCCCGTATCGGCCCAGACCGAAGACGACCCAAACGCCCCGATGACGCTGGAGCGGTTGAACCAGATTATCTTGCTGCTGGACCCCAAGGCCCAAAGCGATGGCAGCATCTGGCAATTGCAGATCGCAGATGTCCCCCTGCTGATCGTCACCGGCATAGAGGCCAACCGGATGCGTGCCGTGGCGCCTGTGCGCGAGGCCGATGGGCTGACCAGCGATGAACTGACCCGGATGATGCAAGCCAATTTCGACAGCGCCCTTGATGCTCGCTATGCGATTGCGCAAGGCATGGCGTGGGCCACGTTCATCCATCCCCTCGCCGCCCTTGAAAAGAACGAGCTGATTTCAGGGCTGGGCCAGGTGGTGAACATCACCCAAAGCTATGGCACGCTCTATTCCGGCGGGGCGCTGCAATATGGCGGGGGCGACAGCGAAGGGTTGCAACGTCAACTGATTGACGAGCTTTTGAAGAAAGGCGAAGAAATCTAAGGCGTTTGCGCCCCAGCCCATCTTGCGAAACCCCCTGTCGCGCTCTACATCCCTAGGAAGACATTTTTAGGAGACGCGCCCATGGCCATGCAAGCCCAGGAAATCGAAGACCTGATCCGTGTCAGTTTTCCCCGGGCCCAGATCACCATCACCGATCTGGCCGGCGACGGAAACCACTATGCGGCCGAAGTGATCGATGCCTCCTTTGCCGGTATGAACCGGGTGCAGCAACAGCGCGCTGTCTATGCCGCACTGAAAGGCAAGATGGATGGCCCATCTGGCGATCTGCATGCGCTGGCACTGACCACCAAAGCACCTAAGTAGTCACATGGAAGTTCTTCTGACCACATTAGGCAACCATGGTTACATCTTCGCGATGATGCTGCTTTTCCCGCTGGTTGTCGCTGCCAAAATCTACAACTTCCTCCCGCTTCGTCCAAAGCGACCCGAAAACAAGGACCAATCATGACCGACGTCAAAACCCAGATCGACGAGACCATCACCGCCAATAACGTGGTGCTTTACATGAAAGGCACCAAAGCCATGCCGCAATGCGGGTTTTCCTCCCGCGTGGCCGGTGTGCTGAATTTCATGGGGGTCGAGTTTGCCGATGTAAACGTGCTGGAGGATGAGAATCTTCGTCAGGGGATCAAGGATTACTCCGACTGGCCCACCGTGCCCCAGCTCTACGTCAAAGGCGAGTTCGTCGGTGGCTGCGATATCGTCACCGAGATGACCTTGACGGGCGAACTGGACACGTTGTTTGAGCAAAGCGGTGTGTCGTACGATAAAGACGCCGCCGACAAGATTCGCGAAGCCAACGCCTGAATTCTTCCAAAACCGTCAGTAGAGATGCGCCCAGTCTGACCGGTTGTATCAGGGCAATCGCGTTTGGAAATTTAAGCCCTTCGCTGACGAACATAGCATGAACTTTTTTGCTCTCTCGTTGCGTTTGTGGTCAGGTTTTGATGTTTTTCAACCTCGATGTGGCAGGACAAATCCAAACGCGATTGCCCTGCCGGTTGTATTGCCTTGGTGTGTTCATCGGATGTAAGTCCACTCTGATGAAGGTTTTTCGACGCGGGTCATTGCGCGGGGTTTCGGCACGGGCTGACTGTGGCCCGTGTTGACAAACCTCTCAGGGAGGAAGCCGCAGGGGCTAAGTGCTATCTATGGGGAAAGAGTGCGGTTGGCCCCTGTACACGACTCATGCGATTTTCTGCCTGATTTTGGGCCAGTGTCGGAAGGCTTGTTCCGGCTGTGTTCGCAGGAGCCTTCCGATTTCGTCGTGACCAATGCGGAAGATGGATTTGGCGTATCGCCCATGAGACTTTCGAGGCCGTTTCCGTGTTCCGGGCCTGGTGGATGCCACCTTTGCAGCCCATGCCATGGCCAGGGCAAGGAGACCGACCAACAAGCTCGACTTTTCGGCGATCGGGAGACGGGTGTCTTCCAGGTTGAAGCCCCTGGTCTTCGCTTCGGCGAACAGGCATTCGATGGCCCGGCGTTTGCGATAGACGGTCAGGGCGTGATGGGCGGGTTGGTTGCCGACAACGACAGGCAATTCCTTACCTTTGATGCGCCTGGCTGCGAAGTTCAGCCAAAACGGTGCAGTGCCCCCGGCAGCCCTGAAGTGGGCCGTGAATGTGCGCGGGCCACGGCAGGTGCGCAGCAAGGTTCGCAGACTTTGCCGGACGCCATCCCCGCCTGTCACGTACCGGTTCGACTTCACGCGGATGATGAAAGGAACGTCCTGTTCATGCAGGAAAGTCAACCAATCAAGGCCGATAAACTCACGATCCGCCAGAAGGCACTTGATGCTTCCGGACCCGAACAGATCCAGACAGCGCTTCATCAGTGCAATGCGCTCGCAGGTGTTGCTGTTGCCCGCCTTGCCCAACACGGTCCAGATCAGTGGCACGCGATAGCGGCGCGTGGCGACGGCAAGAACCAACAGGTTGATCTCTTTGCGCCCGATCTTCCAGTTCGTGCGATCAAGGCACAGATGCCGACTCCCGGAGAGCCCGAGCATCCGGACAACAAGAGGGGCAGACCAGTCTTTCCCGAGGTTGACATACTGAAAAAAGCGCTGCAATCAACGGTAGGTGCTTTCAACCTTGGCCTGCGTCGGCATCTCCCCACTGATGTGACTCAGGTTCACCGTTCGCACGCTGGCAATGCCAATCACTAGGAGGCAGAGCGTTTCGAGGCGGCTATTGCTCAGCGACAAGCCGTCGGATAGTTTCGCCGAGAGGGTGTCGATTGCTTTTCGGATCATGGGATGCTCCTGTCGCAGATTGAAGAATCCCAATGAAAATCACAGATCTGCGCCCTCAACCACCTCTACTGTCGTGTACAGGGGCGGTTGGCTTTGTCTTTGACTGTCACGGACGCACCAGCTTGGGGGTTCAGGCCGGTCGTCTCCGAGTTTTGCCAGAGGATTTGCCTCGGATGGATGTCCTTTTGCGTCGTTCGTGCGGCCTGTCGGGGCGCTGCAGACGAGGTGGCTTGGCCGGCATTGCCGCAGCAACCGGTCTGGGGTGGACGGGATGGACAGGCTTTCGGTCATGCGGCCTGCCTCCGTGGTGGAGCACGAGACCGTGGAAGCTCCCCGCGCGGGAATGTCCGAAGCTCTGTGTATGGGGTTTGGCCCATGCGGTTAAAACGGGTCATCTGTTGAACCGTTCCGGGTATAGGATAGCGAACCGGTTTCGTGCCGCAACCCATTCTCTGAGAGTCTGACTCAAAAGTTTAGGCTCAATTAGCATTTATTATGCGTGGCGACCTGTGATAGAACACACCATGAACAAAATTATGGGTGCGGCACATGGATCATCAGGCTTTTTTGGTGTGGCTTAACGAGATCGACGACCTTTCATCGAAACAACGGGCTGAAACCGGACGGCTCGTTGCCGGGGTTTCGTCGCTGGAAAGCGTGATCGATCTCCCTGAGGCGAATGTTCGCGAGGGGCGTATCTGTCCGCACTGTGCTTCGGGCGGTGCGATCATCAGGGGCCATGCAAGTGGCCTGACGAGGTTCTTTTGCAAAGGCTGTCGCAAAACCTTCAACGCGCTGACCGGGACGCCGCTTGCCCGCTTGCGCCACAGGGACAGATGGGCAGGGTTCGCAGCTTCCCTGCGCGACGGCGAAACGGTAAAGGCGTCCGACGGGCGTTGTATGGTGGCCGACACCACAGCTTTTCGTTGGCGTCATCGCTTTCCCGAGGCCGTAACGGTCGGTGCGGTCAGGCTGTGCGGAATCGTCGAAGCCGACGGGACGTTCTTTCCGCGCAGCCGGAAAGGGGACCGTAATCTCTCTCGAAAAGCCCGCAAACGCGGGGGAAAGGCCTCAAAACGCGGATTGTCGAAGGAGCAGGTTCCGGTCCTCGTTGCGGTCGACCGATCAGGCACCGCCATCAGTGCTGTCTTGCCTGCGGTGACAGCCGAACATCTCAAAACGGTTCTGCAGCCACGTCTTGATGGGGACGCTCTCCCGGTGACCGATGGCTGCACCGGGTACCCGCCCTGCGCCGCAGAAACGGGCGTCAGCCATGAAAGTCTCGACCGGACCGCCGGAGAACGTGTCCGTGGTGAATTGCACATTCAAACCGTGAACAGTCGGCATGAGCGGTTAAAGACCTTTCTGCGCCGCCATCGGGGTATCGCAACCAAATACCTGGACAGCTACCTTCGGTGGTTCCACCTTGCCGTCCTTCCGAGCCACCAAACGCCGCGCGCGATACTTGCCGCAGCAGCAGGCATCCTGCCTGTAATACGCCACGCATAATCAATGCTAATTGAGCCAAAGTTTATGTTTGAACAGAATGCCTTGCTATCCGCCTTGTCAAGAGACGAATACCGGCAACCAAAACCCATGCTACGGAACTTTCAACGGTTGCCTCCCGATCTTTTGCCAAACGACGGCAACGTCCCGGCCACGCGAATGTTCGCTCGACACCCCATCTTCGTGGTGGAAGAACGAACCCCTCGGCTTTGTCAGAGCGCTTGACAATCTCCAATGTCCATTTTCCCTGCAGGGCCAAAGCATCCCGAAGCTTTGGCCCTGCATATCCTGCGTCCGCAAAGATGTGCCCCAGCCGCGGGAAGCGGATGCGCAGTGCTTTGAGAACATCCACAGCACCATCCCGATCCTGTATATCGGCGGCGTGAACAAGGATCGGCAACAGGAAACCTTGCGTGTCTGTCACGATGTGACGCTTGCGCCCTTTGATCTTTTTGCCCGCATCAAAGCCTGAAATGCCGCCGCTTTCCGTTGTTTTTACGCTCTGGCTGTCAATAACGCCCGCAGTGGGGCTCGCCTCACGGCCCGACAATTCGCGCGCCGCCATCATTGACAGATGGTTGATCCGGTGTAACAGACCGTTGTCGCGCCAGTCGTAAAAACAGTTCTGCACAGTCGAGACCGCCGGGAAATCCTGCGGGATCATGCGCCACTGACATCCCGTGGTCGCCATATACATAATCGCGTTCACAACACGGCGCGGATTCGTCTTGCGAGGGCGACCACCTCGCTTCGCGGCAGGTAACAGGGGCCGAACAAGCGCCCATTCCTCCATAGTTAAATCGCTTGGATAAAAGCCCGTTTTACGCCTGTGCTCCGCGCGGGTGATGTCTGTCCACGTCATGGGATCCTCCAGGTTCTTTCAAAACCAATGAATCATAAACACGTGATATCACTCAACTACTTTTGGAACAGCCTCTCAGAGAATTAAAGATACCTTGCTTAGGGTTTGTTGACAATCATCGTGTTGCAATGAGCATGGCACAGAGGTGCCAGTTGGCAGCGTAGCTTGTATCAGTCTTGTCGTATCGCGTTGCTATGCCTCTGAATTCCTTGATCTTTGCGAAATGGTTTTCGATGAGATGGCGCCACTTGTACATGTGGGTATCGTAGTCCCGTTGAACTTTTCGGTTCGATTTGGGCGGGATGACAGCGGTTGCGCCACGCTCATCAAGGTCTTGCAGGAGCCAGTCGGCGTCGAAGGCTTTGTCGGCCAGCAACGCCCCAAAGGAAGCCCCCTTGATCAGAGGAGCGACCCCCTTCATGTCGTGTGCCTGTCCCGGCAAAAGCAGAAACCGGAACAGGTTACCGAGCGCATCGACCAAGGCCACGACCTTGGTCGTCAGTCCGCCGCGAGAGCGTCCGATAGCCTGGTGTTGAGTCCCCCTTTTGCGCCCGAAGCCTTCTGATGAGCTTGAACAATCGTCCCGTCGACAAGGGCATATTCCAGGTCCGGCTCGCCACTCATGGCATTGAAAAGACTCTCGAACACGCCGTTCCTGGCCCATCGACGAAATCGCTTGAACTGGCTGTTCCAGTTGCCAAACTCTTTGGGCAAATCCCGCCATGGGGACCCTGTGCGTACGCGCCATAATACTGCTTCCATAAACCGGCGATTATTGCGCGCGGTAACACCCGGATCGCCTGCCTTGCCCGGTATAAGCGGCTCAATCTTCTCCCAAAGCTCATCGGAAACAGCCAAACGATTTGCGTCCATCAACACCTCCATTTTGGAAGCTTGAATCAGACTTCAGGCAAAATGGGAACCCCGAATGTCAACAGGCCCTAATCAAACCTTATCAGTGACAAACTTTGATGAGATTTACGATGAAGACAATCGTAAAGGAAGAAACCAAGATGAAACCTTCTTTCCTCCGGTATATTCTTCTTCAAAACGTCTCTCAGCCAAAGCACGCGCCCTGCGTGCTTTCAAGAAGCGGCACTCATCTTTTAAAAAGTATCCAAAACACATCCAACGACAATACGATGTGCTGTTTCGAAACGGGGAGAAACAGAGGAAGGGTCGTGAAAGTAAGATCACAGCAGAACTTGCTGCTGTCGCCCAAGAGACCAATCGCAAGTCGTTTCGCATTGGGTTTACTAAGAACAGCAAATACGCCAAAGACGTGTACGAAAGAGATAGCAAACCTGAATCTTACTATGCCCTGCGCCAAATCACTAGAAACATCCGTAGCTTGTACAAAACCAAGCCCGCAGACAGGAACTTGATCGTTTCCCGAGTCCAAAATTTGCTAAAAGATAATTTTCCATACGTCATCATTAGAACCGATATCGCCGATTTCTTTGAGTCAGTCGATCAAACGCGACTTGTTGATAAATTGGTACAAGACCAACTCTTAAGCACAAACTCGATCAGGCTTATTAAACAGGTTCTTTGCGATTACTCAAAACTGTCTGGCTCCCATGACAAAGGTATTCCAAGAGGGCTTGGCATAAGCTCTGACTTAGCAGAATTATTCCTAAAAGTGATTGATCAAGGTATCCAAGAGATGGAGGGTGTAGTGTTTTATGCCCGATATGTCGATGATATTTTCGTGCTTGTTTCACCCAGCAAGGCAAGCAACACCTCAGAATTTAAACCAAGAATCACATGCATGATGAGGCAGCATGGTCTCGAACTGAATGAAGGAAAGACCTGTCAATTCAACAGAGATCAATATCAGAAAAAATTCGACTATCTAGGGTAGGAATTTACCCTGAAAAAAGGTCAGGTTGAAATTGATATTACTTCATCAAAGTTCTCTCGCTACGGAGATCGGCTCACCAAATCATTCAAATCATACGAAAAACAGAGGCATCGGGACTCAAAGGCAGCGTACAGGCTTTTACTCAAACGAGTGAAGTTTCTTACGACCAACACGCGTTTGGTCAACAGCAAGGGAAATGCGTTTGTTGGGGTCTTTTTCGGTAATCCTAACCTGACAAGCTATACTCGCTTTACCGCCTTAGATAAGATTTTGAGTGCTGAAGTTAGCAAGATATCCAGCAGGAGTCTTAAGTCAAAACTTGAGACGTTGTCTTTTGTCACCGGCCATCAAGAAAAACCGTACACAAAGTTTAATCGTCGCGCGGCAGGCAATCCTAAAGACGAATTCTCGCAGATCGTAGAGGTTTGGCGTCATGAAAACTAGGGTCTGTTGACAATCATCGTGTTGCAATGAGCATGGCACAGAGGTGCCAGTTGGCAGCGTAGCTTGTATCAGTCTTGTCGTATCGCGTTGCCATGCCTCTGAATTCCTTGATCTTTGCGAAGTAGTTTTCGATGAGATGGCGCCACTTGTACATGTGGGTATCGTAGTCCCGTTGAACTTTTCGGTTCGATTTGGGCGGGATGACAGCGGTTGCGCCACGCTCATCAAGGTCTTGCAGGAGCCAGTCGGCGTCGAAGGCTTTGTCGGCCAGCAACGCCCCAAAGGAAGCCCCCTTGATCAGAGGAGCGACCCCCTTCATGTCGTGTGCCTGTCCCGGCAAAAGCAGAAACCGGAACAGGTTACCGAGCGCATCGACCAAGGCCACGACCTTGGTCGTCAGTCCGCCGCGAGAGCGTCCGATAGCCTGGTGTTGAGTCCCCCTTTTGCGCCCGAAGCCTTCTGATGAGCTTGAACAATCGTCCCGTCGACAAGGGCATATTCCAGGTCCGGCTCGCCACTCATGGCATTGAAAAGACTCTCGAACACGCCGTTCCTGGCCCATCGACGAAATCGCTTGAACTGGCTGTTCCAGTTGCCAAACTCTTTGGGCAAATCCCGCCATGGGGACCCTGTGCGTACGCGCCATAATACTGCTTCCATAAACCGGCGATTATTGCGCGCGGTAACACCCGGATCGCCTGCCTTGCCCGGTATAAGCGGCTCAATCTTCTCCCAAAGCTCATCGGAAACAGCCAAACGATTTGCGTCCATCAACACCTCCATTTTGGAAGCTTGAATCAGACTTCAGGCAAAATGGGAACCCCGAATGTCAACAGGCCCTAGACGAAATCTCTCCAAATTCTCACTACAAAAAGCGACTCTCTCTGACATGCTCCCGTTTGAAACTCCGCCATCTTTTAGCAATGGTGGATAGAGGTGGTCCTGCTTTTTCGACCAGTTTGCAGCCTTGCTAAGATGGATCAGGGTTTCATTCAGGCTGCTAATCTCATTGGTTCTGTTTTGCTGGCATAGGCCTCATCCGGGGTCAATATGCCGTGGGTCGAATGGGGGCGCTCAGAGTTGTAGTAGGCCAGCCATTTGCTGATCCCGGCTCGCATTTCTGATCCGGTCTCAAAGGCGTTCAGGTACACACATTCATATTTCAGCGACCGCCACAGTCGCTCGATCATGCGGTTGTCGCGCCAAGCGCCTTTCCCATCCATGCTGATTTTGATCTTTGCGTCGATCAGCACGTCGATCCAAGCGCCGCTGGTGAACTGGCTGCCCTGATGGCTGTTGAAGATCTCAGGTTTGCCGTATTTTGATAAGGCCTCTTTCAGGGCCTCCACGCAGAAGTCCGCGTCCATGCTGTTTGACAGCCGCCACGCCAGCACCTTGCGACTGTACCAATCCATGATCGCAACCAGGTACAGGAAGCCCCGCCGCATAGGGATATAGGTGATGTCTGCGCACCAGACTTGGTTCGGGCGGTCAATCACCGCGTTGCGCAGCAGATATGGCCAGATCTTGTGCTGCGGATGTTTCTTGCTGGTGCTGGGTTCCTGATAAATCGGAACCAGACGCATAAGCCGCATCAACCGTCGGACACGGTGACGGCCACATCCGTGATTGTTGCGCTTCATGTAACGCGCCATCTGCCGTGATCCGTACCACGGCGTTTCCAGGAACTGCTTGTCGATGATTTCCATGAAACGCAGGTTCTCAGCGCTCTCGCCCTTCGGTTCATAGTAAAGATTGGAACGCGACAACGTCAGCAACGCACACTGCCGACGCATGCTCAGCTTGTGATCCTTGCTCACCATTTTTTGCCTCGCGTACCGAGCAACCGGTGCGAGGCATCGGCCAAAAAATCCCGCTCCACAACAAGTTGACCGATCTTGGAATGAAGCTTGTCAACGTCGGCGGCGCTCACCTGCCCGGGGGCTGAACTCCGGCGCGTAAACGCTGTCGCCATGTTCTCTATCGCCGCGCGTTTCCACGTCCCTATCCGGGTTGGATGCACGCCGTATTTCTTGGACAGCTCAGCCAGTGTCATCTCATCACGGATAGCCTCAAGCGCAACCTTGGCTTTGAACTCGGGCGAATGGTTCTTTCGTTTCTTCATTTCGGATCACTTCTTTCATCATGCGATCCACCTTAACGACTGGTCCGAATTTCCGCGACCACCTCTGATTGTAAAACGCGGAGCAATATTGGGCCACAGAAGCGGCTGCATATCGCAGTTGTAGCGGAGTAAAAGTCCGCCAGTTTGTGCCCTTCGTTTATTCGGAGGGCGGGAGATGTATTCTGTGGATATTTATAGTCGTGTGCGCCGTGCTTGTTTGAAGGACGGTATGTCTGGCCGAGAAGCGGCGCGGTTTTTCAACATGGCGTAATCAGGATCAGCACTCAGTTACCCCTGTTATTCTGGATGCACATGCAATTGAAAAGGAGACTGACCAATGGAATATTTTGCTGGTTTGGATGTGTCCATGGAAGAGACGCATATCTGCATTCTGGATCGTGAAGGGGCCCTTATTCGTGAAGGAAAAGCGAGCTCAACACCAAAAGCGATCGCTGACTTCCTCGCTTCTGGACCACCATGTGCCAAAGTTGTATTTGAAACGGGACGGATGGCACCAATGCTTTACCATGGGCTGACGGAGCTTGGTGTCCCGGTTGTTTGCATCGAGAGCAGGCAAGCATATCAGGCCCTTAAATCTCTGGCCGGCCACAAGACGGACCGCAATGATGCCCGCGGTTTGGCACACCTGGCGCGGACGGGATTCTACAAGCCGACCCATGTCAAATCACTGTCAGCGCACGCAATCCGGTCGCTGATCGCAGCCCGCAAGAAGCTGGTCGGACAGCGTGTGACGCTCGACAATCAGATCCGCGGTCTGGTCGTCGTCTTCGGCGTGCGGCTGCCACGAGCTTTGTCTCCGGCATTCAAAAACGCGGCGCTAAAAGTTAGCGATGGAGTGCCTGGCCTCCATGCCGCAATTTGCGGACTGTTCGCAGCACGCGAAGCAATCCTCGCGGCGGTTGCAGCCATTGATGGCGACATCAAAAAGATGACCCGCAAATCCGAAGTCTGCCAGCGCCTTATGACGGTACCAGGGGTCGGTCCGATCACAGCATTGGCCTTTGCCGCAGCAATTGATGATCCGTCGCGTTTCAGGAAATCGCGTGATGTGGGGGCGTATCTTGGACTGGTGCCGCGACGGCATCAATCTGGTGAAATCGACTACACGGGCAGCATCTCAAAGCGGGGCGACGTGCGCGTCAGAACGCTTCTCTATGAGGCCGCCAATGTGATGCTGACGCGGTATGCCGCTCCGCTCAAATTGAAGACATGGGCCCTCGCAATCGGTGCGCGCTCAACGATGAGAAAGGCCCGAGTGGCTCTGGCGCGTCGTCTGGCAATCATACTTCATGCCATTATGCGAGACAAAACTGACTTCCAGTCCGCGTAAGGCTTACGAGGCGACAACGAGGATTCCTAAATCAAAGTTCCCATCTGGGACGATGCCCGAGGGAGGGCGTGAGACACGGCGCCGATTCTGTAGCAACAGCCAAGACCAACGGTATGATTGCGGTTTCAACATTGCCGACCCACACCCAGCCAACCCCATCATGAACCTCAGAGTTCGAAGAGAACAAAGGCAACCTCTGACATCAAAAGCAGGAAACTCAGGAAACACGCATTGACAGATTAGAGAACAGAAGCGGCTGCATATCGCAGTTGTAGCGGAGTAAAAGTCCGCCAGTTTGTGCCCTTCGTTTATTCGGAGGGCGGGAGATGTATTCTGTGGATATTTATAGTCGTGTGCGCCGTGCTTGTTTGAAGGACGGTATGTCTGGCCGAGAAGCGGCGCGGTTTTTCAACATGGCGTAATCAGGATCAGCACTCAGTTACCCCTGTTATTCTGGATGCACATGCAATTGAAAAGGAGACTGACCAATGGAATATTTTGCTGGTTTGGATGTGTCCATGGAAGAGACGCATATCTGCATTCTGGATCGTGAAGGGGCCCTTATTCGTGAAGGAAAAGCGAGCTCAACACCAAAAGCGATCGCTGACTTCCTCGCTTCTGGACCACCATGTGCCAAAGTTGTATTTGAAACGGGACGGATGGCACCAATGCTTTACCATGGGCTGACGGAGCTTGGTGTCCCGGTTGTTTGCATCGAGAGCAGGCAAGCATATCAGGCCCTTAAATCTCTGGCCGGCCACAAGACGGACCGCAATGATGCCCGCGGTTTGGCACACCTGGCGCGGACGGGATTCTACAAGCCGACCCATGTCAAATCACTGTCAGCGCACGCAATCCGGTCGCTGATCGCAGCCCGCAAGAAGCTGGTCGGACAGCGTGTGACGCTCGACAATCAGATCCGCGGTCTGGTCGTCGTCTTCGGCGTGCGGCTGCCACGAGCTTTGTCTCCGGCATTCAAAAACGCGGCGCTAAAAGTTAGCGATGGAGTGCCTGGCCTCCATGCCGCAATTTGCGGACTGTTCGCAGCACGCGAAGCAATCCTCGCGGCGGTTGCAGCCATTGATGGCGACATCAAAAAGATGACCCGCAAATCCGAAGTCTGCCAGCGCCTTATGACGGTACCAGGGGTCGGTCCGATCACAGCATTGGCCTTTGCCGCAGCAATTGATGATCCGTCGCGTTTCAGGAAATCGCGTGATGTGGGGGCGTATCTTGGACTGGTGCCGCGACGGCATCAATCTGGTGAAATCGACTACACGGGCAGCATCTCAAAGCGGGGCGACGTGCGCGTCAGAACGCTTCTCTATGAGGCCGCCAATGTGATGCTGACGCGGTATGCCGCTCCGCTCAAATTGAAGACATGGGCCCTCGCAATCGGTGCGCGCTCAACGATGAGAAAGGCCCGAGTGGCTCTGGCGCGTCGTCTGGCAATCATACTTCATGCCATTATGCGAGACAAAACTGACTTCCAGTCCGCGTAAGGCTTACGAGGCGACAACGAGGATTCCTAAATCAAAGTTCCCATCTGGGACGATGCCCGAGGGAGGGCGTGAGACACGGCGCCGATTCTGTAGCAACAGCCAAGACCAACGGTATGATTGCGGTTTCAACATTGCCGACCCACACCCAGCCAACCCCATCATGAACCTCAGAGTTCGAAGAGAACAAAGGCAACCTCTGACATCAAAAGCAGGAAACTCAGGAAACACGCATTGACAGATTAGAGAACAAAGATCGTAAGACGATCGCGAAGATGCTGCGCCATGAACTTCCGCCTGGGTATCGTCGGTCGGAAGCGCCTCGGCGGCCAACGCTTGATGGTTATGTTGGTGTGGTCGATGAGATACTGCGCACAGACAAAGCCCTGATCAAAAAGCAGCGACACACGGCCAAGCGCATCTTTGAACGGCTGCGCGATGAGCATGGATATGCCGGCAGCCTGACCACGGTGACCTATTACGTGCGCGAGCAAAAACGGCGCACCAAAGAGGTGTTTGTGCCGTTGTCGCATCGGCCGGGCCATGCGCAGGTTGATTTTGGTGAGACGCTGGGCGTGATCGGTGGCGTGGAATGCAAGATCCACTTCTTCGTGATGAGCTTGCCACATTCTGATGCGGTGTTTGTGAAGGGATATCCAGCTGAGACAACCGAGGCGTTTTGCGATGGCCATGTGTCCGCCTTTGCATTCTTTGGCGGCATTCCGCAATCCATTCTCTACGACAATACCAAGATCGCCGTGGCTCGGATACTCGGGGATAAGACGCGCATCCGCACACGTCGGTTTACGGAACTGCAGTCGCATTACTTGTTTGATGACAAGTTTGGCAGACCCGCGCGAGGGAACGATAAAGGCAACGTTGAGGGCATGGTTGGATACACCCGCCGCAACTTCATGGTTCCCGCACCTCGCTATGACAGCTTTGATGATCTGAACGCACATTTGGAAGAGAAGTGTTTAGCACGTCAGGACGATACGTTGCGGGGTCACACCCAAACCATAGGCGCACGCCTGATGTCGGATTTGGATGCTCTGATGGGATTGCCCGTCGCAGAATATGAAGCCTGCGATCACGTCAGCACGCGTGCAACGTCGATCTCAATGGTGCGCTATCGCAGCAATGATTACTCGGTGCCAGTAGCCTATGCGCACCACGATGTTCATGTGCGTGGGTTTGTGCATGAGGTTATCATCGGCTGCGGCAATGAGATTATTGCGCGGCACAAACGATCCTACACATCAGCGGATATGGTCTTTGACCCATTGCACTTTTTGCCCCTGCTTGAACAAAAGGTGGGTGCCCTGGATCAGGCCGCGCCTTTGCAGGGTTGGCATTTGCCAGATGTATTTGCCACGCTGCACCGACTGCTTGAAGCCAGAATGGGTAAGCCGGGCAAGCGAGAATACGTTCAAGTCTTGCGCCTTTTGGAGACCTTCGAAATGGATGTTGTGCAAGGCGCAATCCAGCAGGCAATAGATATGGGTGCAATTGGCTATGACGCCGTAAAACACCTTGTACTGTGTCGGGTTGAGAAGCGGCCACCACGATTGGATTTGGACTTCTATCCATACTTGCCCAAGGCCAATGTCGGCACAACACGCCCATCCAGTTACATGAGCTTGATGGGAAGGACCGCGGCATGACCGAAGCCCCTCGGATTCTTCTACGGCATCATCTTAAACAACTGCGACTGCCAACGTTCCAAGGCGAGTATGCCAAACAGGCGCAGCTCTGTGCTGCAGAGAACAAAGATCACATCCACTATCTGGCGCGGCTGTGTGAGATGGAATTGATCGACCGCGAACGCCGGATGATTGAACGGCGCATCAAAGCGGCGAAGTTCCCCAGCACCAAGAGCTTGGATAGCTTTGACTTCAAGATCATGCCAAGCTTGAACAAGCCCCTGACGATGGATCTGGCACGATGCGATTACGTTAATCGCAGGGAGAACATCATCGCGCTCGGCCCGTCAGGCACGGGCAAGACACACATCGCCCTGGGACTTGGGCTGGCTGCATGTCAAAGAGGACTGAAGGTGCGCTTCACAACGGCTGCGGCATTAGTCCATGATCTGATCGAGGCTCAAGATGAGCGGAGATTGCAGCGCCTTCAAAAGCAACTGACCAGCCAGAACCTGTTGATCATTGATGAACTGGGCTTCGTACCGCTCAGCAAATCTGGCGCAGAGCTGCTCTTCGAGGTCATATCCCAATGCTATGAACGCGGCTCCATCATCATAACCTCGAACCTGCCCTTCGATGAATGGACTGAAGTCTTTGGCTCTGAGCGGCTGACCGGTGCGCTACTCGATCGTTTAACCCATCACGTCCACATCCTCGAGATGAATGGCGAAAGCTATCGGCTCAAACACAGTCGCAACAACCGAAAATAACCAGCCCGCAATCACAGTCAGAATAATGCTGGCCTTATGGCCAGCATGCGCTTTGGCACGCTTCAGCTTTGTGACGAGCACGCGTGCAAAAGCGCCACAAAACATCAACCGAAGTGGCCCATTTTTACGCCGCGACATGGACCCATTTTACTCTGCGATTGACATCTGATACTTCAATTTCTTGAGCCAGTTCAATGTTCGTGTCCGCAAGGGACAGTCAGTGAGTGTTGAATGGGATTGCGATGATCATAGTTGCGATTCAACCATTTCGTTGATCTTTGACGTTGAGAAGCCGTTCAAGGCTTGTGTCGAGGAATTTCAAGAATTTGGAAAAACTATTATTCGTCGGCGAGCCAAGCATGCATTGAGAACAAGACCCTTTCATTTTGAAATAGCTCACAGGGATAATGACTCTAGGCGACTCACAATCATTCATCCAAGAAATCAGCTGGAAGTCGCAAACTTTTATCATGAAAACTCTCATTTAATCACCTACTACGCGGGACTGAGTCCGTTCTCTCTGCGAAAGCCTGCCAGTGTTGCAAAAGATGTTTTCTACGATGATAAACTGCATAAAAATAGGCTTGGGGAGCGTGCCGCACTGAGAGAAGAAAGCCACAAAGAATACCAGTATTTTGCCTCATACTTCACTTATGAAAAATATAGTAACATCTATCGCTTCTATGAGTCATATGGGTATCATAAGGCTGAACGTTCATTCGTTAAGGCTCAATTAGCATTGATTATGCGTGGCGTATTACAGGCAGGATGCCTGCTGCTGCGGCAAGTATCGCGCGCGGCGTTTGGTGGCTCGGAAGGACGGCAAGGTGGAACCACCGAAGGTAGCTGTCCAGGTATTTGGTTGCGATACCCCGATGGCGGCGCAGAAAGGTCTTTAACCGCTCATGCCGACTGTTCACGGTTTGAATGTGCAATTCACCACGGACACGTTCTCCGGCGGTCCGGTTGAGACTTTCATGGCTGACGCCCATTTCTGCGGCGCAGGGCGGGTACCCGGTGCAGCCATCGGTCACCAGGAGAGCGTCCCCATCAAGACGTGGCTGCAGAACCGTTTTGAGATGTTCGGCTGTCACCGCAGGCAAGACAGCACTGATGGTGGTGCCTGATCGGTCGACTGCAACGAGGACCGGAACCTGCTCCTTCGACAATCCGCGTTTTGAGGCCTTTCCCCCGCGTTTGCGGGCTTTTCGAGAGAGATTACGCTCCCCTTTCCGGCTGTGCAGAAAGAACGTCTCGTCGGCTTCGACGATCCCGCACAGCTTGACCGCACCGACCGTTACAGCCTGAAGAAAGCGATGACGCCAACGAAAAGCTGTGGTGTCGGCCACCATACAACGCTCAGCGGACGCCTTTACCGTTTCGCCGTCGCGCAGGGAAGCTGCAAACTCTGCCCACCTGTCCTTGTGGCGCAAGCGGGCAAGCGGCGTCCCGGTCAGCGCGTTGAAGGTTTTGCGACAGCTTTTGCAAAAGAACCTCGTCAGGCCACTTGCATGGCCTCTGATGATCGCACCGCCCGAAGCGCAGTGCGGACAGATACGCCCCTCGCGAACAGTCGCCTCAAGGAGATCGATCACGCTTTCCAGCGACGAAACCCCGGCAACGAGCCGTCCGGTTTCAGCCCGTTGTTTCGATGAAAGGTTGTCGATCTCGTTAAGCCACACCAAAAAAGCCTGATGATCCATGTGCCGCACCCATAATTTTGTTCATGGTGTGTTCTATCACAGGTCGCCACGCATAATAAATGCTAATTGAGCCTTCGTTAAACTTCTAAAACTGGACATTAGTAAATGCTTCGACAGCATCTACACCCACTCGATGCCTTGGGCTCTTCTTGGAACCATGCCCACGAAAGATCACCTTGTCCCATCAAAGCAAACATTTGGCGGTCGCTTTGACGCGCTACTTCAGAATATGAACAACGGTGAGACGAGCGGGATCGTAATTGGCCCCGAGTTCTCTCGAATATTTGCTGAGCTCATCTTACAGAAAGTAGACAATGAATTGCAGAGGCGTTTGCTTCTTGAAGAGAAAATGAAAAATAAAGTTCATTACGATATTTTTCGTTATGTGGACGACTTTTTTGTCTTTTACAAAAAGGATGATGAGGCGCAACTGATTGAAAGGCATCTCACATCAATTCTACGAGAGTACAAACTCAGCCTAAACTCTCAGAAGGCGTTGATAATTGAAAAGCCAATAATCACTAGGGTCTGTTGACAATCATCGTGTTGCAATGAGCATGGCACAGAGGTGCCAGTTGGCAGCGTAGCTTGTATCAGTCTTGTCGTATCGCGTTGCTATGCCTCTGAATTCCTTGATCTTTGCGAAGTAGTTTTCGATGAGATGGCGCCACTTGTACATGTGGGTATCGTAGTCCCGTTGAACTTTTCGGTTCGATTTGGGCGGGATGACAGCGGTTGCGCCACGCTCATCAAGGTCTTGCAGGAGCCAGTCGGCGTCGAAGGCTTTGTCGGCCAGCAACGCCCCAAAGGAAGCCCCCTTGATCAGAGGAGCGACCCCCTTCATGTCGTGTGCCTGTCCCGGCAAAAGCAGAAACCGGAACAGGTTACCGAGCGCATCGACCAAGGCCACGACCTTGGTCGTCAGTCCGCCGCGAGAGCGTCCGATAGCCTGGTGTTGAGTCCCCCTTTTGCGCCCGAAGCCTTCTGATGAGCTTGAACAATCGTCCCGTCGACAAGGGCATATTCCAGGTCCGGCTCGCCACTCATGGCATTGAAAAGACTCTCGAACACGCCGTTCCTGGCCCATCGACGAAATCGCTTGAACTGGCTGTTCCAGTTGCCAAACTCTTTGGGCAAATCCCGCCATGGGGACCCTGTGCGTACGCGCCATAATACTGCTTCCATAAACCGGCGATTATTGCGCGCGGTAACACCCGGATCGCCTGCCTTGCCCGGTATAAGCGGCTCAATCTTCTCCCAAAGCTCATCGGAAACAGCCAAACGATTTGCGTCCATCAACACCTCCATTTTGGAAGCTTGAATCAGACTTCAGGCAAAATGGGAACCCCGAATGTCAACAGGCCCTAGTCTTACCATCGCAAAGAATCGTGTTCAGACACTTCTATCTGAGCGGATTGAGAAGGAATTTGAGAGAAAACCCATTGATGGAACAGATGATCAAGCTGAGATATTTGCGCCGAAGGTAAATGCAAATAAACTAATTATTGAATTTAAGACGGTTCTACGGGAAACAGAGACCACGTATCAAGAAAATTTGAATTACACTTTCGCCGCCATTGAAAAAGCGTTCAAAACACTATGCTCAAAGTTTCTGATAAACCGCCGTGACTTGAAAACGCAAAAACTTGATTTGCAACCAGATGAACAAGTTTTTATCAACGCATTGATTGGCCTACTTGAGTTCTCATTCTTTATCTATTCTTCGGCCCAGCGAGTTAATTTCACCGTCCGCTTGACACGATCAATCAGCTTGGTCGTTGATGCATTAAACGAGATAGCCATTTCCGACGATCTTAAAAACCAATTTTTCAAGTATGCACACGACAATATTGTTCGAATTTTGAAGTCAAATCGAGTTGAGAGATATCGAGAGGTAGAAACACTCTACCTCATCCTTGTTCTCAAAAAGCTTGGACGCAATTATCGAATAGAGGTGTCAACGCTGGCAAACTATTTTGGCTTTAAAAAGCATGCGAGTGGTGAATACGAAACTTCTTTGCGACTCAGTATGTTTTCAACAACGGTGCTCCTATTACTCTTAAGGAACACAAAAAGGTATTCGGTGCTGAAAACAGGATTGGAAAAGCATATAGTCGACAGCATTGGTCAAAAATCTGTTTATGCTCACAACGACGCAGAGATGCTAATGCTTTATCTCGATTTGATAACATGTCCTTACGTATCTGAACCAACAAAGATAAAAATTGATACTGCCTTCAAGTTCAGTGCGGCAGAGAGGCAGAGCGTTTATGCGACTAACAGCTATTGGTTTACGAACTGGGAAGCGTTTGATCTGACTTTGGAGCTAGACAAGAAGCGGGCCAGACAAGTATATTGATTGCGGAGCTCGTCCAATCGTATGTCCTGTTTCGGATGCCTCGGTGTCTGATGACGTGGTCCACACACAAGCTCCAAAGAGAAATCCTTGAAATTAGTGGTTTCTCATAATCCGGTAGGTGGGGCGAACTGCCGGATGACCTGCCCCTTTTATGAGGGCCACCCTTGAGTAGGGTTTGTTCTGGTTTTGTGTGCCATTATTCGGCGGCGTAAGCAATGGGCATCGGCGCGGAGCCCTCACGTGTAGTAATTCAGACTTGATCTGACAGTTGGCCGTTTTTCCGGCGGCGTCTGTCAGGCCAAGTTCAGTTCACTGACTTTTCCTTCCAGATCTGCTTGCCCTCAATCATGGTCTGGAACGGCGTTCCACCGCAACACATTTTGCCCTGATGAGTTCGTTCGGTATTATAGTGTCGCAGCCATTCATCCAGATCAGCCTGCAACTCCTCGATGGATTGATAGACCTTTTTGCGGAACGTGATCTGGTAAAACTCCTGCAGGATCGTCTTGTGAAACCGCTCGCAGATGCCGTTTGTCCGAGGCGATTTCACCTTGGTTTTGGTATGGTCGATGTCGTTAATTGCCAGGAAGAGCTGGAAGTCGTGTTTGTCGACACGCCCGCAATATTCCGTTCCGCGATCTGTCAGGATACGCAGCACTGGCAGGTCGTGCTCTTCGTAGAACGGCAGCACCCGGTCATTGAGCGGATCAGCCGCTGTGATCGGCGTCTTGGTGGTGTAGAGTTTGGCATGCGCCACCTTGCAACAGGTGTCCACATAAGTCTGCTGATAGACCCGCCCAACGCCCTTCAGGGTGCCGACGTAGAACGTGTCCTGTGAACCCGGATAGCCGGGGTGGGCAGTCTCGATCTCACCGCAGGCCTCATCATCCAGCTTCTTCTTTTCCAGTGCCTGCACTTGTGCCTCCGTCAGGATGCCGCCGTCAGCGGCCACTTTGGCCTCCAGTGCCTTGAGCCGGGTTTTGAAGTTTGCCAGATCATGGCGCAGCCAGATCGACCGGACCCCGGATGGCGATACAAACACCCCCGACTTGCGCAACTCGTTCGAGGTGCGGGCCTGGCCGTAAGCCGGGAAGTCGGTGGCGGATTTGATCACCGCCTGTTATGAGTGGCAGCCGTATTCTCCCCAAAACGGGTAATTAAAAATTCCCCAACATTAGCGGCGACGGCGATTTTCGAACCTCAAATATTCGAAAATTGTCGTTGCCGCGAGAAGCAGGCTTGATGGTTCCGATAATGAGCAACAGGGGCCACCGAGTGCAGGGAATCAAGGAGATCGTTTTGATCAACGATTTACATCAACAAGGTTTGAGTATTTCAGCCATTGCCCGGAAAGTCGGGTGCGACCGCAAGACGGTTAAGAAGTACATCGAGAGAGGGTTGGTGGCGCCGGTCTATGGTCCGCGCGCGCCAAGAGTGGGTTTGCTGGACCCCTACGCGGCGTATTTGACCGAACGGGTGGCGTCGTTTCCTGATTTGTCCGGGTGCCGCCTTCTGCGCGAGATCAGGGATCCGGGGTATGAGGGGAGCTTGTCTTATGATCTTACGTGGCTCTCATGTAAAAGAGAGCCGCTGTCCGGCACTTTGATTATGCCGGCCAGCGGCGGCGGGAGGATCGAAAGGAGCTTGGTCATTCAGGACCGTTGAATAGTCAGATTACCGCCGTCTTTTCCATGAGGCCTGAACGGATACGCGAAGCGCTGACTTCGCATGACAAGCATAGGACACGGATAAGATGACAGATGATACCATCGGAGTAGATATTTCCAAAGCAACTTTGGATGTGCATCGACTGAGCGATAACGCTTCGGCCCAGTTCGATAACAACAAAGCCGGTTTTGCGTCCTTGCAGCGCTGGTTGAACGATCACGACATCGCGCGGGTTATCTATGAACCAACCGGCCCGTATCATCGCGCCTTTGAAGTCGCCATGGCCGCCCATTTTCCACTGGTAAAAGTAAATCCGTTGCAAGCGCGACGCTTTGCTCAAGCACACGGTGTTCGCGCCAAAACCGATAAGGTTGATGCGCGAATGCTGGCCGTTATGGGCCGGACATTCTCTCTAGAGGCACAGGTTCAAACATCAGATATACAACGCAATCTCAAAGAATTACATGTCGCACGACAGGCTTTGGTCAAAGATCGAACCCGTGCACTCAACCGTCAGAAAACACTGACTTTGCCAATCCTGAAACGTCAGGCAAAGGCGCGCATCACCCAGTTGAACACCCAGCTTTCCCAAGTGGATGAGGCCATTAATACAATGTTGCAAAGCACGCCGAAAATGTCCCGCGCCCTGGACATCATTTGTTCAATCCCGGGCCTTTCAAAGATCAGCGCAGCGGCCCTTCTTATTGAAATGCCAGAACTTGGAACGCTAAAGGAGAAACAGGCTGCAAGCCTGGCTGGCCTTGCACCAATGACGCGCCAGTCTGGGCGGTGGACTGGCAAAGCCTTCATTCAGGGCGGACGTAAACACCTGCGGGATGCACTTTATATGCCAGCCGTTGTCGCTGCGCGGCACAACCCGGATATGAAACAGTTTTACGAAAGACTCATCAACGCCGGAAAACCTGCAAAGGTCGCCTTTACCGCTATCATGCGTAAACTAATCTTGTTGGCGAACTTACTGATTAAGAGCGATCGGAAATGGGCGAAAATGGCGCTTGATTAAGACGGATACTATTCAACGCTGAAGCCATTTTTGCGGGAAGTTCGTCCGCCTTCGCGTACACAGTTTGAGCGGCGGTTTGAGACGCCCCCAGGCAAGCAGGCGCAGGTGGATTTTGCGGAGTTCAGTGTCTCGTTCACGGACGAGCCGGGCGTCACGCGCAAGGTCTGGCTGTTCTCGATGGTGCCTGGCCATTCTCGCTGGCTCTGGGGTCGGTTCGTGTCGAGCCAGAACCTGCAATCTGTGATGCGCTGTCATATCGCGGCATTTGAAGAGATGGGCGGATCACCGGAACACATTCTCTATGATCGTATGAAAACAGCGGTGATTGGCGAGGATGAGAGCGGCGTTGTGACCTACAACACGTCCCTGGTTGCTTTGCTCAATCACTACGGCACGGTGCCCCGTGCGTGCCAGCCTTATCGGGCGAAGACGAAAGGGAAAGTCGAAAGACCTTTCCGCTATATCCGTCAGGACTTCTTTCTGGCGCGGACGTTCCGCAACATCGACGAGCTGAACGCCCGGTTCGACCTATGGCGGACGGGTATTGCCAATCCGCGCACTCACGCCACGACCTTGCGCGTCATTGATGAGGCCTTCGCCGAGGAACAATCCAGTCTGAAACTGTTGCCCGCAATTCCTTACAACGCGGTTCTGACTGTTGAGCGCCGGGTCAGCCATGAGGGCATGGTCTCGGTTGCGGGTAATTATTACAGCGTGCCCGATACAACGAGGAAGCGCGTGCTTGAGGTCCAAAACCACACGCACGAGGTTCGGATCTTTGAGGACGGACAGTTGGTTGCCCGCCACCCGATCTTGAGCGGTAAGAACCAGCGGCGCGTTGATCCCGCACACCGAAAGGGCCCGCCGGTTCAGTGCATATCACCGCAATCGTCGGCCATCGCGCGCCGATCCCTGGACTTTTACGGCGCTGTCGGTGAACGCATGGCGGCACAGGGAGCATCGCAATGACAGAGGTTCTCGATCGGATCAGGGGTGCGATGGTTGGGCTGAAGATGCCACGTGCGCTCGAAGCGCTCGATCATACCGTGCAGAAGCTGGAACAGGGCGAGATCACTGCGATTGAGGCTATCGACAGCCTTTTGTCCGAGGAATACAGCACCCGCGAGACCCGGCGTATTGATGTGGCCTTGCGTACATCCAAGCTGTTACCCATCAAAACACTGGAAAGCTTCGACTTCAGCTTCCAGCCGTCGCTCGATCGCGAACGCATTGCGGCTCTCGCCCGGCTCGACTTCATCCGACGCGCAGAAGTTGTCCATTTTCCCGGGCCACCCGGCACCGGCAAAAGCCACCTGGCCACCGCCCTTGGCGTTGCCGCCGTCAAAGCGGGCATGCAGGTCTATCGCGCGACCTTGGCAGAGTTGGTTGAGGTTCTGGCAAAGGCAGAGCGCCAGGGCCTGCTTGCCGAAAAGATAAGGTTTTACGCCAGATCATCGCTGCTGGTCGTCGACGAGATCGGCTATCTGCCGATCACTCAGGGCGGCGCAAATCTGTTCTTCCAACTCGTGAACGCCCGCTACGAAAAGGGCGCGATGATCCTCACGTCAAACTGCGGGTTTGCAGAATGGGGTGATGTCTTCGGTGATCCCGTCGTCGCCACCGCGCTCCTCGATCGGCTGCTTCACCATGCCGTCGTCGTCCAGATCGAAGGCGCAAGTTACCGGCTGCGCGGTCACTCAGACCTGATCCCGGAACACGCACGCACCAACGCACCAATTACACCGCCACCCGCACCAAAACGCCGTGGCCGCCCACCCAAAAATAGAGGCGAAAGTCAATTGTAAAACGCGGAGCAATATTGGGCCACAGAAGCGGCTGCATATCGCAGTTGTAGCGGAGTAAAAGTCCGCCAGTTTGTGCCCTTCGTTTATTCGGAGGGCGGGAGATGTATTCTGTGGATATTTATAGTCGTGTGCGCCGTGCTTGTTTGAAGGACGGTATGTCTGGCCGAGAAGCGGCGCGGTTTTTCAACATGGCGTAATCAGGATCAGCACTCAGTTACCCCTGTTATTCTGGATGCACATGCAATTGAAAAGGAGACTGACCAATGGAATATTTTGCTGGTTTGGATGTGTCCATGGAAGAGACGCATATCTGCATTCTGGATCGTGAAGGGGCCCTTATTCGTGAAGGAAAAGCGAGCTCAACACCAAAAGCGATCGCTGACTTCCTCGCTTCTGGACCACCATGTGCCAAAGTTGTATTTGAAACGGGACGGATGGCACCAATGCTTTACCATGGGCTGACGGAGCTTGGTGTCCCGGTTGTTTGCATCGAGAGCAGGCAAGCATATCAGGCCCTTAAATCTCTGGCCGGCCACAAGACGGACCGCAATGATGCCCGCGGTTTGGCACACCTGGCGCGGACGGGATTCTACAAGCCGACCCATGTCAAATCACTGTCAGCGCACGCAATCCGGTCGCTGATCGCAGCCCGCAAGAAGCTGGTCGGACAGCGTGTGACGCTCGACAATCAGATCCGCGGTCTGGTCGTCGTCTTCGGCGTGCGGCTGCCACGAGCTTTGTCTCCGGCATTCAAAAACGCGGCGCTAAAAGTTAGCGATGGAGTGCCTGGCCTCCATGCCGCAATTTGCGGACTGTTCGCAGCACGCGAAGCAATCCTCGCGGCGGTTGCAGCCATTGATGGCGACATCAAAAAGATGACCCGCAAATCCGAAGTCTGCCAGCGCCTTATGACGGTACCAGGGGTCGGTCCGATCACAGCATTGGCCTTTGCCGCAGCAATTGATGATCCGTCGCGTTTCAGGAAATCGCGTGATGTGGGGGCGTATCTTGGACTGGTGCCGCGACGGCATCAATCTGGTGAAATCGACTACACGGGCAGCATCTCAAAGCGGGGCGACGTGCGCGTCAGAACGCTTCTCTATGAGGCCGCCAATGTGATGCTGACGCGGTATGCCGCTCCGCTCAAATTGAAGACATGGGCCCTCGCAATCGGTGCGCGCTCAACGATGAGAAAGGCCCGAGTGGCTCTGGCGCGTCGTCTGGCAATCATACTTCATGCCATTATGCGAGACAAAACTGACTTCCAGTCCGCGTAAGGCTTACGAGGCGACAACGAGGATTCCTAAATCAAAGTTCCCATCTGGGACGATGCCCGAGGGAGGGCGTGAGACACGGCGCCGATTCTGTAGCAACAGCCAAGACCAACGGTATGATTGCGGTTTCAACATTGCCGACCCACACCCAGCCAACCCCATCATGAACCTCAGAGTTCGAAGAGAACAAAGGCAACCTCTGACATCAAAAGCAGGAAACTCAGGAAACACGCATTGACAGATTAGAGAACAAAGATCGTAAGACGATCGCGAAGATGCTGCGCCATGAACTTCCGCCTGGGTATCGTCGGTCGGAAGCGCCTCGGCGGCCAACGCTTGATGGTTATGTTGGTGTGGTCGATGAGATACTGCGCACAGACAAAGCCCTGATCAAAAAGCAGCGACACACGGCCAAGCGCATCTTTGAACGGCTGCGCGATGAGCATGGATATGCCGGCAGCCTGACCACGGTGACCTATTACGTGCGCGAGCAAAAACGGCGCACCAAAGAGGTGTTTGTGCCGTTGTCGCATCGGCCGGGCCATGCGCAGGTTGATTTTGGTGAGACGCTGGGCGTGATCGGTGGCGTGGAATGCAAGATCCACTTCTTCGTGATGAGCTTGCCACATTCTGATGCGGTGTTTGTGAAGGGATATCCAGCTGAGACAACCGAGGCGTTTTGCGATGGCCATGTGTCCGCCTTTGCATTCTTTGGCGGCATTCCGCAATCCATTCTCTACGACAATACCAAGATCGCCGTGGCTCGGATACTCGGGGATAAGACGCGCATCCGCACACGTCGGTTTACGGAACTGCAGTCGCATTACTTGTTTGATGACAAGTTTGGCAGACCCGCGCGAGGGAACGATAAAGGCAACGTTGAGGGCATGGTTGGATACACCCGCCGCAACTTCATGGTTCCCGCACCTCGCTATGACAGCTTTGATGATCTGAACGCACATTTGGAAGAGAAGTGTTTAGCACGTCAGGACGATACGTTGCGGGGTCACACCCAAACCATAGGCGCACGCCTGATGTCGGATTTGGATGCTCTGATGGGATTGCCCGTCGCAGAATATGAAGCCTGCGATCACGTCAGCACGCGTGCAACGTCGATCTCAATGGTGCGCTATCGCAGCAATGATTACTCGGTGCCAGTAGCCTATGCGCACCACGATGTTCATGTGCGTGGGTTTGTGCATGAGGTTATCATCGGCTGCGGCAATGAGATTATTGCGCGGCACAAACGATCCTACACATCAGCGGATATGGTCTTTGACCCATTGCACTTTTTGCCCCTGCTTGAACAAAAGGTGGGTGCCCTGGATCAGGCCGCGCCTTTGCAGGGTTGGCATTTGCCAGATGTATTTGCCACGCTGCACCGACTGCTTGAAGCCAGAATGGGTAAGCCGGGCAAGCGAGAATACGTTCAAGTCTTGCGCCTTTTGGAGACCTTCGAAATGGATGTTGTGCAAGGCGCAATCCAGCAGGCAATAGATATGGGTGCAATTGGCTATGACGCCGTAAAACACCTTGTACTGTGTCGGGTTGAGAAGCGGCCACCACGATTGGATTTGGACTTCTATCCATACTTGCCCAAGGCCAATGTCGGCACAACACGCCCATCCAGTTACATGAGCTTGATGGGAAGGACCGCGGCATGACCGAAGCCCCTCGGATTCTTCTACGGCATCATCTTAAACAACTGCGACTGCCAACGTTCCAAGGCGAGTATGCCAAACAGGCGCAGCTCTGTGCTGCAGAGAACAAAGATCACATCCACTATCTGGCGCGGCTGTGTGAGATGGAATTGATCGACCGCGAACGCCGGATGATTGAACGGCGCATCAAAGCGGCGAAGTTCCCCAGCACCAAGAGCTTGGATAGCTTTGACTTCAAGATCATGCCAAGCTTGAACAAGCCCCTGACGATGGATCTGGCACGATGCGATTACGTTAATCGCAGGGAGAACATCATCGCGCTCGGCCCGTCAGGCACGGGCAAGACACACATCGCCCTGGGACTTGGGCTGGCTGCATGTCAAAGAGGACTGAAGGTGCGCTTCACAACGGCTGCGGCATTAGTCCATGATCTGATCGAGGCTCAAGATGAGCGGAGATTGCAGCGCCTTCAAAAGCAACTGACCAGCCAGAACCTGTTGATCATTGATGAACTGGGCTTCGTACCGCTCAGCAAATCTGGCGCAGAGCTGCTCTTCGAGGTCATATCCCAATGCTATGAACGCGGCTCCATCATCATAACCTCGAACCTGCCCTTCGATGAATGGACTGAAGTCTTTGGCTCTGAGCGGCTGACCGGTGCGCTACTCGATCGTTTAACCCATCACGTCCACATCCTCGAGATGAATGGCGAAAGCTATCGGCTCAAACACAGTCGCAACAACCGAAAATAACCAGCCCGCAATCACAGTCAGAATAATGCTGGCCTTATGGCCAGCATGCGCTTTGGCACGCTTCAGCTTTGTGACGAGCACGCGTGCAAAAGCGCCACAAAAACATCAACCGAAGTGGCCCATTTTTACGCCGCGACATGGACCCATTTTACTCTGCGATTGACACATCCGCCCGGGCATGCGCAGGCGGATTTTGGTGAAGCGCCTGTCGTGATTGGCGGCGTTGAGCGGAAGGCGCACTTCTTCGCCTTTGATCTGCCGCAGAGCGATGCGTGTTTTACACTGCGGCAACCACCGAGGCCTGGCTGGATGGGCATGTGCATGCCTTTGCTTTCTTTGGGGCGGTTCCCCTGTCGATCCTCTATGACAATGACCGCTGCCTGGTGGCGCGGATCCTGCCGGACGGCACCCGGCAAAGAACCCAACGGTTCAGCGCAATGCTGTCGCATTATGTGGTCCGGGATCGCTACGGCCGTCCCGGCAAGGGGAACGACAAGGGAGCGGTCGAGGGGTTGGTCGGCTACGGGCGGCGCGACTTCATGGTGCCGATCCCGTCCTTTCCGGACCGGGATGCGTTCAACGCTCACCTGGAAGAGCAATGCCGCAAACGGCAGGACGATGTCCTGCGCGGACACAAGGCCAGCATCGGCGAACGGCTGCAAGCCGATCCGGCGGCAATGCAGGATTTGCCCGGCGCACCCTTCGAGGCCTGTGAGTTGCAAAGTGGCCAGGTCACATCGACATCGGTGCTGCGGTATCGCGGTAACGACTACTCGGTACCGGTCGCATATGGCCACCGCGCGGTCTGGATCAAGGGCTTCGTGATCCGCGTCGTTATCGGTTGCGCCACTGAGGTGATCGCCGATCATCCCCGCTCTTATGACAGCGGTGACATGGTGTTCGACCCGCTGCATTACCTGCCGCTGATCGAGCGCAGGATCATGTCCTTCGATCAGGCTGCGCCCTTGCAGGGTTGGGAACTGCCTGACGCCTTCGCCACGCTCCGGCGCTTGCTGGAAGCCCGGCAGGGCAAGGCGGGCAAAAGGGAGTATGTCCAGGTCCTGCGCCTGTCGGAACGGTTCGAGCTGGAGGTGCTGCATCTTGCCGTCAAAGACGCCCTGCGAATGGGGGCGGTCAGCTTCGATGCGATCAAGCACCTCGTCCTGTGCCGCGTCGAGCGAAGGCCCCCGAGGTTGGATTTGGATGTCTATCCGTTCCTGCCCGGAACCAACATCGCCACCACCTCGGCTTCTTCCTGTATGAGCCTTCTGTCAGGAGGTGACGCATGACGGATGCACCCGAACTGCCGCTGACACACCACCTCAAGACTCTGCGCCTGCCCACCTTCCTGCGCGAGCATGACAAGCAAGCGCGCATTTGTGCGGCGGAAGGCCTGGATCATGTGCGCTATCCAGCCCGGCTGACCGAGCTGGAACCAATCGATCGGGAGAGGCGCATGGTCGAGCGCCGGATCAAGGCGGCAAAGTTTCCAACCGTCAAAAGCCTCGACAGCTTCGACTTTACGGCCATCCCCGGTCTGAACAAGATGATGGTGCTGGAACTGGCGCGCTGTGAATGGATCGAGCGCAGGGAGAACGTCATCGCGCTCGGCCCGTCCGATCCTGATTCATAATGCCCACCTCGCTATGTCTCTATAAGACAAGTGTTTTTTGATGCGGATTTTGAGACGGCGGGCGGCTGCCGCGCCTTTTGTCCGCTGCTTCAATGACATCGTTCCTGCCCGGTTCGTCCATTTTGATGATCCAGGGGGCACCTTTGCAGAATTGTTGCGCCGGCAGCCGGCCTTCCTGGATCAGGCGGCGGACGCTTGATGCACTGATTGCCAAGACCTCGGCTGCTTCGTCAAGTCTCATCTCACCGCGCTCCTGGCGTTCGCCTTCACGATAGACATCGATCTGATGGTGATTGCGCAGACTGCATACCCGCGATTGCGTCCATCCGTGACCGCGGCCGGTCACCTTGCCTGCCCGGTTGAGAGTTGCGGCAATCAGCTTGTCAGGCATGAGACGGGCCAGCGCACGTGCGAGATCGACGATATCCCGGTCGGTACTCCAGCGGTGCTGGCCGCTGCGGTTCTTGCGGACAGCCAGAGCGGAATGTGCGCCGCCTTGCCAGCGGACAACAAGCTCGATCGTCTCTCCGTCAACGCGGGCAATGATCTCCTCGACCAGAGTGCGAATGATCTGTTTCCTGGTGGCAGGTGCAGCACCTGGGCTTGTCCACGCACGCTCAAGATCGGCCCCTAGGCTCAACAGCCTGTCGCGATCTGCGGTGCTCGCCTTTTGCGACAGGGCCGCCGCATCATGCGCCTTGATCTGATCCTCGAGCGCGGTGACCGCGCCAAGCCGCGCATTCCAGCGCGCTTCCAGTTCTCCCGCCACCAGACGATTGTCGGGATCGACCGCATCGTACTGGCGCCGGGCACGGGAGGCCTCGTAGCGCGCCTGCTTCAGGCTCAGCTCAAGCTGATGGCGCTTCTCCCCATGTGCCTGACCCTGGGCCACCTCTGCCTCGAGTGCCGCCTCGATGCCGAGCGGTTGCAACCGCGCGATGATTTCGGCGCCGATTGCCTGATCGACCCGCATGCCACCAAACGAGATGCAGCGCGCGCCACCGTGATTGAACTGGCTGCCGCGGCAATGATAGCGGCCGGTGTTGCCGCCCTTGCCCGAATAGGCGACGTGAAGTTTGCGCCCGCAATGGCCGCATCTCGGAAGCCCGGCCAGAAGAGCTTCGCCACGCCGTACGGCACCGCGCCCCGGGCCGAACTTTCCTGTGGCGTTGTCCGCAATCAATCGCTGGTTCCTCTCGTAGGTATTCCAGCTGATATAACCATCATGATGATCGGGGATCAAAACATCCCAGTCTTCCTGTGGCTTGCGTATCCCCTGAATCACACGCTTGCGTCCGTCCTCGATCACCGTGCGCGAGCCGGTGCGGCCAAACACATAGGCCCCGGCATAGATCGGGTTGTTGAGGATGTGCAGGACCGTGTTGTAGACGGGCAGTTTCCACCGGATTTCGCGCCCGGCCGATCCGTGGACAACCGCCGGGAGCGAGATCTGTTCTTGCCGGAGCCACACATGTACCTGCCGGACGGACCGCATCCCGTCGAATTTGGCAAACACCAATCCAATGGCGTCCTGGACCCGCCGGTCAGGGTCCTTGTCGATCCGATCCCGGCCGATGCGCACGTAGCCAATGGCAACCGTCATGAACAGCTCACCGCGGCGTGCCTTCCGGCGGAGCGCCTCGTGGGACCGTTGCCGAAGGATCGACAGTTCCATCTCGCTCATGGTCCCTTTCATACCGAGCAGCAGGCGGTCATTGGGATGGCGCGGATCATAGACCCCATCTTCATCGACAATGAGCGTGGAAACCAGACCGCAAAACTCCAGCAGCGTGTGCCAATCGCGGCCATTGCGCGCCAACCGCGAGGCTTCGATCGACACCACCGCACCAACACGGCCCTCGCAGATCCGGGCGAGAAGCTTCTCGAAACCGGGCCGTGCGACGCCGGAGCCCGAGCGGCCAAGATCATCGTCGATGACCTCTACATCGGTCCATCCAAGCTGGCGGGCGTGCTCCACAAGAGCGTACTGGCGCCGTTTGCTTTCAAGGTTATGCGCGACCTGGCCCGCGGTCGATTGCCGGACATACACGATGGCCTGGCGCGCCAGATGATCAGAGCCAACGTTACTCATCCTGTGTCTCCCTCGCCGCAGACGGGTCTTCCAGGTCCGTCATGTCGCGCGCGGCTTCGCTCAGAAGCGCTCCCGTGAGCGTCAGCAGACGCCGTCGGCGGTCCAGCGGGATCGTTGCGGGATCGTTGCGGGATCGGGGCTGGCATCGAACAGATGCAGTTGAAGAGGATTGGTTGCTGTCATTCTCGCCTCCGTTGTCCGGGGATGATTCCCCGCCCGGCAAGCGTAAGGAGCGATCCACTATTGCGCGGGCCTCGAGGAGCGCCGCAACCGAAAGCGCAGGATCACGAACGACCACCGCCTCTCCCGATCCCTCCTCGGTCATCCAGGCGGGGATCTTTGCCAGCGTTCCGTCACATTGAACAATCGTCAGATGCGCGGCTCCACCACGACACGATCGCGCGACCACCTGCACCACCTGTCCCGCCCGAGGATGAAACGGATAACAAATCCGAACCTCAGATCCCGGAAAGCGGGCAGTCTGTCGTTGGCTTGTCGGGAACCGGCAAAACCCATGTCGCTCTCGGGTTGGGGCTGACCGCCTGCCAGAAAGGGTTGCCTGTCGCCTTCGTAACCGCCGCAGCTCTCGTGCACGGGATGATGGAGGCCCGCGACGAGAAACGCCTCCTGCAGCTTCAGCGCAAACTGGCCAAGGTCAAACTGCTGATCATCGACGAGCCGGGCTTCGTCCCCTTGAGCAAAACCGGCGCCGAGCTTCTGTTCGAGCTGATCTCTCAGCGCTGCGAGCGTGGCTCAACCCTGATCACATCGAACCTGCCCTTCGAGGAATGGACCGAGACATTCGGCACCGAACGCTTGACCGGCGCGCTCCTGGACCGGCTGACACATCACGTCAACATCCTCGAGATGAACGGCGAAAGCTACCGCCTCAATCAGAGCCGCGCACGTATTGCCAACCCTTCAACCTGACAACTGAACAATCGGCCTGACGGCCAATGCGCCTTGGAACGTGCTTGCTGATTGGTGGCCACACGCCCCAAGGCGCACTCCACAAACTGGCCGACTTTTGCTCCGCCCCAGTGGCCGGATTTTACTCCGCCGTTGACACCGTCAAGTTCGACGCGGCAGGCATTGTGTACGAGGCGGTCGAGGATAGCATCTGCGAAGGTGGGCTCACCGATGACATCGTGCCATGTGTCGATAGGCAGCTGGCTGGTGATCAGGGTTGACCCAACTTCATAGCGATCTTCGACAATTTCCATCAGATCGCGCCGCTGACTTGCTTCGAGGCGATCAGGGCCCCAGTCATCCAGGATCAGCAGTTGGGTTTTGGTGAGAGCCTTGAACAGGCGCGGGAAACGCCCGTCCCCGTGAGCCAGTTCCAACTCGTCAAAGAGGCGCGGCATGCGTCTGTAAAGCACGGTGACCCCATCCCGACAGGCGGCTTGCGCGAGTGCGCAGGCCAGCCATGTTTTCCCGACACCACAGGGCCCTGTGATCATCAAGTTGCGTTTGTCTTTGATCCAGCGTCCGGTCAGCATCTGCTGGAACAGGGCTTTGTCGAGGCCGCGTCGCGACTTGTAATCCACGTCTTCCGGTGACGCGCCTACATGGCGCAGCCTGGCTGTGCGCATGCGGCTGTCAAAACGTTTGGTCTCTCGGCTACTGCTTTCTCTGTCGATCAACAGACCGAGCCATTCAGCATGGGTCAGATTGGCTGTGCCGTCTTGCGACTGCATCTCGGCAAAGGCCTCCGCCATACCGTCGAGCCTGAGCGTTCTGAGCTGATCCAGCGTTGGATGATCAAGCATATCCTGTCCTCTTCAATGGAAGTAATCCGCACCACGGATATTGGGGTGAGTGATCGCGGGGCCGTCCGTGGTGGGTTCGCGGCGCGGGCGATCCAAACCATTCTTGAGAATGGAATGCAGTGATGTGTAGGAATGTGCGTTGATCTCAAGCGCACGGGCGCAGGCAGCATCCAAGCGGTCGCTGCCGAATGCCTTGGCCAATTTGATCACACCAGGACAGCTTCGATATGCCTGTTCTGGATGGCGTCTTTTGCGCATGACCACATCGACAAACACTTCGACGTTTGGTCCAATGCGCACGGCTTGCCCGCGAATGCGCTCAGGCGTCCAATCGATCCGGAAGCGATGATGCGCGGGCATGTGATCGCGGATAGTGGAATGTTGGCGATTGCCAGAGGTTCTGGCGTGGGAGGCGACGCGTTGCCCTTTAAAATATACCTCTACCGTGCGTGCGGTGATCCGAGCCCATAGCTTTTGTTTTAACAATTGATGCGGCACCGAGTAATAGTGACGGCCAATATCAACATGGTAGTCAAGACCCGCGCGGCACTGCTTCCACTCGGCATAAACGTATGAGGTAACGGGCAGCGGCTTGAGTGCGGGGCGATCCAGGCGCTCAAACAGTTCCCGGCGACTGGCCCCAAGATGGCGCGAGACCTTGCCATTGAGCTGTTCCGGTAATGGTCCGATCGCGGCGTTCACCTCATCAAGGCCAAAGAACCGCTGATTGCGCAACCGTGCCAAAACCCAGCGCTCGGCCAGCAACACAGCGCCTTCAACCTTGGCCTTGTCTTTGGGTTTGTGTGGGCGAGCCGGAATAATAGCCGTGTCATAGTGACTGGCCATATCTGCGTAGGTGCGATTGATGGCTGGATCATAAAAACAGGCCTTGGTGACGCCTGCCTTGAGATTGTCCGGGATCAACTGCGCAGGCACGCCGCCGAAAAACTCAAAGGCCCGAACATGGCTGGATATCCAGTCCGGCAGGCTCTGCGTCCACGTGGCTTCAATATAGGTGTAATTGGACGCGCCCAACGTTGCGACAAAGATCTGCGCTGTGCGCACCTCTCCGGTTTTGGGACAAACAACATCCACGGTGTGGCCCGCATAGTCGACAAACAGGCGCTCGCCAGCAGGGTGACGTTGACGCATCACCGGCGACAGCTTGCCTTCCCGGCGCGTGTAAAGTTCGCAGTATCCGCTGTAGCCGTATCCATCCGGATGAACTCCGCGATACTCTTCCCAAAGCAGTGAAAGCGTCACACCCTTGCGCCGCAACTCTGCGTGTACGCAGGCCCAGTCCGGTTGAGGAACGCCGCCACGCGCTTCGCCTGGGCTATAGGGAAACAGCCGCTGCTCCAGGTCTGCATCAGACAAGCCGTCTGGCAGAGGCCAGCTCAAGCCTTCAACATCGGCGCGCCGGAAATACTCCGATATCGTCGCGCGGCCCACCGACAGGCTTTGCGCCACACGGCGTCCTGAAAATCCATCTGATCGAAGCCGCAAAGCTTCCCGTATCTTCCGCATTGGCAATCTCTTCATTGGGCTCTCTCCCGTTCAAAATGAACGCCGGAGTAGCCTTGCTACAGATTGCCTCGCAGATGCTTGAACAGTGTCGAAATGGGGGTGGCCGGATGCCCCGTGTGTGGACGCCCCCGGAAATGCAAGTGTTTTTTACGGTGATGATGAGAAATGCGGTCGAGTTCCTACGTGTGTCCGGCCTCTCTTTGCGGCGATTGGTTGCTGCGGACCCTTATGGATAGTTCGAAGATCAGGTCCAAATCGGAATCGCGCGGTGAGAGCCGCTCGGGGCATCACTGGTTCTCCTGATCTTGTCATTCTCGACTTTTCGCCCATAACCCTCCGCTCGGAACCACCGCATTCCCTGGCATCCGCCATCGCCGTCAGGCGGCGAGCGGAACCGGGTAAACTTCGCCTTTCGTCATCAAGGCCCATGCCGTACGCGCCATTCTGTTGGCCAAGGCAACCGCGACCAGCATTTTTGGCTTGCGGGTCAGCATTCGCGCCAGCCACGATCCGTCCGGTGCACCGCCCCGCCTCTCGGTGGCCTGGATCACGGACATCGCTCCGATAATCAGAAGCCGCCGGATGTCACGTTGTCCCATTTTTGACGTTCGGCCCAATCGTGCCTTGCCGCCGGTCGAATGCTGCTTTGGTGTCAGGCCCGCCCAGGCCGAGAAATCCCGGCCTTTGGCAAATGTCGAGCCGGGCGGTGCGAGTGTGGCCAACGCCACTGCGCAAATCGGTCCGACCCCGGGGATAGTTGTCAGGCGGCGTGCCGTATCGTCTTTTCTCGACATCGCCTTCACCTGGCGGGTCAGATCATTGATTTGCATACTCAAGGCTTCGATCTGATCGAAAAACCGGCGGCAGAGCGCGACCACCACCTCTGGCAGGTCGTATTTTGGATCGCCAAGCGCATCCTCAAGTCTGGTCAGATTTGCCAGACCCGTTGGGGCGATAACACCGTATTCGGCGAGGTGGCCGCGCAAAGCGTTGACAGCTTGTGTGCGCTGCGCCGTAAATAAATCACGCGTCTTTAGAACCATTGCCTGACCCTGCTGACCCGCAGATTTCACAGAAACAAAGCGCATCGAAGGGCGCGAGGCTGCCTCGACAATAGCCTCTGCATCGGCGGCATCATTCTTCTGACGTTTTACAAACGGTTTCACATATTGCGGTGGGATCAGCCGTACGTCGTGACCCGACTTGCCAATCTCACGACCCCGGTAATGGGCAGACGCACAAGCTTCCAACGCGACAAGACACGTGTCAAACCGGGCCAGAAAGTCCAACACCCGAGATCGTGACAGGGCCTTGCGGAAAACAACCGCGCCATCGCCCGATGCCCCGTGAAGGTGAAAAACGTTCTTCGCGATATCAATTCCAATGGCTCAATTAGCATTTATTATGCGTGGCGACCTGTGATAGAACACACCATGAACAAAATTATGGGTGCGGCACATGGATCATCAGGCTTTTTTGGTGTGGCTTAACGAGATCGACAACCTTTCATCGAAACAACGGGCTGAAACCGGACGGCTCGTTGCCGGGGTTTCGTCGCTGGAAAGCGTGATCGATCTCCCTGAGGCGACTGTTCGCGAGGGGCGTATCTGTCCGCACTGCGCTTCGGGCGGTGCGATCATCAGAGGCCATGCAAGTGGCCTGACGAGGTTCTTTTGCAAAAGCTGTCGCAAAACCTTCAACGCGCTGACCGGGACGCCGCTTGCCCGCTTGCGCCACAAGGACAGGTGGGCAGAGTTTGCAGCTTCCCTGCGCGACGGCGAAACGGTAAAGGCGTCCGACGGGCGTTGTATGGTGGCCGACACCACAGCTTTTCGTTGGCGTCATCGCTTTCTTCAGGCTGTAACGGTCGGTGCGGTCAAGCTGTGCGGGATCGTCGAAGCCGACGAGACGTTCTTTCCGCGCAGCCGGAAAGGGGAGCGTAATCTCTCTCGAAAAGCCCGCAAACGCGGGGGAAAGGCCTCAAAACGCGGATTGTCGAAGGAGCAGGTTCCGGTCCCCGTTGCGGTCGACCGATCAGGCACCACCATCAGTGCTGTCTTGCCTGCGGTGACAGCCGAACATCTCAAAACGGTTCTGCAGCCACGTCTTGATGGGGACGCTCTCCCGGTGACCGATGGCTGCACCGGGTACCCGCCCTGCGCCGCAGAAACGGGCGTCAGCCATGAAAGTCTCGACCGGACCGCCGGAGAACGTGTCCGTGGTGAATTGCACATTCAAACCGTGAACAGTCGGCATGAGCGGTTAAAGACCTTTCTGCGCCGCCATCGGGGTATCGCAACCAAATACCTGGACAGCTACCTTCGGTGGTTCCACCTTGCCGTCCTTCCGAGCCACCAAACGCCGCGCGCGATACTTGCCGCAGCAGCAGGCATCCTGCCTGTAATACGCCACGCATAATCAATGCTAATTGAGCCATTCCAATTGTGCTAACCTTGTCCATGGACGTCTCCCTGTAGTTGTTTCATAACGCTACCTTGGCACATTGCCATGCCGTAGGGGGCGTCCACCCCATCGGAATCCCCGACCGGATCAAATCGGTACAGGTGGCCGGATACTATCGGTACAGGTGGCCGGATCACCCCGGAATACGCATCAGTGTTCCGCTATGATCACTTATTACCGCTTAACTCTTGGAATATATACACTAATTGTGCTGCCATGTGAATCTATGATTTCATCTGAAATATAACTGTTAATCAATTGGTCGTAGGTTCGATCCCTACCGCCGGAGCCAATATAAACCCTCTAGGTCAATGACTTAGAGGGTTTTTCTTTTTCCGATATTTCTCGCGTAAGGCTGAGAAGTAAGGTCCGCGTAAGGCTCGACACCGTAAGCACTTTACGAGCGAGAACGATTGCGACCCCCACATTCTTGAATTGTATCACGGCAATGCACACCATATAGTGTTTGGGCGCAGTTGTGGGAATTCAGATGTTACTAAAGTCAGTTAGGATAGCTCATTTCAAGCACGTGTTGGACTCAACCGAGGTTGCGATTCAGCCCGACATCACTTGCCTTGTCGGCAAAAACGAGAGCGGAAAGAGCACTTTTTTAGAAGCGCTGCGACGGCTCAAGCCCGCTCAGGGCGCGGCGCACTTTTCGTCACCGACACAATATCCCGCGTGGCTGGAGAAGAGACATCGCCGGGAAGCGAAGGCGAAGGGACGCGACCTTGACGAGCAGTCGCCCATCAATGCGACCTTCACATTGGAACCGGAGGACGCTGCGGCAGTCGAAACGCGATTTGGCGCCGGGGTATTGCTGTCAGACACGTTCACGATCAGCCGAAAGTACACCAACAAATACGCCGGTATCTATAAGGTCGATGAAGCTAAAGCCATTTCCAACCTGCTGGCAGATGTGGAACTTCCAACCGCCTTAGAGCCCCTCAAATCTTGTAAGACGTTTAATGCCCTGCGGGCTAAGATAACAAGTTTGACGCCGGAGGACGGCGAGGAGAGTGACACCACCCTCACCTTGGCTGAGGTGACGAAGTCCATTGCCGATTTACTGCCGGATGACACGTCGCTCTGGCAGGCCGTCTGGCGGGTATTGTTCGCGCGGGTGCCCAAATTCTTCTACTTTTCGGAGTACAGTAGCCTACCTAGCACCGTTCCAATCCGCGAACTGCTAGACGCCGATGAAGACGAACTTGAAGACGATGAGCAAACGGCGCTGGCTTTGCTCCAATTGGCAGAGTTTGAAAAGGACCATCTTCTTACTGCCGACTATGAGACCCGGAAACGAGAACTCCAGAATGTCGCAAATGAGTTGGGTGAACAGATCCTAGACTATTGGACGACCAATCAACACCTCCGCGTAGAGATGGACCTTACGCTAACGAAACAGTCCGCAAATAATTGGCAAACAACCGTCATTGACGAACTGCACATCAGGATGTGGGACGATCAGCACAAACTTTCCTTGCGCTTTGATGAACGCTCCTCTGGGTTCCGCTGGTTCTTCTCCTTCCTGACTGCCTTCTCCCGCTATGAGTTTGATGACACCCCTATTATCATCCTCCTTGATGAGCCCGGCTTGGGGCTCCACGCGACCGCTCAGCGCGACTTTCTGCGCTTCATTGAGGAGCGATTGTCGAAGCGCTGTCAGGTTATCTACACGACGCACTCGCCTTTCATGATCCAGCCCGACCATCTTGAGCGAGCGCGGCTTGTTGAGGACAAGGGACGTGAACGCGGCTCTGTGACGACCTCTGACGTGTTGACCACCGACAGCGACACGTTGTTCCCGCTACAGGCAGCGCTCGGCTATGACATTGCCCAGCACCTTTTCATCGCCAAGGACAACCTCGTGGTTGAGGGGCCGTCCGATTTTCTTTTCATGCAGTCCATCTCAGAGAGGCTGATTGAGGACGGGCGCGAGGGACTCGATAAGCGCTGGTCGATCATGCCGCTAGGCGGTGCTGACGTGATCCCGGCATTCGTCGCGCTCTTGGGCAACCACCTGGACGTTACGGTCGTGGTAGACTCTCGGAAGGAGGGCCACCAAAAACTGACCGCCCTCGCCAAAGCGGGCTTCCTTGGGGAAAAGCGGATCATCACCATCGGTGAGCTTGCTGACCGGAAGATGGCTGACATTGAGGACCTGTTCAGCAAGGAGGACTACGTGGCCCTCTACAACGCTGCGTTCGGCAAGAAGATCAAGGCATCGGACCTCAAAGGTACTGACCCAATCGTGCGGCAGATCGCCCGCAAGGAGGACGTGGAGCGCTATGACCACAACGCCCCGGCTGAGGTCTTGCTTCGGGAACGTGCGAAGCGTGTGGCTGCGCTCTCCGATGAGACGCTGGACACTTTTGAGGCCCTGTTCAATCGCATCAATGGGACGCTGGCAGGGAGTTAGATCAATTGGGCACAGGAACGGACGCACGGGACAGGGTGATCGGACTGCTGGACGGGTTCTTGACGGACCCGGTGTCGGGTGAGCGCGCCATCGCAGAGGCCCGCGCCGCGCTTCCGCCGGACGTCGTGGCCAACCTTGATGCAGTGCTGGCCCACAGATACCTCAGCTACCGCGACGGAATCATGATTCAGCTCGCCTACGGCTTGGAGGCCCCCGAGGTGGACCTGACGCAGCGACAGGAAGGCGCGCGCGGGTTCGCGGCGGACCTTGGGGCGTTCCTCGCCACACGCCACATAGCAGGTGTCAAAGACGCCTATCAGAACATCGGTAAGAACAACGTGTCGCTGACACGCAGGAACTTAGCCCAGTTTGACGCCTTCCTCCACTGGGCTACGGATGCAGACCAGCCTTCACGCGAGGCGGCGCTGAGCCTTGCCTGCGCTGCCGTTGCGGCCACGGCCCGGCCCGTCCTCCCGATGCCCGAGCTGAACCGCAGTGCGCTGACCTTCGCCCGGTTGGCTGGGCTCCTCCATGGGTTGCTCGACACGCCCTCCGGCGGGGCCTTTGAGCAGTTTGCGGTCGCGGCGCTGCTCCACACACTGGTCGACAACCATGGCGAGGGACGCGCGAGGGTTGAGACCAAGAACCTGAACGCCTCAGACCGGAGTGCATTCGTGGCCGGTGACGTGCAGGTGGCGACGGGCACCCGGGTTTTGGAGGCGTTTGAGGTCACGGCCAATGACTGGCGGACCAAGCTCGCGGGCGCGTCTAAGACGATACGCGACAATGACCTGTCCCGGCTCCACATCGTCGCTTCGCGCCCTGACGGAGACAGGGCCGCCGTGGGCGAGGCACTGAGGGAACTGGCGGAGGACGTTTCGGTGCTAGACGCCCGGCAGGTCGTGGAGGTCCTGTCCGCCGTACTCACTCGCCCACAGCGCGCGGACGCCCTGACCCGGCTCTATGAGTACCTTGACCGCTACCAACCCGACACGGGACGGGTGAACCTGCTTGTGGAGCGGCTTGGGGAGGCGGACCTAGTGGAGCGCGCGGGCGACTGACGCCCCCACCACCTCAGCGAGGCCCGGAGGGACGGCGTTGCCGATCTGGGAATATTGTGAGCTGCGCGAGCCCTCAAACACCATTTCAGCCGGGAAGGACTGCAAAAGCGCGGACTCAAGCACGGTCAAACGCCGCCCGCCTTTGAGCGCCCCTACCTTGGGCCTGCCACCGTCCCAGAGGTGCTTGTGGTAGCCCGGCACTAAGTCAAGCTCATCGACAAAGTGCGTCTTGTTGCCCCCGGCGGAGGCGAGGATTGTGGGTGCGGGCTGGTCCAAGTTGAGCGCCCGCCCTCCGCCGTTGAATAGCTGCCCCGCATAGGGGCTCGGGCGCAGGTCCGGCGTCTTGGCGAACACCACTTTGGAGGGGTTCGGGTTGCCCATGACCTCCCCGCGCTGGATCACTGAGCCCGAGGTGACGTAGCGCCCGGGCCGGTGTGTCGGAGCGGGGAAGTCCACCGCCCCCTTGAGGAAGCCGATGACCATCACCCGGAGCCGTTTCTGCGGCACACCGTAGTCAGCCGCGTTGACGATGCGAGGCGGCAGTATGGTGTAGCGGTCGCTGATGGTCGCAAGGACGCTGTTGAAGTATTCCCGGTTGCGCGGCGCGAGGAGGCCCGCGACGTTCTCCATCAGGAAGGCGCGCGGCAGCGCCTCGTTCACCGCGCGCACAAACTCTGGCAGCATGTCGCGCACATCGTTGGCCGCGAGCTGCTTGCCGCCATTGGAGAACGGCTGACACGGGGGGCCGCCTGCGATCAGGTCCGCGCCCCGCCACTGCCGGAAGTCGATGCTGGTGATTGACTCCTGCCGCACCTCCGTGCCCGGGAAGGTCCGCCGGTAGGTAGCGCAAGCGTCACGGTTGAGGTCTAGGCCCAAGACAGACCGGAAGCCGGCGCGCTCAAGCCCGAGGCTCAAGCCTCCTGCGCCGCAGAATAGGTCTATGCTGGTCAACTCCAATGGCCCCTCCTTCGGAACATTTCATGAACATATACACTAGACGTGAATCGCCAGTCAACGCTATCCTAACTGAGGGCTGCGGAATGCGCGACCAGAATATGGGAATGATTCTGCTTTGCACCACAACTGGTTGCGTGGTTACACTGGGATATGCGGTCGGTCGCAGAGAGACCACCCCGAAAGGGCCGCCCCGGGGAAAACCGGCACGCCCCTGTTTCTTTGGGATTATTGGGGGTGACCCCTGTACACGACTCATGCGATTTTCTGCCTGATTTTGGGCCAGTGTCGGAAGGCTTGTTCCGGCTGTGTTCGCAGGAGCCTTCCGATTTCGTCGAGACCAATGCGGAAGATGGATTTGGCGTATCGCCCATGAGACTTTCGAGGCCGTTTCCGTGTTCCGGGCCTGGTGGATGCCACCTTTGCAGCCCATGCCATGGCCAGGGCAAGGAGACCGACCAACAAGCTCGACTTTTTGGCGATCGGGAGACGGGTGTCTTCCAGGTTGAAGCCCTTGGTCTTCGCTTCGGCGAACAGGCATTCGATGGCCCAGCGTTTGCGGTAGATGGTCAGAACTAATACACATTAGGGCACCTCGATTTTTGACCTGTTTTGTGTTTTTCTGTGCTGTGGTTTGAGGGGCGGGTGATCTCGTTGATCCTGAAACCCGTTGTTCCACGCCTTTCGTGATTTGATTATTCAGCCGGGCGTCCTGTTCGGCTTGCCGGTTTGCCGGGTGTTCACGCCGGGCAGGGATTTATGCGGCGCAACACAACGGGGCGGCGCATGTTGCAGGCGATGTTCTTCATCCCGATCCTGGCTTTGGCGCGTGCGATGCCGATCGTGCGTACCATCGTCCCGCCCATGTCGTTGGTCTGCGCGCCAAAGACGTGTTCCACCCGGGTCCTTATCTTTGGATTTGGTCCGGTTGCCGCCCTTCGCCTGCGCGGTCAGCGGCTTGCCGCGCTTGCCCTTGCGGTGGATGTGGCTCTTCAGTTTCCGATCCCGCAGCCTGGCCTCCATTTCCTCCGAGCGACAGGCCGCGTCCACCCGGACGCCGGAGCCGGTGTGTTGCCCCGCATCAGCAGGGAATCCACCGCTTGGCTGTCATGCCGAGCGGCATCTGTCACGTGACAGCGGCGCACCGGCTTGTGCCTGCGGTCTACATTCACGTGGTTCCTGTAACCGTAATGCGACTTCCCGTGCTTCCTGGCCCAGCGGGCATCGGTGTCCTTCTGCGATCGTTTGGCGGGGGTGTCAGACCAGTCCTGTGGGACCTCGCCGTTCTTGATGGTCCTGTTCTCATCGCGGGTATTGTGATTGCGCGGCACCGGGACAATGGACGCATCCAGGATCTGTCCGCCCCGAGCGATATAGCCCTGGCGGGACAGAAAACCGTCGAATTGAGAAAACAGGCTCTCGACCAGCCCCGCCTGCGCGAGCCCCTCGCGATAGAGCCGGACCGTCTTCGCATCCGGGACACGATCCTCAAGGCCCAACCCGAGAAACCGCATGAACGAAAGGCGGTCGCGCACCTGATATTCGATCCGGTCGTCAGACAGGTTATAAAGCGCGCTCGGGACCAGCGTCCTGAACATCGGTACCGCGTCCATCGGCTTGCGCCCCGCCCGAGACTTGCGCTCCGCATCCGGCTTGCGCCAGGCCCGCTCAAGGGCCGGGTGAAATTCCTCCCGCGGCACAACAGCGTCGATCTCGACCAGCGGATCGCGCCTGGCGTCCAGGCTCGCGTAACGGTCTGAAAGATCAAAAAAACCCATCTGCGCCATCGTCTCACCCCCATACCAAGTCGATACCCAAAATATAACACAGCACCGGAAGCAGGGCAATTTTTAGAGGTGCCCTAGCAGGGCAATTGCATTTGGAAATCTAAGCCCTTTGCTGACGAACATAGCATGGACTTTTTGGCTCTCTCGTTGCGTTTGTGGTCAGGTTTTGATGTTTTTCAACCTCAATGCGGCAGGACAAATCCAAACGCGATTGCCCTGGGTGCCCTAGAGAGAATTGGAGCAGCGGACAACTTCCCTGACACAGGGGCCGGGCCGCAGGTCACACTTCATGAATAAATGGAAATTCTGGAAAAATCCCCCCAGCCTGAAGACCCGAAACGGATGATGAATTGCGCCTGTAGAGACTTTGGGTGTATCGGGGGGTATATCCGCCTGGGTAAAGCGTCTCTGTCAGGAACATCGATTTTTAACCTGCTGATAACACGCCATAAAACCGCTCCAAATCTGCAGGGGAGAAAACCGGCAGTATGGCTGGCTGTGCAGTCGGTGTGCTGCTAACCAGTCTCCCCCGGATTTCTCCGGAAATTCAGGGGAAAAAACAGGGGAAAAATTGCCGGGGTGCAGGGACCTGTCTGTGGCAGTGTGCAGGCCCGCAATTTCCTGCCGGACTCCTGTTCCTGTGTGGAACCGGCCTGCGGTCGGCGGGCAGGGAACGGATATTGCCAGGGTGTTGGCAACCGGCCCGACCGGCTGTCAGCTGCGCCTGTGCAGACCGGACATCCCCGGTCGTCGGTTCACACCTCGCCCCGCTTGCCTCCCGGCGAACAGGACGGGACCGGTAAAACCGGACCGCCTGATCGACGCCGCGATCTGCCGGACCTGATGCGCAGAACGGGTGCGGGAATTCCGCGTGCAGGACCGGAGCGCGTCCCGTCGCGCGAAGGTTTTTTTGCCGCTGGCCATGCCGGGATTCCTGACATTTTTTTTCGCCGGTATCGCGCAAATTCCGGCGCGACCCCTCCGGCGGTTTCCCCGCGCGTTTCGGGAGGGCATTTCGTTTCGGCGGGGAGGGCCATTTCGTTTCAGATGACCCGTCGGAAAAAAATTCCTGAATGGTTGCAATCGGTTGCCGGCGGCGGAAATCTGAAACGAAACGAAATGCAAAAAAATCGGCACGCAGAAGTAGGCAAGTGCGGCGCAGAACACCCACAAGCCCTCCCCGCCGGGAAGGACCCGGCATTTCCGAGCACGGGAACGGCACCCGGTGGCAGCCAACAAGGCGTTCCCGGCGTTTCGCCGCAGCCGCTTCCGGGGAAGCGGTGGGCGGGTACCCTGAAATCACCCAGCGGATCAGAACTGTACGGTCGGGTGGATTAAATTGCAGACACTGGCGCAGGGGTATCGCATGAATAGCATCCTTTGACTTGCCTTGATCTTCTATCTCTGATTCAGTTTTCCAAAGTTTATGTCCGGAGGGCGCTGCTTTGGAAAATACCGTGTTGTTTCAATCTTTTGCCTCGTCGATTTCTGATCCCCGCCAGGAGACGAAGGTGTTGTATCCACTTGATGGGATTCCGCTTTTGAGCCTGTGCGGAGTGGTGTCGGGGTGTGGGAGTTTTGTCGATGTTGCCCTTTATGGCGAGGAAAAGTCGGGTTTCCTGCGCAAGTTGGCTACGTTTGAGCATGGCATACCCTCCCGTGACACGCTTTCGACGGTGTTTCGGGCGATTGATCCTGAAGAGTTCAACGCAGCCTTTGCCGCGTGGGCGTCCGGGTTGGCCGGGCGCGTTGGAGGAACGGTCGTTGCCATTGACGGCAAGACAGCGCGAGGCTCAAGGGCCGGTGGTGAAACGCCTCTGCATCTGATCCCGGCCCGGTGTAACGATCTACGCCTCGTGCCCGGCCAGCAAGCCGGCGCGCACAAAAGGAACGGGATCAGGGACATCCCCGTTCTCCTGGATTTGCTCTTCCTGGAGGGCGCGGTCGTGACGCTGGATGCGATGGGGCGCCAACGTGAGATCGCCTGCAAAATCCGTGACAAGGGTGCTGACTATGTGCCGGCCCTGAAGGGCAATCAGGGGCTTCTCCATGAAGACGTGAAACTGTGGTTCGAAGAACAGGATCGGGAAAACACAGAATCACTACAGACGGTTGACGGCGACAAGGGTAGGATTGAAACGCGAACATACACCCAATGCGACGCCATCGGCCGGTTGAAAAAGCGCCATCCCCATCGGGAGGGGTTGCTCAGCATTGGCCGCGTCGTCCCGCTTCGGGAAAGTGGCGGGAAGACGACACGGCAAACGCGGTACTTCATCCCGTCCCTGCCAAAAGACGCCGCGCGCCTTGCCCATGCCGTACGCTCTCACCGGGGAATTGAAAACCGCCTCCACCGGGTGCTTGATGTCACCTTCCGCGATGACGACAGCCGGATACGAAAAGATCACGCACCCGCCAACTTCGCCGTCATCAAGCACATCGCAATGAATTTGCTCAACAAGGCAAAAAGCGAGAACTCCCTCGGAGGAATGCGGAAAAAGGCAGGCTGGAACAACCGCTTCCCGCTTCAAATCCTCGCGCCGTGAAACTCATGCGATTCCCCTGGCAGAATCCCAACCAAAGCATAAATTGATACCCTCAACCTAGCCCGGATAATTCATGACGATATGGTGAGGGTGGTGTAAGCTATTGGAATTTGGTATTTTTCGGCTTCTGCCGCCAAAAATTCCATTTTCCGGAGCACGCCCCCTCACCATGCCAAATCCTGCCTTTCCGCGTCCCTCTTTGTCACCCCTGAACGGCAAGCCCGTGTTGCTCGATTTTGACGGCGCGCAGATGAGCTCCGATGCTGGTCTGATGCTCTTGCGAGAGGTCGAGCGCCGGACCGATCCGGCTGGTCCTATTGCATCGTGTCTCACCGATCTGCGGGCACCGGGCAAGGTGCGGCACAGCCTGGAAGAGATCATCCGGTTCCGGATCATGATGATCGCGGCTGGATATGAGGACGGTAACGATGCGGGTGATCTGCGCCATGACCCGAGCTTTAAGCTCGCGCCGGAGCGTGCCCCCGAGACCGGCGGAGCGCTGTGCTCCCAGCCTGCGATCCCGCGGACGGAGAACCTGGCAGACATGCGGGCGCTTATCCGGATGGCGCATGGGATGGTGCGTTTTTACTGCGCCTCGTTTGCGCGCGCTCCCCGACAAATCGTGCTCGACATTGATGACACTTTCGACACCGTCCACGGCCATCAGCAGCTGCGCCTGTTCAACGCCTGTTACGATGAATACGGCTTCCAGCCGATTGTGGTATTCGATGGCGAAGGGCGTCTCGTGGGTGCAGTGTTGCGCCCGGCACGGCGCCCGACGGGCAAAGAGGCTGCGGCACACATCCGACGCCTGATCCGGCAAATCCGCCGTCATTGGCCCACGACCAGGATCCCGCTGCGGGCTGACAGCCATTACGGCACCCCGGAGGTTCTGGACCTGTGTGACACCCTCGGGCTCCCCTATGTGCCTGGCTTGTCAAGGAACGCGCGCCTGCGGGAGCATGTGCAGACTCTGGAGGCCTCCACGGCAGATCGGTATGCGCGCAAAAGCGAGAAACCGCGCCGGTTCAAGTCATTCTCCCATGCGGCCCGATCATGGTCAAAAGAGCGCCGCGTCATCGCCCGGGTCGAGGTTGGACCCATGGGGCGTGACACGCGCTTCATCGTGACCAATCCGATGGGCAGGCGTGGCAAGCACCTTTACGGGAAACTCTCCTGCGCACGCGGTCAGGCCGAGACCCACATCAAGGGCTGGAAGAGCCATCTCGCTTCCGACCGCACGTCGTGCTCAAAGGCCAGCGCCAACCGGATGCGGCTCATGCTGCACGGCTGCGCCTGCTGGCTGTGGTGGACGTTGCGGGCGGCCTGTCCAAAACGCTCCCCATGGCGGCAAGCCCGGTTCGATACGTTGCGGTTGCACCTGGTCAAACCGACCGCGACCATCGTGGAGAAGAAGACCCGGATCATTATGACGCTGCCGGCCTCATGTCCACGCCAGAGCCTCATCCCCCTCCTGTTCGATGCACTTGCCCCGCCACACCCGACATGAAGCAGCCATCGCGCCCCGCCCACTCTGAAACATCAACTTGAAAAGCCCCGGATAACATCGCCGTCCGCCGTAAAAAACCGGACGCCAACTACGCGCGCGCTCCCGAAAAAACAGGCGCGGAAACCAACAGCCAGGCACAGACAAAACAGGCTTCATGAATTATCCGGGCTAGGGGAATCGCGCTTAAAGTTTGACAGTGTCCGAGAATTGGATTCTGGAGGTTTCATCAGATGATGGGGTTTCGAGATGCCAGGATTAGACAGCTGTTTCAATGCGGTGGATGACCCACGCGGCGGCAATGCTCCGCGCCACAAGTTCCGTGATTTGATGACGATCGGCCTTTTGTGCGCGCTTTGCGGTGGTGATACGGCGGTGGACATGGAACCTTTCGGACAAATGAAGGGGGATTTCCTGCGTGGGTTTCCTGAGTTGCCTCACGGGATACCTTGCCATGACGCGTATTCCCGGCTGTTTCGCGTGATGAAGCCGACGGGCTTTCAGGCCTTTTTCGACAAGTTTCGCGCCGACTTTGCGGCTGGCTCCGGTGAGCACCCTGCCATCGCCATTGATGGCAAAGAGATGCGACGCGGCTTTGACAAGGCCGCCGGGCAATCGAATATGAACATTGTCACGGCCTTTGCACATGGGGCACGTCTCACCCTTGGGATTACTCAGGGCGCCAGGGGCGGTGGCGGGATCCTGGCCCTGCGTGAGTTGATTGAGATGCTTGATATCCGCGGCATCACCATCACCGCAGACGCACTGCATTGTCAGCGCGGGACCTGCGAGTTGATCGTGCGGGAGGGAGGCGGTTATTGCCTGCGGCTCAAGGGCAATCAGGGCGGCATGTTGGCCGATGTCCGGGCTTTCGTGGAAGACGAAGACACAGATTACATTGATGAATATAACACAATTGATGCTGATCATGGTCGTGTGGAAGAGCGGTCATACCGCGTCCACGATGTGCCGGAATATCTGATCAATACCCATAAGTGGCCGCCTCTTCGGGCTTTCGTCCATGTCGCCTCCAGGCGCGCGGTTGGCGACAAGACCAGTCACGCCGAACGGCTTTATCCGCTCTCCAAATGTCCCGCGGCTCAGGGGGCCGCCACACTGATCCGCGGCCAGTGGCAAATTGGGAACAGCTTGCATTGGTCTCTCGACGTGGTGATGAACGACGACCGACACCGCGCGCGAAAAGATCACGCGCCAGCCAACTTTGCCGCTTTGAGGCGGATTGCCCTGAGCATCATCAAGGCCAATCCTGCAAAAGGATCAAATCGCGGCAAATTCAAAAAAAAACCGTCACGGGTTGGGGCCCGCCTGTGCGGGGTAGAAACAGCCTGTGCTACTGTTGCAAGATGGAGGGCAGCGGCCGTTCGCTTATTGGTGGTCCCACATTTGATGGGAACCCCGTTGAAAAACGTGGTCCATGGGTTGATGCGAACTTGAGAGTGGTGACGCCGCCTTGCGGTGATCCCGGTTGGGAAGATGACGGATTTGCATAACCCACGCCTTTCTGTTTCCAACAGGAGGATAGATGATGGCAAAGCAAAAGACCCACGCTGCTCCAGCGATTGAGACCGTAAATGTTGGCGCTGCTGCGGTTGATATCGGCTCACGAGAGCATATGGCCGCGGTAAACCCTGACGTTACGGATGCACCCGTGCGCGCGTTTGGTACCTTCACCCATGACCTGCATGATCTTGCTGACTGGTTCAAGGCGCACGGCGTCACCGGCGTTGCTATGGAATCCATAGGTGTCTACTGGATCCCGGCTTACGAGATACTTGAGCAGCACGGCTTCGAGGTCATCTTGGTCAATGCGCGCTATGCCAAGAACGTGCCGGGGCGGAAGACCGACGTCAGTGACGCCAGCTGGCTGCGGCAGTTGCATTCTTATGGATTGTTGCGCGGTAGTTTCCGGCCATCAGATGAGATCGCCACCCTGAGGGCATATCTGCGCCAGCGTGAACGGTTGGTTGAGTATGCAGCCGCCCACATCCAACACATGCAAAAGGCGCTGATGGAGATGAACCTACAACTGCATCATGTCGTCTCTGATATCACGGGCGTAACCGGCATGAAGATCATCCGTGCAATCGTCGAAGGCGAACGGGACCTGGACACATTGGCCTCTCATCGTGACGTGCGATGCAAGGCCCCTGTCGAGACGATCAAAGCCGCGCTCAATGGGAACGACCGGCCCGAACATATCTTTGCGTTAACCCAGTCGGTTGAGCTTTACGACTTTTACCAAAGCAAAAGGCTCAATTAGCATTGATTATGCGTGGCGTATTACAGGCAGGATGCCTGCTGCTGCGGCAAGTATCGCGCGCGGCGTTTGGTGGCTCGGAAGGACGGCAAGGTGGAACCACCGAAGGTAGCTGTCCAGGTATTTGGTTGCGATACCCCGATGGCGGCGCAGAAAGGTCTTTAACCGCTCATGCCGACTGTTCACGGTTTGAATGTGCAATTCACCACGGACACGTTCTCCGGCGGTCCGGTTGAGACTTTCATGGCTGACGCCCATTTCTGCGGCGCAGGGCGGGTACCCGGTGCAGCCATCGGTCACCAGGAGAGCGTCCCCATCAAGACGTGGCTGCAGAACCGTTTTGAGATGTTCGGCTGTCACCGCAGGCAAGACAGCACTGATGGTGGTGCCTGATCGGTCGACTGCAACGAGGACCGGAACCTGCTCCTTCGACAATCCGCGTTTTGAGGCCTTTCCCCCGCGTTTGCGGGCTTTTCGAGAGAGATTACGCTCCCCTTTCCGGCTGCGCGGAAAGAACGTCTCGTCGGCTTCGACGATCCCGCACAGCTTGACCGCACCGACCGTTACAGCCTGAAGAAAGCGATGACGCCAACGAAAAGCTGTGGTGTCGGCCACCATACAACGCCCGTCGGACGCCTTTACCGTTTCGCCGTCGCGCAGGGAAGCTGCAAACTCTGCCCACCTGTCCTTGTGGCGCAAGCGGGCAAGCGGCGTCCCGGTCAGCGCGTTGAAGGTTTTGCGACAGCTTTTGCAAAAGAACCTCGTCAGGCCACTTGCATGGCCTCTGATGATCGCACCGCCCGAAGCGCAGTGCGGACAGATACGCCCCTCGCGAACAGTCGCCTCAAGGAGATCGATCACGCTTTCCAGCGACGAAACCCCGGCAACGAGCCGTCCGGTTTCAGCCCGTTGTTTCGATGAAAGGTTGTCGATCTCGTTAAGCCACACCAAAAAAGCCTGATGATCCATGTGCCGCACCCATAATTTTGTTCATGGTGTGTTCTATCACAGGTCGCCACGCATAATAAATGCTAGGGTCTGTTGACAATCATCGTGTTGCAATGAGCATGGCACAGAGGTGCCAGTTGGCAGCGTAGCTTGTATCAGTCTTGTCGTATCGCGTTGCTATGCCTCTGAATTCCTTGATCTTTGCGAAGTAGTTTTCGATGAGATGGCGCCACTTGTACATGTGGGTATCGTAGTCCCGTTGAACTTTTCGGTTCGATTTGGGCGGGATGACAGCGGTTGCGCCACGCTCATCAAGGTCTTGCAGGAGCCAGTCGGCGTCGAAGGCTTTGTCGGCCAGCAACGCCCCAAAGGAAGCCCCCTTGATCAGAGGAGCGACCCCCTTCATGTCGTGTGCCTGTCCCGGCAAAAGCAGAAACCGGAACAGGTTACCGAGCGCATCGACCAAGGCCACGACCTTGGTCGTCAGTCCGCCGCGAGAGCGTCCGATAGCCTGGTGTTGAGTCCCCCTTTTGCGCCCGAAGCCTTCTGATGAGCTTGAACAATCGTCCCGTCGATAAGGGCATATTCCAGGTCCGGCTCGCCACTCATGGCATTGAAAAGACTCTCGAACACGCCGTTCCTGGCCCATCGACGAAATCGCTTGAACTGGCTGTTCCAGTTGCCAGACTCTTTGGGCAAATCCCGCCATGGGGACCCTGTGCGTACGCGCCATAATACTGCTTCCATAAACCGGCGATTATTGCGCGCGGTAACACCCGGATCGCCTGCCTTGCCCGGTATAAGCGGCTCAATCTTCTCCCAAAGCTCATCGGAAACAGCCAAACGATTTGCGTCCATCAACACCTCCATTTTGGAAGCTTGAATCAGACTTCAGGCAAAATGGGAACCCCGAATGTCAACAGGCCCTAATTGAGCCAAGCAAAATGTTGGAATGCGACCGCCACCTTGAGGCGATGCTGACAGCATTGGGCGCAGATACCGAACATGATCCAACTCAATTGCCGCGCCCCCGCACGAAGACCAAGCAGGTCAACACCCCTTCGTTCGATGTTCGAGCGGCACTCTTCGGTGTTCCCGGCGTTGATCTGACCGAGATCCATGGGATGGGGCCTTCGCTATCGCTCAAGCTGGTTGGTGAATGTGGGACTGACCTGCGCGCATGGCCGAGCGCCAAACACTTCACGTCGTGGCTCTGCCTTGCACCGGGCAACAAGATCTCCGGCGGCAAAGTGCTGTCTTCCCGGACGCGCCGATCATCCAGCCGAGCCGCGGCTCTTTTGCGATTGGCAGCTGTCACCATCGGGCGTAGCGATACCGCTCCTGGTGCCTTCTACCGAAGATTGGCGGCACGGGCAGGCAAAGCCAAGGCGGTGACAGCGACAGCGCGCAAGATCGCCGTTCTGTTCTACAACACCTTGCGACATGGCATGACCTATGAGGATCCCGGCGCATCACATTATGAGGAGCGGTACCGCAACCGCGTGCTCAGCAATCTCAAACGCCGCGCCAAATCGTTCGGCTATGATTTGCGCGAATTACCACCGGAAGCTGAAATGGTTGTTTCTTAGGAACAGCCACGCAGACATTGGAAGGTGCGGCGTATAACACCCACATGCGTCCCCGCCGGGAAGGACCCGTGATTTCTGAACACCGGGAGCGGCACCCGGTGGCAATCAACGTGCCGTTGGCAAGCCGTTTCATTCGTTCCCGGCGTTTTGCTGCGGCCTCTTTCGGGAACCGGTAGACACAGACACCAATGACACCGTTTGGAAGTTCTGGTCAACCCCGCGAAAATGCCCCGGCTTCCGGACGCCAGTCGAGCCTTCGCCCGGAAACCCGGTGTCGCATCTGAAAAGTGAATCCAGCCCCCGGGTGGCCCGGGAAACCCGCCCCGCATCGTCGTCGACACCTTGATTTACAGCGGTGGGGAAAAGTCGGGATTCCTGCGCATCCCGGCTCCGTTTGAGCATGGCACACCCTCCCATGATACGCTTTCGGCGGTGTTTCGGGCGATTGATCCTGACGGATTCAACGCAGCCTTTGCGGCATGGGCGTCCGGGTTGGCCGGGCGCGCAGGGGGAGCGGTCGTTGCCATTGATGGAAAGACGGCGCGCGGGTCCGCGCGGGTCCAGGGCCGGAGGAGAAACACCTCTGCATCCGATCCCGGCCTGGTGCGACGATCTGCGTCCCGTTCCCGCCCGGCAGGCCAGTGCCACAAAAAGAACGGGATCAGGGATATCCCTGTGCCTTTAGGGCACTTTCCGGAATGCCTGATACATTGAGCATCCCCCGACGCGTTGAATCCGCGCCTGATTTCAGGCAGCGTCGGGGGATTCAGGTTTTTCCGGAAGTGCTGCAGGCCTGTCGCGATGAACCTGGACTTCGTTCCTGTTTCCGGACACTGGGGTACTTTACCCCTGTCCATGAAAGGGGCACCAAATGGGACAACATCGACGGAAGTATACGGACGAGTATAGGGCAGCGGCGGTTGAGCGGCTTTATGAACCGGGCGCGACACAGGGCAGCGTTGCCAGGGAGCCTGGTATCACCGGCACACAGTTGAAGACCCGGCGGCTTGAGATCGAAGCGTTCGGCTCAGCTGAAGCCAGGCGGCGGCGGAAGGCGGATGCAGCGGAACCGGCCCGTCTTCGCAAGGAGAACAGGCGCCTGACAGAGGAAGTGGAGATTTTGCACAAAGCATCCGCTTTTTTCGCGACACGGGCGGTGAAACCATGACGAACAAGCGCAGATTCGTCACTGCCCATAAAGCTCGATACGCGGTTTCCACGCTTTGCAGGGTTCCGGCGATTTCCCGGGGCCGGTTTTATGGTTTCCCGGCCGGCCAACCGGCGAGGGATCAGCGTAAAGCAGATCGAGACGCTCGAGATCGGGAACTGCCGCCCAGGATCAAGACTTTCTTCAAAGCCGGCAGGAAATGCTACGGATCAAAGCGGATCCATCAGGACCTGGTGGCCGATGGCGAAACCGTCTCCGAGCGGCGGGTGGCGCGGATCATGAAGGAAAACAAGGTGTCTCCACGCCTGAACAAGCGCCGCAAGCCCGTGACAACGGATAGCAATCACAAAATGAGCCCATCGCCAAACCTGTTGGAACAGGCGTTCCACCGCCTCACCCCCAATACGGTTTGGTTGGCCGATATCACCTGTATCGATACGGATGAAGGGTGGCTCTATCCGGCCGGCGTGAAAGACATGGCCACGCGGGAAATCGTTGGTTGGGCGATGGAGGATCACATGCGGGCCGGGCTTTGCTGTGATGCCCTGACGATGGCCCTGGGTCGCAGAGGCCCTGTTCCCGGTCTGATCCACCACTCCGACAGGGGGAGCCGGTACGCCGGTGGCGAGTATCGCAAGCTGATCGAAAAGGCAGGGATTGCGCAATCCATGAGCCGCAAGGGCGAGTGCCTGGACAATGCGCCAATGGAAAGCTTCTTTGCATCATTGAAAAAGGAGTTGGTTCACCGTCGGCGGTTCAAAACACGGGCGGAAGCCAAGGCTGCAATCTTCGAATATATCGAGGTCTTCCACAACCGGCAGAGGCGTCACTCCGCCATCGGATACCAAACGCCGCAACAGGCGTTCAACAATATGACTTGGAAAATGGCCGCATAGGGTCAATAACTAAACTGTCCGGAAACAGGGACGAAGTCCAGAAACTCAGCGATGGTCTGACAGGACTTCCCGTCATCAAGCAGCAGGATCGCATTGGCGCGCCGGGCGACGCCGTGGTCTTCGCGTTGGCTGCGAACACAGGCCTCAAGCTCAAGGCGTTCCGTGGGAGAAAGAAAACCGGGACGGATCATGCGGGTAGCTGAATCGTTCTACGCCCAGACGTCAACCCAAAAACTCGGGTGCTCGAGGACTCCGTGTATAGTCTAAAAACTGATCCAAATTTCGCTGCACACTGGGAAGGAAGTTTTTTAGCAGGGAGCTACGCGCGCGATACTGCAATCCGACCCAAAAGGGTGGGTGACGAATATGAGCGGGCTGACGTGGACATTATCCTGGAAACGAACTTTACAGAGTCAGATGATCCGACATTTGTGCTCAAGCTGCTGGCAAAGGCTGCGCGCAACCAAGACTATAAAGTTGAGCGCATCAACCGACGCTCCATTCGTGTTGCGACAATCAAAGCGGAGATCGATCTTGTTCCGGTGTTCAAGACTTGGGACGCGTATAAAATTGCTGACCGAGAAATTGACGGCTGGACACAGACAAACCCGCCAGCACACACGAGATGGAGCGGCGAACAGAACTCAGACTTCGACGGCCGCTTCAAACCATTGGTTAAGCTTTTCAAGTGGTGGCGGCGTGAGAATCGATCGGGACTTCGACCTAAGGGTTTTGTGCTTGAAGTTTTGGTCGCAAAACATGCTCCCAAAACAGAAATGCACTATGGTGAGTGTTTCGCGCAAATGCTTGAAAGCATCGTTGCTTCTTATGGCGATTGTGCAGACATTGATCAAAATCCTTGGTCGGAAGATCCTGGCATGCCAGGGAGCGACATTCTTTCCAAGGTGTCGATAACTAACTGGAAGAGATTCATTTCACGTGTAAGAACGCATGCGGCGGTTGCTCGAAAGGCGTTAGAAGAAGATGATCTTGACGAGGCCACGCGCCTGTGGCGCAAGCTCTTTGGATCCAGGTTTAAATCGACACAAAAGTCGCCTGCAGGCACGAGTACCAGTTCGTTCGCTGCCGCGCCAATCGAGACAAAGTCTTATTCATTTCCTGATCGGGCTGTGAAAGCAACGACACCTCGCGGCTTTGGATGAAGTTCTGGTGGATTACAGATCCGACTAGGCTTGAGCATGAAAAGGCGGCTGTCGAAGCTCTGGCAGCTGAGGTGAGTTGGTTCATACTGTCGACGTGGAAGATCGACGGTGGTCGACTAAGCATGGAAGGAGAACTGGTCGCGCATGGCCACATCTATGCTGTCCGACTGCTATATCCTGACCGGTTTCCTTGGGTCCCTGCATGGGTTGTTCCGCGAGATCCAGATTTCAGGTGGAGCAACCATCAATATGGTGCAGGTGGGACGCTCTGTTTGGAGCTTCGCCCAGATAATTGGGATCCCAATGCGACCGGCGCAGATGTTTTACGGAGCGCTTACAATCTCCTGGATCAGGAGAACCCGTTAGGAAAGGGGGAGAAACAGAAGGTTCCGTCCGCTCACCTTGTCAATGACATTCAAAGATACGACTGGAAGCAGCATCCAATCTTGATAAGCAAAGCCTGCTATGCGCGGCTCCACGTCGGCGTGTCAACGGCGGAGTAAAATCCGGCCACTGGGGCGGAGCAAAAGTCGGCCAGTTTGTGGAGTGCGCCTTGGGGCGTGTGGCCACCAATCAGCAAGCACGTTCCAAGGCGCATTGGCCGTCAGGCCGATTGTTCAGTTGTCAGGTTGAAGGGTTGGCAATACGTGCGCGGCTCTGATTGAGGCGGTAGCTTTCGCCGTTCATCTCGAGGATGTTGACGTGATGTGTCAGCCGGTCCGGGAGCGCGCCGGTCAAGCGTTCGGTGCCGAATGTCTCGGTCCATTCCTCGAAGGGCAGGTTCGATGTGATCAGGGTTGAGCCACGCTCGCAGCGCTGAGAGATCAGCTCGAACAGAAGCTCGGCGCCGGTTTTGCTCAAGGGGACGAAGCCCGGCTCGTCGATGATCAGCAGTTTGACCTTGGCCAGTTTGCGCTGAAGCTGCAGGAGGCGTTTCTCGTCGCGGGCCTCCATCATCCCGTGCACGAGAGCTGCGGCGGTTACGAAGGCGACAGGCAACCCTTTCTGGCAGGCGGTCAGCCCCAACCCGAGAGCGACATGGGTTTTGCCGGTTCCCGACGGGCCGAGCGCGATGACGTTCTCCCTGCGCTCGATCCATTCACAGCGCGCCAGTTCCAGCACCATCATCTTGTTCAGACCGGGGATGGCCGTAAAGTCGAAGCTGTCGAGGCTTTTGACGGTTGGAAACTTTGCCGACTTGATCCGGCGTCCGACCATGCGCCTCTCCCGATCGATTGGTTCCAGCTCGGTCAGCCGGGCTGGATAGCGCACATGATCCAGGCCTTCCGCCGCACAAATGCGCGCTTGCTTGTCATGCTCGCGCAGGAAGGTGGGCAGGCGCAGAGTCTTGAGGTGGTGTGTCAGCGGCAGTTCGGGTGCATCCGTCATGCGTCACCTCCTGACAGAAGGCTCATACAGGAAGAAGCCGAGGTGGTGGCGATGTTGGTTCCGGGCAGGAACGGATAGACATCCAAATCCAACCTCGGGGGCCTTCGCTCGACGCGGCACAGGACGAGGTGCTTGATCGCATCGAAGCTGACCGCCCCCATTCGCAGGGCGTCTTTGACGGCAAGATGCAGCACCTCCAGCTCGAACCGTTCCGACAGGCGCAGGACCTGGACATACTCCCTTTTGCCCGCCTTGCCCTGCCGGGCTTCCAGCAAGCGCCGGAGCGTGGCGAAGGCGTCAGGCAGTTCCCAACCCTGCAAGGGCGCAGCCTGATCGAAGGACATGATCCTGCGCTCGATCAGCGGCAGGTAATGCAGCGGGTCGAACACCATGTCACCGCTGTCATAAGAGCGGGGATGATCGGCGATCACCTCAGTGGCGCAACCGATAACGACGCGGATCACGAAGCCCTTGATCCAGACCGCGCGGTGGCCATATGCGACCGGTACCGAGTAGTCGTTACCGCGATACCGCAGCACCGATGTCGATGTGACCTGGCCACTTTGCAACTCACAGGCCTCGAAGGGTGCGCCGGGCAAATCCTGCATTGCCGCCGGATCGGCTTGCAGCCGTTCGCCGATGCTGGCCTTGTGTCCGCGCAGGACATCGTCCTGCCGTTTGCGGCATTGCTCTTCCAGGTGAGCGTTGAACGCATCCCGGTCCGGAAAGGACGGGATCGGCACCATGAAGTCGCGCCGCCCGTAGCCGACCAACCCCTCGACCGCTCCCTTGTCGTTCCCCTTGCCGGGACGGCCGTAGCGATCCCGGACCACATAATGCGACAGCATTGCGCTGAACCGTTGGGTTCTTTGCCGGGTGCCGTCCGGCAGGATCCGCGCCACCAGGCAGCGGTCATTGTCATAGAGGATCGACAGGGGAACCGCCCCAAAGAAAGCAAAGGCATGCACATGCCCATCCAGCCAGGCCTCGGTGGTTGCCGCAGGATAGGCCCGGATAAAACACGCATCGCTCTGCGGCAGATCAAAGGCGAAGAAGTGCGCCTTCCGCTCAACGCCGCCAATCACGACAGGCGCTTCACCAAAATCCGCCTGCGCATGCCCGGGCGGATGGCTGAGCGGCACGAACATCTCTTTGCCAGAGCGCTTCCTGGCCCGGACGCAGTCTTTGACGATTGTGTATCCGCCATCAAAGCCGCACTCGTCGCGCAGCCTCTCAAAGATACGCTTTGCGGTGTGGCGCTGCTTGCGCGGACGCGCTTTGTCCTCAGTAAGCCATTGGTCGATCTGGCAGGTGAACGCATCCAGCTTCGGGCGCCTAATCGGCGCTGTCCGCCGATACCCCGGTGGCTCCGAATAGGCCAACATCTTCGCAACACTGTCTCGGCCAATCCCAAAATCCCGGGCAATCCGACGCCCGCTCAACCCATCCTGAAAATGAGCCCGACGCACCTTCAAATACAATTCCACGGTGAAAATCCCCCGGCCCTCCCATCAAACGAAAGGGCAAAAGTGGACGACTTTTACGCCGCCCGCGACAACATAACGACGCCGCTACCCTGGCCGAGTATTGCTCCGCCGATTACACTTTTGCTGTCTCGCCGATTTTGCTGAAACCTTTGAAGACCGGGAACGCCATCGGCTAATTCCGACATCGCGCAAGAGGCGACGCGCTGGCAAGTTGTCATTGGGCGAGATGTTGTTCATCATGGTGCTGTTTCACCTCTCCCCGTTCAAGGATTTCAAGCACTTCCGGGTGCATGGAGTCGAACAGAAATATCGTGACTGCTTTGGTGAGCTGCCCTCGTATGGGCGCTTTGTTGCCCTTATGCCGCGTCTCCCTGCACCGTTTTGCGTGCTGATCCACAACCTGTCGGGCCAAGAGACAGGCGTCTACATCGCCGACAGCACCAGGCCGGCAGTCTGTGCCAATCCGCGCATCAGCCGTAACCGGACCTTCAAGGGCCTTGCCGCACGCGGGCATTCGACCATGGGCTGGTTCTTTGGCTTCAAACTACACGTGGTGATGAACCATCGCGGCGAATTGATGGCCGTGAAAATCACACCGGGCAACACGGATGATCGTGCACCACTGACGGAAATGGTCACCGGACTGGAAGGAAACCTCTTGGCAGACAAGGGCTGCATCTCGAAGAAACCCTTCGCGAAACTTTGGAAACAGGGGCTGCACCCGATCACCGGCATCCGTCGAAACATGAAGAACTGTCTGATGCCGATCATGGATTGCCAATCAACCGAAAGACGCCAAGCTGGCGCAACAGTGAGATTGGCTCGCTATCATCCTCTACCTTACCTTGGTAGAACAACTCGTCCCCAGCGACACGACGCAAGCGGTCAATTTCCGCTGCACGAATAATGGCGCACCGCACCGAAATGATCTTTAGGTTTTTGAGGCCAATTGAGTAGTGGACTGGGGTGGTTTTCCGATATTCTCGTCGTTTCATGATGTGCTTGGAAAGCTGTTTAAACTCCAAGAAAAACTGTATGGTTTCGTCAAAGTTCCGATTTATTGACAAAGTTTCTGGGCAATCGAAGCTAATGAAACCACGGAAACGCTCCGGAAGCCTCTGGAGGCGCCCAAATAGTATATCCTTGCGAATCTCAGTTCTCAGTGTTCGGCGTGCGTAGAGCCTTAACCTTTTAGCCTTTGCCCTCTGACACTCGTATTTCATGTAACCCCTTTTCGAAGACTGACCACGGATATTGCTAAACACAAATGCACAGACTTCAACCCATCAATGTTGACCTACCCTTTTTATGAGGGCCATCCTTGAGTAGGGTTTGTTCTGGTTTTGTGTGCCATTATTCGGCGGCGTAAGCAATGGGCATCGGCGCGGAGCCCTCATACAACTCAAGCGCTGGTGCCCATTGCGTTTTGTCGAAGGGCCGCGCTTCGGCGAACTCTTCGGGTGTTCGGTATTTGAGGCTGCTGTGTGGCCTCTGCGTGTTGTAGTCGATCCGCCGCCACTGTTGTATCCGCCCATGTGTCAATCGCAGAGTAAAATGGGTCCATGTCGCGGCGTAAAAATGGGCCACTTCGGTTGATGTTTTGTGGCGCTTTTGCACGCGTGCTCGTCACAAAGCTGAAGCGTGCCAAAGCGCATGCTGGCCATAAGGCCAGCATTATTCTGACTGTGATTGCGGGCTGGTTATTTTCGGTTGTTGCGACTGTGTTTGAGCCGATAGCTTTCGCCATTCATCTCGAGGATGTGGACGTGATGGGTTAAACGATCGAGTAGCGCACCGGTCAGCCGCTCAGAGCCAAAGACTTCAGTCCATTCATCGAAGGGCAGGTTCGAGGTTATGATGATGGAGCCGCGTTCATAGCATTGGGATATGACCTCGAAGAGCAGCTCTGCGCCAGATTTGCTGAGCGGTACGAAGCCCAGTTCATCAATGATCAACAGGTTCTGGCTGGTCAGTTGCTTTTGAAGGCGCTGCAATCTCCGCTCATCTTGAGCCTCGATCAGATCATGGACTAATGCCGCAGCCGTTGTGAAGCGCACCTTCAGTCCTCTTTGACATGCAGCCAGCCCAAGTCCCAGGGCGATGTGTGTCTTGCCCGTGCCTGACGGGCCGAGCGCGATGATGTTCTCCCTGCGATTAACGTAATCGCATCGTGCCAGATCCATCGTCAGGGGCTTGTTCAAGCTTGGCATGATCTTGAAGTCAAAGCTATCCAAGCTCTTGGTGCTGGGGAACTTCGCCGCTTTGATGCGCCGTTCAATCATCCGGCGTTCGCGGTCGATCAATTCCATCTCACACAGCCGCGCCAGATAGTGGATGTGATCTTTGTTCTCTGCAGCACAGAGCTGCGCCTGTTTGGCATACTCGCCTTGGAACGTTGGCAGTCGCAGTTGTTTAAGATGATGCCGTAGAAGAATCCGAGGGGCTTCGGTCATGCCGCGGTCCTTCCCATCAAGCTCATGTAACTGGATGGGCGTGTTGTGCCGACATTGGCCTTGGGCAAGTATGGATAGAAGTCCAAATCCAATCGTGGTGGCCGCTTCTCAACCCGACACAGTACAAGGTGTTTTACGGCGTCATAGCCAATTGCACCCATATCTATTGCCTGCTGGATTGCGCCTTGCACAACATCCATTTCGAAGGTCTCCAAAAGGCGCAAGACTTGAACGTATTCTCGCTTGCCCGGCTTACCCATTCTGGCTTCAAGCAGTCGGTGCAGCGTGGCAAATACATCTGGCAAATGCCAACCCTGCAAAGGCGCGGCCTGATCCAGGGCACCCACCTTTTGTTCAAGCAGGGGCAAAAAGTGCAATGGGTCAAAGACCATATCCGCTGATGTGTAGGATCGTTTGTGCCGCGCAATAATCTCATTGCCGCAGCCGATGATAACCTCATGCACAAACCCACGCACATGAACATCGTGGTGCGCATAGGCTACTGGCACCGAGTAATCATTGCTGCGATAGCGCACCATTGAGATCGACGTTGCACGCGTGCTGACGTGATCGCAGGCTTCATATTCTGCGACGGGCAATCCCATCAGAGCATCCAAATCCGACATCAGGCGTGCGCCTATGGTTTGGGTGTGACCCCGCAACGTATCGTCCTGACGTGCTAAACACTTCTCTTCCAAATGTGCGTTCAGATCATCAAAGCTGTCATAGCGAGGTGCGGGAACCATGAAGTTGCGGCGGGTGTATCCAACCATGCCCTCAACGTTGCCTTTATCGTTCCCTCGCGCGGGTCTGCCAAACTTGTCATCAAACAAGTAATGCGACTGCAGTTCCGTAAACCGACGTGTGCGGATGCGCGTCTTATCCCCGAGTATCCGAGCCACGGCGATCTTGGTATTGTCGTAGAGAATGGATTGCGGAATGCCGCCAAAGAATGCAAAGGCGGACACATGGCCATCGCAAAACGCCTCGGTTGTCTCAGCTGGATATCCCTTCACAAACACCGCATCAGAATGTGGCAAGCTCATCACGAAGAAGTGGATCTTGCATTCCACGCCACCGATCACGCCCAGCGTCTCACCAAAATCAACCTGCGCATGGCCCGGCCGATGCGACAACGGCACAAACACCTCTTTGGTGCGCCGTTTTTGCTCGCGCACGTAATAGGTCACCGTGGTCAGGCTGCCAGCATATCCATGCTCATCGCGCAGCCGTTCAAAGATGCGCTTGGCCGTGTGTCGCTGCTTTTTGATCAGGGCTTTGTCTGTGCGCAGTATCTCATCGACCACACCAACATAACCATCAAGCGTTGGCCGCCGAGGCGCTTCCGACCGACGATACCCAGGCGGAAGTTCATGGCGCAGCATCTTCGCGATCGTCTTACGATCTTTGTTCTCTAATCTGTCAATGCGTGTTTCCTGAGTTTCCTGCTTTTGATGTCAGAGGTTGCCTTTGTTCTCTTCGAACTCTGAGGTTCATGATGGGGTTGGCTGGGTGTGGGTCGGCAATGTTGAAACCGCAATCATACCGTTGGTCTTGGCTGTTGCTACAGAATCGGCGCCGTGTCTCACGCCCTCCCTCGGGCATCGTCCCAGATGGGAACTTTGATTTAGGAATCCTCGTTGTCGCCTCGTAAGCCTTACGCGGACTGGAAGTCAGTTTTGTCTCGCATAATGGCATGAAGTATGATTGCCAGACGACGCGCCAGAGCCACTCGGGCCTTTCTCATCGTTGAGCGCGCACCGATTGCGAGGGCCCATGTCTTCAATTTGAGCGGAGCGGCATACCGCGTCAGCATCACATTGGCGGCCTCATAGAGAAGCGTTCTGACGCGCACGTCGCCCCGCTTTGAGATGCTGCCCGTGTAGTCGATTTCACCAGATTGATGCCGTCGCGGCACCAGTCCAAGATACGCCCCCACATCACGCGATTTCCTGAAACGCGACGGATCATCAATTGCTGCGGCAAAGGCCAATGCTGTGATCGGACCGACCCCTGGTACCGTCATAAGGCGCTGGCAGACTTCGGATTTGCGGGTCATCTTTTTGATGTCGCCATCAATGGCTGCAACCGCCGCGAGGATTGCTTCGCGTGCTGCGAACAGTCCGCAAATTGCGGCATGGAGGCCAGGCACTCCATCGCTAACTTTTAGCGCCGCGTTTTTGAATGCCGGAGACAAAGCTCGTGGCAGCCGCACGCCGAAGACGACGACCAGACCGCGGATCTGATTGTCGAGCGTCACACGCTGTCCGACCAGCTTCTTGCGGGCTGCGATCAGCGACCGGATTGCGTGCGCTGACAGTGATTTGACATGGGTCGGCTTGTAGAATCCCGTCCGCGCCAGGTGTGCCAAACCGCGGGCATCATTGCGGTCCGTCTTGTGGCCGGCCAGAGATTTAAGGGCCTGATATGCTTGCCTGCTCTCGATGCAAACAACCGGGACACCAAGCTCCGTCAGCCCATGGTAAAGCATTGGTGCCATCCGTCCCGTTTCAAATACAACTTTGGCACATGGTGGTCCAGAAGCGAGGAAGTCAGCGATCGCTTTTGGTGTTGAGCTCGCTTTTCCTTCACGAATAAGGGCCCCTTCACGATCCAGAATGCAGATATGCGTCTCTTCCATGGACACATCCAAACCAGCAAAATATTCCATTGGTCAGTCTCCTTTTCAATTGCATGTGCATCCAGAATAACAGGGGTAACTGAGTGCTGATCCTGATTACGCCATGTTGAAAAACCGCGCCGCTTCTCGGCCAGACATACCGTCCTTCAAACAAGCACGGCGCACACGACTATAAATATCCACAGAATACATCTCCCGCCCTCCGAATAAACGAAGGGCACAAACTGGCGGACTTTTACTCCGCTACAACTGCGATATGCAGCCGCTTCTGTGGCCCAATATTGCTCCGCGTTTTACACCCCTTGCCAAAGAGCGGAAAAGCTGCAACACATGGCACGCAAAGCTGCGCATCGGCGTAGAGCATGGAATTTGCCGCATGAAAAAGTTCGGGATTTTTGCCGATACCCATCGCAATAATGGCCAGGCGGATATGATCGCAAGGAATGTAGCGGCCCTGGCAAACCTGAATTTGAAAACAGCCTGACCAAATGGGGCAGGGATACCTCCGTTCAAAAATAGTCGCCCTTATTGCGAATCGAGTCTTGTAGATGCCGCACAAGTTCAACGCCGATCATCGTGACAGGATTCCAAAACAAAAGCAGCGCGTGACCAACTGGCCTGAGTACAACGAAAGTCTTCGGCAGCGCGGTGATCTGACGGTCTGGATCAGCGAGGACGCGCTGGCTTTGTGGGCGGCCCCGTCACGAACGACGCGTGGCGGGCAGCCTGTCTATTCGGATTTGGCGATTGAGGCTTGCCTGACCGTTGGCATGGTGTTCTGAATTGCCCCGGTTTTACCGGAGGGTTGTTGTTTCAAATATTAGGCTGCTTTTTCAGCTTCGATCAAGGCTTCATAGAAATTCTCCTCTGCTTCTTGTGGCGTGACGTATCCGATTTTGCTGTGCAGGCGTTTTGTGTTGTACCAATTGACCCACTTCAGGGTTTCCCATTCGATCTGTCCGACAGATTTCCATGGCCCCATGAAGTCGATGACTTCGGTTTTGAACAGGCCAATTGTGCTTTCGGCCAGGGCGTTGTCATAGCTGTCGCCAACACTTCCGACGGATGGATCGATGCCGGCCTCGGACAGTCGTTCGGTGTAGCGAATGGATGGATATTGCGACCCACGGTCCGAATGGTGCACCAAATCCCCGGAAGGAACGCGCTGATAGATTGCCTGGTTCAAAGCGTCCGGCACAAAGCCGGTCGTCATGGACGTGGACACGCGCCAACCGACGATCTTACGAGCGAAGACATCAATCACGAAGGCAACATAAACCATGCCCTGCCAGCTTGAGACATAGGTAAAATCACTGACCCGGAGCTGGTTTGGCATGGTGGCTGTGAAGTCACGATTGACTTTGTCGTCCGGGCATGGCCGAGAGGTGTCAGGGTTGGTGGTGATTGGCTTTTGACCGCGCACAACGCCCTGTATTCCCATAGCTTTCATCAGACGTTCCACTGTGCAGCGCGCGATATCATGACCCGTCCGGCGCAGGTCATGCCAGATTTTACGCGCGCCATATCGTTTACCACTGCCATCAAAGGCTTCCCTGATCTTCTCTCGGTCGATGATGTCCTGTTTGGCCCTGTCCGATGCCAGATCAGGATCGCGGGCAACGGCCGTACGGGCATAAAATGTAGATGGGGCAATCGGCAGAACCCTGCAGATCGGCTCGACCCCGTGGATCACTCTATGCTCTTCGATAAAGGCGATCATCGCTTGAAGGGGCGGTCGAGCTCCGCCTGGGCAAAATATGCAGACGCCTTCTTCAGGATTTCATTGGCCTGACGAAGTTCACGAACCTCGCGTTCCAGTTCTTTAATACGATCCTTCTCTGCCGTTGTTAAACCGTCGCGCTGCCCAGCATCCCGTTCCGCTTGTCGGCACCATTTGCGCAGGCTGTCTGTTGAGCATCCCGGTTCAGGCGCTGTCGCCCGCCAAGCGGCTGTATCACCGGTGTAATTACTGCGTTGTTCCTGAAAAAGCCGAACACCACGGGCACGCAATTCGGCAGGATAGGCGGGGTTGTATTTCTTCTTGGTCATATGGATCACCTGTAGAGTGTTTTACTCTCCGGTAAAACCGGGGCAATTCAGTATTTGAAAGGCATTTCTACTGGTGAGATGGGCTCGGCACTGAAGATGCTCCTCGGCCCGGACGCCACCGGTTTCTCTGCTGAAACCATTTCGCGGCCGAAAGGCCAATGGGCGGCAGAGTACGACACCTGGCGCAAGGCCGACCTTGGCCGCGATGAATGGGTATATATCTGGGCCGACGGAATTTACAGCGGCCTGCGTGACCTGCCCCCCGAGAACCGGACCATTTGAAAGGAGACTCAGTTCGCTTAATGTTCACAAGAACGAGGAGAACAGAGAATGCGCAAGTCACGGTTTACCGAAGAGCAGATAGTCCAGATCATTCAGAAGTACGCGGCGGGTGCGAAAGTGTCCGAGCTGTGCCGCAAGCACGGCATGTCGGACGCCACATTTTATAAATGGAAAGCCAGGTATGGCGGTCTGCAGATTTCGGATGTCCGACGTCTGAAAGACCTTGAGGACGAGAACAGCAAGCTGAAGAAGTTGTTGGCCGAGCAGATGCTGGATAATGCCGGACTGAAGGGGCTGCTGGCAAAAAACTTCTGACGCCCGCAAGCCGCCGGGAAGCTGTCTGGGTGCTTTGCCGTGACTTTCAGTTTTCAAAGCGGCGTGCCTGTGGGCTGGTCAGGATTTCAAGATCAAGCAATGGCTACAGACGAAGGCCGGATCAGCATGCGCGCCTGCGTGAGCGGCTGATCACGCTGTCCGGCAAACACCGGGGCTATGGCTACCGCATGTTGCATGCCAAGCTGGTCCGGGAGGGATTTGGGGTGAACGTAAAAGTGGTTGAACGGCTCTACAGGGAGGAACGGCTGGCTCTGCGTCGCCGCAACCGCAAGAAAATCCCCAAAGGCGTGCGTGAGGGTGCCTGGTGCCCGATTGCCGCCAACCAGCGCTGGTCGCTGGACTTCACCATGGATGCGCTTGCCAACGGACGAAAGTTCCGCACTGCCAATCTGAAAGACGATTGCACGCGGGAATGCCCGGCTATTGATGTAGCCCTGTCGATCCCCGGCACCCGCGTCGTGGAGATGCTGGAACGCGTTGCCCGTGAGCGCGGGTATCCAGATGTTCTGACCGTTGACAATGGGCCTGAACTACGAGGCCGCGCCCTTGATGGATGGGCCGATGATCATGGCGTGCAGCTCTACTTCATCGATCCGGGCAAGCCGACCCAGAACGCCTACATCGAAAGCTTCAACGGGCGTTTCCGCGAGGAATGTCTGAATCTGAACTGGTTCACGACACTGGCTGAAGCCGAACGGATCATCGAAAACTGGCGGGTCGATTACAACGAAAACCGGCCCCACAGTTCGCTGAAATATCAGACCCCGGAAGAATTTGCTGAAAACAGGCCCTTCCACAAACTGCAATGGGCAGCGCCGCTTGAGCTATCTGAAGGCTCCGCGCCACCACCCATTGCTCACGCCGCCGAATAATGGCAAACAAAAGAGGAACAGTGTCTTCTTATGAGTGGCCCTCAGATTGGGGGCAGGTCATGCGCGGCAGTGACGATCGGCTCTGCGTCCTTGTCGTGATCGGCGTCAACGCACGGGGAGAGAAGCATTTTTTGGCAATTGAGGATGGGGTGCGGGAAAGCACCCAGAGATGGCGCGAGGTTCTGCCAGGTCTCAAAAGCCGGAGGCTCAACGCTCCGAAACTGGCCATCGGTGACGGAGCTCCGGGGTTCCGGGCAGCGCTTGAGGAGATTTTTTCGAACACCAAACAGCAACGCTGCCGGTTCCACAAAACTGGCAATGTCCTCAATTATCTCCCAAAGCGCACCCAGCCCAAGGCCAGGAAAATGTTGCACGACATCTGGCAGGCCGAGACCCGCGAAGATGCACATGCTGCCTTTGATCTCTTCATTGAAACCCTCGAGGCGAAATACCCCAAGGCCACAGAATGCCTGATCAAGGATCGCGACGGGTTGCTGACCTTCCACGACTTCCCGGCACAGCATTGGCAGAGCATTCGGACATCAAACCCCATCGAGAGCGCCTTCGCCACGATCCGCCATAGAACCAAACGCACCAAGGGCTGTCTCAGCAGAGACGGCATGCTCCACATGATGTTCAAACTCGGACAATGCGCTGAAAAACCGTTCCGGGTTGAAGCCCGCCTGTGCGCGGTGGAAACAGTCTGTGCCACGGTCGCGCCATGAAGGGCAGCGGCCGTTCGCTTATCGGTGGTCCCGGCGCTGTCGGGAACCCCGTTGAAAAACGTGGCCCATGGGTTGATGCGACCTTGAGAGTGGTGACGCTGCCTTGCGGTGATCCCGGTTGGGAAGATGACGGATTTGCATAGCCCACGCCCTTTTGTTGCCAACAGGAGGATCAACGATGGCAAAGCAAAAGACCCGCAGGACTCCAGCGATCGAGGCCATGAACATCGGTGCCGCTGCCGTTGATATCGGCTCGCGTGAACACATGGCTGCAGTCAATCCCGACGTGACGGACGCACCGGTGCGTGCGTTTGGCACCTTCACCCATGACCTGCATGATCCTGCTGACTGGTTCAAAACGCACGGTGTCACCGGCGTTGCGACGGAATCCACCGGCGTCTGTTGGATCCCGGCCTATGGGATTTTGGAGCGGCACGGCTTTGAGGTCATTCCGGTCAACGCGCGCTGTGCCGGGAACGTACCCGGGCGAAAGACCGACGTCAGTGATGCCGGTTGGCTGCGGCGGTTGCATTCCTGCGGTTTGCTGCGCGGCAGCTTCCGACCATCGACCGGGATTGCCACCCTGCGGGCGTATCCACGCCAACGGGAACGGTTGGTGGAATATGCGGCGGCCCACATTCAACATATGCAGAAGGCACTGATGGAGATGAATCTGCAACTGCACCATGTTGTCTCCGACATCACCGGCGTGACAGGCATGCGGATCATCCGTGCAATTGTCGCGGGCGAACGGGACCTGGATGTGCCGGCGTCTTTCCGTGATGTCAGGTGCCGTGCATCTGTCGAAACGATCAAGGCCGCCTTGAACGGCAATGACCGCCCGGAACACATCTTTGCACTGACCCGGTCATTGGCGCTTTATGACTTCTATCAGTCCAGGGTGCCGGAATGTGATCGTCATCTTGAGGCAACGTTGGCGACACCGGGCTCGGATAACGAACACGACCCCGGCCAGCTGTCCCGTCCACGGACAAGGACCAGGCAGGTGAGCACGCCGTCATTTGATGTCCGGGCAGCGCTGTTCGGTGTCCTTGGCGTTGATCTGACCGGGATCCATGGGACGGGGCCTTCATTATCACTCAAACCGGTTGGAGAATGTGGAACTGACCTGCGCGCGTGGCCAGGCGCCAAACACTTCACCTCCTGGCTTTGTCCCGCACCCGGGAACAAGATCTCCGGCGGCAAAGTGCTGTCTTCCCGGACGCGACGATCATCAAGTCGCGCCGCTGCGCTTCCGCGATTGGCGGCTGTCACCATTGGGCGCAGCGATACCGCTCCCGGGGCATTTTATCGACGGCCGGCAGCAAGAGCGGGAAAGGCCAGGGCCGTCACCGCGACCGCGCGCAAGATTGCTGTTCTGTTCTGCAGCACCCTCCGACACGGCATGACCTACAAGGATCCAGGCGCGTCCCATTATGAAGAACGATACCGCAATCGCGTGCTCGGCAATCTCAAACGACGGGCCAGGTCATTTGGGTATGATTTGCAGGAATTACCTGCAGAGGCCGACATGGCTGTTTCTTGGGAAGAAGGCGCAAACTGCGCGGCTTCGCTCATCTCGCCGACGTCATCGAAGGCGTCGATTTCATCAACGGCATCAAGCCATCAAACCAAGATCAAGCCGCCGCATGAAAATCGTTTGGACACCAGATTTGACAATAACTCTTTCATCGGTCCAGAGCACAGTTGGCCCGGACAACTCCGGGCCAAACTCCGGCATGATGTGCGACTGATAGCGCCCTAGATAACCGTAAATCTTGGCCATCACCCCGCTGCTGGGAAAGACGCCGTCATTTTGCACCGCAAGCTGGGTCAGGTCGGCAGGGCGTTGCGGCAGGTCATCGGCCAAAGGCCCGTTGCCCTTTGCATCCGGCCCATGACAGCTGACACAATAGCTCATGTAAAGCTGCTCACCGGGATCGCCGGGCGGTTCGGCGCAGCCCGGCAATGCAGCGGTTGCAACTACTGCAATCATGGAAAACATGCGTTTCATGGCTTTATCCTGTTTGCTGCCGGTCTTGGGTCAAGTTTACCGCAAACATCTCGTCGCTATTTTGATCTGGATCAGCCACCTGCCCTGTGCGACCTTGCACGCGTCAGATCAGCGGAGAGTACACCATGCCCCCAACCACATCCTACGCCGCCCTCATGCTGGTTGCAGGCATTGGCATCCCTATTCTGGCCGCTCTGAACGCTGCCCTTGGCACGCGGCTTGGCTCGCCCGTGGCGGCAGCAGCAATCCTGTTCGTCGTGGCCTTGCTCAGCACGCTGACGGTGTTGATGTTTGGCAAGCCCGGCGCGGTGATGGGCGCGGTGGGCGCGCCTAAGCACCTTTTTCTAGGCGGCTGCCTGGTCGCATTTTACGTTTTGACGATCACCTTTGTCGCCCCGAAATTCGGGGTGGGAAACGCGGTGTTCTTTGTCCTGCTCGGGCAATTGATCAGCGCGGCAGCGATTGACCATTTTGGCTTGTTTGGCGCACAAATCTCGCCGCTGTCGCTGACCCGCGCTCTGGGAATATCTGTGATGGCAGCCGGGGTGTTTATCACCCAACAGGTCTAGCCGGCCAGGTCCAACACCTGCGCCCAGGTGGCATCACCCACCTCGACCGGGTCCATCAGCTGTTTGCCCTGTCCGGGAATGCGCGTGCCCTCATCCTGTGCAATCACCTCGGCAATCCGCGCAAAACGGTCGTGGAAAACTCCCGATGTGCCCGGATCAATCAACAGATAGTAATCGCCAATGTCATGCGGTGCGCCCTCAGAGGCCTTGAGCGGGCCGATATCCGGCCCTGATTTGCTGCCTGTCATGCCAGCCGCCAGCAATTCACACATCAGGCCAAGGCCCCAGCCCTTATAGCCACCCATGCTGACAAGCGAGCCTTTCAGCGCCTCGGCCGGGTCGATGGTAGGATTGCCATCGCCATCAACGGCCCAGCCTTCGGGGATACTTTCGCCCGCCGCATTGGCCATGGTGATCTTGCCCAGGGCCACGGTGGTGGTGGATTGATCAAACAACATCGCTACCCCGCCCTGCCCGTCAGGCACCGCAAAAGACATCGGGTTGGTGCCAATCACGCGGGTCTTGCCGCCAGGTGCTGCCACAATCGGCGAGGCATTGGTAAAGCCCATCCCGATCAAACCCGCCCGCGCGATCTGTTCGGTAAAATAGCCCAGCGAGGTGCAGGTATGGGCATGAGCAATGGCAAGGCTGACCACACCGCACTCCTGCGCTGCTGCAACCGCGTCAGGCAAAGCGCGTTCAAACGCAGACTGGGCGAATCCAAACTGCGCATCTGCAATCACCGTGCCGGACCGTGGCCGCGTGATCTCAGGCTCTACATCGCCCTTTACGCGCCCCGAGGCCAGTTGCAGGCAATAGCTTTCCAAATAGTAGAGGCCGCAGATTTTGTTGCCATTCGCCTCGGCACTGCGCACGGCGCGGGCAACACTGGCCGCGACCCACGGTACCGCACCATGACGGGTCAGGGCATTGGTGGTTTGGGTTTCAATCTCGTTCAGGCCGATTTGCGGCATAACACTCTCCCATCTGTTTCGCGGCACATTGGCGGTGCCAAACGGATGGGTCAATTGCTTATCTAACGCTGTATCCGGCAAAATCTGTCAGCAGACCGCCTTTATGCGAACGCCCTCAGGCGGGGCGAGCGAATTTCTATGCTATCGTTCGAGTAGGACGCCTGCCAATTACGCTTGGTCACCACGCACGAAGCCGACACACCCGCCGCAAACTCTTCTAACGGCAACTGGTTCATAAATTGAAGCCCATTCACCAATTTCACATTGCCTACAAAAACAGAGGATGTCCCCCGCCCTAGAGTTTTTTGAGACACCGTTCAAGACATGACCCAAGGGGATGATTGAGGTGTATCATGACGGAACAAAGGAAGGTTGAGCGCGAAGGATCCGGAGCTGCGG
>CBDBLS010000006.1:0-131016 GCA_965207105.1 Roseovarius sp. | reverse complement strand
TAAATAGGGTCTGCCACGTATCACGGGAGGATGTGCCATGTTCAAACGGGCCGGGATGCGCAGGAATCCCGACTTTTCCCCACCGCTGTAAATCAAAGTGTCGACGACGATGCGGGGCGGGTTTCATGGAACACCCACAGGGACTGGATTCATTTTTCAGGTGCGACACCGGGTTTCCAGGCGAAGGCTCGACTGGCGTCCGGAAGCCGGGACATTTTCGTGGGGTTGACCTGAACTTCCAGACGGTGTCATTGGTGTCGGTGTCCCAAGGCTCCCGAAAGACGCTGCGGCGCGCCGCCGGGAGCGAATGGAACGCCTTGCCAACGGCAGGTTGGCTGCCACCGGGTGCCGCTCCCGGTGTTCGGAAACCACGGGTCCTTCCCGGCGGGGACGGCGAGTGGGTGTTATGTGCCGCACCTTCCTACTTCTGCGTGGCGATTTTTTTGCATTTCGTTTCGTTTCAGATTTCCGCCGCCGACAACCGATTGTAACCATTCAGGAAATTTTTTCCGACGGGTCATCTGAAACGAAATGGCCCTCCCCGCCGAAACGAAATGCCCTCCCGAAACGCGCGGGGAAACCGCCGAAGGGGTCGCGCCGGAATTTGCGCGATACCGGCGGTGAAAAAAAATGTCAGGAGGTCCGGCATGGCCAGCGGCAAAAAACCCTTCGCGCGACGGGACGTGCTCCGGTCCTGCCCGCAGTCCGGAGATCGGGCGGCTGCCGCCCGATGTCCCCGTGCCCTGAAACCCCGTGCCCTGCACGCGGAATTCCCGCACCCGTTCTGCGGATCAGGTCCGGCAGATCGCGGCGGCGATCAGGCGGTCCGGTTTTACCGGTCCCGTCCTGTTCGCCGGGGGCAACACCATTTGGGCAGCTTGTCTAAAAATGATAATACCCGACTTCGCGGCAAGGCTCTGCTGAAAACAGCTGACCCATCTACCGCCGCTCCATGTGCATGAAACGAATTCTTCGCAATATCCAATCCAACTATGCTAACTTTGTCCATGGACGCCTCCGTTCTGCAGCAAGTTCAAACAACGCTACCTTGGCACATTACGATGCCGTAGGGGGCGTCCACCCCATCGTAAATATCCGGTCAATCCCATGCATCAGATCAATCGTGGCCGGATCAAGCCCGACCGGCGTGCAGTAGATTGAGGACCGGCTGATCTTGAGCAGCTTGCACTGACGCGTCAGGCTCAGTTCGGTGTTCTCTTTGCGGATCATGTCACGGCGTTCACCGGGGCTCATCGCTTCAGCCCTTGTGACAAAAAATCATTTTCCACCGCGAGTTGGCCGATCCTGACGTGAAGCTCTTTGATCTCGCCGTCCTTGTTCTCAGCCTTCTTTACCTTGTCAGAGAAGACATTGGCCATGCCTTCAATCGCCTGCCGTTTCCAGGTGCTTACCTGCGTCGGGTGGAGCTGTCGCTTGGCTGCAATCTCCTGCACCGTCCTGTCGCCACGCAGTGCCTCAAGCGCAACAGCAGCTTTAAACTTGTCTGAAAAGTTCCGTCGTTTCGTCATTCTCGTATCCAATCATCTGTGTTGGATACATCTTGGCACGCTGTCTAAATTTGCCGGACCACTTCAATCCCCGCGTGTGCGGGGGAACCGCAGCGGCATCGGCGGTGCGGCGTTGGACAAAAGGTCTATCCCCGCGTGTGCGGGGAAACCACGCCCGGGCTCATTATCGGTACAGCCATAAGAGGTGTATAGGGCGGTGCAAAATTAGGCCACAGTAGCGCCGGTATTTCACCGGTGCGGGCGGCGCAAAAGTCGTCCACTTTTTGTCCTGACTGTTTGAGCAGGGAGGGCTGGAGGATTTACACTGTGGAAGTTTATTTGCAGGTGCGTCGGGCGCATTTTGATGAGGGTCGCAGCAAGCGGTCGATTGCGCGGGATTTCGGCTTGGCGCGCGGAACGGTTGACAAGATGTGCGCGTTTGCAGTGCCGCCGGGGTATCGCCGTGAGCAGGCTGTGCGTCGGCCGAAGCTGGACGGATTCACGGAGACGATTGATGCGTGGCTGCTGACGGATCTGGAGCGCCCGAAGAAGCAGCGGTGTCAATCGCAGAGTAAAATGGGTCCATGTCGCGGCGTAAAAATGGGCCACTTCGGTTGATGTTTTGTGGCGCTTTTGCACGCGTGCTCGTCACAAAGCTGAAGCGTGCCAAAGCGCATGCTGGCCATAAGGCCAGCATTATTCTGACTGTGATTGCGGGCTGGTTATTTTCGGTTGTTGCGACTGTGTTTGAGCCGATAGCTTTCGCCATTCATCTCGAGGATGTGGACGTGATGGGTTAAACGATCGAGTAGCGCACCGGTCAGCCGCTCAGAGCCAAAGACTTCAGTCCATTCATCGAAGGGCAGGTTCGAGGTTATGATGATGGAGCCGCGTTCATAGCATTGGGATATGACCTCGAAGAGCAGCTCTGCGCCAGATTTGCTGAGCGGTACGAAGCCCAGTTCATCAATGATCAACAGGTTCTGGCTGGTCAGTTGCTTTTGAAGGCGCTGCAATCTCCGCTCATCTTGAGCCTCGATCAGATCATGGACTAATGCCGCAGCCGTTGTGAAGCGCACCTTCAGTCCTCTTTGACATGCAGCCAGCCCAAGTCCCAGGGCGATGTGTGTCTTGCCCGTGCCTGACGGGCCGAGCGCGATGATGTTCTCCCTGCGATTAACGTAATCGCATCGTGCCAGATCCATCGTCAGGGGCTTGTTCAAGCTTGGCATGATCTTGAAGTCAAAGCTATCCAAGCTCTTGGTGCTGGGGAACTTCGCCGCTTTGATGCGCCGTTCAATCATCCGGCGTTCGCGGTCGATCAATTCCATCTCACACAGCCGCGCCAGATAGTGGATGTGATCTTTGTTCTCTGCAGCACAGAGCTGCGCCTGTTTGGCATACTCGCCTTGGAACGTTGGCAGTCGCAGTTGTTTAAGATGATGCCGTAGAAGAATCCGAGGGGCTTCGGTCATGCCGCGGTCCTTCCCATCAAGCTCATGTAACTGGATGGGCGTGTTGTGCCGACATTGGCCTTGGGCAAGTATGGATAGAAGTCCAAATCCAATCGTGGTGGCCGCTTCTCAACCCGACACAGTACAAGGTGTTTTACGGCGTCATAGCCAATTGCACCCATATCTATTGCCTGCTGGATTGCGCCTTGCACAACATCCATTTCGAAGGTCTCCAAAAGGCGCAAGACTTGAACGTATTCTCGCTTGCCCGGCTTACCCATTCTGGCTTCAAGCAGTCGGTGCAGCGTGGCAAATACATCTGGCAAATGCCAACCCTGCAAAGGCGCGGCCTGATCCAGGGCACCCACCTTTTGTTCAAGCAGGGGCAAAAAGTGCAATGGGTCAAAGACCATATCCGCTGATGTGTAGGATCGTTTGTGCCGCGCAATAATCTCATTGCCGCAGCCGATGATAACCTCATGCACAAACCCACGCACATGAACATCGTGGTGCGCATAGGCTACTGGCACCGAGTAATCATTGCTGCGATAGCGCACCATTGAGATCGACGTTGCACGCGTGCTGACGTGATCGCAGGCTTCATATTCTGCGACGGGCAATCCCATCAGAGCATCCAAATCCGACATCAGGCGTGCGCCTATGGTTTGGGTGTGACCCCGCAACGTATCGTCCTGACGTGCTAAACACTTCTCTTCCAAATGTGCGTTCAGATCATCAAAGCTGTCATAGCGAGGTGCGGGAACCATGAAGTTGCGGCGGGTGTATCCAACCATGCCCTCAACGTTGCCTTTATCGTTCCCTCGCGCGGGTCTGCCAAACTTGTCATCAAACAAGTAATGCGACTGCAGTTCCGTAAACCGACGTGTGCGGATGCGCGTCTTATCCCCGAGTATCCGAGCCACGGCGATCTTGGTATTGTCGTAGAGAATGGATTGCGGAATGCCGCCAAAGAATGCAAAGGCGGACACATGGCCATCGCAAAACGCCTCGGTTGTCTCAGCTGGATATCCCTTCACAAACACCGCATCAGAATGTGGCAAGCTCATCACGAAGAAGTGGATCTTGCATTCCACGCCACCGATCACGCCCAGCGTCTCACCAAAATCAACCTGCGCATGGCCCGGCCGATGCGACAACGGCACAAACACCTCTTTGGTGCGCCGTTTTTGCTCGCGCACGTAATAGGTCACCGTGGTCAGGCTGCCGGCATATCCATGCTCATCGCGCAGCCGTTCAAAGATGCGCTTGGCCGTGTGTCGCTGCTTTTTGATCAGGGCTTTGTCTGTGCGCAGTATCTCATCGACCACACCAACATAACCATCAAGCGTTGGCCGCCGAGGCGCTTCCGACCGACGATACCCAGGCGGAAGTTCATGGCGCAGCATCTTCGCGATCGTCTTACGATCTTTGTTCTCTAATCTGTCAATGCGTGTTTCCTGAGTTTCCTGCTTTTGATGTCAGAGGTTGCCTTTGTTCTCTTCGAACTCTGAGGTTCATGATGGGGTTGGCTGGGTGTGGGTCGGCAATGTTGAAACCGCAATCATACCGTTGGTCTTGGCTGTTGCTACAGAATCGGCGCCGTGTCTCACGCCCTCCCTCGGGCATCGTCCCAGATGGGAACTTTGATTTAGGAATCCTCGTTGTCGCCTCGTAAGCCTTACGCGGACTGGAAGTCAGTTTTGTCTCGCATAATGGCATGAAGTATGATTGCCAGACGACGCGCCAGAGCCACTCGGGCCTTTCTCATCGTTGAGCGCGCACCGATTGCGAGGGCCCATGTCTTCAATTTGAGCGGAGCGGCATACCGCGTCAGCATCACATTGGCGGCCTCATAGAGAAGCGTTCTGACGCGCACGTCGCCCCGCTTTGAGATGCTGCCCGTGTAGTCGATTTCACCAGATTGATGCCGTCGCGGCACCAGTCCAAGATACGCCCCCACATCACGCGATTTCCTGAAACGCGACGGATCATCAATTGCTGCGGCAAAGGCCAATGCTGTGATCGGACCGACCCCTGGTACCGTCATAAGGCGCTGGCAGACTTCGGATTTGCGGGTCATCTTTTTGATGTCGCCATCAATGGCTGCAACCGCCGCGAGGATTGCTTCGCGTGCTGCGAACAGTCCGCAAATTGCGGCATGGAGGCCAGGCACTCCATCGCTAACTTTTAGCGCCGCGTTTTTGAATGCCGGAGACAAAGCTCGTGGCAGCCGCACGCCGAAGACGACGACCAGACCGCGGATCTGATTGTCGAGCGTCACACGCTGTCCGACCAGCTTCTTGCGGGCTGCGATCAGCGACCGGATTGCGTGCGCTGACAGTGATTTGACATGGGTCGGCTTGTAGAATCCCGTCCGCGCCAGGTGTGCCAAACCGCGGGCATCATTGCGGTCCGTCTTGTGGCCGGCCAGAGATTTAAGGGCCTGATATGCTTGCCTGCTCTCGATGCAAACAACCGGGACACCAAGCTCCGTCAGCCCATGGTAAAGCATTGGTGCCATCCGTCCCGTTTCAAATACAACTTTGGCACATGGTGGTCCAGAAGCGAGGAAGTCAGCGATCGCTTTTGGTGTTGAGCTCGCTTTTCCTTCACGAATAAGGGCCCCTTCACGATCCAGAATGCAGATATGCGTCTCTTCCATGGACACATCCAAACCAGCAAAATATTCCATTGGTCAGTCTCCTTTTCAATTGCATGTGCATCCAGAATAACAGGGGTAACTGAGTGCTGATCCTGATTACGCCATGTTGAAAAACCGCGCCGCTTCTCGGCCAGACATACCGTCCTTCAAACAAGCACGGCGCACACGACTATAAATATCCACAGAATACATCTCCCGCCCTCCGAATAAACGAAGGGCACAAACTGGCGGACTTTTACTCCGCTACAACTGCGATATGCAGCCGCTTCTGTGGCCCAATATTGCTCCGCGTTTTACACAGCGGCATACGGCGAAGCGGATCTATGATCGGCTTTGTGCGGAGAAAGGGTTCACGGGCGGCTATACGACGGTGAAAGATTACGTTCGCTCCCATCGTCAAAAGGCGCGTGAGATGTTCATTCCGCTGGCGCATCCAGCGGGACACGGCCAGGCGGACTTTGGCGAGGCCGTTGTTGTTCCGGGCGGCGTTCAGCAGAAGGTCCACTTCTTTGCTTTCGATCTGCCCCAAAGCGATGCCTGCTATATCCGGGCCTGTCACGCGGCGACATCCGAGGCTTGGATGGACGGGCATGTTCATGCCTTTGGCTTCTTTGGCGCGGTGCCGCTGTCGGTGGTGTATGACAACGACAGCTGTTTGGTTGCGAAGATCGAGGCGGATGGCCGTCGTCGTCGGACGCAGATGTTTACAGAGATGCTGTCGCACTACCTATTTGATGATCGTTATGGCCGCCCAGGCAAGGGCAACGATAAAGGCAACGTGGAAGGTCTGGTTGGCTGGTCGCGGCGCAACATGATGGTGCCGCTGCCGGAGTTCCCCGACATCGAGAGCTTCAACGCTTGGCTGGAAGAGCAATGCCGCAAGCGACAATCTGCAGTCCTGCATGGCCACACGGAGACGATTGGCGAACGCCTCCAAAGCGATCTTACGGCGATGTCACCGCTGCCAGGCGCAGCCTATGAGGCCTGCGCCAAAGCGACTGGCCGGGTCAGTTCACAATCCCTGGTGCGCTACAAGACCAACGACTACTCGGTCCCCGGCACCTATGGCTTCCGCGATGTGACGATCCGCGCCTTTGTTGATGTGGTGGAGATCGGCTGTGGGTGCGAGATCATTGCCCGCCATCCCCGCTGCTACGAACGGGAACAGATGGTGTTCAATCCGGTGCATTACTTTGCGCTTCTGGAGAGAAAGCCCGGTGCTTTGGATCAGGCCGCGCCCTTGGCCGATTGGGAGATGCCTGAAGAGTTGCAAACCTTGCGCCGCTTGATGGAGGCGCGTCAGGCCCGACAGGGACGACGTGAGTTCGTCCAGGTTCTACGGCTCCTGGAAAGCTTTGATCTGCCAGTTCTGTGCGCGGCGGTGCGCGTGGCGCTGCAAAATCGGGCGATCGCCTTTGACGCGATCAAGCATTTGGTGCTGTGCCAGGTGGAACGTCGCCCGGCACGGCTTGACCTGTCGCTCTATCCCTATCTGCCGCGCGCAACGGTACAGACCACGCAGGCCTCAAGCTATATGGCGCTGCTGTCGGAGAGCGCATCATGAGTGAGACCCCCAATGTTTTGTTGGCCGATCACCTCAAGAAGCTCAAGCTGCCCACGGTGTTGCGCGAGTATGAGAAGCAGGCTCGGCAATGCGCTGCTGAGAACAAGGGGCACGTGCCTTATCTGAGCCGCCTGATCGAGCTGGAACTGATCGACCGGGAACGGCGCATGGTGGAACGCCGGATCAAAGCGGCAAAGTTCCCTGCGCCAAAGAGCCTGGACAGCTTCGACTTCAAGGCAATCCCTACACTCAACAAAGTGCAGGTGCTGGAACTGGCGCGTTGTGGCTGGATCGAGCGGCGCGAGAATGTCATCGCTTTGGGCCCGTCCGGAACAGGCAAGACCCACATCGCCCTCGGCCTTGGCCTGGCTGCCTGCCAAAGAGGGCTGCCCGTCCGCTTCATCACAGCCGCAGCACTGGTCCATGAGTTGATCGAAGCACGCGATGAGAAACGCCTGCTACGCTTACAAAAGCAGATGCTGGCCCCAAAGCTGCTAATCGTCGACGAATTGGGCTTCGTGCCCCTCAGCAAGACTGGCGCGGAACTGTTGTTCGAACTGGTCTCGCAACGCTACGAGCGATCCTCAACCCTGATCACCAGCAATCTGCCCTTCGAGGAATGGACCGAGACCTTCGGATCCGAACGCCTCACCGGTGCGTTGCTCGACCGGCTTACACACCACGTCTCAATCCTGGAGATGAACGGTGAAAGCTATCGGCTGTGCCAAAGCCGAAAAGCCACCCAAAAACACTGACCGGAAATTGCCCCCATAGGGGCAATGCGCCCTGGAACCCGCTTGCTTTGTGACGAGCCGCTGGTCCTGGGGCGCACCCCTCAAACAAACCGCCGATCATCGCCTCAAGTGGCCTACTTTTACGCCGCCTCACTGGCCCAGTTTTGCGCCGCCCTTGACACGTGTGCGGGGGAACCGCGGACATGGCCACGGACCACACCAACAAGAAGGGTCTATCCCCGCGTGTGCGGGGGAACCGGGTCCCAAACGGTCCCCTTGACAGTCATTCTGGGTCTATCCCCGCGTGTGCGGGGGAACCCGCCCGAATTCGATCCGGGACTTGGCAAATCAGGGTCTATCCCCGCGTGTGCGGGGGAACCGTTTATAAGGCACCGCATAGCCGGGCTTATCCAAGTCTATCCCCGCGTGTGCGGGGGAAACAGCGAAAACGGTCACCTGAGTGGAATGCGCCAGGGTCTATCCCCGCGTGTGCGGGGGAACCAATCGGGTGGCGTATCACCACGATAAGTAATACCAACGGCCCAATTAATTGACCTTTATCCATTCTCGATCTGTGATTGAAGTTATGCGTTCAGGGTCGTTCGCAAAGAAGTTCCAGGCCTGGGCGCATTTTTCGAGGATTTCTTCATATGTGTCGAAGACAGAGACAGCGGGTTTGTTCGACCGCAGATAGGCCCAAACGTTTTCCATTGGGTTCAATTCCGGTGAGTATGGGGGCAGTTTTACGAGTGTAGTATTATCTGGCACCTGCAAGCATTTTGCTCCGTGCCAACCAGCCCCGTCGATGATGAGCAAGGCATGTGCGCCGGGTGCGATTGTCTTTGCGATCTCATCGAGATGCAGCCCCATTGCTTCGGCGTTGACGTAAGGCAGGACCAGCCCAGCCGCCGTGCCACAGGCAGGACAGGCTGCGCCGAAGATACAGCTCCATTTGCAGCGCGTATCACGTGGTGCGCGCGGGCGGGTTCCACGCCTGGCCCATTTGCGGGTGAGGGTTCCTTGCTGCCCGACGCGGGCTTCATCCTGGAACCATACCTCAAGCGGCTTCCCCTTTGCATGTTTTGGCAGGGTATCGGCTATGAGGCTGGCAAAGTTTTTTTAAAAGCCTGCTGTGCAGCGGGATCAGTTCCGGGATGCTCCGGGCGCACGGAAAGGCGACGAAAACCATGCCTGGCTGGATACTTGCCAATCGTACGTTCATGTAGCTTTACGTCGAATTCTTCTTCAACGCGGACCTGCAAATCGGCACAGCGCCACCGCACTACGCCATCTTTTGCCGGGTCAGGCCCAGCCTCAACCCAAGCCACAAACAGCGCCTGTTGCTCCAGGGACAGGCGTGGTTTTGCACCCTTGCCACACCGATCAGAAAGCCCACCAGGGCCCTCTGCATTGTAGCGATGCACCCGGTCTCTGGGAGTTTGGCGATCCATACCGCTGCTACGGGCCGCTGTTGCGCGGTCCACATCGTCAAGCACCAGCGCTATGGCGAGTATTCGACGGACAACACGACCATCCCTGGTTCGCTTTGCAGCACAACGCAAATCTTGCGCGGACATATCTGTGCGCGTAATCTTGACTGCCCCACCCATGAGCACCTCCTTGCTTCTGGAGGCCATTGATTCAGAAATGCAGTAAATTTGAAATCACAAAAGTGAGTCAGACATTAAGGCCGCTGGTATAAGAGGGTCTATCCCCGCGTGTGCGGGGGAACCGCTCTCGAAGTCCCGATCCAATATGAGGTGTGGGGTCTATCCCCGCGTGTGCGGGGGAACCTCTGGAGATAGAAATGTATGGCCGTAGACGCCGGGTCTATCCCCGCGTGTGCGGGGGAACCAAGACAAAGTCGCCATTCCCGCCGGTGGCTCCGGGTCTATCCCCGCGTGTGCGGGGGAACCACAAAGTCGCCATTCCCGCCGGGGGATCTGTCGGGTCTATCCCCGCGTGTGCGGGGGAACCTTGGCCAGCTTACGCCTTTTTTTGTCGCTGAGGGGTCTATCCCCGCGTGTGCGGGGGAACCAAGAAAAGAAGCTCGTGGACATGGCCACGCTCAGGTCTATCCCCGCGTGTGCGGGGGAACCATAATATGAGCCATTATTGGTATACGAGCTTGGGGTCTATCCCCGCGTGTGCGGGGGAACCGACTCGAGATGCACGACCTCAGGCTCCTCCAGGGGTCTATCCCCGCGTGTGCGGGGGAACCCACCGCCGAAATAGCCAAGCGCGGCCATTCTTGGGTCTATCCCCGCGTGTGCGGGGGAACCGGCGCGGCGGGCAGCGATAAATGTTACCTCGTGGGTCTATCCCCGCGTGTGCGGGGGAACCTTGTCCGTTTTTAGCTGGCGTAATAAAGCGTAGTGTCTATCCCCGCGTGTGCGGGGGAACCGAATACCCCAATACTGTTACCATTCGCAAAGAGGGTCTATCCCCGCGTGTGCGGGGGAACCATCGAGGTCTGATAGCTTGGAGGCCAATGAGCGGGTCTATCCCCGCGTGTGCGGGGGAACCCCATCCTCATCGCCAGTAGATGGCCGGATAGTGGGTCTATCCCCGCGTGTGCGGGGGAACCTTACGGAGGAAAATCGCCGCCGCAATCGTGAGAGGTCTATCCCCGCGTGTGCGGGGGAACCTTCAAACCATGCCGTCGTTTGAAGCTAGTCTTGGGTCTATCCCCGCGTGTGCGGGGGAACCAAAACTAGGCTGGTGTACCAATAGTGACTCATGGGTCTATCCCCGCGTGTGCGGGGGAACCCCTCTTCTCATTCGAAGCCTAATCTGCCGGAAGGGTCTATCCCCGCGTGTGCGGGGGAACCTTTTTGATCGGACTCTGTCCGATATTGACTCGCGGTCTATCCCCGCGTGTGCGGGGGAACCCAATGCGCCGCCGTTCGTATGGTCGCCGTCGCGGGTCTATCCCCGCGTGTGCGGGGGAACCTCTTTATAGTAAGATTTTGAATTAGTTGGCAATATAAAATATCAGCGTTGCGTCTATGCGCATGCGGTTTCATCAGGCAGGCGCCGCCGAACAATCAAGGCAGCATCGTGGGCCACAATATCTCTCGGCGGTTCTCCAAGCGCTTTTAGTCCCAGACCACCATTGGCGGAACTGTCAGCCCAGGTCATCACAATGCTGCCTCGTCCCAGCGAAGCGTACCATTCCGACATTACGGTCCAGACACGAGACCGCACACCAGCGCTGACCCTTGGATGAGCGTATACTCCCGGCGACAGTTCGAGAAGGCAAGAGCCCAGAAAACCGCGATAACGCGGCTCCACATCACGGGTGATAACCACACACATCGGCATTATATACGCTCGCTTTCCGGTTCGGAGTTAGTGGAGTTTTCATCGGGGTGAGGCCCCAACAGCGTCTTGATCCGGTCAATCATCGACGGAATAACACCCTGCTTGCGAAAAGTGCGGGCGGCGCCCTGCCGGACAATGCGTTCGACTGGAACAGACCCTTTTTCCGCCTCTCTCGCAGCAGCGAAAGCGATATCAAGTGTAATATCGTGGCGATAAAGATCTGCGATATCAAGAACGAAAGACTGTCCTGAATCTTCGTGGACAAAGCCTAATTGCGGAATTGCTCCAACGGCCACTACCGCAACGGAAGCGGCCGCGCCAACTGCACTGGCTGCGTGATTGAGGGCCTGGTTGGGTATGTCGCTGGCATTGGGATTGTTACGGTCATATTTGCGCCCTTTCCACAGAATGCCATGGCGCTCGGCAGCCAGTTGATAGCTGCGCCTGATGCGCGCGCCCTCCTGGCCGCGCAAGGTATCAATATTTCGGGTGCGTACAATTTCCCCGAACCGCAAGGCATACATCGCCCTCGCAACCTCCATACGGGTTTTTTGGTCAGCCCACAATCGGACCTGACTTCGCGCAAGAGCCGAGGTGTCAGGCATCAGGGGCGGCGCGGTGTAAAAGCGCACCGCGCCTTCACCGATAGCCGCAAGTGCGCAGCCGTGGCGCGCGAGGAGGCGAAGCGCGTCGTGAGTGACGCTGGAACCCGGCCCAAGCAGGATGATGGAAATGGACTGGTGGGGGATCTGGTAATCTCCGGGTTCGAGCTCATGGCCACCGGCTGTCACAAACCGAAGGCATCCGTCCTCGACCTCCAGACGTCCGCGCTCCAGCCAGACAAGCCCGTGGCGATCAGCATGGGGAATACGCGCCTTTTCCAGGCCGAGGCGTCCGGGGAGCATGTCAGAACTTCCCGGGTGGGCGCAGGAGCAGCATGCCATACCCATAGGCTTTGTGACGGCCAATCCCGCGACTGAGCTTCCTGGCAAACAGCGATCCATCAGTAATGGCAAGTTCGCCGTGAAGCGTCGCGTCAGGTCCCGGCGACATGCCGTTGCGTCGGGATCCCGTTCGCTCAAAGCGCGCCAGTCTCACGGAATGCAGATATGCAGCCCCCTCCAGGCGTTCAGCGAGCCAGTCAACATAAACGTCATCCCGGCGCAGTCGATCCGCACGCTCTTTGGGCGGCCCATCGGGGTGCACTTGCAGGCTCGCAAGAAGCCAGGCGTCGATCTCTGCGCCAACCTTCCTGAAGTTGCCAATCGGTTTTCGCAGGCGTCGCACAGGGCGGATGCGCACATCGAAGGAAAGGCGCCGACCGCTTGTCCAGATTTGGGGCATGGTCTTGAAAGAAAGACACGACGGCTGCAGAAGGGCTTCCAATTCGGGTGCGGCGGTCTCTGCCGCCTTCTGCAACGCAAGCTCTGCGACGGTAGTGTAACCATATAGCGTTGCGTGGCCTGCCCCGCGTCGACCGGGCATCAGGCGAAAAGGCTGGATCGCACCCTTCCCGAATGTTTCAGACAGGAAATGATGCAGAGCCCGGCCTTCATCATCAATCAGTCCCTGAATCGCCGCCTGACGGCGCAGTTCAGCAAGATTTATGGGCAGACTGATCATGGAAAAGCCGGTCACGGTGTAACCTTCAGCGGCGAAATGCGCCCCTCGACCACAAGACGGCTGCCGCCATGGAGGCCTGTCCGCCAATTGCGCCTGTCGGGCAGATCAATGATGCGGTCGACAACGTCCCCGTCAACAGGGCCCTCACCATCCGGCCAGATGGCGCGGCGCTTTGCCTTTCCCGGAACGGACGCAAGCGCGGAATAGCCATCGGCCGCCTCAACGAAGGGCTTTGCAGAGACCAGTGGCGTCGATGGGAGGCACGGTTTACGTCCTATGAACAACGGCCGGGCTGGATGACGAACTGCATCGGCGACATCCTCAAGCGATGGAACCTCAAAACCAGTCAATCGGAGGACAACCGTTATCATTGCATCCATGTGATAGTCACGCTGGCGACGGTGGGGTGCGTCATGACTACCGCCATCCCGGCCCTCTGGCACGCCGAAAGTCGTCCAGCCTTTGTCTGCCTTCCCAAGTTTCGCATTCTGTACATCCGTCAGCACCCCGAGGGATTGTTCGCGGTCACAACGGGCCGCAAACACAAGGCGATCCTGCAGTGCCTGGTGGGACTGCCAATCAGTACGGTGATAGCCGAGTGCGTTCGCAATCAGCCCGGTCAGCATGGAGAGCGCCGGAAAATCCCGTGTAACGCCAATATGATCAATGGCGACGCCCCCGAAGGCCAGAAGCGGACCTTCAAGGTTCAAAGTGAGCCAGCGGTGATGATCAGCCATGATTTGGTCCAGGCGCATCATGAACTCTCTCGGCCGACCATTCGGCCAGAGCCTTGAGGGACACCTTTTCGACTGCGGTCAATTGACCTTCAATGCAAGTGCAACGGCGATTCTCGCCGGTGGCATAGGCCTCATCGATAGCTCGCAAGCGTGCGTCCATGGCTTTTATCGCCTCGTCGACATCATGAGATATAGCGGAGCGAAAAGCGGTCGCGAGCGAACGCGGCTGGCGGTCACCGGCCTCAACCAGCATGAGATCAGCCCGACCATAAGGTGCTGTAGAGCCGAGCTTTGCGCCTGGTGAGACCTCGGCGATGAGGTGGGTGAGGTTGTGAACCAGTTGCGATGCCAGTGCCCTGTCATCGCCGCAATTGCCGATCAGGCCCGGCAGATCGATAACGACATAGCCATAAAACAGACCGCAAGTCAGTTCCGTCTCCTGAATGGTATCGGCACCGTTGTAGTCCTCGTCGCGTTTCAGGTCGTCGACGGCGGTGAAGTAGTCGCCTGTCAATCGCAGAGTAAAAGTGGTCCATATCGCGGCGTAAAAAGGGGCCACTTCAGTCGAGGTTTTGTTGCGCTTTGGAGCGCGTGCACGTCACAAAGCTGAAGCGTGCCAAAGCGCATGCTGGCCGTTGGGCCAGCATTGATCTGTCTTTGAGTGCGCGTTGATTATTGTCGGTTTTTGCGACTGTGTTCGAGGCGGTAGCTTTCGCCGTTCATCTCAAGGATGTGGACGTGATGGGTCAAACGGTCCAGTAGTGCGCCGCGTTTTACAGGTTGATGCGGGCGTTCCTGCGACGGCCTCCCCGGCAAACCACGACACCTCATGGCGAATGCAATCAGCTTTGGGCCGGTCAATTGCGGATAGATGCAAGCTGCGGTATGATCGGCGTATTCCTGCGCCTCACCAGGGACGGCCCATGCCCGCTTCTGATCCCACACACGCCCCGGCCTCATCGACATTGATGATGGATCGTCTGCTGATCAGCGCTGTAAAACGCGGAGCAATATTGGGCCACAGAAGCGGCTGCATATCGCAGTTGTAGCGGAGTAAAAGTCCGCCAGTTTGTGCCCTTCGTTTATTCGGAGGGCGGGAGATGTATTCTGTGGATATTTATAGTCGTGTGCGCCGTGCTTGTTTGAAGGACGGTATGTCTGGCCGAGAAGCGGCGCGGTTTTTCAACATGGCGTAATCAGGATCAGCACTCAGTTACCCCTGTTATTCTGGATGCACATGCAATTGAAAAGGAGACTGACCAATGGAATATTTTGCTGGTTTGGATGTGTCCATGGAAGAGACGCATATCTGCATTCTGGATCGTGAAGGGGCCCTTATTCGTGAAGGAAAAGCGAGCTCAACACCAAAAGCGATCGCTGACTTCCTCGCTTCTGGACCACCATGTGCCAAAGTTGTATTTGAAACGGGACGGATGGCACCAATGCTTTACCATGGGCTGACGGAGCTTGGTGTCCCGGTTGTTTGCATCGAGAGCAGGCAAGCATATCAGGCCCTTAAATCTCTGGCCGGCCACAAGACGGACCGCAATTGCCCGCGGTTTGGCACACCTGGCGCGGACGGGATTCTACAAGCCGACCCATGTCAAATCATGTGCCAAAGTTGTATTTGAAACGGGACGGATGGCACCAATGCTTTACCATGGGCTGACGGAGCTTGGTGTCCCGGTTGTTTGCATCGAGAGCAGGCAAGCATATCAGGCCCTTAAATCTCTGGCCGGCCACAAGACGGACCGCAATGATGCCCGCGGTTTGGCACACCTGGCGCGGACGGGATTCTACAAGCCGACCCATGTCAAATCAACATTGCCGACCCACACCCAGCCAACCCCATCATGAACCTCAGAGTTCGAAGAGAACAAAGGCAACCTCTGACATCAAAAGCAGGAAACTCAGGAAACACGCATTGACACTGTCAGCGCACGCAATCCGGTCGCTGATCGCAGCCCGCAAGAAGCTGGTCGGACAGCGTGTGACGCTCGACAATCAGATCCGCGGTCTGGTCGTCGTCTTCGGCGTGCGGCTGCCACGAGCTTTGTCTCCGGCATTCAAAAACGCGGCGCTAAAAGTTAGCGATGGAGTGCCTGGCCTCCATGCCGCAATTTGCGGACTGTTCGCAGCACGCGAAGCAATCCTCGCGGCGGTTGCAGCCATTGATGGCGACATCAAAAAGATGACCCGCAAATCCGAAGTCTGCCAGCGCCTTATGACGGTACCAGGGGTCGGTCCGATCACAGCATTGGCCTTTGCCGCAGCAATTGATGATCCGTCGCGTTTCAGGAAATCGCGTGATGTGGGGGCGTATCTTGGACTGGTGCCGCGACGGCATCAATCTGGTGAAATCGACTACACGGGCAGCATCTCAAAGCGGGGCGACGTGCGCGTCAGAACGCTTCTCTATGAGGCCGCCAATGTGATGCTGACGCGGTATGCCGCTCCGCTCAAATTGAAGACATGGGCCCTCGCAATCGGTGCGCGCTCAACGATGAGAAAGGCCCGAGTGGCTCTGGCGCGTCGTCTGGCAATCATACTTCATGCCATTATGCGAGACAAAACTGACTTCCAGTCCGCGTAAGGCTTACGAGGCGACAACGAGGATTCCTAAATCAAAGTTCCCATCTGGGACGATGCCCGAGGGAGGGCGTGAGACACGGCGCCGATTCTGTAGCAACAGCCAAGACCAACGGTATGATTGCGGTTTCAACATTGCCGACCCACACCCAGCCAACCCCATCATGAACCTCAGAGTTCGAAGAGAACAAAGGCAACCTCTGACATCAAAAGCAGGAAACTCAGGAAACACGCATTGACAGATTAGAGAACAAAGATCGTAAGACGATCGCGAAGATGCTGCGCCATGAACTTCCGCCTGGGTATCGTCGGTCGGAAGCGCCTCGGCGGCCAACGCTTGATGGTTATGTTGGTGTGGTCGATGAGATACTGCGCACAGACAAAGCCCTGATCAAAAAGCAGCGACACACGGCCAAGCGCATCTTTGAACGGCTGCGCGATGAGCATGGATATGCCGGCAGCCTGACCACGGTGACCTATTACGTGCGCGAGCAAAAACGGCGCACCAAAGAGGTGTTTGTGCCGTTGTCGCATCGGCCGGGCCATGCGCAGGTTGATTTTGGTGAGACGCTGGGCGTGATCGGTGGCGTGGAATGCAAGATCCACTTCTTCGTGATGAGCTTGCCACATTCTGATGCGGTGTTTGTGAAGGGATATCCAGCTGAGACAACCGAGGCGTTTTGCGATGGCCATGTGTCCGCCTTTGCATTCTTTGGCGGCATTCCGCAATCCATTCTCTACGACAATACCAAGATCGCCGTGGCTCGGATACTCGGGGATAAGACGCGCATCCGCACACGTCGGTTTACGGAACTGCAGTCGCATTACTTGTTTGATGACAAGTTTGGCAGACCCGCGCGAGGGAACGATAAAGGCAACGTTGAGGGCATGGTTGGATACACCCGCCGCAACTTCATGGTTCCCGCACCTCGCTATGACAGCTTTGATGATCTGAACGCACATTTGGAAGAGAAGTGTTTAGCACGTCAGGACGATACGTTGCGGGGTCACACCCAAACCATAGGCGCACGCCTGATGTCGGATTTGGATGCTCTGATGGGATTGCCCGTCGCAGAATATGAAGCCTGCGATCACGTCAGCACGCGTGCAACGTCGATCTCAATGGTGCGCTATCGCAGCAATGATTACTCGGTGCCAGTAGCCTATGCGCACCACGATGTTCATGTGCGTGGGTTTGTGCATGAGGTTATCATCGGCTGCGGCAATGAGATTATTGCGCGGCACAAACGATCCTACACATCAGCGGATATGGTCTTTGACCCATTGCACTTTTTGCCCCTGCTTGAACAAAAGGTGGGTGCCCTGGATCAGGCCGCGCCTTTGCAGGGTTGGCATTTGCCAGATGTATTTGCCACGCTGCACCGACTGCTTGAAGCCAGAATGGGTAAGCCGGGCAAGCGAGAATACGTTCAAGTCTTGCGCCTTTTGGAGACCTTCGAAATGGATGTTGTGCAAGGCGCAATCCAGCAGGCAATAGATATGGGTGCAATTGGCTATGACGCCGTAAAACACCTTGTACTGTGTCGGGTTGAGAAGCGGCCACCACGATTGGATTTGGACTTCTATCCATACTTGCCCAAGGCCAATGTCGGCACAACACGCCCATCCAGTTACATGAGCTTGATGGGAAGGACCGCGGCATGACCGAAGCCCCTCGGATTCTTCTACGGCATCATCTTAAACAACTGCGACTGCCAACGTTCCAAGGCGAGTATGCCAAACAGGCGCAGCTCTGTGCTGCAGAGAACAAAGATCACATCCACTATCTGGCGCGGCTGTGTGAGATGGAATTGATCGACCGCGAACGCCGGATGATTGAACGGCGCATCAAAGCGGCGAAGTTCCCCAGCACCAAGAGCTTGGATAGCTTTGACTTCAAGATCATGCCAAGCTTGAACAAGCCCCTGACGATGGATCTGGCACGATGCGATTACGTTAATCGCAGGGAGAACATCATCGCGCTCGGCCCGTCAGGCACGGGCAAGACACGCATCGCCCTGGGACTTGGGCTGGCTGCATGTCAAAGAGGACTGAAGGTGCGCTTCACAACGGCTGCGGCATTAGTCCATGATCTGATCGAGGCTCAAGATGAGCGGAGATTGCAGCGCCTTCAAAAGCAACTGACCAGCCAGAACCTGTTGATCATTGATGAACTGGGCTTCGTACCGCTCAGCAAATCTGGCGCAGAGCTGCTCTTCGAGGTCATATCCCAATGCTATGAACGCGGCTCCATCATCATAACCTCGAACCTGCCCTTCGATGAATGGACTGAAGTCTTTGGCTCTGAGCGGCTGACCGGTGCGCTACTCGATCGTTTAACCCATCACGTCCACATCCTCGAGATGAATGGCGAAAGCTATCGGCTCAAACACAGTCGCAACAACCGAAAATAACCAGCCCGCAATCACAGTCAGAATAATGCTGGCCTTATGGCCAGCATGCGCTTTGGCACGCTTCAGCTTTGTGACGAGCACGCGTGCAAAAGCGCCACAAAACATCAACCGAAGTGGCCCATTTTTACGCCGCGACATGGACCCATTTTACTCTGCGATTGACAGTTGATGCTGGAAGACCTTCAAACAGGGGTCAGATGCACTTGAAGTTACCCACATGTATTGCCGCTGATTTTTTTGCCTTAATCACGTGGAATCTTTCATGATTCATTCTCGGGCACCTTCAATAATACAGGTGCGAGCATGGGGCAGAGTTGGGTGTGCGAAGAAACTTCGGAATGTGAGCTGGGTGATGCGCGGCTGAATCGCAGGCCAGGGGAGATTCTGACGGCCATCGGTGAACGGCCAGGAAAATCTTTGCCCACGGCTTTTCAGGATTGGGCGAACACCAAGGCGGCCTATCGTTTCTTCGCCAACAAGAGTGTCAGCGAAGACAAAGTCCTGGAAGGCCACTTTGCGGCGTCGAAGTTGTGGATCAGGGCCACGGATGGCCCCATCTTGATTTTACAGGACACGACGGAATTCTCATTCAAACGCGCAGCCCCCGAAAAGATCGGTTTTACCAGAGTAGCAACCGGCCCCAAAGACAAAGACAGGCGACGTCAGAAATACAGGATTTGCGGGCTCCTGATGCATGCCAGCCTGGCGATCACACCTCAGGGCTTGCCGCTTGGACTAACGGCGGCAAAATTCTGGTCTCGCCCGCAGTTCAAAGGCTGCGATGCCCTCAAGCGCAAGATTAACCCCACTCGGGTGCCGATCGATCAAAAGGAAAGTATGCGCTGGCTCGACAATTTACGCCGTTCCACCGAATTGATGGGCACGCCTGAGCGCTGTGTTCATATCGGTGATCGCGAGAGTGATATCTTCGAGCTGTTCTGCCTGGCTCAGGATTTGGGCACCAATTTTCTGGTCCGCAGTTGTGTCAATCGTCTTGCCGGGGACGGCGATACGACCATCTCCCAAGTGATGTCGGAAGCTCAGTCCAGCGGCACACACGAAATCGCGTTCCACGATGTCAAAGGCAAGCCACAACAGGCCGTTCTCAGCATAAAATTCACGACGATGACTGTGCGGCCACCCATTGGAAAGCAGCGGAAATATCAGCATCAGGAGCTGCAGATTATTCATGCAGAGGAGGTCAACCCGCCAGCAGATCGCCCAGCAATTTTTTGGAAACTGATCACCAACCTCCCCGTCGAAAATCACGATGACGCCATCCACAAGTTGGGCTGGTATGCGCGGCGCTGGAGCATCGAGACCTTTTTCAAAACCTTGAAAACCGGATGCAGGATTGAAGACGTTCGGCTCACCAAGAGGTGGTCGCGGAAATTCGGACCAGTCGTTAAGGTGGATCGCATGATGAAAGAAGTGATCCGAAATGAAGAAACGAAAGAACCATTCGCCCGAGTTCAAAGCCAAGGTTGCGCTTGAGGCTATCCGTGATGAGATGACACTGGCTGAGCTGTCCAAGAAATACGGCGTGCATCCAACCCGGATAGGGACGTGGAAACGCGCGGCGATAGAGAACATGGCGACAGCGTTTACGCGCCGGAGTTCAGCCCCCGGGCAGGTGAGCGCCGCCGACGTTGACAAGCTTCATTCCAAGATCGGTCAACTTGTTGTGGAGCGGGATTTTTTGGCCGATGCCTCGCACCGGTTGCTCGGTACGCGAGGCAAAAAATGGTGAGCAAGGATCACAAGCTGAGCATGCGTCGGCAGTGTGCGTTGCTGACGTTGTCGCGTTCCAATCTTTACTATGAACCGAAGGGCGAGAGCGCTGAGAACCTGCGTTTCATGGAAATCATCGACAAGCAGTTCCTGGAAACGCCGTGGTACGGATCACGGCAGATGGCGCGTTACATGAAGCGCAACAATCACGGATGTGGCCGTCACCGTGTCCGACGGTTGATGCGGCTTATGCGTCTGGTTCCGATTTATCAGGAACCCAGCACCAGCAAGAAACATCCGCAGCACAAGATCTGGCCATATCTGCTGCGCAACGCGGTGATTGACCGCCCGAACCAAGTCTGGTGCGCAGACATCACCTATATCCCTATGCGGCGGGGCTTCCTGTACCTGGTTGCGATCATGGATTGGTACAGTCGCAAGGTGCTGGCGTGGCGGCTGTCAAACAGCATGGACGCGGACTTCTGCGTGGAGGCCCTGAAAGAGGCCTTATCAAAATACGGCAAACCTGAGATCTTCAACAGCCATCAGGGCAGCCAGTTCACCAGCGGCGCTTGGATCGACGTGCTGATCGACGCAAAGATCAAAATCAGCATGGATGGGAAAGGCGCTTGGCGCGACAACCGCATGATCGAGCGACTGTGGCGGTCGCTGAAATATGAATGTGTGTACCTGAACGCCTTTGAGACCGGATCAGAAATGCGAGCCGGGATCAGCAAATGGCTGGCCTACTACAACTCTGAGCGCCCCCATTCGACCCACGGCATATTGACCCCGGATGAGGCCTATGCCAGCAAAACAGAACCAATGAGATTAGCAGCCTGAATGAAACCCTGATCCATCTTAGCAAGGCTGCAAACTGGTCGAAAAAGCAGGACCACCTCTCCACAGCAGATCGTCTTGCCAATTACATTGCGCTATGCTGCATCGTGGCCTGGAGAATTTCGTGGCTGACCATTCTTCGCCGCCAAGCCCCGACAACGGCACCCGCAGCGGTATTCACCGAAACAGAACGTCTCCTGCTCGAACGAAAAATGCCATCCAGCCGAAAAAGCGCCGCAAGGGATCTCGCATTCTACATGACCGCCGTCGCCCGCCTCGGAGGGTATTTGGACCGAAACAGCGATCCGCCCCCCGGAACAACCGTCATTTGGCGGGGCTTCACGCGACTATCCGACCTCGGCGAGGGATTCCGAGCCGCAAAAACAAGCAACTGACAACTTGTGGGTAATTGAAAGGTCAGATGCAACGCTTACATTACATCTCCCGCAACGAGAACATCATCGCAGTGGGAAACAGCGGAACCGGCAAGACGCATGTCGCCCTCGGTCTTGGGCTTGCCGCCTGTCAGAAGGGCCTGGCCGTCGGTTTTGTCACCGCATCGGCTCTCGTGCGCGAACTCCTCGAAGCCCGTGATGAGAAGCGCTTGCTGCGTTTGCAGAAGCAACTGAGCAAATACAGCCTGCTGATCATTGACGAACTGGGATATGTGCCGCTGTCGCCAACTGGCGCTGAGCTTCTGTTCGAGGTCTTCTCGCAACGCTACGAGCGCGGGTCCACCATCGTGACGTCCAACTGGCGGCGCGCGAATTGTCGGGCCGTGAGGCGAGCCCCACTGCGGGCGTTATTGACAGCCAGAGCGTAAAAACAACGGAAAGCGGCGGCATTTCAGGCTTTGATGCGGGCAAAAAGATCAAAGGGCGCAAGCGTCACATCGTGACAGACACGCAAGGTTTCCTGTTACCGATCCTTGTTCACGCCGCCGATATACAGGATCGGGATGGTGCTGTGGATGGTCTCAAAGCACTGCGCATCCGCTTCCCGCGGCTGGGGCACATCTTTGCGGACGCAGGATATGCAGGGCCAAAGCTTCGGGATGCTTTGGCCCTGCAGGGAAAATGGACATTGGAGATTGTCAAGCGCTCTGACAAAGCCGAGGGGTTCGTTCTTCCACCACGAAGACGGGGTGTCGAGCGAACATTCGCGTGGCCGGGACGTTGCCGTCGTTTGGCAAAAGATCGGGAGGCAACCGTTGAAAGTTCCGTAGCATGGGTTTTGGTTGCCGGTATTCGTCTCTTGACAAGGCGGATAGCAAGGCATTCTGTTCAAACATAAACTTTTGAGTCAGACTCTTATAATCGTCCGTATACTTCCGTCGATGGTGTCCCATTTCGTGCCCCTTTCATGGACAGGGATAAAGTACCCCAGTGTCCGGAAACAGGGACGAAGTTCAGAGTCTAACCAACCGCCAGTAAAGTACAAAGGGGTTCAACTTGTTAGCCGCCAAAATCTTGCAAGTGAAATTGGGGATATGAAGCGGATAGTGGACGCATTGACACCTGAAAAGGCACGCCGGATTGAAGAGGTCTGGTGCGACTCGAAAGCGACAGCAACCTACAGCATTTCTATTCGTGACGGCCTTTGGGAATCTGACATGCAGTGGGCAATCAATTCCGCCATCTATGAAGCATGCGGTGGCCATAACGGGGTTTACTTTCCACAATCTGGTCTAAAGCCTCCGACTTTAGTCGGAAAAACATTCAAACGTGCGCCGAAGGCGCTCATGGACCACTGAACCCTCTGAATTTAGTCGGAGGAGGTTCAGTTTGCAAGCGGTGCTCCCGTTGGGATTGACCTTGATCCATATTGACCGTATATGGATGGGTGAAATAGAAATGGCTGATCTGGCGGAATGGGTCCGAGAAGAAAATTTGGTAGAGTAGGAAAGAATATGGAGGAGACAAAGAAGGAATTGGCAGAAAAAATTAAAGCTCTTGCTGCGGACAACTGGAAGGATACGAAAGAGCCACTTTTGCTGAGCCGGTTAGGCCTTAAGCTCAATGAACTGGGCTTTGACTACAAAAAAATCCTTGAAGGACGGGGGCTCCGCCACTTCGTTGCAAATGAAATTCGAGAACTGACTGTCGTCCAACATCTGTCACAGTACGCCAAAGTAGGAATTCACCCTGAAAACGTGAGTTTTTCTTATGCTGATACACCAACGAAAGCCAAACAGGAGCCGTCAGAATTAGACAAATTGCAAAAGAGTCGTCGCGCCTTCAACAGCTTTATCCAAGCTATATCCGAGCTTCCGCCTGAGGAAATTGAAGGTGTCTCAATACCCGCCAGAGTAATTGTACGACTACTCGAAGGTAAGTAGATGAAGATAAAGATTGTTTGTTGAGATACAGGATTCCCATTTCCATTAATTTCTGATTCAAGTTTCCAAAATGGAGGCGAGAATGTTGAGTGACCGGTTTTTGATAAGTGACACACAAGACAGCGACGTCGTGGAGTTTTTTGAAGAGCGAAAAGGCGCCGTTGTCCCAAGGGAACTGCGAAAAAACACCGTCATGGACAGGGCGCAAAAGGGGGACTCAAAATCAGGCCATCGGAAAGTCTCGCGGCGGAATGACCACCAAAATTCTGGCGCTGACCGACGCCTTTGGCAACCTCATCGACTTCCGGCTGATGCGGACAGGCGCATGACCTGCTCAAAACACGTTAACTGTTGGCGTCGCGGAAAGTTGAAGCCGTTATTCCACCCAAGTCCAACGGGGCGCAGTGACGACGAGTTGTTCGACGCTTTGGTGGATGCACACAAGGAACATGATGCGGTTGGAGTGTTAGTTGAGTCAGGCGGCGAAGCCCGCCTTTGGATGCACACAAGGAACATGATGCTGGAGTGTTAGTTGAGTCCCATATGCCGTCTTTTTGAAAACATTCAATTCAGCCAAAGCTAAGATCAATATGCAGAACTACTTTGGTCACAACCTGGCGCAATGGCTGAAAAATCTACTCTTTGTTTCGCGAGCTTTCAAAGATGCAAAGCAACGCAAATGCTTGCTACTTCCTAACCAGAGCTTTGCTGCACCTGAGCTAACCGAGATTTTCCAGTTGTGCCAGACGCAATGTGATGTGCGTAATTTTCCCGAATTGTTGGAGGCCGGTTTGAAAGCAATTCGCGACAAGAGTGGCAATCGACGTTTCTTGAAGGACGACAATGATCGGTTCTTCGAATTGGGAAAAGAACGGCATGGGCAGTCAGAGACTAAAACACCACCCCATGCCCCGGAGTGCCTGCTAACTGCATCGGCGCGCTTTGGTGTCACGGTGGACAGATACTTGCATTTCAACGTATCCCGAAAAGCAGAGAAAATTGGTGGCGAATTCCGTGATTGCCATGACGCATCTGTGAATGTTTCGCCGCGCTCGCATATCAACGTGTTTCCCAACGGCTTCATAAGATGAAATAGTCCAGAAACGGAAATAGGCGCAACAGAAAATCGCTACGCCTATCCGAATTCAAGTTACCTAAGTCGAGTTCACATGCTCAATGCGGTCTTAACCAGATCAAGGCTTGTAGCCTATCTTTCCGGTTTGCCGATACAAAGACGCGGCCCACAAACAATACGAGTATCATCGGCAGGCACACATGATGGCTTAGGTAAGGAGATAATTTAGAGTAAGTGGTGTGTTTTGTCAACCCCGGCACGGGTTTGCTCCAGGGGTATCGCATGAATAGCATCCTTTGGTTTGCCTTGATCTTCTATCTCTGATTCAGTTTTCCAAAGTTTATGTCTGGAGGGCGCTATACTCCTCCGCCTGAATTGACCTGAAAATTTTGTAGAGAGGCTGATTCAATTTGCCGCATGGTCATACGTATCACAGCATGCACTTTGAGAGCATGAACAAGCCCCACAAAACGGTTTCGCTCTCTGCCGGTCAGCGCCTGGCCCTTGAGGCCCTTTGCCGCCGCCGCAAGGTTGAAGCGCTTGTCTGGAAGCGCGCCCGTGCGTTTCTGCTGTTGGATGCAGAAGAAGACGCCGGAACGGTTTGCCGGATTCTGGATATCGGACCGACGGTTTTGACGGAGTGGCAGTTTGCCTTTTCCGGTGCGGGGCTGTCGTTCTTTGGCCTGAAAGATTACAGCCAGCGGCAGGGACACTTGAGTGTTACGCAGGAGCAGGGGCTGAAAGCCCGTTTTGCCAAAAACCCGGCACGGAACGTAGACGGGGTCTGTGCGTATGTTCTGGCGGAATACGGGCAGAACTACAGTTCCCCGGGAGCCGCCGGACTGATGCGCCGCCTGGGGTTTGAGTATAAAAAGCCACAATTGCTGCCTGCACAGGCCGATGAAGTCAAACAGGCGGCGTTTATCGCCATGTATGAGGCCCTGATGGCCGAACTTGCAGCCGATGAGATGGTGGTCTTCTCCGATGCTGTGCATCCCGAGCATCAGAGCCGTCCTGCCCATGGCTGGTTCCCGAAGGGGCAAAAGACGGCCCTGAAGGCAACATCAGGACGCAAGCGCCTCAATATCCAGGGCGCGCTCGATCCTGAAACGTTCCGGTTTACTTTCCACAATCTGGTTTAAAGCCTCCGACTTTAGTCGGAAAAACATTCAAACGTGCGCCGAAGGCGCTCATGAACCACTGAACCCTCTGACTTTAGTCGGAGGAGGTTCAGTTTTGTGGAAGGCGGGAAGATCAATGCCCAAACGACACGGGCCATGCTGGAAAAGCCGGAGCGCAACAATCCAACCAAAACGACCATCCATGTTTTTGTCGACAATGCGCGTTATCACCATGCCAGGATACTCCAGCCCTGGCTGCACAGCCCCGAACGTCGGGTGAAGTTGAAATTCCTGTCGGCATACGCCCCGCATCTCAACCCGATCGAGCGCCTTTGGGGTGTCATGCACAAATGGGTGACCCACAATCGTCACTACGCCACATTCGATCAGTTCACCGAGGCCATTTTCAACTTCTTCCGCCAAACCCTACCCGACAAATGGCGCGATTTTCGCGACACTGTTACCGACAATTTCAGGATCGTTTCTCTCAAGGAATACAAACTGATCTGACCTCAAATCTTCAGGTCAATTCGGGCGCGGGAGTATACTTTGGAAAATACCGTGTTGTTTCACTCTTTTGCCTCGTCGATTTCTGTTCCCCGCCAGGAGACGAAGGTGTTGTATCCACTTGATGAGATTCTGCTTTTGAGCCTGTGCGGAGTGGTGTCGGGGTGTGGGAGTTTTGTCGATGTTGCCCTTTATGGCGAGGAAAAGCTGGGTGGACTTCGTCCCTGTTTCCGGACAGTTCGATTATTGACCCTATGCGGCCATTTTCCAAGTCATATTGTTGAACGCCTGTTGCGGCGTTTGGTATCCGATGGCGGAGTGACGCCTCTTCCGGTTGTAGAAGACCTCGATATATTCGAAGATTGCAGCCTTGGCTTCCGCCGGTTCTGTCGCAAAGTTTGGCAAATGGCGGATTCATAGCTGACGCTGGACACAGTTATCCAGCAAGTGCCGCAAATTGCTGGAATGCGGATTGGCTTGACGCCTCGAATTGTCGTTTGCGGATCATGTGCGCGACTTCAATGCCTTCCAGTGTGGCCGAGGCTGAGCAGAAGGATTTGAACCCCTTCATTTGCCTCGTCAGTTTCTTGATGAACCTGTGGTCCTGTTCAATGATGTTGTTCAGATACCTGGCCTGCAAGACTTCGATCAACCAAAACCAACCGTTCAACAGCAAGAGGCAATTCATGTTCTGCAGCCCGGCAAGGTTTGCGCCGCTCTTGTCGATGACCACTCGATCGGGGAAGCCGTTGTTTCCGATTGCGCGGGCGAAGAATGCGGTTGCCGATGCTTCATCCCGGTGCTCTGACAACATGAAATCAAGGGTTTTGCCGAATTTATCGATGGCTCGGTAATAGTAGGTCCACTTGCCTTTCACCTTGATGTAAGTTTCGTCCATCCGCCACGATACATCAGTCTTCTGTTTCCGTTTCCGGGCGTTCATCGCGATCAGTGGAGCATATTTCACAACCCATCGGTTCAGGGTTGCATGGTCGACATTGACCCCGCGCTCCGCCATGATCTCCTCCGGATCGCGGTAAGAAACCGCATACCGGACATAGAAAAATATCGCGTATAAGATGACGTCTTTCGGATGGTGGCTGCCTTTGAAGTCAATCGTCACGTTCTGATACTCACCCGCCAATTCAAAGGGCGGCGTCTATCACAGCCTGGCAAGCAGGCCCATATTCCCAAAAGTTTGCGACAGAATCGAAGCACTTGTCTGGAAGCGCGCCCGTGCGTTTCTGCTGTTGGATGCAGGAGAAGACGCCGGAACGGTTTGCCGGATTCCGGATATCGGACCGACGGTTTTGACGGAGTGGCAGTTTGCCTTTTCCGGTGCGGGGCTGTCGTTCTTTGGCCTGAAAGATTACAGCCAGCGGCAGGGACACTTGAGTGTTACGCACGAACGGGCTTTGAAAGCCCATTTTGCCAAAAACCCGGCACGGAACGTAGACGGGGTCTGTGCGTATGTTCCGGCGGAATACGGGCAGAGCTACAGTTCCCCGGGAGCCGCCAAACGACACGGGCCATGCTGGAAAAGCCGGAGCGCAACAATCCAACCAAAACGACCATCCATGTTTTTGTCGACAATGCGCGTTATCACCATGCCAGGATACTCCAGCCCTGGCTGCACAGCCCCGAACGTCGGGTGAAGTTGAAATTCCTGTCGGCATACGCCCCGCATCTCAACCCGATCAAGCGCCTTTGGGGTGTCATGCACAAATGGGTGACCCACAATCGTCACTACGCCACATTCGATCAGTTCACCGAGGCCATTTTCAACTTCTTCCGCCAAACCCTACCCGACAAATGGCGCGATTTTCGCGACACTGTTACCGACAATTTCAGGATCGTTTCTCTCAAGGAATACAAACTGATCTGACCTCAAATCTTCAGGTCAATTCGGGCGCGGGAGTATAGTTTTAAATCAGGCTCTGAGCGGCGGGTGGCGCGGATCATGAAGGAAAACAAGGTGTCTCCACGCCTGAACAAGCGCCGCAAGCCCGTGACAACGGATAGCAATCACAAGATGAGCCCGTCGCCAAACCTGTTGGAACAGGCGTTCCACCGCCTCACCCCCAATACGGTTTGGTTGGCCGATATCACCTATATCGATACGGATGAAGGGTGGCTCTGGCTGGCCGGCGTGAAAGACATGGCCACGCGGGAAATCGTTGGTTGGGCGATGGAGGATCACATGCGGGCCGGGCTTTGCTGTGATGCCCTGACGATGGCCCCGGGTCGCAGGAGCCCGGTTCCCGGTCTGATCCACCACTCCGACAGGGGGAGCCAGTACGCCGGTAGTGAGTATCGCAAGCTGATCAAAAAAGCAGGGATTGCGCAATCCATGAGCCGCAAGGGCGAGTGCCTGGACAATGCGCCAATGGAAAGCTTCTTTGCATCATTGAAAAAGGAGTTGGTTCACCGTCGGCGGTTCAAAACACGGGCGGAAGCCAAGGCTGCAATCTTCGAATATATCGAGGTCTTCTACAACCGGCAGAGGCGTCACTCCGCCATCGGATACCAAACGCCGCAACAGGCGTTCGAAGATATGACTTGGAAAATGGCCGCATAGGGTCAATAATCAAGGCTCAATTAGCATTGATTATGCGTGGCGTATTACAGGCAGGATGCCTGCTGCTGCGGCAAGTATCGCGCGCGGCGTTTGGTGGCTCGGAAGGACGGCAAGGTGGAACCACCGAAGGTAGCTGTCCAGGTATTTGGTTGCGATACCCCGATGGCGGCGCAGAAAGGTCTTTAACCGCTCATGCCGACTGTTCACGGTTTGAATGTGCAATTCACCACGGACACGTTCTCCGGCGGTCCGGTTGAGACTTTCATGGCTGACGCCCATTTCTGCGGCGCAGGGCGGGTACCCGGTGCAGCCATCGGTCACCGGGAGAGCGTCCCCATCAAGACGTGGCTGCAGAACCGTTTTGAGATGTTCGGCTGTCACCGCAGGCAAGACAGCACTGATGGCGGTGCCTGATCGGTCGACTGCAACGAGGACCGGAACCTGCTCCTTCGACAATCCGCGTTTTGAGGCCTTTCCCCCGCGTTTGCGGGCTTTTCGAGAGAGATTACGCTCCCCTTTCCGGCTGCGCGGAAAGAACGTCCCGTCGGCTTCGACGATCCCGCACAGCTTGACCGCACCGACCGTTACAGCCTGAAGAAAGCGATGACGCCAACGAAAAGCTGTGGTGTCGGCCACCATACAACGCCCGTCGGACGCCTTTACCGTTTCGCCGTCGCGCAGGGAAGCTGCAAACTCTGCCCATCTGTCCCTGTGGCGCAAGCGGGCAAGCGGCGTCCCGGTCAGCGCGTTGAAGGTTTTGCGACAGCTTTTGCAAAAGAACCTCGTCAGGCCACTTGCATGGCCTCTGATGATCGCACCGCCCGAAGCGCAGTGCGGACAGATACGCCCCTCGCGAACAGTCGCCTCAAGGAGATCGATCACGCTTTCCAGCGACGAAACCCCGGCAACGAGCCGTCCGGTTTCAGCCCGTTGTTTCGATGAAAGGTTGTCGATCTCGTTAAGCCACACCAAAAAAGCCTGATGATCCATGTGCCGCACCCATAATTTTGTTCATGGTGTGTTCTATCACAGGTCGCCACGCATAATAAATGCTAATTGAGCCATAATCAAACTGTCCGGAAACAGGGACGAAGTCCAGTTTTTCAACCTCAATGCGGCAGGACAAATCCAAACGCGATTGCCTTGCCACAAGGGATAACAGGAATCACTGGAAGATTGATCCATGCGAACTTGACAGATGGAAGGCCTCCACTGTGCGCACTGCCATCGCGGTGTTCCGGAGCCTGTCCGGGGTGATTGACACTGCTCCCCCGGTCAAGACCGGGGCAAGACCGGGGAATGATCCCAAACACGATGCAGTTCTATCTGGAAAAGCATAACGCGGCCAAAAATGAGGCGCGATTTTACAGCCTCATTGTGATGCCCGATTTGTTCGGGGAATGGACCCTCTACAGGGAATGGGTCCGTATCGGTCAGAGCGGGAAAACGCGCCTGGAATTGTTCGCCACCGAAGAGGATGCCAGGAGCGCGCTTGCTGTGATATAAGCCGCAAAAAGGCGACGTGGCTATTGGTTGCGTCCGGAACAACTGCCCCTGCTTCTGCGGGACGTGACAGGTACTACAGGGAGATTTACGCGGAATGTGTGAAATTGAAACAGCAGGAACCCTTCAGGATATTATTCAAGCTGTTACCGAAAAATGCGGAGGTGAAAAATACCTGTTTAGAGGTGAGAGTAAAAAACACCCTACGCCAGCCAGTTCAACAATATATCGGAAATATGGGGAAGAAGATATATTTAATAAACACTTTCAACCTGTTCATCTTCAAAAAGAAATAATAGAAAATACCAGAAGATTTTTCTCGGAGCCATCAAAAGAAAAAACCCTGGCAGATTTACGTCATTTCGATGGGGATACCGCTGTTGTAGATTTCAGCAGAAATTTACTCGTAGCGATCTTCTTTGCCTGCAATGGAGAACTTACGGATGATGGATATCTTTACCGTCTAAAGGAACCCGTCCCGCATGATGGTGGAATCAGGATAATAGAGGCTGCCAAAACCGATTGGAGCAGAGCGCGGGCAGAAAGCCAACACAGTGTTTTTATTGAAACGGATGAAGGGTACGTTGATGGTGATCAGGGATTAGAAGAAATTATAATCCCAAATGGAATAAAATCAAAGATCATTCAACAGTTGGATGATCTTTACAATATCAACAACAACACAATTTTTCCTGACCTCATCGGATATATCAACAACAGAAAAAACTTCGAAACCGCGACGCTCAATTTTTACAAGGGACTCGCAAAGAACCGCTTGGGCGACCACGCGGGTGCAGTGCTCGATTATGACAAAGCGATCAGCCTTGATCCCGGCCATGCAGCGGCATGGAGCAACAGGGGTGCCGCAAAGAACCGCTTGGGCGACCACACGGGGGGCGAGGCCGATTGTGACGAAGCGATCCGCCTTGATCCCGGCCATGCAGGGGTATGGTATAACAGAGGTGCCGAAAAGGACGCCCAGGGTGACCACGCGGGGGCCAAGGCCGATTATGACGAAGCGATCCGCCTTGATCCCAGCCTTGCAGAGGCATGGACCAACAGGGGTGCCGCAAAGAACGGCCAGGGCGACCACACGGGGGCCGAGGCCGATTGTGACGAAGCGATCCGCCTTGATCCCGGCCATGCAGGGGCATGGACCAACAGGGGTGCCGCAAAGGACGCCCAGGGTGACCACGCGGGGGCCGTGGACGATTATGACGAAGCGATCAGCCTTGATCCCACCCCTGCAGCGGCATGGAACAACAGGGCCATCGCAAAGAACCGCTTGGGCGACCATGCGGGGACCGAGGCCGATTACACCGAAACGATCCGCCTTGATCCCACCCTTGCAGCGGCATGGAACAACAGGGCCCTCGCAAAGGCTGCCCAGGGTGACCACGCGGGGGCCAAGGCCGATTATGACAAAGCCATCAGCCTTGATCCCACCCTTGCAGGGGGGAAGAGTTAAGAGGACCGCGAACCGACTTCCCTCATGCCAAGGCAAGCTCCGTACCTGGAATGAGGATTGGACGTCCCTTTGAATAGGCCCAAGGGGTCTTTGGGCCTTATTACCACGGCCACCAACTGCGGCGTTTCTTTTCTGGCGCACTTTAAAGGGCTTGTTGCTTCTAGGCGTCTCTGTCCTTTTCGAGATCATCGACCCGCTTTTCGGAAGTCTCAGGTTTGGCTTCGATCCGGGCTACTTTAACATGTGTTTCGAGGGTGTCTTTTTGTGTTTTATCAAGTGTTTGGGATTGTTGGGTTCGTCCCAACAAAGGTACTTATACCAGCGGCCTTAATGTCTGACTCACTTTTGTGATTTCAAATTTACTGCATTTCTGAATCAATGGCCTCCAGAAGCAAGGAGGTGCTCATGGGTGGGGCAGTCAAGATTACGCGCACAGATATGTCCGCGCAAGATTTGCGTTGTGCTGCAAAGCGAACCAGGGATGGTCGTGTTGTCCGTCGAATACTCGCCATAGCGCTGGTGCTTGACGATGTGGACCGCGCAACAGCGGCCCGTAGCAGCGGTATGGATCGCCAAACTCCCAGAGACCGGGTGCATCGCTACAATGCAGAGGGCCCTGGTGGGCTTTCTGATCGGTGTGGCAAGGGTGCAAAACCACGCCTGTCCCTGGAGCAACAGGCGCTGTTTGTGGCTTGGGTTGAGGCTGGGCCTGACCCGGCAAAAGATGGCGTAGTGCGGTGGCGCTGTGCCGATTTGCAGGTCCGCGTTGAAGAAGAATTCGACGTAAAGCTACATGAACGTACGATTGGCAAGTATCCAGCCAGGCATGGTTTTCGTCGCCTTTCCGTGCGCCCGGAGCATCCCAAAACTGATCCCGCTGCACAGCAGGCTTTTAAAAAAACTTTGCCAGCCTCATAGCCGATACCCTGCCAAAACATGCAAAGGGGAAGCCGCTTGAGGTATGGTTCCAGGATGAAGCCCGCGTCGGGCAGCAAGGAACCCTCACCCGCAAATGGGCCAGGCGTGGAACCCGCCCGCGCGCACCACGTGATACGCGCTGCAAATGGAGCTGTATCTTCGGCGCAGCCTGTCCTGCCTGTGGCACGGCGGCTGGGCTGGTCCTGCCTTACGTCAACGCCGAAGCAATGGGGCTGCATCTCGATGAGATCGCAAAGACAATCGCACCCGGCGCACATGCCTTGCTCATCATCGACGGGGCTGGTTGGCACGGAGCAAAATGCTTGCAGGTGCCAGATAATACTACACTCGTAAAACTGCCCCCATACTCACCGGAATTGAACCCAATGGAAAACGTTTGGGCCTATCTGCGGTCGAACAAACCCGCTGTCTCTGTCTTCGACACATATGAGGAAATCCTCGAAAAATGCGCCCGGGCCTGGAACTTCTTTGCGAACGACCCTGAACGCATAACTTCAATCACAGATCGAGGATGGATAAAGGTCAATTAATTGGGCCGTTGGTATTAATGCGACATAGCGTTCACGCCATGATGTTGGTCTGATGGCGTTTTTCGCGTTTTCGTCCCTCCCGTTTTTCAGCTCTGTTTATGCTGCTTTTTTCGGGGGCAGGATGCCAAGGGTATCGCGGAGCTTTTCCTCGGAAAAGTCGTACTCGCCGAGCATGTTGATATGTGCCCATGACATGGGCGAATGAGAGGCGATCAAGCGTAGCAGGTTTTTTCCGGCCTCGGTGTCTGGAGCCTTTTCAAGCTGTCTGGTCAGGTAAAGATAATTCCAACCAATGAATCATAAACACGTGATATCACTCAACTGCTTTTGGAACAGCTTCTGAAACATCAACTTGAAAAGCCCCGGATAACATCGCCGTCCGCCGTAAAAAACCGGACACCAACTGCGCGCGCTCCCGAAAAAACAGGCGCAGAAACCAACAGCCAGGCACAGACAAAACAGGCTTCATGAATTATCCGGGTTAGACCCACATTCCCCAGGAGGCGCACAGGTTGGGGCGAAGGTGGTCAATCCTGACGCGTCGGCCATGGGAGGGGATCAACAAGATGATGTGAAGAAAAAATTCAGAAACGGCGAGGCAATCTCAGCAATCGCGCGCGAATTCGAAACCAGCAGGCAAACAATCATGCGCGTTAGAGATCAGCCATAATCCTATGTCGCGTTTCGTACCTTTGTTGGGATGGACCCCCAGTCCGGGCAAACCGGTCGCCAACCAGCCTTCAGCCCAGGCTCATCAGGATCGGTGCCCGCGTCCTGCGCCACGCCTGCACCATCACCTTCCATCTGGCGGAGGTCGCCGTCACTGGCCAAATGGTGCGCACCATCCTCGCCGCGATCCGCCGCCTTCGATCTCCGCCGACATATGCATGACGCTGAAACTGTCCCGCCGCGAACGAAACCGGCTTGACCGATCTGTCCGTCGCGTTGAAAAACGTCGCTGCGGGACTCGAGTGATGCGAGTTTGCGGCCCGGTTCGCGCACATTCGGACGTCCTGGCGCACGAAGGCACCGTCGGGGACCCAAAAACACCTGATCAGCAGGGAAGATCAGGCGATCCTGGCATCAACCGGCAGGCCGCCTGGGGACGGTGGGTGAGATTCTGGTGGGGTAGAACTTTGACATTCTGGACACGAGCGCTCGACATCATTATGCGCGGCTTTTTTCGGCAAGGTCAGCTGGAAGTCACGCGGCCCGACGGAACCATTGTCACCTATGGCGATGGCAGCGGCACGCCTGTGCACATATCTTTAAATACCGGGGCCATCCAGAAAGCCATCGTGCGCAACGCGGAAATGGCATTGGGGGAGGGCTATGTCTCCGGCGGTTTGACCGTTGAAGACGACGATCTCGAGGCGCTGTTCAAGCTCGCCCTGCACAACCGTGAACAGGGCACGGGCGGCGTATTTCGCATCGTCCGCCATCTGCTCGGGGTCAAACGTCGCCTCACCCTGCTGTAAAACGCGGAGCAATATTGGGCCACAGAAGCGGCTGCATATCGCAGTTGTAGCGGAGTAAAAGTCCGCCAGTTTGTGCCCTTCGTTTATTCGGAGGGCGGGAGATGTATTCTGTGGATATTTATAGTCGTGTGCGCCGTGCTTGTTTGAAGGACGGTATGTCTGGCCGAGAAGCGGCGCGGTTTTTCAACATGGCGTAATCAGGATCAGCACTCAGTTACCCCTGTTATTCTGGATGCACATGCAATTGAAAAGGAGACTGACCAATGGAATATTTTGCTGGTTTGGATGTGTCCATGGAAGAGACGCATATCTGCATTCTGGATCGTGAAGGGGCCCTTATTCGTGAAGGAAAAGCGAGCTCAACACCAAAAGCGATCGCTGACTTCCTCGCTTCTGGACCACCATGTGCCAAAGTTGTATTTGAAACGGGACGGATGGCACCAATGCTTTACCATGGGCTGACGGAGCTTGGTGTCCCGGTTGTTTGCATCGAGAGCAGGCAAGCATATCAGGCCCTTAAATCTCTGGCCGGCCACAAGACGGACCGCAATGATGCCCGCGGTTTGGCACACCTGGCGCGGACGGGATTCTACAAGCCGACCCATGTCAAATCACTGTCAGCGCACGCAATCCGGTCGCTGATCGCAGCCCGCAAGAAGCTGGTCGGACAGCGTGTGACGCTCGACAATCAGATCCGCGGTCTGGTCGTCGTCTTCGGCGTGCGGCTGCCACGAGCTTTGTCTCCGGCATTCAAAAACGCGGCGCTAAAAGTTAGCGATGGAGTGCCTGGCCTCCATGCCGCAATTTGCGGACTGTTCGCAGCACGCGAAGCAATCCTCGCGGCGGTTGCAGCCATTGATGGCGACATCAAAAAGATGACCCGCAAATCCGAAGTCTGCCAGCGCCTTATGACGGTACCAGGGGTCGGTCCGATCACAGCATTGGCCTTTGCCGCAGCAATTGATGATCCGTCGCGTTTCAGGAAATCGCGTGATGTGGGGGCGTATCTTGGACTGGTGCCGCGACGGCATCAATCTGGTGAAATCGACTACACGGGCAGCATCTCAAAGCGGGGCGACGTGCGCGTCAGAACGCTTCTCTATGAGGCCGCCAATGTGATGCTGACGCGGTATGCCGCTCCGCTCAAATTGAAGACATGGGCCCTCGCAATCGGTGCGCGCTCAACGATGAGAAAGGCCCGAGTGGCTCTGGCGCGTCGTCTGGCAATCATACTTCATGCCATTATGCGAGACAAAACTGACTTCCAGTCCGCGTAAGGCTTACGAGGCGACAACGAGGATTCCTAAATCAAAGTTCCCATCTGGGACGATGCCCGAGGGAGGGCGTGAGACACGGCGCCGATTCTGTAGCAACAGCCAAGACCAACGGTATGATTGCGGTTTCAACATTGCCGACCCACACCCAGCCAACCCCATCATGAACCTCAGAGTTCGAAGAGAACAAAGGCAACCTCTGACATCAAAAGCAGGAAACTCAGGAAACACGCATTGACAGATTAGAGAACAAAGATCGTAAGACGATCGCGAAGATGCTGCGCCATGAACTTCCGCCTGGGTATCGTCGGTCGGAAGCGCCTCGGCGGCCAACGCTTGATGGTTATGTTGGTGTGGTCGATGAGATACTGCGCACAGACAAAGCCCTGATCAAAAAGCAGCGACACACGGCCAAGCGCATCTTTGAACGGCTGCGCGATGAGCATGGATATGCCGGCAGCCTGACCACGGTGACCTATTACGTGCGCGAGCAAAAACGGCGCACCAAAGAGGTGTTTGTGCCGTTGTCGCATCGGCCGGGCCATGCGCAGGTTGATTTTGGTGAGACGCTGGGCGTGATCGGTGGCGTGGAATGCAAGATCCACTTCTTCGTGATGAGCTTGCCACATTCTGATGCGGTGTTTGTGAAGGGATATCCAGCTGAGACAACCGAGGCGTTTTGCGATGGCCATGTGTCCGCCTTTGCATTCTTTGGCGGCATTCCGCAATCCATTCTCTACGACAATACCAAGATCGCCGTGGCTCGGATACTCGGGGATAAGACGCGCATCCGCACACGTCGGTTTACGGAACTGCAGTCGCATTACTTGTTTGATGACAAGTTTGGCAGACCCGCGCGAGGGAACGATAAAGGCAACGTTGAGGGCATGGTTGGATACACCCGCCGCAACTTCATGGTTCCCGCACCTCGCTATGACAGCTTTGATGATCTGAACGCACATTTGGAAGAGAAGTGTTTAGCACGTCAGGCCGATACGTTGCGGGGTCACACCCAAACCATAGGCGCACGCCTGATGTCGGATTTGGATGCTCTGATGGGATTGCCCGTCGCAGAATATGAAGCCTGCGATCACGTCAGCACGCGTGCAACGTCGATCTCAATGGTGCGCTATCGCAGCAATGATTACTCGGTGCCAGTAGCCTATGCGCACCACGATGTTCATGTGCGTGGGTTTGTGCATGAGGTTATCATCGGCTGCGGCAATGAGATTATTGCGCGGCACAAACGATCCTACACATCAGCGGATATGGTCTTTGACCCATTGCACTTTTTGCCCCTGCTTGAACAAAAGGTGGGTGCCCTGGATCAGGCCGCGCCTTTGCAGGGTTGGCATTTGCCAGATGTATTTGCCACGCTGCACCGACTGCTTGAAGCCAGAATGGGTAAGCCGGGCAAGCGAGAATACGTTCAAGTCTTGCGCCTTTTGGAGACCTTCGAAATGGATGTTGTGCAAGGCGCAATCCAGCAGGCAATAGATATGGGTGCAATTGGCTATGACGCCGTAAAACACCTTGTACTGTGTCGGGTTGAGAAGCGGCCACCACGATTGGATTTGGACTTCTATCCATACTTGCCCAAGGCCAATGTCGGCACAACACGCCCATCCAGTTACATGAGCTTGATGGGAAGGACCGCGGCATGACCGAAGCCCCTCGGATTCTTCTACGGCATCATCTTAAACAACTGCGACTGCCAACGTTCCAAGGCGAGTATGCCAAACAGGCGCAGCTCTGTGCTGCAGAGAACAAAGATCACATCCACTATCTGGCGCGGCTGTGTGAGATGGAATTGATCGACCGCGAACGCCGGATGATTGAACGGCGCATCAAAGCGGCGAAGTTCCCCAGCACCAAGAGCTTGGATAGCTTTGACTTCAAGATCATGCCAAGCTTGAACAAGCCCCTGACGATGGATCTGGCACGATGCGATTACGTTAATCGCAGGGAGAACATCATCGCGCTCGGCCCGTCAGGCACGGGCAAGACACACATCGCCCTGGGACTTGGGCTGGCTGCATGTCAAAGAGGACTGAAGGTGCGCTTCACAACGGCTGCGGCATTAGTCCATGATCTGATCGAGGCTCAAGATGAGCGGAGATTGCAGCGCCTTCAAAAGCAACTGACCAGCCAGAACCTGTTGATCATTGATGAACTGGGCTTCGTACCGCTCAGCAAATCTGGCGCAGAGCTGCTCTTCGAGGTCATATCCCAATGCTATGAACGCGGCTCCATCATCATAACCTCGAACCTGCCCTTCGATGAATGGACTGAAGTCTTTGGCTCTGAGCGGCTGACCGGTGCGCTACTCGATCGTTTAACCCATCACGTCCACATCCTCGAGATGAATGGCGAAAGCTATCGGCTCAAACACAGTCGCAACAACCGAAAATAACCAGCCCGCAATCACAGTCAGAATAATGCTGGCCTTATGGCCAGCATGCGCTTTGGCACGCTTCAGCTTTGTGACGAGCACGCGTGCAAAAGCGCCACAAAAACATCAACCGAAGTGGCCCATTTTTACGCCGCGACATGGACCCATTTTACTCTGCGATTGACAGTCGCCCTCGGTTTCGGCGGCGTGCACGGTGAAGGCATGGGCCACATGAATCGGCGCATCGATATTCGCAGCCGGATCGGAAGTCACCATACGCCCGAACATGGCGGCAGTGAGGCCGCCGGGGAGGGCTACATTTCCCGAGAGGGTTTTGAAATTATACCGGAGCTACGCCAAAACCCGAAACTTCTCATGAGTTATGACGCGAAAATTGTCTGAGACTTGGCTTCGGAATGTTTTCCACTCGTTTGGTATGGTTACGCGGAAGAACTTCAGGATTGCATTCGCAAACTGTTTTTGGGTTGGGTAATGATGATTGTGCGTCACGAACTGGTGCATGACAGCCCATAATCGTTCAATGGGGTTCAGGTGCGGGCAGTATGGCGGCAACTGGATAAGGTGGATGCGGCAATCTGGCCTTGCGAGAAACGCCCTGACATCCGGCCCTTTGTGATAGGGCGCGTTGTCCCAGATGACGTGGATTAATCGCTTGTCGGGGTTGCGCGTTTCAATCTTGGCTAGAAGCTGCGTGGCACTGACACCGTCGACGGTGGTTGGCTCGACAAAGGGCGCGTCGAAGGTTTCAAGGTTGAGCCCGCCATGGATATTCACACGGCCTCGCCCAGCAGTGGTCGGGACTGCGGGGTTTGAGCCTGCCTTCACCCAGCCATATGCAGGCTTTGTCTGATATTCTGGGTGGACGGCATCAGCGAAATAAACGGCTTCATCAGCGCCAAGCTCGGTCATCAACCGCTCGTACATCGTAATGAAGCTGGCCTGTTTCTCGACAGATACACCCCGTGGCAGGGCCTTGGGTTTGCGATACTCAAACCCGAGCCGGGCAAGAAGCTTGATGCAGCCAGAATGCGAGTAGCGCAGGCCAAATTCTGTTGAAATATGGGCTCTTATCTCAACTGTCGAACGGCAGAAGCGACCGTTCAGCCAATCGCATAATGCAGCCTCTTGATCTGGGGCCATACGAGATTGACCCCCTTTCCAGCCATCGGCGGCAAGCGCGTCCCAGCCGCTTTCACGGTAGGTTTTGTGCCAGCCACGAATGGTGTCGTCGTCCAAATATAGAAATTCCGCGATTACTTGACAGGACTTCCCGTCATCCAGCAAAAGGAGCGCATTTGCACGCCGTGCAATCCCATGATCTTCGCGTTGACTGCGCACACAGGACTCAAGCTCAAGGCGCTCCGTGGGAGAAAGAAAGTTGGGACGGATCATGCGGCTAGCTGAATCGTTCTACGGTCAGACGTCAACCCGTCAAAAGTCGGGTGCTCGAGGACTCTGTGTATAGCTTTCTTTTTGAGAGCCTCGACTTCCTTTCTGGCGACCTTTGGGTCGCCGTTCGCTTCGGTCGCTATTCGCCGTGCCTCCCGTGCGAGAAAGTCGAGTTCAGGTTGTCCGAGCAACAGCGTCTGGCGGCTCTTCTTCCCCTTGTCTCCCTTTTCTCCGTAAACGAACTGTTGGAGTGCGGGCTCAATCGCCTCAAGCATTTTATCGTCAAAACTGTCCCGTAAGGGCTCGATCACTTTCTCGGTCACGAGTTCCCGCGAGCGAACGCTTTCAACATATCCCTCGATATTCTGCAACGCGTGGGGATCCGTCACGGCTTTCCGCCAGTGGCGCTTCAGGCATTGGGAGGAGATGCGCGTGCGGCTTGACTTGCCGTACTGCAAGCGCTTGGCCTGCCCGGTATCATCACGGTTAAGCAGTGCACCGGTATACGAGTGCAGGGTGTGGATCTGCAGGAAGCGGGGCGTGGTCATAAGGTGTTTTCCTCGTTTTCATCAACCGGGGTGGTCCGGTCAAGCTTGCAGTAATAGGTTTCAGCCAGGCGCTGCGCTGGCCACTGCGCGCGAACGAAAAGCAATGCACAGATATCGGTACAGTCAACGCCGCTATGGCCTTTTGTCGCCAGCCACCGCACCATGCGCTCCAGCGCCTCGCCGCGCCGGTCCTTCGGCAGCGCCAGGAACCGCATCAGCCGGATCTCGGGGTAGGCTTGCGTCCGTTCCGGGAAAAGCAAATCTTCCGTCGCCAGCGCCTGCCCGAATGGCGTTTTGCGATCATGCAGGCGTTTGGTCGGGTCCGGGGAGCCCCTGGGGGTGAGCAATGCCATCAGGCGTACCGGATGCAACCATCGTGCAGGTCGCGAAAGCTTGCACCTCACAGCGAGTTTCCAGAAATCTCCCTCCCCGGGGCCGGACACATCCATGCGCCTGAGACGTGCAAGCGGGCCGGGTCCCAGGCCAACGATAGCGTTCGTCAGGGCGAAAACAGTCCCGTCCAGCGTTTTCGTATCGGTATCATCCTGCATTGGCAGTTGCCTCCTCGGTTGAGTTGGGATTGAGCACTTCCGGGAAGCGATTATACACGTCTTTCGATCTTAAGGCACGCCGCGCCCGCACCTCGGCACGAGGTCGAAAGAGAGAGGAGCACGGCATGGTCGGCAGCGCATCGTCGAAAATGACCTGAACCCTCTTCCAGAGCTTGCTGGCGAAGGCCATTTCCTGACAATGCAGCGCCTCCGCTCCGGCATCTTGCGCTTCAAAGCGCGCCCAGAGGTGTTCGAAGAAGATTTCGTCGGCGTACCGGTCGAGAGACTTCGCTGACTTGCCTGTATAATCATAGTAAATCTTTTTGATGTTTGAGCGCTCGCCGCGCGCAACCACCAGCACAAGTGCGTCTTTCAGTGCTTTCTCAAAACAACCAATCGTCTCGACCTGTTGTTTTGCGAGATCATGCAATTCGCGTCGGCGGGGGCCAAGTTCACGAGTAACTTTGCCGGAAAGCGGGATAATCCTCGACTTGAGTCCCTCGGTCTTGCACTTCTCGCGCGATAGCGCCGAGAACACCACGGCCAGAGTGCCTTGATCACACGCTTTATCGAATTTTCCAAGAAGGGGTGTCTCCCAGTCACCGGAAAAGAGGTGTTCGACAGTCTTTCGATAATCGAAGTCGCCACTCCCCAGAGTCAGGCTCTTGTTTTCTGTCTTGTGGACAGGTGACCAAGGGTCATCGACGACACCATTCAGCGCCTTGGCATTGATCCGTCTCAACTGCGATGTTCCGCGGACGGCAACTATACTTCCAAGGCACAGATCCAGACGGACCCGCCGACAAACTTCGATGAACCAGGGATCCAATTCCCGGATCTCCAATTGCGTATCGCGTGGCCAAAAATCAAGCCACAATAGCGCCTTGCCGTCCGTCTCGTTGAAGTCTAAACGAGCCTCCCCCGCGCCCGGGGATCGAGTCCGAAGCAGGATGCCAACCTCTCTTCGGAACCACAGCCCCGGGCGGATGTGCATGTTACTGGAGCGATCACCGCACAGTGGTGCCAGACTCTGCATCGGTCGCGATGACCATCCACCATTCATTCGGGCGATGCTGTAGTTGCGGGACCCGCCATAGCCTCCGCCGGTCTGGAGCGTCACGAGCGCGAAGACCCAATCCTCGACCGTGGCCTGCCGGGCGACTGTCTGCTTCAGATCATGGTTGCGGGATGTGATCAGCAGATCGAGTGCGTCAGGGGTCGCAATCCCGGACTTCAACTCAAGCCCCTCAGGTACCGGCGGTTGCATGAAGGCGGGCTTCGAAGTGTCCTCAACGACAAGTGACCAGGGCTGGTCATCGGGATACTGCAACGTCATTGCACGAAGCAGGCCGCGCCATTGATCCTCGTCCTCTGGAATGTCGGTTGTGCCCTTCCCGTACAACGCCAGCGCACCAAGCTGCACACAGAACATGTGCCAGAACATTGCCTGATGAGGCCTGAGAGCCGTGAAACTGTCGATCTCGTCGCGGGCAAGCGCTGCAAGCACACCCGGTAGCGTGTAGGATTTTTCTGCCGCTGCAAGACACGGTTCTACAAGTAAGTTATGCTGTCGGCACATTTTGTTTATTTCTCATCAACCCCACTTTTCCATAGACAAAGCTAGCGGATCCTACCAGAAAATGCCAGCACTCTCCCTGCCTGCTGACGCTTACCGGGTCTTCAGGAATATCTATACCCCTTGACCAGTGCGCGGGGATGGTGATCGTCGAAATCAATTGGCCAAAAGGACCGACAGTGCCATCAACAAATTTGATGCGGGCACCTTCAGCACCAAGACGCGTCCGAACCGCTTCCTGATCCGACGGAAATAGTCCGGCATCTGCAAAATCAGTATCGGTAACAAGCGCGACATTGTTTGCCGCACCAACGTTTGCGAGATCCTGTCCGTAAATTATATTCCAGTAGTGCCTCCAGGCGTCTCCCTTTTCCACACAAAGCGCCTCAATCATTTCGTCATGGGTTGCATTCTCCACAAGTAACCTGTTCATGTCCGGGATGATCCACTCCCGGTGCTTTGCGATCAGACGACGGGTCAGTTCGCAAGCATGCAGGTTTGTATAGACACCGCCTATCACCCTGTCCGCACCTGCGAAACCACCTATCCCGTTCTCAAAGGCAGGCTTTGTCAAATGATCAAGGCCGCGTTCGGGGCAAAGCACAATACACTGCGGTGTTTCGAAACCTGCGGGTCGTGCGAGGCTGTGCCGATGCAATCGACCGATCCGCTGCAAAAGCACATCAGCGGGACTAAGGTCGGTGATCAAGAAGTCAGCATCGATATCCAGGCTCTGTTCCAGTGTTTGTGTTCCAATGACGATAACGCCGCCTTCCGGGCGGGCGCTGGCTGTTGGGGCAAGGGCCCGTTCGACCTCAGTGTCCAGAAGGTTCCGGTCTTCCGCCGCAAAGCGGGAATGGTGCAGGGCTGCATGGCCAGCGACCTGCCACAACAGATCGCCGGGGCCGCTTTCCCGTATCGCCTGGAAGACTTCTTGCGCGGCGCTGACTGTGTTGCGAACAACCAAAACCCTTGCGCCCTTACCGGCAGCGTCACCGGCAAGGGCTGCGGTGGTTTCTGCATCCCAGGCGTCGCAGGCCGTCATTACGATACGCTTCCGGTTTTCCTCATCTGCGGTCGTTGACCCCTTCGCGGACCCCGAGGTCCAGACTGCCGGGTAAGGCTGCGTGATTGCATCTTCCAGCGTCATCGGCTGTTGGAATTTGGAACGATCAAACCACTTTTGGCGAGCACTTGATCCGAGTGTTGCAGACATGAGCATGGCGTATCCACCAAGCGTGCGGTGGTTTTTCAACAGGTGCCCTTGCACTTCGCTCATGTATCGGTCTGACGCATGAACCTCGTCTATAACAAGTAGCGAGCGGGATAATGCGGCGGCGCGCAAATGTGCATGCCTTACCTGAAGACCAGCCAGCATTGCCTGATCCACTGTTCCGACTGCAACAGTGGATGCCAGAAATTTCTTGCTGCTTTCCGCCGCCCAACGCGAAACCATATTTTGCTCCTCTCTTCCATCATCATCGTCCCACCGCACGCGCCATCCGGGCAGGGCCTGACCTTCGGCTTGACCCGCCTTGAGATAGCCCGGGATAGACAGGATCGGTTCAGGCGCATCTGCGCCGAAGACATTGGCCATTGCCCTGCAGACCCGGCCATGGATTTGCCTGGCCGCAGCTCTGGTGGGGAGGGCAAAATACAGGCTGTCAACGGCTCCGGCTTCCAGCAGCTGGACAAACCTCCACAGTGCTGCCTCCGTCTTTCCCGCCCCGGTCTCGGCTTCAAGGATAAGCAATTGGGCCTCAAGATCGGTCTCGCCCACCGTTGCCTGCGCAGGGCGGGGAGTAAAGCCGCCGGTCAGCGAGGCGAATCCGGAACGTCCGGTTACGGCTGCGCGGAGCTTTTCAGCATCAAGGCCTACCCGGGCGAGGGCCTGTTTCGCGCCAACCCGCGCCGCCGATATGTAATTCGGGTCAAACCGGTCCTTATAGGGAAACAGGGTCTCGGTCGACCCAAGCCAGTCGGCAAGAGTGACCAAACCGCATAACAGGTGCTGGAAAGGCGGTGTCGTCGGTACATGATCTTCGCTCGATTGAAACGCTGCTTCCGGGAACCACCTCTCCGCCGCATTTCCAATAGTCTCTGCATGGGAAACTGGATTATAGTCCGTAATGATTTTCCAATTTCGTTCCGCGATGCAGGCATTTCCCGACGGATCGAACGGGCGACCGTGGTGGGCGAGTATGGACAAAAGGACATGAAAATTAATGCCCCAATCCTTTAGCGCCTCCAAATGTAGAAACTCTCCGAGTTTCGGCTCTTCGCAGTTGCCAAAAATTGCTGCGCCAGCGTCCAGATGCCCCACTTCAATCAAGCTTTTCGACCCATTTGTCCACGCCCTGGCCTGAAATCCAGGGTGAAGCTTTCCTGCGTCATGCAGGAAAGTCAGCACTGCTAATCTGGCAATATCGACAGGAGTGAGCGTCCTCTGCGCCGCGCGTTCCATCCGCGAGCGAATGACAGGCTGCGCACATAAGGCTTCAAAACAGGCCGCGACGTCCGCGCAATGGTGCGCCAAATGATGAAATCGTCCTTCAGACGCCTTCCCCCACGGGACCCGCATTCCTTTTTCCGGATTCAGTTTAATCAAGGCTCAATTAGCATTGATTATGCGTGCCAACCTGTGACAGCACACACCATGAACAAAATTATGGGGTGCGGCACATGGATCATCAAGCTTTTTTGGTGTGGCTCAACGAGACCGACGACCTTTCATCGAAACAACGGGCTGAAACCGGACGGCTCGTTGCCGGGGTTTCGTCGCTGGAAAGCGTGATCGATCTCCTTGAGGCGAATGTTCGCGAGGGGCGTATCTGTCCGCACTGCGCTTCGGGCGGTGCGATCATCAGGGGCCATGCAAGTGGCCTGACGAGGTTCTTTTGCAAAGGCTGTCGCAAAACCTTCAACGCGCTGACCGGGACGCCGCCTGCCCGCTTGCGCCACAGGGACAGATGGGCAGGGTTCGCAGCTTCCCTGCGCGACGGCGAAACGGTAAAGGCGTCCGACGGGCGTTGTATGGTGGCCGACACCACAGCTTTTCGTTGGCGTCATCGCTTTCCCGAGGCCGTAACGGTCGGTGCGGTCAATCTGTGCGGAATCGTCGAAGCCGACGGGACGTTCTTTCCGCGCAGCCGGAAAGGGGACCGTAATCTCTCTCGAAAAGCCCGCAAACGCGGGGGAAAGGCCTCAAAACGCGGATTGTCGAAGGAGCAGGTTCCGGTCCTCGTTGCGGTCGACCGATCAGGCACCGCCATCAGTGCTGTCTTGCCTGCGGTGACAGCCGAACATCTCAAAACGGTTCTGCATCCACGTCTTGATGGGGACGCTCTCCCGGTGACTGATGGCTGCACCGGGTACCCGCCCTGCGCCGCAGAAACGGGCGTCAGCCATGAAAGTCTCAACCGGACCGCCGGAGAACGTGTCCGTGGTGAATTGCACATTCAAACCGTGAACAGTCGGCATGAGCGGTTAAAGACCTTTCCGCGCCGCCATCGGGGTATCGCAACCAAATACCTGGACAGCTGCCTTCGGTGGTTCCACCTTGCCGTCCTTCCGAGCCACCAAACGCCGCGCGCGATACTTGCCGCAGCAGCAGGCATCCTGCCTGTAACACGCCACGCATAATCAATGCTAATTGAGCCTTAATCAATTTGGTTGGATCCCAAACGGTTGTGTCTCGAAATTGGTGAAAATTATTCCATGGCATCTCCGGGCGGCTTGATGATTGGCGCAGTTATGCAGCACGGTCAAGGATTCCGTTGGTCAGCGGCAAGGCAATCTCCGCCGCCCTGGCGTTTTTTTTTGTGACACCGCTCAAGACCTGAGAGCAGGGGATGATTAAGGTGTTTTATGACGGGACAGAAGAAGGTTGAGCGTGAAGGCGCCGGAACTGCGGAGACTTCACATATAGCAGCAGATCCGGCTCCGGCCCGGCGTCGCAGACTGACGGCGGCGCGGAAGCAGGAGGCCGTTCTGCGTGTTTTGCCTGGTGAAACCGTGCAACCGGTGGCGCGGAATATCGATGCGACGGCGGCCGATGTCAGCGGCTGGCGGGACGCTTTTCCCGAAGGCGGCGTATCGAACCTCAGCGTATACAACGCCATTGCCGCCAACGCAGGATCCTGCGCCGGATATCGCAACCGTTTCACCATCAGGTCAGCGTTCTTTTTGGCGGTGCTTTCGCCTGCGCTGTCACTGAACCTCCTCCGACTAAAGTCAGAGGGTTCAGTGGGTCTTGAGCGCCTTCGGCGCACGTTTGAATGTTTTTCCGACTAAAGTCGGAGGCTTTAGACCAGATTGTGGAAAGTAAAGCCATTGAAAGTGCCGGACCCCGGGTCCTCATCGCCCATATCAGACGTGTGCACGCTGCCTCGCAGGGGCCTGAAAACCATCAACTCATTTTGAATCAGGCTCTTAGTCGGAAAAAATTTCAACCCTTGGCTAGGGTCTGTTGACAATCATCGTGTTGCAATGAGCATGGCACAGAGGTGCCAGTTGGCAGCGTAGCTTGTATCAGTCTTGTCGTATCGCGTTGCCATGCCTCTGAATTCCTTGATCTTTGCGAAATGGTTTTCGACGGGATGGCGCCACTTGTACATGTGGGTATCGTAGTCCCGTTGAACTTTTCGGTTCGATTTGGGCGGGATGACAGCGGTTGCGCCACGCTCATCAAGGTCTTGCAGGAGCCAGTCGGCGTCGAAGGCTTTGTCGGCCGGCAACGCCCCAAAGGAAGCCCCCTTGATCAGAGGAGCGACCCCCTTCATGTCGTGTGCCTGTCCCGGCAAAAGCAGAAACCGGAACAGGTTACCGAGCGCATCGACCAGGGCCACGACCCTGGTCGTCAGTCCGCCGCGAGAGCGTCCGATAGCCTGGTGTTGAGTCCCCCTTTTGCGCCCGAAGCCGGTATTGCCATGTGTGGACGGTTCCTGTTTTGCAAGGTTTTTTTGACGCCGTGATCATAGCGGGTTGCGGTCATGTGTCCGGCCTGTTTTTGCGGCAATAAGGCCGCTGGCCCTGATGAAGTCCGCGTGCCAGTTCCCTATCAAGTTGCCGGACTACTTGTATCCTGGCAATACCTCGGGGTGTTCTGACTGCGGCTTGCTTTGATCATCATCACGTCTATTGCCCTTGCATCCTGAAGCGCAGTTTTGGTGCTCGGTCTTCCGAGCGCGCTTATGTGGCTTGGTACGTTCCTCCTCTTGCCAGGAGCGCCCATACGATCCGCGCAGTTTTGTTGGCCATTGCGACACTAACCAATCGCGGTGCCTTGCGTTCCAGCAGGCTGCGGATCCAGGCAGCGGTGCGGGTTTGTGTATCAGCAACATGCCTGAGAATGGCCGTTGCCCCAACCACCAGGAGTTTGCGCAAATAACCATCACCCATCTTGGTAATCCGCCCCAACCGCTCTTTTCCGCCCGAAGAGTTTTGCCGGGGGACCAGCCCGAGAAAGGCTGCGAACTGGCGTCCGGACTGGAATTGCGAAGGGTCCGTGACAGAAGCTGCCAGGGCTGTCGCTGTCAGCACGCCAACTCCTGGAATGGTTGCCAGGCGCTGACTGGTATCGTTCTGGCGGTGCCACACAAGGATCTCACTATCAAGTGCGCGGATCTGCTGGTTCAGGTTTGCGCGCTGATCGGCCAGGCTCAGCAAAGCGGTTCTCGCTATTTGTGGGATGTCTTCATTGGCACCCTCTTCAAGCTGTAGCAGCAATCGGGAAATATTTTCTGGCCTTTGAGGCGCAATGATCCCCAGCTCAGCCATGTGGGCGCGCAGCGCATTTATCAGCATCGTGCGTTGCCGTACCAGAAGATCGCGCGCCCGATGCAGCATCATAACTGCCTGCTGATCCACGCTCTTTATGGCCACAAAATGCATGTTCGGGCGCGTAACAGCCTCACAGATCGCCTCAGCATCCGCCGCATCATTCTTTTGTCGCTTCACGTATGGTTTTACATAGGCGGGAGGGATGAGCTTCACCTCGTGGCCGAGTGCTGTGATCTCACGCGACCAATGGTGGGACGTCGCACAGGCTTCAATGCCGATCAGGCAAGGTGGCAATTTAGCCAGAGTATCTAGGACTGCGTTCCGGCGAAGCTTCTTCTGTAGAACGGTTTGTCCTGTCGCATCGATCCCGTGAAACTGGAAAACTGACTTTGCAATGTCGATCCCTATCGTTGTAATTTCCATCTGGGCGGTTCCTTTCAAAGCTGGTTCATACCCCAGCACTTTGGCACATTGCGATGCCGGTGGGTGGAACCGTCCAACTCATCAAGTTGTTGGCGGTCGCTTGTGAGGCATTGGAAAAGGCAGGGTTATGCCACCATTTCGGCGGTGTAATCGGCCCAGAGGCTGAACGCATCGCTGCGGGCGTGGCGGTATGAGGTTGCGGTGAGTTGATAGCGGCGGGGAGGGAAAATCAGGTTGATCCGGTCATGCGCAGACAGAAACCTCTGAGCTTGTCGGTGGGATTTGAACCGCCCGAATATCTTCTCCCGTTTGCGGGTCGGTCGGTGCGAGACTTCGACCGCGTTGTTGAGGCCTTTGTGGGCGCGATGGTCAGCGTCCGGGGCCAGTATTTTGATCGGCTTGATGCAGCTGCGCAATTTGTCGGTGATGACGACCCCGGTTCGCCGAACCGGGCAACCAATCGTTGAAAAAACCGCTTCGCCGCTTTGGAATTCCGACGCGTTTGTACAGGAATATCAAGAACATCTCCATTTGCGTCGATTGCGCGCCACAGCCAGTGCCTCTTGCCACGGATCGTGATTACGACTTCATCCATGCGCCACTTGTCGTTCGGTCGCGGTCGATCCCGGCGGATGCAATCTGCAAAGTGTTGACCAAAGCGATTGACCCACAGTCGGACCGTTTCCCGGCTGACAATACTACCCCGCGCAGCCAACAAGTCCTCAACATCAGCTGTGCTCGGCGCTAACCGGTGGTACGCCCAAACAGCGTACGCAATGATCTCACGCGGATAGCGGAAGCCTTTTAGGCGCGGCATAATGGTTGGGATGCTCATAGGATCACTCTAACCTGATCATAACCACCGAACAACTTGGCAATACCCCTTGATCCCGTTCCTTTTGTGCGCGCTGGCTTGCTGGCCGGGCACGAGGCGTAGATCGTCATACCAGGCCGGGATCAGATGCAGAGGCGTTTCACCACCGGCCCTTGAGCCTCGCGCTGTCTTGCCGTCAATGGCAACGAGCGTTCCTCCAACGCGCCCGGCCAACCCGGACGCCCACGCGCCAAAGGCTGCGTTGAACTCTTCAGGATCAATCGCCCGAAACACCGTCGAAAGCGTGTCACGGGAGGGTATGCCATGCTCAAACGTAGCCAACTTGCGCAGGAAACCCGACTTTTCCTCGCCATAAAGGGCAACATCGACAAAACTCCCACACCCCGACACCACTCCGCACAGGTTCAAAAGCAGAATCTCATCAAGTGGATACAACACCTTCGTCTCCTGGCGGGGATCAGAAATCGACGAGGCAAAAGATTGAAACAACACGGTGTTTTCCAAAGCAGCGCCCTCCGGAGATAAACTTTGGAAAACTGAATCAGAGATGGAAGATCAAGGCAAGTCAAAGGATGCTATTCATGCGATACCCCTGCGCCAGTGATTACGCCAGTGTCTGCAATTTAATCCACCCGACCGTACAGTTCTGATCCGCTGGGTGATTTCAGGGTACCCGCCCACCGCTTCCCCGGAAGCGGCTGCGGCGAAACGCCGGGAACGGCATGTTGGCTGCCGCCAGGGGCCGTTCCCGTGCTCGGAAATGCCGGGTCCTTCCCGGCGGGGAGGGCTTGTGGGTGTTATGTGCCGCACTTGCCTACTTCTGCGTGCCGATTTTTTTGCATTTCGTTTCGTTTCAGATTTGTGCCGCCGACAACCGATTGCAACCATTCAGGAAATTTTTTCCGATAGGTCATCTGAAACGAAATGGCCCCTGGGCTCGAAACGAAATGCCCTCCCGAAACGCGCGGGGAAACCGCCGAAGGGGTCGCGCCGGAATTTGCGCGATACCGGCGGTGAAAAAAATGTCAGGAATCCCGGCATGGCCAGCGGCAAAAAAACCTTCGCGCGACGTGGCGCGCTCCGGTCCTGCCCGCAGTCCGGAGATCGGGCGCCTGCCGCCCGATGTCCCCGTGCCCTGAATTCCCGCACCCGTTCTGCGCATCAGCTCCGGCAGGTCGCGGCGTCGATCAGGGTGTCCGGTTTTACCGGTCCCGTCCTGTTCGCCGGGGGCAACACCGTTATTGCCGGGGCAGGACCGTGTGCCGACGGCGCGGGAGACGGGCATGGATGTTGTGCCCTGCATCCGGCTGCCCGATCTCCCGGATGGGCAGCGCCCCGCGTATATTGTTGCTGACAACAGGCTGGCCGGACATGCGGGCCGGTTTCGGGTTTGAACTTCGTCCCTGTTTCCGGACACTGGGGTACTTTACCCCTGTCCATGAAAGGGGCACGAAATGGGACACCATCGACGGAACTATACGGACGAGTATAAGGCAGCAGCGGTTGAGCGGGTTTATGAACCGGGCGCGACACAGGGCAGCGTTGCCAGGGAGCCTGGTATCACCGACACACAGTTGAAGACCTGGCGGCTTGAGATCGAAGCGTTCGGCTCAGCTGAAGCCAAGGCTGCAATCTTCGAATATATCGAGGTCTTCCACAACCGTCAGCGCCGCCACTCCGCCATCGGTTATAAAACACCAAAACAAGCGTTCGAAGATATGACTTGGAAAATGGCCGCATAGGGTCAATAATCATACTGTCCGGAAACAGGGACGAAGTCCAAAAAATCGACAACGGCGAAGCAAGAAAACAAAGGCTGAATCCATGACAACCATTGCGACCCGACTTGAGCACCTCATTCTTGAGCTCATCAACGAAAGCCGCGCCGCTGCCGGGTTGCAGCCGATCACAATGGAACTCACCCTCAACACGTCCGCCGATGCCCATTCCCAGTGGATCACCGACACGGACACCTTCAGCCATACCGGCGCGCGCGGCACCGAGCCACGCGAGCGGATTCAAGAGGCCGGGGTCGATCTGCGCGATGGCTGGGGCACGGCCGAAAATATCGCAGCCCATCCCTATTTTAGCTCTGAAAACGATCGCACAGAGCTTCAGGCGCAAACCATTCATGACGGATTCATGAACAGCCCGCCGCACCGGGCAAATATCATGACCCCCGAGTTCACTCATATGGGCATCGGTGTTGTCTATGGCCCGCTGACATTCGGCACAGTGTCGGCGAATGCTGTGATCGTCACCCAGAATTTTGCCTATTCGGGCGGCACGCTGGACGAAGATCTGCGCGGCACGGACGGCCAGGACAATCTGACCGCTGGTGTGGGTGATGACGCGCTCACCGGGTTGGGGGGCAATGACACGCTGGATGGCAAGGGTGGGAACGACACGCTGGATGGCAGTGCGGGCAATGACTTTCTCAAGGGTGGCAAAGGCAATGACACGCTGCGTGATACCGAAGGCAACAACAGGCTGAATGGTCAGAAGGGCGAGGATCACCTGATTGGTGGCGACGGCAAAGACCGGCTGAATGGCGGCGGAGACCAGGACACGCTGGAGGCCGGAGGCGGCGATGATTTCCTCAAAGGGGGCACGCACAATGACCATCTGACCGGCGGCAAGGGCAATGACCGCCTGTTTGGCAACCGCCATGACGATACGCTGGACGGCGGGAGCGGTGATGACGTGCTCAATGGCGGGGGCGGAAATGACAGCCTGATTGGCGGGGCGGGCGATGACCGGCTCAAGGGCGGTGACGGCGCGGATGTGTTTGTCTTCAACACCGGCAGCGACCTCATCGAAGATTACGACCCCGATCAGGACAGGATCGAATTGGACAGGGCCCTCTATGGTGCCGATGCTTCGACCGTGATCGCAGATCTGACCACGCTGACCAGCACCGGGGCAGTGGTTGATTTTGGCAGGGGCAATGTGCTTGAAATCACCGGCACCTTCACTCTGGCGCAACTGGAAGACGATATCTCGTTCTTCTGATCCCGGCCTTCGGACCATAAGAGCAGATCGCGGTCCGGCCCTCAGAAAATATCGATCTGATCGCCCGGCCCCGCCAGGCTGTTCACCCCGTCCAGCCGGATCATGTCGCCGCCGCCGAAATCCAGCACCACATCGCCGTCCTGAACCGAACCGAAAGCATCCACCACCCCCTGCCCCGACGGCAGCGCGTCGTCAATCCGCAGACGATCCGCGCCCGCGCCGCCTTTCAGCGCGTCATTGTCCACCCCGCCATTGAGCCGGTCATCACCACCGCCGCCGTTCAGGAAATCATTGCTCTGCCCGCCATTCAGCGTGTCGTCATGGCGGTTGCCAAACATCTGATCGTCGCCTTTACCTTTACCGCCATTGGCCGTGTCGTTGCGCGTACCGCTTTTGAGGAAATCATCGCCATTGCCACCGCTCGGGCGATCCTGACTGCCCCCGCCATTCAGCCCGTCACGCCGGTGATGCCGGACACAACATGAAGCAGTTGAAGGTTAATCTCCATCAGTGCCTTTTGCATATGTTGAATGTGCGCCGCAGCGTATCCCCCAACCGCGTTGTTCAGAAACCACGGGTCCTTCCCGGCGGGGACGACTTGTGGGTGTTATGTGCCGCACTTGCCTACTTCTGCGTGCCGATTTTTTTGCATTTCGTTTCGTTTCAGATTTGCGCCGCCGACAACCGATTGTAACCATTCGGGAATTTTTTTCCGACGGGTCATCTGAAACGAAATGGCCTCTGGGCTCGAAACGAAATGCCCTCCCGAAACGCGCGGGGAAACCGCCGGAGCGGTTGCGCCGGAATTTGCGCGATACCGGCGGTGAAAAAATGTCAGGAATCCCGGCATGGCCAGCGGCAAAAAAACCCTTCGCGCGACGGGACGCGCTCCGGTCCTGCCCGCAGTCCGGACATCGGGCGCCTGCCGCCCGATGTCCCCGTGCCCTGAATTCCCGCACCCGTTCTGCGCATCAGGTCCGGCAGGTCGCGGCGTCGATCAGGGGACCCGGTTTTACCGGTCCCGTCCTGTTCGCCGGGGGCAACACCATTATTGCCAGGACGGGGACCTGCTCCGGCCCGGGCCGGGGGAATTGCGCGACCCCGGGTTTCATCCGGACAGATGCCGGGATGCCGGTGGCTGATGACCGGATTGACATGTGCCGGACCGGTCCGCCCTGTAACGCCACCGCAGGCAAGGCCGGGAACGACACCATGGACAGCCCTGCCCTGCCCGCCGTCCTGACCGGTGCCCCGAGCCCTGCGTTTCCGGTCAGGAAGACCGGCACGGCGGTCCGGTTCAGTCTGCGGTTCTATGCAGGGATGGTCCGCCGGGAGGCAAGCGGGGCGCGGTGTGAACCGGCGGCCGGGGATGTCCGGTCTGCACAGGCACAGCTGACAGCCGGTCGGGCCGGTTGCCGACACCCTGGCAATATCCGTTCCCTGCCCGCCGACCGCAGGCCGGTTCCACACAGGAACATTCCATACAGGAACAGGAGTCCGGCAGGAAATTGCGGGCCTGCACACTGCCACAGACAGGTTCCTGTACCCGGGCAATTTTTTCCCTGTTTTTTTCCCTGAATTTTCGGAGAAATCCGGGAGAGACTGGTTAGCAGCACACCGACCGCACAGCCAGCCATACTGGCATTTTTCTCCCCTGCAGATTTGGAGCGGGTTTATGCCGTGTTATCAGCGGGTTGAAAATCGGTGTTTTTGACAGAGACGCTTTACCGGGGCGGATATACCCCCGGATACACGAGAAGTCTCTGCGGGCGTATTTCATCATCCATTTCGGGTATTCAGGCTGGAGTGATCCTTACCCATAGTTCCCGGGTAAACCGCCGGTTTCGCTGTCCTGATCGCGGCATTTTCGATATCAATCGGGGTGGTGACGACGATGCGGGGCGGGCCGGGTTTCATGGAACCCCCGGAGGATGCGGGTTCCGGGCGCGGTGGCCGGGTGCGGCTGGAGTTCCGGGGTACGCAGCTCGGTTCGGATGGCGACCTTCCGATGACGCGCCCGGACTGTCCGATCCGGCGTCGGCGGCGTTGCGCGACAGCCGTCAGTGCAGGGACACCGTCTTCGGCTTGCGCTTCAGCATACGATCCCGCCAGGCCGCGAACCCGCGACCACAGGAGAATTCCGTCATCCCGGGTGCAAAGGCCTCCATCGCCAATGCCGTCAGAGGGCCGACGCCAAGCATGGTCTGAAGACGGCGTGCCATATCCGTCTGTGCCGCTGGTATGATCTCCCGAGGTGGCTCTTACCGTCAGTCTGGGTGATTTATTCATGAGCGCCCTGTTTGGCACCTGATGCTTTGTTGGCAACCCTTCCAATTTGATGCGGCATGGTTGATCTTCGCCCTGATTTTGCATCGGGCGCTCCTGTCTGGCGATTTGGTAATTTGGCGGTTGGTTTTTTGTGTGGGCGGGGCGTGTTGATCAGCGTTAGACAGGGTGAGGCGGCGGCAGTGCCCCAGGTAACAGGCCGATCAGCGACTTGCGCGGGCATGAAGCCGGCAATGTCATCACGATCCCGGTTTTTTTCCCGACGATGGTTGCCGCGGGTTTGACCGGATGCAGGCGCAGGGTATCGAACCGGGCATGCCGCCATCGGGACCGTTTTGGACAAGCGGCCCGGAGTGTCCACCAGATCCAACAGGCACAGCCATGCAGCATAAGCCGCATCTGATTGGCTGACGCCCTGGTGCAGGAGGTACGCTCCGAGGCGAGATCGGTCTTCCATCCCTTGATGTGGTTCCCGGCCTGACCACGGGCAGAATAGATTTTCCCGCAGAGATGCTTGCCACGCCCGCCGTCGGGATTGGTCACGATGTAACGAGTGTCCCGCCCCCGGGAACTGACCTCGACACGGGCTGCCACGCGGCGGGCTTTTGACCGGGACCCAGCCGCACAGGCGAATGTTATGAACCGTCTGACCTTCTGGCCGGCATTGCGCGCATACCGGGTTGCCGTCGATGCCTCCAACGCCTGAACCTCCTCCTGAAGGCGCGCATTGCGGCTCAGGCCAAAGACATGGCGCAGGCCCGGCTGGTCACACAGATCCAGAACCTCCGGCCCGCAATAATGGCTGTCCGCGCGCAGCAGGATCCCGGTCCTGGGCCAGTGCTTGCGGGTCTCCCGGATCAAGCGGCGCAGATGTGCGGCGCTTTCCGCCCCCCCCGGGGCGGTGCGCCGGGCGCGGCAAGGCCCCGGCCAACCGTCCATCACCATCGAAGACGACGATGGGTTGGAAGCCATATTCATCATATACTATTGCGCCTGAATTGACCTGAAGATTTTGCAGAGAGGCTGATTCAATTTGCCGCATGGTCATACGTATCACAGCATGCACTTTGAGAGCATGAACAAGCCCCACAAAACGGTTTCGCTATCTGCCGGTCAGCGCCTGGCCCTTGAGGCCATTTGCCGCCGCCGCAAGGTTGAAGCGCTTGTCTGGAGGCGCGCCCGTGCGTTTCCGCTGTTGGATGCAGAAGAAGACGCCGGAACGGTTTGCCGGATTCTGGATATCGGACCGACGGTTCTGACGGAGTGGCGGTTTGCCTTTTCCGGGGCGGGGCTGTCGTTTTTCGGCTTGAAGGATTACAGCCAGCGACAAGGGCATTTGTCGGGGGAGCGCGAACGGGCTTTGAAAGCCCGTTTTGCCGAAAACCCGGCACGGAACGTAGACGAGGTCTGTGCGTATGTTCCGGCGGAATACGGGCGGAGCTACAGTCCCTCGGGGGCCGCCAGGCTGATGCGCCGTCCGGGGTTTGAGTATAAAAAGCCACGATTGCCGCCTGCACAGGCCGATGAAGTCAAACAGGCGGCGTTTATCGCCATGTATGAGGCCCTGATGACCGAACTTGCAGCCGATGGGATGGTGGTCTTCTCCGATGCTGTGCATCCCGAGCATCGGAGCCGTCCTGCCCATGGCCGGTTCCCGAAGGGGCAAAAGACGGCCCTGAAGGCAACATCGGGGCGCAGGCGCCTCAATATTCAGGGCGCGCTCGATCCTGAAACGTTCCGGTTCACCTTTGTGGAAGGCGGGAAGATCAATGCCCGAACAACACGGGCCATGCTGGAAAAGCCGGAGCGCAACAACCCGAGCATGGCGACAATCCATGTCTTTCCCGACAACGCCCGCTATCACCACGCCAAAATACTCCAGCCCTGGCTCGAGAGTTCTGAACGCCGTGTAAAGCTGCACTTTTTGCCGCCATATGCACCCCACCTCAATCCGATTGAACGTCTCCGGGGCGTCATGCACAAATGGGTCACCCACAATCGTCACTACGCCACATTCGATCAGTTCACAGAGGCCATTCCTGATTTCTTCCGAAAAACCTTACCGGCAAAATGGACCGGGTTCCGGGACACCGTCACAGACAACTTCCGCGTTGTCCCGTTCAAGGATTACAAACTGATCCCGGCTTGAAAATCCGGCCCAATTCGCCCCGTATCGTTTTGCATCGGGACGTGCATCATCCTGGCATGGCCTCATAAAACACTGCCGCCTCACATGCGGGGACCGCGCGGCGCCTGAAGCGATTTGCCGTCGCCGTAAAGTGGACGCACCCGTGAGAAAGCGTGCGCGCACATTTTTGCTTCCGGATGCAGGCTATGATGCCCTGCTGGATATTTGATATTGGTCCGACAGTTTTGGCGGAATGGCGGTTTGCCTTTTCCGGTGCGGGGCTCTCGTTCCCCGGCCTGAAAGATTACAAACTGATCCCGGCTCAAAATCTCAGGTCAATTCAGGCGGAGGAGTATATGTCGTAAAACAGGCAAACGCCGCCACGGAGTTTTGAATCAGACTCTTAATACAGCGCCTCACTTATTGCGTCCCGAAATTTCTGAAAGCTTTTTGAAGTGCTGACTTCAGGATTGAAGCAATTACCAATACTGGTTGCTACCTCCACTTTACGAAGCCCCTGCTTGAAATACCCAGACCTTTTAAGGATGCGTTCGAAAGTTTCCCAAGTGTTTGAAATCGCATCGGGGTCACGGTATTTTTTGTTCTTTGGAATATTCTCTGATACTCGGGGATATGCTTCACGTACCGCTGACCAATCTCCAAAATACCATGCTTCCAGTTCTTCGATGGCAATCCTTGTTACGATCTGCCAGTTGGGAACGTCGGAAACTTGCCGCGACACAAGTCCGGAAGTAGCGCATGCAGCTTCCAGCTTAGCTTTCAATTTTGCACAATTATCACGATCCTGGTCCACAATCACCACAATTCGATAATTCTCAGGTATCCAATTGAAATACCCTTCAAGGCGAGCTTTGAGATTTAGCAGGAGCGCTCGCTTGCCTTGAAAAGGGTGAATTCGGTAGGTAATACTGTCCGGAAGTATACGGGGTAAAACTGCGTTCAGGAAGGCTTCCATAGACGGTTCTTCAACAAGAAACTCAAAGTGAGGGGTAGCCATATCAATTTCCACCTTCGGCTTTTGACGCCATTCCTTTTCTGTCCAGTGGATCTCCAACTTCAAATTGCCCTTCCATCCAAAGATCACCCAAATTCGCACCTGCATCCACGAATGATTTGATTTTGCGGTCCTGACTGAGAGTGTGGCATTTTGTGTAACCGGTATCGTCACGCCACAAAACGCGCACCTCCTTTCCTCGTAACGCATCAAGAAAAAAGGGGGAATGCGTTGTCACGAGAACCTGTGTTTTGTCAACCGCTGCCCTGCATTCTTCTGCCAGACCATAAAGTAGACGAGGGTGCAGAAAGTTCTCGGGCTCTTCAATACCAATAAATGGTGGCGGGTTAGGATCATGAAGCAAAATCAGATAGCAGAGCATTTTAAGTGTGCCATCCGATGCGAAACGAGCCAATACAGGCTCGGCAAACGGGGCGTCTTTGATTTGCAAGAGTAATCTTCCATCCTGCATAGGATGCGCCGTCACTTCCTGAATGGCAGGAATTCTATGCCTTAATTTTTCGAAAATGGCTTCAAGGCGCTGCGGATGCTCTTCTGATAAGTACTGAATCACATTTGCCAGATTATCTCCGGTTTTATTCAGGCGCTCCTGCGGCCCAGACTCTGGTTGCCCCCTAGCATCGTCAGATGAAAGATAGGACACATGCCATCCCATAATAAAGTTCCGTAGGGCGACAACGCGAGGATTTTCTGCCAATTGTCCAAGCGCGTTGACAGCCAATGTATCGGGAGAGCTCAAAGGAACTTCGATCCTTTTATCCTCATCATCAGGGAGTTCCCCTGAAACGACTTGCCCGGTTCCATATGAATATTCGAGAAACTTGAAAGGTCGCCCTGCTTTTTCGCCGCGTGTCCATCGAAGCCATTCTCCGCTCACGATCGGACGGTATTTTTGCTCGTCGATTTCCAGATGATAAGTAATCAACGGGCTCTTTTTGGGATATTGCCGCTCGCGATAGGCAATTTCAATTACAATTGGTTCTTTGCTGCCGCGAGATTTCAACTCCTTTGCACGCCCACGCTTGTCCCAAGCGCGGCGCAAACCGCTCTCAAAACATTCGGCTAGGAAAGCAAAGACATCGAATACTGTGGATTTCCCACTTCCATTTGGGCCTAATAGCACGGTCAGAGGTGTCAGTTGTTTGATTTCCACATCTCGGAGCGCCCGGAAGTTTTTTATTTTTATACGCTCTATTCTCGGAGTTGCTTCAGAAGCGTTATTTGTAGTATTTGTCATTTGCAACCCTGCTTATTTTCAATTTCGCTGCGTTTGGATCGTATACATAGTTTACGAGCGATCCATCGTTAATCCGCTCAACCACTTCTTCAATTACAAACACGGGCACTAGGAACCATTCACGCGGCACGCCTGAATCGCCTCGGGTTTACCGGAGAGTTTTTTGTTCGAAACTTATGCGACTTTATCAAGTGCGTTCAGGCTTGCATAGAAGGCTTCCTCCATTTCTTGTGGCGGCCGGTGGCCAATGGCACCGTGTAGCCGCACAGTGTTGTTCCAACTGACCCACTGCAGGGTTTCCCATTCGACCTGGCCGACGGATTTCCACGAACCGAAGAACTCGATGACTTCGGCTTTGAACAGGCCGATAACGCTTTCTGCCAGAGCGTTGTCATAACTGTCGCCAGCGCTGTCCACTGAGGTGTCGATGCCTGCGTCGACCAGCCGCTCGGAGTAGCAGATGGACAGGTATTGGCTGCCCCGGACGCCCTTCTAAGTGTCAAGCCGCGATCTGAGCCTGATTTATCTGTTTGTGGCGGCGCGCGATGATGTTGAAGACTTCGCGCGCAATGTATCGTTTGACGCAACGGATTGCTTCGAGTTTGGAATGGCCCTGGGCTACTCGGCGCGCCACTTATTCTTGAGTCTTTGGATCAAGCCGCAACCGTCCGATTGCGATGATGATCAGCGCATCGGGAACTTCCCGCCCCTTGCCGCGCGAAGATGTATGGCCCACCGACTGTTCAGGTGCTGCACAAAAGGCCGAAAGAACATGCCGTGCCTTGCCCCCGGCGTCCCTGCTCCCGCGCAGCGTCCTGCCGCCAATCGCGATCCGGCGCAGGTCCGGTTCAACATCCCCGGCATCCGGTGCCCCGGTGGTCAACCGGCTGAATGCAGCCGCCATGGCCTCCGGGTCCGGCACTCCCGAAGTTTCAGTCAGCGTCGCGCGGCACGGCGATTTACGGTCCCGACGCCCCCCCGCCGGTCCAGTTGCCTGCGCGACAAACTGCGCCCGGGATGGAATGCCGCCTTCATCCCTTTGCGACCGCCGGGCATTGATAACAGGATCAGGCCCAATATTGCTTCCAGTCGATGTAACCGGCCCTTTTTACCTCGCGGATCGGGTATTTCCCGCAAAACCGAGCGAACTGAAATCATGACTGGAACCTCCATTTCTGCAATCCAGGACATTGATTCAGACAATTACATGATTTGCAACTCCTTCTTCGCCTCTGTTAAATCACCCTGTTACTGTCGCCAGTTACTTGCAATTTGATCCGCCCAACCGTACAGTTCTGATCCGCCCGGGGATATCAGGGTATCCGCCCACTCCTTCCCCCGGAAGCGGCCTCGGCGAAACGTCGGGAACGGCCTGATGGCAGCCACCAGGGGCCACTCCCGTTGTTCGGAAATGACGGGTTCTTCCCGGCGGGGACGGCTGGTGGGTGTTGTCGCGAGTCTGGTCGAAATTTGAAGTTGACGTAATCTCCGGGTGAGTTGAAACACCCAAACTGGCGGTAAGAGCCGCCCTAGGAGATCACACCATGACCAGGGCTACAATCCGATAGAGGATCGGCTGCGCGCAAATATTAGCGCGACGATTGAGGCGGTTTTTGAAGAAGAGCCTGAGGGTATCCCTCGCCGCTGGCGGTACGGACGGGCGGGCGCGAGCCGGAAGGGCTGTCGCAACGGACACCGTGAACGCGGGATCACTGGAACATCCGGCTCCGGGAAGGCCAGCGTGTCTCGTGCGCGCATCGAACAGGAAGACAGGTGGATCACGGAATGGCGTTGCAGGGCGTTGCCGCGTTATTAGCGTCTGGCGAAGAAGCCGGAAGCGCTGATTGCGACCGTATATTTATCGGGGAACCAACACGCGCCGCGTGAAGCGCGCGCTCTGTGGGCTGTTCAGGGGCGCTGTGAGCAAAGACGTGGTGAGCCGGGCCTGGCGCAAGGTGAAGACGGACCGGGAGGTATGGTGCGCAAGTCGCCTGGCGGACGAAGATATCGTTCGGCTGATCTTGGACGGCACGGTGGTCAGGACGCGAATAGACTCGATTCGCAATAAGGGCGGTTGTTTTTGAACGGAGGTATCCCTGCCCATTTGGTCAGGCTGTTTTCAAATTCAGGTTTGCCAGGGCCGCTACATTCCTTGCGATCATATCCGCCTGGCCATTATTGCGATGGGTATCGGCAAAAATCCCGAACTTTTTCATGCGGCAAATTCCATGCTCTGCGCCGATGCGCAGCTTTGCGTGCCATGTGTTGCAGCTTTTCCGCTCTTTGGCAAGGGGATGGTTCCTTGAGGCCTTGAGCGGGACTTCCAGCGACGTTCCCGGATAACCGGGATCGCCCGGGACAGGCACACCGGGGGGCTTGTCCACGCGCGCTTCATCATATATCCGCCTGTCGTGCTTTCGCCCGGGCTGTGCAGGACCAACGGCCAGGATCCTTTTCCTGTCGTCGGTAATGATCCGGTGCGACGCTGTATGGCGTTTCTTCTTTCCTGAATAACTGGCCTTGCGCCTTGACGGCGTCCCGGGGCGCTGAACAGGGCGCCCGGTACCATCGATCACAGGATAGAGAAGATCGTTTCTTTCCTGTGTCGATAATTTGATCCTGCGCTCCGGCATGGCGAAATGGCCAGCCATCACCGTCGTCATGGCGCGAACGCGGCGGCAAACTGTAGGGCTGGAAATGTCGAAAAGCAGGCCAACAAAGGCCTGGCCGGCGTATGTGCGGTAATGGATCAGGCACAAAAGCATTTGTTCCGCCAGTTGCAGCCGATACTTCCTGCCGCCCCCGATGGCCCGTTGTCTGTTCTTTCGGGACAAACGCGCGGCTTCACCGGCAAGCCAAATCGGGTGAAGCTGACAAACCGGAGCATCAAAATCCGCCGGACGTATTCCGGAAAGGCGGAAAAACAACTCTGGACGTGCCCGTAAAACTTTCAGTACGGCCATTCCGGCAAACTCCGCTGCTTCGGTGAAGCTGGAATAGCAGAAATCTACCTATTGCGAAACAGGTCTACTGGATCAATTCGGGCGGTGGCGATGACACGATCTATGGCTACGATGGCAATGACACGATCTTTTCCGGCGGTGACAACGACTTGATCGAAGGTGGCACTGGTCATGACTCGCTCAATGGCGGCGATGGCCATGACACGATCATTGGCGGCGATGACAATGACAGTCTCGACGGCGGTACCGGCTTCGATCAGGCGCGTTTCAGCGTGGCCGTCGGCGACTTCACCGTCAGCAAGGACGGAGATGTCTATAACATCGTTTCGGCGGAGGGCACCGACAGGGTCACGAATGTCGAGGAGTTCGTCTTTGCTGACACGACTCTGAGTGCTGCGCAGATGGATGCCCTTGCCGGGACCGGCAACCGGAAGCTGTTTGCCGGCAACGGCGATAACACGATCTATTCCGGCTATGGCGATGACACGATCTCTTCCAGGGCTGGCGATGATTGGATCTATTCCGGCGATGGCGAGGACCTTATCTTTTCCGGTGCCGGCAATGACACGATCAGGTCCGGCGATGGCGATGACTCGATCGATGCCAGCGATGACAACGACTCGATCATTGGCGGCGATGGCGATGACACCCTGATCGGCGGCCTTGGCGATGACACGATCGTTGGCGGGGATGACAATGACAGTCTCGACGGCGGTACCGGCACTGATCAGGCGCGTTTCGGCGTGGCCATCGGCGATGTCACCGTCACCAAAACCGTCACGGAGGACGGAGAGATCTATACCATCGTCTCGGCGGAGGGCAGCGATACGGTCACCAATGTCGAGGCGTTCGTCTTCGGGGACACGACCCTGAACGCGGCGCAGATGGATGCCCTTGCCGAAACCGCCGGTCAGGACCTGGACGGCACCGATGGCGCTGACACGATCTTCGGCGGCCATGGCGATGACACGATCGATGCGGGCAATGGCAACAACCTGATTGATTCCCGTGCGGGCAATGACCTGATCACGTCCGGCACCGGCAATGACACGATCCGGTCCGGCGATGACCACGACACGATCCGGTCCGGCTCCGGCGACGATCTGATCACCGGTGGCCGTGGCAATGACTCGATCGATGGCGGCGCTGACAGTGACACTCTGACCGGCGGTACCGGCAACGATACTCTCGATGGCGGTGCGGGCTTCGATCAGGCGCGTTTCGGCGTGGCGAGCAGCGATGTCACCGTCACGAAGGAGGGAGATGTCTATACCATCGTCACCATCGTCTCGGCGGAGGGCACCGATACGGTCACGCATGTCGAGGCGTTCGTCTTCGGGGACACGACTCTGAGTGCTGTGCAGATGGATGCCCTTGCCGGGATCACCCACGAGTTGCTGGAGGGCACCGATGGCGATGACACGCTCGTTGGTGGCCGTGGCAATGACACTCTGACCGGCGGTGTCGGCAATGACAGTCTCGACGGCGGTGTCGGCGGTTTCGATCAGGCGCGTTTCAAAGTGGGCAACTGCGATTTCGCGGTCAGGAAGGACGGAGATGTCTATACCATCGTTTCGGCAGAGGGCGTCGACAGGGTCACCAATGTCGAGGAGTTCGTCTTTTGTGACACGACCCTGAACGCGGCGCAGATGGATGTTTATGCTGAGATACACGCCAATGACCCGCAGCTGGTTGGCCGCGCGACCAACGACACTCTCGATGGCACCGAAGGGGCGGATACGATCAATGGCGGCAGTGGCAATGACACGATCAGGTCCGGCGCTGGCAATGACGTGATCTGGTCCTATGGGGGCGACAACGAGATCACTTCCGGCGATGGCCATGATTTGATCTATTCCGGTGATGGCAATGACACGATCAGGTCCGGCGCTGGCAACAACTGGATCAGGTCCCGCGGAGGCGATGACTCGATCATTTCCGGCGCTGGCCATGACCGGATCTTTTCCGGTGATGGCAATGGCACAATCAGGTCCGGCGCTGGCCATGACAGCCTCGACGGCGGTGCCGACAGCGATCAGGTGCGTTTCAGCGTGGCCAGCGGCGACTTCGCGGTCAGGAAGGACGGAGATGTCTAGACTCGATTCGCAATAAGGGCGGTTATTTTTGAACGGAGGTATCCCTGCCCCATTTGGTCAGGCTGTTTTCAAATTCAGGTTTGCCAGGGCCGCTACATTCCTTGCGATCATATCCGCCTGGCCATTATTGCGATGGGTATCGGCAAAAATCCCGAACTTTTTCATGCGGCAAATTCCATGCTCTACGCCGATGCGCGGCTTTGCGTGCCATGTGTTGCAGCTTTTCCGCTCTTTGGCAAGGGGATGGTTCCTTGAGGCAGGGCAATCGCGCTTCAAAAGCCTTTGATTAGTGTTCGCAGGAAATCATTACTCCAGCCCGCTTTTTTGAATTTGCCGCGATTTGATCCTTTTGCAGGATTGGCCTTGATGATGCTCAAGGCAATCCGCCTCAAAGCGGCAAAGCTGGCTGGCGCGTGATCTTTTCGCGCGCGGTGTCGGTCGTCGTTCATCACCACGTCGAGAGACCAATGCAAGCTGTTCCCAATTTGCCAGTGGCCGCGGATCAGTGTGGCGGCCCCCTGAGCCGCGGGACATTTGGAGAGCGGATAAAGCCGTTCGGCGTGACTGGTTTTGTCGCCAACCGCGCGCCTGGAGGCGACATGGACGAAAGCCTGAAGATGCGGCCACTTATGGGTATTGATCAGATATTCCGGCACATCGTGGACGCGGTATGACCGCTCTTCCACACGCCCGTGATCAGCATCAATAGTGCTATATTCATCAACGTAATCAGTGGCCTCGTCTTCCACAAAAGCCCGGACGTCGGCCAACATGTCGCCCTGATTGCCTTTGAGTTGAAGGCAGTGGTTACCGCCTTCTTTTACGATCAATTCACAGGTCTCTCGCTGGCAATGTAACGCATCAGCGGTGATGGTGATGCCATGAATGTCAAGCATCTCGATCAACTCGCGCAGGGCCAGGATCTCGCCGCCGCCCCTGGCGCTTTGCTTGATGCCAAGGGTCAGCCGCGCCCCATGAGCAAAGGCCGTGACAATGTTCATATTCGACTGCCCGGCGGCCTTGTCAAAGCTGCGTCGCATCTCCTTGCCATCAATAGCGATGGCTGGTTCCTCTCCACATCCAGCCGTAAAATCGGCACGAAACTTGTCATAAAACGCTTGAAAGCTCGTCGGCTTCATCACCCGGAACAGCCGGGAATACGCGTCATGACAGGGTACGCCATGAGGCAATTCGAGAAAATCGCGCAGAAAATCCTCCTTCATATGACCGAAAAACTCCATGTCGACCGCTGTATCGCCGCCGCAAAGCGCGCACAAAAGGCTGATCGTCATAAGATCACAGAACTTATGACGTGGCGCATTGCCGCCGCGTGGGTCATCCATCTCATTGAAACAGCTGTCCAGGTTGGGCATCGCGAAGCTCCATCAAGTGATGAAACCTCCAGAATCCAATTCGCAACCGCTGTCAAACTTTAAGCGCGATTCCCCTGTCCCTGAGGCTTTGAGCGGGACTTCCAGCGACGTTCCCGGATAACCGGGATCGCCCGGGACAGGCACACCGGGGGGCTTGTCCACGCGCGCTTCATCATATATCCGCCTGTCGTGCTTTCGCCCGGGCTGTGCAGGACCAACGGCCAGGATCCTTTTCCTGTCGTCGGTAATGATCCGGTGCGACGCTGTATGGCGTTTCTTCTTTCCTGAATACCTGGCCTTGCGCCTTGACGGCGTCCCGGGGCGCTGAACAGGGCGCTCGGTACCATCGATCACAGGATAGAGAAGATCGTTTCTTTCCTGTGTCGATAATTTGATCCTGCGCTCCGGCATGGCGAAATGGCCAGCCATCACCGTCGTCATGGCGCGAACGCGGCGGCAAACTGTAGGGCTGGAAATGTCGAAAAGCAGGCCAACAAAGGCCTGGCCGGCGTATGTGCGGTAATGGATCAGGCACAAAAGCATCTGTTCCGCCAGTTGCAGCCGATACTTCCTGCCGCCCCCGATGGCCCGTTGTCTGTTCTTTCGGGACAAACGCGCGGTTTCACCGGCAAGCCAAATCGGGTGAAGCTGACAAACCGGAGCATCAAAATCCGCCGGACGTATTACGGAAAGGCGGAAAAACAACTCTGGACGTGCTCGTAAAACTTTCAGTACGGCCATTCCGGCAAACTCCACTGCTTCGGTGAAGCTGGAATGGCAGAAATCTACCTATTGCGAAACAGGTCTCGTGAACAGTCGGCATGAGCGGTTAAAGACCTTTCTGCGCCGCCATCGGGGTATCGCGACCAGATACCTGGACAGCTGCCTTCGGTGGTTCCACCTTGCCGTCCTTCCGAGCCACCAAACGCCGCGCGCGATACTTGCCGCCGCCGCAGGCATCCTGTAACACGCCACGCATAATCAATGCTAATTGAGCCAATGCTTTTGTGCCTGATCCATTACCGCACATACGCCGGCCAGGCCTTTGTTGGCCTGCTTTTCGACATTTCCAGCCCACAGTTTGCCGCCGCGTTCGCGCCATGACGACGGTGATGGCTGGCCATTTCGCCATGCCGGAGCGCGGGATCAAATTATCGACACAGGAAAGAAACGATCTTCTCTATCCTGTGATTGATGGTACCGGGCGCCCTGTTCAGCGCCCCGGGACGCCGTCAAGGCGCAAAGCCAGTTATTCAGGAAAGAAGAAACGCCATACAGCGTCGCACCGGATCATTACCGACGACAGGAAAAGGATCCTGGCCGTTGGTCCTGCACAGCCCGGGCGAAAGCACGACAGGCGGATATATGATGAAGCGCGCGTGGACAAGCCCCCCGGTGTGCCTGTCCCGGGCGATCCCGGTTATCCCGGAGCGTCGCTGGAAGTCCCGCTCAAGGCCTCAAGGAACCATCCCCTTGCCAAAGAGCGGAAAAGCTACAACACATGGCACGCAAAGCTGCGCATCGGCGCAGAGCATGGAATTTGCCGCATGAAAAAGTTCGGGATTTTTGCCGATACCCATCGCAATAATGGCCAGGCGGATATGATCGCAAGGAATGTAGCGGCCCTGGCAAACCTGAATTTGAAAACAGCCTGACCAAATGGGGCAGGGATACCTCCGTTCAAAAACAACCGCCCTTATTGCGAAGCGAGTCTATTGTAACGGCACTCCAGAGGCCGGACACATGACTGCACCTGATCAGGTTTTCCAAGACTTTGAATTCACTCCCGGTAACCGGGGCATCCACACAAGACTCTTATGGACAAAATGGATATTTTGGCTATGCAGTAGGTGCGAAGAAAGGAGACTGTCATGACACGCGTCACAGCAACAGAATTTAAAAACAACATTGGCGCATTCAGCGACGCTGCAATGCAACAGCCAGTCATCATCACAAGTCACCAACGTGACCGCCTCGTGCTTTTGTCAGCCGATGAGTACCAACGCCTGACAGGGACACCAGAAGGCGTTTCCGAGGATCGAAAGCGTCTCATCCGTGAGCGCGCAGAATATCACCGCAACACTATCATTGAGCTGGCCAACCGATGAGCGAGCCGGGATGGCTGGCGCGGGAAGATGTTGAAGCAATCCACAAACAGATGATTGATACAGGCGGCGGCGCGCATGGTTTGCGTGACCCCGCCCTTTTGGAATCTGCACTGGCCCGTCCTCGGAACCTTCATGCCTACGGCGAAGACGACACCTTTCAGCTTGCGGCCAGCTATGCCGAAGGCATTTCCCGCAACCATCCCTTCGTTGACGGGAACAAGCGGACAGCCTTTGCAACAGCAGATGTTTTCTTAGCGGAGAATGGGCACAATCTCGATCAGGCCAAAGGTCATGAACATGCAGAGATGATGGAGCAGCTCGGGCAAGGTAATATCAGCCGTGAGGATGCTGCCGATCACTTTCGAGAACATTCCCGCTCCTTGCAGTAGGAAAACTCAGAGGTGGTCCTGCTTTTTCGACCAGTTTGCAGCCTTGCTAAGATGGATCAGGGTTTCATTCAGGCTGCTAATCTCATTGGTTCTGTTTTGCTGGCATAGGCCTCATCCGGGGTCAATATGCCGTGGGTCGAATGGGGGCGCTCAGAGTTGTAGTAGGCCAGCCATTTGCTGATCCCGGCTCGCATTTCTGATCCGGTCTCAAAGGCGTTCAGGTACACACATTCATATTTCAGCGACCGCCACAGTCGCTCGATCATGCGGTTGTCGCGCCAAGCGCCTTTCCCATCCATGCTGATTTTGATCTTTGCGTCGATCAGCACGTCGATCCAAGCGCCGCTGGTGAACTGGCTGCCCTGATCGCTGTTGAAGATCTCAGGTTTGCCGTATTTTGATAAGGCCTCTTTCAGGGCCTCCACGCAGAAGTCCGCGTCCATGCTGTTTGACAGCCGCCACGCCAGCACCCTGCGACTGTACCAATCCATGATCGCAACCAGGTACAGGAAGCCCCGCCGCATAGGGATATAGGTGATGTCTGCGCACCAGACTTGGTTCGGGCGGTCAATCACCGCGTTGCGCAGCAGATATGGCCAGATCTTGTGCTGCGGATGTTTCTTGCTGGTGCTGGGTTCCTGATAAATCGGAACCAGACGCATAAGCCGCATCAACCGTCGGACACGGTGACGGCCACATCCGTGATTGTTGCGCTTCATGTAACGCGCCATCTGCCGTGATCCGTACCACGGCGTTTCCAGGAACTGCTTGTCGATGATTTCCATGAAACGCAGGTTCTCAGCGCTCTCGCCCTTCGGTTCATAGTAAAGATTGGAACGCGACAACGTCAGCAACGCACACTGCCGACGCATGCTCAGCTTGTGATCCTTGCTCACCATTTTTTGCCTCGCGTACCGAGCAACCGGTGCGAGGCATCGGCCAAAAAATCCCGCTCCACAACAAGTTGACCGATCTTGGAATGAAGCTTGTCAACGTCGGCGGCGCTCACCTGCCCGGGGGCTGAACTCCGGCGCGTAAACGCTGTCGCCATGTTCTCTATCGCCGCGCGTTTCCACGTCCCTATCCGGGTTGGATGCACGCCGTATTTCTTGGACAGCTCAGCCAGTGTCATCTCATCACGGATAGCCTCAAGCGCAACCTTGGCTTTGAACTCGGGCGAATGGTTCTTTCGTTTCTTCATTTCGGATCACTTCTTTCATCATGCGATCCACCTTAACGACTGGTCCGAATTTCCGCGACCACCTCTCTCGGTGTATATAAACAATAGATTAATAAGTAATGATGGTGCCTCAAGAGGGACTCGAACCCCCGACCTTGTCCTTACGAAGGACCTGCTCTACCAGCTGAGCTATTGAGGCGAAACGCAGGTCCGTTTAAACGGTTCGATAGACTCGCGCAAGCGTTGCAGCCTGGTTTTTGTGGCATTCGCCTCTATCCCGAGCGGTCGGATTGGCGCGGAAAAACCGTCTGCCAACAGCCTGTCGCAAGCTTGCACCGAGCTCGAGTATACCTCCGCACCGCAATTTGCATGTGCTCTTCAATACGCAACCCGACGCCCGGTCCCGATAGTCGGCAACCTCACGCCCTTCTCCTCATTCCAGAGATCTGATCCGGGGTGCCAAAATCCCGTTTCAACCACATTGCGCGACACAATGCCTTGAGCGCGGGTCAGGAGCAAGACACAAATCAGGCGGTATTGTGATAGATTACACGTGTGTCCCGACGCTCAGGCCAGCACCGGAACCGCCACACAGGTTACCTAAATCCAGCTGTCAATCGCAGAGTAAAATGGGTCCATGTCGCGGCGTAAAAATGGGCCACTTCGGTTGATGTTTTGTGGCGCTTTTGCACGCGTGCTCGTCACAAAGCTGAAGCGTGCCAAAGCGCATGCTGGCCATAAGGCCAGCATTATTCTGACTGTGATTGCGGGCTGGTTATTTTCGGTTGTTGCGACTGTGTTTGAGCCGATAGCTTTCGCCATTCATCTCGAGGATGTGGACGTGATGGGTTAAACGATCGAGTAGCGCACCGGTCAGCCGCTCAGAGCCAAAGACTTCAGTCCATTCATCGAAGGGCAGGTTCGAGGTTATGATGATGGAGCCGCGTTCATAGCATTGGGATATGACCTCGAAGAGCAGCTCTGCGCCAGATTTGCTGAGCGGTACGAAGCCCAGTTCATCAATGATCAACAGGTTCTGGCTGGTCAGTTGCTTTTGAAGGCGCTGCAATCTCCGCTCATCTTGAGCCTCGATCAGATCATGGACTAATGCCGCAGCCGTTGTGAAGCGCACCTTCAGTCCTCTTTGACATGCAGCCAGCCCAAGTCCCAGGGCGATGTGTGTCTTGCCCGTGCCTGACGGGCCGAGCGCGATGATGTTCTCCCTGCGATTAACGTAATCGCATCGTGCCAGATCCATCGTCAGGGGCTTGTTCAAGCTTGGCATGATCTTGAAGTCAAAGCTATCCAAGCTCTTGGTGCTGGGGAACTTCGCCGCTTTGATGCGCCGTTCAATCATCCGGCGTTCGCGGTCGATCAATTCCATCTCACACAGCCGCGCCAGATAGTGGATGTGATCTTTGTTCTCTGCAGCACAGAGCTGCGCCTGTTTGGCATACTCGCCTTGGAACGTTGGCAGTCGCAGTTGTTTAAGATGATGCCGTAGAAGAATCCGAGGGGCTTCGGTCATGCCGCGGTCCTTCCCATCAAGCTCATGTAACTGGATGGGCGTGTTGTGCCGACATTGGCCTTGGGCAAGTATGGATAGAAGTCCAAATCCAATCGTGGTGGCCGCTTCTCAACCCGACACAGTACAAGGTGTTTTACGGCGTCATAGCCAATTGCACCCATATCTATTGCCTGCTGGATTGCGCCTTGCACAACATCCATTTCGAAGGTCTCCAAAAGGCGCAAGACTTGAACGTATTCTCGCTTGCCCGGCTTACCCATTCTGGCTTCAAGCAGTCGGTGCAGCGTGGCAAATACATCTGGCAAATGCCAACCCTGCAAAGGCGCGGCCTGATCCAGGGCACCCACCTTTTGTTCAAGCAGGGGCAAAAAGTGCAATGGGTCAAAGACCATATCCGCTGATGTGTAGGATCGTTTGTGCCGCGCAATAATCTCATTGCCGCAGCCGATGATAACCTCATGCACAAACCCACGCACATGAACATCGTGGTGCGCATAGGCTACTGGCACCGAGTAATCATTGCTGCGATAGCGCACCATTGAGATCGACGTTGCACGCGTGCTGACGTGATCGCAGGCTTCATATTCTGCGACGGGCAATCCCATCAGAGCATCCAAATCCGACATCAGGCGTGCGCCTATGGTTTGGGTGTGACCCCGCAACGTATCGTCCTGACGTGCTAAACACTTCTCTTCCAAATGTGCGTTCAGATCATCAAAGCTGTCATAGCGAGGTGCGGGAACCATGAAGTTGCGGCGGGTGTATCCAACCATGCCCTCAACGTTGCCTTTATCGTTCCCTCGCGCGGGTCTGCCAAACTTGTCATCAAACAAGTAATGCGACTGCAGTTCCGTAAACCGACGTGTGCGGATGCGCGTCTTATCCCCGAGTATCCGAGCCACGGCGATCTTGGTATTGTCGTAGAGAATGGATTGCGGAATGCCGCCAAAGAATGCAAAGGCGGACACATGGCCATCGCAAAACGCCTCGGTTGTCTCAGCTGGATATCCCTTCACAAACACCGCATCAGAATGTGGCAAGCTCATCACGAAGAAGTGGATCTTGCATTCCACGCCACCGATCACGCCCAGCGTCTCACCAAAATCAACCTGCGCATGGCCCGGCCGATGCGACAACGGCACAAACACCTCTTTGGTGCGCCGTTTTTGCTCGCGCACGTAATAGGTCACCGTGGTCAGGCTGCCGGCATATCCATGCTCATCGCGCAGCCGTTCAAAGATGCGCTTGGCCGTGTGTCGCTGCTTTTTGATCAGGGCTTTGTCTGTGCGCAGTATCTCATCGACCACACCAACATAACCATCAAGCGTTGGCCGCCGAGGCGCTTCCGACCGACGATACCCAGGCGGAAGTTCATGGCGCAGCATCTTCGCGATCGTCTTACGATCTTTGTTCTCTAATCTGTCAATGCGTGTTTCCTGAGTTTCCTGCTTTTGATGTCAGAGGTTGCCTTTGTTCTCTTCGAACTCTGAGGTTCATGATGGGGTTGGCTGGGTGTGGGTCGGCAATGTTGAAACCGCAATCATACCGTTGGTCTTGGCTGTTGCTACAGAATCGGCGCCGTGTCTCACGCCCTCCCTCGGGCATCGTCCCAGATGGGAACTTTGATTTAGGAATCCTCGTTGTCGCCTCGTAAGCCTTACGCGGACTGGAAGTCAGTTTTGTCTCGCATAATGGCATGAAGTATGATTGCCAGACGACGCGCCAGAGCCACTCGGGCCTTTCTCATCGTTGAGCGCGCACCGATTGCGAGGGCCCATGTCTTCAATTTGAGCGGAGCGGCATACCGCGTCAGCATCACATTGGCGGCCTCATAGAGAAGCGTTCTGACGCGCACGTCGCCCCGCTTTGAGATGCTGCCCGTGTAGTCGATTTCACCAGATTGATGCCGTCGCGGCACCAGTCCAAGATACGCCCCCACATCACGCGATTTCCTGAAACGCGACGGATCATCAATTGCTGCGGCAAAGGCCAATGCTGTGATCGGACCGACCCCTGGTACCGTCATAAGGCGCTGGCAGACTTCGGATTTGCGGGTCATCTTTTTGATGTCGCCATCAATGGCTGCAACCGCCGCGAGGATTGCTTCGCGTGCTGCGAACAGTCCGCAAATTGCGGCATGGAGGCCAGGCACTCCATCGCTAACTTTTAGCGCCGCGTTTTTGAATGCCGGAGACAAAGCTCGTGGCAGCCGCACGCCGAAGACGACGACCAGACCGCGGATCTGATTGTCGAGCGTCACACGCTGTCCGACCAGCTTCTTGCGGGCTGCGATCAGCGACCGGATTGCGTGCGCTGACAGTGATTTGACATGGGTCGGCTTGTAGAATCCCGTCCGCGCCAGGTGTGCCAAACCGCGGGCATCATTGCGGTCCGTCTTGTGGCCGGCCAGAGATTTAAGGGCCTGATATGCTTGCCTGCTCTCGATGCAAACAACCGGGACACCAAGCTCCGTCAGCCCATGGTAAAGCATTGGTGCCATCCGTCCCGTTTCAAATACAACTTTGGCACATGGTGGTCCAGAAGCGAGGAAGTCAGCGATCGCTTTTGGTGTTGAGCTCGCTTTTCCTTCACGAATAAGGGCCCCTTCACGATCCAGAATGCAGATATGCGTCTCTTCCATGGACACATCCAAACCAGCAAAATATTCCATTGGTCAGTCTCCTTTTCAATTGCATGTGCATCCAGAATAACAGGGGTAACTGAGTGCTGATCCTGATTACGCCATGTTGAAAAACCGCGCCGCTTCTCGGCCAGACATACCGTCCTTCAAACAAGCACGGCGCACACGACTATAAATATCCACAGAATACATCTCCCGCCCTCCGAATAAACGAAGGGCACAAACTGGCGGACTTTTACTCCGCTACAACTGCGATATGCAGCCGCTTCTGTGGCCCAATATTGCTCCGCGTTTTACAGCCAGCCAGGCAAAAAAGCGAAAAATGAAACAGCATATTGCCCCTGGAGGTTTTACCTGGGTCCAAACCAACCCAATTTGAGTATTCCACAGCATGTGGCCACCCAATTCGAATTACAACTCTTATGCAGATATTCCTTACTCAATCAGGTTCGCTGGAATGTTACATCACCTGCAAACTCCACATATTTTTGTCGAAATTCAGCGCACAGGAGGTCAAAAAGCATGGCCTTGATCCTGCAGGACGGCTTATGCAATCTGTTGCCAACAGGTCCTCATTCAGGGGGATGTCCCGGCTTCTGTTGAACTTTGATTTTGGGTGGCGTTGCTTCCCCTGAGCCGTAGGTGCGGCGCGGGTTTCCCGGGTCACCCGGGGCTGGATTCACTTTTCAACTGCGACAGCGGGTTTCCGGGCGAAGGCTCGATTGGCGTTCGGAAGCCGGAGCATTTTCGTGGGCTCGACCGAACTTCCAAAGGGTGTCATTGATGCCTGTGTCCCCAGGCCCCCGAAAGCAGTCTCGACCAAACGCCGGGAACGAATGGAACGGCTTGCCAACGGAATGTTGGCTGCCGCCAGGCACCCCTCCCGTTGTTTGGAAATGCCGGGTCCTTCCCGGCGGGGACGGCTTGTGGGTGTTATGTGCCGCACCTTCCAATGTCTGCGTGGTTATTTTTTTGCATTTCGTTTCGTTTTGGATTTCCGCCGCCGACAACCGGTTGCAACCATTCAGGAAATTTTTTCCGACGGGTCATCCGAAACGAAATGGCCCCTGGGCTCGAAACGAAATGCCCTCCCGAAACGCGCGGGGAAACCGCCGGAGGGGTCGCGCCGGAATTTGCGCGATACCGGCGGTGAAAAAATCGTCGGGAGGTCCGGCATGGCCAGCGGCAAAAAACCCTTCGCGCGACGTGGCGTGCTCCGGTCCCGCCCGCAGTCCGGGGATCGGGCGGCTGCCGCCGGATGTCCCCGTGCCCTGCACGCGGAATTCCCGCACCCGTTCTGCGGATCAGGCCCGGCAGATCGCGGGGTCGATCAGGGGACCCGGTTTACCGGTCCCGTGTAACGCCACCGCAAGGGAAGGCCGGGGCCGACAATATGAACAGTCCTGCCCTGCCCGCCGTCCTGACCGGTGCCCTGGTCCCTGCGTTTCCGGTCAGGAAGACCGGCGCGGCGGTCCGGTTCAATCTGCCGTTTTATGCAGGAATGGTTGCTCACCCTGCGCCAAAGAGGGCCGTCAGATCATCCTCGGTCAGCGCCGTGGGCCCGCCACCCGTACCTTCAAAGAGGGCGTCCGCCAGGGCCTGTTTCCGGGCCTGCATGGCCTGGATAGCAGATTCAACCGTGCCGGTGGTGTAGAAGCGATGCACAAAGACCGGTTTATCCTGACCAATCCGATGTGCGCGGTCCATGGCCTGACGCTCGACCGCAGGGTTCCACCAGGGATCGTACAGGATGACCGTATCGGCCTCTGTCAGGTTCAGGCCTGTTCCCCCGGCCTTCAGGCTGATCAGGAAAAGCCGCGCGCCGCCCGACTGGAATTTGTCGATCTCGGCCGGTCGGTCCCGTGTTTGGCCATGCAGCATGGCATAGGGCCAACCGTGGGCCTGAACATCGCTTTCGATCAAACGAAGCATTTCGACAAATTGTGAAAACACGAGAACCTTGCGCCCTTCACTCATGAGTTCTTCGAGAATTTCCATCAGGCGGTCCCGCTTGGCACTTTCCGTGACTTTGGCGGCAGCATCAAGCTTGACCAGTTTCGGGTCGCAGCAGACCTGGCGGAGTTTAAGGAGCGCATCAAGGACGGTAATACGCGATCCCGCCAGGCCCTTTGCCGCAATGGCATCACGCACACGGGCGTCCATAGCACTCCGCACACTCTCATAGAGAGCGGCCTGCTTGCCAGACAGTGTGATCACTTCATCGATAACAGTTTTCGGGGGCAGATCATCCGCCACCTCATCCTTGGTGCGGCGCAGAAGAAATGGCTTCACCCGTGTCGACAGGAGCCGTTGCCGCACGCGGTCACCTTTTTGTTCGATTGGCCTGCGATACCCGGAGCCGAAACTCTTCCGGTCGCCCAGCAGCCCGGGAATGAGCCAGTCAAACAGGGCCCAGAGTTCCGTCAGGTTATTTTCCAGGGGCGTGCCGGTAAGCGCGATGCGCTGGCGCGCCTTGATTTGCCGAATGCGTTTGGCCACAGAGGCGGCGGGGTTCTTGACCGCCTGTGCCTCATCCAGAATCGCCAGATCAAATTCATGGGCAAAGAGCGCTTCAGAATCCCGGTTGATCAGTGGGTATGTGGTGATCACAAGATCATGGTCTTCAATCTGTGCAAACCTCCCGTGCCGGTCGGGGCCGTGCAAAGTCAGAAGTTTCAGGTCCGGAGCAAAACGGGCCGCCTCACTTTGCCAGTTACTGATAAGACTGGTCGGAACCACGAGCAGGCTGGGGTGACCGGCTTTGGTTTCCAGATGACGATGGGTCAACAATGCCAGGGTCTGGACAGTTTTACCCAGGCCCATATCATCCGCAAGAATACCCCCGAACCCACTTTCACTCAGGGCCTTGAGCCAACCAAAGCCCACCCGTTGATAGGGACGCAGATCGGCCTTCAGGGCCGCCGGCGTGTCTTCTTCGGTCGTCGCTGAAAGGCGTTTCAGCTGTTTACCAAGCTCCAGAATTCCCGGCCCCCCTGCCCAGGGTGCACCGCATCCGTCCAGCGCCTCGACCAGTTCCGTGACACGACCTGCCTCGGCCTGATGAAACCGTGTCAGTCCCTGCATTTCCAGGAAAGTTTCCACGAACCCTGTCAGCGTTGATCCAGGAAGCGGAACCAGTGTTCCCTCCGGCAACCTCTGGTACAGGACGATGTTCGACAGAAACTCATCCAGATCAAACCCCTCGGCCAGATCGCCATAATCATTGAGCGGCAGGGAATTGATGATTTGCAAAATGGTGGGCATCACATCGAGCGCCGTGCCATCCACATCCAGTTGCACCCCCAAAGAAAACCAGTCCTGGCCGGATGGTTCCAGAACAGTCCGGAAGTTTAAATCGCCCTGATGAAGATGAATGGGCCAGCCTGGATCAATTTTGATCTTCCAGCCAAGGTTTTGCAGTCGCGGCAGGCCCTCCGCAATGAAACCCAGCGCCGGTGTGGTGAACTCCCTTTCGTCCGGCAACACCGGGGGAAAGACAATATGGGCTTCCTTCATCGCTTTCGGAATGCGTCCGTAAATGACCGCGAGTTCCGGAAGATATCCTTCGAATTCTTCTGCCGTGATCTCCAACTGCTCGAAGAGTTTCGACTCCGCCTCAAAATCGCGCCGGATGATGTTGAGACCACCTTCCCCGGTACGCCGGATATCCGATCCTTTCCCGGGCTCCAGAACCTCGTCACACCCCTCATAGCGAATATGCGCCCGGATACAGGGGTAGATCACATTGTGTCGCGGAGAAGTGCGGCGGCGCCAGTTTCCGGAATGATCCCCTTCCCTGCGCCCGTGCCCGAACAATGTCAACTCAATGGACGGCACCAAATCGGTGCTTTCCTGAATTGCGACCGGTTTTGGCCCGGGGACCGGGCTTTCCTGCCTGGCCAGAATATCAGCCACGGCGTTCACTGCTTCTGCCGGTACCGACGGCGCAGCCGCCAAAACACGAGCGACCTGCGATGGCAGCCCGGTTTCCGCGAAACCAATTTCTCCGGTGTCTTTGTCAATGAAGACCGGGTCCGGGAATGGCAGGAGAGCCAGCGACCTTCCGCTCGCGTCCCTGGCCGCAAGCGTCTGGTCGCTATGGGCATCAAGGTGCCATTCAAAGGCAACCTGCCTCGGCTCTGCCCATTGCAGCAGCGGACCACGCACATCTTCTGCCCTGGCGCGGCCCGTTGCAACGACTTGCTGTAGAAAGCCGCCGAGGGCTTCTCCTTCCGGCCAGTTGAACTGTGCCGGATAGGTGTGGGCCGAAAGATACTCCAATTGCGCAAAAATAACCGCGTCTTCCAGGCTGGTCCCTGCCGGAGCACGCGAAAGACTATGATGTCCACTATATTCCTGAACGTTTTTCCCGATACTGCCGTCTTTCTTTACATAGGCTTTGACCGGTACAATCCCGGCCCGGTGGTCGAAGCTGTGTCGAAAGACGTAAAACACCTCATTACCGGAAGGTTTCGACTTTGTTTCGAAAGGCCGGGTTTCTCCAGGGGCGTCCAACCCGTCGAGCCAAGATGACACCGGACCGGGAAGTCCGGCTTGAACGTTCGGTAGAGTGCGGCCCCGTTCTCCGGGCGGCGCAGGCTCCAGGGTGATATCAGTCCCCTTGTGCGCGGCCTCCAGCAGCACGGCTACAACATGTTTGCAATTATACCCGACCGGGCATGAGCAATAACCATCAACATCAGACAGCCGACCATCTGCGGTTCCCCGCATTTTAGCGTCAACCGAGTAGGTCCGGCCTCCCGAGCCCGCAACGGTGCCGGTTACCCGATCACTCCCGTCTAATTGAATGGTCAAAACCCTTCTGTTTGAATAATACGAAACGCCGCGCTTGAAGTAAGCCGGGTCGCCGATTGCTCGAGCAATTTCTGTTTTGGTTATCCGCATGATCAGTGACTTCCAGCATGGAGCGACATTGGTCAAGCCCGGCTGCACCGGATTTGGCGGTTTCCACGGGTTCACGAACCATTTGAGCTGGTGCCTGTTCAGGCAGTTTTCCCGTTGTCGCGACTGTCAGTGCCTGTAACATACTGTTCAGCGTTCCGAACGCACCGAAAAGTTCCCGCTCTGTCAGGTTCTTGTTCCTGCGGAAATCAGCCATGCCCGGTCGATGGCAGAGATAAACAAATCCGATGACAGTGCCCCGAACCGGACGCCGCCAATAATGACCGCCTCAAGCAGCACATGCACATAGATCCAGGCTATCCGGCAATGGTTTCTATAGGTGTCGCCAACGGCGTATTGGCCGCCACCGGGTGTCGCTCCCGGTGTCCGGAAATCACGGGTCCTTCCCGGCGGGGGACGGCTTGTGGGTGTTATGTGCCGCACTTTCCAACGTCTGCGTGCCGTTTTTTTTGCATTTCGTTTCGTTTCGGATTTCCGCAGCCGACAACCGATTGTAACCATTGAGCAAATTTTTTCCGACGGGTCATCTGAAACGAAATGCCCTCCCGAAACGCGCGGGGAAACCGCCGGAGGGGTTGCGCCGGAATTTCCGCGATACCGGCGGTGAAAAAACCGTCAGGAATCCCGGCATGGCCAGCGGCAAAAAAAACCTTCGCGCGACGTGGCGCGCTCCGGTCCCGCCCGCAGTCCGGGGATCGGGCGGCTGCCGACGGATGTCCCCGTGCCCTGCGCGCGGAATTCCCGCACCCACTCTGCGGATCGCCAGTGGATTGCTCCACAATCCACAAGCGACTACCGCTCCGGAGGGCGCATTCGCAACCGTTGGGATGGTCGGTGCGTTGGTGGCTGGGAGAGGGCTTACCTTACAGGAACGCCTCAGAGCGCCAACCAGGTCGGGCGCTGCCCTGTTGTTGTGGCAACCCACCCGGCAGCACGCGCCGCAGACTTACACGCCGAATATTTCCCCGAATCTGCCAATATGCGCTAGACTTTCGAGTGTCAGCCGTCTCCGGACCGCTGACCCAAAGTGACTTTATCCAATCTATTCAACGAGGGAGAGACCCATGGCCTACAATTTTTCCGGCGGCTGCGATCATGTCCGCACCCATTCCGATAATGGTCCGATCGACAATCACACCTGCCATTGTTCGGTGTGCAAAGGCGTCACCGGTCAGCCGACCACCCATGTCGCGTTTTTCAACCACGGTGATGTGGCTTGCGACAATGAAGCCGGGCTGAACCGCCAGCCGTTCAACGCCAACAACCCTGACGGCCCGCTGGAACTGTGCACCTGTGGCGAATGCGGCACGCCGATCATGCTGGACGACAAGCAGAGCCGCATCCGGGTGATCGTGCCGAACCTGATGGGGTATGACGCGGCGTTTCCGGCGGCGACCTATCACGCCTTTTATGATCCGGCCACCGGCGTTCCCAGACCCGACGACGGTCGGCCTGTCTGTGCGGGGCTGAGGCCGGAATTCGTCTGGCCCGAAGGCTCTTAAACGTAGGCTCAATTAGCATTGATTATGCGTGGCGTATTACAGGCAGGATGCCTGCTGCTGCGGCAAGTATCGCGCGCGGCGTTTGGTGGCTCGGAAGGACGGCAAGGTGGAACCACCGAAGGTAGCTGTCCAGGTATTTGGTTGCGATACCCCGATGGCGGCGCAGAAAGGTCTTTAACCGCTCATGCCGACTGTTCACGGTTTGAATGTGCAATTCACCACGGACACGTTCTCCGGCGGTCCGGTTGAGACTTTCATGGCTGACGCCCATTTCTGCGGCGCAGGGCGGGTACCCGGTGCAGCCATCGGTCACCAGGAGAGCGTCCCCATCAAGACGTGGCTGCAGAACCGTTTTGAGATGTTCGGCTGTCACCGCAGGCAAGACAGCACTGATGGTGGTGCCTGATCGGTCGACTGCAACGAGGACCGGAACCTGCTCCTTCGACAATCCGCGTTTTGAGGCCTTTCCCCCGCGTTTGCGGGCTTTTCGAGAGAGATTACGCTCCCCTTTCCGGCTGTGCAGAAAGAACGTCTCGTCGGCTTCGACGATCCCGCACAGCTTGACCGCACCGACCGTTACAGCCTGAAGAAAGCGATGACGCCAACGAAAAGCTGTGGTGTCGGCCACCATACAACGCTCAGCGGACGCCTTTACCGTTTCGCCGTCGCGCAGGGAAGCTGCAAACTCTGCCCACCTGTCCTTGTGGCGCAAGCGGGCAAGCGGCGTCCCGGTCAGCGCGTTGAAGGTTTTGCGACAGCTTTTGCAAAAGAACCTCGTCAGGCCACTTGCATGGCCTCTGATGATCGCACCGCCCGAAGCGCAGTGCGGACAGATACGCCCCTCGCGAACAGTCGCCTCAAGGAGATCGATCACGCTTTCCAGCGACGAAACCCCGGCAACGAGCCGTCCGGTTTCAGCCCGTTGTTTCGATGAAAGGTTGTCGATCTCGTTAAGCCACACCAAAAAAGCCTGATGATCCATGTGCCGCACCCATAATTTTGTTCATGGTGTGTTCTATCACAGGTCGCCACGCATAATAAATGCTAATTGAGCCTAAACGTAAGCCCGGGTAGGGCTGCGCTTCAAGGTCGGGCGCCGCCCTGTTGTTTCACACAACATTGTCATCCCCGCGCAAGCGAGGACCCAGGGCGGCGTCATACGAGTTTGAGGGAGGTCACCGCTTGCGCGGGGATGACGGTTGAAAAATGGGAGGGGTGGTTCAACCTGGCAAACTCACCCCATCACGGCTCTAGGCTCGCCACCTTGCGTGGCCCAAGCGAAGCCAGCACCCGGTCAAAGGCAACCCCTACCGGCGTCGGTTTGAAATTCTTGTCCACCAGGTTGATCTGTGGTGCGCGCCCTTTCCACGGATAAGGATTGGCGGCAAGCCAGGCCTGGCGCTCGACGAAGGGGAGCTTTTCCATCATTCCGGATCGACGCTTCGGCGAATTTGGCGTTCTGGGTATAGGTGACCCGGCGCGCGTTGCTCCGCGTTTTACATCCAGTCGATATAGGCGAATTCGGTTACCCAGATCGGACGTTTGTATTCCCGATAAACCGCCTTCAACCAGTTGCGGAATTCGTTCACGTCGCCGTTCTTCGAGTAATAATGCACAGCCATGAAATCAACGCGCAGGCCCTTTGCCTCGACCTGATTCATGAATTGGCGCTGCCAGGAGTTGCGCCCAAGTGTACCGCCCCGGGTTGTGGCCGGGCTGCCGAGCCGCAGCCCGCGTTTTTCCAATTTCGGCCAGAGTTTGATCGCCTTGGCCACCGACAAGTCGGCCTGATGCCCGCCACCATGACCATCCGATTCGTTGAAACCCAGCAGGGTGGTGACCCGCCGGTCCGACCTGATCCGCTTGTTCACGTGTTTGGCGCTGTGGATCATCGGCACGAATTCACCCGTGCGGCGTTGGTTGCCGCGCTGTGCGATCTGATCGGTCCGCCAGTTATAATACCAACCGGGCGACTGGCGCTGCTCGATCCATTTCAGGGTCTGATACCGGGAGTTTTCCCAGACGCCGATTTCGGCTTTTTGTGACAGGGCGGGATGCGCCATCAGCATTATCCCGAGAATAATACCAATGGCATAATCAATTGACCGTTAGCCAGTCACGGTGTGTGATTGAGGTTACGCGGTCGGGATCATTCCCGAAAAAGGGTCTATCCCCGCGTGTGCGGGGGAACCAGACCATGATCTCTCCCTCTCATTTTGAAGCCTTACCCCTTCGGGGGCTTCAAAATGAGAGGGAGAGATCATCAGAATTCACGCTGAAGCGAACCGGCTGGAAGCCGGTGGCTTATCTCCAATAGGCGGAAAGTCAAATCACTTGGATAGCACTTTGTTTCGCGCATATGCTGCGCACGGGTGAATTCAGTCCAGACCATTGTGATCTCCGTTCAATTTCATAACCGAACAGAATCACAACCTGTTGAATTCACTCAACTCATTTCTGATCAGACACTCAGAGAGATTTCGGTGCCAGGAAACGCAGCCGCATCCTCGGAACACATCCACAACAGCGCACGCGCGGGCCAGTCTGCAGGAATGTGATCTTCCCAGTCCAGTTGGCTGACCGGATTGATACCACTGGCCTTGATGACCCGCTGCATATCGGTCGCCACCGTGCCAGGCGACAGGCCCATTGCGCGGATGCCATGATGCCCCTCTTCCGGATGGAGGCATTCCGTCAGCATCTTTGCCCCTGCTTTTGAGGCACAATAGTGGCTCCACGCCTCAACCGGGTTCGATGCCGCGCCAGAGGATATGGTCAGCACTGTTCCACCACCTGCGGCCCGCATCACTGGTAATGCCGCGCGCACGCCATAGAACACGCCCTTGAGGTTGATATCGATCGCCTGACTCCAGGCGTCGGTATCCACGTTGGACAGGTGAAAGATCGGCTCAATCACCCCAGCATTCCCGATCAGCACATCCAGTCCACCAAAGCGGTCCACACAATCCGCAACGGCCTGCTCGACCTGCGCAAAATCACTGACATCACACGCCAGCGCGATGGCATTGTCACCCAGCGCCGCTGCCAATGCATCAATTTGATCGCGGCTGCGGGCCACCAGCGCAACATTGGCCCCGGTTGCGGCAAAAACGCGCCCTGCCTCGGCACCGATCAGCGCCTGGCACCTGTTATGAGTACCGTTTTTCCCTGCATTCCCCCCTCCTCCTCCGTTGGTTCAGAAATCGACTGAACCTCCTCCGACTAAAGTCAGAGGGTTCAGTGGTTCATGAGCGCCTTCGGCGCACGTTTGAATGTTTTTCCGACTAAAGTCGGAGGCTTTAGACCAGATTGTGGAAAGTAAACCCGTACCGTGTAAACGGGGAATTGGTCCACCCCTTGCCCCCGGGAAAAGGCCGCGCTGCGCCGCAGGGAAAGGCACCACCCTGATCCCCGGCATGCCGGTTGAGGCGTATATTCGCACCGAGGATCGCACGCCGATTGCCTATCTGGTCAAACCCCTGGCCGACTATTTCAACAAGGCCCTGCGCGAATAGATGCAGCAAGGCAACTTTTCGATTCCCTTCCCCGAGCCCGGGCCGTTGTTCAGAAATCACGGGTCCTTCCCGGCGGGGGACGGCTTGTGGGTGTTCTGCGCCGCACTTGCCTACTTCTGCGTGCCGATTTTTTTGCATTTCGTTTCGTTTCGGATTTCCGCCGCCGACAACCGATTGCAACCATTCAGGAATTTTTTTTCCGACGGGTCATCTGAAACGAAATGGCCCCTGGGCTCGAAACGAAATGCCCTCCCGAAACGCGCGGGGAAACCGCCGGAGGGGTCGCGCCGGAATTTGCGGGGTACCGGCGCTGAAAAAATCGTCGGGAGGTCCGGCATGGCCAGCGGCAAAAAAACCTTCGCGCGACGTGGCGCGCTCCGGTCCTGCACGCGGAATTCCCGCACCCGTTCTGCGGATCAGGTCCGGCAGATCGCGGCGTCGATCAGGGTGTCCGGTTTTACCGGTCCCGTCCTGTTCGCCGGGGGCAACACCATTGTTGCCGGGGCAGGACCGTGCGCCAACGGCGCGGGAGACGGGCATGGATGTTGTGCCCTGCATCCGGCTGCCCGGTCTCCCGGATGAGCGGCGCCCCGCGTATATTGCTGCTGACAACAGGCCGGCCGGCCATGCGGGCCGGGACGGGGACCTGCTCCGGTCTCGGCCGGGGGAATTGCGCGACCCCGGGTTTCATCCGGACAGATGTCGGGATGCCGGTGGCTGATGACCGGATTGACATGTGCCGGAACCGGTCCGCCCTGTAACGCCACCGCAGGCAAGGCCGGGAACGACACCACGGACAGCCCTGCCCTGCCCGCCGTCCTGACCGGTGCCCCGAGCCCTGCGGTTCCGGCCGTGAAGACCGGCGCGGCGGTCCGGTTCAGTCTGCGGTTCCATGCAGGGATGGTCCGCCGGGAGAGGCAAGCGGGGCGCGGTGCGAACGGGGCGGTCGGCGAGGTCCGGTCCCGCACAGGCGCGGCTGACAGCCGGTCGGGCCGGTTGCCAACACCCTGGCAATACCCGTTCCCTGCCCGCCGACCGCAGGCCGGTTCCACACAGGAACATTCCACACAGGAACAGGAGTCCGGCAGGAATTTGCGGGCCTGCACACTGCCACAGACAGGTTCCTGTACCCGGGCAATTTTTCCCCTGTTTTCCCCCTGTTTTTTTCCCTGAATTTCCGGAGAAATCCGGGAGAGACCGGTTGGCAGCACACCGACCGCACAGCCAGCCACACTGCCGGTTTTATCCCCTGCAGATTTGGAGCGGTTTTATGCTGTGTTATCAGCGGGTTGAAAATCAATGCTTCTGACAGAGACGCTTTATCCGGGCGGATATACCCCCGGATACACCGAAAGTCTCTGCGGGCGTATTTCATCATCCGTTTCGGGTATTCAGGCCGGAGTGATCCTTACCCGCATTCCCCGGGCAGGCCGCCGGTTTCGCTGTCCTGATCGCGGCATTGGCGATATCAATCAGGGTGGTGACGGCGATGCGGATATCCATCGCCAGGATCCAGCCTGGTTAACGCAAAAGCCCCTTGAGACAGATACCATAGCCGTTCTCCTTGAACAATTCAGCACGTTCCAGCAACTGCGCATCCGAGATCCAGCCGTTCTGATGGGCGATCTCTTCGGGACAGCCGGTCTGCAGACCCTGACGTTTTTCCAGCGTCCGCACGAAGTTGCCCGCATCCAGCAACGCGCCATGGGTGCCGGTATCCAGCCAGGCATAGCCACGGCCCATCCACTTCACGCTCAGTTGACCTTCGTTCAGATACATCTCCAGCAACGAGGTGATTTCCACCTCGCCCCGCTCCGACGGTTTGACGTCACGCGCCCGCACAGGTGCCGTGCCATCCAGGAAATACAGCCCGGTCACCGCATAGCTCGATGGCGGCACCCCGGGCTTTTCGATGATCGCCTTGACAATGCCGGCATCGTCAAAGGCGACAACCCCATAGCGCCCGGGATTCGAGACGTGATAGCCGAACACGGTTCCGCCCGCTTCCTGGCGGTCCGCCTCGGCCAGAAGCTGTGGCAGCCCGTGGCCAAAAAAGAGGTTGTCTCCCAGCACCATGGCGCTGGGAGCGCCGTCCAGGAAATCCCCGGCCAGAATATAGGCCTGTGCCAGACCGTCGGGGCTGGGCTGGACCACATAGGTCAGTTCGATCCCCCACTGCCTGCCATCGCCCAGGGTGCGCTGGAACTGGTCCTGGTCATGTGGCGTTGTGATGATGCAGATATTGCGGATCCCGGCCAGCATCAGCACGCTGAGCGGATAATACACCATCGGCTTGTCATAGATCGGCAACAACTGCTTTGAGACGCCCATGGTGATCGGATAAAGCCGGGTGCCACTGCCACCGGCCAGAATGATGCCTTTGCGATTGGTCATATTTTATCTTTCAACCTCCCGAATATGGGTCCGCGCCACAGATGCTGCCTCTATCAGGCCCCCTTATGGAAGTGAACGACTACCGGCTGACGCCGGTAGCATCATTTAGCGGAATGTAATTCCAGGTACTGGACTTCGTCCCTGTTTCCGGACAGTTTGATTATTGACCCTATGCGGCCATTTTCCAAGTCATATTGTTGAACGCCTGTTGCGGCGTTTGGTATCCGATGGCGGAGTGGCGGCGCTGACGGTTGTGGAAGACCTCGATATATTCGAAGATTGCGGCCTTGGCTTCCGCCCGTGTTTTGAACCTTTGACGGTGAACCAACTCCTTTTTCAATGATGCAAAGAAGCTTTCCATTGGCGCATTGTCCAGGCACTCGCCCTTGCGGCTCATGGATTGCGCAATCCCTGCCTTTTCGATCAGCTTGCGATACTCGCCACCGGCGTACCGGCTCCCCCTGTCGGAGTGGTGGATCAGACCGGGAACAGGGCCTCTGCGACCCGGGGCCATCGTCAGGGCATCACAGCAAAGCTCGGCCCGCATGTGATCCTCCATCGCCCAACCAACGATTTCCCGCGTGGCCATGTCTTTCACGCCGACCAGCCAGAGCCACCCTTCATCCGTATCGATACAGGTGATATCGGCCAACCAAACCGTATTGGGGGTGAGGCGGTGGAACTCCTGTTCCAACAGGTTTGGCGATGGGCTCATTTTGTGATTGCTATCCGTTGTCACGGGCTTGCGGCGCTTGTTCAGGCGTGGAGACACCTTGTTTTCCTTCATGATCCGCGCCACCCGCCGCTCGGAGACGGTTTCGCCATCGGCCACCAGGTCCTGATGGATCCGCTTTGATCCGTAGCATTTCCTGCCGGCTTTGAAGAAAGTCTTGATCCTGGGCGGCAGTTCCGGATCTCGAACGTCTCGATCTGCTTTACGCTGATCCCTCGCCGGTTGGTCGGCCGGGAAACCATAAAACCGGCCCCGGGAAATCGCCGGAACCCTGCAAAGCGTGGAAACCGCGTATCGAGCTTTATGGGCAGTGACGAATCTGCGCTTGTTCGTCATGGTTTCACCGCCCGTGTCGCGAAAAAAGCGGATGCTTTGTGCAAAATCTCCACTTCCTCTGTCAGGCGCCTGTTCTCCTTGCGAAGACGGGCCGGTTCCGCTGCATCCGCCTTCCGCCGCCGCCTGGCTTCAGCTGAGCCGAACGCTTCGATCTCAAGCCGCCAGGTCTTCAACTGTGTGCCGGTGATACCAGGCTCCCTGGCAACGCTGCCCTGTGTCGCGCCCGGTTCATAAACCCGCTCAACCGCCGCTGCCTTATACTCGTCCGTATAGTTCCGTCGATGTTGTCCCATTTCGTGCCCCTTTCATGGACAGGGGTAAAGTACCCCAGTGTCCGGAAACAGGGACGAAGTTCAATCTGCCTGATGATGTCGTCAGTCACATTTCCCGAGGTCGTGGAGAAACAGCCGCGCGCCCAAAGCCGCCTGCCCCGGTAGCGGTTGCGCAACTCGGGGAACTCCATCTGGATACGGCGTGATGAGCGGCCCTTGATGCGCTGCATGACATCGGACAGCGACAGCTTTGGTGGGATCGACAGAAACATGTGGACGTGATCGCGAGCCAAAGATTCGCTGAAGCGGACCGGCTGGAAGCCGGTGGTTTAAATCCATTAGGTGGAAAATCAATTTTTCTTCAGCGCATTCAGGGCGATTCAGAGAAAGCTATTTTTCTGTTTATCTGATAGGAACCTGACAGCCTTTTGGCGATTTTCCTGCACTGTTTCAAGCTCCTGCAGGCGAGTTATACCAGCGGCCTTAATGTCTGACTCACTTTTGTGATTTCAAATTTACTGCATTTCTGAATCAATGGCCTCCAGAAGCAAGGAGGTGCTCATGGGTGGGGCAGTCAAGATTACGCGCACAGATATGTCCGCGCAAGATTTGCGTTGTGCTGCAAAGCGAACCAGGGATGGTCGTGTTGTCCGTCGAATACTCGCCATAGCGCTGGTGCTTGACGATGTGGACCGCGCAACAGCGGCCCGTAGCAGCGGTATGGATCGCCAAACTCCCAGAGACCGGGTGCATCGCTACAATGCAGAGGGCCTTGGTGGGCTTTCTGATCGGTGTGGCAAGGGTGCAAAACCACGCCTGTCCCTGGAGCAACAGGCGCTGTTTGTGGCTTGGGTTGAGGCTGGGCCTGACCCGGCAAAAGATGGCGTAGTGCGGTGGCGCTGTGCCGATTTGCAGGTCCGCGTTGAAGAAGAATTCGACGTAAAGCTACATGAACGTACGATTGGCAAGTATCCAGCCAGGCATGGTTTTCGTCGCCTTTCCGTGCGCCCGGAGCATCCCAAAACTGATCCCGCTGCACAGCAGGCTTTTAAAAAAACTTTGCCAGCCTCATAGCCGATACCCTGCCAAAACATGCAAAGGGGAAGCCGCTTGAGGTATGGTTCCAGGATGAAGCCCGCGTCGGGCAGCAAGGAACCCTCACCCGCAAATGGGCCAGGCGTGGAACCCGCCCGCGCGCACCACGTGATACGCGCTGCAAATGGAGCTGTATCTTCGGCGCAGCCTGTCCTGCCTGTGGCACGGCGGCTGGGCTGGTCCTGCCTTACGTCAACGCCGAAGCAATGGGGCTGCATCTCGATGAGATCGCAAAGACAATCGCACCCGGCGCACATGCCTTGCTCATCATCGACGGGGCTGGTTGGCACGGAGCAAAATGCTTGCAGGTGCCAGATAATACTACACTCGTAAAACTGCCCCCATACTCACCGGAATTGAACCCAATGGAAAACGTTTGGGCCTATCTGCGGTCGAACAAACTCGCTGTCTCTGTCTTCGACACATATGAAGAAATCCTCGAAAAATGCGCCCAGGCCTGGAACTTCTTTGCGAACGACCCTGAACGCATAACTTCAATCACAGATCGAGAATGGATAAAGGTCAATTAATTGGGCCGTTGGTATTAGGGCCTATTGACATTCGGGGTTCCCATTTTGCCTGAAGTCTGATTCAAGCTTCCAAAATGGAGGTGTTGATGGACGCAAATCGTTTGGCTGTTTCCGATGAGCTTTGGGAGAAGATTGAGCCGCTTATACCGGGCAAGGCAGGCGATCCGGGTGTTACCGCGCGCAATAATCGCCGGTTTATGGAAGCAGTATTATGGCGCGTACGCACAGGGTCCCCATGGCGGGATTTGCCCAAAGAGTTTGGCAACTGGAACAGCCAGTTCAAGCGATTTCGTCGATGGGCCAGGAACGGCGTGTTCGAGAGTCTTTTCAATGCCATGAGTGGCGAGCCGGACCTGGAATATGCCCTTGTCGACGGGACGATTGTTCAAGCTCATCAGAAGGCTTCGGGCGCAAAAGGGGGACTCAACACCAGGCTATCGGACGCTCTCGCGGCGGACTGACGACCAAGGTCGTGGCCTTGGTCGATGCGCTCGGTAACCTGTTCCGGTTTCTGCTTTTGCCGGGACAGGCACACGACATGAAGGGGGTCGCTCCTCTGATCAAGGGGGCTTCCTTTGGGGCGTTGCTGGCCGACAAAGCCTTCGACGCCGACTGGCTCCTGCAAGACCTTGATGAGCGTGGCGCAACCGCTGTCATCCCGCCCAAATCGAACCGAAAAGTTCAACGGGACTACGATACCCACATGTACAAGTGGCGCCATCTCATCGAAAACCATTTCGCAAAGATCAAGGAATTCAGAGGCATAGCAACGCGATACGACAAGACTGATACAAGCTACGCTGCCAACTGGCACCTCTGTGCCATGCTCATTGCAACACGATGATTGTCAACAAACCCTAGCCCGGATAATTCATGAGGCCTGTTTTGTCTGTGCCTGGCTGTTGGTTTCCGCGCCTGTTTTTTCGGGAGCGCGCGCGTAGTTGGCGTCCGGTTTTTTACGGCGGACGGCGATGTTATCCGGGGCTTTTCAAGTTGATGTTTCAGAGTGGGCGGGGCGCGATGGCTGCTTCATGTCGGGTGTGGCGGGGCAAGTGCATCGAACAGGAGGCGGATGAGGCTCTGGCGTGGGCATGAGGTCGGCAGCGTCATGATGATCCGGGTCTTCTTCTCCACGATGGTCGCGGTCGGTTTGACCAGGTGCAACCGCACCGTATCGAACCGGGCTTGCCGCCATGGGGAGCGTTTTGGACAGGCCGCCCGCAACGTCCACCACAGCCAGCAGGCGCAGCCGTGCAGCATGAGCCGCATCCGGTTGGCGCTGGCCTTTGAGCACGACGTGCGGTCGGAAGCGAGATGGCTCTTCCAGCCCTTGATGTGGGTCTCGGCCTGACCGCGTGCGCAGGAGAGTTTCCCGTAAAGGTGCTTGCCACGCCTGCCCATCGGATTGGTCACGATGAAGCGCGTGTCACGCCCCATGGGTCCAACCTCGACCCGGGCGATGACGCGGCGCTCTTTTGACCATGATCGGGCCGCATGGGAGAATGACTTGAACCGGCGCGGTTTCTCGCTTTTGCGCGCATAGCGATCTGCCGTGGAGGCCTCCAGAGTCTGCACATGCTCCCGCAGGCGCGCGTTCCTTGACAAGCCAGGCACATAGGGGAGCCCCAGGGTGTCACACAGGTCCAGAACCTCCGGGGTGCCGTAATGGCTGTCAGCCCGCAGCGGGATCCTGGTCGTGGGCCAATGACGGCGGATTTGCCGGATCAGGCGTCGGATGTGTGCCGCGGCCTCTTTGCCCGTCGGGCGCCGTGCCGGGCGCAACACTGCACCCACGAGACGCCCTTCGCCATCGAATACCACAATCGGCTGGAAGCCGTATTCATCGTAACAGGCGTTGAACAGGCGCAGCTGCTGATGGCCGTGGACGGTGTCGAAAGTGTCATCAATGTCGAGCACGATTTGTCGGGGAGCGCGCACAAACGAGGCGCAGTAAAAACGCACCATCCCATGCGCCATCCGGATAAGCGCCCGCATGTCTGCCAGGTTCTCCGTCCGCGGGATCGCAGGCTGGGAGCACAGCGCTCCGCCGGTCTCGGGGGCACGCTCCGGCGCGAGCTTAAAGCTCGGGTCATGGCGCAGGTCACCCGCATCGTTACCGTCCTCATATCCAGCCGCGATCATCATGATCCGGAACCGGATGATCTCTTCCAGGCTGTGCCGCACCTTGCCCGGTGCCCGCAGATCGGTGAGACACGATGCAATAGGACCAGCCGGATCGGTCCGGCGCTCGACCTCTCGCAAGAGCATCAGACCAGCATCGGAGCTCATCTGCGCGCCGTCAAAATCGAGCAACACGGGCTTGCCGTTCAGGGGTGACAAAGAGGGACGCGGAAAGGCAGGATTTGGCATGGTGAGAGGGCGTGCTCCGGAAAATGGAATTTTTGGCGGCAGAAGCCGAAAAATACCAAATTCCAATAGCTTACACCACCCTCATCATATCGTCATGAATTATCCGGGCTAGAGATGCGTTCGGGCAATGTGCGCGCGGCGCTGTCGAGGGTGAGGATATTACGGGGGGCATGTCCCGGGCGGTTGGTGTATCCATCTTCGCCCGTGTCACATCCCTGTCGCGATGCATGGCCTCGATCCGCCAATGCCTGCGGTTGAGGCGCAGGATGTCGTCAGGATCAGGCTGCCCCGGGCTGGTGACGGGATACGTTGTTTCGGTTTCGGTTTTGACACTGTGCCCGGCCCGGACGTGCCCGCGCTGACGCTCGATGCGGGCAATGGTGCGAACCGGGGGCCATGTGGTGCGCATGTGTTCGCCGGGCGCATCGGCGGGCAACAGGGCGATGCCACGCAGGTCAATCCGCCCATGCCCTGTTTCGGACCCTGTCCGGGGTGGGTCCTGCCATTCAGCGAGGGGAAAAACCGGCTCCCGAAAGGCCGTTTCAATCACCTCCCGAAGGTCTATCCGGTTATCCTTCACCGGAAGAAGGCAGTCACCGCCTTTTTCTGTGATCCTTGAAGGGATTGCTTTCCGGCAGAAAATTGCATCTCCGGTAATGACCATCCCCTCAGGGTCAATCGTCTCCGGCAAACGCAGCGCATCGGGAATTTCCCGCCCCTTGCCGCGTGAGGATGTATGGCCCACCGACTGTTCAGGTGCTGCACAAAGGGCCGAAAGAACATGCCCGGCCTTGCCCCCGGCGTCCCTGCTTCCGCGCAGCGTCCTGCCGTCAATCGCGATCCGGCGCAGGCACGGTTCAACATCCCCGGCATCCGGTGCCCCGATGGTCAACCGGCTGAATGCAGCCGCCATAGCCTCCGGGTCCGGCACTCCCGAAGTTTCACTCAGCGTCGCGTGGCACGGCGATTTACGGTCCCGGCGAACCCCCGACCGATCCAGTTGCCTGCGCGGCAAACCGCGCCCGGGATGAAATGCGGCCTTCATCCCCTTGCGGCCGCCGGGCATTAATAGCAGGATCAGGCCCGATATTGCTTCCAGTCGATGTAACCGGCGCTTTGTACCGGGCGGATCGGGGACTTCCCGCAAAACCGGGCGAGATGAAATCATGACTGGAACCTCCATTTCTGCCATCCAGGACATGGATTCCGACAATCACATGATTTGCAACCACTTTTTCGCCTCCGCTAAATCACCCTAATACTCTTTTGGTCATAGTGGTACTCTTCCAAAATATATGGCTCAATTAGCATTGATTATGCGTGGCGTATTACAGGCAGGATGCCTGCTGCTGCGGCAAGTATCGCGCGCGGCGTTTGGTGGCTCGGAAGGACGGCAAGGTGGAACCACCGAAGGTAGCTGTCCAGGTATTTGGTTGCGATACCCCGATGGCGGCGCAGAAAGGTCTTTAACCGCTCATGCCGACTGTTCACGGTTTGAATGTGCAATTCACCACGGACACGTTCTCCGGCGGTCCGGTTGAGACTTTCATGGCTGACGCCCATTTCTGCGGCGCAGGGCGGGTACCCGGTGCAGCCATCGGTCACCAGGAGAGCGTCCCCATCAAGACGTGGCTGCAGAACCGTTTTGAGATGTTCGGCTGTCACCGCAGGCAAGACAGCACTGATGGTGGTGCCTGATCGGTCGACTGCAACGAGGACCGGAACCTGCTCCTTCGACAATCCGCGTTTTGAGGCCTTTCCCCCGCGTTTGCGGGCTTTTCGAGAGAGATTACGCTCCCCTTTCCGGCTGTGCAGAAAGAACGTCTCGTCGGCTTCGACGATCCCGCACAGCTTGACCGCACCGACCGTTACAGCCTGAAGAAAGCGATGACGCCAACGAAAAGCTGTGGTGTCGGCCACCATACAACGCTCAGCGGACGCCTTTACCGTTTCGCCGTCGCGCAGGGAAGCTGCAAACTCTGCCCACCTGTCCTTGTGGCGCAAGCGGGCAAGCGGCGTCCCGGTCAGCGCGTTGAAGGTTTTGCGACAGCTTTTGCAAAAGAACCTCGTCAGGCCACTTGCATGGCCTCTGATGATCGCACCGCCCGAAGCGCAGTGCGGACAGATACGCCCCTCGCGAACAGTCGCCTCAAGGAGATCGATCACGCTTTCCAGCGACGAAACCCCGGCAACGAGCCGTCCGGTTTCAGCCCGTTGTTTCGATGAAAGGTTGTCGATCTCGTTAAGCCACACCAAAAAAGCCTGATGATCCATGTGCCGCACCCATAATTTTGTTCATGGTGTGTTCTATCACAGGTCGCCACGCATAATAAATGCTAATTGAGCCAAATATATACTGGGAACGGCTTGCCAAAGGCACGTTGGCTGCCACCAGGGGCCGCTCCCGGTGTTCGGAAACCACGGGTCCTTCCCGGCGGGGACGGTAGGTGGGTGTTATGTGGCACACCTTCCAATGTCTGCGTGCCGATTTTTTTGCATTTCGTTTCGTTTCGGATTTCCGCCGCCGACAACCGATTGCAACCATTCAGGAAATTTTTACCGACGGGTCATCCGAAACGAAATGGCCCTCCCCGCCGAAACGAAATGCCCTCCCGAAACGCGCGGGGAAACCGCCGGAGGGGTCGCGCCGGAATTTGCGGGGTACCGGCGGTGAAAAAATCGCCGGGAGGTCCGGCATGGCCAGCGGCAAAAAAAGCCCTTCGCGCGACGCAGCGCGCTCCGGTCCTGCCCCCATTCCCGAGATCGGGCGGCTGCCGCCGGATGTCCCCGTGCCCTGAAACCCTGTGCCATCCACACTCGTGCCCTGAAACCGGCGGCCCTGCGCGGGGAAAAAGCCCGATCCGCAGAGCGGGCTTTTCGTGTTTGTCCTGTCCCGGGAGACGCCTCAGAAGATGTCGATATTTTCCGACAGGCCGGTGAGGGAGTCCAGGGTCGAGATCGTGATGATGTCGTCTCCGCCAAAGTCGAACACCACAGCGCCGTTCGTGATTGTCGCGTAGGTTGAGATGATATCCTCGACATCTGTCATCCCGCCGGTCAGCGCGCGGGAGAGGCGCAGTGTATCGATGCCGATCTCGAAATCATTGATCACATCGGTGTCATGGCCGCTGTTGAACACGAAGGTGTCGGCACCGGCACCGCCAAAGAGTTGGTCATGGCCCGCACCGCCGAACAGCCGGTCATCGCCATCCCCGGCATTGATCGTGTCGTTGCCATCGCCGGCCCGGATCGTGTCATTGTCAGTGGCATTGCTGTTGTCAACCCCGGATTCGATGACGTCGTGGCCATCGCCGGAAAAGACAAAGTCATCGCCATCCCCGGCATTGATCGTGTCATTGCCGGTGCCGGAAAAGATAAAGTCATCGCCATCGGTGCCGACCGGTTCCTGGTTGGTGGTCCTGGCAAGGGCGTCCATCTGCGCGGCACCCAGGGTCATGTCGCCAAAGACGAACGCCTCGACATTGGTGACCGTATCGATACCCTCTTCCGAGACGATGGTATAGACTATCCGCGTCCTTGCTGACGGTGAATTCGCCGATGGCCGCGGCGAAACGCGCCTGATCGAAGCCCGCACCGCCGTCGAGACTGTCATTGCCCGCCCCGCCGCCCAGAGTGTCATTGCCCGCGCCGGAGCGGACCGTGTCATTGCCCGCGCCGGCATTGATGCCGTCATTGCCATCGCCGGACGTGATCAGGTTGTTGTCATCGCCGGCATTGATCCGGTTGTTGCCATTGCCGGCATCGATCGTGTCATTGCCATCGCCGGAGCGGACCGTGTCATTGCCGGTGCCGGACGTGATCGTGTCATTGCCGGTGCCGGAATCGATCGAATCATTGCCGGAGCCGGAGCCGGCGTGGATCGAATCATTGCCATCGCCGGCATCGATCGTGTCATTGCCGGGGCCGGAGCGGATCGTGTCATCGCCTGCGCCGGAATCGATCGAATCATTGCCGAAGCCGGAGTAGATCGAATCATTGCCATCGCCGGAATGGATCGAATCATTGCCGGAGCCGGAATGGATCGAATCATCGCCACGGCCACCGGTGATCAAGTCATCGCCGCCGCCGGAATCGATCGTGTCGTGGCCATCGCCGGACCTGATCGTGTCATTGCCGGTGCCGGACGTGATCGAGTCATGGCCCGCACGGGAATCAATCAGGTTGTTGCCGTCGCCGCCATCGATCGTGTCATTGCCGGAGCCGGAAAAGAGCGTGTCATCGCCATCGTCGCCGTCCAGGTCCTAGTCGGCGGTCTCGACAATGGCATCCATCTGCGCCGCGTCCAGGGTCGTGTCCCCGAAGACGAACTCCTCGACATTCGTGACCGTATCGGTGCCCTCCGCCGAAACGATCGTATAGACATCTCCCTCCTGCGTGACGGTTTTGGTGACGGTGAAATCGCCGTCAGCCACGTTGAACCGCGCCTGGTCGAAGCCCGCGCCGCCATCGATCGAGTCATCGCCCGCGCCGCCGTTGATCAAGTCATCGCCATCGGTGCCATCGAGACTGTCATTGCCCGCGTCCCCGGCCAGCAGTGGGTTACCGGCCTGCGCTGTGGCAAGCTCATCCATCTGCGCCGCCGTCAGGGTCGTGTCGGTAAAGACGAATTCCTCGACATTGGTGAGCGTATCGGTGCCCTCCGCCGAGACGATGGTATAGACATCTCCGTCCTGCGTGACGGTTTTGGTGACGGCGAATTCATTGCCCGCCACGCCGAAACGCGCCTGATCGACGCCCGCACCACCGTCGAGACTGTCATCGCCCTCGCCGCCGGTGATCAGGTCGTTGTCAGCGCCGCCATCGATCGTGTCATCGCCATCGCCGGAAGCAATCGTGTCGTCGCCCGCGCCGGAATGGATTGTATCATCGCCGGCGCCGGAATTGATCGAGTCATGACCATCACCGGAATCGATCGAGTCCCTGTCATCGCCGGACTGGATCGTGTCACTGCCATCGCCGGAATGGATCGTGTCATCGCCGGCACCGGTAGTGATCGAGTCGGAGCCAAAGGCGGCATTGACAAAGTTGTTTCCACCGCTGGAAATGATCGTGTCATGGCCGTCGCCAGACCGGATCGTGTCATTGCCGCCGCCGGAATGGATCCTGTCGTCGTCATCGCCGGACCGGATGTCGTCATGGCCATCGCCGGTAGTGATCGAGTCATCACCGGTACCGGACGTGATCGTGTTATCGCCGGAGCCGGAAACGATCGTGTCATGGCCAGCGCCGGAAAAGATGGAGTCGTTGTCAGCGCCGGCATCGATCGAGTCATGGCCAGAGCCGGTAGTGATCCTGTCATCACCGGTACCGGACTCGATCGTGTTATCGCCGGATCTGGAATTGATCGTGTCATCGCCAGAGCCGGAATTGATGGAGTCGTTGTCAGCGCCGGACTCGATGTCGTCATTGCCACCGTTGGACCGGATCGTGTCGTCGCCACCGTAGGACTCGATCGTGTCATTGCCATCGCTGGTTAATATGACGTCATCGCCTTCGTCACCGAGGCGCTCGACCCCGGCAATGGCGTCGAGCTGCGCCGCCGTCAGGGTCGTGTCTCCGAAGACGAACTCCTCGACATTCGTGACCGTGGTGATGTTCGTGACCACAGCGCCGCCCTCTGCCGAAACGATGGTATAGACATCTCCGGCCCGCCTGACGGTGACATCGCCGATGGCCGCGTCGATACGCACCTGATCGAAGCCGAACCCGCCGTCGATCGTGTCAACGCCGCCACCGCCAAGAATCGTGTCATTGCCACGACCGCCATCAAGCGAGTCGCTGCCAGTGCCGCCATCGATCGAGTCGTTGTCGTCGTCGCCACGGATCGTGTCGCTGCCGCCGCCGCCAAGGAGCGTGTCATCACCATCGCCGCCACGGATCGTGTCTTCGCCGTCGCCGCCGTCGATGCTGTCATGGCCGGTGCCGCCAAGGATCGTGTCTCTGCCAAGGCCAATGCCGCCAAGGATCGTGTCATTGCCAGAGCCGCCAACAAGCGAGTCGTTGTCCGCGCCGCCATCTATACGATCACGGCTGGCGCCGCCAAGGATCGTGTCATTGCCCGTACCGCCATCAAGCGAGTCGTCCTCCGCGCCGCCATCAATACGGTCGTTGTTCGCGCCGCCCCGGATCGTGTCATTGCCTGTGCCGCCATCAAGCGAGTCATTGCCCGTGCCGCCATCAATACGGTCATTGTCCGCGTCGCCCCGGATCGTGTCATTGCCACGTTGGCCATCAAGCGAGTCATTGCCATCGCCGCCACGGATCGAGTCATTGCCTAGGTTGCCCCGGAGCGTGTCATGCCCGGCACCGCCCTCAAGCGTGTCATTTACCCCGGTGGCTATCAGAGAGTCATTGCCACCTGTTCCCGTAATCCGGTTTCCCATTTCCCGCCCCCACTGACCTGATCCTTGACCCGGTTTTCAACTCTTTGACCCGGTTTTCAACCGTCCCGATGTCAGCAGGCAATGGAAACCAGCCTGTCGTGACAGCGCTTTGCACAAAAGCTATTGAGAAGGCTCAATTAGCATTGATTATGCGTGCCAACCTGTAATAGAACATACCATGAACAAAATTATGGGGTGCGGCACATGGATCATCAGGCTTTTTTGGTGTGGCTCAACGAGATCGACGACCTTTCATCGAAACAACGGGCTGAGACCGGACGGCTCGTTGCCGGGGTATCGTCGCTGGAAAGCGTGATCGATCTCCCTGAGGCGAATGTTCGCGAGGGGCGTATCTGTCCGCACTGTGCTTCGGGCGGTGCGATCATCAGGGGCCATGCAAGTGGCCTGGCGAGGTTCTTTTGCAAAGGCTGTCGCAAAACCTTCAACGCGCTGACCGGGACGCCGCCTGCCCGCTTGCGCCACAGGGACAGATGGGCAGGGTTCGCAGCTTCCCTGCGCGACGGCGAAACGGTAAAGGCGTCCGACGGGCGTTGTATGGTGGCCGACACCACAGCTTTTCGTTGGCGTCATCGCTTTCCCGAGGCCGTAACGGTCGGTGCGGTCAATCTGTGCGGAATCGTCGAAGCCGACGGGACGTTCTTTCCGCGCAGCCGGAAAGGGGACCGTAATCTCTCTCGAAAAGCCCGCAAACGCGGGGGAAAGGCCTCAAAACGCGGATTGTCGAAGGAGCAGGTTCCGGTCCTCGTTGCGGTCGGCCGATCAGGCACCGCCATCAGTGCTGTCTTGCCTGCGGTGACAGCCGGACATCTCAAAACGGTTCTGCAGCCACGTCCTGATGGGGACGCTCTCTTGGTGAGTGATGGCTGCACCGGGTACCCACTCTGCGCCGCAGAAACGGGCGTCAGCCATGAAAGTCTCAACCGGACCGCCGGAGAACGTGTCCGCAGTGAATTGCACATTCAAACCGTGAACAGTCGGCATGAGCGGTTAAAGACCTTTCCGCGCCGCCATCGGGGCATCGCAACCAAATACCTGGACAGCTACCTTCGGTGGTTCCACCTTGCCGTCCTTCCGAGCCACCAAACGCCGCGCGCGATACTTGCCGCCGCCGCAGGCATCCTGCCTGTAACACGCCACGCATAATCAATGCTAATTGAGCCATTGAGAAAGTGGCACAGGGTCAACCCGCGACCACAGGGCAGGCATGGGTTTCACGGGGTTGTTATTTCACCCGCATTCCCGGGGTGGTGCACCGGTTGGGGCGAACGCGGTCAATCCCGATGCGTCGGCCAACCGTTTTTCGCCCCCGATCACCGGGGCCGGACCCTCCCCGGGGCCGTTGGCCCAACCATCGGCGCTGTGGTGATTGCCATGCCGCGCAGCGGCCCGGCATATCGAACCGGTTGAACAGGAAGGTCGGGTGATGGCAGGTGCCGTCGAAATGCCCGTTCCAGGCAGGGCCTTCCCGACCACCATGGGTGGGGCTGACGGAGTTGTCCATGTCCGCAACGGGCTTCTGGAGCCAGTGGTTTAAATCCATTGATACGCGGGGGTTGCGCGCGCATGCGCAAGCGCCGGAAGCGCCGCCGCAGGCAAAGCCGGAAGACCCGTCAGGAAGATTTGAAACCTGTAGGGTCATAGGCCAGTCATGGCCTGATACGCCGCATCTTGGGAAACCGCAAGAGATTGGCGGCCAAAGAGGAAGGGGGGCGTCAGTCAAGGCGCCCGGTGTTCTCCGGCAGGCGGTGACCATGGATCACCGCCGGAACAAGCACTTGACGTTCCCTGATTTCGTGGATCATGCGGTAGCTGAACACGAACAGTTCACGGATATCCGTGGCTCCGGCCTCGGGCACGACACGACCGCGCTCAGGGAAGGGGTCAAGGTTACGCGGCTTCCCGATGATCTGTTCGATCACACGGTGCGCGTGGCAGGGGGAGTCTTTCGCTATGCAGGCCGCAATCCGGTCGATACCGGCGCAGGATCGGCGCAGGCGTCGTCCGACCGGATTACCCCATACGCCATTTCCGCAACCGCCGCTCGACTTCTGCCTGCGCCATACCGCCATTTCGGTCGATGCTTTCCTGACCCTTCCGGATTTTCTCCGGCACGCAGAGCCGGTATCGGGCCTCTTCATAAGTGGCGTCCCCGGGCAGCGCCCCTGCCATGGCCTCGATTTCCCGCCCGGCGGTCTGCATCGTTTCAATCCTCATCAGTTACCGCCATCATACATGGGACCGGTATCTTCCTCCACAACATCCCCATCCCGCGTCAGGGGAATCGCATGGGTTTCACAGCGTTATGATTTCATGCAGGAAGCGATTGCTCCACGCAGCCTTCTGTGGATGCCGCCCGGATAGCAAGGGAGACTTTCAACCTTTGGAGAGGGAGAGGGCGCCTGCCTGTGTCAGACCTTGACAGGGTGATTCAACAGAGGCGAAAAAGAAGCTGCAAATCATGTAATTGTCTCAATCAATGTCCTGGATTGCGGAAATGGAGGCTCCGGTCATGAGGTCAGCCCGCCCGGTTTTGCGGGAAATACCCGATCCGCCCGGTAAAAAGGGTCGGTTACATCGACCCGAAGCAATATCGGGCCTGATCCTGCTGTCAATGCCCGGCGGTCGCAAAGCGATGAAGGCGGCAGTCCATCCCGGGCGCGGTTTGTCGCGCAGGCAACCGGACCGGCCGGGTCGTCGTCGGGACAAAATCGCCGTAAATCGCCGGGCCACGCGACGCCGACTGAAACTTCGGGAGTGCCGGACCCGGAGGCTGTGGCGGCCGCCTTCAGCCGGTTGACCATCGGGACACCGGATGCCGGGGATGTCGAACCGGACCTGCCCCGGATCGCGATTGACGGCAGGACACTGCGCGGAAGCAAGTACACCGGGGGCAGGGCCGGGCATGGTCTTCCGGCCTTTTGTGCAGCACCTGAACAGTCGGTGGGCCATACATCCCCACGCGGCCTCACGCGGCAGGGGGCGGGAAATTCCCGATGCGCTGCGTTTGCCGGAAACGATTGACCCCGAGGCGATGGTCGTTGCCGGAGATGCAGTTTTCCGCCGGAAACAATCCCTTCCAGGATCATGGAAAAAGGCGGTGACTGCCTTCTTCCGGTGAAGGATAACCGGAAAGACCTTCGTGAGGAGATCGAAACGGCCTTTCGGGAGCCGGTTTTCCCCCTCACTGAATGGCAGGACCCGCCCCGGACAGGGTCCGAAACAGGGCATGGGCGGATTGACCTGCGTGGCATCGCTCTGTTGCCCGCCGATGCGCGCGGCGAACACATGTGCACCCCATGGCCCGCGCTGACGCACCATTGCCCGCATCGGGCGTCAGCGCGGGCACGTCCGGGCCGGGCACAGTGTCAAAACCGAAACCGAAACAACGTATCCCGTCACCGGCCCGGGGCAGCCTGATCCTGACGACATCCTGCGCCTCAACCGCAGGCATTGGCGGATCGAGGCCATGCATCGCGACAGGGATGCGACACCGGGCGAAGATGGATACATCAACCGCCCGGGACATGCCCCCGCAATATCTTCACCCTCAACAGCGCCGCGCGCACATTGCCCGAACGCATCCCGAACTCGCCTGTAAGAGCGAAACAGTGCAGGATAATCGCCGGAAGGCTGTCAGGTTCGTATGGGATAAACAGAAAATCGCCCTTCTCTGAATCGCCCTGCTGGCTCCTGATCACAGCTGAAATCATGTGAGTCGTGTAGTATCGTGTGGTCGTGTGGCGCAAGGTCTGTGAGAGGTTCCGAAAGTCTGTGATCGCCGGACGATTGCTGCGTGTGGAGGGGCGGCTCGAACGCGAAGGTCGGATTGTGCATCTGATTGCCGAAGGGATCGGGGATCTGCCGCAGATGCTCCTGACCCAGGCGAAGCCATCTCTGTCAGAGTCGGGCGACAACCAACGAGACGCGGCCCGTCATCCGGCGAACACCGGCAATCGTCCGGGGAAAAGACATCCAGGAGAACAAGTGAACGACTACCGGCTGACGCCGGTAGCATCATTTCGAGGAATGCAATTCCAGATACTGAAGTATGGTATCGTCAGTCACGTTGCCTGATGTGGTTGAGAAATATCCACGCGCCCAAAACCGCCTGCCCCGGTAGCGCTTGCGGAGTTCGGGAAATTCCATCTGCACCCGGCGCGATGAGCGCCCTTTGATCCGTTGCATAACCCTGGACAAGGCGACATGTGGCGGCACGGATATGAACATATGGACGTGATCGCGGGCCAGAACGCCTTTTACGATATGAACGCCCATCTCGGCGCAAGCCTGGCGAATGATCTCGCGAATACGCTCGCGCATGGCACCTTGCAAAACCTTGTAACGGTATTTTGTCGACCAGACGACGTGACAGCGGTGATAAAATCTGGTATGTGATCCATTAGAATAGACCATGATCTCTCCCTCTCATTTTGAAGCTCCCGAAAGGGTAAGGCTTCAAAATGAGAGGGAGAGATCATCAGAATTCACGCTGAAGCGAACCGGCTGGAAGCCGGTGGCTTATCTCCAATAGGTGGAAAGTTAAATCGCTTGGATAAAAGCCCGTTTTACGCGTATGCTCTGCGCGGGTGATGTCTGTCCACGTCATGGGATCCTCCAGTTTCTTTCAAAACCAATGAATCATAAACACGTGATATCACTCAACTACTTTTGGAACAGCCTTTAAGACAGATTTTCCTGTTGCCTGCTCCCATCTTCGGATTTCTTTGTATCCACGAGTTCCTTGAAAGAACGAATATTCGTAGGCAATTCGTAGAATTTTAGCCAAATCGCCGCGACCTCCAGAACAGTTGAAGCTGTTCTTGGTACCGAAACGGCGATGGAAGGCCCTGGCGAGTGCAGCAACGCAATCGTGCCCGTTCGCTATCTTTCGGTAACTGAGAGCGTCAATGCAAGCACGCACTCTGTCTTCAATTTGTGCTTGGCTTGGCAGTCCATCTTTGTCAGAGCGACCATATACATGTTGTACAGTTTTGGAAATACAGAAAACTGGGCTGTACCGGTCTACGAATTTGTATTTCATGCCGTCAAATTTAAGGTTCCATTTGTGCTTTGAAGACAGAAAACGAAGTGCACCCGTGGCTTGAGACCAACTCAATACTAGCTCCGATGGGGCCATGTCCCCTGCGTCCACTTCCGCATCTACTCGCTTTGCATCCCCATATTCCTCGATAACTTTGTTCAAAGCCTCTGAGCAGATCATCTGGGCTTCAAGATCGTTCTCGTCAGTAAAAATGACCACTCCACTGTACTCTGGATAGCCATTTTCATCGAAGTAGTCGCGATCACTAAAGCCAAGGGCGTCCTCAATTCCCATATTGGAAAGAATAGTTATTGCACCAAAAAGGTTTCCCCAACCGCTACAAACCTGGATTGAACATTTATGGGAATCCGTGAAGCGTTTGAACAATTTCGCGTCAGTTCCGCCCTCGACCAAAAAGAAACTTCCTTGGTGTGTTGCGCGCTGCAACATGACATCGTTTGCAATGGTTTGACCCGTGATTTCGCCTTTTACGCTGTTCATTTATGAGTCCTGCGAGGCCAAATCCTGAACCAAATTCCATTTATCGTTGATAATTTGGGGAGAATGAGTTGCGATTACGAATGTCAGATTTTTTAGGCTCTGAATTTTTTGAATATCTGAAATGAACTTTTTCTGCCACGCCACGTGTAGTGATAGCTCCGGCTCATCAATCAAGATCAATGATCCCCGTTCCACCTTAAAAAGCAGCGAATAAATCAAAACAAGCTCGTGCTGTTCGCCCGAGGAGAGTTTCGAAAGGGGTATGCCTTTTTCCGTGTCTTGATCGCGTACTAGAATTCCGCTCCGGTTGCTAAAATCAATTCTTTTAAATGTAAAATGCTCATCAATGATTTGTTTGAAGAGTTTTATTTTTTCATAGATATCGTCGAAAATGCCGAGCTTTTTCTCGGTGTCTTCAATGTAGACGGAAAGGAACTTCCTTAATAGCTCATGTTGAAATATTTCACTCGGCTGAATTGGTTCGCTGATAGTCTCTCCAATCAAGCCGACCTTAAATAGATCGTCTCGTTTCTGGCGCAGTTTCTCAAGGCGATCTCGAATCTGTTGTTCGTCGTCTGGTTTCTCGGCGTCGTCAGCATGCGAATTGTTCGGAAACACATCGATAATCCGCTTTGGAAATGACTCATCAAGTTTTTGAGCGTCGTTGGCGTACTTTGTTAAGATGCGACCAATGCGTTCTGCAAGATCCTCTGCATCAGTTTCCACTACTGATGTTGAAGTGCGCCTTACTCTGCTATGAATTCTCAGAGCATCTTCTGTCTCTAACGAGAGTAGCCGTTGTGTTTCGATCAAGTGTGTGTCCACTGCTCCAATCGCTTGTGCTAGCCAAGATGGTATCTTGCTATGGATAGAAACATTCTCCGGCAGCATATGCCCATATTTTTCGAGGATTTCATTCGTACAAACTACACTTCCGGTTTCGAAATCGACCCAACTGTCTGATTGCCCCACTCTGTCGACAGGAAGGTTGAGGTCGATGTAAGCAAGCGTTCTGGGAGAAGCACTTGCTTTCAATGTGTGGATTTTATCGTCGTCACCAAAGCCAGTGGCACGGATCGAAACGGAAACTTTTGACTCTCTCTCGTCGTTTCTGTGCACATCTTCTTCAACCTGCTTGGTGAGTTTTTTGGATATCGAAACGGATTTGCGGCTTTGAAAGGTGATTTTGATTTCTGTGAAATTCAATTCCCGAAAGAAATCTAGGCGGCGGTTGAAGAAGGCGTCAAGAATGCGGATCAACATGGTTTTTCCGTATCCATTTGGAGCGGTCAGGATCGTGAGATCACTTTCCGGATCGAACCGAATCGAGTGATTGAATCGCCCGAACAGATCATTGACCTCTAATGAGACTATTTGCTCTGCGTTTGTGTGCTCGCCTTCCAATATCCCAATCCCTTAAATTACATGGTATCCGCACCACGATGTAGCCAACTTGAAGTACTTGTCCTTTGTATCAATCTTGTGTGGATGCCGCTCGGATGGCAAGGGAAAATGTCAACCTTTGGAGAGTGATCGGGCGCGTGCCTGTGTCAGACCTCAACAGTGCGGCTTTACAATCGCCGCGGGCTGGTATGGTGATGCGTGGGTCTGGTCCGGATCCTGTCCCCGAACTCAAGGTTCCAAGCCAGATACTGGTTTTCCTGACCCTGATCAATCGATCATTTTTCCATTCAGTTGCTGTCTTCCTTCACTCCCCGGCGTTCCGTTGGTTCAGGCCTGCCGGCACTTGTGCCGCGCCTGGCACCATCGGATCCCGATAATCTTCCTGTCTGGCCAGCATTGCCCGGATGCCCCGCGCCCTTTTGTTGGCGAGGGCAATGACGACCGGCATCAGCGGTTTCCTCTCCGGGATGCGTGCAAGCCACGAACCTTCGGGTGCGTCTTTGCGAGAGGCCCATCGGGCGACGGCCATCGCACCGGTAATCAACAGTCGCCTGATATCGCGCTGCCCCATCTTCGAAGTGCGGCCAGGTCACTGTTTGCCACCCGATGGGTTCTGGTGTGGCACCGCGCCCAGCCACGCTGCAAAGTCCCTGCCGCATCGAAAGTTCTCCGCAGCTGGAGCAAACGTCCCGACCGCTAATGAATAGACCGGCCCAGTGCCGGGCTCGGTTTGCAGCCGTTTTGATACAGGCGATTGCCTTGACAGGGCGTTGATCTCCTTATCGAGGAGGGCGGTCTGCTCGCTAGGTTGATGAATCTCTGCCATCTTCTCTACGATCCGCCGCTTTCGAGCGCCCGGGTTTCATCGCCCATATCGGACGCAGGACGGGCTGCCTGCAAGGGCTTGAAAAACATCGATTCTTTTGAATCAGGCTCCCGGAAACCACGGGTCCTTCCCGGCGCAAACGCATGTGGGTGTTATGTGCCGCACTTTCCAATGTCTGCGTGCCGATTTTTTTTGCATTTCGTTTCGTTTCGGATTTCCGTCGCCGTCAACCGATTGCAACCATTCAGGAAATTTTTTCCGACGGGTCATCTGAAACGAAATGGCCCCTGGGCTCGAAACGAAATGGCCCTCCCGAAACGCGCGGGGAAACCGCCGGAGGGGTCGCGCCGGAATTTGCGCGATACCGGCGCTGAAAAAATCGTCGGGAGGTCCGGCATGGCCAGCGGCAAAAAAAACCTTCGCGCGACGTGGCGCGCTCCGGTCCTGCCCGCAGTCCGGGGATCGGGCGGCTGCCGCCGGATGTCCCCGTGCCCTGAAACCCCGGGTCCGTTCTGCGGATCAGGTCCGGCAGGTCGCGGCGTCGATCAGGGGACCCGGTTTTACCGGTCCCGTCCTGTTCGCCGGGGCAACACCATTGTTGCCGGGGCAGGACCGTGTGCCGACGGCGCGGGAGACGGGCATGGATGTTGTGCCCTGCATCCGGCTGCCCGGTCTCCCGGATGGGCAGCGCCCCGCGTATATTGTTGCTGACAACAGGCCGCTCGGACATGCGGGCCGGGACGGGGACCTGCTCCGGCCCGGGCCGGGGGTGTCAATCGCAGAGTAAAATGGGTCCATGTCGCGGCGTAAAAATGGGCCACTTCGGTTGATGTTTTGTGGCGCTTTTGCACGCGTGCTCGTCACAAAGCTGAAGCGTGCCAAAGCGCATGCTGGCCATAAGGCCAGCATTATTCTGACTGTGATTGCGGGCTGGTTATTTTCGGTTGTTGCGACTGTGTTTGAGCCGATAGCTTTCGCCATTCATCTCGAGGATGTGGACGTGATGGGTTAAACGATCGAGTAGCGCACCGGTCAGCCGCTCAGAGCCAAAGACTTCAGTCCATTCATCGAAGGGCAGGTTCGAGGTTATGATGATGGAGCCGCGTTCATAGCATTGGGATATGACCTCGAAGAGCAGCTCTGCGCCAGATTTGCTGAGCGGTACGAAGCCCAGTTCATCAATGATCAACAGGTTCTGGCTGGTCAGTTGCTTTTGAAGGCGCTGCAATCTCCGCTCATCTTGAGCCTCGATCAGATCATGGACTAATGCCGCAGCCGTTGTGAAGCGCACCTTCAGTCCTCTTTGACATGCAGCCAGCCCAAGTCCCAGGGCGATGTGTGTCTTGCCCGTGCCTGACGGGCCGAGCGCGATGATGTTCTCCCTGCGATTAACGTAATCGCATCGTGCCAGATCCATCGTCAGGGGCTTGTTCAAGCTTGGCATGATCTTGAAGTCAAAGCTATCCAAGCTCTTGGTGCTGGGGAACTTCGCCGCTTTGATGCGCCGTTCAATCATCCGGCGTTCGCGGTCGATCAATTCCATCTCACACAGCCGCGCCAGATAGTGGATGTGATCTTTGTTCTCTGCAGCACAGAGCTGCGCCTGTTTGGCATACTCGCCTTGGAACGTTGGCAGTCGCAGTTGTTTAAGATGATGCCGTAGAAGAATCCGAGGGGCTTCGGTCATGCCGCGGTCCTTCCCATCAAGCTCATGTAACTGGATGGGCGTGTTGTGCCGACATTGGCCTTGGGCAAGTATGGATAGAAGTCCAAATCCAATCGTGGTGGCCGCTTCTCAACCCGACACAGTACAAGGTGTTTTACGGCGTCATAGCCAATTGCACCCATATCTATTGCCTGCTGGATTGCGCCTTGCACAACATCCATTTCGAAGGTCTCCAAAAGGCGCAAGACTTGAACGTATTCTCGCTTGCCCGGCTTACCCATTCTGGCTTCAAGCAGTCGGTGCAGCGTGGCAAATACATCTGGCAAATGCCAACCCTGCAAAGGCGCGGCCTGATCCAGGGCACCCACCTTTTGTTCAAGCAGGGGCAAAAAGTGCAATGGGTCAAAGACCATATCCGCTGATGTGTAGGATCGTTTGTGCCGCGCAATAATCTCATTGCCGCAGCCGATGATAACCTCATGCACAAACCCACGCACATGAACATCGTGGTGCGCATAGGCTACTGGCACCGAGTAATCATTGCTGCGATAGCGCACCATTGAGATCGACGTTGCACGCGTGCTGACGTGATCGCAGGCTTCATATTCTGCGACGGGCAATCCCATCAGAGCATCCAAATCCGACATCAGGCGTGCGCCTATGGTTTGGGTGTGACCCCGCAACGTATCGTCCTGACGTGCTAAACACTTCTCTTCCAAATGTGCGTTCAGATCATCAAAGCTGTCATAGCGAGGTGCGGGAACCATGAAGTTGCGGCGGGTGTATCCAACCATGCCCTCAACGTTGCCTTTATCGTTCCCTCGCGCGGGTCTGCCAAACTTGTCATCAAACAAGTAATGCGACTGCAGTTCCGTAAACCGACGTGTGCGGATGCGCGTCTTATCCCCGAGTATCCGAGCCACGGCGATCTTGGTATTGTCGTAGAGAATGGATTGCGGAATGCCGCCAAAGAATGCAAAGGCGGACACATGGCCATCGCAAAACGCCTCGGTTGTCTCAGCTGGATATCCCTTCACAAACACCGCATCAGAATGTGGCAAGCTCATCACGAAGAAGTGGATCTTGCATTCCACGCCACCGATCACGCCCAGCGTCTCACCAAAATCAACCTGCGCATGGCCCGGCCGATGCGACAACGGCACAAACACCTCTTTGGTGCGCCGTTTTTGCTCGCGCACGTAATAGGTCACCGTGGTCAGGCTGCCGGCATATCCATGCTCATCGCGCAGCCGTTCAAAGATGCGCTTGGCCGTGTGTCGCTGCTTTTTGATCAGGGCTTTGTCTGTGCGCAGTATCTCATCGACCACACCAACATAACCATCAAGCGTTGGCCGCCGAGGCGCTTCCGACCGACGATACCCAGGCGGAAGTTCATGGCGCAGCATCTTCGCGATCGTCTTACGATCTTTGTTCTCTAATCTGTCAATGCGTGTTTCCTGAGTTTCCTGCTTTTGATGTCAGAGGTTGCCTTTGTTCTCTTCGAACTCTGAGGTTCATGATGGGGTTGGCTGGGTGTGGGTCGGCAATGTTGAAACCGCAATCATACCGTTGGTCTTGGCTGTTGCTACAGAATCGGCGCCGTGTCTCACGCCCTCCCTCGGGCATCGTCCCAGATGGGAACTTTGATTTAGGAATCCTCGTTGTCGCCTCGTAAGCCTTACGCGGACTGGAAGTCAGTTTTGTCTCGCATAATGGCATGAAGTATGATTGCCAGACGACGCGCCAGAGCCACTCGGGCCTTTCTCATCGTTGAGCGCGCACCGATTGCGAGGGCCCATGTCTTCAATTTGAGCGGAGCGGCATACCGCGTCAGCATCACATTGGCGGCCTCATAGAGAAGCGTTCTGACGCGCACGTCGCCCCGCTTTGAGATGCTGCCCGTGTAGTCGATTTCACCAGATTGATGCCGTCGCGGCACCAGTCCAAGATACGCCCCCACATCACGCGATTTCCTGAAACGCGACGGATCATCAATTGCTGCGGCAAAGGCCAATGCTGTGATCGGACCGACCCCTGGTACCGTCATAAGGCGCTGGCAGACTTCGGATTTGCGGGTCATCTTTTTGATGTCGCCATCAATGGCTGCAACCGCCGCGAGGATTGCTTCGCGTGCTGCGAACAGTCCGCAAATTGCGGCATGGAGGCCAGGCACTCCATCGCTAACTTTTAGCGCCGCGTTTTTGAATGCCGGAGACAAAGCTCGTGGCAGCCGCACGCCGAAGACGACGACCAGACCGCGGATCTGATTGTCGAGCGTCACACGCTGTCCGACCAGCTTCTTGCGGGCTGCGATCAGCGACCGGATTGCGTGCGCTGACAGTGATTTGACATGGGTCGGCTTGTAGAATCCCGTCCGCGCCAGGTGTGCCAAACCGCGGGCATCATTGCGGTCCGTCTTGTGGCCGGCCAGAGATTTAAGGGCCTGATATGCTTGCCTGCTCTCGATGCAAACAACCGGGACACCAAGCTCCGTCAGCCCATGGTAAAGCATTGGTGCCATCCGTCCCGTTTCAAATACAACTTTGGCACATGGTGGTCCAGAAGCGAGGAAGTCAGCGATCGCTTTTGGTGTTGAGCTCGCTTTTCCTTCACGAATAAGGGCCCCTTCACGATCCAGAATGCAGATATGCGTCTCTTCCATGGACACATCCAAACCAGCAAAATATTCCATTGGTCAGTCTCCTTTTCAATTGCATGTGCATCCAGAATAACAGGGGTAACTGAGTGCTGATCCTGATTACGCCATGTTGAAAAACCGCGCCGCTTCTCGGCCAGACATACCGTCCTTCAAACAAGCACGGCGCACACGACTATAAATATCCACAGAATACATCTCCCGCCCTCCGAATAAACGAAGGGCACAAACTGGCGGACTTTTACTCCGCTACAACTGCGATATGCAGCCGCTTCTGTGGCCCAATATTGCTCCGCGTTTTACACGGGGGAATTGCGCGACCCCGGGTTTCATCCGGACAGATGTCGGGATGCCGGTGGCTGATGACCGGATTGACATGTGCCGGACCGGTCCGCCCTGTAACGCCACCGCAGGCAAGGCCGGGAACGACACCATGGACAGCCCTGCCCTGCCCGCCGACCGCAGGCCGGTTCCACACAGGAACATTCCATACAGGAACAGGAGTCCGGCAGGAAATTGCGGGCCTGCACACTGCCACAGACAGGTTCCTGTACCCGGGCAATTTTTCCCCTGTTTTTTTCCCTGAATTTACGGAGAAATCCGGGAGAGACCGGTTGGCAGCACACCGACCGCACAGCCAGCCATACCGCCGGTTTTCTCCCCTGCAGATTTGAAGCGGTTTTATGCCGTGTTATCAGTGGGTTGAAAATCCGCGTTCCTGACAGAGACGCTTTATCCGGGCGGATATACCCCCGGATACACCGAAAGTCTCTGCAGGCGTATTTCATCATCCGTTTCGGGGATTCAGGCCGGAGTGATCGTTACCCGCAGCCCCCGGGCAAACCGCTGGTTCCGCAGTCCTGATCGCGGCATTTTCGATATCAATCAGGATGGTGACAACGATGCGGTGCGGGTTTAATGGATCATCCGGAGGGTGCGGGTTCCGGGCGGGATGCCCGGGTGGATTTTCATAGTCGGGAGCGACTGGCAGGTCCCGCAAGAGGCCACAGCGAAATGCCCGGAAAAATGGACCAGTTTGCCAACGGCGTTGTCGGCTGCCAACAGGAGCCGCTCCTGTTGTTCAGAAATGACGCCCCCGCATGGCGGAGATGTACATCAAAGGCGTCTCCACGCATCAGGCCGAGGACGTGATGCGTGCGTTTGGGATCGAGAGCCTGTCATCGACCCAGGTGAGCCGGGCCACCAAGCTGCTGGACGGCGAACTGGCCGCATGGCGCAACCGTCCCCTCGACCCGATGAAATACCTCATTCTGGATGCACGCTGCGAAAAGGCCCGCCATGACGGCGTTGTGCGCGATGTAGCGGTGCTTTCCGCCATCGGGGTGGGGTTGGATGAGCGCAGACACGTTCCGGGCCTCTCCGTGGCACTCTCCGAGGCCGAGGTGCATTGGCGCGCGTTCCTGGAAAGCCTGCAAGCCCGTGGCCTGCGTGGCACGACCTTCATCGTCTCGGATGACCATGCCGGGCTGAAAGCGGCACGACGCGCTGTACCGGGGGCTGCAACCTGGCAACGCTGCCAAATCCATCTGGCCCGGAACGCCGTACAGCACGGCCCGAACAACGACATCGGAAAACGCATCGGAAAACAGCTCGGAGCCGTCTGGAACGCGGCATCGCTTCAAGCCGCCGAGGCGGAACCGGCCGCTCTCGTGGCCAGCTATCGCGACAAGCATCCAGACTTCGCTGACTGGCTGGAAAACAATGTGCCCGAGGGGCTCGCTGTCTTCACCTTACCCGACGCCCACCACAAACGCATGCGTACATCAAACGGCATCGAGCGACCGATCCAGCAGGAACTCAAGCGGCGCACGTCCAAAGTCAGGGTCTTTCCAAACCTCGACTCGTTGGAGCGTCTCTCAACCGCAGTACTCGTTGAAATCGACGAAAAACGGGAAACCGAAACCAAGCCATACATCAAATGGGAACAGCTCGATGAATAACACCTTCACGGCAATTTCCAGACATCAGGTTGCGTAATCCGCGATCCGCCGCGCGGCGAGCTTGGTTGGGGTTGGTAAGGCTTTTCCAGAGTGCTAGAACCTCAACCGGCGCAGGCGACTGAAAAGGCAGGGAAATTTTCTTTCTACGGTCTTGGAAATCGCCTGTTTCTTCCTTAAAAAAGTGCCAATTGGTCAGGATTTTCTCGCGAATCAGCGCGCCGCCGTCCTCTTAAGGAAACAATGTCTGAATATTGCCTATCAGTAAATTGAAGGATGTCGACACGGCCTTCCAAGGGGACGGCCTTTCTGATTCGATCAATAATTGGCCTGGCTTGAGCGCGTCCGGTTGTGTGCCTCAGGTAGACTGAATATTGCGCCATTACGAAACTGTTATCGAGTAGAAAGTGCCGGAACTGCGTATATGCCTTGCGCTCCTCCTGTGTCATCGTTGGTAAATCAAACAGGACCATGATCCACATGTGCTGATAGGCTGACAGGTGCGTTAGCGCCTTCATCACGCCTCCTTTCCTGTTGAAAAGACAAGGCCTTCAGGAAGATCAAGTAAATTTGTTTCCCCCAAACAGACCCGTGCGAGACTTTGACAAAGGCGGTTCAAACAAGTTTGAATCGGGCTTGTGCCATAAGCCGTGTGCAGATCGAGGTTCAGTACGCTGGTGATTTCAGACTTGACAGCGCGGTCCAGATCATATGTCGCATTCGAGATCTGTCTGGCGAGCCTGCAAACCTTGAGATCAACATAGGGGCGAAACGGCTCCATAATATCAGATGACAGCCTTAAGGCCTCGCCGCAGCTCTCATGATGAATAGAAAGGCTGGGATGCAGCCCGGCGGAAAGGATCGCTCGCGCCGCGCCTGCACGAAGGGCCGCATAGCCGTAATTCAACCAGCCATTCAATCCATCGCCAGTGCTGTCTCGTTTGAAGGTTTCGTCCAGAGGGGGCATCAATCTTCCCCAATAGGTGCGGGCCGCGCGCGCCTCGAAGTTTCCCGGATCACCAGATCGAACTTCGCGCACCATAAAACGCAATTCATTTGCTGTATGACCTTCAGCCTCAAGCACTTCAATCTGAGCTTTAATCTTTGCCTGGACTAGCGCTTGCCAGAGACGTTTGCGGCGGGGGCGTGTCAATCCGCTCTGCGCCTCCATGATTCGCCCTTGCGCATGGTGACCATCTATTGGCCAGATAATGGATGCAGGAGACTGGTCTGCTCCGCACAGGATGACCGGAATATTCTCCGTTGCGAGGCGCGCTGCCATGTTGATTGAAAGCGATGCGCCGTAACCGCGGATGATAACTGCGCCAATGTCGGGAATAGGTATGAGTCCAAGCTCGTTGCCCTCACGAGAGAGTTTAAGAAACCCTCGAACTAACGAAAGATGGATGTCGCCAGTTTCGATTTCGACAATCCGGTTCTGCATACCCGTTCCCTTTTGATTACACAGGCAAGCAAGGCTTATGCTTTATACCGTTTAACCTTTCCAGAAGGAGATACGGACAGTCGAACCGCATTCGCTTTTTGAAGAATGGCAGGCGCCTTTTGGATACGTTTCAACTCATTCTTTTTGGCTCAATTAGCATTGATTATGCGTGCCAACCTGTAATAGAACACACCATGAACAAAATTATGGGGTGCGGCACATGGATCATCAAGCTTTTTTGGTGTGGCTCAACGAGATCGACGACCTTTCATCGAAACAACGGGCTGAAACCGGACGGCTCGTTGCCGGGGTTTCGTCGCTGGAAAGCGTGATCGATCTCCCTGAGGCGAATGTTCGCGAGGGGCGTATCTGTCCGCACTGTGCTTCGGGCGGTGCGATCATCAGGGGCCATGCAAGTGGCCTGACGAGGTTCTTTTGCAAAGGCTGTCGCAAAACCTTCAACGTGCTGACCTTTTCGATTGTGACAACGGTACTGGCGTCCGCTGAGCGTTGTATGGTGGCCGACACCACAGCTTTTCGTTGGCGTCATCGCTTTCCTGAGGCCGTAACGGTCGGTGCGGTCAAGCTGTGCGGAATCGTCGAAGCCGACGGGACGTTCTTTCCGCGCAGCCGGAAAGGGGACCGTAATCTCTCTCGAAAAGCCCGCAAACGCGGGGGAAAGGCCTCAAAACGCGGATTGTCGAAGGAGCAGGTTCCGGTCCCCGTTGCGGTCGACCGATCAGGCACCACCATCAGTGCTGTCTTGCCTGCGGTGACAGCCGAACATCTCAAAACGGTTCTGCAGCCACGTCTTGATGGGGACGCTCTCCCGGTGACCGATGGCTGCACCGGCTACCCGCCCTGCGCCGCAGAAACGGGCGTCAGCCATGAAAGTCTCGACCGGACCGCCGGAGAACGTGTCCGTGGTGAATTGCACATTCAAACCGTGAACAGTCGGCATGAGCGGTTAAAGACCTTCCCGCGCCGCCATCGAGGTATCGCGACCAAATACCTGGACAGCTACCTTCGGTGGTTCCACCTTGCCGTCCTTCCGAGCCACCAAACGCCGCGCGCGATACTTGCCGCCGCCGCCGCCGCAGGCATCCTGCCTGTAACACGCCACGCATAATCAATGCTAATTGAGCCTTCTTTTTTACACGATCAGAGGCGTCTGCTTCGTAAAGATGAGCCATATTTATTTTGCCTTTTGAGAACTGATATACAACCACCAGCCCTCTCGTAGTTGTGTCCTCATCAATCTCCAATATATCGCCTTTCCGTATGCGCATGATCAGTGGAGTTCCGTCCGGGCGTTCCAGCTTCTGCCACCAATTCGGATCGTTTCGTGCCCGCTGATAGGCTTCAAACGTGGTCACCACCTCGCCGTCCCATTTGTCCTTCTTGCCCATGAAGATATCGTAGCAGTAATTCCCGTCACTCTTGTATGCCTTCGCACGTTCCTTGCCTTTACTGTCTATACCATGGCGGATGGTAACGTAACTACTGTCCTGCATAGGAGTCGTTATCCGTACCCGCCGTACCGGAGGGTTCATCTCTTCACCAGCTTGAATTAGGGCCGCTTTGAATTCAGATCCGGTCAAGCCGTCCGTCGCATGGGCGAGATGACGACGTATGACTGAATCAACAATATTGGTGAGATGTTCAGGCTTGATTGCATCCAGCGGTTTACGCGTGACCAGGATCACCTGTCCTTTTTCATCGCGGCGTCCGGTAATGCCATAAGCCGTACTATTCAGCATGGCACCCTGAAAGCCGTGATCGGGCTTGTGAGAGACGACAAGCTTCGATAACCGATCCTCAGCAGCGCGGCGGTAACGTTTCAGGGGCTCTGCCATGGCCTGCATGATCTCGTAACGAGCCACTGCATCCTCACGTTTAGCGAAGTCCGAACTGCGCTTGATCATCGCCCGGTCGGTTAGAGCAATAACAAGCGCATCGACCGCATGGTGCCGGTGGTCGGTTCGGTCCTTCTTGTTGCTATCGGTCAGACCGCTGAGCGTGTTAAAGCCTGCGTAATATCGAAGGTCAGAGGTCAACCGCCCCGTCACAACCCAGACGCGGCTTTTCTCTCCCTTAACCCCTTGCCCACCATAAAGCGCTTCTACGAACGATTTTGCCAGCCGTGATATGTGACGCGTATCGTTTAGCTGCCGCGCCAGAAAGTCGCCACCGCGCGCCTCCCAATTTTCCATAGCGTCGGGAGCGAAGCGCCGCGCTTTAGAGGAAGGAAGGTCTGACGCCCTCTGCCCAATTGCCTCCCAGTCAAAGCCTGCTGGATTATGTCCAAAAGCTTCATAGGGAGTCTGGTTTTTTTTTGATACGGTTGACCCTTCGAGTGGAGAGCACCTGGTTGGCGAAACTGACGTCATTTGTGCGGGACAAGGGCAGGATGTGCTCGATTTCGACATCGGCAGAGAAGAGTGAACTGACTGAAATGGGTGTTCCGGAAAATACACACTGTACCGTGCCGCCAAAGCACTCGAGCGCTTCCTGGTAGAGGCGCTGTTTCAGTTTGTTTTCACGATTTTCAGGGACATTTTGATTAGCGAGATCTTTGCGCCGGGTGTCGTTCAGGTCCTGATTCTTTTTCTGCTTTGACTCAAGTGCGCGAAGGTCGCGGCCTGAAAGCGGGAGATCACGGGCAAGTTCGAGCACAACTTCTTCAGGTGGCCCCCAGCGCCTGATCAGGTCATTCATAACCTTTCTTAATTCGTTCAGAGCGACATGTACAGTTGGGTTGGCGACCCGGCCATATTTCTCCTCATCATTGCGCGTATCGTCCCCGCTTTCGGGCCGGTCTTTCTCGAAGGCGGTATGACGTGCCAGCACCTCACCATAATATGGCAGATCATTCTTATGAACCCCATCGCCAGGCGAGCGGTGATCCCCAAATTCCAGCGTGGTAGCCTCATGGTATCGCTTGCCTTGTTCCATGTGCGGAATGATAAGGGCCAGAGCTTTCTCCGAGAGACGGCCATGCTTGTTACCAACGCGAACCCTGGCAACAGCAGTGGCACGTTCCTCGCTGAGGCCATGAGTTTTACAAAGCCAGTTGGTGAGATCTTCCATCTCCTCTGTCTCGGTCAACTTCGTCACGATGCTATCCTGCGTCGAGCAGTCAAGGGTCAGCCAGTCTGGTCCCCATGCATCTTCCAGTCTGGTCCCCATGCATCTTCCTGAAATAACCGACCAGCGGTTTCATCACCAACAAGGTGGTCACGCTTACGGCTTTCCAGATTAAAAACCTGAGATTCAGGCAGGCCAAGGTGTGTCCGGATCGCCTTGAATGTGCGGCGTGCCGTTTTCGAAGACGGTGTCATCAGATGGACTACAAGCCGTATACGCTCTTCCGGGGTCAATATACGCGGTGTTTCGCCGATTGCCCCAACAGTGAGATTGTTGACCTCTTGCAACACCCTTGCATGTTGCGCGCTAGGCAAAGCCTTTGGAGCGCGTGGCAAGCATGGAAGGAATGTACATTTACCGGCTCGTTGTGGTTTTAATGGGCGCTGATGCTCGATGACCGCTCGTATTGAGGCGCGGGTTTCCTCAGTCATTAAAGTGGGGTGATGCGCTTTTTGGGCGGCCCACATCTTATCAAACTCATCAAGGATCATTGTGCGGTCCGGGTAGTAGTCATAGGTCATCTTGGAGCCTTCGCTACGCGCCTTGACCCGCGCCTGTGGAAGTGGATCACGCGTACCCTTGCGTTTCTTGATATTATCCTCCCGAGTTTGTTTTCGCTTGCGCCCGAACAGTTCGCCAAGCGTGCGTGCGCCCGATGCCTTCATTTTATCGCGCGCAACAGTGATTGCATCATACATCGCGCCATCTTCATCGCCGTCTGTTTTGCGGTTGGATTTGAATCCACGGCGTTGCTGTAGGTGAAACAGGGCGCGACCGATCTCGTAAGGGTCGAGGGGGCGGTCAAATGCTTCAGCGCGCAACATCCATGGGTCCTGCTTCTTTAAAGCTTTACGCTTAGCAGGCTCGGACGGCATTAAGCCTGCGGCCACCAGCGCATGCACCATCGCCCGACGCCGTGCCAGCCGCCGGTCGCGGTTCCGCCGCATACCGCGAGACCCCCGCCGCTGCGCCGCGTTTGAGGATTTGTCTGTCCGGTTTCGGGCATCAGAGAAAATGCGCACACCCATGTCAAGCAAAGGGCCAGCCTCTTTGCCTCCACGAAGCTCTATAGCTGCCCAGCCTAGTGAATTCGTTCCTAAGTCAATTCCCACACGATACAGCGTAATATGTCCCAAGTGTTTATTCAGTAGATAGCCTAACACGGTTGGGACCGCCGTCAAGGCAGGAGTCTAGTGTTCCGCACCTGACCACAAACGCAACGAGAGAGCCAAAAAGTTCATGCTATGTTCGTCAGCGAAGGGCCTGGATTTCCAAATGCGATTGCCCTGCTAGGGCAATCAGGGCAATCGACTGAATAAAGTGCTGACATTGTTGTAATTTTCTGAGTCGGTGTTGTGGATTATGCCATTTCAGGAGTTTTTCATGAGCAACGCGCCGGTTTCAACGCCCCTGCCTGACTTTTTGTCCCGTTTTGACACAACCCGGCGCGACAGGTGCCACGCACGCTGTTATGGCCACCACTGTCTTCTTTGGCGCTGCCCTTTTTGATAACCGCCATTGAATGCTCCCGTGGCCGGAAACGAAAAGGGCCGGTCGCAATGACCGGCCCTTTGTGTCACTGGACAGATGTGCCCGTTATTCCTGTTGGCCCATAAACATCAGCAGGAACTGGAACATGTTCAGGAACGCGATGTAGAGGCTCAGCGCGCCATCAATAGCCGCTTTGTCCAACCATTCCTGATCACCGTGGCTCGCGTGTGCCACGTATGTGTTCTTGATGTCTTGCGTGTAGAACGCTGTCAGGCCTGCAAAGATCAGAACGCCCAGAGCAGAGATCGCAAACATCATTGCAGGGGACTGCAGGAAAATGTTGATGATCATTGCAACGATCAGTCCGATCACGCCCATCATCAGGAACGTACCCATGCCGCTGAGGTCTTTCCTGGTCGTGTAGCCATACAGGCTGAGACCCGCGAAAGCGATTGCAGTAACCAGAAAGGTTTGGGTGATGGAATAAGGTGTGTAGACGAGGAAGATCGAACTCATCGAGACGCCCATTACGGCGGCAAAGATGAAAAAGCCCAGTTGCACCGCTGATGCAGAACCACGACGCATCAATGCGCCCCAGCCGAACAGGATAAAGGCCAGTGGTGCAAACATGACCACCCAGCGCAGCGGCGTTGCGTACAGCAACTCTCCCAAACCTGTCAGGTATTGGCCCTCGCGCAACTGAACCGTTGCACCAGTATGGTCGGATGTGACGGCAAGACCTGCGATGGCCCAGGCAGCCGCAGCGGTGATCAACATACCAATCGACATGCTGCCGTAAACTTTATTCATATGGGCGCGAAGCCCTGCGTCGATCTCGGCGGCGCGTGTGCCGACCGCCGACCGGATCGTATTCAACTCAGCCATTATGACCTCCAAATTGATACATTGTCCGACAGGTTTGTCCCATCGGTCGCGGATTTCCTCCCGCTCATGCGGTAATATCGGGTCGGAACAACTCCTTTCAAGGGTTTTCGCAACTGCCCGGCATGTTGGACACGCGTCGTTTCCTGTACAGGCTATAGACGGTCTTAGCCGAGGCGCATTGCGGCGATCAACTGATCCGGCGATTTCATCAGTGTTTCAATGACCAGGGGAATCGATTGAACAACCCGGACACTCCGATAAATCTGGCCATACACCCTTTAGTTGCAGATTTCAGTGCGATGAAGGTCCAAATTGACGTTTGATGCCCCGGTTGGTGTTCGCGCCAATGTCGTATCAGCATTCTAATGCCGATTTTTTCGTTCAGTCGATTGCCCTGCTCCAATGAGCGACCAGCCTTGTTTTTGTGCGGTGCATATGGCCGGGCGGCGGCGCGGACATCGAATGATGGGCACCCACCTGTTTTACCCTGGTCCGGGCGCGGGGCAATTGGCCTGCCACGCCTGAAAAAGACTTGTGCTGGGTTCCTGACCGCAAGGGCGATGGGCAACGGTGCCGACAAAAAGCTGTGGGTAAAAGTATCAACGAAATGGCGATGATGGACCACTACAACTACGTCACCGGGAGGCCGATTGAACTTTATCTGGCCCAATTAAACGGCATTGGTCCGGGGTTTGAAAAGTCACCATGCAATGCCTATTGAAGTGAAACGGAATCGGTTTGCGCAGGAACACCGACTTTTCCCCACCGCTGTAAATCAGGGTGTCGACGGCGATGCGGGACGGGTTTCCCGGGTCACGCGGGGGGCTGGATTCACTTTTCAGGTGCGACACCGGGTTTCCGGGCGAAGGCTCGACTGGTGTCCGGAAGCCGGGGCATTTTCGCGGGGTTGACCTGAACTTCCAGACGGTGTCATTGGTGTCTGTGTCTACCGGTTCCCGAAAGAGGCCGCAGCAAAACGCCGGGAACGAATGGACCGGCTTGCCAACGGCAGGTTGGCTGCCATCGGGTGCCGCTCCCGCTGTTCGGAAAAGACGGGTCCTTCCCGGCGGGAGACGCTCGTGGGTGTTCTGCGCCGCACCTTCCTACTTCTGCGTGCCGATTTTTTTGCATTTCGTTTCGTTTCAGATTTGCGTCGCCGACAACCGATTGCAACCATTCAGGAATTTTTTTCCGACGGGTCATCTGAAACGAAATGGCCCCTGGGCTCGAAACGAAATGCCCCCCTGAAACGCGCGGGGAAACCGCCGGAGCGGTTGCGCCGGAATTTGCGCGATACCGGCGGTGAAAAAATCGCCGGGAGGTCCGGCATGGCCAGCGGCAAAAAAAAACCTGCGCGCGACGTGGTGCGCTCCGGTCCTGTCCGCAGTCCGGGGATCGGGCGGCTGCCGCCGGATGTCCCCGCGCCCTGAAACCCCGTGTCCTAAAACCCCGTGCCCTGCGCACGGAATTCCCGCACCCGTTCTGCGCAGGAGGTCCGGCAGATCGCGGCGTCGATCAGGGTGTCCGGTTTTGCCGGTCCCGTCCTGTTCGCCGGGGCAACACCATTATTGCCGGGAGGGGGACCTGCTCCGGTCTGGGCCGGGGGAATTGCGCGACCCCGGGTTTCATCCGGACAGATGTCGGGATGCCGGTGGCTGATGACCGGATTGACATGTGCCGGAACCGGTCCGCCCTGTAACGCCACCGCAGGCAAGGCCGGGAACGACACCACGGACAGCCCTGCCCTGCCCGCCGTCCTGACCGGTGCCCTGTTCCCTGCGTTTCCGGTCGTGAAGACCGGCGCGGCGGTCCGGTTCAGTTTGTGGTTCCATGCAGGGATGGTCCGCCGGGAGAGGCAAGCGGGGCGCGGTGCGAACGGGGCGGTCGGCGAGGTCCGGTCCCGCACAGGCGCAGCTGACGCCGGTCGGGCCGGTTGCCAGCACCCTGGCAATACCCGTTCCCTGCCCGCCGACCGCAGGTCCGTTCCACGCAGGTACATTCCACACAGGTAACAGGAGTCCGGCAGGAATTTGCGGGCCTGCACCCTGCCACAGAGACGGCCACAGAGACGGCCCGGCGCACCGACAATTTTTCCCTGTTTTTCCCCTGAATTTCCGGAGAAATCCGGGAGAGACCGGTTAGCAGCATACCGACCGCACAGCCAGCCACACCGCCGGTTTTGTCCCCTGCAGATCTGGAGCGGTTTTATGCCGTGTTATCAGCAGGTTGAAAATCAGTGTTTCTGACAGAGACGCTTTACCCGGGCGGATATACCCCCGGATACACGAGAAGTCTCTGCAGGCGTATTTCATCATCCGTTTCGGGTATTCAGGCTGGAGGGATCGTTACTCGCAGTCCCCGGGCAAGTCGCCAATTTCGCTGTCCTGATCGCCGCATTGGCGATATAAATCGCGGTGTCGATGACGGTGCGGGGCGGGGCGGGTTTCATGGATCATCCAGAGGGCGCGGGTTCCGGGCGAGGTGACCGGGGGGGCTTTGACAGCCGGGTACGACTGGAGTTCCGGGGGCACGCTGGATTGAAAAACAAGTGACAAGGCATCTTCGCATTCAAACCCGCAGTCAGCGACGCTCATCCATGAGACATAACTTCGCGTGCGCCGCAACCGGGCTCCTGGCTGCTGCAATCGCCTGGCTCACCCTGTCCCACCCCACTCAAGGTCCACCGGGTCCTGTCTCTGACAAGGTCTACCACTTCATCGCCTTCGCCGCTTTGGTATTTCCGACCGCACTTCTTTACCTACGTAGCCTTTTTTGGGTGCTGCCAGGGGCTTTACTGTTTGGCGGTGCCATTGATCTCGTTCAGCCTACGGTCGGACGTTCCGGTGAAACCGCTGATTTCGTGGCGGACCTGTTTGGCATAACCTTCGGTCTCACCGGTGGCCTGACCATCCGCTCAATTCGATCAAAACGGGTCAATCCCGGGAGCCTGATCGAAAATGAGGTGAGTGATTTCAGACGGTTGTGATTCTGTTTGTTTAGAGCAAACGGAGACCATGATGCCCTGGACTGAAACCACCCGCCGCCCCTGTCAGGGCAATAGCCCCGTTTCACAAGAGGTAGATTTCTGCTATTCCAGCTTCACCGAAGCAGTGGAGTTTGCCGGAATGGCCGTACTGAAAGTTCTACGGGCATGTCCGGAGTTGTTTTTCCCCTCTCCGGAATACGTCCTGCGGATTTTGATGCTCCGGTTTGTCAGCTTCACCCGATTTGGTTTGCCATGGGTCATCCTTTTCATGAATTGCGTTTTGCCCTGGTCAGGATATAGGTGGAGGCAACAGGATCGACCAGTGCGAGGCATACATTCATGACCGACATTGCCGCCATCGACGCCGGACAGGCCGGGGCCGCGCATGACGCAAATCTGCGCAGCCCTGGTCATGAAGATGCGATCACACTGATCGGCGAAGAACCTGTGCCGCCGTATCAGCCGCCCGCCATCGAAGGTAACCGGCTCGCCGAATCCGCGCTGATCGTGCGGGAAGAAAACGCCGCGCAGATCCCGCCGGAAGGTTTCGTGCTGAAAGACGCCCGTCGCTACGGTGACACGCCTGTAGCTATCCCTCAAAGGGCCGACCAATGGCCCGACCGGACCCTGAGATTTTCGACGGCGACGGCGTTCCGGTCGACAGTGAAACCATCACCGGCATGATCCTGCGCGATGACCTTGCCGTGCGCGGGCTGGACTGGCCGTTGAAACAGATGATGGACACGTTTGTCGGGGGCACGATGGCCAACGTCGCGATCAGAACAGCCGATCCGGGTGCCGCTATTCCTGACGGCTGGGGCGAAGGCCGTGTTTGTCAAATACGCAGCTGCCATGCAGCACGGAGCGGCGGACCCCGGGGCCATCCTGCGCCGGTTTGCCCGTTGCGGTGTGATGCACCCCACCTGCAAGGCGCCGGCAGAGCCGGGCCGGGCCATCAAGACGATCTTCCGGCGCCGCTATTTACACCCGGAGGCGTTCCGCCGGGAAATCCACGAAGGGCTGAACGTCGTGGAGAACCGGAACAGCGCCGTCCATGCCCTGCATCTGCCGCAATCTTCACTGGTCTACGTGAACACGCAAATGGTGCACTCTGTCCTGCAGACCCCCGGCGTGGTCGCGCGCCTGTCCCCCCGGGGAGTATCGCGGCCTCTCCCCGCGCAACTATCTACACATCAACCCCTATGGCCGTTTCGGGGTCGAGCCGGACAAACGGATCGATTCCGGGCCCATGGCCGCATGACTGGAGCATATATGTCTTCCCAACTGCTTGCCGAATGTATGGAACAATATGAAACCCATGGTTTTGATCCCGAATTTCAATCGTATTTCATGCGGCTGAAATCCCGCTTGCTTGCCAGCAGCGAAGTCGCGTGCGGTCTGGTGGTGCTCACCGCGCAGGAAGATGACCACTCGGGCGGCGGGCATCAGGTACTGAGCCTGCTGCTGGATGAAGCACGCATGGGGCAGGAAAATCACAGTGAATATGCGGAGGACTTCCTGGAGACGGTGGAAATGGCCGTTCAGGCGGGGCTGGCCGCCGGAGCGATACAGCAAACGAACCTGATCGAATTTGCGGGCCTCTTTCGGAGGGTTGGCCTGACGGTGCCGCAATCATTCATGATCGATCCCGACAACATGACTCCACCACCGGATACGGGGGACTTCGATCTCTCGGAAATTCTGGAAAGCCTTGCGCGTGATGTTATGGCGGAAGACGGTTCAGCCCATGACCTGTTCGATGCAATCGACACCATGCTGGCGGCGGTGCCGGTGGAAATCCAGGCGAGTCTTGCCAATCACATTGCTGCAATGGAGAGCCCTTTCCTTGAGCGTTGTGCCTTGTTCCTGCTCCTGTCCGGTTCGGGGCCTGTTCAGGACGCAACCATCGCAGGCCTGTTCGAACGTCTCGACGGGACCGCCCCAAGCGCCGAAACAATGACGCTGCTTCCGATGATCCGGGGCTGGTTTGCCAGCGGTCGGGTCCAGGCAGCATTGGATCAGCTGATCAAAAAAGCGCGCCGCAAAGCCATTCCTGTACAAACCAGTGTGTCGGGTTCGCAAATTCAGGAGATCGTCGCGAGCACTACAGATGGGGTCGGGGCCCAAAGCGTTGCGGTTGTTTTGAAACAGGGGGCGAAGACCGTGCTGGCAGTGGTACTGATCAAGGCCGGGCATGGGATAAAAGACGGTTTCCTCCTTTCCCCGGAAAACAATGATGACGCTGAACGCATGATCGGGCAACAGCGCGCGGAAACCGGCGCGGATGATATTTCCGCCGACACCTTGCGGGTGTTGCTTGAGGGTGCCCTGGCTGATGGTTTGGAAAATGGCTGTTTGCCTGCCCCCGGGTTTCTTGACGTGGTTGAGGCCTGCAACCTGTTCGATCTGCGCCCGCAGGAACTTGACCTCCAGGCTCTTCTGGATCTGGCCGATCCCCAACGGAAAATCCAGGGCGCATCGGCACAGGCTCTCGGACGTTGGGTAAACGATGATCTTGCGCTGGACCTCCTTGAGCCGCTTGCAGACAGCTGGTTCGAGGATACGGAAGAGACCCGCCGGATCGTCGCGACGGCGCGTACCGCGCGCAGCATTGAAACAAAGCTCTGGAAATTCCTTGAAACACGCCGCGACATTTGGGCACGGCGGTTCCTGCAGACAGCCGTAATCCTACGCGATGGAGACAGGCTCCGGGAGTGGAAAACCCTGACCGCTTCAGCGCATGGCCTGATGAATGGGCGCGCCTTGAAACGTATCCCCCTGATGGAGGACATCATGTACACGACAATAGAAGCGGATGATGCAAAACTGCGGTGAACCCCACCTTGTGGGTATATGATCGGGGCGTTTCGGGAGCGGTTTATCTCCGGAATGCTGTCCCGCGACTATGAAGCGGAGTTATTACACCTGTGCTTGCAATGTGATCCGCCCAATTGTAAAGCTTTGGTTCGCTCGGGGAAATCAGGGTATCCGCCCCCCCTTCCCCCGGAAGCGGCCGCGAAGAAACCCCGGGAGCGAATGGAACGGCTTGCCAAGGGCATGTTGATTGCCACCGGGTGCCGCTTTCGTTGTTCGGAAATGACGGGTCCTTCCCGGCGGGGACGGCTCGTGGGTGTCATGTGCCGCACTTGCCTACTTCTGCGTGCCGATTTTTTGCATTTCGTTTCGTTTCGGATTTCCGCCGCCGACAACCGGTTGCAACCATTCGGGAAATTTTTTCCGACAGGTCATCTGAAACGAAATGGCCCCTCCGCCCGAAACGAAATGGCCCTCCCGAAACGCGCGGGGAATCCGCCGGAGGGGTCGCGCCGGAATTTGCGCGATACCGGCGCTGAAAAAATCGTCGGGAGGTCCGGCATGCCCAGCGGCAAAAAAACCTTCGCGCGACGGGACGTGCTCCGGTCCTGTCCGCAGTCCGGAGATCGGGCGGCTGCCGCCCTGAAACCCTGCCCCGGAAACCCTGCACCCGGAAACCCCGTGTCCTGCACGCGGAATTCACGCACCCGCTCTGCGCATCAGGCCCGGTGTTTGTCAATGAAGTTGTCCGCCGGTTTCATGCGGCGTCTCTGATTTCAGAGGCGTTGATTTCGTTTTCCGGGTTGAGCCAAACGGGTCCTGCGGGCTGCCGGCGCGGTCCCGGTCATTCGCCTGCTCTGTCAATCGCAGAGTAAAATGGGTCCATGTCGCGGCGTAAAAATGGGCCACTTCGGTTGATGTTTTTGTGGCGCTTTTGCACGCGTGCTCGTCACAAAGCTGAAGCGTGCCAAAGCGCATGCTGGCCATAAGGCCAGCATTATTCTGACTGTGATTGCGGGCTGGTTATTTTCGGTTGTTGCGACTGTGTTTGAGCCGATAGCTTTCGCCATTCATCTCGAGGATGTGGACGTGATGGGTTAAACGATCGAGTAGCGCACCGGTCAGCCGCTCAGAGCCAAAGACTTCAGTCCATTCATCGAAGGGCAGGTTCGAGGTTATGATGATGGAGCCGCGTTCATAGCATTGGGATATGACCTCGAAGAGCAGCTCTGCGCCAGATTTGCTGAGCGGTACGAAGCCCAGTTCATCAATGATCAACAGGTTCTGGCTGGTCAGTTGCTTTTGAAGGCGCTGCAATCTCCGCTCATCTTGAGCCTCGATCAGATCATGGACTAATGCCGCAGCCGTTGTGAAGCGCACCTTCAGTCCTCTTTGACATGCAGCCAGCCCAAGTCCCAGGGCGATGTGTGTCTTGCCCGTGCCTGACGGGCCGAGCGCGATGATGTTCTCCCTGCGATTAACGTAATCGCATCGTGCCAGATCCATCGTCAGGGGCTTGTTCAAGCTTGGCATGATCTTGAAGTCAAAGCTATCCAAGCTCTTGGTGCTGGGGAACTTCGCCGCTTTGATGCGCCGTTCAATCATCCGGCGTTCGCGGTCGATCAATTCCATCTCACACAGCCGCGCCAGATAGTGGATGTGATCTTTGTTCTCTGCAGCACAGAGCTGCGCCTGTTTGGCATACTCGCCTTGGAACGTTGGCAGTCGCAGTTGTTTAAGATGATGCCGTAGAAGAATCCGAGGGGCTTCGGTCATGCCGCGGTCCTTCCCATCAAGCTCATGTAACTGGATGGGCGTGTTGTGCCGACATTGGCCTTGGGCAAGTATGGATAGAAGTCCAAATCCAATCGTGGTGGCCGCTTCTCAACCCGACACAGTACAAGGTGTTTTACGGCGTCATAGCCAATTGCACCCATATCTATTGCCTGCTGGATTGCGCCTTGCACAACATCCATTTCGAAGGTCTCCAAAAGGCGCAAGACTTGAACGTATTCTCGCTTGCCCGGCTTACCCATTCTGGCTTCAAGCAGTCGGTGCAGCGTGGCAAATACATCTGGCAAATGCCAACCCTGCAAAGGCGCGGCCTGATCCAGGGCACCCACCTTTTGTTCAAGCAGGGGCAAAAAGTGCAATGGGTCAAAGACCATATCCGCTGATGTGTAGGATCGTTTGTGCCGCGCAATAATCTCATTGCCGCAGCCGATGATAACCTCATGCACAAACCCACGCACATGAACATCGTGGTGCGCATAGGCTACTGGCACCGAGTAATCATTGCTGCGATAGCGCACCATTGAGATCGACGTTGCACGCGTGCTGACGTGATCGCAGGCTTCATATTCTGCGACGGGCAATCCCATCAGAGCATCCAAATCCGACATCAGGCGTGCGCCTATGGTTTGGGTGTGACCCCGCAACGTATCGTCCTGACGTGCTAAACACTTCTCTTCCAAATGTGCGTTCAGATCATCAAAGCTGTCATAGCGAGGTGCGGGAACCATGAAGTTGCGGCGGGTGTATCCAACCATGCCCTCAACGTTGCCTTTATCGTTCCCTCGCGCGGGTCTGCCAAACTTGTCATCAAACAAGTAATGCGACTGCAGTTCCGTAAACCGACGTGTGCGGATGCGCGTCTTATCCCCGAGTATCCGAGCCACGGCGATCTTGGTATTGTCGTAGAGAATGGATTGCGGAATGCCGCCAAAGAATGCAAAGGCGGACACATGGCCATCGCAAAACGCCTCGGTTGTCTCAGCTGGATATCCCTTCACAAACACCGCATCAGAATGTGGCAAGCTCATCACGAAGAAGTGGATCTTGCATTCCACGCCACCGATCACGCCCAGCGTCTCACCAAAATCAACCTGCGCATGGCCCGGCCGATGCGACAACGGCACAAACACCTCTTTGGTGCGCCGTTTTTGCTCGCGCACGTAATAGGTCACCGTGGTCAGGCTGCCGGCATATCCATGCTCATCGCGCAGCCGTTCAAAGATGCGCTTGGCCGTGTGTCGCTGCTTTTTGATCAGGGCTTTGTCTGTGCGCAGTATCTCATCGACCACACCAACATAACCATCAAGCGTTGGCCGCCGAGGCGCTTCCGACCGACGATACCCAGGCGGAAGTTCATGGCGCAGCATCTTCGCGATCGTCTTACGATCTTTGTTCTCTAATCTGTCAATGCGTGTTTCCTGAGTTTCCTGCTTTTGATGTCAGAGGTTGCCTTTGTTCTCTTCGAACTCTGAGGTTCATGATGGGGTTGGCTGGGTGTGGGTCGGCAATGTTGAAACCGCAATCATACCGTTGGTCTTGGCTGTTGCTACAGAATCGGCGCCGTGTCTCACGCCCTCCCTCGGGCATCGTCCCAGATGGGAACTTTGATTTAGGAATCCTCGTTGTCGCCTCGTAAGCCTTACGCGGACTGGAAGTCAGTTTTGTCTCGCATAATGGCATGAAGTATGATTGCCAGACGACGCGCCAGAGCCACTCGGGCCTTTCTCATCGTTGAGCGCGCACCGATTGCGAGGGCCCATGTCTTCAATTTGAGCGGAGCGGCATACCGCGTCAGCATCACATTGGCGGCCTCATAGAGAAGCGTTCTGACGCGCACGTCGCCCCGCTTTGAGATGCTGCCCGTGTAGTCGATTTCACCAGATTGATGCCGTCGCGGCACCAGTCCAAGATACGCCCCCACATCACGCGATTTCCTGAAACGCGACGGATCATCAATTGCTGCGGCAAAGGCCAATGCTGTGATCGGACCGACCCCTGGTACCGTCATAAGGCGCTGGCAGACTTCGGATTTGCGGGTCATCTTTTTGATGTCGCCATCAATGGCTGCAACCGCCGCGAGGATTGCTTCGCGTGCTGCGAACAGTCCGCAAATTGCGGCATGGAGGCCAGGCACTCCATCGCTAACTTTTAGCGCCGCGTTTTTGAATGCCGGAGACAAAGCTCGTGGCAGCCGCACGCCGAAGACGACGACCAGACCGCGGATCTGATTGTCGAGCGTCACACGCTGTCCGACCAGCTTCTTGCGGGCTGCGATCAGCGACCGGATTGCGTGCGCTGACAGTGATTTGACATGGGTCGGCTTGTAGAATCCCGTCCGCGCCAGGTGTGCCAAACCGCGGGCATCATTGCGGTCCGTCTTGTGGCCGGCCAGAGATTTAAGGGCCTGATATGCTTGCCTGCTCTCGATGCAAACAACCGGGACACCAAGCTCCGTCAGCCCATGGTAAAGCATTGGTGCCATCCGTCCCGTTTCAAATACAACTTTGGCACATGGTGGTCCAGAAGCGAGGAAGTCAGCGATCGCTTTTGGTGTTGAGCTCGCTTTTCCTTCACGAATAAGGGCCCCTTCACGATCCAGAATGCAGATATGCGTCTCTTCCATGGACACATCCAAACCAGCAAAATATTCCATTGGTCAGTCTCCTTTTCAATTGCATGTGCATCCAGAATAACAGGGGTAACTGAGTGCTGATCCTGATTACGCCATGTTGAAAAACCGCGCCGCTTCTCGGCCAGACATACCGTCCTTCAAACAAGCACGGCGCACACGACTATAAATATCCACAGAATACATCTCCCGCCCTCCGAATAAACGAAGGGCACAAACTGGCGGACTTTTACTCCGCTACAACTGCGATATGCAGCCGCTTCTGTGGCCCAATATTGCTCCGCGTTTTACAGCTTTGAAAACCGAACAAGAAATCCGCTACAGCCGCTATGCCGAAAACCTAGTTAGAGGATTTGCGCGAGTTGGCATCGCAGCTTTGGTCGACGAGGCCACAGGCTACCAGAGCGTACGTGACAATGCCGCTCTTCAGAAAATTCTCGACAAGTTCTTGAAAGACGAGGCGCGCACGTGGTCAAAGACATTCCCTGATGAATTTTGGCAGAAGCTTGTTAAGGTGAAGGGACACAACAGTTACTACGCCATGAAACGACCGGCCTTTGTTGGCCATTGGGTCAATGATATCGTCTATTCTAGGCTTGCCCCCGGAATTAAGGAGAGACTCAAGGAGATAAACCCAAGGCTTCCCTCAGGAGATCGCAAGAAAAGACATCACCAGCATCTTACTGAGGACTATGGACTTCCAGAACTAAAAGACCATTTGAAGAAGGTGATGGTGCTCATGGACGCCTCTTCTGGAAAAAAAGAGTTCGAAAAACTGCTTAACAGGTCACTTCCTAAGTATGGCACCAATCTTGAGTTACCGCTTGATGAAGAGGGCTAAAGATTCATCGCCCCGTGGGGTGGCCAACGGCTAGATAAGTATATAGGCCCCAAAAGAAAGGTGCAACGCGCCCTGCGGATTCCGGCTACGAAAATCACGCGGGTTTTCCGGGCCTTCGCGGATGATTGTATCGGCTTGGCCCCACCAATCTGTATCATAAAGACGAGGTCGACCTTTTAGTAATCCGCCTGCCCGCAACTCTGGACTCAATTCTCGATATCAAAGGATGAAGCAATGAAACTGAGCGACTACAAAGCCCTGACATTTGATGTCTATGGCACGTTGATCGACTGGGAAACCGGTATGGTCACGGGGCTGAAGCCGCTGACCGATCGGGTCAGCCGTAGCCTGACCCGCGATGATATTCTCGAAGCGCACGCGTTCTACGAGAGCACGACACAACGCTACACACCGGCCAAGAAGTATTATGAGCTGCTGCCGGTTGTCTATCGTCGCCTGGCGGAGGAATGGGGTGTCGAGGTAACTTGGCAAGAATGCGAAGCCTATGGCAAGGCCGCGCGCCACTGGCCAGCTTTCGACGACACGATTGAGGCGCTGACCTACCTCAAGAAGCATTTCAAACTTGTGGTTCTGACCAATACGGACAACCTGACATTCTGGGGCGCAAACACCCGACTTGGCGTGCATTTCGATGGGGTCTATACCGCCGAGGATGTCGGCAGCTACAAGCCGTTTGACCGTAATTTCGACTATATGCTGGAGATGCTCAAGCGTCAGGGGATCGAGAAAGGCGATATTCTGCACACAGCTGAAAGCATGTTCCATGACCACGCGCCGGCAAATAGATATGGTCTGGCCAATTGCTGGATCTATCGCCGTCACGATAAGACTGGTTTCGGGGCGACAATGAATCCTGGTGAAATGCCAACATATGACTTCCAATTTACCAGCATGATCGAAATGGCGAGAGCGCATCAGGCGGAGCTGGCCAAATAGGGCGAAGTAAAAGGGACAGGATATGCAGGGTCTGCCAAAACTCGATCGGATCGACATCAATATTCTGTCCCAACTGCAGAAAAACGGGAAGCTGACCAATGTCGCCCTTGCAGAGGTGGTCGGGCTGTCTCCCAGTCCCTGCCTGCAACGGGTCAAACGGTTGGAAAAGGCTGGGTATATCGACAGATATGCCGCGCTGATCAATCTAAAAAAATTGTCAGACCATGTGACTGTCTTCACCGAAGTCATCCTGGCGGATCACCGACATAATGACTTCGTGAAATTCGAGGCAGACATCCGCAAGCACCCACACGTCATGGAATGCCATCTGGTCAGTGGTGGCTATGATTACCTGCTGAAGTTTGTTGCCCGATCCGTGCCGCAGTATCAGGAGATT
>CBDBLS010000005.1:0-140592 GCA_965207105.1 Roseovarius sp. | reverse complement strand
GATCCGCGGCCACTGGCAAATTGGGAACAGCTTGCATTGGTCTCTCGACGTGGTGATGAACGACGACCGACACCGCGCGCGAAAAGATCACGCGCCAGCCAGCTTTGCCGCTTTGAGGCGGATTGCCTTGAGCATCATCAAGGCCAATCCTGCAAAAGGATCAAATCGCGGCAAATTCAAAAAAGCGGGCTGGAGTAATGAGTTTCTGAAAACTCTCATCCAAGACTTTTGAAGCGCGATTGCCCTGAATGGGAGCTTCAGGGGAATCGCGCTTAAAGTTTGACAGTGTCCGAGAATTGGATTCTGGAGGTTTCATCAGATGATGGGGTTTCGAGATGCCAGGATTAGACAGCTGTTTCAATGCGGTGGATGACCCACGCGGCGGCAATGCTCCGCGCCACAAGTTCCGTGATTTGATGACGATCGGCCTTTTGTGCGCGCTTTGCGGTGGTGATACGGCGGTGGACATGGAACCTTTCGGACAAATGAAGGGGGATTTCCTGCGTGGGTTTCCTGAGTTGCCTCACGGGATACCTTGCCATGACGCGTATTCCCGGCTGTTTCGCGTGATGAAGCCGACGGGCTTTCAGGCCTTTTTGACAAGTTTCGCGCCGACTTTGCGGCTGGCTCCGGTGAGCACCCTGCCATCGCCATTGATGGCAAAGAGATGCGACGCGGCTTTGACAAGGCCGCCGGGCAATCGAATATGAACATTGTCACGGCCTTTGCACATGGGGCACGTCTCACCCTTGGGATTACTCAGGGCGCCAGGGGCGGTGGCGGGATCCTGGCCCTGCGTGAGTTGATTGAGATGCTTGATATCCGCAGCATCACCATCACCGCAGACGCACTGCATTGTCAGCGCGGGACCTGCGAATTGATCGTGCGGGAGGGAGGCGATTATTGCCTGCGGCTCAAGGGCAATCAGGGCGGCATGTTGGCCGATGTCCGGGCTTTCGTGGAAGACGAAGACACAGATTACATTGATGAATATATACTCCCGCGACCGAATTGACCAGAAGATTTGAGGTCAGATCAGCTTGTATTCCTTGAGAGAAAGGATCCTGAAATTGTCGGTAACAGTGTCGCGAAAATCGCGCCGTTTGTCGGGTAGGGTTTGGCGGAAGAAGTTGAAAATGGCCTCGGTGAACTGGTTGAACGTGGCGTAATGGCGATTATGGGTGATGCATTCGTGCATGACACCCCAAAGGCGCTCAATCGGGTTGAGATGCGGGGCGTATGCCGGCAGGAACTTCAACTTCACCCGACGTTCGGGGCTGTGCGGCCATGGCTGGAGTATCCTGGCATGGTGATAACGCGCATTGTCGACAAAAACATGGATGGTCGTTTTGGTTGGGGTGTTGCGCTCCGGCTTTTCCAGCATGAGAGTGTCGTTTGGGCATTGATCTTCCCGCCTTCCACAAAAGTAAACTGGAACGTTTCAAGATCGAGCGCACCCTGAATATTGAGGCGCCTGCGCCCCGATGTTGCCTTCAGGGCCGTCTTTTGCCCCTTCGGGAACCGGGCATGGGCGGGACGGCTCCGATGCTCGGGATGCACAGCATCGGAGAAGACCACCATCCCATCGGCTGCAAGTTCGGTCATCAGGGCCTCATACATGGCGATAAACGCCGCCTGTTTGACTTCATCGGCCTGTGCAGGCGGCAATCGTGGCTTTTTATACTCAAACCCCGGACGGCGCATCAGCCTGGCGGCCCCCGAGGGACTGTAGCTCCGCCCGTATTCCGCCGGAACATACGCACAGACCTCGTCTACGTTCCGTGCCGGGTTTTCGGCAAAACGGGCTTTCAAAGCCCGTGCGCGCTCCCCCGACAAATGCCCTTGTCGCTGGCTGTAATCCTTCAAGCCGAAAAACGACAGCCCCGCCCCGGAAAAGGCAAACCGCCACTCCGTCAGAACCGTCGGTCCGATATCCAGAATCCGGCAAACCGTTCCGGCGTCTTCTTCTGCATCCAACAGCGGAAACGCACGGGCGCGCCTCCAGACAAGCGCTTCAACCTTGCGGCGGCGGCAAATGGCCTCAAGGGCCAGGCGCTGATCGGCAGATAGCGAAACCGTTTTGTGGGGCTTGTTCATGCTCTCAAAGTGCATGCTGTGATACGTATGACCATGCGGCAAATTGAATCAACCTCTCTACAAATTCTTCAGGTCAATTCAGGCGCAGTAGTATACACCTATTATCTTGGCATCGCCATACCCTATTCGGAAATCGGGTATGATCCTTCCAAGCACCAGAGCTTTATGCAAATTGACCGAGCGTCGCCGGTTGGTCGTATCGTTCTGAGCAATGTCCAGATGATTATGGATGCTGTTCCTGATTGCTCTGTCGAAGATGCCATGGTGATGGGAGAGGGGTTTTGCGGGTTGCTGCGAGGTCTCATCACCAGAGACCTGCGTGATGAAACCGTTCAACGGCAATTTGCGCATTCGCGCGAGGTCGCAGCCCGGCGTCTGATTGACGAAAATCTTAGTGTCTGATTCAAACTGGGATGAAGGATTTCAATCTGTTGCAAGTAGTCGGGTCACGCGCCTGATGTGGGTGATGAGCGGCCAGGCCTCGGCGCTTGCGATGGATTTCTCCCGGTCCTTTGCCAATCGACGGCATCGTCCGAGCCAGGCGAAGGTGCGCTCGACCACCCATCCACGGGGCAAAACTTCGAACCCCTCGACCGTATCAGAGCGTTTGATGATCTGGACGGTCCAGCAGCCAATGGCTTTCAGCGCGTCTCGTAATCCGGACCCTGCATAGCCTCCATCGGCGAATAGATGACCCGGCGTGGGATAGCGGTTCGCGACAGTCGCCAGCACGTCAGGCGCGCCATCCCGGTCTTGAATACCGGCACTGTGGACTACGAAGCCAATGAGCAATCCGATGGTATCGGTCACGATATGGCGTTTGCGCCCCTTTATCCTTTTGCCTGCGTCATAGCCTCCAACCCCGCCACTTTCCGTTGTTTTTACGCTCTGACTGTCGATGACCCCCGCTGTTGGCCCGGCCTTGCGACCCTCAGCCAGTCGCGCGCTTCTGACGAGCTCACGGTTTATCTCATCCAGCAGGCCATCCCTGCGCCATGAATGGAAACAGCCACGCACTGTGGAAACCGCCGGGAAGTCATTGGGCAACATACGCCACCGGCAACCGGTTGTCGCGATATAAAGGATCGCGTCAAACACATCACGCAAATCAATGGTACGGGGTCTGCCCGTTGTTCTGCGCGCCGGGAGTAAAGGGACGATTATTGCCCATTCTGCATCGATCAAATCACTTGCATACCTGCCGCCTGCGCGCTCATGCCGGCGGCGGGTGAGGTCTGTCCAGGCCATAAATATCTCCGTTCAGCTATCAAACCGAACAGAATCACAACCTACTGGATTCATTCAACTGGTTTTAAATCAGGCTCTCAGAGTCTGACTCAAAAGTTTAGGCTCAATTAGCATTTATTATGCGTGGCGACCTGTGATAGAACACACCATGAACAAAATTATGGGTGCGGCACATGGATCATCAGGCTTTTTTGGTGTGGCTTAACGAGATCGACAACCTTTCATCGAAACAACGGGCTGAAACCGGACGGCTCGTTGCCGGGGTTTCGTCGCTGGAAAGCGTGATCGATCTCCTTGAGGCGACTGTTCGCGAGGGGCGTATCTGTCCGCACTGCGCTTCGGGCGGTGCGATCATCAGAGGCCATGCAAGTGGCCTGACGAGGTTCTTTTGCAAAAGCTGTCGCAAAACCTTCAACGCGCTGACCGGGACGCCGCTTGCCCGCTTGCGCCACAAGGACAGGTGGGCAGAGTTTGCAGCTTCCCTGCGCGACGGCGAAACGGTAAAGGCGTCCGACGGGCGTTGTATGGTGGCCGACACCACAGCTTTTCGTTGGCGTCATCGCTTTCTTCAGGCTGTAACGGTCGGTGCGGTCAAGCTGTGCGGGATCGTCGAAGCCGACGAGACGTTCTTTCCGCGCAGCCGGAAAGGGGAGCGTAATCTCTCTCGAAAAGCCCGCAAACGCGGGGGAAAGGCCTCAAAACGCGGATTGTCGAAGGAGCAGGTTCCGGTCCTCGTTGCAGTCGACCGATCAGGCACCACCATCAGTGCTGTCTTGCCTGCGGTGACAGCCGAACATCTCAAAACGGTTCTGCAGCCACGTCTTGATGGGGACGCTCTCCCGGTGACCGATGGCTGCACCGGGTACCCGCCCTGCGCCGCAGAAATGGGCGTCAGCCATGAAAGTCTCAACCGGACCGCCGGAGAACGTGTCCGTGGTGAATTGCACATTCAAACCGTGAACAGTCGGCATGAGCGGTTAAAGACCTTTCTGCGCCGCCATCGGGGTATCGCAACCAAATACCTGGACAGCTACCTTCGGTGGTTCCACCTTGCCGTCCTTCCGAGCCACCAAACGCCGCGCGCGATACTTGCCGCAGCAGCAGGCATCCTGCCTGTAATACGCCACGCATAATCAATGCTAATTGAGCCAAAGTTTATGTTTGAACAGAATGCCTTGCTATCCGCCTTGTCAAGAGACGAATACCGGCAACCAAAACCCATGCTACGGAACTTTCAACGGTTGCCTCCCGATCTTTTGCCAAACGACGGCAACGTCCCGGCCACGCGAATGTTCGCTCGACACCCCATCTTCGTGGTGGAAGAACGAACCCCTCGGCTTTGTCAGGGCGCTTGACAATCTCCAATGTCCATTTTCCCTGCAGGGCCAAAGCATCCCGAAGCTTTGGCCCTGCATATCCTGCGTCCGCAAAGATGTGCCCCAGCCGCGGGAAGCGGATGCGCAGTGCTTTGAGACCATCCACAGCACCATCCCGATCCTGTATATCGGCGGCGTGAACAAGGATCGGCAACAGGAAACCTTGCGTGTCTGTCACGATGTGACGCTTGCGCCCTTTGATCTTTTTGCCCGCATCAAAGCCTGAAATGCCGCCGCTTTCCGTTGTTTTTACGCTCTGGCTGTCAATAACGCCCGCAGTGGGGCTCGCCTCACGGCCCGACAATTCGCGCGCCGCCATCATTGACAGATGGTTGATCCGGTGTAACAGACCGTTGTCGCGCCAGTCGTAAAAACAGTTCTGCACAGTCGAGATCGCCGGGAAATCCCGCGGGATCATGCGCCACTGACATCCCGTGGTCGCCATATACATAATCGCGTTCACAACACGGCGCGGATTCGTCTTGCGAGGGCGACCACCTCGCTTCGCGGCAGCTAACAGGGGCCGAACAAGCGCCCATTCCTCCATAGTTAAATCGCTTGGATAAAAGCCCGTTTTACGCCTATGCTCCGCGCGGGTGATGTCTGTCCACGTCATGGGATCCTCCAGGTTCTTTCAAAACCAATGAATCATAAACACGTGATATCACTCAACTACTTTTGGAACAGCCTCTGAGGGATCCCGGGCTTGATACAGATGCAATTTGCGCCATGATCGGGATTTCGAGACCTGTATTATATCGCATGTTCGCGTCTGAGGGTGGCGTACGAAAGGCTATTTTGCAACGGCGCCTTGATCGTGCTCGTGCTGAGTTGGCAAAAACCGAACCCAAGCGGGGCGCGGTGGTCAGAGTTGCTCGGCATTGGGCGTTTGCGGATCAGGCGCATTTTTCCAGACTGTTTCGGGAAAGCTTTGGGGTCCGCCCAACCGACATTCTCGGCGCGGGTCTTGTGCCGCCGTCTGCGGATGTTGGCGAGATAGAGCCGTCTGAGAAATCTGATGCGCGTCTTAAGCCACTCATCAGTCTTTATGCAGATCATGGAAAACGGGTGTCAAATATCACTCGCAAACCGCGCGATACACCGACCGAACCCGGCACTGAGCTGCACAGAGCTTTGGCCGATCCCTTTGATAAACCCTTGAGTGCATGATCCGACCTACAGGCCCGTGCACCCATTTGGTGAGACGCGCATCATGACGAAAAACCAGACCCTGCCGAGCGTTTGCCTTGATGCATCAGCATTCGAGCCAAAACTCCGTTGGGAGGCGTGGCAGTCCTTCAATTCGGGTCTGTTTCAGTTGGAACGAAACAGCCTTCCCGACCAGGACATGCACGCCAAAGCCATGTCCTATCGTATCGGCGACACCATTCTGGGTGAATACTCGGTGAGCGGGAATATCGTTCGGCGCAAAGTGTCGAGGTTTGTCGTGGAACGAGAAGATCTTCTTGTTCTGCGCATGCATCGTGCTGGCTTCACGAAGGGCGTGATGGATGAACGCAGTTTCGAGATGAAACCTTCTCACCTGACACTGTTCGATTTTCACCAGCCGTTCCATGCCAACACCGAGAACGTGGACTATGCCAGCTTCACGTTTCCATATTCTGCGGTGCATTATGATCCCAGTCGGCACCCCCGCTTTCTCCAAATCCCGGTTAACACCTCGGCTGGTCGCATCTTGCGGAGTAACTTTCAGTTGATGCTGGACCTGATCCCCCTCTCTTCGGTGGAGGATGCGTTTGCGTTGTCGGACGGGTTTTGCGGATTGTTAAAGTCGCTGATCATCCGGGATTTTCGTGATGAGACGCAGCAGGAAAGGTTTGTGCAGTCACGTCGGGTCGCGGTGCGACGCTTTATCGAGGAAAACCTCAGAGATCCCGGGCTTGATGTCGCTCGCGTATGCGACGCAGTCGGCATTTCCAGAGCCGTCCTGTATCGGATGTTCGAGGAAGAGGGCAGCGTTCGCCGGGCTGTCCAGAAAAAACGACTTGAAGGCGCTCTGGATGAACTGGCCCAATCCGCGCCGACGCGCGGTTTGGTTGCCCGGGTTGCCCGGCATTGGGCCTTCTCAGATCAGGCGCATTTTCCAGACTGTTTCGGGACACGTTCGGTTTCCGGCCAAGCGATGTTCTTGGAACCGCCGTTACTGCCTCCTCAGTCAAGGGCAGCGTCGAAGCAGAGGCGACAGCCAGAACAATGGGGTTGGTTAAGCCCCTGATCGACCTCTATGATCCTTCCTCTGATCGGAGCAAAGTCGCCTGATCTTAGCTGGTTTCGGTTGCGCAGATCAGGTTTGCCGAACGTCGAGGAAATCTAAAGCGACCTTTCCAGGGCCGCAAACTTGTTGAGCGCTTTTTCCAGGAAGGCGACGATCTTGGTCAACTGACGGGCATCAAACCCATGAGATTGGCGCAGTTCAAAGCCGGACACGCTGTTTGCCTCTTTCGATGAGAACGTTGCGACAGCCTTGGTCTTGTTACATATCACCCTGTGCTGCGTGCAACCGAGGTCCTCGTGAAAAGTGCTCTGAACCGCCAGGTGCTCGGACTCAACCGATCCGGGCGCCTTTGGCCGATGGGAGGGTGCTTTGACACTATTTTCAAAATGCGCCGCGCGATAGCAATCTGAGCGCGAAACAGGTCCGGTTGAACGCCAGTCTTCATATCTGTAAAACGCGGAGCAATATTGGGCCACAGAAGCGGCTGCATATCGCAGTTGTAGCGGAGTAAAAGTCCGCCAGTTTGTGCCCTTCGTTTATTCGGAGGGCGGGAGATGTATTCTGTGGATATTTATAGTCGTGTGCGCCGTGCTTGTTTGAAGGACGGTATGTCTGGCCGAGAAGCGGCGCGGTTTTTCAACATGGCGTAATCAGGATCAGCACTCAGTTACCCCTGTTATTCTGGATGCACATGCAATTGAAAAGGAGACTGACCAATGGAATATTTTGCTGGTTTGGATGTGTCCATGGAAGAGACGCATATCTGCATTCTGGATCGTGAAGGGGCCCTTATTCGTGAAGGAAAAGCGAGCTCAACACCAAAAGCGATCGCTGACTTCCTCGCTTCTGGACCACCATGTGCCAAAGTTGTATTTGAAACGGGACGGATGGCACCAATGCTTTACCATGGGCTGACGGAGCTTGGTGTCCCGGTTGTTTGCATCGAGAGCAGGCAAGCATATCAGGCCCTTAAATCTCTGGCCGGCCACAAGACGGACCGCAATGATGCCCGCGGTTTGGCACACCTGGCGCGGACGGGATTCTACAAGCCGACCCATGTCAAATCACTGTCAGCGCACGCAATCCGGTCGCTGATCGCAGCCCGCAAGAAGCTGGTCGGACAGCGTGTGACGCTCGACAATCAGATCCGCGGTCTGGTCGTCGTCTTCGGCGTGCGGCTGCCACGAGCTTTGTCTCCGGCATTCAAAAACGCGGCGCTAAAAGTTAGCGATGGAGTGCCTGGCCTCCATGCCGCAATTTGCGGACTGTTCGCAGCACGCGAAGCAATCCTCGCGGCGGTTGCAGCCATTGATGGCGACATCAAAAAGATGACCCGCAAATCCGAAGTCTGCCAGCGCCTTATGACGGTACCAGGGGTCGGTCCGATCACAGCATTGGCCTTTGCCGCAGCAATTGATGATCCGTCGCGTTTCAGGAAATCGCGTGATGTGGGGGCGTATCTTGGACTGGTGCCGCGACGGCATCAATCTGGTGAAATCGACTACACGGGCAGCATCTCAAAGCGGGGCGACGTGCGCGTCAGAACGCTTCTCTATGAGGCCGCCAATGTGATGCTGACGCGGTATGCCGCTCCGCTCAAATTGAAGACATGGGCCCTCGCAATCGGTGCGCGCTCAACGATGAGAAAGGCCCGAGTGGCTCTGGCGCGTCGTCTGGCAATCATACTTCATGCCATTATGCGAGACAAAACTGACTTCCAGTCCGCGTAAGGCTTACGAGGCGACAACGAGGATTCCTAAATCAAAGTTCCCATCTGGGACGATGCCCGAGGGAGGGCGTGAGACACGGCGCCGATTCTGTAGCAACAGCCAAGACCAACGGTATGATTGCGGTTTCAACATTGCCGACCCACACCCAGCCAACCCCATCATGAACCTCAGAGTTCGAAGAGAACAAAGGCAACCTCTGACATCAAAAGCAGGAAACTCAGGAAACACGCATTGACAGATTAGAGAACTTCCAGTCCGCGTAAGGCTTACGAGGCGACAACGAGGATTCCTAAATCAAAGTTCCCATCTGGGACGATGCCCGAGGGAGGGCGTGAGACACGGCGCCGATTCTGTAGCAACAGCCAAGACCAACGGTATGATTGCGGTTTCAACATTGCCGACCCACACCCAGCCAACCCCATCATGAACCTCAGAGTTCGAAGAGAACAAAGGCAACCTCTGACATCAAAAGCAGGAAACTCAGGAAACACGCATTGACAGATTAGAGAACAAAGATCGTAAGACGATCGCGAAGATGCTGCGCCATGAACTTCCGCCTGGGTATCGTCGGTCGGAAGCGCCTCGGCGGCCAACGCTTGATGGTTATGTTGGTGTGGTCGATGAGATACTGCGCACAGACAAAGCCCTGATCAAAAAGCAGCGACACACGGCCAAGCGCATCTTTGAACGGCTGCGCGATGAGCATGGATATGCCGGCAGCCTGACCACGGTGACCTATTACGTGCGCGAGCAAAAACGGCGCACCAAAGAGGTGTTTGTGCCGTTGTCGCATCGGCCGGGCCATGCGCAGGTTGATTTTGGTGAGACGCTGGGCGTGATCGGTGGCGTGGAATGCAAGATCCACTTCTTCGTGATGAGCTTGCCACATTCTGATGCGGTGTTTGTGAAGGGATATCCAGCTGAGACAACCGAGGCGTTTTGCGATGGCCATGTGTCCGCCTTTGCATTCTTTGGCGGCATTCCGCAATCCATTCTCTACGACAATACCAAGATCGCCGTGGCTCGGATACTCGGGGATAAGACGCGCATCCGCACACGTCGGTTTACGGAACTGCAGTCGCATTACTTGTTTGATGACAAGTTTGGCAGACCCGCGCGAGGGAACGATAAAGGCAACGTTGAGGGCATGGTTGGATACACCCGCCGCAACTTCATGGTTCCCGCACCTCGCTATGACAGCTTTGATGATCTGAACGCACATTTGGAAGAGAAGTGTTTAGCACGTCAGGCCGATACGTTGCGGGGTCACACCCAAACCATAGGCGCACGCCTGATGTCGGATTTGGATGCTCTGATGGGATTGCCCGTCGCAGAATATGAAGCCTGCGATCACGTCAGCACGCGTGCAACGTCGATCTCAATGGTGCGCTATCGCAGCAATGATTACTCGGTGCCAGTAGCCTATGCGCACCACGATGTTCATGTGCGTGGGTTTGTGCATGAGGTTATCATCGGCTGCGGCAATGAGATTATTGCGCGGCACAAACGATCCTACACATCAGCGGATATGGTCTTTGACCCATTGCACTTTTTGCCCCTGCTTGAACAAAAGGTGGGTGCCCTGGATCAGGCCGCGCCTTTGCAGGGTTGGCATTTGCCAGATGTATTTGCCACGCTGCACCGACTGCTTGAAGCCAGAATGGGTAAGCCGGGCAAGCGAGAATACGTTCAAGTCTTGCGCCTTTTGGAGACCTTCGAAATGGATGTTGTGCAAGGCGCAATCCAGCAGGCAATAGATATGGGTGCAATTGGCTATGACGCCGTAAAACACCTTGTACTGTGTCGGGTTGAGAAGCGGCCACCACGATTGGATTTGGACTTCTATCCATACTTGCCCAAGGCCAATGTCGGCACAACACGCCCATCCAGTTACATGAGCTTGATGGGAAGGACCGCGGCATGACCGAAGCCCCTCGGATTCTTCTACGGCATCATCTTAAACAACTGCGACTGCCAACGTTCCAAGGCGAGTATGCCAAACAGGCGCAGCTCTGTGCTGCAGAGAACAAAGATCACATCCACTATCTGGCGCGGCTGTGTGAGATGGAATTGATCGACCGCGAACGCCGGATGATTGAACGGCGCATCAAAGCGGCGAAGTTCCCCAGCACCAAGAGCTTGGATAGCTTTGACTTCAAGATCATGCCAAGCTTGAACAAGCCCCTGACGATGGATCTGGCACGATGCGATTACGTTAATCGCAGGGAGAACATCATCGCGCTCGGCCCGTCAGGCACGGGCAAGACACACATCGCCCTGGGACTTGGGCTGGCTGCATGTCAAAGAGGACTGAAGGTGCGCTTCACAACGGCTGCGGCATTAGTCCATGATCTGATCGAGGCTCAAGATGAGCGGAGATTGCAGCGCCTTCAAAAGCAACTGACCAGCCAGAACCTGTTGATCATTGATGAACTGGGCTTCGTACCGCTCAGCAAATCTGGCGCAGAGCTGCTCTTCGAGGTCATATCCCAATGCTATGAACGCGGCTCCATCATCATAACCTCGAACCTGCCCTTCGATGAATGGACTGAAGTCTTTGGCTCTGAGCGGCTGACCGGTGCGCTACTCGATCGTTTAACCCATCACGTCCACATCCTCGAGATGAATGGCGAAAGCTATCGGCTCAAACACAGTCGCAACAACCGAAAATAACCAGCCCGCAATCACAGTCAGAATAATGCTGGCCTTATGGCCAGCATGCGCTTTGGCACGCTTCAGCTTTGTGACGAGCACGCGTGCAAAAGCGCCACAAAACATCAACCGAAGTGGCCCATTTTTACGCCGCGACATGGACCCATTTTACTCTGCGATTGACACATGTTGTTTCTGTAATGTCATATCGGCGTCCGCATACAAATCTGAGTGGATCGAGTAACCAGCGGCAAGTCAGTGGTCCTGGTGTGCATGTAGCTGGGGGGCAACCCAGGGGGATGACACTGACTTGCCGGGTCGTACTTCATGCGGTGGATAGATCCAGAGTTTGCCGGCGCTGGAGAGGCATGAAGTCATCGTTGTTGATGGCGGAAACGACCGCGCCGTTCGCCATCAATGTGTTTCTTTTTCTCAATACGACGCAGTAGAAGCAGGGGCGTCCGATGCTTCGCGTTGCGAGGTTCTGGTTTAAAGCAAACACGTCCTGTGATTTGGATTTCAGCTTGGGAACCAGGCCCCTGTCATGGGTAGCTCACCCGACAGCCTGGCGAAACTCTGAGCTCTGAATGGTCAAAGCTTTGGGCCGGGTAACACATCACCACGACACATTGCTTTTGGTGTGTCGGAAGACGGGAAATCGCCTCAACAACATCGAAGTCTCCAAAGGCACCATCATCAGGAGCAAAGACAGTGTCTCCGACCTCAAGTTTCTCGATGTTGATCTCGTCCTGATTGGTTATGATCTTGGTTCCATGTGTCACGCAGGGAACACGATTGGGATTGATGAGACTCAGGACATCAGTCTCGGGATCAAATCTGCTCGGGATCATTGGCTCATCCTCTCACGGGAGATTTCCATTGATCCTGAGCATGTGGTGCCTTTGGCGAAAGGGTGCTCGATATGGTTCGGAAAAGTGCCTTGTTTTTGTTCGAAGAGTGCGATTGCCTCGGATTTCCGAAGCGCGCGCAGCGACAGGCCCATGGCCCGTCTGCGGTTGATACCGCAGAGCAGGAAACAGCCGCAGCACTTCGGCACGCGATGTCTCATCAAGGCTGTTCAGGGTGTCTTTGCCCGGATGAAACGACTCTGACATCGCGCCGTTTGCGTAGGGCCTGTTGAGATTCATCGTGTGCGGATTATTGTCGCTCCGATGTGGATCATGGCTTCGAAACTGGTGTCGGTTTTGCAGGCACGCATTGCTATACGTTTGAATTCTTTGAGTTTCTGAAAGAAGTTTTCGACGAGATGCCTCCACTTATAGATTTCCATATCACATGAAGCTGGGCTTTTGCGGTTGGACTTGGGTGGAATAACGGCTTCAATGTCCCTTTCTGCCAATAACGCCCGAAGCCAATCCGCGTCAAAGGCCTTATCTGCCAACAGATTTCGGCAGCAAACATCTGCCAGCAATTCACGTGTTTTGAGCAGGTCATGCGCCTGTCCGGGCATCAGCCGGAAGTCGATGAGGTTGCCAAAGGCGTCGGTCAGCGCCAGAATTTTGGTGGTCATTCCGCCGCGAGACTTTCCGATGGCCTGATTTTGAGTCCCCCTTTTGCGCCCTGTCCATGACGGTGTACCTTGCAGATCGTGCCATCAATCATCGTATATTCGAAGTCGATATCTTCGGATAACTCATTGAACATACGATGAAATACGTCCCGTTTAACCCAATATCTGAACCGTGTGAAAATCGAATTCCATTTGCCAAATTCAGCCGGCAAGTCCCGCCATGGCGCACCTGTCCGGGCGATCCACAAAACAGCCTCCACAAACAAACGGGCGTCACCTCCAGTCCGCCCCGGATCGCTCTTCTTGCCAAGGCAATGGGGCTCTATAAGATCCCATTGCCCGTCACTTATCAAAAACCGGTCACTCAACATTCTCGCCTCCATTTTGGAAACTTGAATCAGAAATTAATGGAAATGGGAATCCTGTATCTCAACAGGCCCTAGATAACTTGATGCGATTCGAACAGGAGGTGCCAGTATTCTACCTCGTCAGCGTCCAAACTGCAGATGGTGTCGCCATTGACCAGATGCCTGACCAGGACAAGAAGACCAGATACCTGACCAGGACAAGAACTTCACTGGAGTTGAACATCAGGTCCGCCTTCGGACTTTGGACAAAAATCCGCAGCTGAGGCGACACCACAAGATCGGTGTGATTGCCCAGCGTTCCTGCCTCTATCATGACCGGGGCCATGGCTCCGGTCGCCCGGACACGACGAGACCCGACCCAACGCAGCGCAAGCGCACCGACCGCGCGGGTGATAATCTTGTCACCTTCCTCAAGACGCTCGATCGGAATGTCGCCCCGCAGCGTTGAGATAAGCGTTCCGCGAGTGAAGTAAGCTATGCCATCCAGACTTGTGTCCGGGTCGGGATAAAGCGGGCCGTCATACTTAAAACGAGACGTGCCATTGGTGTCATCTGACAGGCCGGTGAGGCGGCGTTTTCTACGTGTCATAGCCATGTATCCAAATCCTTATGTTGCATGGCTTGCAGCGAACGCGCCCCACCACGGCGCAAGACGGTATGAACCCATCGCGCCAAGCGTTCATTGCAGGCAGATTATAGTTTTGGTCACGGCAATCAGGTTAGCTCACCCGGATGTATTGATCTTTGGACCAGCGTCTCTGACTAAGTAGATCGCTCTCCTTTTCAGGTCGCTTCACCTGCCGTTTCAGCCGTATCGTGCAGGATTTGGAAACAATGAGTGGATTTTGCGATTACTGTTGTCTTTTAAGGATCAAAGCGAAGAATCAGCCGAGCGCATGCCCCCACGGATTGGACAGGTCCCGATTTCGATGGCCATGCGGCGCATTCCTCCGCGCCGCCACCGCCGAAACCAGGTCAAACACCTGCTATTGCCTCGCGTAATGCAACTTTGCGCGGTCAGTTGGCCAGATAACAACTGCCATCTGAGACCGGCCTCATGCGCCAGACGATCTGACCAGACTATGCTTCCGTCTTTTGAACACGCGGCGGTCCTTGTCCGCCGTATAACACCTGGGCAACCCGATTAAATTGATGTCATGCAACCGAGTGGCATGACATGAAAATCCGCCACGAGTCTCCTGACTCTAATATGGACTGGAAAGGTCAAGCTCCATTGACGCTTGAAACACCTTCGGGGGCGTTGGTGCGGTTTTCGGCTGAACATGATCTTCTCACCCTTGAGGGCCTGTGTGGCCAGCGGCGCGAAATCCGTGCGCTGTTTTATCGGTCACTGTTGTTGGGAAAAATGGCCAATAGCGGCGACGTTATCACGGGCCTTGATGCTTCGTTGATCAGGCGATTTGGTGCCGGTGATAGAAAACGCAGGGGCCGCCGGTGTTTTCGTGAGTGCCCTTCGATCCACGCCAAAGCGATACCGACTGGACGTCGGTGCGTTGTTCCAGTGAATAGATACTCAATGGTGTGGGCTTTCGCCAAGACCATCCTCGCTCCAAAGCAAATGCGCAAAACCTGATCAGAAAGGCATCCGCGCGCCGCTCAACTCGACAGCTTCCACGCTCGCAACACTTTTTTCCACGGAGCGGCCGGAGAGCGGGCGTCACTCTACCGCGATATTGTCGATCAGGCGCACACCGGCCAGCCAGGCCGCGGCGAACAGGCGGGCTGGGCGGATGGGGGCCTCCAGCGTGGTCAGGTCATCGGCGGCACGAAGGTCGAGATATTCGACGTCGGTAAAACCGGATTTGTCCAGATGGGCCAAGGCGGTGGCGTGGAGCTCGCCAAAGGGCTGCCCTGCGGTCAAGCCTTCGGCAATGCGCTCCATTTCCTCGAACAGGGCCGGGGCGCGCGTGCGGGCGCGGTCTGACAACAAAAGGTTGCGCGAGGACATAGCGAGACCGTCAATCTCGCGGATCGTGTGGCAGCCATGCACCGTGACGGGGATTTCCAGATCACGGGCCAGCCGGGTGACAACCTGTAACTGCTGGTAATCTTTCTCGCCAAAGAATGCATCCGTCGCAGACGTCTGGGTGAACAGTTTCGTCACCACTGTCGCCACCCCGTCAAAATGGCCCGGGCGGTGCACGCCGTCCATCACATCGGTCAGCCCTGCGACCGAGACCGTTGTGGCAAAGCCATCCGGGTAAATCTGCGGGCCATCGGGGCAGTAGATCGCATCTATGCCAAAGCGCTCCAGCTTGCGGGCATCTTGGTTTTCGGTGCGTGGATAATTCTTGAGGTCTTCTTCGGAATTGAACTGCTTGGGGTTCACAAAGATGGTCACGATCACCCGGTCACAGTGCGTCTTGGCTTCGGCCACTAGCGAGAGGTGGCCGTCATGCAGCGCGCCCATGGTGGGGACGACGCCGATGCGCTGATCTGCCAGTTGCCAGAGTTTGGTGGTCGCACGCAACTCGGCCAGAGTGCGGATGATCGGCGGGATCATGAGGGGGCCTTGTCTGAGAATGTATGCTCAGGCGCGGGGAAACTGCGGGCGCGGACCTCGTCGGCATAGGACTGGATGGCCGCTTTGCCGGCTTCCCCGAGATTGCTGAAACGTTTGACAAATTTCGGTTTGAATTCGGTGAACAGGCCCAGCATGTCGTCGACTACAAGGATCTGACCGTCGCAATTGGGCGAGGCCCCAATGCCAATGGTGGGGATGGCGATGTCCTCTGTGATCTGATCGGTCAGCGTGGCGGGCACTTTCTCAAGCACCACGCAGAACGCCCCGACCTCGCTGACGGCGCGTGCATCGGCCATCAACTGATCGGCCTGATCATCGCGCCCCTGCACCTTGTAACCACCCAGCGTGTTGATGGATTGCGGGGTCAGACCGATATGGGCCATGACCGGCACGCCGCGCGCCACCAGGAACGCGATGGTTTCGGCCATATGGGTGCCGCCTTCCAGTTTCACAGCAGCGACCGAGGTGTCGCGCATCAGGGCGGCGGCATTGCGAAACGCCTGCGCCGGGCTTTCCTCGTATGAGCCAAACGGCATGTCGATCACCAGCATCGAGCGGGTCAACCCCCGCGCCACAGCCGCGCCATGAAGGGTTATCATTTCCATCGTCACCCCAAGGGTCGAGGGCAACCCATGCAGCACCATGCCGACGCTGTCACCCACCAGCACGAAGTCACAGACACCGTCCATCATCTGCGCCATGGGCGTGGTGTAGGCGGTCAGGCTGACAATGGGTGCGCCGCTTTTCATGGCCCGGATATCATCGGGCATTGGGGCGGTCTTGCGGGCGGTGGCGCTCATGGGGCCCTCCGGGTGTAATGCTGCGTTGCCGCGTCATTTACCAAGCCCAACGCGGGAAATCCACAGTTGGCGTCATTTGTGCCCCTTGATCGCGCGCGCATTTGCGGAAAGAGTAGGGGAATACAGTGTCGCATGGGACCGTCCCAGTCACGAAGGAGAGACGCAATGATATCCTTGGCTAGACCTGCTTTGATCGGGATCACCCTTGCGCTTGCCGGGATGGCACAGGCGGAAGGCGAGGCCGTGATCGGTCAGCAACTGGAACCGCCACATCTGGACCCGACAAGTGCCGCTGCGGGCGCGATTGATCAGGTGGTCTATTCCAATATTTTTGAAGGTTTGACGCGGTTTGGTCCCGACGGATCGGTCAATCCCGGCCTTGCCGAAAGCTGGGAAATCTCGGGCGATGGGCTGTCTTATACCTTCACGCTGCGCCCCGGAGTGACGTTTCATGATGGTACTGCGATGGATGCGGGGGACGTAAAATTCACCCTTGATCGTGCCCGGGACGAGATGAGCCAGAACGCGCAAAAGGCTTTGTTTGAAGGGATCGAAGATGTTCAGGTTGTGGATGACCTGACCGTGACCCTCACGCTGGGCGCACCCAATGGCAACCTCCTGTTCAACCTGGCCTGGGGGGACGCGGTGATTGTCGCCCCTGAAAGCATTGGCGAGATCAAATCCGATCCCATCGGCACCGGTGCATTCCGGTTTGATGATTGGGTGCAGGGCGACCGGATCATCCTGCTGCGCAATGACGACTATTGGGGTACCCCTGCACAGCTGGATCGGGTGACGTTCAAATTCATCAGCGATCCCACCGCCGCCTTCGCCGCTGTCATGGCTGAGGATGTGGATGCCTTTCCCACCTTCCCGGCCCCCGAAAACCTGCCTCAGTTTCAGGCCGATCCGCGCTTTCAGGTGTTGGTCGGCTCCACCGAGGGCGAGACCATTCTGGCGATGAACAACCAGATGGAGCCGCTCAACAACGTTAAAGTGCGCGAGGCGATTGCCCATGCGATTGACCGTCAGGCCATTATCGATGGGGCGATGTTTGGCCTTGGCACGCCGATTGGTGCGCATTTCGCCCCACATAATCCGGATTATGTGGACCTGACCGGTGTGTCCCAACACGACACTGAACTGGCGCGCGCCCTACTGGCGCAGGCTGGGTTCCCGAATGGGTTCACCACCACGCTGAAACTGCCACCCCCGTCCTATGCGCGGCGCGGAGGCGAGATTATCGCGGCCCAGTTGCGAGAGGTGGGGATTGAGACCGAGATCACCAATCTCGAGTGGTCGCAATGGCTGGAAGAGGTGTTCAAGGGCAAGAATTTCGGTCTGACAATCGTCAGCCATACCGAACCTTTTGACATCGGGATTTACGCGCGGCCCGATTATTATTTCCAATATGACAATCCCGACTTTCAGGCGTTGAATACTGCACTGACGCAGGAAACCGATCCGGCCATGCGCTCGGATATTCTGGTGAAAATGCAGCGCACCATCGCCGAGGATTATGTGAACGGGTATCTGTTTCAACTGGCCACCGCCACTGTCGCCAATGCCAGGCTGCGCGGATTGTGGAGCGATCTGCCGACACAGGCCACCGATCTGACCGGCGTCTATTGGGAAGAGTGACACCCGGTCAGCCCGCCAAGGCTGGACCGCCGCCATGCCCACGCCTAACGTGATCCCATGGCGCGTTACCTCATCAACCGGGTCGGATCGCTGATCGTCAGCCTCTGGGTGGCGAGCCTGGTGATTTTCCTCAGCCTTGAGGTGGTGCCGGGCGATCCGGCCTCGTTCATGCTGGGGCTGAACGCGCAAGAGGATACGTTGGCCGCCCTGCGCGATGAGCTGGGCCTGAACAAAGGCATGGTTGAGCGATATATCGGCTGTGTCAGCGGCATGTTGGTGGGAGATTTCGGCATTTCCTACACGTATCGCACCCCTGTGGCCGAGATGATTGGCGAACGGCTCTGGGTCAGCCTGCCGCTGGCGCTTTATGCCCTGACGCTCAGCACGCTGATCGCCTTTCCAGCGGGCATCTGGGCGGCGTCACGGCGAGGCAGCTGGGTGGATTTCACCGTGATGGGCACAACGCAGCTGGGCGTGGCGATTCCGAATTTCTGGTTTGCGATGCTGATGGTGGTGGCCTTTGCCATCAACCTGCGTTGGTTCAGCGCCGGGGGCTTTGCCGGGTGGGAGGACGGCCTGCTGGTGGGCCTCAAAAGCCTGACCTTGCCTGCTATCGCGCTGGCTCTGCCACAGGCAAGCATTCTGGCGCGGGTGATGCGTTCGGCCATGCTGGACACGCTGGGCGAGGATTGCATCCGCACCGCCCGCGCCAAGGGGTTAAGCCGGGGACAGGCCCTGCGCCGCCATGCATTGCGCAACGCGATGATCCCGGTGCTGACCATCATCGGGCTGCAATTCTCGTTCCTGCTGGCGGGTGCAATCATCATTGAAAACGTGTTCTTCCTGCCGGGCCTTGGGCAGTTGGTGTTCAAGGCCATTTCCGCCCGCGATCTGATCGTGGTGGAATCGGTGGTGATGCTGTTGGTCTTTGCCGTGATCATGGTGAATTTCGCCGTCGATCTGGCCTATGCTTGGGTCGATCCCCGGCTGAGGGGGCGGCGATGAGATTTGGCTTGATCCTTGGAATGGCCCTGACCGTGCTTTTTGCCGGGGCAGCGCTGCTGTCATTCCTCTGGGTGCCTTATGACATCACATCGGTCGACATTGCCAACAAGATCAAATCGCCTTCAATCGCGCACCCCTTGGGGACAGATCATTTTGGCCGCGATATTCTCAGCATGATCATGGTTGGTGCCCGCACCTCGATTGCTGTCGCACTGGTGGCGGTGGGGATCGGCATGGGGCTGGGCGTGCCTTTGGGTCTGGCCGCCGCCGCCAATCGCGGCAGTTGGTGGGACGAGGTGATCATGCGCGGCAACGATCTGATCTTTGCCTTTCCCAGCGTGCTGATCGCGATCATGATCACCGCCGCTTTCGGGGCCGGTGCGGTGAATGCGATCATCGCCATTGGCATTTTCAACATCCCCGTCTTTGCCCGTCTGGTGCGCGGTGCGGCGCTGTCCCTTTGGACCCGCGATTATGTGTTGGCGGCGCAGGTGGCAGGCAAGGGGCCATTGCGGATTTCATGGGAACATATCCTGCCCAACGTTGCCAACCTGCTGATCGTGCAGGGCACCATTCAGTTTTCTCTCGGCATTCTGGCCGAGGCCGGCCTCAGCTATGTCGGTCTCGGCGCGCAGCCGCCTTTGCCGAGTTGGGGCCGCATGCTGGCCGATAGCCAGACGATGATTTCCTTTGCCCCGCATATGGCGCTGTTCCCGGGGATGGCGATTTTGCTGACCGTGCTGGGGCTGAACCTGTTGGGCGACGGGCTGCGTGACCGGCTGGACCCAAGGCTGCGAGGGCAAACGCCATGAGCCTGTTACAGATCAAGGGGCTATGCCTGTCGATCGGTCGGCATCCGGTGCTGAAAGACGTGTCGCTGACTGTTGAGGCGGGCCAGATCACCGGCGTGATCGGCGAAAGCGGATCGGGCAAATCCATGACCGCGCTGAGTGTGATGCGCCTGTTGCCGGAGGCCGCCGAGGTGCAGGGTCTGATCAGCCTGAATGGTCACGACTTGATGGGGCTGAGCGAGGCCGAGATGTGCGCCTTGCGCGGGCGCGATGTGGGCATGGTCTTTCAGGAACCCATGACTGCGCTGAACCCTTTGCACACAATTGGTAAACAGGTGGCCGAAACCATTCTGATCCACGAGAATGTCAGCAAAACGAAAGCGATGGCGCGCGCGGCCGAGGCGCTGGAGCGGGTCGAACTGCCGCAAAGTCAGTTTCCCCTATCGCGCTATCCGCATGAGTTGAGCGGTGGGCAACGGCAACGGGTCGGCATCGCCATGGCCATCGCGCTGCGCCCCAAACTGCTGATCGCGGATGAACCGACAACGGCTTTGGATGTCACCACGCAGGCCGAGGTTCTGACGCTGCTGAAACGTCTTGTGGTCGAGGATGGCATGGGTCTTTTGCTGATCAGCCATGATCTGGGCGTGGTTGCTGATATGGCCGATGAGATCGTGATCATGCGCTATGGCGAAGTGCTGGAAACCGGGCGGTTTGGTGGATTGCAGCATTCCTATGTCAGGACGCTGTTGGAGGCCTCCGATCATGTGCCGCAGCGCGATGGTCAGGCGAGCACTGCTCCTTTGCTCAGCCTGCGCAATGTCGTGCGCGACTATCCCACGCAACGCGCCGGATGGTTGGGCAAGCCGGGGCGGTTTCGGGCGGTCGATGGTGTCAGCTTTGATATTCACAAAGGCGAAAACCTGGGCCTTGTTGGTGAATCCGGCTGCGGCAAATCAACGCTGACCCGCGCTATTCTGGGGCTTGATCCGCTGCAAGGCGGGCGGATCGATATGATGGGACAGATCATTGATGCCGGGGTCAGCCGCGCCATCAGGCGGCACATGCAGGTGGTGTTTCAGGACCCTTACGGCAGCTTCAATCCACGCCACAAAGTGGGCCGGTCGGTGGCCGAGCCATTCCATCTGCTGGATGCGCCCCCGCAAGGCGCCGAGCGGACGAGGGCGGTGGCTGAAGCACTGGAAAGTGTCGGGCTGCACGCGGCGGATGCAAACAAATACATTCATGAATTCAGCGGTGGGCAACGCCAGCGCATCGCGATTGCCCGCGCCCTGATTATTCACCCAGAACTGATCATTCTGGACGAAGCGGTGAGCGCGCTGGATGTTCAGGTACGGGCGCAAATTCTTGATCTTCTCGCCGATCTGAGTGACCGGTTTGGCCTGACCTATCTGTTTATCAGTCACGACCTGAGCGTGGTGCGCAATGTCACGGATCGGGTTCTGGTGATGCAGGCTGGCCGGATCGTGGAACATGGGGCCACCGACGAGGTCTTTGACAACCCGCAGCATCTCTATACGCAACAATTGATCGAAGCTGTCCCGTGTCTGCCTCGTGCGGGATGAGGGACCGGTTGCGATGAAATTTGATTGACGCAGGGACGGCTGACCTGGCTGGTATCGACGTGTTGTGCTTTCCATTCCTGCCAAATGCGCTAGAAAATAATAAGCAGTGGCTGATGCGGCCGCGCCTGCAGGAATAGGAGTGGCAGTTGTATCCGAAAATCGTACTTTTATGTCTGATGCTGGGCCTTGGCGGTATGGCGGCAGCTCAGGACAGTCCTGCGACCCGTGAAGATATCATCGAATTGATGGGGCAGTTGCCTGATATGAGCGGGATGCGCGAACGCCTGACCGCACAAGGTTTCAGCGGTGAAAAGCTGGCCCTGGCCGAGGAGCATGAGCGTCGTTTGATGACCGACAAGGCCGTGACCGGCTACATCGCCGACAGGTTGATTGCCGTCTATGATGGGAATTTGCCCAGGGCCTGGGCCCCGCAAGGTCTGATCGCGCCATTGTTTGACAACGGATATACCCATCTGCCGACTTCGGACAAGGCCCTGTATTACAAGGTACAACTGGCCATCCTGAACAGTATGCAGCCACGCGAATGTGGCTTGCTGGTCAAGGGGCGGATGTCTGAACAACGGATGGATCGTTTGGTGGGACAGGCCGAAGCGAGGTTAAGCGCGCCCACGTTAAAGCGTTACTATGCGCTGCAGCGCGAGGCTATCCGTAACGGGATCAGCCGCGCGCCCAAGACCCTGAGCCCGGCAGACAGCGCCCGCATTCAGGAAAAGATCAATGAAACACTCCGTCTGCGGGTTGAGGCGGATCCCGCTCTGCGATCGATAGGATCAGCCTTCGACAATTTTAACCGTGCCAAGCCTGCGCATGCCTGTGAGGCGGTGAAACTTTACTACGATGTTGTTTTGAAGATGAAAGGCCGCGATCTTCAACACGCGTTGATCTATCTGCACGAAGAGTGACGTCGCTACGGATCACCAACCGGGACGCACGGCGGCTGTGGCTGTGGACCAATGGCTTGTCACGGACCCCGGTTGGCAACCTTGATGTCATGGCGCTGATCCGACAGATCGGGTTTTTGCAGATCGATACCATCCGCAACGTTACGCGCGCCCACAATCATATCCTATGGACGCGCAACCAGAACTATCGCGAGGGCATGGTCTGGGAACTGTTGCGCAAGCGTGAGCTGTTTGAGCATTTCACCCATGACGCCTCGCTGATCCCCTCTACAATGCTGCCCAACTGGCAAAGGCAGTTCCGCCGTCTGGGCGACAAAGTCTCGGCAGCGGACTGGTATCGGTCTGGTCTGGGGCAGGAAGAGATTAAGAACATACGTAAGCGTATTGAATTGGAAGGCGCGCTGTCCACTCATGCCTTCGAGACCAAGGTTGAGGGTCCGCGTGAGATGTGGGCACGGCCACCGCACAAGAAAGCCCTGGATCAGATGTGGTATGCAGGCGACCTAGCAACCTGCCATCGTGAGAACTTCGTGAAGTTCTATGATCTGGGCGAGCGGGTATTCCCGCATCATCTTCGCGATGGGCCAAGTGCAGAAGAACAGGCAGATATTCTTTGTGATCAAGCACTTGATCTGATCAGTGTCGGCACCTGTGGCGAGGTGCGGAAGTTCTGGGAGGCGATGGGCGCCAAAGAGGCACGCGCCTGGCTGGAGAGGCGCAAGCTGGTGCCGGTCGAGGTGCAATCTGCCGACGGAACCTGGCGTGATGCCTGGGCCGTGTCCGATATTGAAGAGCGTTTGGTGCAGGCGCCAGCGCCAACCATACGGTTACGTATCCTTAATCCTTTCGATCCAGCCATACGGGATCGTATGCGATTGCAGCGCTTGTTTGGCTTTGAGTACCGCAACGAGATGTTTGTACCCAAAGACAAACGGATTTGGGGGTATTACGTCTATCCGTTGCTGGAAGGAGTCCGCTTTGTCGGGCGATGTGAACTGAAGGCGGATCGAAAGGCAGATTGCTTGACTGTGACCGGATTCTGGCCCCAACACGGAGTGAAATGGGGTGCAAGCCGGCTTGAGAAGCTGGACGCAGAACTGACCCGCTTTGCCCGTCTGGCAGGAATTGACCAGATCACCTGGGATATTGCCCGCCCGGTCTGAGGGACCCGAGATTTTTCGCACGAAAAATCTTGCACACTTCTCCTCGCTGTCGGAGCATGACAATACGCGAAGGAGAGGGATCATGCGACTTCAGGGAAAGACAGCGATTGTGACGGGCGGGGCCAGCGGCTTTGGCGCGGGCATTGTAAAACGCGGAGCAATATTGGGCCACAGAAGCGGCTGCATATCGCAGTTGTAGCGGAGTAAAAGTCCGCCAGTTTGTGCCCTTCGTTTATTCGGAGGGCGGGAGATGTATTCTGTGGATATTTATAGTCGTGTGCGCCGTGCTTGTTTGAAGGACGGTATGTCTGGCCGAGAAGCGGCGCGGTTTTTCAACATGGCGTAATCAGGATCAGCACTCAGTTACCCCTGTTATTCTGGATGCACATGCAATTGAAAAGGAGACTGACCAATGGAATATTTTGCTGGTTTGGATGTGTCCATGGAAGAGACGCATATCTGCATTCTGGATCGTGAAGGGGCCCTTATTCGTGAAGGAAAAGCGAGCTCAACACCAAAAGCGATCGCTGACTTCCTCGCTTCTGGACCACCATGTGCCAAAGTTGTATTTGAAACGGGACGGATGGCACCAATGCTTTACCATGGGCTGACGGAGCTTGGTGTCCCGGTTGTTTGCATCGAGAGCAGGCAAGCATATCAGGCCCTTAAATCTCTGGCCGGCCACAAGACGGACCGCAATGATGCCCGCGGTTTGGCACACCTGGCGCGGACGGGATTCTACAAGCCGACCCATGTCAAATCACTGTCAGCGCACGCAATCCGGTCGCTGATCGCAGCCCGCAAGAAGCTGGTCGGACAGCGTGTGACGCTCGACAATCAGATCCGCGGTCTGGTCGTCGTCTTCGGCGTGCGGCTGCCACGAGCTTTGTCTCCGGCATTCAAAAACGCGGCGCTAAAAGTTAGCGATGGAGTGCCTGGCCTCCATGCCGCAATTTGCGGACTGTTCGCAGCACGCGAAGCAATCCTCGCGGCGGTTGCAGCCATTGATGGCGACATCAAAAAGATGACCCGCAAATCCGAAGTCTGCCAGCGCCTTATGACGGTACCAGGGGTCGGTCCGATCACAGCATTGGCCTTTGCCGCAGCAATTGATGATCCGTCGCGTTTCAGGAAATCGCGTGATGTGGGGGCGTATCTTGGACTGGTGCCGCGACGGCATCAATCTGGTGAAATCGACTACACGGGCAGCATCTCAAAGCGGGGCGACGTGCGCGTCAGAACGCTTCTCTATGAGGCCGCCAATGTGATGCTGACGCGGTATGCCGCTCCGCTCAAATTGAAGACATGGGCCCTCGCAATCGGTGCGCGCTCAACGATGAGAAAGGCCCGAGTGGCTCTGGCGCGTCGTCTGGCAATCATACTTCATGCCATTATGCGAGACAAAACTGACTTCCAGTCCGCGTAAGGCTTACGAGGCGACAACGAGGATTCCTAAATCAAAGTTCCCATCTGGGACGATGCCCGAGGGAGGGCGTGAGACACGGCGCCGATTCTGTAGCAACAGCCAAGACCAACGGTATGATTGCGGTTTCAACATTGCCGACCCACACCCAGCCAACCCCATCATGAACCTCAGAGTTCGAAGAGAACAAAGGCAACCTCTGACATCAAAAGCAGGAAACTCAGGAAACACGCATTGACAGATTAGAGAACGCATTGACAGATTAGAGAACAAAGATCGTAAGACGATCGCGAAGATGCTGCGCCATGAACTTCCGCCTGGGTATCGTCGGTCGGAAGCGCCTCGGCGGCCAACGCTTGATGGTTATGTTGGTGTGGTCGATGAGATACTGCGCACAGACAAAGCCCTGATCAAAAAGCAGCGACACACGGCCAAGCGCATCTTTGAACGGCTGCGCGATGAGCATGGATATGCCGGCAGCCTGACCACGGTGACCTATTACGTGCGCGAGCAAAAACGGCGCACCAAAGAGGTGTTTGTGCCGTTGTCGCATCGGCCGGGCCATGCGCAGGTTGATTTTGGTGAGACGCTGGGCGTGATCGGTGGCGTGGAATGCAAGATCCACTTCTTCGTGATGAGCTTGCCACATTCTGATGCGGTGTTTGTGAAGGGATATCCAGCTGAGACAACCGAGGCGTTTTGCGATGGCCATGTGTCCGCCTTTGCATTCTTTGGCGGCATTCCGCAATCCATTCTCTACGACAATACCAAGATCGCCGTGGCTCGGATACTCGGGGATAAGACGCGCATCCGCACACGTCGGTTTACGGAACTGCAGTCGCATTACTTGTTTGATGACAAGTTTGGCAGACCCGCGCGAGGGAACGATAAAGGCAACGTTGAGGGCATGGTTGGATACACCCGCCGCAACTTCATGGTTCCCGCACCTCGCTATGACAGCTTTGATGATCTGAACGCACATTTGGAAGAGAAGTGTTTAGCACGTCAGGCCGATACGTTGCGGGGTCACACCCAAACCATAGGCGCACGCCTGATGTCGGATTTGGATGCTCTGATGGGATTGCCCGTCGCAGAATATGAAGCCTGCGATCACGTCAGCACGCGTGCAACGTCGATCTCAATGGTGCGCTATCGCAGCAATGATTACTCGGTGCCAGTAGCCTATGCGCACCACGATGTTCATGTGCGTGGGTTTGTGCATGAGGTTATCATCGGCTGCGGCAATGAGATTATTGCGCGGCACAAACGATCCTACACATCAGCGGATATGGTCTTTGACCCATTGCACTTTTTGCCCCTGCTTGAACAAAAGGTGGGTGCCCTGGATCAGGCCGCGCCTTTGCAGGGTTGGCATTTGCCAGATGTATTTGCCACGCTGCACCGACTGCTTGAAGCCAGAATGGGTAAGCCGGGCAAGCGAGAATACGTTCAAGTCTTGCGCCTTTTGGAGACCTTCGAAATGGATGTTGTGCAAGGCGCAATCCAGCAGGCAATAGATATGGGTGCAATTGGCTATGACGCCGTAAAACACCTTGTACTGTGTCGGGTTGAGAAGCGGCCACCACGATTGGATTTGGACTTCTATCCATACTTGCCCAAGGCCAATGTCGGCACAACACGCCCATCCAGTTACATGAGCTTGATGGGAAGGACCGCGGCATGACCGAAGCCCCTCGGATTCTTCTACGGCATCATCTTAAACAACTGCGACTGCCAACGTTCCAAGGCGAGTATGCCAAACAGGCGCAGCTCTGTGCTGCAGAGAACAAAGATCACATCCACTATCTGGCGCGGCTGTGTGAGATGGAATTGATCGACCGCGAACGCCGGATGATTGAACGGCGCATCAAAGCGGCGAAGTTCCCCAGCACCAAGAGCTTGGATAGCTTTGACTTCAAGATCATGCCAAGCTTGAACAAGCCCCTGACGATGGATCTGGCACGATGCGATTACGTTAATCGCAGGGAGAACATCATCGCGCTCGGCCCGTCAGGCACGGGCAAGACACACATCGCCCTGGGACTTGGGCTGGCTGCATGTCAAAGAGGACTGAAGGTGCGCTTCACAACGGCTGCGGCATTAGTCCATGATCTGATCGAGGCTCAAGATGAGCGGAGATTGCAGCGCCTTCAAAAGCAACTGACCAGCCAGAACCTGTTGATCATTGATGAACTGGGCTTCGTACCGCTCAGCAAATCTGGCGCAGAGCTGCTCTTCGAGGTCATATCCCAATGCTATGAACGCGGCTCCATCATCATAACCTCGAACCTGCCCTTCGATGAATGGACTGAAGTCTTTGGCTCTGAGCGGCTGACCGGTGCGCTACTCGATCGTTTAACCCATCACGTCCACATCCTCGAGATGAATGGCGAAAGCTATCGGCTCAAACACAGTCGCAACAACCGAAAATAACCAGCCCGCAATCACAGTCAGAATAATGCTGGCCTTATGGCCAGCATGCGCTTTGGCACGCTTCAGCTTTGTGACGAGCACGCGTGCAAAAGCGCCACAAAACATCAACCGAAGTGGCCCATTTTTACGCCGCGACATGGACCCATTTTACTCTGCGATTGACACCCTTGTCGCCAACTGAACCTCCTCCGACTAAAGTCAGAGGGTTCAGTGGGTCTTGAGCGCCTTCGGCGCACGTTTGAATGTTTTTCCGACTAAAGTCGGAGGCTTTAGACCAGATTGTGGAAAGTAAATCTTTGGGTCGTTCAACACCGCTAGGCAGCTCGTCCAGTAGTTCTTTGGAAATCGTCATTATCGTCATGCTCCTTCAGTTTGGAAGCATGGACCGAATTACTCATACACAGAAGACAGGACACTCTCTCAAACATTCAATTGATGATTTGAACGCCGTCGCCTCCAAAGCATCTGGTTGTTCTGCAAATCTGAATGCGGGTGTTCTCGTTGCGTTGGGTATGGGAAACGACTCGGATATCAGTATTGTCAGCTCTGTTGAAGGCACGAGCCCGCCGATCTGGGCGATTGGCCTGAAGTGTTAACTACACGAGCCATCAGGCTTGGCATAGCGGCAGTTCTCGCAGCTTTAGTGACGGCGTGTGGAAGCGCGCCGTCGGCTCCTAAATCCGGCGCGGCAGTGGCCATAGCCGAAGTCAACTCGCGCCAGAACCGGTTTCCAGATTACCCGATCGCTGGTCGGACGTATCTTTCGTTCAACCTCGCCCATGGATTCCAGGTCAACCATATCGGTCATGCTGGAAAGGCCTGGCTTTGGTTTCCGGGTAACACCTAGGTTGTGGGCGAAGAATGGAAGCGGGACAGCGTAAATGGTATCAATGCGGTCTGCTTCCGCCATCCCCTGAATTCCAGAAACACGGTGACCAATACGTCAGGCGGCGATTTTCAGTGCCAGGACCTGACTTTGTCACAAAAACTATTGTGGCCAGTCTGCAAGGTGATCCTTTCAACCTTAGTGTCTGATTCAAAATGGGATGAAGGATTTCAATCTGTTGCAAGTAGTCGGGTCACGCGCCTGATGTGGGCGATGAGCAGCCAGGCCTCGGCGCTTTCGATGGATTTCTCCCGATCCTTTGCCAAACGACGGCAGCGACCGAGCCATGCGAAGGTGCGTTCCACAACCCATCTGCGTGGCAGCACCTCGAAGCCCCCGGCGGTGTCGGAGCGCTTGATGATCTGTAGCGTCCAGCGTCCGAGGCTCACGAGGGCACCCCGCAGCTTCGGCCCGGCATAGCCGCCATCCGCGAACATGTGGCGCGGTTTCGGGGCCTCACGGCGGAGCCTGGCGAAGACCCCGGGCGCACCGTCACGATCCTGAATGTTGGCCGTATGGACCTCGCATGCGATCAGATTGCCACAGGTATCAGTGATAATGTGGCGTTTTCGACCTTTGATCCGCTTGCCCGCATCGTAGCCGGAAAGGGACGTGTTTTCAGAGGTTTTAACGCTCTGGCTGTCGATCACACCGGCTGTCGGCTGCACATCGCGGCCTGCCGCGAGGCGCACGGCCGCGACCAGGTGGCGGTTGATCCGGGCCAGCAGGCCATCATCTCGCCAGAGGTGGAAATAGTAACGCACAGTCGAGACCGCAGGAAAGTCCTTCGGCAGGAGCGACCATGCGCACCCGGCGGCGGCAAGATACTGAATCGCATTCCAGACCCGACGCAAATGCACCTTTCGCGGACGCCCAGGGCGGTTACGGCCGGGTAACAATGACCGCACGATATTCCATTCCGCATCGGTCAAATCACTTGGATAGCACTTTGTTTCGCGCATATGCTGCGCACGGGTGAATTCAGTCCAGGCCATTGTGATCTCCGTTCAATTTCATAACCGAACAGAATCACACCCTGTTGAATTCACTCAACTCATTTCTGATCAGACACTTAGATCCGGGCGGGTTCCTTATGTTCTTGAGCGGTGCAAGGCAACTGTTGAGTTCGCATTTGACCGCGCCAGCTTCGGTTGCAAGTAATGCTCTGCAATCTCTGCCGAGGCGAGGCAGCCCTTTTCCAGGGTCTGGTGTGACGCTATTGGTCCGGCACTCACAAGGGTGCTCAACTGTCATTCCAATGTATGGTTTGAATGTTCATCAACGTTATCCTCGAAATGGCCAAGGGTCCCGATTCCGATTGCGATAAGTATTAATCCGACCGAACCCTATTCGGCAATGTATCCGCGAAGCTCTTATCGGCGGTTAGAGGTAGACGAGGAATACCAGCTTTTTTGGCCGTATCTATGGTAGGCGAAACCGTGCATCGGCCATAGGATTGGCACAGGAGGCATTTGCGAAAACCCATTGCAAGGGTGGCACTGTAACGAACGACCCAGCAAAGCTACATATTGCGGAAGGCCTCGGACAGAAAGCCAAAGCACCATCAGGCCTTTCAGTTAGTCCGGGCTGGGTTGTCAATTTTCAGTGCAGCCGGTGGCGAGAAAAAATAAGGCTCAATTAGCATTGATTATGCGTGGCGTGTTACAGGCAGGATGCCTGCGGCGGCGGCAAGTATCGCGCGCGGCGTTTGGTGGCTCGGAAGGACGGCAGGGTGGAACCACCGAAGGCAGCTGTCCAGGTATTTGGTCGCGATGCCCCGATGGCGGCGCGGGAAGGTCTTTAACCGCTCATGCCGACTGTTCACGGTTTGAATGTGCAATTCACCACGGACACGTTCTCCGGCGGTCCGGTTGAGACTTTCATGGCTGACGCCCGTTTCTGCGGCGCAGGGCGGGTAGCCGGTGCAGCCATCGGTCACCGGGAGAGCGTCCCCATCAAGACGTGGCTGCAGAACCGTTTTGAGATGTTCGGCTGTCACCGCAGGCAAGACAGCACTGATGGCGGTGCCTGATCGGTCGACCGCAACGAGGACCGGAACCTGCTCCTTCGACAATCCGCGTTTTGAGGCCTTTCCCCCGCGTTTGCGGGCCTTTCCGGAGAGATTACGGCCCCCTTTCCGGCTGCGCGGAAAGAACGTCCCGTCGGCTTCGACGATTCCGCACAGCTTGACCGCACCGACCGTTGCGGCCTGAAGAAAGCGATGACGCCAACGAAAAGCAGTGGTGTCGGCCACCATACAACGCCCGTCGGACGCCTTTACCGTTTCGCCGTCGCGCAGGGAAGCTGCGAACCCTGCCCATCTGTCCCTGTGGCGCAAGCGGGCAGGCGGCGTCCCGGTCAGCGCGTTGAAGGTTTTGCGACAGCCTTTGCAAAAGAACCTCGTCAGGCCACTTGCATGGCCCCTGATGATCGCACCGCCCGAAGCGCAGTGCGGACAGATACGCCCCTCGCGAACATTCGCCTCAGGGAGATCGATCACGCTTTCCAGCGACGAAACCCCGGCAACGAGCCGTCCGGTTTCAGCCCGTTGTTTCGATGAAAGGTCGTCGATCTCGTTGAGCCACACCAAAAAAGCTTGACGATCCATGTGCCGCACCCCATAATTTTGTTCATGGTGTGTTCTATTACAGGTTGGCACGCATAATCAATAGACCTGTTTCGCAATAGGTAGATTTCTGCTATTCCAGCTTCACCGAAGCAGTGGAGTTTGCCGGAATGGCCGTACTGAAAGTTTTACGAGCACGTCCAGAGTTGTTTTTCCGCCTTTCCGGAATACGTCCGGCGGATTTTGATGCTCCGGTTTGTCAGCTTCACCCGATTTGGCTTGCCGGTGAAGCCCCGCGTTTGTCCCGAAAGAACAGACAACGGGCCATCGGGGGCGGCAGGAAGTATCGGCTGCAACTGGCGGAACAAATGCTTTTGTGCCTGATCCATTACCGCACATACGCCGGCCAGGCCTTTGTTGGCCTGCTTTTCGACATTTCCAGCCCTACAGTTTGCCGCCGCGTTCGCGCCATGACGACGGTGATGGCTGGCCATTTCGCCATGCCGGAGCGCAGGATCAAATTATCGACACAGGAAAGAAACGATCTTCTCTATCCTGTGATCGATGGTACCGGGCGCCCTGTTCAGCGCCCCGGGACGCCGTCAAGGCGCAAAGCCAGTTATTCAGGAAAGAAGAAACGCCATACAGCGTCGCACCGGATCATTACCGACGACAGGAAAAGGATCCTGGCCGTTGGTCCTGCACAGCCCGGGCGAAAGCACGACAGGCGGATATATGATGAAGCGCGCGTGGACAAGCCCCCCGGTGTGCCTGTCCCGGGCGATCCCGGTTATCCGGGAACGTCGCTGGAAGTCCCGCTCAAAGCCTCAGGGAACCATCCCCTTGCCAAAGAGCGGAAAAGCTGCAACACATGGCACGCAAAGCTGCGCATCGGCGTAGAGCATGGAATTTGCCGCATGAAAAAGTTCGGGATTTTTGCCGATACCCATCGCAATAATGGCCAGGCGGATATGATCGCAAGGAATGTAGCGGCCCTGGCAAACCTGAATTTGAAAACAGCCTGACCAAATGGGCAGGGATACCTCCGTTCAAAAATAACCGCCCTTATTGCGAATCGAGTCTAATGCTAATTGAGCCTAAAATAAGGTAAGCTTACTCGGTTGCCAGAACCGCTCAGTTTGGCGTTTCATAAGCTGCATTCTTTTCATTCGCCTGCTAAGGCAGTATCTCGAAACCAGACGAATTTTGCGAGGGGCTGAGAATTGAAAAAAGCACTGATCACCGGGGTGACCGGGCAGGACGGGGCCTACCTTTCGGAATTCCTGTTGGATAAGGGCTATGAGGTGCATGGCATCAAGCGGCGCACGTCGCTGTTTAACACCGCACGCATTGATCATTTGTTTGAGGGTGAGCCGGGAAAATCCGGTCAGTTTCAGTTGCATCATGGTGATATGACCGACAGTTCGTCGCTGACCAACGTGCTGCAGAAGGTTCGCCCTGATGAGGTTTATAACCTCGCCGCGCAAAGCCATGTGGCTGTCAGTTTTGAAGAGCCGGAATACACCGCCAATTCCGATGCCATGGGTGCGCTGCGTCTGCTGGAGGCGATCCGGTTTCTGGGGCTGGGCGACAAGACCCGGTTTTATCAGGCCTCGACTTCGGAGCTTCATGGCTTGGTGCAGGAAACCCCTCAGCGCGAGACAACACCGTTCTACCCGCGCAGCCCCTATGCGGTGGCCAAGCTTTATGCCTATTGGATCACGGTGAATTATCGCGAAGCCTATGACATGTATGCCTGCAACGGCATCCTCTTTAACCACGAAAGCCCCATTCGCGGGGAAACCTTTGTGACACGCAAGATCACCCGCGCGCTGTCGCGCATCAAGCTGAGCATGCAGGATGAGCTGCTCTTGGGCAATATGGATGCCAAGCGCGACTGGGGCCATGCGCGGGATTACGTGCAGATGATGTGGCTGATGCTGCAACAGGACCGCCCCGAAGATTACGTGATCGCCACCGGGCAGCAATATTCTGTGCGTGAGTTTGTGGCGCGCGCGGCCGAGAAGCTGGGTATGAGCCTTAGTTTTGAGGGCGAGGGCGTTGATGAAGTCGCCAAAGACGCCGATGGCCGCGTGGTTGTGCGCGTCGATCCGCAATATTTCCGCCCTACCGAGGTTGAGACATTGTTGGGTGATGCCTCCAAAGCGCGCCAGCAACTGAATTGGGAACCCGAGACAAGTTTCGAGCAGCTGGTCGATGAGATGGTCACCTCGGATCTGGCCGAGGCCGAAGCGCAAAAGCGTGCGCAAGAGCATTCATGAAAGTCCTGCTGACCGGAGGGCGCGGCATGGTGGGCCGTGCCATTCAGGATCATGTGGATGCAGCCGGGCATGAGATGGTCGCGCCCACTTCCGCTGACCTTGACCTGACGGACCGCGCAGCGGTGATGGGTTTTGTGGCCGCTGAAACACCTGATCTGGTGATCCACGCCGCCGGGCGTGTGGGCGGCATTCAGGCCAATATGGCCCATAAGGCCGGGTTTCTGACCGACAATCTGGATATGGGCGTGAATGTCGTGAAAGCGGCCCAAGCGGTCGAAGTACCTCAGCTGATCAATCTGGGATCAAGCTGTATGTATCCCCATGACGCTCCCAACCCGTTGCAGGAAGAGAGCCTGGGCAAAGGCCCGTTGGAGCCCACCAACGAAGGGTATGGGTTGGCCAAACTCAGTGTTGCGCGGCTCTGTGCCTTTGTGTCTGAGGAAAACGAGGGCCTGAGCTACAAGACACTGATGCCCTGCAACCTCTATGGTCTGCATGACAAGTTCGATCCCAAAGTGTCCCATCTGGTGCCCGCGATTATTCGCAAGGTGCACGAAGCGAAAGAAAGCGGTGCCGGAACGGTCGAGATTTGGGGTGATGGCACGGCCCGGCGCGAGTTCATGTTTTCCGGCGATCTGGCCGATGGAATATGGCGCGCGGCGGAGCGGTTCGATGACTTGCCTGATTTCATGAATATCGGGCTGGGCCATGATCATTCGGTGAATGACTATTACGTTGAGGCGGCGCGGGTCATCGGCTGGGAGGGTGCATTCACCCATGACCTCAGCAAGCCGACGGGCATGAAGCAAAAGCTGGTCTCGGTGACCCGGCAAGAGGCGTTTGGCTGGTCGCCCAAAACCAGCTTGGCGGAGGGCATTGCCCTGACCTACGCCCATTTCAAGGAGCATCACGCATGAGCGAGATCCAATTCCCCCTGGCCACAACCAGCTGGGACGCGGCGGAATATGCCGCCATCGACCGGGTGGTGAAATCGGGCATGTTCTCGATGGGCGCGGAAGTGCGGAAGTTCGAAGAACAATTCGCCGCCACCATGGGATCGGCCCATGCGGTGATGGTCAATTCCGGCTCGTCTGCGAACCTGTTGATGGTGGCAGCGCTGCGCTATCATTCCATGTACAACCTGCCCGAGGGGGCCGAGGTGATTGTGCCTGCGGTTAGCTGGTCGACCACCTATTACCCTCTGCATCAATATGGCTTGATCCAGAAATTCGTCGATATTGATCCTGAGACGCTGAACTACGATCTGGAGGCGCTGGAGGCGGCGATTGGCCCAGACACACGCGCGATCATGGTGGTGAACCTGCTGGGCAATCCTAACGATTTTGCCCGGCTCAATGCTATCATCGGTGATCGCGAGATCCTGGTGATTGAGGACAATTGTGAATCGCTGGGCGCCAGTTTTGACGGGCAGCAGGCCGGGACATTCGGGATTGCCGGGACGTATAGCTCATTCTTCTCGCACCATATTGCGACGATGGAAGGTGGCCTTGTGGTTACGGATGATGAGGAGCTTTATCACATCATGCTCTCGGTCCGCTCACACGGCTGGACCCGGCATCTGCCAAAAGAAAACCATGTGACCGGCACCAAAAGCGATGATCCGTTCGAGGAAAGCTTCAAGTTTGTGCTGCCGGGTTACAATCTGCGCCCGCTTGAGATGAGCGGCGCGATTGGTCAGGAACAGATCGCTAAATTGCCGATGATCGTACGCGAACGCCGCGCCAATGCCGAACGTTTCCGCGCGCTGATGCAAGGCTATCCGCAGATCAGGATTCAGCGCGAGATTGGCGAAAGCAGCTGGTTCGGTTTTGCAATGGTGGTGCAGCCTGTTGCGGGATTTGACCGTGCCGCACTGATTGCAGCGCTTGGGCGCCATGGCGTTGAATGCCGCCCCATCGTGGCGGGAAATTTCGCCAAGAACGATGTGGTCAAACACCACATGGCCCATGTCATTCATGGCGAGCTGCGCCATGCAGATGAGATCGATCGCAACGGGTTGTTCATTGGCAACCATCATTATCCGTTGGATAGTTCGTGGGATGCCCTGCGGTCGGCGCTGGATGAGCTGTGCGGTTCCTGAAGGAGCGTGCCTTCGGCCCGCGCTTGATATCTCGTCATCGCCGTTGGCTCTTCCTCGGGATTTGCACGCCGCGCGGGAGTATTTTTGGAAAAGTGAAGCGATAACGCAGCGTCCGGGGTGACATTCGATCCTGCGGCGGGCATTTTCGCGCGATCAGGACAGGAGCCAGCCATGAGCCAATATCCCCACCTTCTTGCCCCGCTTGACCTAAGGCATGTGAAGCTGAAGAACCGCGTTCTGATGGGCTCGATGCATACCGGGCTGGAAGAGACCAAGGATTGGAACCGCGTTGCCGAGTTTTATGCCGAGCGTGCGCGTGGCGGTGTTGGCCTGATGGTCACCGGTGGCATGGCTCCCAACAGTGAGGGCGGTGTGTTTCCCGGGGCGGCCGGGCTGTTTTCGGATCAGGACATCGCCAACCATAGAATCGTGACTGACCGGGTGCACGACGCCGATGGGCGGATTGCGATGCAGATCCTGCATGCCGGGCGCTATGCCTATAGTAAGGACTGCGTTGGCCCCAGTGAGATAAAATCTCCGATCTCGCCTTTTCCGCCGAAAGAGCTGGATGAAGATGGGATCGAAAAACAGATTGCCGATATCGTAACAGCCGCTGTGCGCGCCCAGCAGGCAGGGTATGACGGTGTCGAGGTTATGGGCAGCGAGGGGTATTTCCTCAATCAGTTCCTCGTCACGCATACCAACAAGCGTGAAGATCGCTGGGGTGGCTCTTATGAGAACCGGATGCGCCTGCCGATCGAAGTGGTGCGCCGGATCCGCGAGGCTGTGGGGAGCGATTTCATCGTGATCTACCGGCTGTCGATGATTGATCTGGTGCCGGGTGGGTCCACTTTTGAGGAAGTGGTGGAACTGGCCAAACGGATCGAGACTGCCGGGGCCAGTATCATCAATACCGGCATCGGCTGGCACGAGGCGCGCATTCCGACGATTGCCACTTCGGTGCCGCGCGCCGCCTTCACATGGGTGACCAAGAAGCTGATGGGGCAGGTGGGTATCCCGGTGATCACCTCGAACCGCATCAACACGCCGCAAGTGGCCGAAGATGTTTTGGCCGAAGGCGCGGCCGATATGATCAGCATGGCGCGTCCCTTCCTGGCGGATGCGCATTTCGTGACCAAAGCCGCAGACGGGCGCGCGGCACAGATCGCGCCGTGCATTGCCTGCAATCAGGCCTGTCTGGATCATACCTTCAGCGGCAAACTGTCCAGCTGTCTGGTCAACCCGCGCGCCTGTCATGAAACCGAATTGGTGGTAACGCCCGCCAATGCAACGAAGACTATCGGAATCGTGGGGGCAGGGCCTGCGGGCCTGTCGGCGGCGATGACGGCTGCGGAACGGGGGCACAAGGTGGTTCTGTTTGATCGCGCGGATCGTCTGGGTGGGCAATTGAACATGGCGCGGGTGATCCCGGGCAAGGAAGAGTTTCACGGGCTGGTCGGGTGGTTTGAAACCATGGTGGCTGAGTTGAAGATCGAGACTCGTCTGGGTTACGACGTCAGCGCTGATGATCTGACCGGCTTTGACGAGGTGATCATCGCCACCGGGGTCGTTCCGCGTGATCCGGGCATCGATGGGCAGGATAGCCTGAATGTGCTGAACTATATAGATGTGTTGCGTCACGGGGCCGATGTAGGCTCCCGCGTGGCGATCATCGGTGCGGGCGGTATCGGCTTTGATGTGGCCGAGTTTCTGGTGCAGCAAGGCGACAGCCCGACCGAAAATCTGGCCGAATGGAAAGCGGAATGGGGCATTGCCGATCCCGAGGATCATCGCGGCGGCTTGGCGGCAGACGGACCCAAACCCGAGGCGGCGGCGCGTCAGGTTACCTTGCTCCAACGCAAGGCCGAGGCACCCGGCAAGCGGCTGGGCAAGACGACGGGTTGGATTCATCGTGCGGCGCTGCGGATGAAGGGCGTAAAGATGGTGGGCGGCGTTAACTATGAATATATCGACGCAACCGGCCTGCATATCAGCCATGGCGAGGCGCGCGAAAACCCACAGGTGATTGAGGCCGACACGATTGTGCTGTGTTCAGGGCAACTGCCCGAGCGCAGTCTGGCAGATGCTCTTGAGGCTCGGGGTGTGCCCGCCCATGTGATCGGTGGGGCCGATGTGGCTGCCGAACTGGACGCCAAGCGCGCAATTGACCAAGGAGCGCGATTGGCGGCCAGCCTCTAGCGCCTATTCAACAGTGACGGTGATCACCTCGGTGACAATCGGGGGATCATGCGGCACATGGTTCAGATCACCCAGAACCAGCTGAAGGGTGTGTGTGCCTGGCTCCAGATCAAGCGTGACTTCGGTTTGGCCGCCTCCGAAATGGACGTGGTTCTCATCGGCGATCAGGCCGTTTTCCATCATGTCGGCATCATCCTCGCCCTCGCCGAAAGCTGCGCGATTGATCAGGATATGGTGATGGCCGGTGTTGTCCTTTTCCGTACCGGCAGGTGCCACGCCCATCCCTTTGAGACCAAAGACCACGGTGACAGGGGAAGAGACGGTCGATCCGTCCTCGACATTTACAAAGTAGACGGCGGCTCCGTCAGGCGCGGGTGTGTCCCCGGCCCAAACAGGGGTCAGACCTAGGGTCAGAGTGATCGCAGCGGCGTTTAACAGATTTTTCATTGTGGTTCCTCCCATCGGTGAAACCTTAAGGATAGCGCATCTTTACGATCTTACAAAAGCAGCGCCAAATCCCGCAGGGCTGTTTCGATGCCTTCAACGATCCCCTACAAAACCCTGATATTGTCTGGCATACGCCGCAGTTGTGCCTGATTTAGAAACGATACATGTCTTCAAGTCATTAGAAGAGGTATCGAGTAATGGACCGCCTGACCGAAATGGAAGCCTTCGCCACCGTTGTGGATCAAGGGGGCTTCACCGACGCGGCCCGCAAGATGGGGATTTCAAAATCCGCCGTTTCTAAACATGTCTCATCGCTTGAGGCCCGCCTGGGAGCGCGGTTGCTGAATCGCACCACACGCCGAGTCAGCCCGACTGAAATTGGTCTGGCCTATTATGATCGAGCCCTGCGCGTTCTGAATGATGCAGGCGAGGCCGATGCGCTGGTTAGCTCGATGCAGTCTGATCCTTCGGGGTTGTTGCGGATTTCCGTGGCCACCGATTTTGGGGTCAACCACCTCAGCTCGGTTTTGGGCGAATTTCTTGATGAATTTCCGGATATTACGATCAATATGGTGCTCAACAACCGCTATGTTGAACTGATCTCGGAGGGCTTTGATATGGCCATCCGCATCGGCGAGTTGGAAGACAGCTCGCTGCGGGTCCGCAAGCTGACCGAGACCACCAAACGTATGATCGCCAGTCCCAGCTATCTGCAAAAGTATGGGCGTCCGATGAAAATCGGCGATCTCAGCGATCACAAACTGCTGCACTACTCCAGCCAGTCAAACGGCTCGGTCTGGAAACTGACGGCACCATCGGGAGAAAAACGTCAGGTGCGCACCGCTGGCGGGCTGTCGGTCAATGACGGTCAATCGCTTTTGAATGCGGCGATTTCGGGCCTCGGTATCGCCTATCTGCCCAGCTTCCTTTACGCTGAGGCGTTGGAAAAAGGCCTGATCGAAGATGCGATTCCCGATCTGCCGGTGGAAACCCAAGGCATCTACGCGGTTTACCCGCCGGGTCGTTTTACCCAACCCAAGGTCCGCGCCTTCATTGATTTCCTGGTGCACGCTTTCGCGGAAAAAGGCCCGACGGACTGGTAAGATTTCCTCCCTGCCGGTAACGGCCAACTGATTTGCCCCGGGCGTGATGCGTCCGGGGATTTTTGTGCGATTGTGTCAATCTGTTTGAAAAATTGGAACCTGATGTGCATGTGTGCAGATTGCCTTCAAGAGGCCATCGCGTCAGATTGAGCCTAAGACAGCGCAAGACAATAAAGGAATTTACCATGCCAACTCCCACGCTTCTGACCATTTCAGGGTCTCTGCGCAAAGGTTCGTTCAATCGGCTGCTATTGGCGCAGGCGGTAGGGGCCTTTGGCCCTGCCGAGGTGCTGGACGCGGATTTGCACCTGCCGCTCTATGATGGCGATCTGGAAGACGCCAGCGGCACCCCCGAGGCTGTTCAGGTGCTGGCGGATCAGATCGCAAAGGCTGATGCTATCGTCATCGCCTCGCCGGAATACAACAAGGGCATGTCCGGCGTGCTGAAAAACGCCACAGACTGGATCAGCCGCGTACCGGGCGGTGTTCTGGCGGGCAAGCCGGTGGCGATTGTGGCTGCGGCGGCGGGCCGGACCGGCGGCGAGACGGCGCGCTTTATGGTGATGAGCAACCTGTTGCAAATGCAGGCCCATATCGTGCCCGGACCTGCCGTTCTGATTGCCGCTGCGATGAATGCCTTTGATGAAAACGGTGTGTTGAAAGACGAAGGATCAGCCAAGATGCTGAAGGCCCAGATGGACAATCTGCGCGCCGCGATTGGCTAACGCGGGTTGGAAATCTCGATCAGGTTGCCATGAGGATCGCGGATGTAAATCGAGATCAGCGGCCCTGTTGCCCCGGTGCGGGGGACGGGGCCGTCGATGATCGTGATGCCCAGACCCTCCAGATGGGCCTGCCACTCGGCCAGCGGGGTCTCGGTCAGAAAACACAGATCGCCCGATCCGGGGGTGGGGTGATCTGCCTTTGGCTCAAACTCGGCACCGGCGACATGCAGATTGATCTTTTGCGTACCGAATTCCAGCGCCCAGCGGGGCGTGTCACCTCCAAACGATACCGGCGCCATGCCAAGCACATTGGTATAAAAGCTGAGGGTTTTGTCCAGATCGCGCACGGTCAGCACGAGGTGATCTAGGGCCGAAAGACTCGGGGGCATGTTGGGCTTGTTCCTGGCAAATTTCGCGCCTAGCTTGCCGCCATGAGCGACAAGATGCAAACCGTCCGCGACGTGATGGACCCGGACCGCGCACGCGCTATGCAGGCGGCTTTGGGCCAGACACCGCAGATCACCACCGGCGACACATTGCCCGCCTTTTTCCACCAGATCTACTTCTGGGAGCCGAAGCCGCCCGAGTCTCTGGGGCGCGACGGCCATCCTAAACTCGGTGATTTGATCCCGAACATGGGGTTGCCGCGCCGGATGTGGGCCGGGGGGCGGCTGGAGTTTCATGCGCCTTTGCGTGTCGGTCACGGTGCCGAGAAACGCTCGGTCTGTGAAAAGGCGACGCGCAAGGAGGGGCGTACTGGCCCCCTGGCCTTTGTCACGCTGCGCCATGAAATCTGGCAGGACGGGCAACTCTGCATCATGGATTGGCAGGATGTGGTCTATCGCGAAGATCCGGATCTGACCGCGCCCAGACCGGTGCCGCCAGTGGCCGCGACGGATGAAACGCTATCTGAAACGGCCAGCTTTAGCGCAACCTTGCTGTTTCGCTATTCCGCGCTGACCTTCAATGGCCACCGTATCCACTATGACCGCGACTATGCGCGGGATGTGGAGGGCTATGGCGGGTTGGTGGTACATGGCCCGTTGCTGGCCCAACTGCTGATGCAGATGGCGGAACGCCGGATTGGCACGCTGAGCAGTTTTCAGTTTCGCGCAACGGCCCCGCTGATGGATTATGAAACGGCCGAATTGTGCTGGAAGGATGGCCGCATGTGGGTGCGCGGCCCCGATGGGCGGCAATGCCTTCAGGCCGAGGCGGGTTAGAACGACGCCTCGGGGCGGAAGCCGTCTGGGATATCATCCTGGCCGTCTAGTACCAGACGCGCCATGACCTGCCCGATTTTCGGAGCCATGCCAAAACCGATCTTGAATCCACCATTGGCGATGAACGCGCCCCTGTGCAGGGGATGCGCGCCCAACATCGGGGCGCGGGACCTTGTGCGCGGGCGCAGACCGGCCCAGCGTTCCACCACCCGCGCGCCATGCAGCAACGGGACGGCGCGCATAGCGATCTCGATCAAATCGTCCAGCTGAGCATCGGTTGCGTTTGGATCGTCATAGTCACGTTCGCTGGTTGACCCGATGGCGACGGTGCCGTCCTGATGCGGCACGATATGAACCGCGTCGGCAAACAGCTGTGGCAGATCAGGTGCCGGGAAATGCAGCAGTGCCCCCTGACCTTTGACTCCATTGCCAACGATCCGCGTGTGGCTGGCGGTCAATTCTTCTAACCCTGCAACACCGGTAGACCAGATGACCTGTCCACTGGCCGTGCCAGAGCGCAGGATATCGCCACCCCGCGCCGTAATTGCGCCAGCAAGCGATGCACAGGCGCGGCGGGGATGCATCCTTGCGGTCAGCGTGTCATGGATCAGCCAGCCGGTCGGGGATGCCGGTGCCCAATCGCGATCTTCGGCGCGCACCACGGTCCAATCGGCCTTGCCTTGCCACAGCGATTTCGACGTCTCGGCGCGGGCCTTGGCCAAATCCAAAGCATGCTCATCCGCGACCGGTTGCAACCGACCCAGCCGCGCATAGCCCGGCGAGATGCCCGAGACCTGTTCGACTTCGCGCCAGAACGTTTCGGCCATGATCAGGCTGTCGAATTGAAACGCCTTCTTGTCGTTCCAGTTTTCCGGCACATGCGGGGCCAGCGCCCCGACGATCCCGCCCGAGGCCCCCGCGCCCTGCCCGTTTGGGTCAATCACCTGCACCTTCGCGTCCAGTGACTGACAGGACCACGCGATCGACAGGCCGAAAATCCCGGCACCCATGACGGTGATATCGGGCATTGCCAAAACGCGGTCTCCTCTGCATGGTCGCGGTGAATGACCCCCTGTCTAAAGGATTGGCGGATGCAGGACCAGCACGCACAACTGGACTGGCGCAGCGGCGATGTGCCTGTCTCGACCCGGTTTGACGACCCGTATTTCAGCCTCGAGAACGGGCTGGAGGAAACCCGCCATGTGTTCCTGGCGGGCAACGGGTTGCCGGACCGGTTCTGTGACGGGTTTCACGTGGCCGAGCTGGGCTTTGGCACTGGTTTGAATTTTCTGACCACACTCAAGGCATTTCGCGATCACGGCGCGTCGGGCAAGCTGTGTTTCACCAGTTTTGAAGCTTATCCGATGGCGATGGAGGATTTGCTGCGCGCGGTGGCTGCGTTTCCAGACCTGCCGATTGAGGTGTTTGAGGATGATGCCGATTTGGCCACTCTGACGCCGCATATATATGGACCGGATTTTGATTTGCGTCTGATCATCGGCGATGCGCGCCAGACGCTGCCCACATGGGAAGGTCAGGCCGATGCCTGGTATCTCGACGGGTTTTCCCCGGCCAAGAACCCCGAGCTTTGGGGGGCAGACCTGATGGCAGAGGTAGGGGCGCACACTAGACTCGGCGGCACGGTGGCGACCTATACAGCGGCCGGATTTGTGCGCCGTGGCCTGGCCGAGGCAGGCTTTGACGTCACCCGTCAATCGGGCTATGGCCGCAAGCGGCATATGACCACCGCCCGAAAGCCCGAATAATGACCGAACAGAACACCCGCCTTGGCATCCTGCTGATGGTTGCGACCACCTTTGTTTTCGCAGTGCAGGACGGTATTTCGCGCCATCTGGCGGGGGAATACAACGTCTATATGGTTGTGATGATCCGCTACTGGTTCTTTGCGGCCTTTGTGATTGCTGTGGCCAGCCGCAAGGCAGGCGGTGTCCGCGCAGCCGCCGCAACCAGCCAGCCGGTGTTGCAAGCGTTTCGCGCCGTCCTTCTGGTGGCCGAGATTTGCGTGATGGTGCTGGGCTTTACCTTGCTTGGGTTGCTGGAAAGCCATGCTGTCTTTGCCTGTTATCCGCTGCTGATTGCGGCTTTGTCCGGCCCGCTTTTGGGCGAACATGTCGGCTGGCGGCGCTGGGTTGCGATTGGTGTGGGGTTCATCGGTGTGATTGTCATTCTGCGCCCCGGCTTTGGCGTGTTCCAGATCGAGGCGGTGGTGCCACTGATGGCGGCCTTGATGTTCGCCGTCTACGGCCTGCTGACCCGCTATATGGCGCGCATGGACAGTGCTGCGACCAGTTTCTTCTGGACCGGCACGGTGGGCTCACTGGCGGTCACTTTTGTCGGTGTCTGGTTCTGGGAACCGATGATCGCCTCGGACTGGGTCTGGATGGGGGCGTTATGCATCACCGGGGCACTGGGGCATTACACGTTGATCAAATGTTATGAGGTGGCTGAGGCCAGCGCGGTCCAGCCCTTTGCCTACTTGCAACTGATGTTTGTCAGCGTGATCGGCATTTCGGTCTTTGGTGAAACCGTGCAGTTGAATGTGGCCTTGGGCGCGGCAATGATTGTTGGTGCTGGTCTGTTCACTCTGTGGCGACAAAGACGCGCTGGATAGGAATGCGGCAATTTGACATGACTTGTGTCAAGGCAAATCTGGCAAGGTCGATCATACCATACCTGTGAAAGACAAGGTAATGATGCGCGACTGGGGATGCAGAATGGACGGCGGATGGAAACGGGCGATGGCCCTGATTCTTGCACTGACCCTTGCGTTGCGCATTGTGGCAGCCCCGATGATCATGGCCGCCCCTGCTCCGGGGTTGATGGCGATCTGCACGGGCGGGCAGATCGTTTACGTTTCGATGGAAGATGGTCAGCCGGTGGGCGAGGACGCCCCGAGCATCTCCTGCCCGTTCTTCAGCATCACCAGCGTGGTCGCGCTGGCCGAACTGAGCATCAAGCCACCCCAGGCCTTGGTGGTGGTCGAACTGTCCGCAGCCATCACCGATGTCGCACCGGTCGGTGCGGCCCGTGCGGCAGACAATCAATCCCGTGCACCCCCCTTGCTGAGCTGACCTTCTCTCAAAAGACAAGTCAGAAGACGGGCCGCCGCAAAAGCGGGTCCGAAGCAAGGATAGTGAAAATGACGTTCAAGATATTCAATGCGCTTATGCTGAGCGCCGGGCTGTCGGTCAGTGCCACAGCCGCCATGGCACAATCCATGGAAACCGCCACGATGGCGGATCACAGCGGGCATGAAGACCACCAGATGATGGACCATGATGGTATGGATCATGGCGCAATGGGCCACGGTGGGCATATGCACGGACCGATCGGGGTGATGGGCCGTCACCTGATGCCCAAGGGCAAGTTCATGCTGACCTACCGCTATGGTCATATGGAAATGAATGGTCTGCGTCTGGGCACCGATGATATCAGCCCTGACACGGTGGCGACGACCATTCCCAACCGGTTCTTCGGCAACCCCGGAATGCCACCAACATTGCGGGTGATCCCCGACAAGATGACCATGGATATGCATATGTTCGGCGCGATGTATGGGGTCAGCGATGCTGTCACGCTGATGGCAATGGTGCCCTACATCAAACGCGAGATGCGCTCGATCACGTATCAGGGACCAGTTGGAAACACCGTTCTGGGCACCTCAACCCGCAAATCCGAAGGCATCGGCGATGCCCGGGTCAGCGCCACCTTCGGTCTGCTGACGGAAGGTCCGCACAAGTTGAACGCGACATTAGGGTTAAGCTTGCCCACAGGGTCGATCACAGAAACCGGCCAGATGTTCACCCCCATGGGGATGCGCCCGACACGGCGGCTGGCCTATGCGATGCAACTGGGATCGGGGACGTTCGATCTGTTGCCGACTCTGACATATCAAACCGGCAACGGCGCGATGAGCTGGGGTGCGCAACTGCGTGGTACCATCCGTCTGGGTAGCAATGATGAGGGCTATTCGCTGGGCGATGAGGCCGCCGTGACCGCCTGGGCCAGCTATAAGGCCGCTCCCTGGGTCAGCCTGTCGGGCCGGATCGAGGCGCGCACATTGGGCCGGATCGACGGAATGGACCCCAACATCATGATGCCATCCTCGGGGGCAGACCCGGACAATTATGGCGGTGACTGGGTCACGCTGTTTGCCGGGGCCGACTTTTCACCACAGCGCGGGGCGCTGAAGGGTCACAAGATCGGTCTGGAACTGGGTGTTCCGATTTATCAGGACCTGAATGGCCCGATGCTCAAAACCGACTGGACCGTGGCCGTCGCCTGGCGCAAGTCGTTCTGAGTGGTTTTAGTAAGGGCGGGCGCTATTGTGGCGCCCGCCAATTCGGCGCTGAACGCTACCGGGTGAGGCGGCTTTCCTAACCGGGCACGATAGATCACGAGGCTTTCCGCCACCCGCATCAGGTAATTTCGGGTTTCGCGAAACGGGATGTGTTCGATCCAGTCAACGATATTCATCGCCCCCGGTGCGCGCGGGTCGCCAAATCGTTCGATCCATTGCGGTGGACGCGACGGCCCGGCGTTATAGGCGACCGAGATCATGATGATATTGCCATCGAATTTGTCGGCCATCTGCGCCAGATAGGTCGCGCCCAGCCGGGCGTTGTATTCCCAGTCTGACAGCACGCGCGACGGATCATGATCCAGCCCCAGGTCTCGCGCCACGTCGCGGGCCGTGCCGGGCATCACCTGCATCAGCCCTTCTGCGCCAGCGCCGCTGACCACGATCGGGTCAAACTCACTCTCGCGTCGGGCGATGGACAGAGACAGTTCGGCCGGAACCGGCAATACCATCTCTGACAACGGGTGCAGCGCATAATAGGGCGCTGGCAGCACGATGCCGCGCCGGGCCGCGGATTTGCCCAGCATGACCTGCAGATGCGACTGCTCCAGATCGTCCAAAACGGCACCCAACTGTGCGATCTCATCGCGGCTGAGGCGTGTGCCCAGATGGGTGATAAACCGCTCGGCCAGATTGGTCCGCCCGGCGGCCAGCGCGAGAATGGCGGCCTGAACCACATCGGATTGCGCCAGCGGCGAGCCTTGGAAAGCCGGGAACAACTCGGCGCCTGCCAAGGTGGGATCGGGGGGCAGATTGGCGCGCTCGGCGGCCAGAAGCCCATAGAAACTGGTCTGGTAAGTGGCGCCTTGCGCATAGGCCAGTTGCGCGGCCTCGCCATCCCCCATGGCCTCTAGGGCGCGGCCAATCCAGTACCCGGCGCGGCCCAGTGAAATGGGCGAAGCCACGGCGGCGCGGAACCGTTGGAAATGATCCAGCGCCAGATCAGGGTCATCCAGATAGGTCAGGGCCAGATAGCCCGACAGCCATTCCAGATCGGAATAGGACGACCCCTCGACCATCTGATGCACCGAGGCCAAATCGTAGGCCCGCTGTGCCTTGCCATCGCGCATCAGATCACGCGCCAAGGCGCGGCGCCAGCCAGCCCATTTGGCGGATTGCTCCAGCCCGCCGTCAATCCGGCTTTTGAACTTCGTCCCTGTTTCCGGACACTGGGGTACTTTACCCCTGTCCATGAAAGGGGCACGAAATGGGACAACATCGACGGAACTATACGGACGAGTATAAGGCAGCGGCGGTTGAGCGGCTTTATGAACCGGGCGCGACACAGGGCAGCGTTGCCAGGGAGCCTGGTATCACCGGCACACAGTTGAAGACCTGGCGGCTTGAGATCGAAGCGTTCGGCTCAGCTGAAGCCAGGCGGCGGCGGAAGGCGGATGCAGCGGAACCGGCCCGTCTTCGCAAGGAGAACAGGCGCCTGACAGAGGAAGTGGAGATTTTGCACAAAGCATCCGCTTTTTTCGCGACACGGGCGGTGAAACCATGACGAACAAGCGCAGATTCGTCACTGCCCATAAAGCTCAATACGCGGTTTCCACGCTTTGCAGGGTTCCGGCGATTTCCCGGGGCCGGTTTTATGGTTTCCTGGCCGGCCAACCGGCGAGGGATCAGCGTAAAGCAGATCGAGACGTTCGAGATCCGGAACCGCTGCCCAGGATCAAGACTTTCTTCAAAGCCGGCAGAAAATGCTACGGATCAAAGCGGATCCATCAGGACCTGGTGGCCGATGGCGAAACCGTCTCCGAGCGGCGGGTGGCGCGGATCATGAAGGAAAACAAGGTGTCTCCACGCCCGAACAAGCGCCGCAAGCCCGTGACAACGGATAGCAATCACAAAATGAGCCCATCGCCAAACCTGTTGGAACAGGAGTTCCACCGCCTCACCCCCAATACGGTTTGGTTGGCTGTCAATCGCAGAGTAAAATGGGTCCATGTCGCGGCGTAAAAATGGGCCACTTCGGTTGATGTTTTGTGGCGCTTTTGCACGCGTGCTCGTCACAAAGCTGAAGCGTGCCAAAGCGCATGCTGGCCATAAGGCCAGCATTATTCTGACTGTGATTGCGGGCTGGTTATTTTCGGTTGTTGCGACTGTGTTTGAGCCGATAGCTTTCGCCATTCATCTCGAGGATGTGGACGTGATGGGTTAAACGATCGAGTAGCGCACCGGTCAGCCGCTCAGAGCCAAAAGACCTTCAGTCCATTCATCGAAGGGCAGGTTCGAGGTTATGATGATGGAGCCGCGTTCATAGCATTGGGATATGACCTCGAAGAGCAGCTCTGCGCCAGATTTGCTGAGCGGTACGAAGCCCAGTTCATCAATGATCAACAGGTTCTGGCTGGTCAGTTGCTTTTGAAGGCGCTGCAATCTCCGCTCATCTTGAGCCTCGATCAGATCATGGACTAATGCCGCAGCCGTTGTGAAGCGCACCTTCAGTCCTCTTTGACATGCAGCCAGCCCCAAGTCCCAGGGCGATGTGTGTCTTGCCCGTGCCTGACGGGCCGAGCGCGATGATGTTCTCCCTGCGATTAACGTAATCGCATCGTGCCAGATCCATCGTCAGGGGCTTGTTCAAGCTTGGCATGATCTTGAAGTCAAAGCTATCCAAGCTCTTGGTGCTGGGGAACTTCGCCGCTTTGATGCGCCGTTCAATCATCCGGCGTTCGCGGTCGATCAATTCCATCTCACACAGCCGCGCCAGATAGTGGATGTGATCTTTGTTCTCTGCAGCACAGAGCTGCGCCTGTTTGGCATACTCGCCTTGGAACGTTGGCAGTCGCAGTTGTTTAAGATGATGCCGTAGAAGAATCCGAGGGGCTTCGGTCATGCCGCGGTCCTTCCCATCAAGCTCATGTAACTGGATGGGCGTGTTGTGCCGACATTGGCCTTGGGCAAGTATGGATAGAAGTCCAAATCCAATCGTGGTGGCCGCTTCTCAACCCGACACAGTACAAGGTGTTTTACGGCGTCATAGCCAATTGCACCCATATCTATTGCCTGCTGGATTGCGCCTTGCACAACATCCATTTCGAAGGTCTCCAAAAGGCGCAAGACTTGAACGTATTCTCGCTTGCCCGGCTTACCCATTCTGGCTTCAAGCAGTCGGTGCAGCGTGGCAAATACATCTGGCAAATGCCAACCCTGCAAAGGCGCGGCCTGATCCAGGGCACCCACCTTTTGTTCAAGCAGGGGCAAAAAGTGCAATGGGTCAAAGACCATATCCGCTGATGTGTAGGATCGTTTGTGCCGCGCAATAATCTCATTGCCGCAGCCGATGATAACCTCATGCACAAACCCACGCACATGAACATCGTGGTGCGCATAGGCTACTGGCACCGAGTAATCATTGCTGCGATAGCGCACCATTGAGATCGACGTTGCACGCGTGCTGACGTGATCGCAGGCTTCATATTCTGCGACGGGCAATCCCATCAGAGCATCCAAATCCGACATCAGGCGTGCGCCTATGGTTTGGGTGTGACCCCGCAACGTATCGTCCTGACGTGCTAAACACTTCTCTTCCAAATGTGCGTTCAGATCATCAAAGCTGTCATAGCGAGGTGCGGGAACCATGAAGTTGCGGCGGGTGTATCCAACCATGCCCTCAACGTTGCCTTTATCGTTCCCTCGCGCGGGTCTGCCAAACTTGTCATCAAACAAGTAATGCGACTGCAGTTCCGTAAACCGACGTGTGCGGATGCGCGTCTTATCCCCGAGTATCCGAGCCACGGCGATCTTGGTATTGTCGTAGAGAATGGATTGCGGAATGCCGCCAAAGAATGCAAAGGCGGACACATGGCCATCGCAAAACGCCTCGGTTGTCTCAGCTGGATATCCCTTCACAAACACCGCATCAGAATGTGGCAAGCTCATCACGAAGAAGTGGATCTTGCATTCCACGCCACCGATCACGCCCAGCGTCTCACCAAAATCAACCTGCGCATGGCCCGGCCGATGCGACAACGGCACAAACACCTCTTTGGTGCGCCGTTTTTGCTCGCGCACGTAATAGGTCACCGTGGTCAGGCTGCCGGCATATCCATGCTCATCGCGCAGCCGTTCAAAGATGCGCTTGGCCGTGTGTCGCTGCTTTTTGATCAGGGCTTTGTCTGTGCGCAGTATCTCATCGACCACACCAACATAACCATCAAGCGTTGGCCGCCCGAGGCGCTTCCGACCGACGATACCCAGGCGGAAGTTCATGGCGCAGCATCTTCGCGATCGTCTTACGATCTTTGTTCTCTAATCTGTCAATGCGTGTTTCCTGAGTTTCCTGCTTTTGATGTCAGAGGTTGCCTTTGTTCTCTTCGAACTCTGAGGTTCATGATGGGGTTGGCTGGGTGTGGGTCGGCAATGTTGAAACCGCAATCATACCGTTGGTCTTGGCTGTTGCTACAGAATCGGCGCCGTGTCCTCACGCCCTCCCTCGGGCATCGTCCCAGATGGGAACTTTGATTTAGGAATCCTCGTTGTCGCCTCGTAAGCCTTACGCGGACTGGAAGTCAGTTTTGTCTCGCATAATGGCATGAAGTATGATTGCCAGACGACGCGCCAGAGCCACTCGGGCCTTTCTCATCGTTGAGCGCGCACCGATTGCGAGGGCCCATGTCTTCAATTTGAGCGGAGCGGCATACCGCGTCAGCATCACATTGGCGGCCTCATAGAGAAGCGTTCTGACGCGCACGTCGCCCCGCTTTGAGATGCTGCCCGTGTAGTCGATTTCACCAGATTGATGCCGTCGCGGCACCAGTCCAAGATACGCCCCCACATCACGCGATTTCCTGAAACGCGACGGATCATCAATTGCTGCGGCAAAGGCCAATGCTGTGATCGGACCGACCCCTGGTACCGTCATAAGGCGCTGGCAGACTTCGGATTTGCGGGTCATCTTTTTGATGTCGCCATCAATGGCTGCAACCGCCGCGAGGATTGCTTCGCGTGCTGCGAACAGTCCGCAAATTGCGGCATGGAGGCCAGGCACTCCATCGCTAACTTTTAGCGCCGCGTTTTTGAATGCCGGAGACAAAGCTCGTGGCAGCCGCACGCCGAAGACGACGACCAGACCGCGGATCTGATTGTCGAGCGTCACACGCTGTCCGACCAGCTTCTTGCGGGCTGCGATCAGCGACCGGATTGCGTGCGCTGACAGTGATTTGACATGGGTCGGCTTGTAGAATCCCGTCCGGCGCCAGGTGTGCCAAACCGCGGGCATCATTGCGGTCCGTCTTGTGGCCGGCCAGAGATTTAAGGGCCTGATATGCTTGCCTGCTCTCGATGCAAACAACCGGGACACCAAGCTCCGTCAGCCCATGGTAAAGCATTGGTGCCATCCGTCCCCGTTTCAAATACAACTTTGGCACATGGTGGTCCAGAAGCGAGGAAGTCAGCGATCGCTTTTGGTGTTGAGCTCGCTTTTCCTTCACGAATAAGGGCCCCTTCACGATCCAGAATGCAGATATGCGTCTCTTCCATGGACACATCCAAACCAGCAAAATATTCCATTGGTCAGTCTCCTTTTCAATTGCATGTGCATCCAGAATAACAGGGGTAACTGAGTGCTGATCCTGATTACGCCATGTTGAAAAACCGCGCCGCTTCTCGGCCAGACATACCGTCCTTCAAACAAGCACGGCGCACACGACTATAAATATCCACAGAATACATCTCCCGCCCTCCGAATAAACGAAGGGCACAAACTGGCGGACTTTTACTCCGCTACAAACTGCGATATGCAGCCGCTTCTGTGGCCCAATATTGCTCCGCGTTTTACAGCGCGTGGATCGTTTTGGTCAGCCTGCTGAATTGGTTCGATCAATTATGATGTTTTCACCCGATAGCGCTATTGATGGTGCTGTCCTTGATGTGATTTTGCGCAAAGCTGAAGAAATTAGAAAAGCGACTGGAGTGACGGTGCCACTGCCGGACGAGCGAGGTCCGGTTACTGACGCGTTGATGGCTGCAATGCTGCTTCGACGAGGCAGCAGTATGAACCAGTTGACGCTTGATTTGCGTTTGGACAACGGAATTCAGGTTATGGAAACGCGGTGGCGTGACGCCAGTGAGAACGAAAAACGCTCTCGAGCGCGATTTGCACAAAATGCCATGAAACCAGCTGAGGTTGCTCCCGAATGGAACAAGGTAAAGGCGCTTTTGGGTTCGCCTGCGGATTCCTTGGAATTTGTGGAACGGTTCTATGTCGCGCTTTGGAGTGCCCCTTGAAGAGAAACGATCCTTTCATTTGGCGCATCTACATGCGCTTCAAGGCAGCCTGAAAGAAAAGCTTGGTCAACGCGGTTTGCGTGGTTCGGTCAAGCTTTCTACTCGAGAACCCGTTCCATCGGGCGCAACGCTGTTAACCAGAACACATCCCCTGACGGCCTCTCTTGCAGAATGCCTTTTGGAAGCGTCGCTGGATAAAGAAACTCTACCTGAACTTGGCATTGGGCGCGTTGGCGCCTGGCCGACTGCGGCGGTTACTAAATTGACACGTGTTGCTCTGCTACGGATCAGGTACAAGCTCACAATCCATGCCAGAAAAGAGCGCCTTCTGCTTGCTGAAGAAGCCGCGCTTGTTGCGCTTGAAGGTGGAGAGGTCGTGGCAACCGGTCAAACGGCTCGGAAAATCCTGGCTTCGGAAGCAACCGCTGACTTGGCTTCGATTGCGAGAGATCGATTGACCTCTGGCGCAAAGGCTGACTTACCGAACTTACTTTTCAGGTCCGCTCACTGCTTACATTCAGAAGCGTGGTGAAGAACTTGTTGAAGATCATGCACGCTTACGGGCGGCTGCGGGTTCCGCATCCCGCGTTAGCGTAGCCCCCATTTTACCTCCTGATGTCATTGGTCTTTTTGTACTAATGCCGAGCGGAGTGTAATCATGGCTCGCAAAAACCATCATCGATATGTCCGCGTGGCCTTCGCTTAGTCTCGAAGGCAATTTGGTTGCACCAGCAATGATTGCCAAAATTGATCAACGCAATGCACCAGAGCAATCCCCAGAAGATTATGCGGTTCGCAAAGGCCTGACGATTCGTGAAGAGATCGCCACGACATTTCGGGTTGGTCAATCTCACAATGATGTTTTTTCAAAACTAGGGTCTGTTGACAATCATCGTGTTGCAATGAGCATGGCACAGAGGTGCCAGTTGGCAGCGTAGCTTGTATCAGTCTTGTCGTATCGCGTTGCTATGCCTCTGAATTCCTTGATCTTTGCGAAGTAGTTTTCGATGAGATGGCGCCACTTGTACATGTGGGTATCGTAGTCCCGTTGAACTTTTCGGTTCGATTTGGGCGGGATGACAGCGGTTGCGCCACGCTCATCAAGGTCTTGCAGGAGCCAGTCGGCGTCGAAGGCTTTGTCGGCCAGCAACGCCCCAAAGGAAGCCCCCTTGATCAGAGGAGCGACCCCCTTCATGTCGTGTGCCTGTCCCGGCAAAAGCAGAAACCGGAACAGGTTACCGAGCGCATCGACCAAGGCCACGACCTTGGTCGTCAGTCCGCCGCGAGAGCGTCCGATAGCCTGGTGTTGAGTCCCCCTTTTGCGCCCGAAGCCTTCTGATGAGCTTGAACAATCGTCCCGTCGATAAGGGCATATTCCAGGTCCGGCTCGCCACTCATGGCATTGAAAAGACTCTCGAACACGCCGTTCCTGGCCCATCGACGAAATCGCTTGAACTGGCTGTTCCAGTTGCCAAACTCTTTGGGCAAATCCCGCCATGGGGACCCTGTGCGTACGCGCCATAATACTGCTTCCATAAACCGGCGATTATTGCGCGCGGTAACACCCGGATCGCCTGCCTTGCCCGGTATAAGCGGCTCAATCTTCTCCCAAAGCTCATCGGAAACAGCCAAACGATTTGCGTCCATCAACACCTCCATTTTGGAAGCTTGAATCAGACTTCAGGCAAAATGGGAACCCCGAATGTCAACAGGCCCTAGAAAACCCGTCTCAAGAAGCGACAAAACGCTTCGTTGCAGGCTTGCTCAAAGAAGCCTTGGGATTCGATGATCTCGAAAATGGCGATGGTTTTGTGTCTTTGATTGCCTCAAGCCGGGTACCCTTAGTCGTGGTGCCGCCCTCGGAAACGTTGGACCGCCGCAGCCCGACGTTGTCAATCGATCATTCTCGCTCTCCGGCTTTCGCCCTTCAAGATTATCTCAACGATAAGGACGAAGCGCTTTGGGGCATCGCCACCAACGGCACACATCTGCGTCTCATGCGGGACAATGCTTCACTCACCCGGCCGGCCTATATCGAGGCAGACCTCGCGCAAATATTCTCGAACGAGGATATCGCGTCTTTTGCCATCCTGTGGCTGCTGATCCATCGGTCACGCTTTGGGTCGGAAGGCGCACCTGCCACGGATTGCGCCCTTGAGCGTTGGCGTGAAACTGGCTCCAAAGAAGGCGAAGTTGCTCGGGACCGTCTTGCGGTTCAGGTCGAAATTGCGCTCAAAGTACTCGGTTCCGGCTTCCTCGAAGCCAACCCTGACCTCGCGACAAAACTGAAATCCGGCGAAGTGAATCTTACTGAATGGTTCAACGAACTATTACGCCTAGTCTACCGTTTGATCTTTCTCATGGTGGCCGAGGACCGCAACCTCCTTCACCCCACTAACGCCAAGACAGACGCCCGCGCTCTTTATGCCGAAGGCTACTCCCTCGCGGCTCTACGCAAGCAATGCTACCGTGCCGCAACTTGGAACAAGCACCACGACCGCTATGAAGGTGCCAAGATCGTCTTTAATTCGCTCGCGCATGGCCAGCCAGCACTCGCCCTTCCGGCGCTCGGCGGACTTTTCGCAGACGACCGTCTGCCACACTTGGAAACAGCCCGCCTGCGCAACAAGGCCTTCATGGAGGCGCTCTATCGCCTCTCCTGGCTCTCGGACAAAACCGGCATGGTCCCGGTCAACTGGCGTGCGATGGAGACGGAGGAGCTGGGCTCGGTCTATGAATCCCTCCTCGAACTGCAGCCGCATCTGGGCGACGATGGCAAAACACTCGTCTTCGCCTCCGAGGCAGCCGAGCAAAAGGGCAACCAGCGCAAGACCACCGGCTCGTACTACACGCCCGATAACCTCGTTCAGGCGCTGCTCGACACTGCGCTTGATCCGGTGCTGGACGAGACCGAACCGGACAAACTGCTAGACCTGACAATCATCGATCCCGCTTGCGGATCGGGCCACTTTCTATTGGCCGCTGCCCGTCGCATTGCCACACGCCTTGCCCGCCACCGAGCAGAGGGAACGCCCGCGCTGTCCGACTTCCGCCATGCCATGCGCGATGTCGCACGCTCCTGCTTGCATGGGGTAGACCGGAATCCGATGGCGGTGGAGTTGACCAAGGTCGCGCTTTGGATCGAGACGGTGGACCCCGGTCTTCCCCTCGGCTTCTTCGACGCGCAGATCCGCTGCGGCGATGCGCTGCTCGGGGTGTTCGACCTAAAGGTCCTGGAGGATGGCATCCCCGATGCCGCCTACAAGCCGCTGACCGGCGACGATAAAGACACGGCTAAATACTATTTGAAGGTCAACCGAGATGCGAAAGCCGGGCAAGGCAGTCTGGACCTCTTTGGTGGAAAATCCCGTCTACCTGCCGTCCGGCCAATTGCGACTGAATACACTGGCTTTCGTGCGCTTAGTGAAGACACGATCGACGATATCGTCACAAAAGATCGTAAGTTCCGCAACCTCCGCGACAGCAGTGCATTCCGAAAGTCAGAGATTGCTTGCGACCTTTATATTGCAGCGTTCTTGCTGCCCAAAGTTGGTGCGGCACCATCATCGCGTGGTGAAAGAAACATCCCAACGACCTCAGACGTTTGGCAGGCCTTGGATGATGGCGAAGTTTGGGGTCCGTTGATCGGACAAAATGAGGTTGCCCGTCGCGCTCAAGCGTACCATTGGCCATTGGAGTTTCCAGATATCATGCAGCGCGGTGGGTTCGATGTCGTACTGGGCAACCCGCCTTGGGAGCGCATCAAGCTACAGGAGCAGGAATTTTTCGCGACTCGCTCTCCAGAAATTGCCAATGCGCAGAATAAAGCCGCAAGAGACCGACTGATCAAAGTAATGGCCAACGGGCCTGAGCATAGCCCAGAACAATCACTCTACCGTGACTTCATAGCTGCAAAGCGAGAAGCAGAGGCGTCCATCGAATTTGCTCGCTTGTCGGGCGAGGATGGCGGACGCTTTGCTTTGACAGGCCGAGGGGACGTGAATACCTACGCTCTCTTTGCCGAGCTTTTCGCTAACCTCGCTCTTCGGCGATCTGGCGTGATCGCGCCAACTGGCGTCGCCACCGATGGAACAACCGCTCCATTCTTTGCACACTTGATCGAAAAGCGTCGGTTGTCCAAGTTGGTGGATTTCGAAAACCGAGCGCGGCTGTTCCCCGCCGTTCACAGTCGCATGAAATTCGCGCTTTTGACCCTTGGCCGCGATGAGCCTGTTGCGCATTTTGCTTTCTTTCTAACCGAGCCAGCCCAATTGACCGGGCCTGAGCGAAACTTTACGCTTTCGCCGGAGCAGATTTCCGCGATTAGCCCAAACACGAAGACCGCCCCAGTTTTTCGGTCTCGAACCGATGCTGAGTTGACGGCGAAAATGTACGCCAACGCACCCGCATTGCTCCGAGATGGTGGCCCAGCAAGGATTGATCCTTGGCTATTCGATTACGCCACAAAGCTTTTCGACATGGCAGATGACTCATCCATTTTTTAGCAGTGCGGAGCAGCTTCGTAATAGCGGCTTAAAATTCGACGGCTTTGTTTGGGAAGATCAAACCAACAGAACACTGCGAAAGCAGACTCCACTCTATGAAGCAAAGATGATTCATCATTTTGATCATCGATGGTCTGGCTACTCAATAGATGACGTCTCATCCCTCGATTACTCAGCTGCCTACAAGGCCATTCCGAGCAATGAAGCGGTGCCAAGATACTGGGTTGAGGATGTTGAGGTTCGGCGGCGCATTACCGCAAAAGGATGGACAAGGCGTTGGCTCATGGGGTGGCGGGACATAACTAACGCGACGAATGAACGAACAGTGATCGCTTCTATGGTTCCATGGACTGGAGTCGGTCATACACTTCGTTTGATGCACGTTGGCAATAGTGCCTTGGAAAGCGCGGCTTTTCTTGCCAACGCTTCGGCAATAGTCTTCGATTTCGTCGCTAGACAAAAAGTCGGCGGCACCCACCTTACTGTTGAGATGTGGAAGCAACTTCCCGTCTTATCACCGGATTTCTACACCGAACCTCGTATCGCTTTCATAACCCCTAAGGTTCTGGAGCTCACCTACACCTCGGACAGCCTCGCCCCTTTCGCCCGCGATCTTGGTCACGACGGCCCGCCCTTTGCCTGGGCCGAGGGCCGCCGCGCCGACCTGCGCGCTGATCTCGACGCTTTCTATGCCCGTGCTTACGACCTCACCCGCGACGAGCTGCGCTACATCCTCGACCCCGCCGACGTGAAGGGCCCCGATTACCCGTCGGAAACATTCCGTGTACTCAAAGAAAAGGAAATCCGGACGCACGGCGAATACCGAACCCAACGTCTCGTCCTCGCCGCCTGGGACCGTATGGAGGCAGACGGCACTTTCGTCGATCTTGGTTTGACCGATGCTGTCGTTTCGTCGGCAGACGCACCTCCTAGCATCGACCTGCCGGTATTCGCCAGTCTGCGCGACGGTGCGTGGGCTTGGCCCGCACAGACTCTGCCGCAAGACAGGCTCCGCAATGCTGCTCAGTACGCTCTTTGGTTGATCGACCCTGTGCAAGACGCACCCATCACACGGTTGCTCGTCGCAAGCCTCGCAGAACCGGCACTTTTGACGCCGTTGCTCCCTGAGGAGGATCGTGGTCATTGGATCCGGCTGGCGGGCGAAGAAGTGCGACCCATGCAAGGCGCGACCCGCCTGCGACCCCAGATCAATGCGGCTTGGCGCACTGCGTTCAACACTTTGATTTCTTCGGGCCAACTAGGGTCTGTTGACAATCATCGTGTTGCAATGAGCATGGCACAGAGGTGCCAGTTGGCAGCGTAGCTTGTATCAGTCTTGTCGTATCGCGTTGCTATGCCTCTGAATTCCTTGATCTTTGCGAAATGGTTTTCGATGAGATGGCGCCACTTGTACATGTGGGTATCGTAGTCCCGTTGAACTTTTCGGTTCGATTTGGGCGGGATGACAGCGGTTGCGCCACGCTCATCAAGGTCTTGCAGGAGCCAGTCGGCGTCGAAGGCTTTGTCGGCCAGCAACGCCCAAAGGAAGCCCCCTTGATCAGAGGAGCGACCCCCTTCATGTCGTGTGCCTGTCCCGGCAAAAGCAGAAACCGGAACAGGTTACCGAGCGCATCGACCAAGGCCACGACCTTGGTCGTCAGTCCGCCGCGAGAGCGTCCGATAGCCTGGTGTTGAGTCCCCCTTTTGCGCCCGAAGCCTTCTGATGAGCTTGAACAATCGTCCCGTCGATAAGGGCATATTCCAGGTCCGGCTCGCCACTCATGGCATTGAAAAGACTCTCGAACACGCCGTTCCTGGCCCATCGACGAAATCGCTTGAACTGGCTGTTCCAGTTGCCAAACTCTTTGGGCAAATCCCGCCATGGGGACCCTGTGCGTACGCGCCATAATACTGCTTCCATAAACCGGCGATTATTGCGCGCGGTAACACCCGGATCGCCTGCCTTGCCCGGTATAAAGCGGCTCAATCTTCTCCCAAAGCTCATCGGAAACAGCCAAACGATTTGCGTCCATCAACACCTCCATTTTGGAAGCTTGAATCAGACTTCAGGCAAAATGGGAACCCCGAATGTCAACAGGCCCTAGAAGAGAATGATAGCGGAGACTGGGTCCGTGGCCGTCATTTTATCAACATTGGACTAAATGCTGACTCACCTGATGCGCAGCGGGCCTTGTTTGCGTTGCAAGCAATCCGACAAGTTGAACAGGATCAGATAGCCACAGCCATCGCAGAAGAGGACAACATCGTATGGGCGAGGTTTGGAAATGGCACCGGCTGACTTGTTTGCCCCCCAATTAGAAAACCCCTCCGCTCCGAGTGGTCGCCGTGAACCACGGTTGTGGGTCCGCCGCCTTGGTCTGTTCGAAAATCCGCGAACCATCATTCGGGATATCTCGCTGAAACCAGGCCTAAACATCGTCTGGACACCTGATATGGCGAGTAGCGGCAAGGCAGCTTTGGCACATGGCAGCGGCAAGACAACGTTTTGCCGCTTGCTCAGGGCATGCCTCGGCGAGCCCGACTATGCAACTGAACCACAGCGCACCCGGCTTATGGTGAACTTCCCAAAATGGTCTGGTTGCGGCCGAGGTTATTGTTGAGGGAGTTTGCTGGATTGCAGTGCGCCATTTTGGGTTAGGCGGCCGCAGCTTTGTCGTGGCAGCCCCAAGTATTGAATACGCCCTTGAGCGAGGGGTCCAAGAGGGTGATGCGACCTCACTGGATCCGGCAATCACACAGGCCTTCTTTTCCAGTCTCAAAAATAGATCACCTCAAGAGGTTGGTGATGACCACATTTGGGACGTGTTTCGAGCGTGGTTGTCACGGGACCAAGAATGTCGGCTGGCAGACATATTGGCATGGAGAGAGCCAAGAACGCAAACACGGTCCCGAGCACAGGGCCTTAGTGGGGCTGCAAAGCTTACCATGGGTTCGTCTTGCCTTAAGAGCATTTGATCCGGAAGAGCAAGAAGCCGCATCAACTGAGAAGGCGCTAGCGAATGCTGCTGACGAAGAACGCAAACAGCATGCCTATCGAGCGCAGCGGCGAACTGATAAATTCAGGAAAATTCGCAATGCGTTAAGTGTCGGTGAAGATATCGAGCTTGATGACACACTGAGCCATAAGGGACTTGTTTCACTTGCTGAGAAAGGACTCGCAGACGCGGTGCGGGCAGAGCTTCCTGCAATTCCCGATGTAAGTGCGCTTTTCGAACACCTGTCCGAACTTAACTCTCGTCGAGCGGCCCGTGTTGATGACCGTCAGAAGCAAGAGAATGATGCAGAGCGGAAATTGGGCGAAGCGGAACGTCTTAAAAGCGAAGCCTGATATCGGTGAAATTGACGTCACCCAAGGCCGCATCCGAGTATGTGCAATTTGTAAAGTTTCGGTGGATGAGGTGTTGGCTCAGGGGTGCGGAATATCATTGGAGCAATGCGATGTTCAGTCCATCAGGAAATCTATCGCTGAAAAGAAAACACGAGCTGCGGCGATTGAGAAGGAAGCAAAGGCTTCAACCGAAGAAGCTCAACGCCTAATGGCAGTTATTGCCCAGATCGACCAAGAAATACAGACGGTCAACGGCAAGACTAAGGACGCCAACGCACTGGTTCACGCGGCGCAAAAGGCTGCTGGAAAAGTCCAAGATCAGGTCTACCAAGCTAAGCGTATTTTGGACGACGTACGGGCGCTGCAGCAAAGCACAGAAACGAATACTTCAACGCCGACCCTGCCAACTGAATTGGAAGTGGTTCGCGCTAAACTAGGGCCTGTTGACATTCGGGGTTCCCATTTTGCCTGAAGTCTGATTCAAGCTTCCAAAATGGAGGTGTTGATGGACGCAAATCGTTTGGCTGTTTCCGATGAGCTTTGGGAGAAGATTGAGCCGCTTATACCGGGCAAGGCAGGCGATCCGGGTGTTACCGCGCGCAATAATCGCCGGTTTATGGAAGCAGTATTATGGCGCGTACGCACAGGGTCCCCATGGCGGGATTTGCCCAAAGAGTTTGGCAACTGGAACAGCCAGTTCAAGCGATTTCGTCGATGGGCCAGGAACGGCGTGTTCGAGAGTCTTTTCAATGCCATGAGTGGCGAGCCGGACCTAGAATATGCCCTTGTCGACGGGACGATTGTTCAAGCTCATCAGAAGGCTTCGGGCGCAAAAGGGGGACTCAACACCAGGCTATCGGACGCTCTCGCGGCGGACTGACGACCAAGGTCGTGGCCTTGGTCGATGCGCTCGGTAACCTGTTCCGGTTTCTGCTTTTGCCGGGACAGGCACACGACATGAAGGGGGTCGCTCCTCTGATCAAGGGGGCTTCCTTTGGGGCGTTGCCGGCCGACAAAGCCTTCGACGCCGACTGGCTCCTGCAAGACCTTGATGAGCGTGGCGCAACCGCTGTCATCCCGCCCAAATCGAACCGAAAAGTTCAACGGGACTACGATACCCACATGTACAAGTGGCGCCATCTCATCGAAAACTACTTCGCAAAGATCAAGGAATTCAGAGGCATAGCAACGCGATACGACAAGACTGATACAAGCTACGCTGCCAACTGGCACCTCTGTGCCATGCTCATTGCAACACGATGATTGTCAACAGACCCTAGATGAGGGTAGGAAGCGCGCGCAGCAAGCTATCCGGACATTGGAAGAGCGATACCGCGGGATTATGGCAGCTTGGCTTCCAGAGGGTGTCGACGGCGCGATCAAGCTAGATGGTAAGGGTCTAAAGGTTGATGCGCAATTCTCTCAACGAGGCGAGGTTTCGACCGCGGCGATTGATTCACTGAAAATTGTAGCGTTCGACCTCGCAACATTGCATTTGGCGGTGGAAGAAAAAGCAACCGTCCCCGCTTTTCTCATTCATGATAGCCCTCGTGAGGCGGACCTCGATGAAACTCTTTATGCTCGCCTGTTTGAACTAGTCAAACAGTGGGAAGACGGAACACGACCGCCGTCCTTTCATTACATTGTGACAACAACGACAGCACCACCAAAACACCTACAAAACGAACAATATGTAAGGCTGGAAATGAGTTCGACGCCCGCAACTGAACGATTGTTCAGGGTTGATTTATGAGTGATGAACAGTCTCTGCCTTTTGTTGCTCGGCAGGAATGTGACAAAGTCGCATTCCAAAATGGTTTTCGAAGATCGCTGGGCGAAACAGGTGGTTGGCGGCGCTATGGCTCGACAACGGCACAGGGGTCGATTTGGCTAGCGTCTAGAGGGGCTGATAGCTGGTTGCTCTCAATCGACCACGCTGGCGTACTAGCTGAGATTGGTCTCACAGTTCTCGATATCGATGGTCCAGGCATTGCAAGTTTCAAGTTCGATACACTTACGGAACTGTATGAGGTAATGCCCCGATTTTATGAACTTTCTGTCAGCCTTCCAGACGCGCCTCTGCAAGAATTCTTGCACAAAACCGAGGGGATGCCAATGTCGACTGAAGTTGAGCGACTTATTATACAACGCGTGGGTCAGAGCATCTTTCGGGACCGTCTTGTGACTTATTGGCAAGGGCAGTGTCCGTTAACGGGCATCACGGATCTTACTCTGCTTAGAGCATCTCATATCAGGCCATGGAAGAATTGCGCCAACGATGGGGAGCGGCTCGACGTCCACAACGGGATTCTTTTGTCGGCTCTATGGGACGCTGCGTTTGATAAAGGCTTGGTCACGTTCACATCTGCTGGTGAGCCTGTTTTTAGCAAGGGATTGTCGACGACAGCTATAGATGCGCTGACGCAATCACGGAAAAATTTGACACTCAGCTTTACGAAAGCGCATCAAGATAAACTAGAATGGCATCGTGAGTTCGTTTTCGTTGATTAGCACTTGCCAGCCGCATGGCGCTGAGTATTGGAAACGCCAGAATTAGCCCTAAAGCCCTCGCAACAGAGCGGACGGCGTCAAGAACATAGACAAGATTGTCATTGTACCAACTCGTGATAGCGCGGGCCTCAGTCACGTGTAAAACGCGGAGCAATATTGGGCCACAGAAGCGGCTGCATATCGCAGTTGTAGCGGAGTAAAAGTCCGCCAGTTTGTGCCCTTCGTTTATTCGGAGGGCGGGAGATGTATTCTGTGGATATTTATAGTCGTGTGCGCCGTGCTTGTTTGAAGGACGGTATGTCTGGCCGAGAAGCGGCGCGGTTTTTCAACATGGCGTAATCAGGATCAGCACTCAGTTACCCCTGTTATTCTGGATGCACATGCAATTGAAAAGGAGACTGACCAATGGAATATTTTGCTGGTTTGGATGTGTCCATGGAAGAGACGCATATCTGCATTCTGGATCGTGAAGGGGCCCTTATTCGTGAAGGAAAAGCGAGCTCAACACCAAAAGCGATCGCTGACTTCCTCGCTTCTGGACCACCATGTGCCAAAGTTGTATTTGAAACGGGACGGATGGCACCAATGCTTTACCATGGGCTGACGGAGCTTGGTGTCCCGGTTGTTTGCATCGAGAGCAGGCAAGCATATCAGGCCCTTAAATCTCTGGCCGGCCACAAGACGGACCGCAATGATGCCCGCGGTTTGGCACACCTGGCGCGGACGGGATTCTACAAGCCGACCCATGTCAAATCACTGTCAGCGCACGCAATCCGGTCGCTGATCGCAGCCCGCAAGAAGCTGGTCGGACAGCGTGTGACGCTCGACAATCAGATCCGCGGTCTGGTCGTCGTCTTCGGCGTGCGGCTGCCACGAGCTTTGTCTCCGGCATTCAAAAACGCGGCGCTAAAAGTTAGCGATGGAGTGCCTGGCCTCCATGCCGCAATTTGCGGACTGTTCGCAGCACGCGAAGCAATCCTCGCGGCGGTTGCAGCCATTGATGGCGACATCAAAAAGATGACCCGCAAATCCGAAGTCTGCCAGCGCCTTATGACGGTACCAGGGGTCGGTCCGATCACAGCATTGGCCTTTGCCGCAGCAATTGATGATCCGTCGCGTTTCAGGAAATCGCGTGATGTGGGGGCGTATCTTGGACTGGTGCCGCGACGGCATCAATCTGGTGAAATCGACTACACGGGCAGCATCTCAAAGCGGGGCGACGTGCGCGTCAGAACGCTTCTCTATGAGGCCGCCAATGTGATGCTGACGCGGTATGCCGCTCCGCTCAAATTGAAGACATGGGCCCTCGCAATCGGTGCGCGCTCAACGATGAGAAAGGCCCGAGTGGCTCTGGCGCGTCGTCTGGCAATCATACTTCATGCCATTATGCGAGACAAAACTGACTTCCAGTCCGCGTAAGGCTTACGAGGCGACAACGAGGATTCCTAAATCAAAGTTCCCATCTGGGACGATGCCCGAGGGAGGGCGTGAGACACGGCGCCGATTCTGTAGCAACAGCCAAGACCAACGGTATGATTGCGGTTTCAACATTGCCGACCCACACCCAGCCAACCCCATCATGAACCTCAGAGTTCGAAGAGAACAAAGGCAACCTCTGACATCAAAAGCAGGAAACTCAGGAAACACGCATTGACAGATTAGAGAACAAAGATCGTAAGACGATCGCGAAGATGCTGCGCCATGAACTTCCGCCTGGGTATCGTCGGTCGGAAGCGCCTCGGCGGCCAACGCTTGATGGTTATGTTGGTGTGGTCGATGAGATACTGCGCACAGACAAAGCCCTGATCAAAAAGCAGCGACACACGGCCAAGCGCATCTTTGAACGGCTGCGCGATGAGCATGGATATGCCGGCAGCCTGACCACGGTGACCTATTACGTGCGCGAGCAAAAACGGCGCACCAAAGAGGTGTTTGTGCCGTTGTCGCATCGGCCGGGCCATGCGCAGGTTGATTTTGGTGAGACGCTGGGCGTGATCGGTGGCGTGGAATGCAAGATCCACTTCTTCGTGATGAGCTTGCCACATTCTGATGCGGTGTTTGTGAAGGGATATCCAGCTGAGACAACCGAGGCGTTTTGCGATGGCCATGTGTCCGCCTTTGCATTCTTTGGCGGCATTCCGCAATCCATTCTCTACGACAATACCAAGATCGCCGTGGCTCGGATACTCGGGGATAAGACGCGCATCCGCACACGTCGGTTTACGGAACTGCAGTCGCATTACTTGTTTGATGACAAGTTTGGCAGACCCGCGCGAGGGAACGATAAAGGCAACGTTGAGGGCATGGTTGGATACACCCGCCGCAACTTCATGGTTCCCGCACCTCGCTATGACAGCTTTGATGATCTGAACGCACATTTGGAAGAGAAGTGTTTAGCACGTCAGGCCGATACGTTGCGGGGTCACACCCAAACCATAGGCGCACGCCTGATGTCGGATTTGGATGCTCTGATGGGATTGCCCGTCGCAGAATATGAAGCCTGCGATCACGTCAGCACGCGTGCAACGTCGATCTCAATGGTGCGCTATCGCAGCAATGATTACTCGGTGCCAGTAGCCTATGCGCACCACGATGTTCATGTGCGTGGGTTTGTGCATGAGGTTATCATCGGCTGCGGCAATGAGATTATTGCGCGGCACAAACGATCCTACACATCAGCGGATATGGTCTTTGACCCATTGCACTTTTTGCCCCTGCTTGAACAAAAGGTGGGTGCCCTGGATCAGGCCGCGCCTTTGCAGGGTTGGCATTTGCCAGATGTATTTGCCACGCTGCACCGACTGCTTGAAGCCAGAATGGGTAAGCCGGGCAAGCGAGAATACGTTCAAGTCTTGCGCCTTTTGGAGACCTTCGAAATGGATGTTGTGCAAGGCGCAATCCAGCAGGCAATAGATATGGGTGCAATTGGCTATGACGCCGTAAAACACCTTGTACTGTGTCGGGTTGAGAAGCGGCCACCACGATTGGATTTGGACTTCTATCCATACTTGCCCAAGGCCAATGTCGGCACAACACGCCCATCCAGTTACATGAGCTTGATGGGAAGGACCGCGGCATGACCGAAGCCCCTCGGATTCTTCTACGGCATCATCTTAAACAACTGCGACTGCCAACGTTCCAAGGCGAGTATGCCAAACAGGCGCAGCTCTGTGCTGCAGAGAACAAAGATCACATCCACTATCTGGCGCGGCTGTGTGAGATGGAATTGATCGACCGCGAACGCCGGATGATTGAACGGCGCATCAAAGCGGCGAAGTTCCCCAGCACCAAGAGCTTGGATAGCTTTGACTTCAAGATCATGCCAAGCTTGAACAAGCCCCTGACGATGGATCTGGCACGATGCGATTACGTTAATCGCAGGGAGAACATCATCGCGCTCGGCCCGTCAGGCACGGGCAAGACACACATCGCCCTGGGACTTGGGCTGGCTGCATGTCAAAGAGGACTGAAGGTGCGCTTCACAACGGCTGCGGCATTAGTCCATGATCTGATCGAGGCTCAAGATGAGCGGAGATTGCAGCGCCTTCAAAAGCAACTGACCAGCCAGAACCTGTTGATCATTGATGAACTGGGCTTCGTACCGCTCAGCAAATCTGGCGCAGAGCTGCTCTTCGAGGTCATATCCCAATGCTATGAACGCGGCTCCATCATCATAACCTCGAACCTGCCCTTCGATGAATGGACTGAAGTCTTTGGCTCTGAGCGGCTGACCGGTGCGCTACTCGATCGTTTAACCCATCACGTCCACATCCTCGAGATGAATGGCGAAAGCTATCGGCTCAAACACAGTCGCAACAACCGAAAATAACCAGCCCGCAATCACAGTCAGAATAATGCTGGCCTTATGGCCAGCATGCGCTTTGGCACGCTTCAGCTTTGTGACGAGCACGCGTGCAAAAGCGCCACAAAACATCAACCGAAGTGGCCCATTTTTACGCCGCGACATGGACCCATTTTACTCTGCGATTGACATCCCGGCGCTCCCGGTCGGTGTATTGAAGCCGGTAGGTCAAAACGATCCTGTGAAAGCGGGTGACATACCGGCACTGGAAAGCCTGGTTTGGCGGAAGCCAGTCAAGCGGCCCCTTTGCCAATAACTAAACTGTCCGGAAACAGGGACGAAGTTCACACCGCTTCGGCCTGACGCGTGGAGACACCCTTGATGTACATCCCGGCCACAGCCGGGATGACCGCCGGCCGCGTTCCAGGGATTGAGGATAGAACGGTTCTCCCTCGTGCCCGGTGGTTTTGGGCACCTGCAGGGTTACAGTTCCGACATGAGTATCAATCCGCTTTTCCCTGTATCCGTTGGCATAGTCCCGCCGCTCCGGGGTGCGTTCACAATGGCTCGCCTTCAGGTACTGTTCGCGCTCGATCTGCAGCGCCAGCTCGAAGATCTGGCCCAAGACCCTCCCCGGGTCCGTTGCTCCGGTTGCGATCAGTTGTTCCGGAACAGCCTCAATCGTCGGATCGTGTCGCAGGTCCACACCTCGCGCGACACTCGCCGCCGCAGGCATCCTGCCTGTAACACGCCACGTATAATCAATGCGAATTTAGCCTCAGGGCAATCGCATTTGGATTTGTCCTGCCACATTGAGGTTGAAAAACATCAAAACCTGACCACAAACGCAACGGGAGAGCCAAAAAGTTCATGCTATGTTCGTAGCGAAGGGCTTGGATTTCCAAATGCGATTGCCCTGAATTGAGCCTTTGTTTTTATGAAAAAAGCCTCTAGGCTTGCAGGATCGAAATTCGGCTGAACCGAATCCAAGGATCAATAGCTGGGAGATAAAATGAAACTCACCAAATGCCTGACCGGCCTCGCCCTGGCTGGTGCGCTTGCAGCACCCGCACTGGCGCAGGACCCAACATTCTTTCGCATCGGCACCGGCGGTGCCGGCGGAACCTATTTCCCGATCGGGGGAACCATCGCCAACGGTATCTCGGCCCCTCCGGGGTCGCGCCCCTGTGACGAAGGCGGCCAATGTGGCGTTCCGGGCCTGATCGCGATTGCACAATCCACCACCGCATCCGTGTTCAACAACGCAGCCGTCCAAAACGGCGAGCTGGAAGCGGGCCTTGCAGCGGCGGACGTGACCCGCTCAATGTATCTGGGTGAGGGAAAGTTTGAAGGCAAGCCGCATCCGAAACTGAGGATCGTTGCCAACCTGTTCCCCGAAGACCTGCATCTGGTGCTGCCCGCAGGATCGACCATCGACGATCTGGGTGATCTGGAAGGCAAGCGCGTTGGAATTGCGCAGGCGGGATCAGGCACTCAGGTCGCCGTTCTGCAGATGCTGGATGCCTGGGGCGTCAACCGTGACAACATGGACGAAGCCGAGTTGAACAACAGCCAAAGCGCCGAGCGCCTGGCCGACGGTCAGCTGGACGCCTATTTCTACGCTGCGGGCTGGCCGGTTGCCGCCATGGTGCAGCTGTCGTCGACCAAAGGCATGAACCTGCATTCGTTCAGCGACGAAGATCTGGCCAAAATCAACGAGATTATTCCCGCCTATATCCCCTCGGTCATTCCGGGCGGCGTGTACGAAGGCATTGACGGCGAAACAAAGTCCCCTGCGGTCAGCGCGATGCTGGTCGTTTCCTCGGACCTGTCGGACGAGCTTGTCTATGAGATGACCAAGGCGATGTGGAACGACAATACCCGTAAACTGCTGGATAACGGCCACGCTAAAGGCAAGCAGATCACGGCGGATACGGCACTGAATGGTGTCAAAGCGCTGGGTGTGCCACTGCACCCTGGTGCCGAGAAGTTCTATAAAGAAGCCGGGCTTCTTAAGTAACTCAATCCCGATACGATACTAAATACCCGGTGCCCCCAAACGGGGCACCGGACTCTGCAGCTGCATGAATTCAGGGGGCCATCATGTCCGATATTCAGAACTCTGATGACCACGAACTGACAGCTGAAGAACTGGCCGCAATCGAGGAACAGTTCGACGAAGGCGCGGCCACACGACCGGTTACGCCCGCTGCCGGGCAGGTCCTTCGTGCCGTTGCACTTATTTTTGCGCTTTACGAATTCATCACCGCCGGATTTGGACTGCCAGCGGACCATTGGCACATGGGGTTCTATCTTGGCGGTCTGTTCATCCTGGTTTATGCGACGATCCCGATTGTCGGGTCGAAAAACCTGTTCGCTCTCAAGGTCAGCCGGTTCCGGATCGGCAACATCCCCCTGTACGACCTTGTCTTCATGGCGCTTGGCATCATCGCCGCGCTGTATGTCGGTATGGCATGGCGCGGGATCCCGGTGCTGGGGATCGAGGAACAGACATTCCGTATGGGCAACCCCAATGGCTATGACGTCTTTTTGGGCGTTGTGATCATTCTGCTGGTGCTGGACATCGCACGCCGCACCCTGGGTTGGGTTCTGCCGCTGATCATCTGCGTATTCATTTCTTATGCCCTGCTGGGTCCCTATTTCCCTGGCCTTCTTCAACACCCCGGTGTGAACTTCAAAACCTTCGTTTCGTCAATGTATTTCCCGCAAGAGGGCATCTATGGCGTCACGTTGTGGGTGGTTTCCACCATAGTCTTTCACTTTGTCCTGTTTGGCGTCATCGCACAGCGCACAGGCTTGGGGCAGTTGTTCATCGACAACGCCACCATCCTCGCCGGGCGTTATACAGGCGGACCTGCCAAAGTGTCGGTCGTGTCCTCTGCGTTTTTTGGCACGATTTCGGGCTCGTCCGTTGCAAACACCGTGTCGACCGGTGCCCTGACCATCCCGAACATGAAACGGCTTGGATATCCCGGCCACTTTGCGGGCGGGGTCGAGGCCGCGTCTTCGGCCGGTGGTCAGATCACCCCGCCGATCATGGGGGCTGCGGCCTTTATCATGGCGGAGTTTCTTGAAGTGCCCTACACCACAATCGTGATTGCCGCGATCTTCCCCGCCCTGCTGCATTATGTTGGCGTGTTTGCGGTTGTGCACCTGATGGCGCGCAAGCTGAACCTGAAGGGTCTGACCAAAGAACAGCTGCCACAGATCAAAGCAGTCTGGAGCGAGGGCTGGGCCAATATCGTTCCCCTGATCGGCCTGCTTGTTGTTCTCTTTTCCGGCTATACGCCCTTTATGTCGGCGTTTTGCGGCATTTCTCTTGCGATCATCGCGGGCATGTCACGCATAAAGCAGCCACCCACACTCATATACGCAGTGGCATTTCTGGCCTTTGTATTGTGGAAGTTCTCGGGCGGCGGATTTGATCTGACGATGACCGCCTCCCTGTGCGCGCTGGCTGTCGTCGCAACGCTGAACCCGCAAAAGCGCATTCACGTCCCCGAAATGCTGCAAGCGGTCGAACTGGGGGTCAAATACTCGCTGGCGGTTGGCGCGGCGGCGGCGGCTGTCGGCATGGTTGTTGGCGTCATCAACACGACCGGCATCGGATTCCGGATCGGGTTCATGGTAACGCAGGGTGCGGGGAATATCGCATCTGACATTTACAACCTGTTCGCGTTCAACTCGTTCCAACTGTTCGCGGTCGAAGACCTGCAATTGTTCATCTCGCTGATCTTCATCGCGATTGCCTGTATTCTGATGGGCGCGGGCATCCCAACGACCGCGCTGTACATCATGCTGGTATCGGTGGCACAGCCTGCGTTGGCCCAACTGGGCGTTCCGCCCATCGCCAGCCACCTGTTTGTACTGTATTACGGCGTCGTATCCGAAATCACGCCCCCGGTCTGCACATCTGCCTATGCGGCGGCGGCGATTGCCAATTCAAACCCCTTCCGGACCGGGTTGTCGGCCTTTTCGCTGGGGCTGGGCAAGATCATCGCACCGATGGCTTTCGTCTATGCGCCGGTTCTGCTGTTCGTGTCCTCGACCGGATTTGATTTTTGGGAGTTCACCTATACTGCGGCCAGTTGTATCGCCGGGGTTATCGCGCTGTCGGCTGCTGTGGTCGGGTACTGGCTGACACCGCTGAATGTGACGTCACGGGTGTTGCTGGCCATCGCCGGTCTGGTCTTTGTCGCGCCTTCGTTGACAGCAGACCTTGTTGCCCTGGCCATCGCATCGCCGGTCATTGTCGCCCAGTTGATCGCAACGAATCGCACCCCGTCAGCGGCTTGATACGATGACAGAACACGTCACGATTATCGGCACCGGGATCGTCGGCCTGTGTTGCGCCCTGTCGCTACAGGAAAGAGGCGTCGCGGTGCGCTTTATCGACCGGGGCGAACCGGGTCAGGAAACCTCATTCGGGAATGCGGGTGTGGTCTCGCCATGGTCCTTTGTCCCCCGGTCCATGCCGGGGATCTGGAAGAAACTGCCTGCGATGCTGCTGGACCCCAACAGCGCATTGTCGGTGCGGTTTTCCTTTTGGCCAAAGATGATCCTGTGGGGATTACGATTTCTTGGGTATTCAAGCGAGAAATCCGTTCGCAATATCTCGGACGCGATGGAGCTTCTTTGCCGTCCCTCCATTGAATTGTATCGCAAGCACCTTGAAGGCACCGGGCACGAAAACCTGATAGCCTACAGCTATTATGTCCATGCCTTTCGCCGTGCCGAGCAGGCCAGTCTGAACGGTCTGGACTATCTGATCCGGAGGGAAAAAGGTGGTCAACTGGAACGTATCGGCAGTGACGAATTGCTGCGTCTTGAGCCTGCCTTGTCACCTGAATTCTAGGCTGCGGTATTGATCAAAGGTCAGGCACGGATCACGTCGCCCGGTCGCGTTGGATCAGTTTTGGCAGACAAAGCGGTCAGCCAGGGTGCCGAGATCGTCAAAGCCGAGATCAAGGGTATCACAAAAGGGCGAGATGGTTGTTGGAACCTGGCCACATCCGGCGAAACCCTGAGCGCGCACAACATTGTTCTGGCAGCAGGCGTCTGGTCGGCGGATCTTTTGAAACCGCTTGGCCTGTCGGTGCCATTGGTGGCCGAAAGGGGCTATCATGTGGAATTTCCGCAGCCATCGGTCAGCCTTAATAATTCGGTCATGGATGTGGATGCAAAGATCGTCGCAAGCTCGATGCAGGATGGTTTGCGTGTCGCGGGCACAGCGGAATTTGCGGATGCGGACGCGCGCCCGGACCCGCGCAAACAAACCATCCTGTCACAACAGGCCAAGGCGATGTTGCCGGATCTGGACCTGCGGGATGTGCAGTTCTGGATGGGGCGGCGGTCGTCCTTTCCTGACAGCCTTCCGGCGATCGGGCAAATCAATGGCAACTCTGGGCTGTATGCGGCTTTCGGCCATTCGCATTACGGCCTGATGATGGCCCCAAAGACCGGAGAACTGGTGGCCGATATGCTATCGGGCCGTCGTCACAACATCGACGTTGATCAATTCGCGTTGACCCGGTTCTGGGGCCGGGCAACACGTCGCGGAACCGAAATCATAAGGAACTGAAAAAGATGCCGATTTACGATGGCGGGCAAAATATCTGTGGCGCATCAATAGGTGTCCTGTGTCTGGAGAGCTGTTTCCCGAAGCCCCCTGGTCATATCAAGAACCCCTCCAGCCTGCCGTTCCCGGTTCTTTACGAGATGATCGAAGGCGTAACCGTACCGGTCCTGTTGAACAACCCGACCCCTGAATTGCTGGAACCGTTCATCAAGGGCGCGCAGCGTCTGGAGGCGGAAGGTGTAAGGGCGATAACCGGCAGCTGTGGTTTTCTGGCCCTGTTTCAAAAAGAGCTGGCGGCAGCGGTGTCCATTCCGGTGTTTGCATCCAGCCTTATTCAGGTGCCTTTGGCATATCACATGACGGGTGCAAACGCGCCGGTGGGCGTGCTGACGGCGGATGCATCGGCATTGACCAGCCGTCACCTTGAAGGTGTTGGCGCGGGCAACGTACCTGTTGCGGTAAAGGGGCTGGAGGATACCCGGGAATTTGCCGATGTGATCTTGCGCAACACGCGCACATCGATGGACACGGACCTTGTCGAGGCAGAGGTTCTTGAGGCAGCGCACAGCCTGGTGCGCGAAACACCGGCAATCCGGTCTTTGGTCCTGGAATGCACGGATTTGCCGCCCTATGCCGCCAGATTGCAGAAAGAGCTTAACCTCCCTGTTTTCGATCTGACAACGCTGGCCCATATGGCGCATAATGTATCCACCCGGATGCAGTACACGGGGTTGATGCCCTGGCAATAGGTCAGGCCTGCGGCCACCTCCTTTCCGATGGCTCCAAAGCATTCCCGGACGCCCTGGTGGATCGGCTGAAGCGCCTCGACCTTCAATCCGTTTGGCTCAATTAGCATTTATTATGCGTGGCGACCTGTGATAGAACACACCATGAACAAAATTATGGGTGCGGCACATGGATCATCAGGCTTTTTTGGTGTGGCTTAACGAGATCGACAACCTTTCATCGAAACAACGGGTGTAAAACGCGGAGCAATATTGGGCCACAGAAGCGGCTGCATATCGCAGTTGTAGCGGAGTAAAAGTCCGCCAGTTTGTGCCCTTCGTTTATTCGGAGGGCGGGAGATGTATTCTGTGGATATTTATAGTCGTGTGCGCCGTGCTTGTTTGAAGGACGGTATGTCTGGCCGAGAAGCGGCGCGGTTTTTCAACATGGCGTAATCAGGATCAGCACTCAGTTACCCCTGTTATTCTGGATGCACATGCAATTGAAAAGGAGACTGACCAATGGAATATTTTGCTGGTTTGGATGTGTCCATGGAAGAGACGCATATCTGCATTCTGGATCGTGAAGGGGCCCTTATTCGTGAAGGAAAAGCGAGCTCAACACCAAAAGCGATCGCTGACTTCCTCGCTTCTGGACCACCATGTGCCAAAGTTGTATTTGAAACGGGACGGATGGCACCAATGCTTTACCATGGGCTGACGGAGCTTGGTGTCCCGGTTGTTTGCATCGAGAGCAGGCAAGCATATCAGGCCCTTAAATCTCTGGCCGGCCACAAGACGGACCGCAATGATGCCCGCGGTTTGGCACACCTGGCGCGGACGGGATTCTACAAGCCGACCCATGTCAAATCACTGTCAGCGCACGCAATCCGGTCGCTGATCGCAGCCCGCAAGAAGCTGGTCGGACAGCGTGTGACGCTCGACAATCAGATCCGCGGTCTGGTCGTCGTCTTCGGCGTGCGGCTGCCACGAGCTTTGTCTCCGGCATTCAAAAACGCGGCGCTAAAAGTTAGCGATGGAGTGCCTGGCCTCCATGCCGCAATTTGCGGACTGTTCGCAGCACGCGAAGCAATCCTCGCGGCGGTTGCAGCCATTGATGGCGACATCAAAAAGATGACCCGCAAATCCGAAGTCTGCCAGCGCCTTATGACGGTACCAGGGGTCGGTCCGATCACAGCATTGGCCTTTGCCGCAGCAATTGATGATCCGTCGCGTTTCAGGAAATCGCGTGATGTGGGGGCGTATCTTGGACTGGTGCCGCGACGGCATCAATCTGGTGAAATCGACTACACGGGCAGCATCTCAAAGCGGGGCGACGTGCGCGTCAGAACGCTTCTCTATGAGGCCGCCAATGTGATGCTGACGCGGTATGCCGCTCCGCTCAAATTGAAGACATGGGCCCTCGCAATCGGTGCGCGCTCAACGATGAGAAAGGCCCGAGTGGCTCTGGCGCGTCGTCTGGCAATCATACTTCATGCCATTATGCGAGACAAAACTGACTTCCAGTCCGCGTAAGGCTTACGAGGCGACAACGAGGATTCCTAAATCAAAGTTCCCATCTGGGACGATGCCCGAGGGAGGGCGTGAGACACGGCGCCGATTCTGTAGCAACAGCCAAGACCAACGGTATGATTGCGGTTTCAACATTGCCGACCCACACCCAGCCAACCCCATCATGAACCTCAGAGTTCGAAGAGAACAAAGGCAACCTCTGACATCAAAAGCAGGAAACTCAGGAAACACGCATTGACAGATTAGAGAACAAAGATCGTAAGACGATCGCGAAGATGCTGCGCCATGAACTTCCGCCTGGGTATCGTCGGTCGGAAGCGCCTCGGCGGCCAACGCTTGATGGTTATGTTGGTGTGGTCGATGAGATACTGCGCACAGACAAAGCCCTGATCAAAAAGCAGCGACACACGGCCAAGCGCATCTTTGAACGGCTGCGCGATGAGCATGGATATGCCGGCAGCCTGACCACGGTGACCTATTACGTGCGCGAGCAAAAACGGCGCACCAAAGAGGTGTTTGTGCCGTTGTCGCATCGGCCGGGCCATGCGCAGGTTGATTTTGGTGAGACGCTGGGCGTGATCGGTGGCGTGGAATGCAAGATCCACTTCTTCGTGATGAGCTTGCCACATTCTGATGCGGTGTTTGTGAAGGGATATCCAGCTGAGACAACCGAGGCGTTTTGCGATGGCCATGTGTCCGCCTTTGCATTCTTTGGCGGCATTCCGCAATCCATTCTCTACGACAATACCAAGATCGCCGTGGCTCGGATACTCGGGGATAAGACGCGCATCCGCACACGTCGGTTTACGGAACTGCAGTCGCATTACTTGTTTGATGACAAGTTTGGCAGACCCGCGCGAGGGAACGATAAAGGCAACGTTGAGGGCATGGTTGGATACACCCGCCGCAACTTCATGGTTCCCGCACCTCGCTATGACAGCTTTGATGATCTGAACGCACATTTGGAAGAGAAGTGTTTAGCACGTCAGGACGATACGTTGCGGGGTCACACCCAAACCATAGGCGCACGCCTGATGTCGGATTTGGATGCTCTGATGGGATTGCCCGTCGCAGAATATGAAGCCTGCGATCACGTCAGCACGCGTGCAACGTCGATCTCAATGGTGCGCTATCGCAGCAATGATTACTCGGTGCCAGTAGCCTATGCGCACCACGATGTTCATGTGCGTGGGTTTGTGCATGAGGTTATCATCGGCTGCGGCAATGAGATTATTGCGCGGCACAAACGATCCTACACATCAGCGGATATGGTCTTTGACCCATTGCACTTTTTGCCCCTGCTTGAACAAAAGGTGGGTGCCCTGGATCAGGCCGCGCCTTTGCAGGGTTGGCATTTGCCAGATGTATTTGCCACGCTGCACCGACTGCTTGAAGCCAGAATGGGTAAGCCGGGCAAGCGAGAATACGTTCAAGTCTTGCGCCTTTTGGAGACCTTCGAAATGGATGTTGTGCAAGGCGCAATCCAGCAGGCAATAGATATGGGTGCAATTGGCTATGACGCCGTAAAACACCTTGTACTGTGTCGGGTTGAGAAGCGGCCACCACGATTGGATTTGGACTTCTATCCATACTTGCCCAAGGCCAATGTCGGCACAACACGCCCATCCAGTTACATGAGCTTGATGGGAAGGACCGCGGCATGACCGAAGCCCCTCGGATTCTTCTACGGCATCATCTTAAACAACTGCGACTGCCAACGTTCCAAGGCGAGTATGCCAAACAGGCGCAGCTCTGTGCTGCAGAGAACAAAGATCACATCCACTATCTGGCGCGGCTGTGTGAGATGGAATTGATCGACCGCGAACGCCGGATGATTGAACGGCGCATCAAAGCGGCGAAGTTCCCCAGCACCAAGAGCTTGGATAGCTTTGACTTCAAGATCATGCCAAGCTTGAACAAGCCCCTGACGATGGATCTGGCACGATGCGATTACGTTAATCGCAGGGAGAACATCATCGCGCTCGGCCCGTCAGGCACGGGCAAGACACACATCGCCCTGGGACTTGGGCTGGCTGCATGTCAAAGAGGACTGAAGGTGCGCTTCACAACGGCTGCGGCATTAGTCCATGATCTGATCGAGGCTCAAGATGAGCGGAGATTGCAGCGCCTTCAAAAGCAACTGACCAGCCAGAACCTGTTGATCATTGATGAACTGGGCTTCGTACCGCTCAGCAAATCTGGCGCAGAGCTGCTCTTCGAGGTCATATCCCAATGCTATGAACGCGGCTCCATCATCATAACCTCGAACCTGCCCTTCGATGAATGGACTGAAGTCTTTGGCTCTGAGCGGCTGACCGGTGCGCTACTCGATCGTTTAACCCATCACGTCCACATCCTCGAGATGAATGGCGAAAGCTATCGGCTCAAACACAGTCGCAACAACCGAAAATAACCAGCCCGCAATCACAGTCAGAATAATGCTGGCCTTATGGCCAGCATGCGCTTTGGCACGCTTCAGCTTTGTGACGAGCACGCGTGCAAAAGCGCCACAAAACATCAACCGAAGTGGCCCATTTTTACGCCGCGACATGGACCCATTTTACTCTGCGATTGACAAACGGGCTGAAACCGGACGGCTCGTTGCCGGGGTTTCGTCGCTGGAAAGCGTGATCGATCTCCTTGAGGCGACTGTTCGCGAGGGGCGTATCTGTCCGCACTGCGCTTCGGGCGGTGCGATCATCAGAGGCCATGCAAGTGGCCTGACGAGGTTCTTTTGCAAAAGCTGTCGCAAAACCTTCAACGCGCTGACCGGGACGCCGCTTGCCCGCTTGCGCCACAAGGACAGGTGGGCAGAGTTTGCAGCTTCCCTGCGCGACGGCGAAACGGTAAAGGCGTCCGCTGAGCGTTGTATGGTGGCCGACACCACAGCTTTTCGTTGGCGTCATCGCTTTCTTCAGGCTGTAACGGTCGGTGCGGTCAAGCTGTGCGGGATCGTCGAAGCCGACGAGACGTTCTTTCCGCGCAGCCGGAAAGGGGAGCGTAATCTCTCTCGAAAAGCCCGCAAACGCGGGGGAAAGGCCTCAAAACGCGGATTGTCGAAGGAGCAGGTTCCGGTCCTCGTTGCAGTCGACCGATCAGGCACCACCATCAGTGCTGTCTTGCCTGCGGTGACAGCCGAACATCTCAAAACGGTTCTGCAGCCACGTCTTGATGGGGACGCTCTCCCGGTGACCGATGGCTGCACCGGGTACCCGCCCTGCGCCGCAGAAACGGGCGTCAGCCATGAAAGTCTCAACCGGACCGCCGGAGAACGTGTCCGTGGTGAATTGCACATTCAAACCGTGAACAGTCGGCATGAGCGGTTAAAGACCTTTCTGCGCCGCCATCGGGGTATCGCAACCAAATACCTGGACAGCTACCTTCGGTGGTTCCACCTTGCCGTCCTTCCGAGCCACCAAACGCCGCGCGCGATACTTGCCGCAGCAGCAGGCATCCTGCCTGTAATACGCCGCGCGCGATACTTTCCGCAGCAGCAGGCATCCTGCCTGTAATACGCCACGCATAATCAATGCTAATTGAGCCATCCGTTTTGGATGAGTATGTACACGTCCTTCTTGAAGCAGAGGGACAGACCTTCACTTTTGAGCATGGTCGCGCGGCTGCGTTCGGGGTGCGGCTGGCCTCGGCCTGTCCGGGCCTCGGGATTCGGCACGCGGGGGTCTTTTGAGGCCTTGCCGGGCCTATGGCGGCTGCGCTACGGTTTCGCATCAATCGCAACAGAAGGATGTGTGCTCTGGCGTTTCTGCGGTGTCGAACTTCGAAGGAGCGGGACCGAACGAAAGCCCCGCTGCCGTCCGTGGCCCCGGTGAGCGGGATGCCGCAGCTCCGGGTTGATGGGCTGCGCCTTGATGCACTGGACTGCAGCCTTCCCCCTGTACACGACAGTAGAGGTGGTTGAGGGCGCAGATCTGTGATTTTGGTTAGGATTCTTCAATCTGCGATAGGAGCCTCCCAGGTATTGCCAAGTTGTTGGCGGCCGCTTGTGAGGCATTGGAAAAGGCAGGGTTATGCCGCCATTTCGGCGGTGTAATCGGCCCAGAGGCTGAACGCATCGCTGCGGGCGTGGCGGTATGAGGTTGCGGTGAGTTGATAGCGGCGGGGACGGAAAATCAGGTTGATCCGGTCATGCGCAGACAGAAACCTCTGAGCTTGTCGGTGGGATTTGAACCGCCCGAATATCTTCTCCCGTTTGCGGGTCGGCCGGTGCGATACTTCGACCGCGTTGTCGAGGCCTTTGTGGGCGCGATGGTCAGCGTCCGGGGCCAGTGTTTTGATCGGCTTGATGCAGCTGCGCAATTTGTCGGTGATGACGACCCCTGGTTCGCCGAACCGGGCAACCAATCGTTGAAAAAACCGCTTCGCCGCTTTGGAATTCCGACGCGTTTGTACAGGAATATCAAGAACATCTCCATTTGCGTCGATTGCGCGCCACAGCCAGTGCCTCTTGCCACGGATCGTGATTACGACTTCATCCATGTGCCACTTGTCGTTCGGTCGCGGTCGATCCCGGCGGATGCAATCTGCAAAGTGTTGACCAAAGCGATTGACCCACAGTCGGACCGTTTCCCGGCTGACAATAATACCCCGCGCAGCCAACAAGTCCTCAACATCAGCCGTGCTCGGCGCGAACCGGTGGTACGCCCAAACAGCGTACGCAATGATCTCACGCGGATAGCGGAAGCCTTTTAGGCGCGGCATAATGGTTGGGATGCTCATAGGATCAGTCTAACCTGATCATAACCACCGAACAACTTGGCAATACCCCATGATGTGCTGCGTAAACTGCGCATGGCACGGATCGACACGCCTGTTCTGATCCTAAGCGGGGCGGATGATAATGAGAACAAGATCAAAGGCTTCGGATTCGGTGCCGATGATTACCTGACCAAGCCGTTTCACCGCGAAGAACTGGTGGCGCGCATTCATGCGATCATCCGGCGCTCTAAGGGACACTCACAATCGATTATCCGCACGGGCAAGATCAACGTCAATCTGGACGCCAAAACCGTGGATGTCGAGAATAAGACCGTGCATCTGACTGGTAAGGAATATCAGATGCTGGAGCTGCTGAGCCTGCGTAAAGGCACAACCCTGACGAAAGAGATGTTTTTGAACCATCTCTATGGCGGCATGGATGAACCGGAACTGAAGATCATCGAGGTGTTCATCTGCAAGTTGCGCAAGAAGCTGAGCGAGGCGACAGGCGGGAACAACTATATTGAGACCGTCTGGGGCCGTGGATATGTGCTGCGCGATCCCGAACCCAGTGAACTGGACGGTCAACGCGTGGCGGTTGGGGCCTGAATTTTGCGCGGGGGCGGTGCCGTCCCCGCCAGCGATTACCAAGGCTGGACCTTGGACCAATGCGGGCCTATCACTTGAACGGAAATGGGGGCGATTGAGCCCCTGACGTTCAGGGGAAGGCAGATGCCAGACAGGATCTCCGACAAGATCGTTGAAATGATTTCGGTTGAGGCGCTGAGCGAGGCGCAGGCGAGTACCGAACTAGACCGCCTGGCCGGTGAGATCGCGGCAGCCAACATCGCCTATCACACCCAAGACGCGCCCGATCTGACTGACGCTTCCTATGATGCACTCAAGGCGCGCAATGCGGAGATCGAAGCGCGCTTCCCCCATCTGAAACGTCAGGATAGCCCAAGCGAACAGGTGGGCGCGGCCCCCGCCGACGGCTTCTCGAAAGTCACCCATGCCGTGCGCATGCTCAGCCTGTCTAACGCCTTTGATGCCGAGGATATTGCCGAATTTGATGATCGCATTCGTCGTTATCTTGGTGTGCGAGCAGATGCGCCGCTGGCCTACACGTCCGAACCCAAGATTGACGGGCTCAGCCTGAGCCTGCGCTATGAAGGGGGCGAGCTGGTGCAGGCCGCGACGAGGGGCGATGGCGGCGTTGGCGAGAACGTCACCGCCAATGCGCGAACCATTGCAGACATTCCCCTGCGGATCAGTGATGCGCCCGATGTGCTGGAAGTGCGCGGCGAGGTCTACATGAGCCATGCCGATTTCGAAGCGCTGAATGCCCGGCAGGCCGAGGCCGATGCCAAGGTCTTTGCCAATCCGCGCAATGCTGCCGCCGGATCCTTGCGCCAGCTTGACGCGAGCATCACCAGGGCGCGTCCGCTGAAGTTTTTTGCCTATGCCTGGGGTGAGTTGAGCGCCCCTTTGGCTGACACGCAGATGGGCGCGATTGAACGGCTGGCCGTGATGGGTTTTCAAACCAATCCGTTGACGGCGCTGTGTGACGGGCCTGATGCGTTACTGAGCCATTATGCCAAGATCGAACAGGCCCGCGCCACGTTGGGCTATGACATCGACGGTGTGGTCTGCAAGGTGAACGATCTGGGCCTGCAGGGGCGGCTTGGCTTCCGCTCGACCACGCCCCGCTGGGCGATCGCGCATAAATTTCCTGCCGAACTGGCCTGGACCCGGCTCGAGGGGATCGACATTCAGGTGGGCCGCACCGGCGCACTTAGCCCCGTGGCCCGGTTGCAGCCTGTGACGGTGGGCGGGGTGGTGGTTTCCAATGCCACGCTGCATAACGAGGATTACATCGCAGGCCGCGACAGTACGGGTGCAAAGATTCGCGATGGTAAGGACATTCGTGTTGGCGACTGGGTGCAGGTCTATCGCGCGGGCGATGTGATCCCGAAAGTGGCGGATGTGGACCTGTCCAAACGGCTTGAGGATGCCGCCCCCTACAGTTTTCCAGAGATATGCCCGGAATGCCAAAGCGCCGCGATCCGTGAAGAAGGCGATGCCGTGCGCCGCTGCACCGGGGGGCTGATCTGTCCGGCTCAAGCTGTGGAAAAGCTGAAGCATTTCGTCAGCCGGGCGGCCTTTGATATCGAAGGGCTGGGGGCCAAACAGGTCGAGCAGTTTTACACCGATGGCTGGATCGCCGAGCCAGCAGATATCTTTGCGCTGCAAGATCGCTATGGGCAGGGCCTGCAACAACTGAAGAATCGCGAAGGCTGGGGCGACAAAAGCGCAAGAAACCTGTTCGATGCGATTGAGGAAAAACGGAAAATCGCCCTGAAACGGCTGATTTTCTCGCTCGGACTGCGCCATGTGGGTGAGGTGGCTGCGGCCGATCTGGCCCGTCATTTTGGAACCTGGGCTGCATTGACACAGGCCGTCGATATGGCCGCTCCAGCGGCTGTTCGTCAGCTCAAGGCGGACGCGGCGGAAACTGCCGAACGCCAGGCTGCTGCACAAGAGGGGCGTCGTGCGCGGATCAAGCCGACACGCGATACGATTTGGACGGGCCTTGACGAGGCCGCACAGGCCGTCTGGAATGATCTGACCGGCATTGACGGGATTGGCGCCATAGTGGCGGTTGCCCTGATCACCAGCTTTCAGCAACAGGCTGAGCGTAGCTCAATCGACCGGCTGGTCGCGGCATTGGACATTGAACCAGATGACACACCCGCCAGCATCGATAGCCCCGTGGCCGGCAAAACCGTGGTCTTCACCGGCACACTGGAAAAGATGACCCGCGCTGAAGCCAAGGCGCGCGCCGAAGCGTTGGGCGCCAAGGTTTCGGGCAGTGTCAGCGCCAAGACTGATCTGCTGGTGGCCGGGCCTGGGGCTGGATCAAAGGCCAGGAAAGCCGCGGATCTGGGCATCGAAACGCTGGACGAAGATGGTTGGCTGGCGCTGATTGAGTGCACATGAAGGGCCGTCCTGAAATCCTGTTTCCGCTGTTCGCGGACCTTGAGACGCTGGATGGCGTGGGCCCCAAGACGGCAAAGCTGCTTGAGGCGCTTGAGATCAGCAAGCCACGTGATCTTTTGGTGACCCTGCCGCACTCAGGCGTGGACCGGCGCAAACGCGCAACCGTACAGGGCGCCGAATTGCCGGGTGTGGTGACTGTCGAGGTGACCGTTGGCCAACATCGCAGCGCGCCGCGCAAGGGCGCGGCCTATCGCGTGACGGTCGAGGATGTTGCGACCACGTTTCAGTTGGTGTTTTTTCATGCGCGTGAGGATTACCTCAAACGCATCTTACCAACCGGCGCGCGCCGTATCGTGTCGGGCAAGGTCGAACTGTTCGATGGCATGGCTCAGATGGTGCATCCCGATCACATTCTTGAACCGCATGAGGCCGGGGAGATTCCTGCATTTGAACCGGTCTATCCGCTGACGGCGGGTGTTACGCAGAAAACCATGCGCAAGGCGGTCTTGTCTGCTTTGACCCGCACGCCTGAGCTGGCGGAATGGATTGATCCGGTGCAAAAGGCGCAGGCCGGGTGGCCCGATTGGCACGAAGCCATCGCCACGGCCCATGCGCCGGATGAGATGCAAGATCTGTCTCCTGCTCATCCGGCCCGTGAACGCCTGGCCTATGACGAGTTTATGGCCCACCAACTGACCCTCGCCCTGGCACGCACCCAGCTGCGCCGGGCCAAAGGGCGCGCGACCGTGGGCACAGGGGTGTTGCAGGCGAAAGTGCTGGAGGAGTTGCCTTATGCGCTGACCGGTGCGCAGACCCGTGCGATTGCCGAGATCGCTGCCGATATGGCTGATCCCCACCGGATGAATCGACTACTGCAGGGTGATGTTGGGGCGGGCAAGACGCTGGTGGCGTTCAAGGCTCTGCTGATCGCGGTTGAGGCAGGCGGGCAGGGCGTGATGATGGCCCCGACTGAAATTCTGGCACGCCAGCATCTGGAAGGGCTGCGGCCTTTGGCAGAAAGCGCCGGTGTGGTTCTGGAAATCCTGACGGGCCGCGATAAGGGGGCTGAACGCCGCGCAAAGCTGGCTGCGCTGGCAGCGGGGAAAATCCAAATCCTCGTGGGCACCCATGCGGTGTTTCAAAAGGACGTGGAGTTCGGCGATCTGCGCCTTGCTATTGTCGATGAACAGCACCGTTTTGGTGTGCGTCAACGGCTTGAGCTGGGCCGCAAAGGGGCAAAGGCCGACACGCTGGTAATGACCGCGACGCCGATTCCGCGCAGTCTGGCGCTGGCGCAATATGGCGATATGGATGTCAGCGTGCTGGATGAAAAACCGCCCGGGCGAAAACCCATCAAGACTGCGTTGGTCAATCAGGGCAGGATGGACGAGGTGGTTGATCATCTGCGCAAGGCAATTGCCGAGGGTCGGCAGGCTTATTGGGTTTGCCCGTTGGTGGAAGAGAGTGAAGTGATCGACCTCTCCAGCGCCACGGACCGGTTTCAACGGCTGCGGGCTGCTTTGGGAAAAGGTAAGGTTGGGCTGGTGCATGGCCAGATGCCGCCCGAGGAAAAAGACGCCGCCATGGCGGCGTTCCAGAGAGGCGAGACTGCGGTGCTGGTGGCGACAACCGTGATCGAAGTGGGCGTGGACGTCCCCAATGCCTCGATCATGCTGATCGAGCGCGCAGAGAGTTTTGGCTTGGCGCAGTTGCACCAGTTGCGGGGCCGGGTCGGGCGCGGCGCGCAGGCGTCGACCTGTTTGCTGATCTATCAACCTCCCTTAAGCGAGGGTGGCCAAAAACGGCTGGAAACCATGCGCGAGACGGAAGATGGGTTTGCCATTTCAGAGGTTGATTTGCAGATGCGCGGCGCTGGGGATTTGATCGGGACAGCACAATCCGGCCTGCCACGATTCCGGGTGGCCGATGTTGAACGGCAAAGCGCATTGATGGCGGTGGCCCAATCGGACGCGCGTAAACTGATGCTGGATGATCCGGGGCTCAGCGGGCCACGCGGGCAGGCGGCCCGGGTTCTGCTGTGGTTGATGGAGCAGGATCAGGCCATCCGGTTGATCGGTGTCGGTTGAGTATTATGTTAAGAAAAGGACGCTAATCATCAAACAGGCATGTTTCTGAAAAAGCTGCGTGCGGGCCTGCGTGACGACTTTAGCTCGCCTGTTCCCTATTTGTGCTGGTTGGTCGGCGGCGCGATTTGTGTCGTGACAGGCCCTTACGGCACGCTGGCGCAAAACAGCTTTTCCGAGAGGATTGCCTTCTGCTTCGGCATTCTTGCGGTGGCCAGCTTTGGTGGGCCTTTCCTTTTTCGAATCATGCGTATCCTTTGCGAAAGTCGTAGTTATCTGTACATGAGTTCGCTTGGGACGGTCATTTTCACGCTGCTTTATTCAACGTTCCTGTATCTGGTGAACGCATGGTGGTATCCGCCAGGGTTTCCACTGGGCTATCCGATCTTGCTGGCATTGGTCGGTGCGCTCACAACTGCGGTGATGATTTTAGTCTACCGCTTTGATTTCCTGCCAAAAAGGCTGCTTGAAGAGGTTCAAAACCAAAAACCTCCGCTCCATCTTGGTGAAATGTGCGTGGCGAATCCGTTTCTGGCCAAGCTGCGCATCGGGGCGCACACAAGGCTGATCCGTATGACAGTGCGCGATCACTATATCGAAGCGCATACCTGGTCGCGGCCGTGCGCCTCGCGGCAGGCCGCGATGTGCAGCCGACAGCCGGTGTGATCGACAGCCAGAGCGTTAAAACCTCTGAAAACACGTCCCTTTCCGGCTACGATGCGGGCAAGCGGATCAAAGGTCGAAAACGCCACATTATCACTGATACCTGTGGCAATCTGATCGCATGCGAGGTCCATACGGCCAACATTCAGGATCGTGACGGTGCGCCCGGGGTCTTCGCCAGGCTCCGCCGTGAGGCCCCGAAACTGCGCCACATGTTCGCGGATGGCGGCTATGCCGGGCCGAAGCTGCGGGGTACCCTCGTGCGCCTCGGACGCTGGACGCTACAGATCATCAAGCGCTCCGACACCGCCGGGGGCTTCGAGGTGCTGCCACGCAGATGGGTTGTGGAACGCACCTTCGCATGGCTCGGTCGCTGCCGTCGTTTGGCAAAGGATCGGGAGAAATCCATCGAAAGCGCCGAGGCCTGGCCGCTCATCGCCCACATCAGGCGCGTGACCCGACTACTTGCAACAGATTGAAATCCTTCATCCCAGTTTGAATCAGACACTAAGTGATGCGGTGGTGGCCCTGTCCGGGATGAACGGCGCACAGGTTCATCGATCTCATTGGCTGAACTGGGACGAGGTTCAGACGCTGATCCGCAAAGAGGGCCGCATTCTGGTCCAGATGTCTGACGGGGCCGAAGTTCCGATCTCGCGCAGCAAGGCCCGCATGTTGAAAGAGCAGGGTTATCTATAATCGACCGTTCACGAAGGCTTCCCGCCCATTCACGTAAAATCTTTAGAAAATTGGACAGGGCCGTGCAATCTGGCGCTGTGTTCGTCGGGCGCCGTTCCACTGATGGTCTGGTGCGTGTGCCTCGGCAAATCCTGAGTATGATTGGTTTGGCCATGGTTCTGCATCAGGCGAACACACCTATCCGACAGGAACGGCAGGGTGCTAGTGCATGATATCTTTGCGCGTGGAATTTTGATAAATAATATCAATGCCTTGCGGTGTAAATCTCATAAATGTTCTCTAAAAGTTCTTTACACCGCGCCACAAAAATGAGAACAAAGAGGCAACAAGAAGACGAAACCCGAGGACACCACCATGATCAAGCAAATCAAATCCGCCGCAATCCGCTCGCAGAATACTCTGCTGGAAGATGCGATTGGCGCGGTTGCGTTGATGGTCACGCTGGTCGTTGGCCTCTATCTGCCTGGTCTTCTTTAAGAGTCGGACCTAGTAGTTATGGGCTTGACCATGTAGCGAGTTTGCGCTAATAAACTACCATGAACCTGATCAATATATTCCAGCGCTTCCCCGATCAAGAGGCTTGCATTGAATACCTGGAGCGCGCGTGCGCTGGGGGAATCGCCCGGCCTGTCCTCACTGCGCCAGTGAGCATATAGCCCGCAAGGACGAAAGTCGCCGGATTGGACGCTGGAACTGTCACGATTGCAAATCCAGCTTTAACGTCCTGTCTCCTGTCCGGGACAATCATGGCAAAGACCCGTGTTCCACTCCAGAAGTGGTTTCTGGCCATTGGCCTTGTCGTAAATGCCAAAAAAAGCATCTCCAGCCCGCAGCTTGCCCGCGACCTTGACCTTAACCAAAAAACCGCATGGTATATGCTCCAGCGTATCCGGGCCGCGATGCTTGGCGGCCAGTCAGACCTACTGCAAGGCATCGTGGAAGCGGATGAGACCTACGTTGGCGGTAAGCCCCGCAAGGACAACCGTCGCGACGACGACAAGCTTGGCAAGCGTGGTCGCGGCACTAGGAAAGTGCCTGTTATCGGCGCTGTGGAACGCGGCGGAAACGTCAAGGCGCAGGTTGCAAATGATTTATCGGGAAAAGGCGTTTTACGCTTCCTTAAGCACAATGTCGATACGGCTGGCACGGTGCTGGTCACCGACTAATATCGCGCATACAACGCTGCCAAAGCCTTCTACCCCCCACGCCGTGATTAATCACTCGGTAAGCTATGCCGAATGTGCTACGCACACGAACACGATTGAGAGCTTTTGGGCGCTAATCAAGCGGGCATGGTATGGCACTCATCACCACTACTCCAAGAAGATGATGCCGCTCTACGTCGCGGAAAGCTGCTGGAAGTATAATCAACGCAAGGCGGCTGACCCGTTCGCCAACTTCATGCACGGTGTGTTCGCATGAACAAGCTCTACTACGGCGATTGTCTGTCGATTATGACAGATATGCCAAAATACAGTGTCGATCTGATCTACCTTGATCCACCGTTCAATTCGGATCGTGATTATAACGCAATCTACGAGGACGAAACCGGGCGGCCTCTCCCCGATCAGATTGAAGCCTTTAACGATGCGTGGCGACTTGACCCTGAGAGTCTGACTCAAAAGTTTATGTTTGAACAGAATGCCTTGCTATCCGCCTTGTCAAGAGACGAATACCGGCAACCAAAACCCATGCTACGGAACTTTCAACGGTTGCCTCCCGATCTTTTGCCAAACGACGGCAACGTCCCGGCCACGCGAATGTTCGCTCGACACCCCGTCTTCGTGGTGGAAGAACGAACCCCTCGGCTTTGTCAGGGCGCTTGACAATCTCCAATGTCCATTTTCCCTGCAGGGCCAAAGCATCCCGAAGCTTTGGCCCTGCATATCCTGCGTCCGCAAAGATGTGCCCCAGCCGCGGGAAGCGGATGCGCAGTGCTTTGAGACCATCCACAGCACCATCCCGATCCTGTATATCGGCGGCGTGAACAAGGATCGGCAACAGGAAACCTTGCGTGTCTGTCACGATGTGACGCTTGCGCCCTTTGATCTTTTTGCCCGCATCAAAGCCTGAAATGCCGCCGCTTTCCGTTGTTTTTACGCTCTGGCTGTCAATAACGCCCGCAGTGGGGCTCGCCTCACGGCCCGACAATTCGCGCGCCGCCATCATTGACAGATGGTTGATCCGGTGTAACAGACCGTTGTCGCGCCAGTCGTAAAAACAGTTCTGCACAGTCGAGACCGCCGGGAAATCCCGCGGGATCATGCGCCACTGACATCCCGTGGTCGCCATATACATAATCGCGTTCACAACACGGCGCGGATTCGTCTTGCGAGGGCGACCACCTCGCTTCGCGGCAGGTAACAGGGGCCGAACAAGCGCCCATTCCTCCATAGTTAAATCGCTTGGATAAAAGCCCGTTTTACGCCTATGCTCCGCGCGGGTGATGTCTGTCCACGTCATGGGATCCTCCAGGTTCTTTCAAAACCAATGAATCATAAACACGTGATATCACTCAACTACTTTTGGAACAGCCTCTGAGAGGGAAAGGGCAATCCGCAGTATGCCAATTCTTCTTCGAGAGGCCGGTATTGAAGATGAGGTTGCACAATTCTGGAGGCACTGGACCAATGCCCTGCGGAACACGAATCCCAAGCTGCTCGCCTATCTGTCCTATATGGTGGAGCGGCTGATACCGATGAAGTCCATTCTGCGTCCTACCGGTTCCCTGTTCCTGCACTGTGATCCTACAGCCTCTCACTATATCAAAATCATGATGGACGCGATTTTCGGACATACGAACTATCGCAACGAGATCATCTGGAAGCGGAATACAAGCCACAACTCCGGGCGTCAGTTCGGTCGCATCCACGACACGATACTGTTCTATTCCGCTAGCAAAAACTGGACTTGGAACAAGACTTATGGGGGTGAGTATTCCGAGGAGCAGCTAGGCCGCTTCAAGAAAGATAAGGATGGCCGTTATTACAAGGCACAAGACCTTACGGCAGCTCGCCCAAATAGCGATAGTGGCAAGTTCGAATGGCGGGGCAATCAGCCTGGCTCCACACGTGGTTGGGCCTACACGTTAGATCAGCTTGAAGAGTTTTGGGCGCGGGGCCGGATACTCTTGAAGCGTAATGGCACGCCCCGAGCTGATGGCCTCAAGGTCTATCTGGAGGACTTGGAAGGTCCACTGACGCAATCGATATGGACAGACATAGAGCGAATCCCGAACACCAGCTCGGAGCGTCTTGGATACGCCACCCAAAAGCCCGTGGCGTTGTTGAAGCGGATTATATCTGCCAGCACCAACGAGGGTGATGTTGTTCTGGACCCCTTCTGTGGCTGCGCAACAACCATTGAGGCGGCACATAAACTTGGGCGGCGATGGATCGGAATCGACATTGCCATTCACGCGATCAAACGCGTTGCAAAGGTTCGACTGGAGGATAGGTTAGGTCTTGAGGAGGGCGTTGACTTCGAGATCGAAGGTGTCCCGCACACCCTTGAGGGCGCAAAGGATCTGTGGACGCGCGACAAATACCATTTTCAGAAATGGGCGATTGAGCAGATAGACGGCTTCGTTACCACGCGAAAGTCCGGGGATGGCGGCATAGATGGCCGACTTTACTTTCCACAATCTGGTCTAAAGCCTCCGACTTTAGTCGGAAAAACATTCAAGCGTGCGCCGAAGGCGCTCATGAACCACTGGACCCTCTGACTTTAGTCGGAGGAGGTTCAGTTTACGTCACGTCACGTCACGTCACGAAAGTATGGGATTCCTTACCAAAGGATAAAATAGTGCTTTTGGTGGAAAAATGCCCGTTTTTGCCCGAATTTCAGCCGTCCAGCACGAACATCTGATTCTGAAATGACGCTTTCAGCACCGCTTGTGCGGTGGTTTCCACGCTCAATGCCTCGCGTGCCAGACGCAGATGTTTCTCAATTGTGGCTGGCGTCAACTCCAGCAGCATCGCGATATCCTGTACCGTCTTGCCATCACTAACCCAGCCCAGCACCTCGCGCTGGCGTTTGGTCAGGGACCGGCCGGGCGCGGTATAGGGCAGCATCTGTGTTTGTGGTCAAGGGCATATTGGCACCCACTTTCGATTTTCCGAGATGAGGGTATTCGCCACGATTGCCAGTTTTCGAATGACCGCAGTGATTGCGACTTTGAATGGCTTTCCGTTTTCCCTGAGCCTGTTGTAGAACGCGGCGAAGTCTCGGTTTGAGCGAACTGCAGCAACGGCGGCCATGTAGAGCGTGTTGCGAACGCTTGCTCTGCCACCGCGAATGCGGCGTTGACCCCGCATGGCGCCGGAATCGCAGTTCATGGGCGCAACCCCGACAAGGGCGGCAATCCGGGGTGCGTTGACCTGTCCCGGTTCGCCCGGTTCGCCCAGTTCCGCAATCATCGTTGCCGCCGAGACCAGCCCGACGCCTGGTATCGAAGTCAGGATATCAAAGCGATGTTTGAGATCGGGTTCGCGGCGCAGAAGTTGTCGGAGTTCAGCATCCAGAGCCGCAAGGTGGCGTTCGGCCATCTTGATCCGCGCATATCATCGCCATGCTCGGCCCAGATCTTGTCCACATCTGCCTGGCTCAGCCCGGCGCGCGCGGTCAGGGCAATCGCACCTTTCGAGCGTGGTGAGACCGATTTGAAGCTGATCGAATAGCCAGCCAGAACACCTTGTCGCTGGTTGAACTCGACAACCTTTTTCTCCTGATCGCTCAGCGTGCCTGACTGGACCATGTCCTGCATCACCGACCAAGAACATGCCCCGTCATGATCCAGCGCCCACCGTACCATGGGTCCGTGGTGATACAGACCATCGCCAATAAACACCTCAGTAAACTCTGGCTCGTGATTGGTGAGCAGCACAAAATCATCGGGATCACCAAGGCTGGTGGCGGTGCGATAGCGCGTATAGCCATAGATAAGCCGGTCAAACCCATACTCGGCCATCTGGCGTGTATGCATGTCCCACAGCGCCTCGATTGAGGGCGAATTCAGCAGCTTCTTGAGATGCTCGGTGGCAGGGGAATCGCGCTTAAAGTTTGACAGTGTCCGAGAATTGGATTCTGGAGGTTTCATCAGATGATGGGGTTTCGAGATGCCAGGATTAGATAGCTGTTTCAATGCGGTGGATGACCCACGCGGCGGCAATGCTCCGCGCCACAAGTTCTGTGATTTGATGACGATCGGCCTTTTGTGCGCGCTTTGCGGTGTGCGCATTCCGGTGTGATCCGGCCACCTATACCGATAGTATCCGGCCACCCGTACCGATTTAACCCGGCCACTCAAACCGGGGCATCCGGCCACCCCTGATCCGGGGGTTTGGCGTCTGTTTTGAGGCGATCTTTAACTGGCTACCTTGCCGTTCTTTTTGAATGGGAGGTGGCGCGATGCAGAGATTGTCGATGCGCAAGATACGGGAAGCCCTGCGGCTTCGAGCAGATGGATTTTCAGGGCGTCAGGTGGCGCAGAGCCTGTCGTTGGGGCGTGCGACAGTATCGGAGTATTTCCGGCGCGCGGATGTGGCCGGATCGGTTTGGCCATTGCCCGATGATCTGTCGGATGTCGATCTTGAGCAGCGGCTGTTTCCACATCAACCTGGCGCGTCGTCGCGGTCGGTTCCCCAACCTGATTGGGCTTATGTTCACGCGGAACTTCGTCGCAAAGGTGTGACACTGGCATTGCTGTGGGAAGAGTATTGCGGCGTCTATCCCGATGGCTACGGATACAGCCGGTACTGCGAACTCTACACCCGCTGGGAGGGTCGCTTGTCGCCGGTGATGCGTCAGCGCCATCCTGCGGGTGAGCGGCTGTTTGTCGATTACGCGGGACACACGGTCGATGTTGTTTGCCCTGAGACGGGCGAAGTGCGCACCGCCCGGATCTTCGTCGCGGCCCTTGGTGCGTCGAACTACACCTATGTCGAGGCAACCTGGACCCAGAGCCTGCCGGACTGGATCAGCAGCCACGTCCGCGCTTTTGCATTCCTCGGTGGTGTGCCTGTGCAGGTGGTCCCTGACAATCTCAAGGCCGCCGTGATCAAAGCCTGTTTCCATGATCCAGCGATCAATCGCACCTATGGGGATATGGCGGCACATTACGATACCGCCGTCGTTCCTGCGCGACCGCGTAAGCCGAAGGACAAGGCGAAAGTCGAAGGTGCTGTTTTGCTGGCCGAACGCTGGATTTTGGCGCGCCTGCGCAACCAGACATTCTTCAGCCTGGATGAGTTGAACGCGGCGATCCGGCCCCTGCGTGATCACCTCAACAGCAAGGTCACCCGGCACCCTGGGGCCAGCCGCCGGGCTTTGTTTGAGACACTGGACAAACCCGCGTTGAAGCTGCTGCCCGCAGAACCATACGTCTATGCGGAATGGAAACTGCGGCGCGCGGGGATTGATTACCACATCGATGTGGACCGGCATTACTACTCGGTGCCGCACCCGCTGATCAAACAGAAGCTATGGGTGCGCGTCACCGCCCGTACCGTCGAAGTCTTCCATAAGGGTCAAAGGGTTGCTGCCCATGCCAGAACATCGGGAAACCGTCAGCATTCCACCATCCGGGATCACATGCCGCCCAATCACCGGTTCCGGTCGGACTGCTCGCCCGAGGTGATCCGCACCCGCGCTGCCCGGATCGGTCCCCATGTCGCGACGTTCGTGACGCTCATGATGGGCAAGCGCCGCCACCCCGAACAAGCGTATCGTGCCTGCCTCGGGGTGCTCAAATTGGCGCGCGGCTTTGGCAATGATCGTCTTGATCGCGCCTGCGAACGTGCCCTCGAGATCAATGCCTACAGCTACTCATCCCTGCATTCCATTCTGAAGAATGGTTTGGGTCGTCAACGCCGCCAGCCCGCCACGGACGGCCCCACGATCACACACTCCAATATCCGTGGCGCGGGATACTTCCATTGAAGAGGACAAAATATGCTTGATCATCCAACACTGGATTGAACCGCCCCGGGTTTACCGGAGAGTAAAACACTCCAAAGGTGAACCTTATGACGAAGAAACCACATACCCCCGCCTATCCTGCCGAGCTGCGTGAACGCGGCGTCCGGCTCTTTCGAGAGAACCGTGTAAATTATGCCAGCGATACAGCTGCCTACAAAGCGATTGCGCCGAAGCTTGGTTGCTCACCGGACAGTTTGCGTGTCTGGTGTCAGCAGGCGGAGCGCGATGACGGCCAGCGCGCGGGGCTGACGAGCGAAGAGAAGGATCGCATCAAAGATTTGGAGCGCGAGGTTAAGGAACTGCGCCAGGCCAATGAGATCCTGAAGAAGGCATCTGCGTATTTTGCCCAGGCGGAGCTCGACCGCCCGTTCCGCAAATGATCGCCTTCATTGAAGATCACAAAATGGTCCATGGGGTCGAGCCGATCTGCAGGGTACTGCCGATTGCCCCTTCCACTTTCCATGCTCATGAGGCCATTGCTCGTGATCCTGATCTGGCGTCAGACCGAGCCAAACAGGACGCGATAGATCGAAAGAGGATTGAGGATGCCTTCGATGATAGCGGCAAGCGATATGGCGCGCGGAAAATCTGGCATGAGTTGCGCCGGAACAATCACGACATCGCGCGCTGCACAGTGGAACGTCTGATGAAAGCTATGGAAATACAGGGTGTTGTACGGGGTCAAAAGCCAATCACGACCAACCCGGATACGTCTCGGCCGTGCCCGGACGATAAGGTCAATCGCGACTTCACAGCAAGCATGCCGAACCGGCTTTGGGTCAGTGATTTCACCTGTGTCTCAAGCTGGCAGGGCATGGTTTACGTCGCATTCGTGATTGATGTCTTTGCTCGCTGCATCGTGGGCTGGCGTGTCTCGACGTCCATGACAACAGGATTTGTCCTGGATGCCCTGAACCAGGCAATCTGTCAGCGGGCTCCATCCGGGGCGAACAACCTGATCCACCACAGTGATCGGGGCAGCCAATACCTGTCGATAAAGTACACCGAACGGCTGGTCGAAGCAGGCATCGACCCGTCCGTCGGCAGCGTTGGCGACAGTTATGACAATGCTCTGGCAGAAAGCACAATCGGTCTGTTCAAAACTGAGGTCATCGACTTCATGGGACCCTGGAAATCCGTCGGACAGGTCGAATGGGAAACTTTGAAATGGGTGAATTGGTACAACACAAAACGCCTGCACAGCAAAATCGGATACATCACCCCGCAAGAAGCAGAGGAGAACTTCTATGAAGCCTTGAATGCCACAGAAAAAGCAGCCTGATATTTGAACCGACAACTCTCCGGTAAACCCGGGGCGGTTCAGATCAGCTCAGAACACTCAGGCTCGACGGCATGGCAGAAGCCTTTGCCGAGATGCAGACACAGGACGGCACCGCCGACCTGACCCATGCTGAATGGCTGGGGTTGCTGATCGACCGTGAAGCCACCAGTCGAGAGACAAAACGCTTTGAAAGCCGGATGCGCCCCGCGCGCCCGCGCCATGTCGGGGCTGCCCCAGAGGACGTGGATTACAAAACCCGTCGAGGTTTGGACAGGGCGCTCTTCCAGAGCCTGCTCACCGGCAAATGGATACGCGACAAACGCAACCCGATGATCACAGGCCCCTGCGGTGTCGGCAAAACCTGGTTGGCCTGCGCTCTGGCGCAAGCCGCCTGCAGAGAAGGTACAACCGTCCTCTACAAGCGCACGACGCGTCTGTTCGACGAATTGGAACTGGCCCACGGTGATGGGCGCTTTCCTCGTCTGTTCAAAGCGCTGACCAAGACGCAACTGCTCATTCCGGACGATTGGGGACCAGACCGGCTCAATGCCAGCCAACGACGTGATCTGATGGAGATCGTCGAGGATCGATATGGCACCGGCTCAACCCTGATCATCAGCCGGTTGCCCATCGGCACACGGCACGATGTCGTCGGCGAACCAACCTTCGCGGACGCCATCCTCGACCGCCTCGTACACAACGCCTGCCGGGTCGAGCTGGAAGGCCAATCGTTCAGAAAGCAGGAGGCCAAATCAGGTGACGAAACCGCCGCGAAATGATAGTTGAAACCTCAAGCCTCAACGCGGCGCGCCAAAAGTGACCGGATGCCCCGGTTTAGGTGGCCGGATGTTGTCGGAATGACCGGCCGGATAGACCGGAATGCGCGGCGGTGGTGATACGGCGGTGGACATGGAACCTTTCGGACAAATGAAGGGGGATTTCCTGCGTGGGTTTCCTGAGTTGCCTCACGGGATACCTTGCCATGACGCGTATTCCCGGCTGTTTCGCGTGATGAAGCCGACGGGCTTTCAGGCCTTTTTCGACAAGTTTCGCGCCGACTTTGCGGCTGGCTCCGGTGAGCACCCTGCCATCGCCATTGATGGCAAAGAGATGCGACGCGGCTTTGACAAGGCCGCCGGGCAATCGAATATGAACATTGTCACGGCCTTTGCACATGGGGCACGTCTCACCCTTGGGATTACTCAGGGCGCCAGGGGCGGTGGCGGGATCCTGGCCCTGCGTGAGTTGATCGAGATGCTTGATATCCGCGGCATCACCATCACCGCAGACGCACTGCATTGTCAGCGCGGGACCTGCGAATTGATCGTGCGGGAGGGAGGCGATTATTGCCTGCGGCTCAAGGGCAATCAGGGCGGCATGTTGGCCGATGTCCGGGCTTTCGTGGAAGACGAAGACACAGATTACATTGATGAATATAACACAATTGATGCTGATCATGGTCGTGTGGAAGAGCGGTCATACCGCGTCCACGATGTGCCGGAATATCTGATCAATACCCATAAGTGGCCGCCTCTTCGGGCTTTCGTCCATGTCGCCTCCAGGCGCGCGGTTGGCGACAAGACCAGTCACGCCGAACGGCTTTATCCGCTCTCCAAATGTCCCGCGGCTCAGGGGGCCGCCACACTGATCCGCGGCCAGTGGCAAATTGGGAACAGCTTGCATTGGTCTCTCGACGTGGTGATGAACGACGACCGACACCGCGCGCGAAAAGATCACGCGCCAGCCAGCTTTGCCGCTTTGAGGCGGATTGCCTTGAGCATCATCAAGGCCAATCCTGCAAAAGGATCAAATCGCGGCAAATTCAAAAAAGCGGGCTGGAGCAATGAGGTCCTGAAAACTCTCATCCAAGACTTTTGAAGCGCGATTGCCCTGTGGTCGGTGGTGATCATTCTGTTGCCTTCAGATGTCCGGCCATGGCCTGCAGCGCCAGCGGATAGCCCTGTGCGCCAAATCCGCAGATTACCCCAAGCGCCACCTTGGCAATATAAGAGGTCTGGCGAAATTCCTCGCGGGCGTGAATATTGGACAGGTGCAACTCGATCACCGGCAGCTCGACCGAACTGATCGCATCCATCAGTGCGATCGACGTATGCGTGTAAGCACCCGCATTCAGGATGATCCCGCCATGAACGCCGCGTGCCGCGTGGATCTGATCGACCAGATCGCCTTCGCTGTTATGTTGCTGAAAGGCGAGGGCAATGCCCAGCGAATTTGCGGTCGCGTGGCTCATCTCTTCGATGTCGCTGAGCGTGGCTGAGCCGTAGACGTCTGGCTGTCGCTGACCCAGAAGATTCAGATTGGGCCCGTTCAAAATCAGAATAGATGTCATGTTGCGTGTCCTCTGGGGTCAAGTCTTAGACTCACAGCGCCGCATCTGTCGAGGCCAGTTGGGAAAGAAAGACAATTGGCGTTTGGGCGATTAGCAGCCATACACAGACGGAAGGCGGCTAATTCCTATGGCGACATCGAAGACCCAAATCGGAGGTTAGTATCGTATCACACTGTAAATATGAGATTTATGTAGAAATGACCAGCATCTCTATACAACATAAGATTGACTATGAGTCTTGCGCGGATACCCTCTTGTTTCCAAGGCTCTTACCGACAGGGCAGGGGGGTTGGTAGCGCCCTTCCCAATCGTTAAGCTGTCTCTGTGGCCATCTCAGAAATGTCTCGGAGGGGAAGGGCTACGGTCGTAACCGTGAACTAATTATAAACTCAGCAAAACCAAAAAACAAGAGGTTTTGCACAATGGCCAAGACAAAAGGGGCAGTGCCCTTCACGGAATTCGAGATGGATGTAATGCGGCTGCTCATCGGTCAGCACGGCATGACATTCGCGGAGACATCGCGGCTACTGGGCCGCTCGAAAGTAGGTGTGCTCCTGCGATGGCGACGGATGCAGGCAGACGGCACGGCAGGTCAGCTATGCCTGCCCGGCTTTGAGCCAAAACTCTCGGAATCCGAAGGCGCGGACATCGATGTCGAGAGCGCAGCGAATGAGTGAGTATCGCCGCGAGTCGTTCACCAACGCGGTACTCAAGGCTGCTCCTGGCAATCAGGTCGTCGTCGCCGTTTTGATGTACATGTGCAAGTTAAGCGATTTTGACCGCCCTGAAGTTACATTGACTAAATCGCAAATCGCGCAGGTCACAAAGCTCAGCCACAAAAGCGTCCAGCGGGCGATCAAAACACTGGTGAGCGGCGGCACTTTGGAGATCATTGACAACGCTAGAGGCGGGCGTGGGAATGCACCGAGATACCGGCTTTTGATCGCGGTAAAGGGGGACTCTCAGTCCATAAAGGGGGACTCTCAGTCCATAAAGGGGGACTCTCAGGGTACCCCTACCTTAGACTCCATAGATTCCATGACGCGGCGCGGGGCTGGTCGCCCCGCAAACGGGATAAAACGCAAGTGGAAACCGAGCGGCCAGGACGGCCAGCCGGGCAGTGCAGGGAAGAGTGAAAAGCACGGAGCGCGGGGCGCTCCGCTCACCCCGGCGGAGCGGGTGGACGCGGAGCGGTTCTACAGGGCGATGAAAATCGCCGGGACTTACGGCGAAGCCAGGGCGCTGGTCGCGGCCTGGGACGCCGGCGAGGTCGAGGAGCCGGTCGCGGCCTGGGACGCCGGCGAGGTCGAGGAGCCGGAGGGGTAGGGGGCTGGCGTCATCGATGCCGGTTGTGTATAACCGGGGCAGAAGCCGGAGGGATTCGAATGGGTCAGATGTTATCGATCGAAGAGCGGATCAGAAGCAGGGATGACATTTCCGACGAGGTGAAAGAGGAGCTCGTAAATGCGGTTCAGAAACTCGCTATGGATGTTTATTCCGATGCTTTCGTGACGCAGATGATGGCAAAGTTCGATTCTGTGGATGATCGCGAGCCGTCCGCCAAACGGTCAGACATCGACACGCTGGACAGCAAGATCGACACGCTGGGCGCAACGCTGGACAGCGGGATCGATACGCTGGGCACAACGCTGGACAGCAGGATCGACACGCTGGGCGCAACGCTGGACGGCAGGATCGACACGCTGGACGGCAGGATCGACACGCTGGGCGCAACGCTGGACGGCAGGATCGACACGCTGGGCACAACGCTGGACGGCAGGATCGACACGCTGACCGGGGAAATGCAGTCCATGCGGGAACAATTTTCGGTGATGCACACCAATCTTAAATGGATGATGGGCATCGGCGTGTTTTTTGTGATGGTCGAGGTGGCACCCTGGATCGGGGATGTATTCAGCTTCGGGAACCCCTGAAAACGCCTTTTGGGATCACGGCCAGACCCTGTAATCTCCGGTTTCAAGATGGGGCAGAGCCGCCGCCACCTCGCGGTTTGAGGCCGCGACAATGTTCAGATCGGCGCGATCATTGAGACGCATGTAGATCGTCGTTGTGACCTGACTGCGGTAGTCGGGAGCCACGGCACTGGGCCGCTGCCCGACCAGGACGATTCCCAGCCCCCGGTGCCGCCCCTGCCAGAAGACCTTGTTGAGCGCGTCCAGTGGCCGCGCGAGATAGTAGGGTGCCTCATCGCAGATTACCGTGACCGGACGGAGTGGAGTGCTCAGCAAAAACCCGGACATAAGCGCCCCCCGGCACTCGGCCACACTGCCCGGCGCGAGGTCTGTTATGCCCGCGCCCGCGCTCCAGCCCACGGGCAGCGAGCGCACTCCCGCGCCGGTCGGGTCAATGACAATGACAGCGCGCCCGGTCGCCCAACGCGCCGCCAGTTTTTTGACCAGGGTGGACTTGCCGGATCCGGAGACGCCCCAGATGCCCGATTTCCGGGCCGGGTCGATTTTTGGTAAAATGCTCATGCCGCCACCCGCTCTGGATCGACGCCCCGAACCGCTTCGCGCACCGCGTAGGCGTAGACCAGCATTACCGCGATATCCGCTGTCCAGTGCCCGCCGGACATAATACCGGCGATTCCGAGCCTCTCGGCGGTGCGGTGCGAGCATTCGCACGCCGCGCTGCCCTGATCGGATCGCGCCATGTCCCGGATAATCGGTCCGGCGGATGCACCTTTCAGACCCGCCGCGAGGTCATGCAATGGCAGCCAGACTTCGTCGCGCCATTGGCTGTCGTCCATTTTGACCGGTTTTGACCGGCGCGCGGTCGGGGAGACGGTGTACACGTCGCGGGGATGTGCCGCGGCCACCTGTGCCGCCAGATCGTCCATGTCGTCTGCAATCGGCGCAGGGTCCGGCGGGGTCAAAATTTCCTCTGGGTCAAATTGACCCGGCGGGTCAATTTTTTCCATCTGTACCGAATTATCATCTGTTGTCATCTGGTTATCCTGTGTCCGGGGGGAGGCTCCGGCGTCTGCCAGCGCCTGCTCCAGTTTGGCGGCGGTGGCCGCAGTCATTGTTTTTTGACCCCGCAGCCATTTCGAGACGAGGGAGTCGCTGACCCCGAGTTCGGCGGCAACCGCCCCTTGTTTGCCTCGCAGAGCTATGAGTTGCACCAGATCGTCGGTCCTGCCGGTCAAATTACGCACTCCTGTTGTTCAGTGTTTTTATGACACGGCCCCCTTATCCCGTGTCAAGCGCCGGTCAAAACGGGTCAAGACGGGTCAAAACGGGTCAAGCGCCGGTCAAGCGGATTTTCTGGACGCGGGGGCCACCAGCCGTCCACATTTTGCGCAGACAGATAACCCCACAGATCAAGGACTCCAAAATGATCAGCAAAACCACCGGCCGCTATGTCATCGGCACCATGATCGGGCTGTTTGCCTATGAGCTTCTGGATGAGACCGGAATCGTCGGCAAGCTCACCAAGGCCGTGCGCGGCGTCATCAAAATCTGAGGCAGGCCCATGAATTATCTTAAAAAGGATCGCAATGCGTCGCCGGATGTGGCCAATGAAGTGGACACGTTCCGCACGTCTGTTCCGGGCGCGTTCGCGAAGCGTCATGACCGCAAGGTGCCAGACTACATCAATGTGAGCGATCAGCTTGCGAGCGTGGGCACCCGCCTCAGCGGCGGCGTTATCGAGATCGATCTGCCGACCGGGGACTACGTCTATCGTGGCCTTGCGATGTTGATTCAGGGCAAGCAAACGACCGCCATTACGTCCTATGACGCCGCGACGCTCATGGATAAATTCGAGGACGACGAGTACTATGTACAGGCAAAGTACTTCTTCAATCTGATCAGCCGCGTTACCCTTGAAGCGGATGGGCTCACGATCTGGGACTTTGAGAACTGGAACCGGTTTGTGAACTTCCAGCGCATCTTCGGGTGGGATGGCGAGGATACGGACCCCGGCGAATTTGTCGGTTTCGGGTGGCCGCATGTTTTCCGGGAAGGATCGCCCATCGAAGACCTCTACGCGCTTGGGACGCTGAATATTCGCGATCTGAAACTGAAAGTCTACACAAAGGATGTCTGGCAGTCCGAAATGCAGCTCAAGGTGCCGGTCTGGTACAATCCGGTCAGCACCACGGCGGCGCATGTCATTTCCCGGCAGGTCTACCGCACATCGATCGCGACTGCCGGGCGCCATGTCATTGATGATATCCGCATTGACAAGCGGATCTGGCGCGTGGTGATCACGACAAACCAGGGGAAGAAGGTGAAGAGCTTCCGGGCGAAAGTGGGTGATGTTGTCTGGCAGGAGGCCGCAACGCCGGTCAACATGATCCAGATGCTGAAATTGTCCAAGGCGCGCGGCGGCACACAGGCCGTGGTCGGCCCGTACCGCTCCGACGAGGGCAAGGTATTCTCGGGCTACGGCTCGGTGATCGACCTCATGGTGGACTTCCCGCGCGAGGCGCTCAGCATCAAGCCGTTGACCTCATCGGCGCAGAGACGGCGCGATGATCGGTTTTCGGTGGAGCTTGATCTTGTATCGGCGGGTACCGAAGTGACCATAGAGGTCTACTTCGCGGATCGCATCTAGCTGTGGCGGGATTTGATCTTGGCGAGACCCTCGGGCGCGCCTGGGACACGCTCGATGCGCAACTGGGGCGTCGGTCCGACCAGTCGCTGGCCCGCATTCGCAACGCGCCGGACCTGTATCGCGGCGCGACGGAGCGGGCGGATTTGCGCCGCGATGATCAGCGGTCTTTGAAAGACCTCGTTTTGTCGGATCAGCGGGCGCGTCAGGAGAGCGCAAATGCCGCCAAAGACGCGGAGCGTGATGACAGGCGGCGTCGCGCCGCGCTCGACAACGAGCGCCGGAGCAATGTGCGGGCAGACAATCGCAAGCTGATCGACACCCGCGCGGGGGTCTACCGGGACGCTTTCGAGAGTCAGCGCGGGGACACGATACTGAGCCGGATTCTGTGGCCGGTCGCGCTGGCTGTCGGAATCGGCGGCGGTGTCTATTTGATCGCGGGAGCAAAAAAATGAGACCGGGCGAGCGGGACAGACGCGCGCTGCGCGGCGGTGCGCACCGGATCAGCCAGGCGGCGGACTATCACCTGATGCAGTTGCAGGCGCACCACACGCGCGCGCTTATGCGCGGGCATCAGCTGCTCGCCCGGCGGCTCGCGGAAGAGATTCGCCTCGCTGAACTGCATGTCAACAACAGCGAGTCGCGCCACGCCGCCTTGCTGCTCGATCTTGAGGGATCGCCATGACGCAGATTCCTGGCCTGGACATCGCTGCATCGTCATCCGCCGCCGCTCAAAGCGCGCGGGACCAGGTATCGGAGAGTCTGGCGCAATTGACGCAGGACATTGACACGGGCGGCATTGCCAGTGGCTCCGGCGCTGTGACGCTGGGTGTCGGCTCCGGGGATGATGACTGGATCAAAACGGCGCTGTCGGCAATTTCGACCTCTCGCCCGGCTGTGCCGGGGATCGCGTCGGGCGGATCGTGGCCGGTGACGGCCGGGATCGTCGCGGCAATCGTGGCCGGGGGCTATCTGGCATGGAAATACTGGATCAAAAAATGACACTGGCAGGATCATATACACCGTCCGATGCACCGGTGCAGATAGAGCGCGGACACAGTGCCGCGCCGGTCGCGGACGCGGACCTCTGGCCCGCCGGGCTGCGGGATGACAATTGTTTTACGGCGCGGTGCGGGCAGACGTGGCTGCTGATCGCGCCCGAGCGCGGGGGCGCGCAGGGACAGTGGCAGGTGGTCCATGACCATGTGGAGACATGGGGCGAGGCGCTGGCGCTCTGGCGGCGGATGCAGGCAATCCCGAATTTCGACGTGATCCGTGCGCTTCCGGGCGAGCGGCTGCGCGATCTGCCGGTCGTTGCCCTCACGGCTGCAAAAGCGGCTCTCTCGCGGGAGGGCTGGACGCTGGGCGTGGGCGATGAGTGGATATTGCGGAGGGCGAAAGATGGGGAGTAAGTCATCATCATCTTCGGCGCAAACGACGCATGACACGACAAACACGACCACCAACGTGAGCGACAGCCGTGACCTGTCGGATCGTCGAAATTTCAAAATCACCGACAAAAGCGTTGATAAACGGGCGGTACTCAAGGATGCGACGCAGATTCTTGACAGCGTATACGTCAACGTCGATTCGAGCGACGAGGTGCTGCAAAGCACTGTGCGGGCGTGGCAGGGGAGCGCGGAGGCGCTCATCAATGCGAGCCGCTTTGACAATCTCGCGGCCAAAAATCTGCTGGGCGATATCACCCGCGCGGCCCAGGACGGGGTAATCGCGGTGACAGAGGCGCAGATTGCGCAGATGAGCGGGTGGCAGGCACAGCTTGAGGCCGCGCTGGACTTTTCGGCGGGCGCACTGGCGACCGGCGAGCGGCTTGTCCAGCAGGCCGGCACACGACAGGCAAGTGTAACAGCCCGGATTCTTGACCTCGCGGCGGGGGCGGTGGGGCATACCAGCTCGGGGCAGATACGGATAGTGGGCTGGACGCTGGCGGGTGTGGCGCTTGTCCTTCTGGCGAGCAAATGGCGGGGGTCGTTATGAGCCTGACGACGTTTGCACATTACGTCATTCCTGCGGGCGGATCGCCCATCTTGATCGGCCAGCATACGCAGATACGCTACATCTGGGGATCGGCGGATATTGTCAAGCTGACCTGGGGCAACCGGGTCTATGAACTGACGCGTGGCGCGTGGGTGCGCGGGCCATATGCGTCCGCTTTTATTGAGGTTTCCGGCAAAAAACAGGAGACTGTGGCGCTGGAGATCGGTGAGCGGGATATTGACGCGGTGCCCCACGCGCCACCGGCGGCGGCGGCGGCGGCGGAAGAGTGATGCGCGAAATCATCAGCATAATAGCGACAATTGCCGCCGGATACGCAGGCTGGCACTACGCCTACAGTGCCGGATATGTGCTGACAGCGCCCCCGAAACCACCGGCGGTGACGGGGCGCTTGCTGCCCTCGCGACGTGCATCGGCGGAGGTTGACAAAATAGGCGACACGGTGGAGCGGGCTGTTGCGTATGCCCGCCAGGCAAAGGTGCCGTCCGGGTCTGTCACGCTGACAGCGGCGATTATTGTTGTCGAGAGCGCCGCCAATCCGTTGGCGCACAATACGGACGGCGAGGACAGCCGGGGCCTGATGCAGGTGCAACTGTCCACTGCGCGGGGTCTTCACGACAACGGGGCAATCCCGCAATACGACCGCGCCAAACTCGGAACCCTGCTTTTTGATCCGGTCGCGAATGTCGTCATCGGGCAAGCCCTTTTGAAAGAGTTGCACGGGTCGGTGCCGGTCGCGTGGCGGCGGCGCAGCCCGGAATGGATCATACGGGCGTATAACGGCGGGCCGTCCTGGACGCGCAAGGGCGCGGCGACAACTGCCGCGACACTGAGATACCACAACGCCGTCGCCGGTGCGATGCGCGATGTGCGGAGGGCACTCTGATGCCCGCACCTGTTATCTGGGGACTCGTGGTGGGCGGGGTGGCTGTGGCGGGCTGGCTTGGCCACGGGGCCGGGAAAAAAATAATCGAGGACGTGGATGTGCTTGGGGATGTGGCGATCGCCGGAGCGGTTGCGCTCGCCACATCGCAGCTGAGCGGGAGCAAAGTGGCGGGGCTGCTGGGCGGCGCGGCGACGATCTACGCGCTCGGAATAGAGAAGGATAGCCGACTATGAACAGGCGGGGTTACAAAAACGACGATGTGCGGGCCGCGTGGTCCGGCGCATCGGCTGGCCTCGGCGGGGGGAATGGTTTGATATTGGCGGTCCTTCTGGGCCTCACGATTTACAGGGTGATGACATGATCGACAAATTGGTGAACGGCGTAACCAGCCTGCTCGCGATCAAAAATCTCAACACGCTCCCGAAGTGGGTTGTGGTCGTGGGTGTGATTGGCAGCGCGGTCTATATTTTCTCGGCGCGGGACATGGATAACGGCGTCGCGCTCGATGACGAGTTCTACGAATGACGCCCTTTACGGAGACAATATCGCTCAAGGTCCTGGGTGGTTTGATCGGCTCGATCCTGAGCGTGTCGGTGCTGATCCCGCAAACGTATCGCCAGGCGATCCTGCGCGTCCTTGCCGGGATCATGTCGGCGATCCTGCTGGGCGAGTTGGTGTCCGGGAGCATATTCGGCGATGCGGCGGGCCAGCATCTTCTTGCCGGATCCGGACTTGCAGGCTTTGGCGGATGGTTTGCCTTCGGCGTCATCGCCCGGACCGCCGCGCGTTGGGACACGCTCCGGGACGCGGCAAATGACATTCGCAAAATAAAGGACGGTACAAATGATTGAGATTCTCTGTTTTTCGCGGGCGCGGGCAGGGAGGTCTGAGCGATGAGCGCACTGTTTGCAGCGGGACCGATCGCCAAAGGCCTGTTTGGTCTGATCGATCAGCTTTTTACGAGCGATGAGGAGCGCGAGGCGGCGAAATTCAAAATCCTTTCGCTGGAAAGCGAAGGCAAGCTGGCGCAGATCGCGGTCAATATGCAGGAAGCGAAACATGGCAGCGTATTCGTGGCCGGTTGGCGTCCGTTTGTGGGCTGGACCTGTGGCGCGTCCTTTGCCTGGACGTTTGCGCTGCAACCTGTCGCGCAATTTGCGCTGACTGCGGCTGGACACCCGATTGATCTGCCCCAGGTCGATCTTTCGGAAATGATGCCGGTGCTGCTGGGGATGCTGGGCCTCGGTGCGATGCGCAGTTGGGAAAAACGCGGGGGCGTCGCGAGAGACGAAATCAACAAAGGGAAGTAAGGTCATGAAAAAGAAAAAGACATTCTCGAAATCAATCGCATCGCGCGAGATGAAAAAGGCCTGGCGGGCGGCGAAGGGTAAAAAGCCCACGAAAGCCGCGATGTCGAAGGCCATGAAGATGGCGTGGAAATGAGCCGCTTCGCATTCGGGACGCGCTCCAAGCGGTGCCTGGAAGGCGTTCACCCGGACCTCTGCCGCGTTGTGCGCAGGGCAATGGAAATGACTGACACCGACTTCGGGGTCCATTGCGGGCTGCGCACAGAAGCCGAACAAGTTGAGCTGGTGCGCACGGGCGCCTCCCGGACGATGCGCAGCCGTCACCTGACAGGCCATGCGGTCGATCTGCACCCGTGGATCCATGGGGCTATCCCCTGGAAAGCCTGGCCGCCCTGGAAACATCTGGCCGAAGTTATGGCCAGTGCGGCGCATACCGAGGGCGTGGAGATCGAATGGGGTGGTGACTGGAAATCATTTCGCGACGGCCCGCACTTCCAGCTTCCATGGAGCACCTACCCGTAAACCACTGAAACGTGAGGAGAAATCAAAATGGCAGATCCAGCAAAACCACCGGTTACGACGCCGCAGACCGAGGATTCGCGCCACGACGACACAATCCGGGCAATGGATCGCTCCACCGCCGCCACCGCCGCGCTGGCGGCAGCGTTCCGGCGGGCGATGATTACGGTGGACCCGGAGACGGATGCGAATCTTGAAATCCTGCGCGCGCGGGGCTATGTGGTCTATCGTCAATGACCTGACAGTCCCCGCTGTCAGGCCCGAAAACCCCGGTGCGGTCCAATCCGCTCCGGGGTTTTTTGTGCGGGGGGTTATGCGGGGGGTTGACGGATAAACGGTAATAAAAGTATAGCTTTATTATCGCTGTGTTTATGGAGGTTCACGCAAGACTTAAAGCCCTGACGCAAAGACAACATAATACTGAATATGAGTCTTGCGCGGATACCCTCTTGTTTCCAAGGCTCTTACCGACAGGGCAGGGGGGTTGGTAGCGCCCTTCCCAGTCCGGCGTCTATCTTGGTAGCTATATCCAAGGATACTCGGAGGGGAAGGACTAGGTCCGAAGACGTGAATATATAATAGACGATCTGTCACCAAAAAGCAAGAGGTGACAGCATGGCAAAGACAAAAGGATCAAAACCATTTTCAGCGTTTGAGCTGGACTATATGCGGTTCGGTATACGTCGCGGCCTAAAGCCCGCTCAGATCGCCCGCGATCTGAGGCGGGGGCGGCAGGGTGTGTGGGCGGCTATCAAGAAGATGGAGTCCGACGGCACAATAAATCAGCTATGCCTGCCCGGCTTTGGGCCAAAACTCTCGAAAGTCGAGGCTGCGGACATCGATGTCGAGGGCGCAGCGAATGAGTGAGTATCGCCCGCGAGCGTACATGAACGCGGTGCTCAAGGCATCCAGTGCCACCCACAGCGCCCGCCACGTTCTGCATGTCATGTGCTGGCGGGCGGAGTTTGACCGCCCGGAGGTGACGATCACGAAGCCCCAGATCGCGGAGGAGACGGGTCTACATGTAAAGACCATACGAGAAGGAATAAGAGCCCTGAGAACGGAAGGCTCGATAGAGGTCATCCACAACCGGCGTGGCGGACGAGGAAATGCTCCGACCTATAGGTTATTGGTCGCCACTAAAGGGGAACATAATGTGCGTAAAGGGGAACATAATGTGCGTAAAGGGGAACATAATGCCCCCCCTACCATAGACTCCATAGATTCCATGACGCGGCGCGGGGCTGGTCGCCCCGCAAACGGGATAAATCGCAAGTGGAAACCGAGCGGCCAGGATGGCCAACCGGGGAGTGCAGGGAAGAGTGAAAAGCACGGAGCGCGGGGCGCTCCGCTCACCCCGGCGGAGCGGGTGGACGCGGAGCGGTTCTACAAGGCGATGAAAATCGCCGGGACTTACGGCGAAGCCAGGGCGCTGGTCGCGGCCTGGGACGCCGGCGAGGTCGAGGAGCCGGAGGGGTAGGGTAGGGGGCTGGCGTCATCGATGCCGGTTGTGTATAACTTTCCGAGTGCAGGAGGATTCTGGCATGAGACTGGCCGAAAACAGTAGTTTTGCAAAAGTTGACGCGCTTGTGGACGCCGGAATGGATCGATCGCAAGCTGAACTGCTGACTGAAATGCTGGAACTTTCCACATCACCTGAGTGGCGCGAGATCAAGGATGCTATAGTCAATGAGATACAGCGAAAAGATTTAGCCACCAAGGAAGAGGTGGCAAAGCTGGCCACACGGTCAGACATCGACACGCTGGACAGCAAGATCGACACGCTGGACGGCAGGATCGACACGCTGGCCACCAGGGAAGAGGTGAAAAGCGCCATTTCCGAACTCAAGGCAGAGCTGTCCTGGAAGCTTTTCTATGCCCTGGCCGGGCAAGCCGGTGCGATAATCTTTTTACTTGAGTTTCTTCGCTACGTGCGGCCCTGAAAACGCCTTTTGGGATCACGGCCAGACCCTGTAATCTCCGGTTTCAAGATGGGGCAGAGCCGCCGCCACCTCGCGGTTTGAGGCCGCGACAATGTTGAGATCGGCACGATCATTGAGACGCATGTAGATCGTCGTTGTCACCTGGCTGCGGTAGTCGGGAGCCACGGCACTGGGCCGCTGCCCGACCAGGACGATTCCCAGCCCCCGGTGCCGCCCCTGCCAGAAGACCTTGTTGAGCGCGTCCAGTGGCCGCGCGAGATAGTAGGGTGCCTCATCGCAGATTACCGTGACCGGACGGAGTGGAGTGCTCAGCAAAAACCCGGACATAAGCGCCCCCCGGCACTCGGCCACACTGCCCGGCGCGAGGTCGGTTATGCCCGCGCCCGCGCTCCAGCCCACGGGCAGCGAGCGCGCTCCCGCGCCGGTCGGGTCAATGACAATGACAGCGCGCCCGGTCGCCCAACGCGCCGCCAGTTTTTTGACCAGGGTGGACTTGCCGGAGCCGGAGACGCCCCAGATGCCGGATTTCCGGGCCGGGTCGATTTTTGGTAAAATGCTCATGCCGCCACCCGCTCTGGATCGACGCCCCGAACCGCTTCGCGCACCGCGTAGGCGTAGACCAGCATTACCGCGATATCCGCTGTCCAGTGCCCGCCGGACATAATACCGGCGATTCCGAGCCTCTCGGCGGTGCGGTGCGAGCATTCGCACGCCGCGCTGCCCTGATCGGATCGCGCCATGTCCCGGATAATCGGTCCGGCGGATGCACCTTTCAGACCCGCCGCGAGGTCATGCAATGGCAGCCAGACTTCGTCGCGCCATTGGCTGTCGTCCATTTTGACCGGTTTTGACCGGCGCGCGGTCGGGGAGACGGTGTACACGTCGCGGGGATGTGCCGCGGCCACCTGTGCCGCCAGATCGTCCATGTCGTCTGCAATCGGCGCAGGGTCCGGCGGGGTCAAAATTTCCTCTGGGTCAAATTGACCCGGCGGGTCAATTTTTTCCATCTGTACCGAATTATCATCTGTTGTCATCTGGTTATCCTGTGTCCGGGGGGAGGCTCCGGCGTCTGCCAGCGCCTGCTCCAGTTTGGCGGCGGTGGCCGCAGTCATTGTTTTTTGACCCCGCAGCCATTTCGAGACGAGGGAGTCGCTGACCCCGAGTTCGGCGGCAACCGCCCCTTGTTTGCCTCGCAGAGCTATGAGTTGCACCAGATCGTCGGTCCTGCCGGTCAAATTACGCACTCCTGTTGTTCAGTGTTTTTATGACACGGCCCCCTTGTCCCGTGTCAAGCGCCGGTCAAAACGGGTCAAGACGGGTCAAAACGGGTCAAGCGCCGGTCAAGCGGATTTTCTGGACGCGGGGGCCACCAGCCGTCCACATTTTGCGCAGACAGATAACCCCACAGATCAAGGACTCCAAAATGTTCAGCAAAACCACCGGCCGCTATGTCATCGGCACCATGATCGGGCTGTTTGCCTATGAGCTTCTGGATGAGACCGGAATCGTCGGCAAACTGACCAAGGCCGTGCGCGGCGTCATCAAAATCTGAGGCAGGCCCATGAATTATCTTAAAAAGGATCGCAATGCGTCGCCGGATGTGGCCAATGAAGTGGACACGTTCCGCACGTCTGTTCCGGGCGCGTTCGCGAAGCGTCATGACCGCAAGGTGCCAGACTACATCAATGTGAGCGATCAGCTTGCGAGCGTGGGCACCCGCCTCAGCGGCGGCGTTATCGAGATCGATCTACCGACCGGGGACTACGTCTATCGTGGCCTTGCGATGTTGATTCAGGGCAAGCAAACGACCGCCATTACGTCCTATGACGCCGCGACGCTCATGGATAAATTCGAGGACGACGAGTACTATGTACAGGCAAAGTACTTCTTCAATCTGATCAGCCGCGTTACCCTTGAAGCGGATGGGCTCACGATCTGGGACTTTGAGAACTGGAACCGGTTTGTGAACTTCCAGCGCATCTTCGGGTGGGATGGCGAGGATACGGACCCCGGCGAATTTGTCGGTTTCGGGTGGCCGCATGTTTTCCGGGAAGGATCGCCCATCGAAGACCTCTACGCGCTTGGGACGCTGAATATTCGCGATCTGAAACTGAAAGTCTACACAAAGGATGTCTGGCAGTCCGAAATGCAGCTCAAGGTGCCGGTCTGGTACAACCCGGTCAGCACCACGGCGGCGCATGTCATTTCCCGGCAGGTCTACCGCACATCGATCGCGACTGCCGGGCGCCATGTCATTGATGATATCCGCATTGACAAGCGGATCTGGCGCGTGGTGATCACGACAAACCAGGGGAAGAAGGTGAAGAGCTTCCGGGCGAAAGTGGGTGATGTTGTCTGGCAGGAGGCCGCAACGCCGGTCAACATGATCCAGATGCTGAAATTGTCCAAGGCGCGCGGCGGCACACAGGCCGTGGTCGGCCCGTACCGCTCCGACGAGGGCAAGGTATTCTCGGGCTACGGCTCGGTGATCGACCTCATGGTGGACTTCCCGCGCGAGGCGCTCAGCATCAAGCCGTTGACCTCATCGGCGCAGAGACGGCGCGATGATCGGTTTTCGGTGGAGCTTGATCTTGTATCGGCGGGTACCGAAGTGACCATAGAGGTCTACTTCGCGGATCGCATCTAGCTGTGGCGGGATTTGATCTTGGCGAGACCCTCGGGCGCGCCTGGGACACGCTCGATGCGCAACTGGGGCGTCGGTCCGACCAGTCGCTGGCCCGCATTCGCAACGCGCCGGACCTGTATCGCGGCGCGACGGAGCGGGAGGATTTGCGGCGCGATGATCAGCGGTCTTTGAAAGACCTCGTTTTGTCGGATCAGCGGGCGCGTCAGGAGAGCGCAAATGCCGCCAAAGACGCGGAGCGTGATGACAAGCGGCGTCGCGCCGCGCTCGACAACGAGCGCCGGAGCAATGTGCGGGCAGACAATCGCAAGCTGATCGACACCCGCGCGGGGGTCTACCGGGACGCTTTCGAGAGTCGGCGCGGGGACACGATACTGAGCCGGATTCTGTGGCCGGTCGCGCTGGCTGTCGGAATCGGCGGCGGTGTCTATTTGATCGCGGGAGCAAAAAAATGAGACCGGGCGAGCGGGACAGACGCGCGCTGCGCGGCGGTGCGCACCGGGATCAGCCAGGCGGCGGACTATCACCTGATGCAGTTGCAGGCGCACCACACGCGCGCGCTTATGCGCGGGCATCAGCTGCTCGCCCGGCGGCTCGCGGAAGAGATTCGCCTCGCTGAACTGCATGTCAACAACAGCGAGTCGCGCCACGCCGCCTTGCTGCTCGATCTTGAGGGATCGCCATGACGCAGATTCCTGGCCTGGACATCGCTGCATCGTCATCCGCCGCCGCTCAAAGCGCGCGGGACCAGGTATCGGAGAGTCTGGCGCAATTGACGCAGGACATTGACACGGGCGGCATTGCCAGTGGCTCCGGCGCTGTGACGCTGGGTGTCGGCTCCGGGGATGATGACTGGATCAAAACGGCGCTGTCGGCAATTTCGACCTCTCGCCCGGCTGTGCCGGGGATCGCGTCGGGCGGATCGTGGCCGGTGACGGCCGGGATCGTCGCGGCAATCGTGGCCGGGGGCTATCTGGCATGGAAATACTGGATCAAAAAATGACACTGGCAGGATCATATACACCGTCCGATGCACCGGTGCAGATAGAGCGCGGACACAGTGCCGCGCCGGTCGCGGACGCGGAGCTCTGGCCCGCCGGGCTGCGGGATGACAATTGTTTTACGGCGCGGTGCGGGCAGACGTGGCTGCTGATCGCGCCCGAGCGCGGGGGCGCGCAGGGACAGTGGCAGGTGGTCCATGACCATGTGGAGACATGGGGCGAGGCGCTGGCGCTCTGGCGGCGGATGCAGGCAATCCCGAATTTCGACGTGATCCGTGCGCTTCCGGGCGAGCGGCTGCGCGATCTGCCGGTCGTTGCCCTCACGGCTGCAAAAGCGGCTCTCTCGCGGGAGGGCTGGACGCTGGGCGTGGGCGATGAGTGGATATTGCGGAGGGCGAAAGATGGGGAGTAAGTCATCATCGTCTTCGGCGCAAACGACGCATGACACGACAAACACGACCACCAACGTGAGCGACAGCCGTGACCTGTCGGATCGTCGAAATTTCAAAATCACCGACAAAAGCGTTGATAAACGGGCGGTACTCAAGGATGCGACGCAGATTCTTGACAGCGTATACGTCAACGTCGATTCGAGCGACGAGGTGCTGCAAAGCACTGTGCGGGCGTGGCAGGGGAGCGCGGAGGCGCTCATCAATGCGAGCCGCTTTGACAATCTCGCGGCCAAAAATCTGCTGGGCGATATCACCCGCGCGGCCCAGGACGGGGTAATCGCGGTGACAGAGGCGCAGATTGCGCAGATGAGCGGGTGGCAGGCACAGCTTGAGGCCGCGCTGGACTTTTCGGCGGGCGCACTGGCGACCGGCGAGCGGCTTGTCCAGCAGGCGGGCACACGACAGGCAAGTGTAACAGCCCGGATTCTTGACCTCGCGGCGGGGGCGGTGGGGCATACCAGCTCGGGGCAGATACGGATAGTGGGCTGGACGCTGGCGGGTGTGGCGCTTGTCCTTCTGGCGAGCAAATGGCGGGGGTCGTTATGAGCCTGACGACGTTTGCACATTACGTCATTCCTGCGGGCGGATCGCCCATCTTGATCGGCCAGCATACGCAGATACGCTACATCTGGGGATCGGCGGATATTGTCAAGCTGACCTGGGGCAACCGGGTCTATGAACTGACGCGTGGCGCGTGGGTGCGCGGGCCATATGCGTCCGCTTTTATTGAGGTTTCCGGCAAAAAACAGGAGACTGTGGCGCTGGAGATCGGTGAGCGGGATATTGACGCGGTGCCCCACGCGCCACCGGCGGCGGCGGCGGCGGCGGAAGAGTGATGCGCGAAATCATCAGCATAATAGCGACAATTGCCGCCGGATACGCAGGCTGGCACTACGCCTACAGTGCCGGATATGTGCTGACAGCGCCCCCGAAACCACCGGCGGTGACGGGGCGCTTGCTGCCCTCGCGACGTGCATCGGCGGAGGTTGACAAAATAGGCGACACGGTGGAGCGGGCTGTTGCGTATGCCCGCCAGGCAAAAGTGCCGTCCGGGTCTGTCACGCTGACAGCGGCGATTATTGTTGTCGAGAGCGCCGCCAATCCGTTGGCGCACAATACGGACGGCGAGGACAGCCGGGGCCTGATGCAGGTGCAACTGTCCACTGCGCGGGGTCTTCACGACAACGGGGCAATCCCGCAATACGACCGCGCCAAACTCGGAACCCTGCTTTTTGATCCGGTCGCGAATGTCGTCATCGGGCAAGCCCTTTTGAAAGAGTTGCACGGGTCGGTGCCGGTCGCGTGGCGGCGGCGCAGCCCGGAATGGGTCATACGGGCGTATAACGGCGGACCGGACTGGACGCGCAAGGGCGCGGCGACAACTGCCGCGACACTGAGATACCACAACGCCGTCGCCGGTGCGATGCGCGATGTGCGGAGGGCACTCTGATGCCCGCACCTGTTATCTGGGGACTCGTGGTGGGCGGGGTGGCTGTGGCGGGCTGGCTTGGCCACGGGGCCGGGAAAAAAATAATCGAGGACGTGGATGTGCTTGGGGATGTGGCGATCGCCGGAGCGGTTGCGCTCGCCACATCGCAGCTGAGCGGGAGCAAAGTGGCGGGGCTGCTGGGCGGCGCGGCGACGATCTACGCGCTCGGAATGGAGAAGGATAGCCGACTATGAACAGGCGGGGTTACAAAAACGACGATGTGCGGGCCGCGTGGTCCGGCGCATCGGCTGGCCTCGGCGGGGGGAATGGTTTGATATTGGCGGTCCTTCTGGGCCTCACGATTTACAGGGTGATGACATGATCGACAAATTGGTGAACGGCGTAACCAGCCTGCTCGCGATCAAAAATCTCAACACGCTCCCGAAGTGGGTTGTGGTCGTGGGTGTGATTGGCAGCGCGGTCTATATTTTCTCGGCGCGGGACATGGATAACGGCGTCGCGCTCGATGACGAGTTCTACGAATGACGCCCTTTACGGAGACAATATCGCTCAAGGTCCTGGGTGGTTTGATCGGCTCGATCCTGAGCGTGTCGGTGCTGATCCCGCAAACGTATCGCCAGGCGATCCTGCGCGTCCTTGCCGGGATCATGTCGGCGATCCTGCTGGGCGAGTTGGTGTCCGGGAGCATATTCGGCGATGCGGCGGGCCAGCATCTTCTTGCCGGATCCGGACTTGCAGGCTTTGGCGGATGGTTTGCCTTCGGCGTCATCGCCCGGACCGCCGCGCGTTGGGACACGCTCCGGGACGCGGCAAATGACATTCGCAAAATAAAGGACGGTACAAATGATTGAGATTCTCTGTTTTTCGCGGGCGCGGGCAGGGAGCTCTGAGCGATGAGCGCACTGTTTGCAGCGGGACCGATCGCCAAAGGCCTGTTTGGTCTGGTCGATCAGCTTTTTACGAGCGATGAGGAGCGCGAGGCCGCGAAATTCAAAATCCTTTCGCTGGAAAGCGAAGGCAAGCTGGCGCAGATCGCGGTCAATATGCAGGAAGCGAAACATGGCAGCGTATTCGTGGCCGGTTGGCGTCCGTTTGTGGGCTGGACCTGTGGCGCGTCCTTTGCCTGGACGTTTGCGCTGCAACCTGTCGCGCAATTTGCGCTGACTGCGGCTGGACACCCGATTGATCTGCCCCAGGTCGATCTTTCGGAAATGATGCCGGTGCTGCTGGGGATGCTGGGCCTCGGTGCGATGCGCAGTTGGGAAAAACGCGGGGGCGTTGCGAGAGACGAAATCAACAAAGGGAAGTAAGGTCATGAAAAAGAAAAAGACATTCTCGAAATCAATCGCATCGCGCGAGATGAAAAAGGCCTGGCGGGCGGCGAAGGGTAAAAAGCCGACGAAAGCCGCGATGTCGAAGGCCATGAAGATGGCGTGGAAATGAGCCGCTTCGCATTCGGGACGCGCTCCAAGCGGTGCCTGGAAGGCGTTCACCCGGACCTCTGCCGCGTTGTGCGCAGGGCAATGGAAATGACTGACACCGACTTCGGGGTCCATTGCGGGCTGCGCACAGAAGCCGAACAAGCCGAGCTTGTGCGCACGGGCGCCTCCCGGACGATGCGCAGCCGTCACCTGACAGGCCATGCGGTCGATCTGCACCCGTGGATCCATGGGGCTATCCCCTGGAAAGCCTGGCCGCCCTGGAAACATCTGGCCGAAGTTATGGCCAGGGCGGCGCATACCGAGGGCGTGGAGATCGAATGGGGTGGTGACTGGAAATCATTTCGCGACGGCCCGCACTTCCAGCTTCCATGGAGCACCTACCCGTAAACCACTGAAACGTGAGGAGAAATCAAAATGGCAGAGCCAGCAAAAACACCGGTTACGACGCCGCAGACCGAGGATTCGCGCCACGACGACACAATCCGGGCAATGGATCGCTCCACCGCCGCCACCGCCGCGCTGGCGGCAGCGTTCCGGCGGGCGATGATTACGGTGGACCCGGAGACGGATGCGAATCTTGAAATCCTGCGCGCGCGGGGCTATGTGGTCTATCGTCAATGACCTGACAGTCCCCGCTGTCAGGCCCGAAAACCCCGGTGCGGTCCAATCCGCTCCGGGGTTTTTTGTGCGGGGGGTTATGCGGGGGGGGTTGACGGATAAACGGTACCGCGACTGAAACGGAAGTCCATGGAAGTCCATCGCCGGACTTCCAGCGGGCCGGTCGCTTGGGGGTTTTTTGTGCGCGGGGGTGCGGGGGGGTTGACGGATGCGGCTAGTGTCTATTAATTGTGGATTACAATAGACAGGTTGTTTATGGAGGTTCACGCAAGACTTAAAGCCCTGACGCAAAGACAACATAAGATTGATTATGAGTCTTGCGCGGATACCCCTTGTTTCCAAGGCTCTTACCGACAGGGCAGGGGGGTTGGTAGCGCCCTTCCCCAGCCCGTAAAGTTTTCGCTGGTAGCTATATCCAGAGGATCGCGGAGGGAAGGGCTACGGTCTTAACCGTGAACTTATTATAAACTCAGCAAAACCAAATAACAAGAGGTTTTGCAAATGGCAAAGACAAAAGGATCAAAACCATTTTCAAGTTTTGAGCTCGACTTTATGCGTCTCATGATCGGGCAGCATGGCAAGTCATTCGCGGAGACAGCGCGGCTACTGGGCCGCTCGAAGGTTGGGGTGCTGTTGCGATGGCGAAGGATGCAGGCAGACGGGACGGCAGGTCAGCTATGCCTGCCCGGTTTTGAGCCAAAACTCTCGGAATCCGAAGGCGCGGACATCGATGTGGAGGGCGCAGCGGATGAGTGAGTATCGCCCGCGAGCGTACATGAACGCGGTGCTCAAGGCATCCAGTGCCACCCACAGCGCCCGCCACGTCCTTCACGTCATGTGCTGGCGGGCGGAGTTCGACCGCCCGGAGGTCACTATTAGCAAGCCGCAGATCGCTGAGGAGACGCGGCTTGGACTTTGGTCTATCCGCATGGCGCTCAGACTACTGGAGCGCGAGGGATCAATTGCGGTTATACGTAACAAGTTTGGTGGGGGTTGGACTGCTCCTACATATCGCCTGCTTGTCGCGCATCAGGGGAGTGATAATCACCGTCAGGGGAGTGATAATCACCGCCAGGGGAGTGATAATCACTCCCTATCCATAGACTCCATAGATTCCATAACGCGGCGCGGGGCTGGTCGCCCCGCAAACGGGATAAAACGCAAGTGGAAACCGAGCGGCCAGGATGGCCAACCGGGGAGTGCAGGGAAGAGTGAAAAGCACGGAGCGCGGGGCGCTCCGCTCACCCCGGCGGAGCGGGTGGACGCGGAGCGGTTCTACAGGGCGATGAAAATCGCCGGGACTTACGGCGAAGCCAGGGCGCTGGTCGCGGCCTGGGACGCCGGCGAGGTCGAGGAGCCGGAGGGGTAGGGTAGGGGGCTGGCGTCATCGATGACGGTTGTGTATAACCGGGGCAGAAGCCGGAGGGATTCGAATGGGTCAGATGTTATCGATCGAAGAGCGGATCAGAAGCAGGGATGACATTTCCGACGAGGTGAAAGAGGAGCTCGTAAATGCGGTTCAGAAACTCGCTATGGATGTTTATTCCGATGCTTTCGTGACGCAGATGATGGCAAAGTTCGATTCTGTGGATGATCGCGAGCCGTCCGCCAAACGGTCAGACATCGACACGCTGGACAGCAAGATCGACACGCTGGGCGCAACGCTGGACAGCGGGATCGATACGCTGGGCACAACGCTGGACAGCAGGATCGACACGCTGGGCGCAACGCTGGACGGCAGGATCGACACGCTGGACAGCAAGATCGACACGCTGGGCACAACGCTGGACGGCAGGATCGACACGCTGGCCGGCAGGATCGACACGCTGGCCACCAGGGAAGATCTGGCAAAGGAGGTGGCAAAGCTGGCCACCCGGGAAGAGGTGAAAAGCGCCATTTCCGAACTCAAGGCAGAGCTGTCCTGGAAGCTTTTCTATGCCCTGGCCGGGCAAGCCGGTGCGATAATCTTTTTACTTGAGATTCTTCGCTACGTGCGGCCCTGAAAACGCCTTTTGGGATCACGGCCAGACCCTGTAATCTCCGGTTTCAAGATGGGGCAGAGCCGCCGCCACCTCGCGGTTTGAGGCCGCGACAATGTTCAGGTCGGCGCGATCATTGAGACGCATGTAGATCGTCGTTGTGACCTGACTGCGGTAGTCGGGAGCCACGGCACTGGGCCGCTGCCCGACCAGGACGATTCCCAGCCCCCGGTGCCGCCCCTGCCAGAAGACCTTGTTGAGCGCGTCCAGTGGCCGCGCGAGATAGTAGGGTGCCTCATCGCAGATTACCGTGACCGGACGGAGTGGAGTGCTCAGCAAAAACCCGGACATAAGCGCCCCCCGGCACTCGGCCACACTGCCCGGCGCGAGGTCTGTTATGCCCGCGCCCGCGCTCCAGCCCACGGGCAGCGAGCGCACTCCCGCGCCGGTCGGGTCAATGACAATGACAGCGCGCCCGGTCGCCCAACGCGCCGCCAGTTTTTTGACCAGGGTGGACTTGCCGGATCCGGAGACGCCCCAGATGCCCGATTTCCGGGCCGGGTCGATTTTTGGTAAAATGCTCATGCCGCCACCCGCTCTGGATCGACGCCCCGAACCGCTTCGCGCACCGCGTAGGCGTAGACCAGCATTACCGCGATATCCGCTGTCCAGTGCCCGCCGGACATAATACCGGCGATTCCGAGCCTCTCGGCGGTGCGGTGCGAGCATTCGCACGCCGCGCTGCCCTGATCGGATCGCGCCATGTCCCGGATAATCGGTCCGGCGGATGCACCTTTCAGACCCGCCGCGAGGTCATGCAATGGCAGCCAGACTTCGTCGCGCCATTGGCTGTCGTCCATTTTGACCGGTTTTGACCGGCGCGCGGTCGGGGAGACGGTGTACACGTCGCGGGGATGTGCCGCGGCCACCTGTGCCGCCAGATCGTCCATGTCGTCTGCAATCGGCGCAGGGTCCGGCGGGGTCAAAATTTCCTCTGGGTCAAATTGACCCGGCGGGTCAATTTTTTCCATCTGTACCGAATTATCATCTGTTGTCATCTGGTTATCCTGTGTCCGGGGGGAGGCTCCGGCGTCTGCCAGCGCCTGCTCCAGTTTGGCGGCGGTGGCCGCAGTCATTGTTTTTTGACCCCGCAGCCATTTCGAGACGAGGGAGTCGCTGACCCCGAGTTCGGCGGCAACCGCCCCTTGTTTGCCTCGCAGAGCTATGAGTTGCACCAGATCGTCGGTCCTGTCGGTCAAATTACGTACTCCTGTTGTTCAGTGTTTTTATGACACGGCCCCCTTGTCCCGTGTCAAGCGCCGGTCAAGACGGGTCAAGCGCCGGTCAAGACGGGTCAAGCGCCGGTCAAGCGGGTCAAGCGCCGGTCAAGCGGGTCAAGCGCCGGTCAAGCGGGTCAAAACGGGTCAAGCGCCGGTCAAGCGGATTTTCTGGACGCGGGGGCCACCAGCCGTCCACATTTTGCGCAGACAGATAACCCCACAGATCAAGGACTCCAAAATGTTCAGCAAAACCACCGGCCGCTATGTCATCGGCACCATGATCGGGCTGTTTGCCTATGAGCTTCTGGATGAGACCGGAATCGTCGGCAAACTGACCAAGGCCGTGCGCGGCGTCATCAAAATCTGAGGCAGGCCCATGAATTATCTTAAAAAGGATCGCAATGCGTCGCCGGATGTGGCCAATGAAGTGGACACGTTCCGCACGTCTGTTCCGGGCGCGTTCGCGAAGCGTCATGACCGCAAGGTGCCCGACTACATCAATGTGAGCGATCAGCTTGCGAGCGTGGGCACCCGCCTCAGCGGCGGCGTTATCGAGATCGATCTACCGACCGGGGACTACGTCTATCGTGGCCTTGCGATGTTGATTCAGGGCAAGCAAACGACCGCCATTACGTCCTATGACGCCGCGACGCTCATGGATAAATTCGAGGACGACGAGTACTATGTACAGGCAAAGTACTTCTTCAATCTGATCAGCCGCGTTACCCTTGAAGCGGATGGGCTCACGATCTGGGACTTTGAGAACTGGAACCGGTTTGTGAACTTCCAGCGCATCTTCGGGTGGGATGGCGAGGATACGGACCCCGGCGAATTTGTCGGTTTCGGGTGGCCGCATGTTTTCCGGGAAGGATCGCCCATCGAAGACCTCTACGCGCTTGGGACGCTGAATATTCGCGATCTGAAACTGAAAGTCTACACAAAGGATGTCTGGCAGTCCGAAATGCAGCTCAAGGTGCCGGTCTGGTACAATCCGGTAAGCACCACGGCGGCGCATGTCATTTCCCGGCAGGTCTACCGCACATCGATCGCGACCGCCGGGCGCCATGTCATTGATGATATCCGCATTGACAAGCGGATCTGGCGCGTGGTGATCACGACAAACCAGGGGAAGAAGGTGAAGAGCTTCCGGGCGAAAGTGGGTGATGTTGTCTGGCAGGAGGCCGCAACGCCGGTCAACATGATCCAGATGCTGAAATTGTCCAAGGCGCGCGGCGGCACGCAGGCCGTGGTCGGCCCGTACCGCTCGGACGAGGGCAAGGTATTCTCGGGCTACGGCTCGGTGATCGACCTCATGGTGGACTTCCCGCGCGAGGCGCTCAGCATCAAGCCGTTGACCTCATCGGCGCAGAGACGCCGCGATGATCGGTTTTCGGTGGAGCTTGATCTTGTATCGGCGGGTACCGAAGTGACCATAGAGGTCTACTTCGCGGATCGCATCTAGCTGTGGCGGGATTTGATCTTGGCGAGACCCTCGGGCGCGCCTGGGACACGCTCGATGCGCAACTGGGGCGTCGGTCCGACCAGTCGCTGGCCCGCATTCGCAACGCGCCGGACCTGTATCGCGGCGCGACGGAGCGGGAGGATTTGCGGCGCGATGATCAGCGGTCTTTGAAAGACCTCGTTTTGTCGGATCAGCGGGCGCGTCAGGAGAGCGCAAATGCCGCCAAAGACGCGGAGCGTGATGACAGGCGGCGTCGCGCCGCGCTCGACAACGAGCGCCGGAGCAATGTGCGGGCAGACAATCGCAAGCTGATCGACACCCGCGCGGGGGTCTACCGGGACGCTTTCGAGAGTCGGCGCGGGGACACGATACTGAGCCGGATTCTGTGGCCGGTCGCGCTGGCTGTCGGAATCGGCGGCGGTGTCTATTTGATCGCGGGAGCAAAAAAATGAGACCGGGCGAGCGGGACAGACGCGCGCTGCGCGGCGGTGCGCACCGGATCAGCCAGGCGGCGGACTATCACCTGATGCAGTTGCAGGCGCACCACACGCGCGCGCTTATGCGCGGGCATCAGCTGCTCGCCCGGCGGCTCGCGGAAGAGATTCGCCTCGCTGAACTGCATGTCAACAACAGCGAGTCGCGCCACGCCGCCTTGCTGCTCGATCTTGAGGGATCGCCATGACGCAGATTCCTGGCCTGGACATCGCTGCATCGTCATCCGCCGCCGCTCAAAGCGCGCGGGACCAGGTATCGGAGAGTCTGGCGCAATTGACGCAGGACATTGACACGGGCGGCATTGCCAGTGGCTCCGGCGCTGTGACGCTGGGTGTCGGCTCCGGGGATGATGACTGGATCAAAACGGCGCTGTCGGCAATTTCGACCTCTCGCCCGGCTGTGCCGGGGATCGCGTCGGGCGGATCGTGGCCGGTGACGGCCGGGATCGTCGCGGCAATCGTGGCCGGGGGCTATCTGGCATGGAAATACTGGATCAAAAAATGACACTGGCAGGATCATATACACCGTCCGATGCACCGGTGCAGATAGAGCGCGGACACAGTGCCGCGCCGGTCGCGGACGCGGACCTCTGGCCCGCCGGGCTGCGGGATGACAATTGTTTTACGGCGCGGTGCGGGCAGACGTGGCTGCTGATCGCGCCCGAGCGCGGGGGCGCGCAGGGACAGTGGCAGGTGGTCCATGACCATGTGGAGACATGGGGCGAGGCGCTGGCGCTCTGGCGGCGGATGCAGGCAATCCCGAATTTCGACGTGATCCGTGCGCTTCCGGGCGAGCGGCTGCGCGATCTGCCGGTCGTTGCCCTCACGGCTGCAAAAGCGGCTCTCTCGCGGGAGGGCTGGACGCTGGGCGTGGGCGATGAGTGGATATTGCGGAGGGCGAAAGATGGGGAGTAAGTCATCATCGTCTTCGGCGCAAACGACGCATGACACGACAAACACGACCACCAACGTGAGCGACAGCCGTGACCTGTCGGATCGTCGAAATTTCAAAATCACCGACAAAAGCGTTGATAAACGGGCGGTACTCAAGGATGCGACGCAGATTCTTGACAGCGTATACGTCAACGTCGATTCGAGCGACGAGGTGCTGCAAAGCACTGTGCGGGCGTGGCAGGGGAGCGCGGAGGCGCTCATCAATGCGAGCCGCTTTGACAATCTCGCGGCCAAAAATCTGCTGGGCGATATCACCCGCGCGGCCCAGGACGGGGTAATCGCGGTGACAGAGGCGCAGATTGCGCAGATGAGCGGGTGGCAGGCACAGCTTGAGGCCGCGCTGGACTTTTCGGCGGGCGCACTGGCGACCGGCGAGCGGCTTGTCCAGCAGGCGGGCACACGACAGGCAAGTGTAACAGCCCGGATTCTTGACCTCGCGGCGGGGGCGGTGGGGCATACCAGCTCGGGGCAGATACGGATAGTGGGCTGGACGCTGGCGGGTGTGGCGCTTGTCCTTCTGGCGAGCAAATGGCGGGGGTCGTTATGAGCCTGACGACGTTTGCACATTACGTCATTCCTGCGGGCGGATCGCCCATCTTGATCGGCCAGCATACGCAGATACGCTACATCTGGGGATCGGCGGATATTGTCAAGCTGACCTGGGGCAACCGGGTCTATGAACTGACGCGTGGCGCGTGGGTGCGCGGGCCATATGCGTCCGCTTTTATTGAGGTTTCCGGCAAAAAACAGGAGACTGTGGCGCTGGAGATCGGTGAGCGGGATATTGACGCGGTGCCCCACGCGCCACCGGCGGCGGCGGCGGAAGAGTGATGCGCGAAATCATCAGCATAATAGCGACAATTGCCGCCGGATACGCAGGCTGGCACTACGCCTACAGTGCCGGATATGTGCTGACAGCGCCCCCGAAACCACCGGCGGTGACGGGGCGCTTGCTGCCCTCGCGACGTGCATCGGCGGAGGTTGACAAAATAGGCGACACGGTGGAGCGGGCTGTTGCGTATGCCCGCCAGGCAAAAGTGCCGTCCGGGTCTGTCACGCTGACAGCGGCGATTATTGTTGTCGAGAGCGCCGCCAATCCGTTGGCGCACAATACGGACGGCGAGGACAGCCGGGGCCTGATGCAGGTGCAACTGTCCACTGCGCGGGGTCTTCACGACAACGGGGCAATCCCGCAATACGACCGCGCCAAACTCGGAACCCTGCTTTTTGATCCGGTCGCGAATGTCGTCATCGGGCAAGCCCTTTTGAAAGAGTTGCACGGGTCGGTGCCGGTCGCGTGGCGGCGGCGCAGCCCGGAATGGATCATACGGGCGTATAACGGCGGGCCGTCCTGGACGCGCAAGGGCGCGGCGACAACTGCCGCGACACTGAGATACCACAACGCCGTCGCCGGTGCGATGCGCGATGTGCGGAGGGCACTCTGATGCCCGCACCTGTTATCTGGGGACTCGTGGTGGGCGGGGTGGCTGTGGCGGGCTGGCTTGGCCACGGGGCCGGGAAAAAAATAATCGAGGACGTGGATGTGCTTGGGGATGTGGCGATCGCCGGAGCGGTTGCGCTCGCCACATCGCAGCTGAGCGGGAGCAAAGTGGCGGGGCTGCTGGGCGGCGCGGCGACGATCTACGCGCTCGGAATGGAGAAGGATAGCCGACTATGAACAGGCGGGGTTACAAAAACGACGATGTGCGGGCCGCGTGGTCCGGCGCATCGGCTGGCCTCGGCGGGGGGAATGGTTTGATATTGGCGGTCCTTCTGGGCCTCACGATTTACAGGGTGATGACATGATCGACAAATTGGTGAACGGCGTAACCAGCCTGCTCGCGATCAAAAATCTCAACACGCTCCCGAAGTGGGTTGTGGTCGTGGGTGTGATTGGCAGCGCGGTCTATATTTTCTCGGCGCGGGACATGGATAACGGCGTCGCGCTCGATGACGAGTTCTACGAATGACGCCCTTTACGGAGACAATATCGCTCAAGGTCCTGGGTGGTTTGATCGGCTCGATCCTGAGCGTGTCGGTGCTGATCCCGCAAACGTATCGCCAGGCGATCCTGCGCGTCCTTGCCGGGATCATGTCGGCGATCCTGCTGGGCGAGTTGGTGTCCGGGAGCATATTCGGCGATGCGGCGGGCCAGCATCTTCTTGCCGGATCCGGACTTGCAGGCTTTGGCGGATGGTTTGCCTTCGGCGTCATCGCCCGGACCGCCGCGCGTTGGGACACGCTCCGGGACGCGGCAAATGACATTCGCAAAATAAAGGACGGTACAAATGATTGAGATTCTCTGTTTTTCGCGGGCGCGGGCAGGGAGCTCTGAGCGATGAGCGCACTGTTTGCAGCGGGACCGATCGCCAAAGGCCTGTTTGGTCTGGTCGATCAGCTTTTTACGAGCGATGAGGAGCGCGAGGCCGCGAAATTCAAAATCCTTTCGCTGGAAAGCGAAGGCAAGCTGGCGCAGATCGCGGTCAATATGCAGGAAGCGAAACATGGCAGCGTATTCGTGGCCGGTTGGCGTCCGTTTGTGGGCTGGACCTGTGGCGCGTCCTTTGCCTGGACGTTTGCGCTGCAACCTGTCGCGCAATTTGCGCTGACTGCGGCTGGACACCCGATTGATCTGCCCCAGGTCGATCTTTCGGAAATGATGCCGGTGCTGCTGGGGATGCTGGGCCTCGGTGCGATGCGCAGTTGGGAAAAACGCGGGGGCGTCGCGAGAGACGAAATCAACAAAGGGAAGTAAGGTCATGAAAAAGAAAAAGACATTCTCGAAATCAATCGCATCGCGCGAGATGAAAAAGGCCTGGCGGGCGGCGAAGGGTAAAAAGCCCACGAAAGCCGCGATGTCGAAGGCCATGAAGATGGCGTGGAAATGAGCCGCTTCGCATTCGGGACGCGCTCCAAGCGGTGCCTGGAAGGCGTTCACCCGGACCTCTGCCGCGTTGTGCGCAGGGCAATGGAAATGACTGACACCGACTTCGGGGTCCATTGCGGGCTGCGCACAGAAGCCGAACAAGTTGAGCTGGTGCGCACGGGCGCCTCCCGGACGATGCGCAGCCGTCACCTGACAGGCCATGCGGTCGATCTGCACCCGTGGATCCATGGGGCTATCCCCTGGAAAGCCTGGCCGCCCTGGAAACATCTGGCCGAAGTTATGGCCAGTGCGGCGCATACCGAGGGCGTGGAGATCGAATGGGGTGGTGACTGGAAATCATTTCGCGACGGCCCGCACTTCCAGCTTCCATGGAGCACCTACCCGTAAACCACTGAAACGTGAGGAGAAATCAAAATGGCAGATCCAGCAAAACCACCGGTTACGACGCCGCAGACCGAGGATTCGCGCCACGACGACACAATCCGGGCAATGGATCGCTCCACCGCCGCCACCGCCGCGCTGGCGGCAGCGTTCCGGCGGGCGATGATTACGGTGGACCCGGAGACGGATGCGAATCTTGAAATCCTGCGCGCGCGGGGATATGTGGTCTATCGTCAATGACCTGACAGTCCCCGCTGTCAGGCCCGAAAACCCCGGTGCGGTCCAATCCGCACCGGGGTTTTTTTGTGCGGGGGGTTATGCGGGGGGGGTTGACGGATAAACGGTAATAAAAGTATAGCTTTATTATCGCTGTGTTTATGGAGGTTCACGCAAGACTTAAAGCCCTGACGCAAAGACAACATAAGATTGATTATAAGATTTTAGGAAGCTCTATCTCAGAATTGTTCCAAAAGTCTGAAAAATCAGTGTCTATACTCCTCCGCCTGAATTGACCTGAGATTTTGAGCCGGGATCAGATCAGTTTGTAATCTTTCAGGCCGGGGAACGAGAGCCCCGCACCGGAAAAGGCAAACCGCCAAACCGCCAAAACTGTCGGACCAATATCAAATATCCAGCAGGGCATCATAGCCTGCATCCGGAAGCAAAAATGTGCGCGCAGGCTTTCTCACGGGTGCGTCCACTTTACGGCGACGGCAAATCGCTTCAGGCGCCGCGCGGTCCCCGCATGTGAGGCGGCAGTGTTTTATGAGGCCATGCCAGGATGATGCACGTCCCGATGCAAAACGATACGGGGCGAATTGGGCCGGATTTTCAAGCCGGGATCAGTTTGTAATCCTTGAACGGGACAACGCGGAAGTTGTCTGTGACGGTGTCCCGGAACCCGGTCCATTTTGCCGGTAAGGTTTTTCGGAAGAAATCAGGAATGGCCTCTGTGAACTGATCGAATGTGGCGTAGTGACGATTGTGGGTGACCCATTTGTGCATGACGCCCCGGAGACGTTCAATCGGATTGAGGTGGGGTGCATATGGCGGCAAAAAGTGCAGCTTCACACGGCGTTCAGAACTCTCGAGCCAGGGCTGGAGTATTTTGGCGTGGTGATAGCGGGCGTTGTCGGGAAAGACATGGATTGTCGCCATGCTCGGGTTGTTGCGCTCCGGCTTTTCCAGCATGGCCCGTGTTGTTCGGGCATTGATCTTCCCGCCTTCCACAAAGGTGAACCGGAACGTTTCAGGATCGAGCGCGCCCTGAATATTGAGACGCCTGCGCCCCGATGTTGCCTTCAGGGCCGTCTTTTGCCCCTTCGGGAACCGGCCATGGGCAGGACGGCTCCGATGCTCCGGATGTACAGCATCGGAGAAGACCACCATCCCATCCGCCCCCAACCCGGACATCAAAGCTTCATACATGGCGATAAACGCCGCCTGTTTGACTTCATCGGCCTGTGCAGGCGGCAATCGTGGCTTTTTATACTCAAACCCCGGACGGCGCATCAGCCTGGCGGCCCCCGAGGGACTGTAGCTCCGCCCGTATTCCGCCGGAACATACGCACAGACCTCGTCTACGTTCCGTGCCGGGTTTTCGGCAAAACGGGCTTTCAAAGCCCGTTCGCGCTCCCCCGACAAATGCCCTTGTCGCTGGCTGTAATCCTTCAAGCCGAAAAACGACAGCCCCGCCCCGGAAAAGGCAAACCGCCACTCCGTCAGAACCGTCGGTCCGATATCCAGAATCCGGCAAACCGTTCCGGCGTCTTCTTCTGCATCCAACAGCGGAAACGCACGGGCGCGCCTCCAGACAAGCGCTTCAACCTTGCGGCGGCGGCAAATGGCCTCAAGGGCCAGGCGCTGACCGGCAGATAGCGAAACCGTTTTGTGGGGCTTGTTCATGCTCTCAAAGTGCAGGCTGTGATACGTATGACCATGCGGCAAATTGAATCAACCTCTCTACAAAATCTTCAGGTCAATTCAGGCGCAATAGTATATGTTCGTCAACGAAGGGTTTGGATTTCCAAATGCGATTGCCCTGGGTTGCAGCGAAGGCGCATTCCAGACAGCGCGCAGGTGTTTCCCGATGCGGTTTTTGATATTCCTGTTCGGGATGTGGTGCACAGCGTTCTCGCGAAATGGAACTGGCAGCGCTGCCACCTGGCCTTACCCGGCGGACGGCACGGCGGGTAGACCACCGCTTTCCGTAACAACCCGTCGAGCCGGCGGACGGTGTTCCTGCCTTGACGGCTGTCGCGCAGCGACGTCGACGCCGGACCGGACAGTCCGGGTGCGCCATCGGGTTCGCGTATCACCCGGAGACCGCCATCCGAACCCCGCTGCGTGCCCCGGAACTCCAGTCGTACATGGGGATCAAAATCCACCCGTTACCCCGCCCGGAACCCGCACCCTCCGGGTGATCCGTGAAACCCGCCCCGCATCGTCGTCACCACCCTGATTGATAACGAAAATGCCGCGATCAGAACAGCGAAACCGGCGGTTTACCCGGGGAGTGTGGGTAAGGATCACTCCAGCCTGAATACCCGAAACGGATGATGAAATACGCCTGTAGAGACTTCTCGTGTATCCGGGGGTATATCCGCTTGGGTAAAGCGTCTCTGTCAGAAATACCGATTTTCAACCCACTGATAACACGGCATAAAACCGCTCCAGATCCGCAGGGGAGAAAACCGGCAGTATGGCTGGCTGTGCGGTCGGTGTGCTGCTAACCAATCTCTCCCGGATTTCTCCGAAAATTCAGGGGAAAAAACAGGGAAAAAATTGCCCGGGTACAGGAACCTGTCTGTGGCAGTGTGCAGGCCCGCAATTTCCTGTGTAAAACGCGGAGCAATATTGGGCCACAGAAGCGGCTGCATATCGCAGTTGTAGCGGAGTAAAAGTCCGCCAGTTTGTGCCCTTCGTTTATTCGGAGGGCGGGAGATGTATTCTGTGGATATTTATAGTCGTGTGCGCCGTGCTTGTTTGAAGGACGGTATGTCTGGCCGAGAAGCGGCGCGGTTTTTCAACATGGCGTAATCAGGATCAGCACTCAGTTACCCCTGTTATTCTGGATGCACATGCAATTGAAAAGGAGACTGACCAATGGAATATTTTGCTGGTTTGGATGTGTCCATGGAAGAGACGCATATCTGCATTCTGGATCGTGAAGGGGCCCTTATTCGTGAAGGAAAAGCGAGCTCAACACCAAAAGCGATCGCTGACTTCCTCGCTTCTGGACCACCATGTGCCAAAGTTGTATTTGAAACGGGACGGATGGCACCAATGCTTTACCATGGGCTGACGGAGCTTGGTGTCCCGGTTGTTTGCATCGAGAGCAGGCAAGCATATCAGGCCCTTAAATCTCTGGCCGGCCACAAGACGGACCGCAATGATGCCCGCGGTTTGGCACACCTGGCGCGGACGGGATTCTACAAGCCGACCCATGTCAAATCACTGTCAGCGCACGCAATCCGGTCGCTGATCGCAGCCCGCAAGAAGCTGGTCGGACAGCGTGTGACGCTCGACAATCAGATCCGCGGTCTGGTCGTCGTCTTCGGCGTGCGGCTGCCACGAGCTTTGTCTCCGGCATTCAAAAACGCGGCGCTAAAAGTTAGCGATGGAGTGCCTGGCCTCCATGCCGCAATTTGCGGACTGTTCGCAGCACGCGAAGCAATCCTCGCGGCGGTTGCAGCCATTGATGGCGACATCAAAAAGATGACCCGCAAATCCGAAGTCTGCCAGCGCCTTATGACGGTACCAGGGGTCGGTCCGATCACAGCATTGGCCTTTGCCGCAGCAATTGATGATCCGTCGCGTTTCAGGAAATCGCGTGATGTGGGGGCGTATCTTGGACTGGTGCCGCGACGGCATCAATCTGGTGAAATCGACTACACGGGCAGCATCTCAAAGCGGGGCGACGTGCGCGTCAGAACGCTTCTCTATGAGGCCGCCAATGTGATGCTGACGCGGTATGCCGCTCCGCTCAAATTGAAGACATGGGCCCTCGCAATCGGTGCGCGCTCAACGATGAGAAAGGCCCGAGTGGCTCTGGCGCGTCGTCTGGCAATCATACTTCATGCCATTATGCGAGACAAAACTGACTTCCAGTCCGCGTAAGGCTTACGAGGCGACAACGAGGATTCCTAAATCAAAGTTCCCATCTGGGACGATGCCCGAGGGAGGGCGTGAGACACGGCGCCGATTCTGTAGCAACAGCCAAGACCAACGGTATGATTGCGGTTTCAACATTGCCGACCCACACCCAGCCAACCCCATCATGAACCTCAGAGTTCGAAGAGAACAAAGGCAACCTCTGACATCAAAAGCAGGAAACTCAGGAAACACGCATTGACAGATTAGAGAACAAAGATCGTAAGACGATCGCGAAGATGCTGCGCCATGAACTTCCGCCTGGGTATCGTCGGTCGGAAGCGCCTCGGCGGCCAACGCTTGATGGTTATGTTGGTGTGGTCGATGAGATACTGCGCACAGACAAAGCCCTGATCAAAAAGCAGCGACACACGGCCAAGCGCATCTTTGAACGGCTGCGCGATGAGCATGGATATGCCGGCAGCCTGACCACGGTGACCTATTACGTGCGCGAGCAAAAACGGCGCACCAAAGAGGTGTTTGTGCCGTTGTCGCATCGGCCGGGCCATGCGCAGGTTGATTTTGGTGAGACGCTGGGCGTGATCGGTGGCGTGGAATGCAAGATCCACTTCTTCGTGATGAGCTTGCCACATTCTGATGCGGTGTTTGTGAAGGGATATCCAGCTGAGACAACCGAGGCGTTTTGCGATGGCCATGTGTCCGCCTTTGCATTCTTTGGCGGCATTCCGCAATCCATTCTCTACGACAATACCAAGATCGCCGTGGCTCGGATACTCGGGGATAAGACGCGCATCCGCACACGTCGGTTTACGGAACTGCAGTCGCATTACTTGTTTGATGACAAGTTTGGCAGACCCGCGCGAGGGAACGATAAAGGCAACGTTGAGGGCATGGTTGGATACACCCGCCGCAACTTCATGGTTCCCGCACCTCGCTATGACAGCTTTGATGATCTGAACGCACATTTGGAAGAGAAGTGTTTAGCACGTCAGGACGATACGTTGCGGGGTCACACCCAAACCATAGGCGCACGCCTGATGTCGGATTTGGATGCTCTGATGGGATTGCCCGTCGCAGAATATGAAGCCTGCGATCACGTCAGCACGCGTGCAACGTCGATCTCAATGGTGCGCTATCGCAGCAATGATTACTCGGTGCCAGTAGCCTATGCGCACCACGATGTTCATGTGCGTGGGTTTGTGCATGAGGTTATCATCGGCTGCGGCAATGAGATTATTGCGCGGCACAAACGATCCTACACATCAGCGGATATGGTCTTTGACCCATTGCACTTTTTGCCCCTGCTTGAACAAAAGGTGGGTGCCCTGGATCAGGCCGCGCCTTTGCAGGGTTGGCATTTGCCAGATGTATTTGCCACGCTGCACCGACTGCTTGAAGCCAGAATGGGTAAGCCGGGCAAGCGAGAATACGTTCAAGTCTTGCGCCTTTTGGAGACCTTCGAAATGGATGTTGTGCAAGGCGCAATCCAGCAGGCAATAGATATGGGTGCAATTGGCTATGACGCCGTAAAACACCTTGTACTGTGTCGGGTTGAGAAGCGGCCACCACGATTGGATTTGGACTTCTATCCATACTTGCCCAAGGCCAATGTCGGCACAACACGCCCATCCAGTTACATGAGCTTGATGGGAAGGACCGCGGCATGACCGAAGCCCCTCGGATTCTTCTACGGCATCATCTTAAACAACTGCGACTGCCAACGTTCCAAGGCGAGTATGCCAAACAGGCGCAGCTCTGTGCTGCAGAGAACAAAGATCACATCCACTATCTGGCGCGGCTGTGTGAGATGGAATTGATCGACCGCGAACGCCGGATGATTGAACGGCGCATCAAAGCGGCGAAGTTCCCCAGCACCAAGAGCTTGGATAGCTTTGACTTCAAGATCATGCCAAGCTTGAACAAGCCCCTGACGATGGATCTGGCACGATGCGATTACGTTAATCGCAGGGAGAACATCATCGCGCTCGGCCCGTCAGGCACGGGCAAGACACACATCGCCCTGGGACTTGGGCTGGCTGCATGTCAAAGAGGACTGAAGGTGCGCTTCACAACGGCTGCGGCATTAGTCCATGATCTGATCGAGGCTCAAGATGAGCGGAGATTGCAGCGCCTTCAAAAGCAACTGACCAGCCAGAACCTGTTGATCATTGATGAACTGGGCTTCGTACCGCTCAGCAAATCTGGCGCAGAGCTGCTCTTCGAGGTCATATCCCAATGCTATGAACGCGGCTCCATCATCATAACCTCGAACCTGCCCTTCGATGAATGGACTGAAGTCTTTGGCTCTGAGCGGCTGACCGGTGCGCTACTCGATCGTTTAACCCATCACGTCCACATCCTCGAGATGAATGGCGAAAGCTATCGGCTCAAACACAGTCGCAACAACCGAAAATAACCAGCCCGCAATCACAGTCAGAATAATGCTGGCCTTATGGCCAGCATGCGCTTTGGCACGCTTCAGCTTTGTGACGAGCACGCGTGCAAAAGCGCCACAAAAACATCAACCGAAGTGGCCCATTTTTACGCCGCGACATGGACCCATTTTACTCTGCGATTGACAAATGTCTTCCTGCACCCCTTGCACCGGTATCGCCGCAGGCCCCGTGCCTTGCCGCGCGATATCGCTCCCGGGGTGCCGCAATGCGGGCACCGGCGATCTTCATCCACACTGCCTTCTATCGCAGCCAGTGAAGCAGATGCCTCTGATCCCCCCGAAAGCCCGGCTTCGGCCTGATGCCACTGCGCCGGGCTGGGTTCGTCTATCCAGGACAGCCATTCCTGAAATTGCTTATGATCCATGGTGATACTTCCCTCTGATTGCAAAAGGAACATACAGTGAACGCATACAATTTGTAAACTGAGCCTTTTTTCACCGCCGGTATCGCGCAAATTCCGGCGCGACCCCTTCGGCGGTTTCCCCGCGCGTTTCGGGAGGGCATTTCGTTTCGAGCCCAGGGGCCATTTCGTTTCAGATGACCTGTCGGAAAAAAATTCCTGAACGGTTGCAATCGGTTGTCGGCGGCGGAAATCCGAAACGAAACGAAATGCAAAAAAATCGGCACGCAGAAGTAGGCAAGTGCGGTGCATAACACCCACAAGCCGTCCCCGCCGGGAAGGACCCGTGGTTTCCGAGCAACGGGAGCGGCACCCGGTGGCTGCCAACAAGCCCTTTGCAAGCCGTTCCATTCGTTCCCGGCGGCCGGCCGGGGTCTCTTTCGGGGGCTTGGGGTCGGGTAAAAGCGGAGAAAGGACCGTCCATTCCTGATCTGTTGTGTCACTTGAGTAGCGGTCGTTTTTACGCTTAGAACGACGGCGGATGGTTTCAGCCCAGGGCATCGTGATCCCCGTTTGGGTGTTCACGAATAGAAGCGCAACCCCATGAAATAAATAAACTAATTTTGATTTAAGCTCTAAAAAAGCTCATTCAAAACCTCATAAAATAGTTATTCAATTAGCGGATATGCCCGCCTGCTATGCATCACGCGGTCAATATCGATAAATGTTTCAGTTGGAATCGAATACACGATGAAAAACGGTGTACGCGGAACCGAAATTTCGTAAGTTCTGGCCACACGCCCTTGTCTGCCAAGAAGAGGGAAGCTCTCAAGCTGTGCGGATGTGGTAAAAATCGCAGACAATATACGTTCAAACCCCTGCGGGCTTCGCGGTTCTAGGTATGTTTTAATTTCGTCGAGGTCGGTTTCTGCATCCGCTGTAAATCTAACGTGCATTGAATCCGAATTTATTCATAACATCATCCAATGAACGATAGGCCATTTTTCCCGCCTTTTTCTTGGCAAGGGTAGCCTCAATCTCGGATTTCAGCCATGCTTCATGCTCCGTGCTTGGGTCGCCTTTAATAGAAGAGGCAAGCACGTCAAGGGTTTTTTCATCGCTGATGACTGGTTCCATATTCATTTTCCACCTTATGGTTTGAAACCTCCGACTTTAGTCGGAAAAAGATTCAAACGTGCGCCGAAGGCGCTCATGAACCACTGAACTCTCTGACTTTAGTCGGAGGAGGTTCAGAACATTATCCTACCACGATTTTGGTTGGCGTGTAAATAACCCTAGATTTTTGTGTCCCTGGGTTTTTGGCTCCGAAGAATCGCATGAGTTTCAAAGCGTTAAGATTTCAAGCCGGAAGCGGTTGTTCCACCAGATCTTGTGTGGATGCCGCTCAGATATCAAGGGAAAATGTAACTGCCCAGCGTGTTGATTTCAGAAGAAGTGATTTCAGAAGAAGTGTTGACTGGCCGGGCTATTCGTGAATCCGTGGATATATGGCACCTCGTTCAGAATTTACCGGTTTTCTTTTCGGACCCTGCAGCGCGGGCGGCTCATTTTGAAGCGACCTGTTTGAAGCAGGTTGAGGTAATCAAGGCCCTTCAGGAGCGGATCGAGGCGCTGGAGCGCCAGGTCTCCCTTTGCAGTGCAACCGGTAGCCGCCCACCATCAAGTGACGGCTTGAAAAAGCCCCATGTCGGGAAGCGGACGCAAAGCCTGCGCGGTAAATCCGGTCGCAAGTCAGGCGACCAGCCCGGTCACAAGGGAGAAACGCTGCGGCAGACATCGACGCCGGACCATGTGATCAACCACTATCCGGAAATTTGCAACCGCTGTGGGGCGGACCTCATGGCCGGCATGGCGGAGCGTTCCGTGGCGCGTCAGGTGGTTGACCTGCCGCTTCCGCCGCCGCCGGAGGTGACCGGGCATCGGGCGCATCCATGTCGGTGTTCCCGGTGTGATGCTGTAACGCGCGCGCCCTTCCCCGAGGGCGTGACGGGGCCTGTTCAATATGGGCCCCGGATTATGGGCCCCGGATTTCGGCTGTTGCGAGCTATCTGCAAACGCACCATTGCCTCCCGGAGGATCGACTTGCCCTCCTGATGTCTGATTTGTTTGGCCTCAAGGCCGTTCCCGCAACCCTGGCGGGGCTTGTCAGACGCACAGCAGATCGTTTGCAACCCTTCGCGAATGCCGTGCGTGACGGGTTGAGCGGGCCGAAGACGGGCGTGGTGCATCCGGATGAGACCGGCTTGCGCGTGGAAGGCGAGACCTGGTGGCTGCATGTGATCTGTTCGCCGCTGTTGAGCCATTTCCGCGTGTCACCACGCCGGGGCGATCTCCTGAGTGGAGTATCGGGGCTTGTCGTACATGATCACCGGGCCCCCTATTTCAAAATGGAAGCTGTCGAACATGCCCTGTGCAATGCCCATCACCTGCGCGAACTTCAGGCACTGATCGGGATCGGGAAAGAGAGTTGGGCATCGGCCATGAAGCCTCTTCTGCCTGAAGCCAAGGCTTTGGCCGACAGTCCCGCAATTGATATTGACGCCGGAGCCGATATCCTGCAGCGCTGTGATGAAATTCTCACCGATGCGGTGACTTTTCATGAGGCTTGACCGCCGCTGCAGTTCAGCCCGGGTACCAGAAAACGCCCCGGGCGACCCAAACGCCGAACGGGCCACAATCCTGCGCTGCGCCTGCGAAAGCGGAAGGACGGGGTGATGCGGTTCCTGATCGACCCCAACGCACCCTTCACCAATAATGACGCTGAACGGGATCTGCGTATGGGCAAAGTGCGGCAGAAGATTTCAGGCTGCTTCAGGGCTATGCGGGGGCACAGACATTCTGCTGCCTGCGCACCGTCACATGCACCGCACAAAAACAGGGCTGGTCGGTCATTGAAACACTGATGAAATCGCCGGATCAACTGATCGCCGCAATGCGCCTCGGCTAAAACCGTCTATAGCCTGTACACGAAACGACGCCTCTCCAACATGCTGGGCAGTTACGATAAAACACTAAACCTATACGCCAATTCAACAGCTTAAGTCACACCCGCCAACTGACTTACGCTCCATCATGAATAATTGGGGCAATCATGAATAATTGGGGCTAGCAACCTAAATAGGTTAGCGTTATATTCTAGCCAAGGGTTGAAATTTTTTCCGACTAAGAGCCTGATTCAAAATGAGTTGATGGTTTTCAGGCCCCTGCGAGGCAGCGTGCACACGTCTGATATGGGCGATGAGGACCCGGGGTCCGGCACTTTCAATGGCTTTACTTTCCACAATCTGGTCTAAAGCCTCCGACTTTAGTCGGAAAAACATTCAAACGTGCGCCGAAGGCGCTCAAGACCCACTGAACCCTCTGACTTTAGTCGGAGGAGGTTCAGTGACAGCGCAGGCGAAAGCACCGCCAAAAAGAACGCTGACCTGATGGTGAAACGGTTGCGATATCCGGCGCTGGATCCTGCGTTGGCGGCAATGGCGTTGTATACGCTGAGGTTCGATACGCCGCCTTCGGGAAAAGCGTCCCGCCAGCCGCTGACATCGGCCGCCGTCGCATCGATATTCCGCGCCACCGGTTGCACGGTTTCACCAGGCAAAACACGCAGAACGGCCTCCTGCTTCCGCGCCGCCGTCAGTCTGCGACGCCGGGCCGGAGCCGGATCTGCTGCTATATGTGAAGTCTCCGCAGTTCCGGCGCCTTCACGCTCAACCTTCTTCTGTCCCGTCATAAAACACCTTAATCATCCCCTGCTCTCAGGTCTTGAGCGGTGTCACAAAAAAAAACGCCAGGGCGGCGGAGATTGCCTTGCCGCTGACCAACGGAATCCTTGACCGTGCTGCATAACTGCGCCAATCATCAAGCCGCCCGGAGATGCCATGGAATAATTTTCACCAATTTCGAGACACAACCGTTTGGGATCCAACCAAATTGATTAAACTGAATCCGGAAAAAGGAATGCGGGTCCCGTGGGGGAAGGCGTCTGAAGGACGATTTCATCATTTGGCGCACCATTGCGCGGACGTCGCGGCCTGTTTTGAAGCCTTATGTGCGCAGCCTGTCATTCGCTCGCGGATGGAACGCGCGGCGCAGAGGACGCTCACTCCTGTCGATATTGCCAGATTAGCAGTGCTGACTTTCCTGCATGACGCAGGAAAGCTTCACCCTGGATTTCAGGCCAGGGCGTGGACAAATGGGTCGAAAAGCTTGATTGAAGTGGGGCATCTGGACGCTGGCGCAGCAATTTTTGGCAACTGCGAAGAGCCGAAACTCGGAGAGTTTCTACATTTGGAGGCGCTAAAGGATTGGGGCATTAATTTTCATGTCCTTTTGTCCATACTCGCCCACCACGGTCGCCCGTTCGATCCGTCGGGAAATGCCTGCATCGCGGAACGAAATTGGAAAATCATTACGGACTATAATCCAGTTTCCCATGCAGAGACTATTGGAAATGCGGCGGAGAGGTGGTTCCCGGAAGCAGCGTTTCAATCGAGCGAAGATCATGTACCGACGACACCGCCTTTCCAGCACCTGTTATGCGGTTTGGTCACTCTTGCCGACTGGCTTGGGTCGACCGAGACCCTGTTTCCCTATAAGGACCGGTTTGACCCGAATTACATATCGGCGGCGCGGGTTGGCGCGAAACAGGCCCTCGCCCGGGTAGGCCTTGATGCTGAAAAGCTCCGCGCAGCCGTAACCGGACGTTCCGGATTCGCCTCGCTGACCGGCGGCTTTACTCCCCGCCCTGCGCAGGCAACGGTGGGCGAGACCGATCTTGAGGCCCAATTGCTTATCCTTGAAGCCGAGACCGGGGCGGGAAAGACGGAGGCAGCACTGTGGAGGTTTGTCCAGCTGCTGGAAGCCGGAGCCGTTGACAGCCTGTATTTTGCCCTCCCCACCAGAGCTGCGGCCAGGCAAATCCATGGCCGGGTCTGCAGGGCAATGGCCAATGTCTTCGGCGCAGATGCGCCTGAACCGATCCTGTCTATCCCGGGCTATCTCAAGGCGGGTCAAGCCGAAGGTCAGGCCCTGCCCGGATGGCGCGTGCGGTGGGACGATGATGATGGAAGAGAGGAGCAAAATATGGTTTCGCGTTGGGCGGCGGAAAGCAGCAAGAAATTTCTGGCATCCACTGTTGCAGTCGGAACAGTGGATCAGGCAATGCTGGCTGGTCTTCAGGTAAGGCATGCACATTTGCGCGCCGCCGCATTATCCCGCTCGCTACTTGTTATAGACGAGGTTCATGCGTCAGACCGATACATGAGCGAAGTGCAAGGGCACCTGTTGAAAAACCACCGCACGCTTGGTGGATACGCCATGCTCATGTCTGCAACACTCGGATCAAGTGCTCGCCAAAAGTGGTTTGATCGTTCCAAATTCCAACAGCCGATGACGCTGGAAGATGCAATCACGCAGCCTTACCCGGCAGTCTGGACCTCGGGGTCCGCGAAGGGGTCAACGACCGCAGATGAGGAAAACCGGAAGCGTATCGTAATGACGGCCTGCGACGCCTGGGATGCAGAAACCACCGCAGCCCTTGCCGGTGACGCTGCCGGTAAGGGCGCAAGGGTTTTGGTTGTTCGCAACACAGTCAGCGCCGCGCAAGAAGTCTTCCAGGCGATACGGGAAAGCGGCCCCGGCGATCTGTTGTGGCAGGTCGCTGGCCATGCAGCCCTGCACCATTCCCGCTTTGCGGCGGAAGACCGGAACCTTCTGGACACTGAGGTCGAACGGGCCCTTGCCCCAACAGCCAGCGCCCGCCCGGAAGGCGGCGTTATCGTCATTGGAACACAAACACTGGAACAGAGCCTGGATATCGATGCTGACTTCTTGTGTAAAACGCGGAGCAATATTGGGCCACAGAAGCGGCTGCATATCGCAGTTGTAGCGGAGTAAAAGTCCGCCAGTTTGTGCCCTTCGTTTATTCGGAGGGCGGGAGATGTATTCTGTGGATATTTATAGTCGTGTGCGCCGTGCTTGTTTGAAGGACGGTATGTCTGGCCGAGAAGCGGCGCGGTTTTTCAACATGGCGTAATCAGGATCAGCACTCAGTTACCCCTGTTATTCTGGATGCACATGCAATTGAAAAGGAGACTGACCAATGGAATATTTTGCTGGTTTGGATGTGTCCATGGAAGAGACGCATATCTGCATTCTGGATCGTGAAGGGGCCCTTATTCGTGAAGGAAAAGCGAGCTCAACACCAAAAGCGATCGCTGACTTCCTCGCTTCTGGACCACCATGTGCCAAAGTTGTATTTGAAACGGGACGGATGGCACCAATGCTTTACCATGGGCTGACGGAGCTTGGTGTCCCGGTTGTTTGCATCGAGAGCAGGCAAGCATATCAGGCCCTTAAATCTCTGGCCGGCCACAAGACGGACCGCAATGATGCCCGCGGTTTGGCACACCTGGCGCGGACGGGATTCTACAAGCCGACCCATGTCAAATCACTGTCAGCGCACGCAATCCGGTCGCTGATCGCAGCCCGCAAGAAGCTGGTCGGACAGCGTGTGACGCTCGACAATCAGATCCGCGGTCTGGTCGTCGTCTTCGGCGTGCGGCTGCCACGAGCTTTGTCTCCGGCATTCAAAAACGCGGCGCTAAAAGTTAGCGATGGAGTGCCTGGCCTCCATGCCGCAATTTGCGGACTGTTCGCAGCACGCGAAGCAATCCTCGCGGCGGTTGCAGCCATTGATGGCGACATCAAAAAGATGACCCGCAAATCCGAAGTCTGCCAGCGCCTTATGACGGTACCAGGGGTCGGTCCGATCACAGCATTGGCCTTTGCCGCAGCAATTGATGATCCGTCGCGTTTCAGGAAATCGCGTGATGTGGGGGCGTATCTTGGACTGGTGCCGCGACGGCATCAATCTGGTGAAATCGACTACACGGGCAGCATCTCAAAGCGGGGCGACGTGCGCGTCAGAACGCTTCTCTATGAGGCCGCCAATGTGATGCTGACGCGGTATGCCGCTCCGCTCAAATTGAAGACATGGGCCCTCGCAATCGGTGCGCGCTCAACGATGAGAAAGGCCCGAGTGGCTCTGGCGCGTCGTCTGGCAATCATACTTCATGCCATTATGCGAGACAAAACTGACTTCCAGTCCGCGTAAGGCTTACGAGGCGACAACGAGGATTCCTAAATCAAAGTTCCCATCTGGGACGATGCCCGAGGGAGGGCGTGAGACACGGCGCCGATTCTGTAGCAACAGCCAAGACCAACGGTATGATTGCGGTTTCAACATTGCCGACCCACACCCAGCCAACCCCATCATGAACCTCAGAGTTCGAAGAGAACAAAGGCAACCTCTGACATCAAAAGCAGGAAACTCAGGAAACACGCATTGACAGATTAGAGAACAAAGATCGTAAGACGATCGCGAAGATGCTGCGCCATGAACTTCCGCCTGGGTATCGTCGGTCGGAAGCGCCTCGGCGGCCAACGCTTGATGGTTATGTTGGTGTGGTCGATGAGATACTGCGCACAGACAAAGCCCTGATCAAAAAGCAGCGACACACGGCCAAGCGCATCTTTGAACGGCTGCGCGATGAGCATGGATATGCCGGCAGCCTGACCACGGTGACCTATTACGTGCGCGAGCAAAAACGGCGCACCAAAGAGGTGTTTGTGCCGTTGTCGCATCGGCCGGGCCATGCGCAGGTTGATTTTGGTGAGACGCTGGGCGTGATCGGTGGCGTGGAATGCAAGATCCACTTCTTCGTGATGAGCTTGCCACATTCTGATGCGGTGTTTGTGAAGGGATATCCAGCTGAGACACCCGAGGCGTTTTGCGATGGCCATGTGTCCGCCTTTGCATTCTTTGGCGGCATTCCGCAATCCATTCTCTACGACAATACCAAGATCGCCGTGGCTCGGATACTCGGGGATAAGACGCGCATCCGCACACGTCGGTTTACGGAACTGCAGTCGCATTACTTGTTTGATGACAAGTTTGGCAGACCCGCGCGAGGGAACGATAAAGGCAACGTTGAGGGCATGGTTGGATACACCCGCCGCAACTTCATGGTTCCCGCACCTCGCTATGACAGCTTTGATGATCTGAACGCACATTTGGAAGAGAAGTGTTTAGCACGTCAGGCCGATACGTTGCGGGGTCACACCCAAACCATAGGCGCACGCCTGATGTCGGATTTGGATGCTCTGATGGGATTGCCCGTCGCAGAATATGAAGCCTGCGATCACGTCAGCACGCGTGCAACGTCGATCTCAATGGTGCGCTATCGCAGCAATGATTACTCGGTGCCAGTAGCCTATGCGCACCACGATGTTCATGTGCGTGGGTTTGTGCATGAGGTTATCATCGGCTGCGGCAATGAGATTATTGCGCGGCACAAACGATCCTACACATCAGCGGATATGGTCTTTGACCCATTGCACTTTTTGCCCCTGCTTGAACAAAAGGTGGGTGCCCTGGATCAGGCCGCGCCTTTGCAGGGTTGGCATTTGCCAGATGTATTTGCCACGCTGCACCGACTGCTTGAAGCCAGAATGGGTAAGCCGGGCAAGCGAGAATACGTTCAAGTCTTGCGCCTTTTGGAGACCTTCGAAATGGATGTTGTGCAAGGCGCAATCCAGCAGGCAATAGATATGGGTGCAATTGGCTATGACGCCGTAAAACACCTTGTACTGTGTCGGGTTGAGAAGCGGCCACCACGATTGGATTTGGACTTCTATCCATACTTGCCCAAGGCCAATGTCGGCACAACACGCCCATCCAGTTACATGAGCTTGATGGGAAGGACCGCGGCATGACCGAAGCCCCTCGGATTCTTCTACGGCATCATCTTAAACAACTGCGACTGCCAACGTTCCAAGGCGAGTATGCCAAACAGGCGCAGCTCTGTGCTGCAGAGAACAAAGATCACATCCACTATCTGGCGCGGCTGTGTGAGATGGAATTGATCGACCGCGAACGCCGGATGATTGAACGGCGCATCAAAGCGGCGAAGTTCCCCAGCACCAAGAGCTTGGATAGCTTTGACTTCAAGATCATGCCAAGCTTGAACAAGCCCCTGACGATGGATCTGGCACGATGCGATTACGTTAATCGCAGGGAGAACATCATCGCGCTCGGCCCGTCAGGCACGGGCAAGACACACATCGCCCTGGGACTTGGGCTGGCTGCATGTCAAAGAGGACTGAAGGTGCGCTTCACAACGGCTGCGGCATTAGTCCATGATCTGATCGAGGCTCAAGATGAGCGGAGATTGCAGCGCCTTCAAAAGCAACTGACCAGCCAGAACCTGTTGATCATTGATGAACTGGGCTTCGTACCGCTCAGCAAATCTGGCGCAGAGCTGCTCTTCGAGGTCATATCCCAATGCTATGAACGCGGCTCCATCATCATAACCTCGAACCTGCCCTTCGATGAATGGACTGAAGTCTTTGGCTCTGAGCGGCTGACCGGTGCGCTACTCGATCGTTTAACCCATCACGTCCACATCCTCGAGATGAATGGCGAAAGCTATCGGCTCAAACACAGTCGCAACAACCGAAAATAACCAGCCCGCAATCACAGTCAGAATAATGCTGGCCTTATGGCCAGCATGCGCTTTGGCACGCTTCAGCTTTGTGACGAGCACGCGTGCAAAAGCGCCACAAAACATCAACCGAAGTGGCCCATTTTTACGCCGCGACATGGACCCATTTTACTCTGCGATTGACACCTTCCGCCCTCTGAGGACGGTTGAGCTACTCCATGGTTCCCCCGCACACGCGGGGATAGACCCGCTCATCGGCCTTCAGGCCATTCGACCCCGATGGTTCCCCCGCACACGCGGGGATAGACCCTTATAAGGCACGGCATAGCCGGGCTTATCCAAGGTTCCCCCGCACACGCGGGGATAGACCCAAGA
>CBDBLS010000004.1:0-39950 GCA_965207105.1 Roseovarius sp. | reverse complement strand
GCTTACGCAGGCACAAACCCGCAATACAAGAACTCTGTGGCTTTCCTCGACCTGGACCTCTGCGATGCGTCTATCATCGATGCCAACGATCGAGATCTTGCCAAAGCGGTTGCTGCATCACCCAAGCTGATACGGACGATTGCGATAAACAAAGTCCCGAACGTTTTCCCAGTTGCCAACCCCAGCGCTGCGCATAGTTCGCTCGCCCAGCTAGTTTCTGCGCACCCTGAGTTTCATCAACGTGTGGGACAGGCTTTGGCCGATCGCTATGCGGATAAAGAGCCAACCCAACACGTCGAACAGATGATCTATGACGGATTCTACAGCGCCGGTGACACACAGGTCCTTGAAGATTTCACCGCAGCCGCCTGGCGTGACCGCGCTCGAATTGTCGCTCAACTGGACGACATCCGCCTCAAACAACTGGGTATGCGGCTTATCCTCTCCAATGCCCCAGAGTTTGCATCCATGAACTACCGATCAGCAGCAAGCGCTGCGATCCGAGACCGCTGGCTGACCAACGAGCCATCCACGCCATGGACGACTAAGGCAGCGGTAGAAGAACAACTCCACGAGATTGTTAGTGGCGAGGTGCTAGACCAAAATCGGATCTGTGCGCTTCAAGACTTCTATCGCGCAAGGATCTCAGAAATTGACATATAGCCACACGGCAAATTTATGGTGCAATTTGATATGACCTATCCAATTTCATTTCGCCAACATGTCCTTTCAGCCCGCGAGAAAGAGGGGCTTGCCCTCGAATAAACCTCCGGGCGATTCTGCATTGGGGTCGCCTCGCTCAAGCGTTGGTCGAAGCGTATTACGCCCAGGCCCTGTGAACGCAAAAAGGTGCGTAGGCCTGATCCGGAAAAGTCGGCACAGGACGTGCCGGATCACCCGGACGCCTGTCAATATGAACGTGCTGCGCGGTTCGGTGTGACGCAAAAGTCGATCCGGCAGGCTTTGCGCAAACTCGGTTTGACGCCAAAAAAGTGATGCGGCATCCGAAGGCGGACGCAGACGCACGGCGCGGGTTTTGTGAAAAAATCACGCAATATGAGGAAGATGGCCGCTCCATCGTCTACATCGACGGGAGCGGCTTTGCCCATGACATGCCGCGCACCCATGGATATGCGCCCGGGGGGGGAGCGTTGCCATGGCAGCCATGACTGGCAGGCCAAGGGGCGGATCAATGTCATCGGGGCGTTGCCTGCCGGGGTCTTGCTGAGCGTCGGTCTGACCGAGGCCAATGTCGATGCCGACATATTCAATCCTTGGCTGATCGGTGATCTCCTCCCGAAGTTGCCACCCCGGGTCGTATTGGTGATGGACCGCGCGACTTTCCACCGTCGCGCCGACACACAGGCCGCTGTCGCACAGGCGGGTCACACCCTTGAATATCTCCCGGCCTACAGTCCAGACTTCAACAAAATCGAACATAAATGGGCTGAAGCCAAGGCCTGCAGGCGGAAAACCGGGATGTCCGTCGACGAAATATTCGAAAACCAGAATTGGAATCAAAATTGAGTCGTCAGGCTATATGGGCACCTCAGGGCAATCGCATTTGGATTTCTCCTGCCACATTGAGGTTGAAAAACATCAAGACCTGACCACAAACGCAACGAGAGAGCCAAAAAGTTCATGCTATGTTCGTCAGCGAAGGGCTTGGATTTCCAAATGCGATTGCCCTGAGTCTCAGGGGAATCGCATGAGTTTCACCGCGTCAGGATTTCAAGCAGGAAGCGGTTGTTCCAGCCTGCCTTTTTCCGGTTTCCCCTGAGGGAGCGTTTACCTTTCACTTTGCCGAGCAGGTTCATCGCGATGTGCCTGATGACGGCGAAATTGGCAGGTGCATGATCTTTTCGTACCCGGCTGTCGTCATCGCGGAAGGTGACATCAAGCACCCAGTGCAGACGGTTTTCAATTCCCCAATGAGAGCGTACGGCATGGGCAAAGCGCGCGGCGTCTTTTGGCAGGGACGGGATGAAGTACCGCGTTTGCCGTGTCGTCTTCCCGCCACTTTCCCGAAGCGGGACGACGCGGCCAATGCTGAGCAACCCCTCCCGATGGGGATGGCGCTTTTTCAACCGGCCGATGGCGTCGCATTGGGTGTATGTTCGCGTTTCAATCCTGCCCCTGTCGCCGTCAACCGTCTGTAATGATTCTGTGTTTTCCCGATCCTGTTCTTCGAACCACAGTTTCACGTCTTCATGGAGAAGCCCCTGATTGCCCTTCAGGGCCAGCACATAGTCAGCACCCTTGTCACGGATTTTGCAGGCGATCTCACGTTGGCACCCCATCGCATCCAGCGTCACGACCGCGCCCTCCAGGAAGAGCAAATCCGGAAGCACGGGGATGTCCCTGATCCCGTTCCTTTTGTGCGCGCTGGCTTGCTGGCCGGGCACGCGGCGTAGATCGTTACACCGGGCCGGGATCAGATGCAGAGGCGTCTCTCCCCCCGCTTTTGACCCGCGCACCGTCTTGCCATCAATGGCCACAACCATTCCACCAACGCGCCCGGCCAACTCAGACGCCCATGCAGCGAAGGCTGCCTTGAACTCTTCAGGATCAATCGCCCGAAACACCGTCGAAAGTGTGTCATGGGATGGAATTTCATGCTCAAACGGGGCCAATTTGCGCAAAAAGGACAGCTTTTCGTCACCATAAAGGGCAATATCGACAAAACTCTCACATCCCGAGACAACACCGCACAGGCTCAATAGCAGAATTTCATCAAGCGGGTAGAGCACCTTCGTTTGCTGACGTGGATCAGTGATAGTTGAGGCAAAAGATTGAAACGTAATGGTATTTTCCAAAGCGGCGTCCTCCAGACATAAACTTTGGAAAACTGAATCAGAGACAGAAGATTAAGGCAAACCCAAGTTCGCCATTCATGCGATACCCCTGCCCTGAGTCTTGCCCGAGGTTGACATGCTGAAAAACCCGTTCCGGGTTGGGACCTGCCTGTGCGCGGTAGAAACAGCTTGTGTTACTGTTGCGATATGAAGGGCGTGCTCGGCGATCTCAAGCGCCGTGCCAAGTCGTTCGGGTATGATTTACAAGAATTGCCAAGTGAGGCAGACATGGCAGTTTCCTGGGAAGCGCTGCAATCGACGGCAGGTGCTTTCAACCCTGGCCTGCGTCGGCATCTCACCGCAAATGTGGCTCAAATTGACGGTTCGAACGCTGGCAATGCCAATCACCGGGAGGCAGAGTGTTTCGAGGCGACTATTGCTCAGGGACAAGCCATCGGATAGTTTCGCCGAGACAAGAGGGTGTCGATTGCTTTTCAGATCATGGGAGGCTCCATCGTAAATTGAAGAATCCCAACCAAAATCACAGATCTGCGCCCTCAACCACCTCTACTGTCGTGTACAGGGCCCATCCAGAACAAGCCTTCCGACACTGGCCCAAAATCAGGCAGAAAATCGCATGAGTCGTGTACAGGGGAGGCGCCCTATACGTCGCGCGATATTTTGCGCCTTTGGATTGTCCAGCGTGGCCATTTCCCCGGCGATGGGAGATTGGTATGCCTTATCTTGCTCCCGACTTGCTCAAGCATCTGATCTACCGACGAGAAAATCCGGCGGTCACGCTATTGGACCCGAGCGGTATCGCGACTTTGCCATGGATCGAACAGGAAACCGCAGCGTTTCAGCGAGCGCGCGCGTCAGACTGACTCCGCAGGCGACGATTTTGAGTGCAGAATTTCAGTTGCAAACCTCACTTGTTCACTTTACGTTCCCGCCAGCGTAATCTCGGGAGCAAATGCAGGTGGCACGAAATGGTCGATCAAATCGTCATCACTGAAAAATCCAGCCAGGCAAAAGATGTCCGGGCGGCCGTTGGCTCAGACTTCGGAACCATCCTCCCCGCAGAGGGGCACCTATTGGACCTCGAGGAGCCCGGGGAAGCCATGCCGGAATGGAAACGGTGGTCGCCGGTTCTGTTACGTCCCGACGGTTTGTATGCGACCCGTCCGGCGAAGGGGGGCAGCAAGGCCGCGAAGCTCAAGGTTATCCGCGAAGCTCTGCGCTCGGCAAAAAAGGTTTGGCTTGCCACCGACTGCGACCGCGAGGGTCAACTGATCGGTCAGGAAATCCTCGAGCACTTCGACTACCAGGGTGAGGTCGTGCGGGTTTTGTTTACCGCTCAAGACCCCCACACAATCCGTGAAGCGTTTCGTCGGGCGCGCCCAAACCATGAATATGCCCGCCTCTACGCAGCCGCAGTCGCCCGACGGCAGGCCGATCAGATCTACAACTTGTCGCTCACACGTACAGCAACCGTAACACTGGGCCGCAGCGCACGCGGTGTGATTGGCGTCGGACGGGTCAAAACGCCGACCCTGGCCATCGTGTGCAAGCGGGAGCTCGAAATCCGTGACTTCGTGCCTACGGACTATTTCGAGGTTGTTGCTACCGCATCGGCTGTCGAGGGCTGCTTCAGGATGCGCTGCGCGCCGAAGAACCGCATTCTCAAGCGGCAAACGGCCGAAGATATTGTACGAAAGGCCGATGGCTTCAGCGGTCCACTCAACGTCACCGTGGAAAACAAACGGCAAAGCCCGCCCAAACTGCATGACCTCCCATCTCTTCAAAAACTGTGCGCATCCCGGTTCGGCTGGGCCGCATCAAAGACGCTGGATGTGGCTCAGGAACTCTACGATGGACAGGGCAAAAAGATCATCACCTATCCCCGTGCCGAGGTGCGCTACCTGCCTGAGTCCCTGATTGCAGACGTCCCTGAAATCATCGTGGGCCTTCAGGTCGGTCAGTCCTACAAGGATATCCCGGTGCCTGCGCAGGCCTGTTATCCGCAAAGGGCCTCGCGGGGCGTTCCACGACAAAGGCGTCAAGGATGCCAGCCATCACGCCGTGATCCCCAACACCAACACAATCGATACATTTGAAAGAGGTCTGGCCGCGATTGTCGGCCGATGAGAAGAAGTTGTTCGACGTAATCGCGCGGGGCCTATCTCGCCGCTGTCCATGCCGGACTTTCGATTCCGGCAGACCATTGCCTTGCTGGATGTTTCGGGTGCCTCGTTTCGCGCGACGGGCAGGCAGTCATTGGATCCTGGCTGGCGTGCGGCCTTTCCGAACCGGGTCCCCGCGAGTGGGAAATCCGACGATGCTCAGGTGTTACCCATGATGACAAACGGCGAGACAGCCACGCTGCATGACCCCAGGGTCGAGGCGAAGGAAACGCATCCACCACCGCGCTATAGCGAAGGTTCGTTGATCGAAGCTATGCAGAACGCCTGGCGCTTCGTCGAAGACGCGCCGTTGCGCGAGCGTTTGAAAGAGGCAAAGGGAATAGGAACACCCGCCACGCGGGCCGATGTCATCAACGGGCTCAAGCGGCAGAAGTTTCTGACCAACCAAAGCAAGAACATTGTCCCGACCGAAACCGGGCTGGAACTCTTCGGCGTGCTGAACCACGCCGACCCGACTTTGGTCGATCCCGGCGCGACAGCTCAGCTTGAGCACCTGCTCGACGATGTCGTCGCGGGAAAACAGCGGATGGTGGGCGCAATCGATGCAGTATGTCACGTCGCCGATCGCATCATTACCAATCTGAAGACCAAAGCCCGGACGGGCGACGGAACGATCCTGAAATCCCATGCGGCAAAAGACGGGTCTGACCGCCCTCCGACCCCGGCCATGAAGCGCTTTGCTGTGTCGATCGCACGCGAAAAGCGGCTCCACCTGCCTCGGGGCTACGCAACATCGAGTGCCGTATGCAGGGCCTTTCTCGAAGCCCACGCCCCCGGGAAGCCCGGGGATGTATCAGCCGGTTCGGGTGACAAACCGCCACGCGCCGCCCAACTCGCCTATGCAAAGAACATTGCGCAGGCAGACGGGATTACGATCCCGGCGGCGGCAATGGCCAAGTTCCGCCGCCATGTCTGCCTGGATTGAAAAGCAGCGGGGGAGAAGACGGGACAAGGGCGGAGCGAGCGCGAAGCCCCCAAAACGCAAAGCGCGGAAACCAACGGAACGCCGGGGAGTGAAGGAAGACAGCAACTGAATGGAAAAATGATCGATTGATCAGGGTCAGAAAAACCGGCATCTGGCCTGGAACCCTGAGTTCGGGAAAGAGATCCGGACCAGACCCACGCTCAACATACCGGCCTGCGGCGCTTGTAAAGCCGCACTAATCAAGCAATAACCGCCTTGAAACACTTTGCCTTCCGGTGATTGGCATAGCCAGTGTTCGGACGGTCAATCCAAGCCATATCAGCGGCGAGATGCCGACACAGGCCAAAGTCGAAAGCACCTACCGCCGCTTGCAGCGTTTCTTCCAGCATGCAGCTCGTGGAAACTCAGGCCGGTAGGCCCCCGGAAGCGGCCTCGGCGAAACGCCGGGAACAAATGGAGCGGCTTGCCAACGGCCGTGTCGGCAGCCACCGGGTGCCGCTCCGGTTGTTCGGAAATCACGGGTCCTTTCCGGCGGGGACGCATGTGGGTGTTATGTGCCGCACTTTCCAATGTCTGCGTGCCGATTTTTTTTGCATTTCGTTTCGTTTCGGATTTCCGTCGCCGTCAACCGATTGCAACCATTCAGGAAATTTTTTCCGACGGGTCATCTGAAACGAAATGGCCCCTGGGCTCGAAACGAAATGGCCCTCCCGAAACGCGCGGGGAAACCGCCGGAGGGGTCGCGCCGGAATTTGCGCGATACCGGCGCTGAAAAAATCGTCGGGAGGTCCGGCATGGCCAGCGGCAAAAAAAACCTTCGCGCGAGGTGGCGCGCTCCGGTCCTGCCCGCAGTCCGGGGATCGGGCGGCTGCCGCCGGATGTCCCCGTGCCCTGAAACCCCGGGTCCGTTCTGCGGATCAGGTCCGGCAGGTCGCGGCGTCGATCAGGGTGTCCGGTTTTACCGGTCCCGTCCTGTTCGCCGGGGCAACACCATTGTTGCCGGGGCAGGACCGTGTGCCGACGGCGCGGGAGACGGGCATGGATGTTGTGCCCTGCATCCGGCTGCCCGGTCTCCCGGATGGGCAGCGCCCCCGCGTATATTGTTGCTGACAACAGGCCGGTCGGACATGCGGGCCGGGACGGGGACCTGCTCCGGCCCGGGCCGGGGGAATTGCGCGACCCCGGGTTTCATCCGGACAGATGTCGGGATGCCGGTGGCTGATGACCGGATTGACATGTGCCGGACCGGTCCGCCCTGTAACGCCACCTGCGAGGCAAGGCCGAGAAACGATACCATGGACAGCCCTGCCCTGCCCGCCGACCGCAGGCCGGTTCCACACAGGAACATTCCATACAGGAACAGGAGTCCGGCAGGAAATTGCGGGCCTGCACACTGCCACAGACAGGTTCCTGTACCCGGGCAATTTTTCCCCTGTTTTTTCCCTGTTTTTTTCCCTGAATTTCCGGAGAAATCCGGGAGAGACTGGTTAGCAGCATACCGACCGCACAGCCAGCCATACTGCCGGTTTTATCCCCTGCGGATCTGGAGCGGTTTTATGCCGTGTTATCAGCAGGTTGAAAATCGGTGTTTCCGACAGAGACGCTTTATCCGGGCGGATATTCCCCCGGATACACCGAAAGTCTCTGTCGGCGTATTTCATCATCCGTTTCGGGTCTTCAGGCTGGAGGGATCTTTGCCCGCACTCCCCGGGCAAACCGTCGATTTTGCTGTCCTGATCGCGGCATTTTCGATATCAATCGGGGTGTTGACGACGGTGCGGGGCGGGCGAGGTTTCATGGATCACCCGGAGGGTGCGGGTGCCATAGACAACCGGCCCCTGCCCCGAAGCGGTTTCAGCCCGGCACGGCAATCCGCAGCTTTTTCGGCACGAGGGTGTTCATCCGCCGGATATGCTCCGGCAGGCACAGGGTTCTGAAATCATATGTCCCGACCACATGCGCCCGCGCCGCCGGGCCCGGATGCTCGTAGGTGCCGGGATTGGCCAACGTCCGAGGCCACGATGGTGGCCTGCATCGCCATTGATTCCAGCAGCGACCAACTCATCACGAACGGCATGGTCAGATGCAGATGGCAGCGGCTGATCTGAACCACCTGGCAAAAGCTGGACCAGGGTACCCTCCCCAGAAAATGCACCCGGTTCCAGTCGACACTGTCGCCGAGTTTCTCGGTCAACTCGGCGCGCAATCCCCCGGGGTGCTTGCTCTTGCGACCACAGGAGACGCTGTCGCCGCCCACCACCGGCACCCGGGCCTGCGGACGGGCTGTCAGGATCCGGGGCAGCGCGGCCATGAAGATGTGAAAGCCGCGCACATGTTCCAGATTGCGGGCCATATAGGTGAACACCTCATCCCCGCGCGTGACCGGTCGGTCCAGCCGGCCCAGCGACAGGGACACATCCGGGTCGGGGGCCAGTCGGTCGGTACGGATCCCGTCATGGCAGGTGTAGAGTTTCGGATGGAACGAAGCCGGGAAGGTGTTCTTTTGCCAGACGGTCGGCACATGGCCCGGATCCACATGCTCGATATTGGCATAGGGCACCACGTTGCGGGCCTCCATCAGGAACGGCGTGTGATCCGATACCGGATCGTCCGGGTCGAAGCCCACCACACCGCCTGTGGCGTTATATAGCCTAACGACTCAATTTTGATTCCAGTTCTGGTTTTCGAATATTTCGTCGACGGACATCCCGGTTTTCCGTCTGCAGGCCTTGGCTTCAGCCCATTTATGTTCGATTTTGTTGAAGTCCGGAGGTTTCTTCAAGGGCAAGCCCCTCTTTCTCGCGGATTGGAAGGACATGTTGGCGGAATGAAATTGGCCAGGTTATATCATACTGTATACTCCTCCGCCCGAATTGACCTGAGATTTTTTGTCGGTGAGTCGATTCGCCGCATATCGTTTTGTATCGGGACGTGCATCATCCTGGCATGGCCAAACAGCATAAGACATTCAGCCTCGCATGCGAGGACCGCGCGGTGCCTGAAGGGATTTGCCGTCGCCGTAAAGTGGACCACTCGTGAGAAAGCGTGCGCGCACATTTTTGCTTCCGGATGCAGGCTATGATGCCCTGCTGGATACCTGATATTGGTCCGACAGTTTTGACGGAGTGGCGGTTTGCCTTTTCCGGTGCGGGGCTCTCGTTCCCTAGCCTGAAAGATTACAAACTGATCCCGGCTCAAAATCTCAGGTCAATTCAGGTGGAGGAGTATAGTACCATAAATTTGCCGTTTGGCTATAAATCTGGAAAAGGTCAAGATTGCTCGGCCTTGCCCCGGCGTCCTTGCTCCCGGCAGCGTCTTGCCGTCAATCGCGATCCGGCGCAGGTCCATTTCAACATCCCCGGCATCCGGTGCCCCGGTGGTCAACCGGCTGAATGCAGCCGCCATAGCCTCCGGGTCCGGCACTCCCGAAGTTTCAGTCAGCGTCGCGTGGCACGGCGAGTTACGGTCCCGACGAACCCCCGGCCGATTCAATTGCCTGCGCGACAAACTGCGCCCCGGGATCAGGCCCGATATTGCTTCCAGTCGATGTAACCGGCGCTTTTTAGCTCGCGGATCGGGTACTTCCCGCAAAACCGGGCGAACTGAAATCATGACTGGAACCTCCATCTCTGCAATCCAGTACATGGATTCAGACAATTACACGATTTGCAACCGCTTTTTTGCCTCCGTCAAATCGCCCTGCGCACAGCGGAGATAATTGTCAATTTCGATGAAAATCGTGCAAATATGCAGGGGAATCGCATTTGGATTTTGACAATTGTCAATCGCAGAGTAAAATGGGTCCATGTCGCGGCGTAAAAATGGGCCACTTCGGTTGATGTTTTGTGGCGCTTTTGCACGCGTGCTCGTCACAAAGCTGAAGCGTGCCAAAGCGCATGCTGGCCATAAGGCCAGCATTATTCTGACTGTGATTGCGGGCTGGTTATTTTCGGTTGTTGCGACTGTGTTTGAGCCGATAGCTTTCGCCATTCATCTCGAGGATGTGGACGTGATGGGTTAAACGATCGAGTAGCGCACCGGTCAGCCGCTCAGAGCCAAAGACTTCAGTCCATTCATCGAAGGGCAGGTTCGAGGTTATGATGATGGAGCCGCGTTCATAGCATTGGGATATGACCTCGAAGAGCAGCTCTGCGCCAGATTTGCTGAGCGGTACGAAGCCCAGTTCATCAATGATCAACAGGTTCTGGCTGGTCAGTTGCTTTTGAAGGCGCTGCAATCTCCGCTCATCTTGAGCCTCGATCAGATCATGGACTAATGCCGCAGCCGTTGTGAAGCGCACCTTCAGTCCTCTTTGACATGCAGCCAGCCCAAGTCCCAGGGCGATGTGTGTCTTGCCCGTGCCTGACGGGCCGAGCGCGATGATGTTCTCCCTGCGATTAACGTAATCGCATCGTGCCAGATCCATCGTCAGGGGCTTGTTCAAGCTTGGCATGATCTTGAAGTCAAAGCTATCCAAGCTCTTGGTGCTGGGGAACTTCGCCGCTTTGATGCGCCGTTCAATCATCCGGCGTTCGCGGTCGATCAATTCCATCTCACACAGCCGCGCCAGATAGTGGATGTGATCTTTGTTCTCTGCAGCACAGAGCTGCGCCTGTTTGGCATACTCGCCTTGGAACGTTGGCAGTCGCAGTTGTTTAAGATGATGCCGTAGAAGAATCCGAGGGGCTTCGGTCATGCCGCGGTCCTTCCCATCAAGCTCATGTAACTGGATGGGCGTGTTGTGCCGACATTGGCCTTGGGCAAGTATGGATAGAAGTCCAAATCCAATCGTGGTGGCCGCTTCTCAACCCGACACAGTACAAGGTGTTTTACGGCGTCATAGCCAATTGCACCCATATCTATTGCCTGCTGGATTGCGCCTTGCACAACATCCATTTCGAAGGTCTCCAAAAGGCGCAAGACTTGAACGTATTCTCGCTTGCCCGGCTTACCCATTCTGGCTTCAAGCAGTCGGTGCAGCGTGGCAAATACATCTGGCAAATGCCAACCCTGCAAAGGCGCGGCCTGATCCAGGGCACCCACCTTTTGTTCAAGCAGGGGCAAAAAGTGCAATGGGTCAAAGACCATATCCGCTGATGTGTAGGATCGTTTGTGCCGCGCAATAATCTCATTGCCGCAGCCGATGATAACCTCATGCACAAACCCACGCACATGAACATCGTGGTGCGCATAGGCTACTGGCACCGAGTAATCATTGCTGCGATAGCGCACCATTGAGATCGACGTTGCACGCGTGCTGACGTGATCGCAGGCTTCATATTCTGCGACGGGCAATCCCATCAGAGCATCCAAATCCGACATCAGGCGTGCGCCTATGGTTTGGGTGTGACCCCGCAACGTATCGGCCTGACGTGCTAAACACTTCTCTTCCAAATGTGCGTTCAGATCATCAAAGCTGTCATAGCGAGGTGCGGGAACCATGAAGTTGCGGCGGGTGTATCCAACCATGCCCTCAACGTTGCCTTTATCGTTCCCTCGCGCGGGTCTGCCAAACTTGTCATCAAACAAGTAATGCGACTGCAGTTCCGTAAACCGACGTGTGCGGATGCGCGTCTTATCCCCGAGTATCCGAGCCACGGCGATCTTGGTATTGTCGTAGAGAATGGATTGCGGAATGCCGCCAAAGAATGCAAAGGCGGACACATGGCCATCGCAAAACGCCTCGGTTGTCTCAGCTGGATATCCCTTCACAAACACCGCATCAGAATGTGGCAAGCTCATCACGAAGAAGTGGATCTTGCATTCCACGCCACCGATCACGCCCAGCGTCTCACCAAAATCAACCTGCGCATGGCCCGGCCGATGCGACAACGGCACAAACACCTCTTTGGTGCGCCGTTTTTGCTCGCGCACGTAATAGGTCACCGTGGTCAGGCTGCCGGCATATCCATGCTCATCGCGCAGCCGTTCAAAGATGCGCTTGGCCGTGTGTCGCTGCTTTTTGATCAGGGCTTTGTCTGTGCGCAGTATCTCATCGACCACACCAACATAACCATCAAGCGTTGGCCGCCGAGGCGCTTCCGACCGACGATACCCAGGCGGAAGTTCATGGCGCAGCATCTTCGCGATCGTCTTACGATCTTTGTTCTCTAATCTGTCAATGCGTGTTTCCTGAGTTTCCTGCTTTTGATGTCAGAGGTTGCCTTTGTTCTCTTCGAACTCTGAGGTTCATGATGGGGTTGGCTGGGTGTGGGTCGGCAATGTTGAAACCGCAATCATACCGTTGGTCTTGGCTGTTGCTACAGAATCGGCGCCGTGTCTCACGCCCTCCCTCGGGCATCGTCCCAGATGGGAACTTTGATTTAGGAATCCTCGTTGTCGCCTCGTAAGCCTTACGCGGACTGGAAGTCAGTTTTGTCTCGCATAATGGCATGAAGTATGATTGCCAGACGACGCGCCAGAGCCACTCGGGCCTTTCTCATCGTTGAGCGCGCACCGATTGCGAGGGCCCATGTCTTCAATTTGAGCGGAGCGGCATACCGCGTCAGCATCACATTGGCGGCCTCATAGAGAAGCGTTCTGACGCGCACGTCGCCCCGCTTTGAGATGCTGCCCGTGTAGTCGATTTCACCAGATTGATGCCGTCGCGGCACCAGTCCAAGATACGCCCCCACATCACGCGATTTCCTGAAACGCGACGGATCATCAATTGCTGCGGCAAAGGCCAATGCTGTGATCGGACCGACCCCTGGTACCGTCATAAGGCGCTGGCAGACTTCGGATTTGCGGGTCATCTTTTTGATGTCGCCATCAATGGCTGCAACCGCCGCGAGGATTGCTTCGCGTGCTGCGAACAGTCCGCAAATTGCGGCATGGAGGCCAGGCACTCCATCGCTAACTTTTAGCGCCGCGTTTTTGAATGCCGGAGACAAAGCTCGTGGCAGCCGCACGCCGAAGACGACGACCAGACCGCGGATCTGATTGTCGAGCGTCACACGCTGTCCGACCAGCTTCTTGCGGGCTGCGATCAGCGACCGGATTGCGTGCGCTGACAGTGATTTGACATGGGTCGGCTTGTAGAATCCCGTCCGCGCCAGGTGTGCCAAACCGCGGGCATCATTGCGGTCCGTCTTGTGGCCGGCCAGAGATTTAAGGGCCTGATATGCTTGCCTGCTCTCGATGCAAACAACCGGGACACCAAGCTCCGTCAGCCCATGGTAAAGCATTGGTGCCATCCGTCCCGTTTCAAATACAACTTTGGCACATGGTGGTCCAGAAGCGAGGAAGTCAGCGATCGCTTTTGGTGTTGAGCTCGCTTTTCCTTCACGAATAAGGGCCCCTTCACGATCCAGAATGCAGATATGCGTCTCTTCCATGGACACATCCAAACCAGCAAAATATTCCATTGGTCAGTCTCCTTTTCAATTGCATGTGCATCCAGAATAACAGGGGTAACTGAGTGCTGATCCTGATTACGCCATGTTGAAAAACCGCGCCGCTTCTCGGCCAGACATACCGTCCTTCAAACAAGCACGGCGCACACGACTATAAATATCCACAGAATACATCTCCCGCCCTCCGAATAAACGAAGGGCACAAACTGGCGGACTTTTACTCCGCTACAACTGCGATATGCAGCCGCTTCTGTGGCCCAATATTGCTCCGCGTTTTACAGACAATTCCTGATAAATGGATTCCTGAAGTCCCGTCATCCTGCGGAGCCTCCGGATGCCAGCAATCATGAGCTGTTTCAACGATATAAACGATCCACGCACAGGCAATGTATGTCGCCATAAGTTATGTGACATCATGACCATCAGCCTGTTATGCGTCTTGTGTGGCGGGGAAACGGCGCTGGATATGGTCGATTTTGGGGTCGCGAAGGAGGATTTTCTGTGTGAATTCTAGGAATTGCCCCATGGTATACCCGGTCACGATACGTTCCCGCGACTGTTTCGTCTGATCAAACCCGTCGGCTTTCAGCGGCTTTTTGCGAAGTTTCACGCCGATTTTGCGCAGGGACGTGATGCCCGACCCGCCATCGCCATTGATGCCAAACAGATGCGCCGCGCCTTTGACCGGGCCGCTGACAGGTCCGGCCTGAACGTGGTGACCGCCTTTGCCCATGGTGCACGTCCAGGTCCCGGTGTGACCCCGGGCGCCAAAGGGGGCGGTGAGATTCCGGCCCTGCGCGAACTGGCTAAAATGCTTGACATCAAGGGCGTGATGATCACCGCCGATGCGCTGCATTGCCAGCGCGAAACCTGTGAGCCTGCCATGCAGGAAGGTGGCGACTATTGCCTGCAGCTCAGGGGTAATCCAGGGGTAATCAGGGCGACATGCAGGCGGATGTGCGGACCTTCATTGATGACCGGGAGACGGATTTCATTTTCCACCTAATGGTTTGAAACCTCCGACTTTAGTCGGAAAAAGATTCAAACGTGCGCCGAAGGCGCTCAAGACCCACTGAACCCTCTGACTTTAGTCGGAGGAGGTTCAGTGAGGAATATACATCCACAGATGCAGATCACGGTCGCATTGAAACGCGGGCTGCACGCGTCTGCAGCACCCCGGAATACCTCAAGGGCACCCGCAAATGGCCACACCTCAAGACCTTCGCCCAGGTCACCTCAAAACGCGAAGAGGGCGGAAAAACAAGCCATTCCGAGCGCGTTTGCCTCCTGTCAAAACACCTGCCCGCGCGGGAGATTCCTGCGATCATCCGGGGCCACCGGCAGATCGAAAACAGCTTGCACCGGTCTCTGGATGTGATCATGAATGACGATCATCATCGCGCCCGCAAAGATAACGCGCCCGTCAATTTTGCAGCGCCCGGACGCATCGCGCCTGACATCATAAGGGCAAACACAGACAAGGGCTCAAACCGCGTCAAATTCAAACGCGCAGGCTGGAAGGATGATTTCCTGCGCTCACTCCTGAATGACTTTTGAAATGCGATTGCCCTGTGCAAATATGAGCAACTAATTGGCACGCAGCCACGACTTTGCTTAAATCATCCAATCTCGTAGTTCATCACGCGCCGCGATATCTCCATGATTGCGTACGTTTCAAAAGGAATTTTGAAATCAGTGCGTGAAGCAACCTTACACTGACCGAGACCGCCACGATCAACATCGCCATCGCTGCTGCTCCGGCTGTTTCACCTTGTTCATCGAGATGAATCGCACCGACCGAGGCAAGGATGGTTCCCGATGTATAAAGAAAGATGACACCGGATACGGTGGTCATGGCATTTACGAAAAGATAGACCCAAATGTTCAGAATTGCCGGCAGGCTGATCGGCAACGTTACGCGGAAGAACATGACAAGCGTCGATGTTTTCAACGAAACCGAGACCGCCTCGAACTCTCGGTCAATCTGTTTCAACGCAGTCACGGCGGTCAGGTGCGATACACTGTAAAAATGGGTCACCGTGTTTAATACCATAATGGCGATGGTACCATACATGAATGTCATCGGGTTCATCGGGTGGTTGAAAAAGAAGATATAGGCCAGCCCCAGAACCATCCCAGGCACCGCGAGCGGCAGCAATGCAAGAAAATGCAGAACCGGTCGCGCCGGATTACTGGTGATCGGTTTTTCAACCAGATAGGCCCCGAAGAAGATAATGCAGGTTCCAAACATCGCCGACCAGAACGACAGGGTAAACGAATTGCGGAACGCGTCCCAGCCGATACCTTCAGATTCAAACCGGTAATTGTCGAGTGTCAGCGACAGGTTGTAAGGCCAGAACTTCACCAGCGATCCATAGGCCGCCATAAAGAACAGGCTGAGGATCAGGAAGCTGACAAAGAGGCAGAATACCAGCGCACCAATATCGGCTTTACGGTTCCGTTTCGGCTCATACGCAACCGAGCGGGCAGTCAAAAGCGCTGTCTGTCTGCGCTGGATCAGCCGGTCGATGATGAACGCAATCACCGCTGGGATCAGCAGCACCGTGGACACGACCGCGCCCATCTCGAAATTCTGCTGGCCGATGACCTCTTTATAGATATCCGTCGCCAGCATGTTGTAATTGCCGCCAATCACCTTTGGTACGCCGAAATCGGTGAATATAAGGATGAAGACGACGATTGTCGCACTGACCAGGCCATAGCGTACACTGGGCAGCGTTATGGTGAAAAAGGTGCGCAACTTGCTGGTCTTCAGGACTTCCGCCGCCTCATAAAGCCGTGCGTCCGACAGCGAAAGGGCCGTCACGATGATCATGACCGCATGGGGAAAGGTCCAGAAGACCGAGGCCATCACGATGCCAACCGGCCCATAGACCGGCTCGCCCATCAGAAGGCCCTTGGCCACGCCCTGATTGCCGAACCAGTAAATAAGGGCAATTGCCGCCAACAAGGAAGGGCTAAGCAACGGTACAAGGGCGATCAGGCGGAACAGGCCCTTGAACGGCATGCAGGTCCGCGTCACGCAATAGGCAAATCCGAAGGCCAGAAAGATGACGATGGCGGTTGAAATCACAGAGATGGTAAAGCTGTTATAGATCGACCGGACCAAGGCCGGTGAATGGAAATAGAGCGCATAGTTGGCAACCCCAACGAACACTCCGTCCGCATTGTGCATACTTTTTGATATTATAACGTAAAGTGGGATCACCAGTGCCAGCAGAAAAAAGACCAGATAGACGATAAGCAACAGGCTGATCGTGTTGGCATCCCGATCGCATTCCAACTTTACCGATTGGGTGCCGTTGCCAGAAAATCCGAATGCCATCAGCCTGCCTCGCCAACCAGATAGATGGCTGATGACGGAATATTGACCTCAACCGGATCACCGACACGCAGCTTGCGCGACTTCGATTCCGCCTTGGACAACTTGATGCCGAACCGATCTGCCGCCATGCCTGACACGTCCATAAAGACGCGATTGTGATCCCCCAGATATTCGATGTGGGACACTGCCAGCGACAGATTATTATGCTCGCCGACCGCCCCAAGCCTCACGTCTTCAGGACGTATGGCGGCAACACCTTGCCCCGAAGGTAAAGATTTGATTCTGGCGCATTGGTCCGGTTGAACGGTCAGCTTCAGGCCACCGGATACGACATCAGCTTCGCCAATTCTGGTCAGCCGCAAAATGTTCATCTCGCCAATGAACCCGGCCACAAAGGGCGACGCGGGATTTTCGTAGATCTCTTCCGGTGTGCCCATTTGCTCGATCCGCCCCGCACTCATGACAAAGATGCGGTCGGCCATCGTCTGGGCTTCTTCCTGATCATGGGTCACCATGATCGTGGTGACGCCCAGCTTTTGTTGCAAAGAACGGATTTCCCTGCGCAGATGGCCGCGAACCTTAGCGTCGAGTGCCGACAACGGTTCATCCAGCAACAAAAGGCCCGGGGAGGTTGCCAACGCACGTGCGAGGGCGATGCGCTGCTGTTCTCCACCGGAAAGTTGCGCCGGGTATTTGCTGAGGTGCTTTTCAAGGTTCACCAATTCCAGCAACTCGGTCACACGTTTTGAGGTTTGGGACCTCCCTATCCGCTGGTTGGTCAGCCCATAGCCGACGTTCCGCTCGACGGTCAGGTTCGGGAACAATGCGTAGGATTGGAATACGATACCGAAATCCCGCTGCGATGGCGGCTTTGTCGAGATATCAATTCCGGCCTGATTTATGCTGCCGCTGGTTTGCGCTTCGAGCCCGGCGATACAGCGCAGCAAGGTTGTCTTGCCACATCCGGACGGACCCAGGAAACAGATGAATTCACCCTTTTGAATCGAAAACGAGATATCCTTGAGGGCTTCAAAGTCACCGAATGACTTGTGAAGCGCGTTTGCTTTCAAATAGGCGATTTCGCTATTGGCACTCACGGGCGGCATCCACTTCCCAACATGTCTCATCACTTCCGATTTTGTTGCACCATAGGAAAGTCCCAACCTTGTGTCCAACGCGATTTGCTTCTACAGTAATAATCATTGCTTATATTTAGGTGCGCAGTGAACGAACGGCAAATTCAGGCCCTGCAGGCAACGATCCGTCTGGGCGCAACCAATAAGGCCGCCGATCTAATCGGTATTTCGCAACCGGCAGTCAGCCAGTTACTGAGCAGTCTGGAGGCCGAGATCGGCTTTGCGCTGTTTGACCGCAAGCAAGGGCGCATCCGCCCCACGCCGCAGGGTCGGCTTTTCCTCGATCAGGCCCAAAGCGTACTGGACGCGTTTGAGTCGACGCGGCAAGCCGCAGAGGCACTGCACGGGCTGTCGGTGGGCAGTGTCCGGGTCGGTTGCACCGTAGGGTTCGCAGTGCACATCATGCCCGAAGTTCTGGCGAGCATGCATCAACGCCGTCCTCACATCAATGTCTCGCTTCAGGCGCGTCCCTCAAGCCAGATCAGGGATATGACGCAAAGGGGGATATTCGACCTTGGGCTATTTGAAAGCGAGGAAAAAAAAGGGGGGGGAAGCCCGGAAACTCAGATACTCCTCCCCAGTGTCTGTGCCTTTGCTGTAGGCGATCCTCTGGCCAAAAAGCGGGTTATTCATGCCCGCGATCTGGAGGGACGAAAACTGGTTTCGCTTTACTCGCGACACAAATCCTCGCGTCAGCTGCGAGACATCTTCGTGAATGAAGACCTGACCTGGGCTCCGGTTTTTGAGACAAACCTGTTCTCGTCCGCCTGCGAATTCGTGGCGCATTCAGATGCCGTGGCCATCGTTGATCCGATCACGCCCACACGCTTTGCCGTAGGGCAACTTGAGACACGCCCGTTTCGGCCTGTCGTGCCGATCTCACTGTCCATTATCCGATGTGATCCGGGGGAGAACGATGCGTTCCTGGACGAACTTCAGGCGGAAATGATCAGGCGCTCGGTGCGGTTCGGCGATGTTGGAATTCCTTAATCAATAAGTGATAATTATATTTAGACTCCCAGTTCCTGGAAATTCTGATAGTCTCGCGACTCATTAGGATGAGATGAAACGGGAGGCTACGCCATGTCGGCGCAACAGAATTCAAAAAAGTTCGGCAAAACCATTAACGTCTTGGCAAACAGCACGCGCGCAGCGCTGATGTCTGTTGCGGTCATGGCTATATCGGCGGTCGGGGCGTCAGCCAAGGACAAGCTGGTGATCTATTCGACCACAGATGCCGACAATCTGAAGGTGTTCGGACAGGCTTTCTCTGAAAGCCACCCCGAGATCGAAATCGAGTGGGTCCGCGATTCCACCGGCATCATGCACGCGCGTTTGATGGCAGAAAAGGACAACCCACGGGCTGACGTTCTGTTCGCGATGGCGGCCACCAGCATGCTGACCATGGAAGAGCTCAACATGTTCATGCCCTATTCCCCCAATGGCAGAGAGTACCTTGACGCCCGTTATCTGGACAACGACGGAGACGAGAACTGGGTCGGCATGTACGGCTGGGCCGGTGCGATCTGCTTTAACATGATCGAAGCGGAAAAATTGGGTTTGCCAAAACCTAAATCTTGGGCCGATTTGACCGACCCAGCCTATAAGGGCCACATTTCCATGCCTAACCCGGCATCATCGGGCACAGGTTTTCTGGACGTGTCTAGCTGGATGCAGATATGGGGTGAAGATCAAGCTTGGGACTATATGGATCAACTGCATGAGAATGTCGCAATCTACACCCACTCGGGTTCCAAACCTTGCAAGCAAGCGGCATCTGGCGAATTCACCGTTGGCATCTCGTGGCCGTTCCGTGGGGCCTCGCTACGCGCAAAGGGTGCGCCGATTGACATCATCGTCCCGACAGAGGGCATTGGCTGGGAAATGCAGGCCAGCGCAATTCTGAACGGCACCGAAAATCTGGAAGCTGCACAAACCTTCCTTGACTGGGCCGTGACGGACGGTGCCATGGCGCTATATGCCGAACGCTATTCGGTAGTGGCCAAGCCCGACCAGATCCAGGAGCGCGAACATTTCCCGGACGAGGTGCTAACCCGGATGATCGACAATGATTTCGTATGGGCTGCAAACAACAAGGCCGACATCGTCGCGGAGTGGCGTAACCGGTATGAAGCCAAATCCGAACCCAAGAACTAAGCTCTTTTCCCACAGGGTATGCGGCAACGTTCTGTTGCATACCCTGTCATCGCCAAGCGGTGTTTCGTTTCGGAATGCTCCGTAAAATGACCGAGTGAACAAGGCGGATAAATACCGCTTTTTTTGAGCGTAGCAGGATTGTGTCTGATCATCAAATGCAGAATGTGCAAACTGATACACTTCAAATCGATCAAGTGTCTGTCACGGGCGGCGGCGTGATCGGGATGTGTGCCTGTCCGGGTCGTAATCAGCCCGGAACCCACGATGGCGTGAGCTGGCAGCGCGATCTACAAGAAGATCTCAGCTCTATCCTTCGCTGGAAAGCGGACTACCTTGTTACCCTGGTCGAAACGGCTGAGTTTGAAACGCTTGGTGTGCCCGATTTCACAGGCCGAGTGAATGAGGCCGGGATGGGCTGGCTGCATTTGCCGACAAAGAACCTATGTGCGCCTGATTTTTCTTCCTGCGGCACTTCTCCGGCGTTGGATCACTTTCTCGATGCAGAGTTGAGAAAGGGCAAGAGGATCGTTATCCACTGTGCCGCTGGCAAGGGACGCACCGGAACACTGGCGTCTGCATTGCTGATCAGGCAGAATCGCAGTGCCAATGCCGCTGTCGCGGAAATCCGGAAAGCTCGACCGGGAACGATCGAATCCGCCGCTCAGTTGGAATTTTTGCAGGAGTATGCCAAAGCAATAAGTCGCCCCGAGCAGCAGTCGCGGAAGTTTAGCTGAATTGCGTTTTGGGGCACATGAGCAATTTTGCTGCCACGTTGAGACAATGAAACGCACTACTGGTGTATAGTGGAGCGGCTGCAGCGAAGGGTCGGTTTGAATTCTTCCAATTTTGACAGGGTTGAACGTCCGGTGTGGGGAAATTTGCTGCGTCGCCGAATTTACTCCGCCGCAGCCGCGAGCGTCAATTTCTACTTTCCGCATTTGCATTCTCAGCGATGGCGTAAATCCGGTAAGGTGGTGTAACCTTACATCTTCTTCTGTGGTTGCCGCCCGTAATGCAGGAAGTTTTTGACCTTGATTGGCGTGTGATCGAGTGCGAACTTCTGTCAGGCCCCGGTGTGCGGCAGTTCCGGAAGCTGCGGGCCGGTATGGAGATCAGCGGATCAGGTCCAGATCCGGAAATCGAGATCCCAGCTCGCAGACATCAACCGGTTTTCCCAATCCTGATCCAGTCGATCATTTTGCCCCTTCAGGTCGTCGTCTTCCTGCACCCCCCTGGCACCATCGCCGGTGGTCCGGCATGAGGGTCATGCCGCGACTGCGAGCGCCGGATCCCTGTAGTCCCCGCTCTTCGTCAGCATCGCCCGGGTCCGGCGGGCCATCCTGTTGGCCGGCGCGATTGCGACCGGCATCCCGGGCTTGCGCGACAGCATGCGTGACAACCAGCTGCCCTCCATAATTGTGCGCTGCCCGGGCCAGTTCAATCGCGACATCGCTCCAGTGACAGGAAGTCGCCGGATATCTGCCTGGCCCGCTTTGGTCATGCGGCCCGGGCGCTCCCTGCCTCCGGAAGAATGCTGCCCGGGCACCAGGCCCGGCCAGGCCGCAAAGTCGCGCCCGGTCCCGAACTGCGCCATGTCAGGCCCGAACGCTTCCACGGCCAGGGCTGTCATCGGCCCGACACCCGGCATGGTCTGAAGCCGACGTGCCCTGTCTGGCCGAGTGGCCTAACTGTGCGGCCAGCGCCGTGGGTTTCCTGCTCCGTTCGGTGATACGCGCCGGTTTCCCTGTAATCTGCGCCGGCAGGTCCCGGCGCTCCTCCCGGATCAACGCGGGCAAGTCTGAATTACCGTCCTCCACAAGCGCCGTCATGCGATCAGGGCGGTGTAGTCCCGCAGGAAACACGTGGCCATGCCCGTACAGCAGGGCCCGCAAGGCGTTACAGCAGGGCCCGCAAGGCGTTACAGCAGGGCCCGCAAGGCGTTCACGTCTGCGGTGCGCTGATGGACCAGTCGCTCCCGGCCACGGAATACTGCCGCGCGGGACTGCTGCTCAACAGTCTTTGGGTTCACGAAGCGCATCCCGGGCCGACGTGCCGCGATGACGATCGCCCCGGCATCGGCGTCGTCGTTCTTCCGGCGTTTGACGAACGGGCGGACATACTGTGGCGCGATCAACTTCACCCCGTGGCCAGGCGCTTCCATCCCGCGCGCGCAATAGTTTGCGCTGCCCCAGGCCTCGAAGATGACCAGGCAGGGTTTTTGCCGGGCCATGAACGCGGGGAACCGCGCCCGCGTCAGTTTCCTGCGGACCTGTCCTCTCCCGTCCGCAGCGCGCCGTGGACCTGGAAAACACGCTTTGCCAAATCCATCCCTGTCATCATATCCTTCATTTCGCCGTCCTTTCCGTTGCGTGGTGTCTATCACCATAATCCTGGCACATTGTGCTGCCGTCCGGGGAGGGCGGCAACCATTCCATCTGGAAATTTATTGGAGGTTTGCACCGTGAGGCGTTTTACCGGGGGGCATGCCCCCGGTAAAACGCGACGCCATCGTGCTGTCCCATGAGTTGAAATACATTCATGGAGGAAGCAAATGGACCTGAGACACGATACGATGATCGAGGCTGTTTTGGAACAACTGATTGCAACCGGAGCAACGGACCCGGGGAAGGTCTTTGGACAGGACTCAATTTGCGTTGGTTATGCCTGCCAGCCTGTGACAGAACACAACATGAACAATGAACAAGGCTCAATTAGCATTGATTATGCGTGCCAACCTGCAATAGAATACACCATGAACACAATTATGGGGTGCGGCACATGGATCATCAGGCTTTTTTGGTGTGGCTCAACGAGATCGACGACCTTTCATCGAAACAACGGGCTGAAACCGGACGGCTCGTTGCCGGGGTATCGTCGCTGGAAAGCGTGATCGATCTCCCTGAGGCGAATGTTCGCGAGGGGCGTATCTGTCCGCACTGTGCTTCGGGCGGTGCGATCATCAGGGGCCATGCAAGTGGCCTGACGAGGTTCTTTTGCAAAGGCTGTCGCAAAACCTTCAACGCGCTGACCGGGACGCCGCCTGCCCGCTCGCGCCACAGGGACAGATGGGCAGGGTTCGCAGCTTCCCTGCGCGACGGCGAAACGGTAAAGGCGTCCGACGGGCGTTGTATGGTGGCCGACACCACAGCTTTTCGTTGGCGTCATCGCTTTCCCGAGGCCGTAACGGTCGGTGCGGTCAGGCTGTGCGGAATCGTCGAAGCCGACGGGACGTTCTTTCCGCGCAGCCGGAAAGGGGACCGTAATCTCTCTCGAAAAGCCCGCAAACGCGGGGGAAAGGCCTCGAAACGCGGATTGTCGAAGGAGCAGGTTCCGGTCCTCGTTGCGGTCGGCCGATCAGGCACCACCATCAGTGCTGTCCTGCCTGCGGTGACAGCCGGACATCTGAAATCGGTTCTGCAGCCACGTCCTGATGGGGACGCTCTCCCGGTGACTGATGGCTGCACCGGGTACCCGCCCTGCGCCGCAGAAACGGGCGTCAGCCATGAAAGTCTCGACCGGACCGCCGGAGAACGTGTCCGTGGTGAATTGCACATTCAAACCGTGAACAGTCGGCATGAGCGGTTAAAGACCTTTCCGCGCCGCCATCGAGGTATCGCGACCAGATACCTGGACAACTGCCTTCGGTGGTTCCACCCTGCCGTCCTTCCGAGCCACCAAACGCCGCGCGCGATACTTGCCGCCGCCGCAGGCATCCTGCCTGTAACACGCCACGCATAATCAATGCTAGAGCATTTTCGGATCAATTTGGTTCGTACCCTGGGTTTTTGAAGTAGTTGGTGCATTCCTGCGGACTGAAGGCGTTGAGAGCGTCTGCGATGGCGGCTTCAAGGGCTTCAACGGTTCTTGCTGCCACTTGTCGCAGGAGGGCCTTGATCTTTGAGAAGGCCTGTTCAATCGGATTGAAGTCGGGACTGTATGGCGGCAGGAACAGCATGGTAGCGCCGACCGCTTCGATAGCCGTGCGGGCCCCTGTGACCTTGTGGGCTGGCAGGTTGTCGAGAATGACGATATCGCCCGCACTCAGGGTCGGCGCCAGGAAGTGTTCGGCGTAGAGGGCGAAGGTTTCGCCATCCATGGCACCGTCGACCAGCCCCGGCGCAGTCAGTCCACCCAGGCGCAACCCGGCGACAAGCGTGGTGGTTTTCCAGTGGCCGTGTGGGATGCTTGCCCGGCAGCGTTCGCCCCTAGGGCTGCGTCCGCGCAGTCGGGCCATCTTGGTATTTGTTCCAGTCTCGTCCGGAAACACCAGCTTTGCGGGGGCGAGGCCAGGCTGCAGTTCGGCCCAGACCGTGCGCTCCTGCTTCACATCCTCGCGCTCTTGTTCACTGGCATGCCCTGTCTTTTTTTGAAACTGATCCTGTGACGCCGGAAGAAGTCGAGGATCGTTGAGTATCCGTATTGGTCAAGTCCGTGTTTCAGTCCATTTCCGACTGTCACGCAGCAACGCATTTGCCATGACCACAAGCTTGCGCATGACCGCAGTAATCGCAAGTTTCCTGCATTTCCCTTTGGCAATCAGCTCGTGATATTTTGCTTTTGTCAATCGCAGAGTAAAATGGGTCCATGTCGCGGCGTAAAAATGGGCCACTTCGGTTGATGTTTTTGTGGCGCTTTTGCACGCGTGCTCGTCACAAAGCTGAAGCGTGCCAAAGCGCATGCTGGCCATAAGGCCAGCATTATTCTGACTGTGATTGCGGGCTGGTTATTTTCGGTTGTTGCGACTGTGTTTGAGCCGATAGCTTTCGCCATTCATCTCGAGGATGTGGACGTGATGGGTTAAACGATCGAGTAGCGCACCGGTCAGCCGCTCAGAGCCAAAGACTTCAGTCCATTCATCGAAGGGCAGGTTCGAGGTTATGATGATGGAGCCGCGTTCATAGCATTGGGATATGACCTCGAAGAGCAGCTCTGCGCCAGATTTGCTGAGCGGTACGAAGCCCAGTTCATCAATGATCAACAGGTTCTGGCTGGTCAGTTGCTTTTGAAGGCGCTGCAATCTCCGCTCATCTTGAGCCTCGATCAGATCATGGACTAATGCCGCAGCCGTTGTGAAGCGCACCTTCAGTCCTCTTTGACATGCAGCCAGCCCAAGTCCCAGGGCGATGTGTGTCTTGCCCGTGCCTGACGGGCCGAGCGCGATGATGTTCTCCCTGCGATTAACGTAATCGCATCGTGCCAGATCCATCGTCAGGGGCTTGTTCAAGCTTGGCATGATCTTGAAGTCAAAGCTATCCAAGCTCTTGGTGCTGGGGAACTTCGCCGCTTTGATGCGCCGTTCAATCATCCGGCGTTCGCGGTCGATCAATTCCATCTCACACAGCCGCGCCAGATAGTGGATGTGATCTTTGTTCTCTGCAGCACAGAGCTGCGCCTGTTTGGCATACTCGCCTTGGAACGTTGGCAGTCGCAGTTGTTTAAGATGATGCCGTAGAAGAATCCGAGGGGCTTCGGTCATGCCGCGGTCCTTCCCATCAAGCTCATGTAACTGGATGGGCGTGTTGTGCCGACATTGGCCTTGGGCAAGTATGGATAGAAGTCCAAATCCAATCGTGGTGGCCGCTTCTCAACCCGACACAGTACAAGGTGTTTTACGGCGTCATAGCCAATTGCACCCATATCTATTGCCTGCTGGATTGCGCCTTGCACAACATCCATTTCGAAGGTCTCCAAAAGGCGCAAGACTTGAACGTATTCTCGCTTGCCCGGCTTACCCATTCTGGCTTCAAGCAGTCGGTGCAGCGTGGCAAATACATCTGGCAAATGCCAACCCTGCAAAGGCGCGGCCTGATCCAGGGCACCCACCTTTTGTTCAAGCAGGGGCAAAAAGTGCAATGGGTCAAAGACCATATCCGCTGATGTGTAGGATCGTTTGTGCCGCGCAATAATCTCATTGCCGCAGCCGATGATAACCTCATGCACAAACCCACGCACATGAACATCGTGGTGCGCATAGGCTACTGGCACCGAGTAATCATTGCTGCGATAGCGCACCATTGAGATCGACGTTGCACGCGTGCTGACGTGATCGCAGGCTTCATATTCTGCGACGGGCAATCCCATCAGAGCATCCAAATCCGACATCAGGCGTGCGCCTATGGTTTGGGTGTGACCCCGCAACGTATCGTCCTGACGTGCTAAACACTTCTCTTCCAAATGTGCGTTCAGATCATCAAAGCTGTCATAGCGAGGTGCGGGAACCATGAAGTTGCGGCGGGTGTATCCAACCATGCCCTCAACGTTGCCTTTATCGTTCCCTCGCGCGGGTCTGCCAAACTTGTCATCAAACAAGTAATGCGACTGCAGTTCCGTAAACCGACGTGTGCGGATGCGCGTCTTATCCCCGAGTATCCGAGCCACGGCGATCTTGGTATTGTCGTAGAGAATGGATTGCGGAATGCCGCCAAAGAATGCAAAGGCGGACACATGGCCATCGCAAAACGCCTCGGTTGTCTCAGCTGGATATCCCTTCACAAACACCGCATCAGAATGTGGCAAGCTCATCACGAAGAAGTGGATCTTGCATTCCACGCCACCGATCACGCCCAGCGTCTCACCAAAATCAACCTGCGCATGGCCCGGCCGATGCGACAACGGCACAAACACCTCTTTGGTGCGCCGTTTTTGCTCGCGCACGTAATAGGTCACCGTGGTCAGGCTGCCAGCATATCCATGCTCATCGCGCAGCCGTTCAAAGATGCGCTTGGCCGTGTGTCGCTGCTTTTTGATCAGGGCTTTGTCTGTGCGCAGTATCTCATCGACCACACCAACATAACCATCAAGCGTTGGCCGCCGAGGCGCTTCCGACCGACGATACCCAGGCGGAAGTTCATGGCGCAGCATCTTCGCGATCGTCTTACGATCTTTGTTCTCTAATCTGTCAATGCGTGTTTCCTGAGTTTCCTGCTTTTGATGTCAGAGGTTGCCTTTGTTCTCTTCGAACTCTGAGGTTCATGATGGGGTTGGCTGGGTGTGGGTCGGCAATGTTGAAACCGCAATCATACCGTTGGTCTTGGCTGTTGCTACAGAATCGGCGCCGTGTCTCACGCCCTCCCTCGGGCATCGTCCCAGATGGGAACTTTGATTTAGGAATCCTCGTTGTCGCCTCGTAAGCCTTACGCGGACTGGAAGTCAGTTTTGTCTCGCATAATGGCATGAAGTATGATTGCCAGACGACGCGCCAGAGCCACTCGGGCCTTTCTCATCGTTGAGCGCGCACCGATTGCGAGGGCCCATGTCTTCAATTTGAGCGGAGCGGCATACCGCGTCAGCATCACATTGGCGGCCTCATAGAGAAGCGTTCTGACGCGCACGTCGCCCCGCTTTGAGATGCTGCCCGTGTAGTCGATTTCACCAGATTGATGCCGTCGCGGCACCAGTCCAAGATACGCCCCCACATCACGCGATTTCCTGAAACGCGACGGATCATCAATTGCTGCGGCAAAGGCCAATGCTGTGATCGGACCGACCCCTGGTACCGTCATAAGGCGCTGGCAGACTTCGGATTTGCGGGTCATCTTTTTGATGTCGCCATCAATGGCTGCAACCGCCGCGAGGATTGCTTCGCGTGCTGCGAACAGTCCGCAAATTGCGGCATGGAGGCCAGGCACTCCATCGCTAACTTTTAGCGCCGCGTTTTTGAATGCCGGAGACAAAGCTCGTGGCAGCCGCACGCCGAAGACGACGACCAGACCGCGGATCTGATTGTCGAGCGTCACACGCTGTCCGACCAGCTTCTTGCGGGCTGCGATCAGCGACCGGATTGCGTGCGCTGACAGTGATTTGACATGGGTCGGCTTGTAGAATCCCGTCCGCGCCAGGTGTGCCAAACCGCGGGCATCATTGCGGTCCGTCTTGTGGCCGGCCAGAGATTTAAGGGCCTGATATGCTTGCCTGCTCTCGATGCAAACAACCGGGACACCAAGCTCCGTCAGCCCATGGTAAAGCATTGGTGCCATCCGTCCCGTTTCAAATACAACTTTGGCACATGGTGGTCCAGAAGCGAGGAAGTCAGCGATCGCTTTTGGTGTTGAGCTCGCTTTTCCTTCACGAATAAGGGCCCCTTCACGATCCAGAATGCAGATATGCGTCTCTTCCATGGACACATCCAAACCAGCAAAATATTCCATTGGTCAGTCTCCTTTTCAATTGCATGTGCATCCAGAATAACAGGGGTAACTGAGTGCTGATCCTGATTACGCCATGTTGAAAAACCGCGCCGCTTCTCGGCCAGACATACCGTCCTTCAAACAAGCACGGCGCACACGACTATAAATATCCACAGAATACATCTCCCGCCCTCCGAATAAACGAAGGGCACAAACTGGCGGACTTTTACTCCGCTACAACTGCGATATGCAGCCGCTTCTGTGGCCCAATATTGCTCCGCGTTTTACAACCCTGCCAAAACATGCAAAGGGGAAGCCGCTTGAGGTATGGTTCCAGGATGAAGCCCGCGTCGGGCAGCAAGGAACCCTCACCCGCAAATGGGCCAGGCGTGGAACCCGCCCGCGCGCACCACGTGATACGCGCTGCAAATGGAGCTGTATCTTCGGCGCAGCCTGTCCTGCCTGTGGCACGGCGGCTGGGCTGGTCCTGCCTTACGTCAACGCCGAAGCAATGGGGCTGCATCTCGATGAGATCGCAAAGACAATCGCACCCGGCGCACATGCCTTGCTCATCATCGACGGGGCTGGTTGGCACGGAGCAAAATGCTTGCAGGTGCCAGATAATACTACACTCGTAAAACTGCCCCCATACTCACCGGAATTGAACCCAATGGAAAACGTTTGGGCCTATCTGCGGTCGAACAAACTCGCTGTCTCTGTCTTCGACACATATGAAGAAATCCTCGAAAAATGCGCCCAGGCCTGGAACTTCTTTGCGAACGACCCTGAACGCATAACTTCAATCACAGATCGAGAATGGATAAAGGTCAATTAATTGGGCCGTTGGTATAAGTTGGGCATCGCGAAGCTCCATCAAGTGATGAAACCTCCAGAATCCAATTCGCAACCGTTGTCAAACTTTAAGCGCGATTCCCCTGTATTGCCCTCGGGTTGGGACTGGCTGCTTGCCAAAGGGGTATGCCCGTCGCCTTCGTCACCGCAGCCGCTTTGGTCAACGAGTTGATGGAGGCACGCGATGAAAAGCGGCTGCTGCGCTTGCAACGTCAGCTCGCCAGGGTCAGCCTGTTGATCATCGACGAACCGGGGTTCGTGCCGCTCGGCAAAACCGGTGCTGAACTCCTGTTCGAGCTGATCTCGCAGCGCTACGAGCGCGGATCAACCCTCATCACCGGCAACCTACCGTTCGAAGAGTGGACGGAAACCTTCGGCACAGAACGCCTAACCGGCGCGCTGCTGGACAGGCTGACGCACCACGTAAACATTCTCGAAATGAACGGCGAAAGCTACAGGCTCAATCAGAGCAAATCAAAGCGCGCCAAAACCCAACAGACCGTCATGTCGGCCTGACGGCCAACGCGCCTTGGAACGTGCTTGCTACTTGAGGGCATCACGCCCCAAGGCGCAGCACACACTGGCCGACTTTTGCTCCGCCCCAGTGGCAGGCTTTTACACCGCCGTTGACAAAGATGGCCGAACGCCACCTTGCGGCTCTGGATGCTGAACTCCGACAACTTCTGCGCCGCGAACCCGATCTCAAACATCGCTTTGATGTCCTGACTTCGATACCAGGCGTCGGGCTGATCTCGGCGGCAACGATGATTGCGGAACTGGGCGAACCGGGACAGGTCAACGCACCCCGGATTGCCGCCCTTGTCGGGGTTGCGCCCATGAACTGCGATTCCGGCGCCATGCGGGGTCAACGCCGCATTCGCGGTGGCAGAACAAGCGTTCGCAACACGCTCTACATGGCCGCCGTTGCTGCAGTTCGCTCAAACCGAGACTTCGCCGCGTTCTACTACAGGCTCAGGGAAAACGGAAAGCCGTTCAAAATCGCAATCACTGCGGTCATTCGAAAACTGGCAATCGTGGCGAATACCCTCATCTCAGAAAATCGAAAGTGGGTGCCAATATGCCATTGACCACAAACACAGATGCTGCCCTGTCTATCGCTCAAAGCGAACTCGGCAAATTGCCGGGTTCACAGGATTTCAAAAGGCTCAGTTTACAAATCGTATGCATTGACCTGAGATTGCGGTTGCGAGGCAAGTGCGGGGTGAGGCGTTCTCCAGTTCAATACGCTGAAACCATCGCAGGTAGTTGTCCAGATACCTGGTAGCGACGCCCCGGTAGCGGCGCAGGAAATCCTTCAACCGGCTGTGTCGGCTGTTGACCGTCTGAATGTGAAAGGCATCCCGTACCCGCTCCCCACCTGACAGGTTCAGGGCTTCGTGGCGCAGCCCCGGTGCTGCGGCGCAAGGCGGACAGGCGCGGTGTCCGTCGGTTACCAAAACGATATCCGCGTCCACGACCGGTTCGATAGCAGACCGCAGCGTATCGACATTGACCGCAGGCAGAACCACACTGACTGTCGCCCCGCTGCGGTCAGCGGCAACCAGGACCGGAACCTGTTCATCCGACAGGCCCCGTTTGTCGGCCTTGCCTCCCCTGCGGCGCGCCTTGCGCGCAAGGTTACGTTCGCCCTTTTGGCTTTGCAGAACACAGGTTTCATCAGCTTCCACAATGCCCGTGAGCCTGCGTGTTTCCGGGTCTTTTGCGGTGAGAAAGCGGTGCCGCCAACGGAAGGCGGTATTGATGGCAAACCCGCAACGTTCTGCTGAAGCACGAACCGTCAGCCCATCGGCAGGACAGGCTCCAAAGGCAAGCCACCTGTCCTTGCGGTGCAGGCCCGACAGGGGGGTGCCGGTCGCCGCGTTGAATGTCTTCCTGCACCCCTTGCACCGGTATCGCCGCAGGCCCCGTGCCTTGCCGCGCGATATCGCTCCCGGGGTGCCGCAATGCGGGCACCGGCGATCTTCATCCACACTGCCTTCTATCGCAGCCAGTGAAGCAGATGCCTCTGATCCCCCCGAAAGCGCGGCTTCGGCCTGATGCCACTGCGCCGGGCTGGGTTCGTCTATCCAGGACAGCCATTCCTGAAATTGCTTATGATCCATGGTGATACTTCCCTCTGATTGCAAAAGGAACATACAGTGAACGCATACAATTTGTAAACTGAGCCTTTCAAAAAGATCACAAGGAATGCTGTCACAGCTTGCGGCCCATGTCCGTCCATCTGATCTTCGTGCAACAATGAACTCTGGCAAGGCGACCCAGCCTACGCTGAGCCCAGAGAGCTTACTTGATGGCGCATCTACAGGCTTTGAGTGGGAAGACGTATTCCAAGAGCACTCAAACGCGTCCTGAGTTCTGCTGTGTGAATGGAAGCATCATACGGCCACTCAAGAAGTCTGACATCGTGCAACCGCAGAAGCTCTCTTTTGCGTTTATCGCGGGCCTGTGTCGATATAAGGCCCTCCTCTCCTCCAAAAAGATCGACAGCTTCGTAATGCTGCTGCCCTTGGTATTCGATAGCGAGCCGCTCTTCCGCGATGAAAATGTCAACTGACTGAAGGCCTAAAAACACCGGCCTCCACTGATGGATCGCCGAAGGCCAGTAGACCCTTACAAGGTCCAGAAGCGCGACTTCCGATACCCAGCCGCGACCGATTTCCGGAATGGAGCGGTCTCGTCGAAAGGCGTTTTCGGCTGCCATCATGTAACTAGCAAAACACCGTTCTAAGCTGCTTTCTCCAATGTCGATATTGACAGAAAATATGCGACCTCGGGGACCGCCTGGCGTGGTGAAGCTTGAGAGTAACGCTCGTGTAGCAGGCCAGTCAGATGCGGGTGGCCTATACTGTCCAAACTCAGAGTTCAGTCGTGGGATTTTCCCCAATGGCGGTGGGTCGGCTTGCAGTTCTGCATCAAGATAGTCCTGAAAAACGGAAAACTCCTCTTCCAGCCGCTCGAAGATCAATGATTTCTGAATGTATTTTCTGGACAAGAAGATAAGGTCTTCCGCTCTCGGCACTGTACCAGTCAGGAACCGTAGGTAGACCACTTCATCGAACAAAATTTCTCGTTCTTCGGCTGGTGCCTTCTCAACCAACTGCAATGCTTCTGCCACTCGGTTGTTGTCGGTTAGTTCCAGTATGCCTTGCCAGTCTGCGTCTGGGTCCCATGATGTCACGGCTGTGATGTCCGGAATATCAGCGGGCACTCCCTCTTGATTGTAGCCTAGATAAGCGTCTCCCATTGCTCTTGCCTGCCAAGTGTATCGGCGTGCATTGCCATTGTCGGCGGCTATGCGCGCCCATGGCAACTCAGGAGGTAATGGGTTCGGAGACCAGGACGCTCTTGGCTCCACACCCTCTGGCCGCATCTCATAGCCGATGTCGAAGCCTGCCTTCTTCAGGTTTTCTCCAATCAGATCCCCGAGTGTCTCGACAATTCTCTCGAAGATCTCGACTTGATCTGAAGAAACGCCTGCAGAAAGCAAAACACGGCCTGTACCTGAAGTCTGCCTTGAGACAAACGAAGCGTGTTTGGCCATCTCAATTGCTCTTTGTCGCCGAATGCCCGGCCCCTCCAAAAAATGGATTCTATGTGTGATCTCGTCGGGAAACGCTGGGTATGCCAGTACTTCAGGGATATATTCCTTCGAAGGTCGTTTTCTGGGCGGCGGCTCAGGTCCATACTCTTCAAGAAGCTCCCCACACAGTTTGGAAATTTTAGCATAATGTTCGGCGCTATCGCTTCCTTCCGGGCGCTTGCCGGACAGCGTTCGATAGTATTTCTGCCATCGGGCCAACTCTTTTCTGTGAAACTCCCGGTCGAACTTGTTCTTCAAGCCTCCTTGAACCAGCTTTATAGACTGGCGGAAATCTCTCAGGCCCGCATCACCTTCTTTTACAGGGGGTGGCTTCACAGACATCCATGAATCTCCATGTTCATGATCTCTCTTGTTAAAACAAACTGCATCAATTCCATCGCAAAGGGGCCAAAGCGCAGCCCTGCTCACAGGCGCACAGGCTGCGCTTCTGGCTTCTGATCGAACAGAACTACGCGCCCGTCGCCACTGCGCGGACTATTGACCAGCACGAACGGCACATCCGCGCCGTCCTTCTCATAGATGCAGCGGTACTTCATCTGGCCGTCGAGCGGATCGCGCACCTGGTCGTAGCGGTAGCTGTATCTGATCCCCTGATCGATCCAGGCCTCGACGCCTGCAGGCGTCACCATAGACAGGGGCGGTTCATCCATCAGCAACGTCTCACCCACGTTGAACACTTCATCCATTCTTTTGTCCTGTCAGGTCGCGTCACAGGCTGTGGCCCTCGCCACGATCCCTGTCCCGCGTGTTTTCTTGTTCGTCATCATTGCGCTCCTGCTCACGGTCGTTATCCGGTTCCAGCCGCTTGCGCGGCTTGTTCAGCACATCCTTCAGGCGCTCATTGACGGACGGCTTGCGATCATCTCGCTCAATGTCCTCGGAACGGCCCTGCCTTTGCCGGTGGGTCGGGGTCCGCGATGGTTTCGCGACCTCCTCCCCGAGGTCATTTTCGCTGTAACCGTCCAGCTTGTGAACCGCCGCTTGGCCACCGCGTCCGGCGTCCTTTTCCATGATCTCCTTCAGCCGCTCCCGCGCGTAATTGCGACCTTCCGACTTTGGCGTGTCGTCCTGATCCCGTGACTGGCCCACGACGCGCGCCAACCGCTCCCGGATATCATCAGACGCGTGTGGTCCACGCTCTTCCGACGCCGCCGCCCTGAGTGCAGATTTCAGAAGGCTCAGTTTACAAATCGTATGCATTGACCTGAGATTGCGGTTGCGAGGCAAGTGCGGGGCGAGGCGTTCTCCAGTTCGATACGCTGAAACCATCGCAGGTAGTTGTCCAGATACCTGGTAGCGACGCCCCGGTAGCGGCGCAGGAAATCCTTCAACCGGCTGTGTCGGCTGTTGACCGTCTGAATGTGAAAGGCATCCCGTACCCGCTCCCCACCTGACAGGTTCAGGGCTTCGTGGCGCAGCCCCGGTGCTGCGGCGCAAGGCGGACAGGCGCGGTGTCCGTCGGTTACCAAAACGATATCCGCGTCCACGACCGGTTCGATAGCAGACCGCAGCGTATCGACATTGACCGCAGGCAGAACCACACTGACTGTCGCCCCGCTGCGGTCAGCGGCAACCAGGACCGGAACCTGCTCATCCGACAGACCTCGTTTGCCGGCCTTGCCTCCCCTGCGGCGCGCCTTGCGCGCAAGGTTTCGTTCGCCCTTTTGGCTTTGCAGAACACAGGTTTCATCAGCTTCCACAATGCCCGTGAGCCTGCGTGTTTCCGGGTCTTTTGCGGTGAGAAAGCGGTGCCGCCAACGCAAGGCGGTATGGATGGCAAACCCGCAACGTTCCGCTGAAGCACGAACCGTCAGCCCATCGGCAAGACAGGATCCAAAGGCAAGCCACCTGTCCTTGCGGTGCAGGCCCGACAAGGGGGTGCCGGTCGCCGCGTTGAATGTCTTCCTGCACCCCTTGCACCGGTATCGCCGCAGGCCCCGTGCCTTGCCGCGCGATATCGCTCCCGGGGTGCCGCAATGCGGGCACCGGCGATCTTCATCCACACTGGCTTCTATCGCAGCCAGTGAAGCAGATGCCTCTGATCCCCCCGAAAGCGCGGCTTCGGCCTGATGCCGCTGCGCCGGGCTGGGTTCGTCTATCCAGGACAGCCATTCCTGAAATTGCTTATGATCCATGGTGATACTTCCCTCTGATTGCAAAAGGAACATACAGTGAACGCATACAATTTGTAAACTGAGCCTTTCAGAAATACCGGACAGCGATTTCAGTAATTCGCGTTTTGAGGCCTTCCCCCCGCGTTTGCGGCCTTTTCGAGAGAGATTACGGTCCCCTTTCCGGCTGTGCAGAAAGAACGTCTCGTCGGCTTCGACGATCCCGCACAGTTTGACCGCACCGACCGTTACGGCCTGAAGAAAGCGATGACGCCAACGAAAAGCTGTGGTGTCGGCCACCAAATGGGACACCATCGACGGAACTATACGGACGATTATAAGGCAGCAGCGGTTGAGCGACTTTATGAACCGGGCGCGACACAGGGCAGCGTTGCCAGGGAGCCTGGAATCACCGGCACACAGTTGAAGACCTGGCGACTTGAGATCGAAGCGTTCGGCTCAGCTGAAGCCAAGCGGCGGCGGAAGGCGGATGCAGCGGAACCGGCCCGTCTTCGCAAGGAGAACAGGCGCCTGACAGAGGAAGTGGAGATTTTGCACAAAGCATCCGCTTTTTTCGCGACACGGGCGGTGAAACCATGACGAACAAGCGCAGATTCGTCACTGCCCATAAAGCTCGATACGCGGTTTCCACGCTTTGCAGGGTTCCGGCGATTTCCCGGGGCCGGTTTTATGGTTTCCCGGCCGGCCAACCGGCGAGGGATCAGCGTAAAGCAGATCGAGACGTTCGGGATCCGGAGCTGCCGCCCAGGATCAAGACCTTCTTCAAAGTCGGCAGGAAATGCTACGGATCAAAGCGGATCCATCAGGACCTGGTGGCCGATGGCGAAACCGTCTCCGAGCGGCGGGTGGCGCGGATCATGAAGGAAAACAAGGTGTCTCCACGCCTGAACAAGCGCCGCAAGCCCGTGACAACGGACAGCAATCACAAGATGAGCCCGTCGCCAAACCTGTTGGAACAGGAGTTCCACCGCCTCACCCCCGATACGGTTTGGCTGGCCGATATCACCTGTATCGATACGGATGAAGGGTGGCTCTATCCGGCCGGCGTGAAAGACATGGCCACGCGGGAAATCGTTGGTTGGGCGATGGAGGATCACATGCGGGCCGAGCTTTGCTGTGATGCCCTGACGATGGCCCCGGGGCGCAGAGGCCCTGTTCCCGGTCTGATCCACCACTCCGACAGGGGGAGCCGGTACGCCGGTGGCGAGTATCGCAAGCTGATCAAAAAAGCAGGGATTGCGCAATCCATGAGCCGCAAGGGCGAGTGCCTGGACAATGCGCCAATGGAAAGCTTCTTTGCATCATTGAAAAAAGAGTTGGTTCACCGTCAAAGGTTCAAAACACGGGCGGAAGCCAAGGCCGCAACCTTCGAATATATCGAGGTCTTCCACAACCGTCAGCGCCGCCACTCCGCCATCGGTTATAAAACACCAAAACAAGCGTTCGAAGATATGATTTGGAAAATGGCCGCATAGGGTCAATAACTAAGGCTCAATTAGCATTGATTATGCGTGGCGTGTTACAGGCAGGATGCCTGCGGCGGCGGCAAGTATCGCGCGCGGCGTTTGGTGGCTCGGAAGGACGGCAAGGTGGAACCACCGAAGGCAGCTGTCCAGGTATTTGGTCGCGATGCCCCGATGGCGGCGCGGAAAGGTCTTTAACCGCTCATGCCGACTGTTCACGGTTTGAATGTGCAATTCACCACGGACACGTTCTCCGGCGGTCCGGTCGAGACTTTCATGGCTGACGCCCGTTTCTGCGGCGCAGGGCGGGTAACCGGTGCAGCCATCGGTCACCGGGAGAGCGTCCCCATCAAGACGTGGCTGCAGAACCGTTTTGAGATGTTCGGCTGTCACCGCAGGCAAGACAGCACTGATGGCGGTGCCTGATCGGTCGACCGCAACGAGGACCGGAACCTGCTCCTTCGACAATCCGCGTTTCGAGGCCTTTCCCCCGCGTTTGCGGGCTTTTCGAGAGAGATTACGGTCCCCTTTCCGGCTGCGCGGAAAGAACGTCCCGTCGGCTTCGACGATTCCGCACAGCCTGACCGCACCGACCGTTACGGCCTCGGGAAAGCGATGACGCCAACGAAAAGCTGTGGTGTCGGCCACCATACAACGCCCGTCGGACGCCTTTACCGTTTCGCCGTCGCGCAGGGAAGCTGCGAACCCTGCCCATCTGTCCCTGTGGCGCAAGCGGGCAGGCGGCGTCCCGGTCAGCGCGCTGAAGGTTTTGCGACAGCCTTTGCAAAAGAACCTCGTCAGGCCACTTGCATGGCCCCTGATGATCGCACCGCCCGAAGCACAGTGCGGACAGATACGCCCCTCGCGAACATTCGCCTCAGGGAGATCGATCACGCTTTCCAGCGACGATACCCCGGCAATGAGCCGTCCGGTTTCAGTCCGTTGTTTCGATGAAAGGTCGTCGATCTCGTTGAGCCACACCAGAAAAGCCTGATGATCCATGTGCCGCACCCCATAATTTTGTTCATGGTGTGTTCTGTTACAGGTTGGCACGCATAATCAATGCTAATGGCTCAATTAGCATTGATTATGCGTGGCGTGTTACAGGCAGGATGCCTGCGGCGGCGGCAAGTATCGCGCGCGGCGTTTGGTGGCTCGGAAGGACGGCAAGGTGGAACCACCGAAGGCATCTGTCCAGGTATTTGCTCGCGATGCCCCGATGGCGGCGCGGAAAGGTCTTTAACCGCTCATGCCGACTGTTCACGGTTTGAATGTGCAATTCACCACGGACACGTTCTCCGGCGGTCCGGTCGAGACTTTCATGGCTGACGCCCGTTTCTGCGGCGCAGGGCGGGTAGCCGGTGCAGCCATCGGTCACCGGGAGAGCGTTCCCATCAAGACGTGGCTGCAGAACCGTTTTGAGATGTCCGGCTGTCACCGCAGGCAAGACAGCACTGATGGCGGTGCCTGATCGGTCGACCGCAACGGGGACCGGAACCTGCTCCTCCGACAATCCGCGTTTCGAGGCCTTTCCCCCGCGTTTGCGGGCTTTTCGAGAGAGATTACGGTCCCCTTTCCGGCTGCGCGGAAAGAACGTCCCGTCGGCTTCGACGATTCCGCACAGCTTGACCGCACCGACCGTTACGGCCTCGGGAAAGCGATGACGCCAACGAAAAGCTGTGGTGTCGGCCACCATACAACGCCCGTCGGACGCCTTTACCGTTTCGCCGTCGCGCAGGGAAGCTGCGAACCCTGCCCATCTGTCCCTGTGGCGCAAGCGGGCAAGCGGCGTCCCGGTCAGCGCGCTGAAGGTTTTGCGACAGCCTTTGCAAAAGAACCTCGCCAGGCCACTTGCATGGCCCCTGATGATCGCACCGCCCGAAGCACAGTGCGGACAGATACGCCCCTCGCGAACATTCGCCTCAGGGAGATCGATCACGCTTTCCAGCGACGATACCCCGGCAATGAGCCGTCCGGTTTCAGTCCGTTGTTTCGATGAAAGGTCGTCGATCTCGTTGAGCCACACCAGAAAAGCCTGATGATCCATGTGCCGCACCCCATAATTTTGTTCATGGTGTGTTCTGTTACAGGTTGGCACGCATAATCAATGCTAATGGCTCAATTAGCATTGATTATGCGTGGCGTGTTACAGGCAGGATGCCTGCGGCGGCGGCAAGTATCGCGCGCGGCGTTTGGTGGCTCGGAAGGACGGCAAGGTGGAACCACCGAAGGCATCTGTCCAGGTATTTGCTCGCGATGCCCCGATGGCGGCGCGGAAAGGTCTTTAACCGCTCATGCCGACTGTTCACGGTTTGAATGTGCAATTCACCACGGACACGTTCTCCGGCGGTCCGGTCGAGACTTTCATGGCTGACGCCCGTTTCTGCGGCGCAGGGCGGGTAACCGGTGCAGCCATCGGTCACCGGGAGAGCGTCCCCATCAAGACGTGGCTGCAGAACCGTTTTGAGATGTTCGGCCGTCACCGCAGGCAAGACAGCACTGATGGCGGTGCCTGATCGGTCGACCGCAACGAGGACCGGAACCTGCTCCTTCGACAATCCGCGTTTTGAGGCCTTTCCCCCGCGTTTGCGGGCTTTTCGAGAGAGATTACGGTCCCCTTTCCGGCTGCGCGGAAAGAACGTCCCGTCGGCTTCGACGATTCCGCACAGCTTGACCGCACCGACCGTTACGGCCTCGGGAAAGCGATGACGCCAACGAAAAGCTGTGGTGTCGGCCACCATACAACGCCCGTCGGACGCCTTTACCGTTTCGCCGTCGCGCAGGGAAGCTGCGAACCCTGCCCATCTGTCCCTGTGGCGCAAGCGGGCAGGCGGCGTCCCGGTCAGCGCGTTGAAGGTTTTGCGACAGCCTTTGCAAAAGAACCTCGTCAGGCCACTTGCATGGCCCCTGATGATCGCACCGCCCGAAGCACAGTGCGGACAGATACGCCCCTCGCGAACATTCGCCTCAGGGAGATCGACCACGCTTTCCAGCGACGAAACCCCGGCAACGAGCCGTCCGGTTTCAGCCCGTTGTTTCGATGAAAGGTCGTCGATCTCGTTGAGCCACACCAGAAAAGCCTGATGATCCATGTGCCGCACCCCATAATTTTGTTCATGGTGTGTTCTATTACAGGTTGGCACGCATAATCAATGCTAATTGAGCCATGCTAATTGAGCCATAACTAAACTGTCCGGAAACAGGGACGAAGTCCAGTCGTGGGAGGGTATGCCATGCTCAAACGTAGCCAACTTGCGCAGGAAACCCAACTTTTCCTCGCCATAAAGGGCAACATCGACAAAACTCTCACACCCCGACACCACTCCGCACAGGCTCAAAAGCAGAATCTCATCAAGTGGATACAACACCTTCGTCTCCTAGCGGGGATCAGAAATCGACGAGGCAAAAGATTGAAACAACACGGTATTTTCCAAAGTAGCGCCCTCCAGACATAAACTTTGGAAAACTGAATCAGAGATAGAAGATCAAGGCAAACCAAAGGATGCTATTCATGCGATACCCTTGGCTCGTAAACCCCCGCTTCCCAACTATCCGGCGCACTTGAAATCAACAGGTTAAACATACTTTTCCAATCTCGATAGCAGTCCAAATCATGAAAATCATACCGTGGAATTAGACTAATTACATCAGTGAATCATCTATAGTTGTTATAGTGTAACATTTTTTTAGACGAATTCGTGCGCCTATGTTAATATGTCAGCAATACTTACTAAATTTGTTGACACGATGGCACTTCAAAAATTCAGACGCGCCCTAGGAATTACCCCGAAGGCTGCACCGCACGAAACAAAATCTATCTCTCTGACTGACTCCGAA
>CBDBLS010000003.1:0-135554 GCA_965207105.1 Roseovarius sp. | reverse complement strand
TGTGGATTTATAGTTGTGGTTCTGATTCAATGAATTTTGATGTTGGAACGGAGGATTTTATGGGTGGTAATCAGGTTGAGATGTTTACATCACTGGATGGGCCGGTTTCAGAGGATCACCCCTAATCGTCGTTTTGAGGCGGTGGTGGACCTGGCGGTTTTGTCCGGCCCTTTGGTCGCGCTTTATTTGAACTTCGTCCCTGTTTCCGGACACTGGGGTACTTTACCCCTGTCCATGAAAGGGGCACGAAATGGGACACCATCGACGGAACTATACGGACGAGTATAGGGCAGCGGCGGTTGAGCGGGTTTATGAACCGGGCGCGACACAGGGCAGCGTTGCCAGGGAGCCTGGTATCACCGGCACACAGTTGAAGACCTGGCGGCTTGAGACCGAAGCGTTCGGCTCAGCTGAAGCCAGGCGGCGGCGGAAGGCGGATGCAGCGGAACCGGCCCGTCTTCGCAGGGAAAACAGGCGCCTGACAGAGGAAGTGGAGATTTTGCACAAAGCATCCGCTTTTTTCGCGACACGGGCGGTGAAACCATGACGAACAAGCGCAGATTCGTCACTGCCCATAAAGCTCGATACGCGGTTTCCACGCTTTGCAGAGTTCCGGCGATTTCCCGGGGCCGGTTTTATGGTTTCCCGGCCGGCCAACCGGCGAGGGATCAGCGTAAAGCAGATCGAGACGTTCGGGATCCGGAACTGCCGCCCAGGATCAAGACTTTCTTCAAAGCCGGCAGGAAATGCTACGGATCAAAGCGGATCCATCAGGACCTGGTGGCCGATGGCGAAACCGTCTCCGAGCGGCGGGTGGCGCGGATCATGAAGGAAAACAAGGTGTCTCCACGCCTGAACAAGCGCCGCAAGCCCGTGACAACGGATAGCAATCACAAAATGAGCCCATCGCCAAACCTGTTGGAACAGGCGTTCCACCGCCTCACCCCCAATACGGTTTGGTTGGCCGATATCACCTGTATCGATACGGATGAAGGGTGGCTCTATCCGGCCGACGTGAAAGACATGGCCACGCGGGAAATCGTTGGTTGGGCGATGGAGGATCACATGCGGGCCGAGCTTTGCTGCGATGCCCTGACGATGGCCCCGGGGCGCAGAGGCCCTGTTCCCGGTCTGATCCACCACTCCGACAGGGGGAGCCGGTACGCCGGTGGCGAGTATCGCAAGCTGATCGAAAAAGCAGGGATTGCGCAATCCATGAGCCGCAAGGGCGAGTGCCTGGACAATGCGCCAATGGAAAGCTTCTTTGCATCATTGAAAAAGGAGATGGTTCACCGCCAAAGGTTCAAAACACGGGCGGAAGCCAAGGCCGCAATCTTCGAATATATCGAGGTCTTCCACAACCGGCAGAGGCGTCACTCCGCCATCGGATACCAAACGCCGCAACAGGCGTTCAACAATATGACTTGGAAAATGGCCGCATAGGGTCAATAATCAAACTGTCCGGAAACAGGGACTAAGTCCAAATAGGTGGAAAGTAAAGCGTATCAAACACATAATGGGGCGGCAGGCGCAGGACATAAAGCGCCGTCATCGCCATCAGGTAAAGCGACAGATCAGGGGCAAGTGCCCCAGCAATGGCGGCAAATGTACGCCGCCGGTCATAGGGGCGGGCAAAGGCAGCGGCGGCAAAAATCACATGGGCCGGTGTGTTCATCTCTTTCCCCGCTGCGCCCTGATGCGTATCAGGGATGCAAACGAGTATGGGGGGCACGCATGGCGCGGGCAATCATGATTCAGGGGGCCGGATCAAACGTGGGGAAATCCATGTTGGTTGCCGGGCTGGCCCGGGCGTGTGTGCGGCGGGGTCTTAGCGTCGCACCGTTCAAGCCGCAGAACATGTCCAACAATGCCGCTGTCACCGAAGACGGCGGCGAGATCGGCCGCGCGCAGGCCCTTCAAGCCCGCGCCGCCGGGATTGCGCCGCATACCGATATGAACCCGGTTCTGCTGAAACCGGAGAGCGAAACCGGCGCGCAGGTGGTGGTGCAGGGTCAACGCCTGACAAGTCTAAAGGCGGGTGACTACATCCGCGCCAAACCGCAATTGATGGATGCCGTGCAGGAAAGTTTTCATCGTCTGGCGGGCTCTGTCGATCTGGTGCTGGTCGAGGGGGCCGGCAGCCCGGCCGAGATCAACCTGCGCGCGGGCGACATTGCCAATATGGGCTTTGCCTGCGCCGCCGGGGTGCCGGTGATCCTTGTTGGCGATATTGACCGGGGCGGCGTAATTGCACAGATCGTAGGCACGCAGACCGTGCTGAATCCGGGTGATGCTGCGGTGATCAAAGGCTTTTCAATCAATAAGTTCCGCGGCGATGTGCGGCTGTTTGACGGTGGCTTAACCGAGATCGTCCAGCGCACCGGCTGGCCTTCCCTCGGGGTGGTTCCGTGGTTCTCCGAGGCGTGGAAACTGCCTGCCGAGGATGTTTTGGATATCGGCTCGACCACCGGAGGGGCTGTCAAAGTGGTGGTGCCGCAACTGGGAAGGATCGCGAATTTCGACGATCTTGATCCGCTGGCCTCGGAACCCGGTGTCAGCGTCGAGATCATCGCCCCCGGTCGCCCTCTGCCCGGGGATGCCGATCTGGTGCTGATCCCCGGCAGCAAATCCACCATCGCCGATCTGGCACAGTTCCGCACCGAAGGTTGGGACATTGATCTGGCTGCGCATCTGCGGCGCGGCGGGCATGTTCTGGGGATATGCGGTGGATATCAGATGCTTGGCCGCAAGATTGCAGACCCGGACGGGATTGAGGGCACCGCCTGTTCGGTCGAAGGGCTGGGGCATCTGGATGTGAACACGGTCATGGACCCGCAAAAGCGCCTGTCGCTGACCAATGCGCGGCATCTGACTTCGGGTGCCGAGTTGCAGGGCTATGAAATCCATCTTGGGAAGACCGACGGGCCGGATTGCGCCCGGGCGTGGCTGGAGGTTGGCGGGCGGCCCGAGGGCGCGGCCAGCGCCGATGGACGTGTGATGGGTTGCTATCTGCACGGGTTGTTTGCCTCAGACGGGTTTCGCAGCGCCTATCTGAAAGGACTCGGCGTCACGTCTGATCTGGCCTATGAGCAAAACGTTGAGGCAACGCTGGACGCGCTGGCCGCGCATCTGGAAACGCATATGGATATTGATTTGCTGCTCGAGCTGGCAGCAGATGTCGGTCGATAGCAAGTATAGATGGCCGGATTGAGCTCAAGGACTAAGCCGCTCTCGCGGCATTGGCGCGTGTGGCTAACGGACGACAACTTCACTGATGCCGCGCATTTTGCGATGTGACTGATCTGACTGACGATTGAGCTTTCTCAATTGGACAGGAGGTTCCCATGACACAGGAGAAGATGAGCCCGCTGCGTGCGCGGATGATCGAGGACATGCGTATTCGCGGGATGGCGGAGACGTCACAGAAAGCCCATATCCGGGCGCTCAAGGATTTCACTGCATTTCCGGGGCGCTCACCGGACACCGCGAAACCGGAGGAGTTGCGCGCCTGTCAGCTTCATATGACGGACACTGAGGTCACACCTTCGCTCTACAACGCCCGGATCACAGCGTTGCGGTTCTTTTTCGGCATGACGTGTGATCGCGAGGACATGAAGAAGTACATGCAGTTCCGCACCGAGCCGCGCAAGCTCCCGATTGTTCTGAGCATCGAGGAGGTTTCGGCGGTTCCGGCGGCGGCACCGGGACCGGGTATGAAGTATCGGGCTGCTTTGAGCATTGGCTGCGGTGCCGGTCTGCGCGCCTCCGAGGTGACCAACCTGAAGGTCCGGGACATCGACAGTGACCGCATGCTGATCCACGTCGAGCGGGGCAAGGGCGGCAAGGACCGGGACGTGATGCTGTCGCCATCTCTGCTGGAGTTGCTGCGGGCCTATTGGCGCGAGGCCCGTCCGCAAGGTCGGCTGTTCCCGGGTCAAAGCCGGGTCGAGCCGATGTCACCCCGTTCGTTGAACAGGGCTTTCAACTCGGCAAAAGCAATGGTGGGGATAAAAAAGCCTGCGACGCTGCATTCGCTCCGGCACAGCTTCGCGACCCATCTTCCGGAGGCTGATACGGATGTGCGGGTAATACAGGTGTTGCTTGGCCACGCCAGGCTGACCACGACGGCGCGATATACCCATGTCGCCGCCAAGACACTGCGCAACGTTGCCAGCCCATTCGAGCATATCCGGGATGTGGCCTGACGGATCGGTCAGCGTGCCGCGGCACGCGCTGGAGGTTGCAGACATCTTTCGTGCGCATGGTCCAGCCTACCGGCGGGCCAATGCAGGGCATCTGAGCCTCTCGCAGCTCAAGGTGATGTCATCCATTGAGGCTTGCCGGACGGAAGCGCTCGGCGGGCATGTGGCGGCTTGCACCAAATGCGATCACCAACACATCGCATACAACAGTTGCAAAAACCGGCATTGCCCGAAGTGCCAGGGACCAGCCGCGCGTGACTGGATGGCGGCGCGGGCAGATGATCTGCTGCCGGTGGAGTATTTCCATCTGGTCTTCACCTTGCCAGCCGAGATCGCCCGGATCGCTTTTTGGAACAAAAAGGCCGTCCACGGCCTGCTGTTCAAAGCATCGGCAGAGACGGTGACGACCATCGCCGCCGATCCCAGGCGTATGGGTGCCCGCGTCGGTATGACCAGTGTGCTCCACACCCGGGGACCGGCAATGACGCACCATCCCCACGTCCACATGATCGTACCAGGAGGCGGGCTCTCGCAAGATGGCGTCCGTCGGGTTGGCTGCAAGCCTGGGTTCTTCCTGCATGTCCGGGTGCTGTCCAGACTGTTCCGTCGGCTGTTCATCGAAGGTCTGATCGCGTTGCATCGGGCGGGAGAGCTCGCCTTCTTCGGCGATCTGGCCGGGTTGGCAGACGTTGATGCATTTGCCGCCTGGCTTGCGCCGTTTCGCAAGTCCGAATGGGTGGTCTATGCCAAACCGTCCTTCGGCGGACCCGAAGCCGTACTGGCATACTTCAGCCGCTACACGCATCGGATTGCCATCTCCAACAGCCGCCCTGTCAGCGCTGATGCCCGAACCGTGGTGTTCCGCTGGAAAGACTGCCGGATCAAACGTGGAGACCGTATGAAGGTCATGCGGCTTGATACGCACGAGTTCTTGCGCCGGTTCCTCATCCATGTGCTCCCAGGCGGGTTCCACCGCATTCGTCACTACGGCCTGTTGGCCAGCGCAACCCGCAAAAGCAACCTTGCCAGGACCCGCACGTTGCTCGGCGCGCAACCAGCAATGCAGCAAGACGCATCCACCGCCGATGTCATCCCGATGACATTGCGGGAGCCATGCCCCGACTGCGGCGGGCGGATGCGCATCATCGAGACCTTCCGGCGCGGGGAGCTTCCACGGTCTCGTGCTCCACCACGGAGGCAGGCCGCATGACCGAAAGCCTGTCCATCCCGTCCACCCCAGACCGGTTGCTGCGGCAATGCCGGCCAAGCCACCTCGTCTGCAGCGCCCCGACAGGCCGCACGAACGACGCAAAAGGACATCCATCCGAGGCAAATCCTCTGGCAAAACTCGGAGACGACCGGCCTGAACCCCCAAGCCGGTGCGTCCGTGACAGTCAAAGACAAAGCCAACCGCACTCTTTCCCCATAGATAGCACCTAGCCCCCGCGGCTTCCTCCCTGAGAGGTTTGTCAACACCGGCCACAGTCAGACCGTGCCGAAACCCCGCGCAATGACCCGCGTCGAAAAACCTTCATCAAAGCTGACTCCGTACCACTTTGCCGTGAAAGGCCGGTCTGACTAGGGCCTGTTGACATTCGGGGTTCCCATTTTGCCTGAAGTCTGATTCAAGCTTCCAAAATGGAGGTGTTGATGGACGCAAATCGTTTGGCTGTTTCCGATGAGCTTTGGGAGAAGATTGAGCCGCTTATACCGGGCAAGGCAGGCGATCCGGGTGTTACCGCGCGCAATAATCGCCGGTTTATGGAAGCAGTATTATGGCGCGTACGCACAGGGTCCCCATGGCGGGATTTGCCCAAAGAGTTTGGCAACTGGAACAGCCAGTTCAAGCGATTTCGTCGATGGGCCAGGAACGGCGTGTTCGAGAGTCTTTTCAATGCCATGAGTGGCGAGCCGGACCTGGAATATGCCCTTATCGACGGGACGATTGTTCAAGCTCATCAGAAGGCTTCGGGCGCAAAAGGGGGACTCAACACCAGGCTATCGGACGCTCTCGCGGCGGACTGACGACCAAGGTCGTGGCCTTGGTCGATGCGCTCGGTAACCTGTTCCGGTTTCTGCTTTTGCCGGGACAGGCACACGACATGAAGGGGGTCGCTCCTCTGATCAAGGGGGCTTCCTTTGGGGCGTTGCTGGCCGACAAAGCCTTCGACGCCGACTGGCTCCTGCAAGACCTTGATGAGCGTGGCGCAACCGCTGTCATCCCGCCCAAATCGAACCGAAAAGTTCAACGGGACTACGATACCCACATGTACAAGTGGCGCCATCTCATCGAAAACTACTTCGCAAAGATCAAGGAATTCAGAGGCATAGCAACGCGATACGACAAGACTGATACAAGCTACGCTGCCAACTGGCACCTCTGTGCCATGCTCATTGCAACACGATGATTGTCAACAGACCCTAGACGGGTTCATCCATTTAGTTGTATTATACAACTATGAATCAGATGCTCACAACGCCCGATATCGACAAAATCCGATCTGCTGCGCGACATATCGTACGCGAGCTCGGCTTCATGCAAAAACGCTGGCTGGAACAGAACTGTCTCCTTCGGCAGTGCATACAATCATAGAACTTGGCTATGGCACGGTGACGAATGCCAGCGGCCTTGGTGCTCTGCTCCATCTGGAAAAATCCAGTGTCAGCCGCCTTGTCCAAAAACTAGAGAGTGAAGGTTTGATCGAGGTCGGTTCCGATACAAAAGACAAGCGATCCCACGTTCTATCGCTGACGGATGATGGACAACGGCTTCTTGGCAAAGTCGAACGCTTTGCGCGACAACAGCTTTGTTCCGCACTGGAGGTTCTTTCAGCAAGCGACGTCGCCAAGATCGAAACGGGTCTGGTCCTGTTTGCAAAGGCTCTGAGCACAGATCGTCAGCCCAGTTTGGATACCGTTGCGGGTGTAGATGTGCATCAGGGCTACCGTCCGGGCGTCATTGCGTCGGTGGCGTATCTACACGCCTCCTTCTACTCAGACAACTTCGGATTCGGTGCTGTTTTCGAGAGAAAAGTCGCAACCGAAATGTCCGAGTTTATGGCGCGGATCGACAACCCGTTGAACACGATATTTTCTGCCTATCTGGGTGACGAGCTGCTTGGCTCTGTGTCCCTTGATGGTGAAGATCTCGAAGACGGCGTTAGTCACCTGCGATGGTTCATCGTTAGCCCGCAGACGCAAGGTATGGGCATCGGGAACCTTCTGATTGGAAAGGCCACGTCCTTTGTGGATCAGCACGCCTTTGCTCGCACCCGGCTGTGGACATTCAAGGGGTTAGACACAGCGCAACACCTATACCGGAGCTACGCCAAAACCCGAAACTTCTCATGAGTTATGACGCGAAAATTGTCTGAGACTTGGCTTCGGAATGTTTTCCACTCGTTTGGTATGGTTACGCGGAAGAACTTCAGGATTGCATTCGCAAACTGTTTTTGGGTTGGGTAATGATGATTGTGCGTCACGAACTGGTGCATGACAGCCCATAATCGTTCAATGGGGTTCAGGTGCGGGCAGTATGGCGGCAACTGGATAAGGTGGATGCGGCAATCTGGCCTTGCGAGAAACGCCCTGACATCCGGCCCTTTGTGATAGGGCGCGTTGTCCCAGATGACGTGGATTAATCGCTTGTCGGGGTTGCGCGTTTCAATCTTGGCTAGAAGCTGCGTGGCACTGACACCGTCGACGGTGGTTGGCTCGACAAAGGGCGCGTCGAAGGTTTCAAGGTTGAGCCCGCCATGGATATTCACACGGCCTCGCCCAGCAGTGGTCGGGACTGCGGGGTTTGAGCCTGCCTTCACCCAGCCATATGCAGGCTTTGTCTGATATTCTGGGTGGACGGCATCAGCGAAATAAACGGCTTCATCAGCGCCAAGCTCGGTCATCAACCGCTCGTACATCGTAATGAAGCTGGCCTGTTTCTCGACAGATACACCCCGTGGCAGGGCCTTGGGTTTGCGATACTCAAACCCGAGCCGGGCAAGAAGCTTGATGCAGCCAGAATGCGAGTAGCGCAGGCCAAATTCTGTTGAAATATGGGCTCTTATCTCAACTGTCGAACGGCAGAAGCGACCGTTCAGCCAATCGCATAATGCAGCCTCTTGATCTGGGGCCATACGAGATTGACCCCCTTTCCAGCCATCGGCGGCAAGCGCGTCCCAGCCGCTTTCACGGTAGGTTTTGTGCCAGCCACGAATGGTGTCGTCGTCCAAATATAGAAATTCCGCGATTACTTGACAGGACTTCCCGTCATCCAGCAAAAGGAGCGCATTTGCACGCCGTGCAATCCCATGATCTTCGCGTTGACTGCGCACACAGGACTCAAGCTCAAGGCGCTCCGTGGGAGAAAGAAAGTTGGGACGGATCATGCGGCTAGCTGAATCGTTCTACGGTCAGACGTCAACCCGTCAAAAGTCGGGTGCTCGAGGACTCTGTGTATATATGAAAAACACGGCTTCGCGCTGGCCAATGAGACGTCTGGCACACAATGGGGGACAGAAGTCATCGAACAGGAATTTGCGAGAATGCGTACGTTGCCGCGCTAACTCGAAACAGCAGCTTCGTCTGGCATAGCTGAGACTTTGCCAAGATTACCCTTTCATTTGAAAATCTCTGCGAACGCCTGCTCGACGGAGTTTGGCGCGTCATCACTCGGACGCTCAGCTCTCGCTTGTCGCGTACCACTCATCAATGATTGCAACCGCCTCGGCAGAGGTTTCGACAAAGCGGAACAGATCGATATCTTCGGCGCTGATCGTGCCGGCATCGGCCAACGCATCCCAATTGATGATCTTCCGCCAGAACTCTTCCCCAAACAACAGGAAGGGCACACGGTTCATTCGGTCCGTCTGGATCAGCGTCAGAGATTCAAACAGCTCGTCCAGCGTGCCAAAGCCGCCCGGAAAACAACAGATCGCCTTGGCGCGCATCAGGAAGTGCATCTTGCGGATGGCGAAATAGTGAAAGTTGAAACACAGGCCCGGGGTGACATATTCGTTCGGCGCCTGTTCATGGGGCAGCACGATATTGAGGCCAATGGAACTGCCGCCCGCATCATCCGCCCCGCGATTACCCGCCTCCATCACACCGGGGCCGCCGCCCGTGGCCACCACGAATTCGCGCCCATAGCTGGCCATGCTGCGTTCGGTCATCAGCCGGGCAAATTCGCGCGCCTCGTCATAGTATTTCGACAGATCGGCCAGCGTCTTGGTGCGCGCCTGATCCTTATGCTTGGGGTCTGGGATACGCGCGCCACCAAACAGCACGACAGTGCTTTCGATACCGCGTTCGTTCAGGATCATCTCGGGCTTGAGCAATTCCAGCTGCAGGCGCACCGGGCGCAACTCTTCCCGACACATGAAATCAGGATCATTAAAGGCCAGCCGATAGGCGGGGGCCCGGGTTTGGGGCGTGTCTGGCACCTGCTCGGCGGTGGTGCGGTCGCTTCCGGCATCGCGAAACTGACTGTTGCGGTCGTCTTTCATCACTCATCCCGTCCTTGTTGGGCGCTTTTCTTTAGGCGTATAGCTTTGACGTGGCATTGGCCAGTGAAAGGGACGTGAGCTATGGATTGGACATCTGAGATCAAAGCAGCGCAGACGCGCGTCGCGGGGCATGTGCGCGAAACCCCGGTGATGCAGATCCAAGGGTTCGGCCTTGGCTATCCGATCGAGATGAAGCTGGAACAGATGCAACATACCGGCAGCTTCAAGGCGCGCGGGGCGTTCAACACGCTTCTGTCCTGCCCGGTGCCCGAGGCCGGTCTGGTTGCAGCCTCCGGAGGCAATCACGGCGCGGCAGTGGCCTATGCGGGCGCGCAACTGGGTTCATACCGCCCGGATTTATGTGCCCGAGATGGCGGGGCCAGCGAAGATCGGCTTGATCGAGCGGCTGGGCGCTGATTTGCAGGTGGTTCAGGGGGCCTATTCGAATGCTTTGGAGGCCGCGCGCGCCTACGAGGCCGAAACAGGCGCGATGCAGATCCACGCCTATGATGCCCCCGCCACCGTGGCCGGGCAGGGCACCTGCATGGCCGAGTGGGAAGATCAAGGACTAGGCGTGTCAATCGCAGAGTAAAATGGGTCCATGTCGCGGCGTAAAAATGGGCCACTTCGGTTGATGTTTTGTGGCGCTTTTGCACGCGTGCTCGTCACAAAGCTGAAGCGTGCCAAAGCGCATGCTGGCCATAAGGCCAGCATTATTCTGACTGTGATTGCGGGCTGGTTATTTTCGGTTGTTGCGACTGTGTTTGAGCCGATAGCTTTCGCCATTCATCTCGAGGATGTGGACGTGATGGGTTAAACGATCGAGTAGCGCACCGGTCAGCCGCTCAGAGCCAAAGACTTCAGTCCATTCATCGAAGGGCAGGTTCGAGGTTATGATGATGGAGCCGCGTTCATAGCATTGGGATATGACCTCGAAGAGCAGCTCTGCGCCAGATTTGCTGAGCGGTACGAAGCCCAGTTCATCAATGATCAACAGGTTCTGGCTGGTCAGTTGCTTTTGAAGGCGCTGCAATCTCCGCTCATCTTGAGCCTCGATCAGATCATGGACTAATGCCGCAGCCGTTGTGAAGCGCACCTTCAGTCCTCTTTGACATGCAGCCAGCCCAAGTCCCAGGGCGATGTGTGTCTTGCCCGTGCCTGACGGGCCGAGCGCGATGATGTTCTCCCTGCGATTAACGTAATCGCATCGTGCCAGATCCATCGTCAGGGGCTTGTTCAAGCTTGGCATGATCTTGAAGTCAAAGCTATCCAAGCTCTTGGTGCTGGGGAACTTCGCCGCTTTGATGCGCCGTTCAATCATCCGGCGTTCGCGGTCGATCAATTCCATCTCACACAGCCGCGCCAGATAGTGGATGTGATCTTTGTTCTCTGCAGCACAGAGCTGCGCCTGTTTGGCATACTCGCCTTGGAACGTTGGCAGTCGCAGTTGTTTAAGATGATGCCGTAGAAGAATCCGAGGGGCTTCGGTCATGCCGCGGTCCTTCCCATCAAGCTCATGTAACTGGATGGGCGTGTTGTGCCGACATTGGCCTTGGGCAAGTATGGATAGAAGTCCAAATCCAATCGTGGTGGCCGCTTCTCAACCCGACACAGTACAAGGTGTTTTACGGCGTCATAGCCAATTGCACCCATATCTATTGCCTGCTGGATTGCGCCTTGCACAACATCCATTTCGAAGGTCTCCAAAAGGCGCAAGACTTGAACGTATTCTCGCTTGCCCGGCTTACCCATTCTGGCTTCAAGCAGTCGGTGCAGCGTGGCAAATACATCTGGCAAATGCCAACCCTGCAAAGGCGCGGCCTGATCCAGGGCACCCACCTTTTGTTCAAGCAGGGGCAAAAAGTGCAATGGGTCAAAGACCATATCCGCTGATGTGTAGGATCGTTTGTGCCGCGCAATAATCTCATTGCCGCAGCCGATGATAACCTCATGCACAAACCCACGCACATGAACATCGTGGTGCGCATAGGCTACTGGCACCGAGTAATCATTGCTGCGATAGCGCACCATTGAGATCGACGTTGCACGCGTGCTGACGTGATCGCAGGCTTCATATTCTGCGACGGGCAATCCCATCAGAGCATCCAAATCCGACATCAGGCGTGCGCCTATGGTTTGGGTGTGACCCCGCAACGTATCGTCCTGACGTGCTAAACACTTCTCTTCCAAATGTGCGTTCAGATCATCAAAGCTGTCATAGCGAGGTGCGGGAACCATGAAGTTGCGGCGGGTGTATCCAACCATGCCCTCAACGTTGCCTTTATCGTTCCCTCGCGCGGGTCTGCCAAACTTGTCATCAAACAAGTAATGCGACTGCAGTTCCGTAAACCGACGTGTGCGGATGCGCGTCTTATCCCCGAGTATCCGAGCCACGGCGATCTTGGTATTGTCGTAGAGAATGGATTGCGGAATGCCGCCAAAGAATGCAAAGGCGGACACATGGCCATCGCAAAACGCCTCGGTTGTCTCAGCTGGATATCCCTTCACAAACACCGCATCAGAATGTGGCAAGCTCATCACGAAGAAGTGGATCTTGCATTCCACGCCACCGATCACGCCCAGCGTCTCACCAAAATCAACCTGCGCATGGCCCGGCCGATGCGACAACGGCACAAACACCTCTTTGGTGCGCCGTTTTTGCTCGCGCACGTAATAGGTCACCGTGGTCAGGCTGCCGGCATATCCATGCTCATCGCGCAGCCGTTCAAAGATGCGCTTGGCCGTGTGTCGCTGCTTTTTGATCAGGGCTTTGTCTGTGCGCAGTATCTCATCGACCACACCAACATAACCATCAAGCGTTGGCCGCCGAGGCGCTTCCGACCGACGATACCCAGGCGGAAGTTCATGGCGCAGCATCTTCGCGATCGTCTTACGATCTTTGTTCTCTAATCTGTCAATGCGTGTTTCCTGAGTTTCCTGCTTTTGATGTCAGAGGTTGCCTTTGTTCTCTTCGAACTCTGAGGTTCATGATGGGGTTGGCTGGGTGTGGGTCGGCAATGTTGAAACCGCAATCATACCGTTGGTCTTGGCTGTTGCTACAGAATCGGCGCCGTGTCTCACGCCCTCCCTCGGGCATCGTCCCAGATGGGAACTTTGATTTAGGAATCCTCGTTGTCGCCTCGTAAGCCTTACGCGGACTGGAAGTCAGTTTTGTCTCGCATAATGGCATGAAGTATGATTGCCAGACGACGCGCCAGAGCCACTCGGGCCTTTCTCATCGTTGAGCGCGCACCGATTGCGAGGGCCCATGTCTTCAATTTGAGCGGAGCGGCATACCGCGTCAGCATCACATTGGCGGCCTCATAGAGAAGCGTTCTGACGCGCACGTCGCCCCGCTTTGAGATGCTGCCCGTGTAGTCGATTTCACCAGATTGATGCCGTCGCGGCACCAGTCCAAGATACGCCCCCACATCACGCGATTTCCTGAAACGCGACGGATCATCAATTGCTGCGGCAAAGGCCAATGCTGTGATCGGACCGACCCCTGGTACCGTCATAAGGCGCTGGCAGACTTCGGATTTGCGGGTCATCTTTTTGATGTCGCCATCAATGGCTGCAACCGCCGCGAGGATTGCTTCGCGTGCTGCGAACAGTCCGCAAATTGCGGCATGGAGGCCAGGCACTCCATCGCTAACTTTTAGCGCCGCGTTTTTGAATGCCGGAGACAAAGCTCGTGGCAGCCGCACGCCGAAGACGACGACCAGACCGCGGATCTGATTGTCGAGCGTCACACGCTGTCCGACCAGCTTCTTGCGGGCTGCGATCAGCGACCGGATTGCGTGCGCTGACAGTGATTTGACATGGGTCGGCTTGTAGAATCCCGTCCGCGCCAGGTGTGCCAAACCGCGGGCATCATTGCGGTCCGTCTTGTGGCCGGCCAGAGATTTAAGGGCCTGATATGCTTGCCTGCTCTCGATGCAAACAACCGGGACACCAAGCTCCGTCAGCCCATGGTAAAGCATTGGTGCCATCCGTCCCGTTTCAAATACAACTTTGGCACATGGTGGTCCAGAAGCGAGGAAGTCAGCGATCGCTTTTGGTGTTGAGCTCGCTTTTCCTTCACGAATAAGGGCCCCTTCACGATCCAGAATGCAGATATGCGTCTCTTCCATGGACACATCCAAACCAGCAAAATATTCCATTGGTCAGTCTCCTTTTCAATTGCATGTGCATCCAGAATAACAGGGGTAACTGAGTGCTGATCCTGATTACGCCATGTTGAAAAACCGCGCCGCTTCTCGGCCAGACATACCGTCCTTCAAACAAGCACGGCGCACACGACTATAAATATCCACAGAATACATCTCCCGCCCTCCGAATAAACGAAGGGCACAAACTGGCGGACTTTTACTCCGCTACAACTGCGATATGCAGCCGCTTCTGTGGCCCAATATTGCTCCGCGTTTTACATAGGCGCCGACACCATTCTGATCGCCGTCGGGGGCGGCGGGCTGATCGCAGGCGCATTGGCGTGGTTAACGGGCCGACGCAAGGTGGTTGCGGTAGAGCCCGAAACCGCCTGCGCCCTCCATGCAGCGCAACAGGCGGGCAAGCCTGTGGATGTCGAGGTGTCGGGCGTCGCCGCAAACGCGCTGGGGGCACGACGTATTGGCGGGATAGGCTTTGATCTGGCCAAGGATATCCCGACTGTTCTGGTCAGCGACAAGGCCATCACAACCGCCCAACAGGCCCTCTGGCGCGAGGCGCGGCAATTGGTGGAACCGGCGGGCGCTGCTGCTTTGGCGGCCTTGATGAGCGGAACCTATCAGCCCGCACCGGACGAGCGTGTTGCAGTGCTGATCTGCGGTGGCAATATCGCTCCGGACCCGCTGGAGTAGTCTTCCAGCGTCTTCTTGCCAAAAATATCCCCGCCGGAGGCAAAGAAAATTCGTGCGAATTTTCTAAGAGTCTGACTCAAAAGTTTATGTTTGAACAGAATGCCTTGCTATCCGCCTTGTCAAGAGACGAATACCGGCAACCAAAACCCATGCTACGGAACTTTCAACGGTTGCCTCCCGATCTTTTGCCAAACGACGGCAACGTCCCGGCCACGCGAATGTTCGCTCGACAACCCGTCTTCGTGGTGGAAGAACGAACCCCTCGGCTTTGTCAGGGCGCTTGACAATCTCCAATGTCCATTTTCCCTGCAGGGCCAAAGCATCCCGAAGCTTTGGCCCTGCATATCCTGCGTCCGCAAAGATGTGCCCCAGCCGCGGGAAGCGGATGCGCAGTGCTTTGAGAACATCCACAGCACCATCCCGATCCTGTATATCGGCGGCGTGAACAAGGATCGGTAACAGGAAACCTTGCGTGTCTGTCACGATGTGACGCTTGCGCCCTTTGATCTTTTTGCCCGCATCAAAGCCTGAAATGCCGCCGCTTTCCGTTGTTTTTACGCTCTGGCTGTCAATAACGCCCGCAGTGGGGCTCGCCTCACGGCCCGACAATTCGCGCGCCGCCATCATTGACAGATGGTTGATCCGGTGTAACAGAGCGTTGTCGCGCCAGTCGTAAAAACAGTTCTGCACAGTCGAGACCGCCGGGAAATCCCGCGGGATCATGCGCCACTGACATCCCGTGCTCGCCATATACATAATCGCGTTCACAACACGGCGCGGATTCGTCTTGCGAGGGCGACCACCTCGCTTCGCGGCAGGTAACAGGGGCCGAACAAGCGCCCATTCCTCCATAGTTAAATCGCTTGGATAAAAGCCCGTTTTACGCCTGTGCTCCGCGCGGGTGATGTCTGTCCACGTCATGGGATCCTCCAGGTTCTTTCAAAACCAATGAATCATAAACACGTGATATCACTCAACTACTTTTGGAACAGCCTCTCAGACCCCCTCAGAGGGATACTGCCGCCTTCAACCCTTCCAACACTGCTTCCTCAGCGGTTCGGGGCGCAAGGCAGTCCCCGATCATCTGGAACGTTCGCTCGGTTAATGCCTCTGCCAGGCTGTCCTCAGGTGCATGCCCCTGCGCCAAGATCAACGTATCGACCCCCTCCATCACCATCGCTTCGCCACTGGCGGAATGCTGGAAATAGGCTGTATCACCATCCGCCCCGAACAAGCGCGCATAGGGCGTGATTTCCACCCCCAGCCTGTGCAGTCGGCTGACCATGCTGTCGCGCACATAGGATTGAATCAACTCGCCCGCATGGGTGCCATTCACCGCCAGCCGCACATGGCTGCCCGCACTGGCCAGCATCTCGGCCAGCCCAAGTCCGATCCAATCGCTGCGCCAATCGGCGATCACGACGGAACTGCCGGGGTTCACCTCGTTGCGCAGCACAGCCCAAGCATCGACCACATGAGCGTCGTCATCGGCCTCGAACCCGTGCGGCCAATGCGGTTTCGCGCCAGTGGCAAGAAGGACGGCGTCGGGATCAAGCTGATCAATGAGCTGCAAATCAGCCCGCGTTCCAGTTCGGATATCAACCCCGGCCAGTTCCATTTCATGGCTGAGATTGGTGATAATTCCGCCAAACTCGGCCCGGCCAGGCAACAGCTGCGCCAGCCGGGCCTGCCCGCCCAGCTGCGTCTCGGCCTCAACCAGAATGACATCATGCCCCCGCTTTGCGGCGACTGAGGCGGCCTTCATCCCCGCAGGCCCACCCCCGATGACCAGCACGCGTTTGGGCCGCGACGCTGGCGTCAGATCGCCATAACTCAGTTCGCGCCCTGTCTCGGGGTGTTGGATGCAGGAAATCGGCACGCCCTTGTGGAAGTGCCCGATACAGGCCTGATTGCAGCCGATGCAGGCGCGGATATCGTCCAGTCGCCCGGCCTCGGCCTTCATCGCCATCATCGGATCACAAATCATCGCGCGGGTCATGCCGCACATATCGGCCCGCCCCGAGGCGAGCACCGCTTCGGCGTCTTGTGGTTGGTTGATACGACCAGTAACCACGACCGGGATGTTCACGCGTTGCTTTACCGCAGCTGAGAACGGGGCGAGATACGCACTGGCTTCGAACATTGGCGGAACGATATGGATGGCAGCGCCCAAAGTGGCCGAGCTCCCTGCGACGACGCTAACATAATCAATCGTGGGTTCTACGGCGGCGATGATGTCCAGCGCTTCGGGTTCGTCGAGGCCATTGGAATCTTTCTCATCGCCCGAAATGCGCATGCCGACGACGAAATCCGCGCCACCGCCGTCGCGTGCGGCCTCGATGGCTTCAGCCAGAAACCGGCGACGGTTTTCAGGGCTGCCGCCATAGGCATCGGTCCGTTGATTGACCGCGGCACTCAGGAATTGCGCAGGCAGATAGCCCTGGCTGGCAATAATCTCGACCCCGTCTGCCCCGGCGGCTTTGACCCGCGCGGCCCCGGCGCGATAGCCTTCGATAATCTCGTCAATCATGGCGACCGACATGGCACGGGGGATGGTGTGAAACCGTTCACTGGGGCTGACGGAAGGAGCATAAGCCACTGCGGCAGTGCCATCGGCGACCTCCATGATCTCGCGGCCCGGATGGAACAGTTGCACGATCAGTTTGCAGCCTTCGGCATGCAGCGTCTCGGCCAGACGGCGCAGGCCCGGAATACAGGCATCGTCGGTGGCCATCAGCAGATGCGAGGTGTAGCGCGCGGTTTCATGCACGCCTGCCACCTGCGTGACGATCAGGCCTGCACCGCCTTTGGCCCGCGCCGCATGGTAGGCGATCAGCGTGTCGTTGACCGTGCCATCATGGGGCAGACAGGTGTCATGCCCGGTCGAAACGATCCGGTTTTTCACCGTCATGGGTCCGATGGTCAGGGGCGAGAAAAGCGTGGGACAAGCCTGCGTCATGGGCTGACTATGAAAGCCCGGCCCCCGCGACGCAATTGATTTGACGCAGATGGCGTCGCCATTGCCGCATTGCACTGTGCCGGGCACGCTCATATAGGTCATGCCAACAGGAATGATCATGAGACGCAAGGGAGGCCCCCATGTCCAACGCCCAACTGGAAACTGCCATCGACGCCGCCTGGGAGGCGCGCGACACCATCACACCCGCCACAACAGGCGAGACCCGCGAGGCGATCGAGGACACGCTGAATGCGCTGGACAGTGGTCAGCTGCGTGTTGCGGAAAAGCAGGATGACAACAGCTGGCATGTGAACCAATGGGCCAAGAAGGCCGTGTTGTTGGGTTTCCGCCTGAAGGACATGGAACGCCAAGAGGGCTCGGCCCAGGGCGGGGCCTGGTGGGACAAGGTCGACAGCAAGTGGAAAGACTGGGGCGACAATGAATGGGGTGCTGCCGGTTTCCGCGCTGTGCCCAACTGTGTGGTACGCAAATCGGCCTATATCGCGCCGGGCGTGGTGCTGATGCCGTCCTTTGTGAACCTTGGCGCTTATGTCGACGAGGGGACTATGGTCGATACCTGGGCCACCGTGGGCAGTTGTGCACAGATCGGCAAGAACGTGCACCTGTCGGGTGGTGTGGGCATTGGCGGCGTTTTGGAGCCGATGCAGGCCGGCCCGACGATCATCGAGGACAATTGCTTTATCGGCGCGCGCTCGGAAGTGGTTGAGGGCTGCATCGTGCGCGAAGGCTCGGTTCTGGGCATGGGCGTGTTCATCGGCCAGTCAACCAAGATCGTGGATCGTGAAACCGGCGAAGTGATGTATGGCGAGGTGCCGCCTTATTCGGTGGTTGTCGCCGGGTCGATGCCCTCGAAGAACAACGTCAACCTGTACTGTGCGGTGATCGTCAAGCGCGTTGACGAGCGGACCCGGTCTAAGACGGGCATCAACGAGCTGTTGCGCGATTGATCTGACGTGTGACCCAAGCCCGGTTAACAGGCGCGCAGCGCCCCGGGCCATCGTCCGTAGACCGAAAGTCGATTGCATCGCAATCGACGCAGGTGGCCCCCCTACCAGGGCTGACGATGGCCCTCCGCACTATTTCGCGAACTTATCCTCGACAGCGCCGCCTGCCTTTTTCCAGCCGGAAAACCCATCCTCGATATGGGTGACTTTTTCCAGGCCCATGTCCTGTGCCGTGCGCGCCGACAGGGCCGAACGCCAGCCTGAGGCGCAATAAAACACGAACCGGTTGCCGGTCTGGAACTGCGGCTTGGCATAGGGGCTTTCGGGGTCAATCCAGAATTCCAGCATCCCGCGGGGACAGTGAAAAGCACCGGGGATCATCCCATCGCGACTCAACTCGCGAGGATCGCGCAGATCGACAAAGGTCACACCGTCCTGGCCCAACAGGTCCAGAAACGCGCTGGCCGGGGCGTGATCGACCTCGGCGTTGGCCTCGGCCACCATATCTTTGATGCGTTTCATTGCCGCCTCCCGTTTCGGGCGCATTATGGCGTTAGGATCGGGCGCGCGCCAGCCATGATGGGGCCTTTCTATCCGAACCCATGGCGCGTATCTGTCCTGTAAGGAGTTTTTACGATGACCAAAGCACCCAAAGAGAGCCGCCAGAAGGTCTATACCCTGCTGGTCGAAGTGGGCCGTAAAGAGGGCGATGGGCTGCCCAAAGGGGCGACAGGAGCGGCATTGATGATCTATGCCAGCGGCGTGGACGAGGCCGAGGCAGTGCGCGAAACCGTGGCGATCCTGAAACAGGCTGATATGGCCCCGCTGGATGTCGTGGGTCATGGCACGCTGGCCGAACGCGAGGCCGAGGGGCATGAGATTGGCGAAGACGAGCGCGCCCTGATGGCCCGTGCGCTTGAAGAAAACGCGGTGATCGTGGCGCAGGTGACGCCTTTTGATGACTAGGTTCTGGTGGCAGAGCAGCAGGACGCTATAATCAGCAACAAGGGGAGATCGGATGGAGGTCGCAGACAGGCTCAGATCAGAGATTGCAGCGCGCCAGAGCGATCTGGTGGCGCTGACCCAGGATCTGATCCGCATCCCCACGCTGAACCCGCCCGGACAGAACTATCGCGAGATTTGTGACTATCTGGACCGGCGTTTGCTGCGCGCGGGATTTGAAACCCGGCTGATCCGCGCCAAGGGGGCGATTGGCGACAGTGACATCTATCCGCGCTGGAACATCGTCGCGCGACGCGACGGCGCGCGCCCGGGTGAATGCGTGCATTTCAACAGTCATATCGATGTGGTCGACGTGGGCCACGGCTGGACCACCGATCCCTTTGGCGGTGAAGTGAAGGATGGGCGCGTCTATGGGCGCGGGGCCTGTGACATGAAGGGCGGGTTGGCGGCCAGTATCATCGCAGCCGAGGTGTTCTGTGATCTTTGCCCCGATTTTGCCGGGTCGATTGAGATTTCCGGAACGGCAGATGAGGAATCAGGCGGTTTTGGCGGGGTCGCCTATCTGGCCGAACAGGGGCATTACGCCCATGTCGATCACGTGATCATCCCCGAGCCGCTGAACAAGGATCGCATCTGTCTGGGCCATCGCGGCGTGTGGTGGGCCGAGATCGAAACCAAGGGCGAGATCGCCCATGGCTCAATGCCCTTTCTTGGTGATTGCGCGGTGCGCCACATGGGCGCCGTGGTGGCCGAGATGGAGGACAGCCTGTTTCCCGCCCTTGCGGTGAAACGCACCGACATGCCGGTGGTGCCCGATGGCGCCAAACAATCGACGCTGAACATCAACTCGGTCCATGGCGGCGAGCCGGAACAGGACGCCGATTATACTGGTCTGCCCTCGCCCTGCGTGCCGGATCGCTGCCGCATGGTGGTCGACCGCCGCTTTCTGATTGAGGAAGATATCAATGAGGTTCAGGCCGAAATGCACGCCGTTCTGGAGCGTGTCCGCGAAAGGCGCGATGGGTTTGACTATGATTTGCGCGAATTGCACCGGGTGCTGCCCACCATGACCGAGAAGGACGCGCCGGTGGTCGGAGCCGTGGCGCAGGCGGTGCAGCAGGTGTTTGGACGCGCGCCCGACTATGTGGTCAGCCCGGGCACCTATGATCAAAAACATATCGACCGGATTGGCAAGCTGAAGAACTGTATCGCCTATGGGCCGGGGATTTTGGATCTTGCCCATAAGCCGGATGAATATGTTGGCATCAAGGATATGGTGCAATCGGCGCAGGTGATGGCGCTGACATTGCATAAGCTTCTTGGGTGAGCGTCAATGTCCGTTTTCCGGTGTGGTCAGGCCGGGCCTGCCTTGACCCACACATAAAAAAGACCCGGCGCCTGAACAGGGCCGGGTCCTTACATTGGCAATATCAAAGCGATCAGTGCAGTTTGGTTTCGACCTCGCCAATCGCATCGTCGATCAGCTTGTTGCCATCCGCAGCGGTCATCTGCTTGGCGATGACATCCTTGGCGGCAGCCACGGCGATCATGACGGCGCTGTCGCGCACTTCCTTGACGGCACCGGCCTCGGCCGAGGCGATCTGATCTTCGGCCGCTTGCAGGCGGCGCGCGATCGAGGCTTTCAGATCGGCTTTGGCCGCCTCAGCGGCCTCGGCGGCCTCTTCTTTGGCATGGGCCACAATCCGATCGGCCTGTTCCTGAACTTCTTTCTGCTTGCGCTCATAGCTGGCTAGCAGGGTCTGGGCCTCTTCGCGCAGGGCGCGGGCCTCGTCCAGTTCCGATTTGATGCCCTCGGCGCGCTTGTCCAGCAGGCCGCCCAACAGGGACGGAACCTTGAGATAGACCAGCACCGCGATGAACAGCAGGAACGAGATCAGAACCACGAAGTTCGAGTTTTGCAGAGAAAAGAACGGGCCTTTGGCTGCGAATGCCGGGCCAGCCAGCGTCACGGCAAAAAGGGTGGTCGCAAACAATCTTGTCATGGCTCTACCCTTTCATCCGTGCGGTCACGGCGGCAGTCACCGATTTCGCATCTGCTTTGCCACCCAGGGCGGCAACGATTTCCTTGGTGGTGTCCTTGGCCACAACCTTGACGCTTTCCAGCGCACCGGCGCGGATCTCGGCAATCTTCGCCTCACCGTCTGCCGCTTTGGCGGCAATCTCGGCATCGGCCTTTTCGATGGCCTTGCCCAGATCAACTTTGATCTCGGCTTTGGTCTCGGCCACAATATTCTGTGCCTCGGCACGGGCATCGGTCAGCGCCTTGTTATAGGCCTCTTCGGCCTCGACCGCTTTGGCCTTCAGGTCTTCGGCAGCGGCCAGATCATTGGTGATCGTGCCTTGCCGTTCCGCCAGAACCGCGGCGATGCGCGGCAATGCAATGCGGGACAGGACAAAATAGATCACGATCAGCGTGACCAGCAGCCAGAAGATCTGGTTGCCAAATGTCGTCACGTCCAGCTGCGGCATGCCTACTTCGGCAGCAGCTTCGGCACCGTGGCCTGTGGCGTCTTGCGTTTCGCTTGCCATTGTCGTTCTCCCTCAGGAACTTTCCGGATACCAGAGGTGGAAGGCCGTGCCCTCCACCCCCGCGTAAGGATCAGCTTCTGTAAGGTTTAGACGGCAAACATCAGCAGAAGGGCAACGAGGAACGAGAAGATCCCCAGCGCTTCCGAGAACGCAATACCGATGAACATGGTTGCGACCTGGCCACCAGCGGCCGACGGGTTGCGCAGAGCACCCGACAGATAGTTCCCCACAACGTGGCCCACACCAACAGCCGCGCCGCCCATGCCTGTACAGGCCAGACCAGCGCCGATGTATGCGCCCATTTGTACGATATCGCCTTCCATAGTGAATTCTCCTTACGTTGGAATTGGCATTGATGGTCGGGCGCACATCAGGCGCACCCGTCGTTTCGGTTATCCTTAATGGTGTGGATGCAGCGCATCCTTCAGATACACACAGGTCAGGATGGCAAAGACATAGGCCTGGATGAAGGACACCAGCACCTCAAGCGCGTAGATCGCGGTGATCGCAAGGATCGACAGCGGTGTCACCACAACACCGATCCACCCGATCAGGATCATCGGTGCGAAGGCGGCGAACACCTTGATCACCGCGTGACCGGCCATCATGTTGCCCGCCAGACGAATAGAGTGGCTGACCGGGCGCACGAAATAGGAAATGACTTCGATCAGCGCAAGGATAGGACGCAGCGGCAGCGGCGCGGCACTGATCCAGAACACGCCCAGGAACCCAAAGCCGTTTTTGACAAAGCCCAGAATGGTCACAAACAGGAACACGCCTATCGCCATCACTGCTGTCACAGCGATATGGCTGGTGGTTGTGAAGGCGCCGGGGATCAATCCCAGGAAATTCGAGAAGACGATGAACATGAACAGCGTCATGATATAGGGGAAGTATGGCAGCGCATCCTTGCCGGCCACGTCCTCGACCATCTTGCGGATAAAACCATAGGCCAGTTCAGCAATGGATTGCATCCGCGTCGGGATTGTCGAGCGTTTGGAAGACCCCAGCACCATCAGGCCGATGATCGCCAGAATGGCCAGCGCCATCCAGAAGGTCACATTGGTGATCGTAAAGGTGCCGACCGGGCCGTCACCAAACAGCGGTTTGACAAGGAACTGGTCCATCGGGTGGAAAACCAGAGCAACCTCGTCAGAACCGTGCGCTTCATCCGCCATTTTTTGCCCTCTTCTCGTCACCCTTGTCGGGTGCATTGTCTTCGGCCTTGTCGGCCAGTGTCTGTCGCTGGATCTCTTCGGCGCTACGCATCATGGTTTTGACGCCTGCGGCAAAGCCCAGCAATGTAAACAGCACCAGGAAGATCGGGATCGTCCCGAACAGGCTGTCCAGCCCGTACCCAATGCCAAAACCAATCACGATCCCCGCGACCAATTCGATCACCATCCGCCAGGCATGTTGCGCCTGAGAATAGTGTTCTTCCTTATGAGGCTTCGGCGCGTCCTTGTTTTTCAAGGCGTCGATCCGGGCTTTTAGCTTCGCAAGGCGCTCAGCGGGATCGGGATCAGACACGCAAATTCCCCCTAGGAAGAGTTGTGCCTTTGCTAAGCGCGGAGGGCATATGAGTCAAGCATGGGGGCACCGCGCCGAAACGGAGTCAAGCCTTTGTTTTAATTATGATTTATAGAAACTAAAAAATTGCGGATCACTCTCCCGCAAGGCTGGAAGCCGCGAAACCGTCAGTTTTGGATATTCAACCAAATGGTTGATCTTTTACGGGTCCAGCGCCGGATCGCGCACGATGAACACCGAGATCGGCGCATGGCTGGCCATCCGCCCACCATGGGAATTAATCAGATGCTCGGTCCATCCGGGCTGATGGCTGGCCATAACCACCAGATCAGCATGCAGATCGCCAATGGCCTGCATCAGCTTGCGATCCACCTCAACACTTGGGTCAGGCACCGTGTAGTTCAGGCTGGCCACATCAACGTGATACTTCGAGGCTATTTCCCGGGCGTAGTTATCCAGACGCCGCCCATATTCTTCGGTCGAATGAGAGACGTTGCCTTGCAACCCTCCGCTGACGCTCACCAGCGTGATCTTGGCCCCGTAATGCTCGGCCAGATCACAGGCCACCATGATTCCAGTGGTCCAGTTATGCTTTTCGGCCATATCGACCGGCACCATGATATTCGTGTACATCAACCGCACTCCTTCGAAGGGACCTCTTAAACTTCTTGGGCGCAAACCGCTTTGCGCTGCATCAAACCGCCGCTTGACGGGCGGGCGGGCATAGCCCAAACCAACAGGCAATGACGCACTCGCTTGATACTGTCTTTGCTGCCCTGGCCGATCCCACCCGCCGCGCGATCCTTGTGATGCTGCTGGAGGACGATATGGCCGTCACGGACGTGGCCGAGCCGTTCGAGATGAGCTTGGCAGCAATTTCAAAACATCTGAACATTCTCAGCCGCGCAGGCCTGATCAGTCAGGAACGCCGCGGTCGCGTGAAATGGTGCAAGCTGGAACCAGATGCGATGCGTGACACCAGCATATGGATGCAGAGTTTTGGTCAGTTCGAGGCGGTCAATCTGGACGCGTTTGAACGTTTCCTTGAGGCCGAGTTGAAGACAGATGACTGAAACCATCCCGCCCCCGGACGGTGAGAGGGCACCATTGCTTTCGCCCGGCCACCTGCCCCCACCGATTGTCGAACCGATCCATGATGCGGTGGTGATGCCGGTGGGATCGGATGCGGGACTCAGCTGTGGGGCGTTCCGCCCCGACAGCAGTTTCTGTGATCTATCGCGCACACGGCTGTCCAGAAGCCGCTTTTCGGCCATCCCCGACCACCCCGGCAAAGCCCCGCGCAAGAAGCTGACGGGGACCTATCTGTTCGCCGGGATTGGTCGGCATCACTTTGGGCATTTCATCATGGAAACCCTGGCCCGGCTCTGGGCCATGGATGGGCGGCAAGACCGGTTTGACGGTCTTGTCCTGCTGCCCATGCATCAGACTGATTTTGGTGCCGTGCTGCGCCGTCGGTTGCTGTCATTCCTGCGGCTGATGGGGTGCGATATGCCTCTGCATCTGGTGCGCACGCCGGTAACGGTGGAAACGCTGTATCTGCCTGCGCAGGGCTTTGGGCATATGCACTGGGCGACCGGCACGGACGAATTCCGCCGTTATGTCCGCGACCGGATCGACCGCAATTGCCCGGCCATCGGCCCCGATAAGATCTATGTCTCGCGCAGCAAACTGAAATACAGCCACCAGCGGGCTGGATCAGGAAGCCCGGATCGAAGCCATGATGAAATCGGCCGGCTATGCGATCTTTCATCCCCAGCGGCACAGCATCCGCGCGCAATGTCAGATCTACCGCGCTGCCCATACCATTGTCGGCGGTGATGGCTCGGCCTTTCATCTGGCACCCTTTGCAATGCAATCGGAAACCCGCATTGGCCTGATCCAGCGCCGCACCCGTCAGGACGCAATCGAGTCGATGGCCCGTCAGATCGAGGCTTTTGCCCCCGTTGATCTGGTGCGCCTGAACCCGATCACAGAGGATCCGAAACCAGCCAACAAAGACAGCGCCGCACCGATCAGCTTTGAAGCACTCAGGCAACAGCTTGAAACGGCGCATTTGATCTAGGGCAGCGTCGGCCTGTCTTCATCCTTCAACAGCATCAACAGCGCCAGAATGGTTGGCGCCACACCACCCAACACCAACCCTTGCGGCACGCCATGGCCCAGCGCGGCCTGCCACAGGATCACCCAGCTGGGGGTGAGGTATGTATAGGCCATCACCTTGGCACTGGGCAGTCGCAGCGATGCGTATTGCACCAGCACAAAGGTGATCGCGGTGGCAAAGATCGCCGTGTAGGCAATGGTGATCCAGACAATCCCGGGAAGCGCGACCCAATCAGTCTGGGCAATGTCACGCCACCCCACAAGGCTGACCAGCAAGGCAGTGGCCAGCATCGCGCCAAAGGAAAACACCACCGGCGGCTCACCCCGGTTCAGCTTGCGTACCAGCGGCGTGTAAAACGCATGAGCGATACAGCCGAAGAAATAGATCATCTCGCCCCGGCCTACACTGAATTGCACCAACGCGCCCAGATCGGCACGAAAGATCACCCAAAGCGCACCACTGGCCCCGACGGCCAGAGCAATGGCCATGCGCCGGGTGGTGATCTGGCGCAACAAAAGATAGCCAAACAGCCCGGACAAGATGGGCGTCAGGGTAAACACGGCCGCAGCCGATACCGGCGGCGCGGTTTTCAGCCCCTCGAACATCAGCACGAAATACGTGCCCATTGCCGCGCCCATCAGTAGATAGCGCCACGGGGCCTGAAACGCGCGGCGCTCAACGCCGGTGATGGCAAAGGCCCAGGCCCCCACAATCACCGAGGCCAGAATGAACCGCACGGCATTCAGGGCGGTCGGCGCAACCTGTGGCGCTGCCATCGAGCCCAGCGCAAAGGACCCGGCAATCAGGCCGGAAAACATCAACATCGCCAGATGCCCTTTGAGGGCCTCTGTCATGGCTGATCCCATGCAGCGGCGCACTCTTTGAGGTAGTCCAGAAACGCCTGTACCTTGGTGGTGCGGTGCAAATCCATATGGGTCACCAGCCATAAGGGCGTCGACCATTCATCACGCGGAGGCGTGACTTCGGTCAGCCCACCATACTCTTCGGCCTGAAGCTGTGACATGAACCCGATCCCGGCCCCTTCGATGATCGCCCGGCGCTGCGCATGAAAGTCGCCACTGCGGAACACCACGCAGTCCAGCGGCACGTTTTCCCGCATCCAGCGGGCAAAGGGGGCACGCGACTTTGCGTCGTCCATACCGACAAATCGATGCCCCGCGTAATCTATGCTGCCCGACGGACAGCCATATCTGGCAACATAGGCCTCAGACGCATAAAGCGTCACCTTCTGCTTGTGAAAGGGCTGTACGACGTTATCGGGTTGATTGGGGGCAGCACCCACACGAATGGCGACATGCGCCTCGCCATACTCAAGGCGGAACAGCCGGTCACTGGTCAGATAGCGCACAGTGATATCGGGAAAGGCGGCCTGAAATCCGGTCAGCACCGGAACCAGAAGATGGCTGAGCCCCCCAAAGAGGTTACCACCAATTCACCGTCCACATCATTGCCCTGACCCTTGATACGGCTTGCCAACTGGCTGAACTGATCATCGGTGGCCTGCGCCACGCGCAACAGATCCTCGCCTGCTTCGGTAGCGGTATAGCCGCGCGCATGGCGCTGAAACAGCTTCACGCCCAACCGTTCTTCCAGTGCATCAATATGACGGATCACCGTAGCATGATGCACGCCCAGCACATCCGCCGCGCCGCTGACCGTGCCGACACGCGCCATATTATAGGCAGTCCTGATTTGATCCCAGTTATCCATGGTGGCCCTCGCTTCAGCGGCTACGCAAATTTGCACACTACCTCCGCAACATCGGAGATCGTGTTGAATTTTGCAATCTCCATTTTGCACTTCAGTCATACGCAACAGGAGGCTCACCAATGGCGCGCACTATCCTTCAAATCGACGCGTCCGCCCGCACAGGCGAAGGCCGGTGCCGGGGTTGAAGCGTTGGTCGCTTAAAGCGTTTCGCCTTGATTCCTCTACACAGATTGCGGTTTCTCGGTTAGGGCCAAATCACCACTCCTGATCGGGAGGCTGACACGATGAAGATCACTCGCAATACCGACGACCAACTGGTCCTCGATCATATCCCCTGGGTGTTGTCCATCGGGCTTGCGTTGTTGGTGATCTTGTTTGTCGGCATCGGATTGTTGCCGCTGGGCCAGTCAAGTGATCCGATGTGGTGGTTCTTTTCTGGTCTGTTCATCGTCGCAGGCGGCGGGCTGTGGCTGATGGCGCTGGGGTTGTTTGCCAAACGGTTGCAGTTCATCTTTGATCGCCAATCCGACCGTATCCGCATCCGCCGTCGTTCAATTTTCAAACATACCGAAATCACCCATAAACTCTCGCGTCTGACCGAAGCGCGGATTGAGACCGACTTTTCCGAGAGCGGCCAGACACTGCATCGCCCCGTCCTGATCCTCGGCAGCACACGGGGCGGCGAACCAACCGAAATCCGCGTGCCCCTGCATGAGTATTTCACCAACGGACCTGGCCCCGAGGTGATGGTGGACGCGGTTAACCGGTGGCTGGCGCGCAGCTGATCATTCGTCCTTGTCGCGCTTGAAAAGGCCTTTCAGCTTGTCAATCGCGCTGCCTTTCGGCTCTGTGTCCCGTGGATCATCAGGCGCGATCTCCTCGGTGCCACCACCAAACGGCAAGCGGTCTTTCACAGATGTCATGACGCCCGACAAAACCACATCCCAGAAATGGGCAAGATCGCCCGAGCGCAGCGCGCGAACCTCTTGCGGTTCAAGAGAGTCGGTACCGAAAATCCGCCGTTCCTGCCTTGGCCCTGACCGCCTTGGCCAAGGCACCGCCCAGCAATTTCTCGGTCGTGCCCGCCCCTTCCGGGACGACAATACGCACCTGATCGAACCGGATGCTCCAGTCCATATCAATCCAGTCGTCCGAGAGGCTCCACTTATCATCAACACGCACCGACACCGTCCCGCCATTCAGCCAGGTCAGCGGCGCTTTGGGCACAAGCAATTTGATCTGCTCCGCCTCGACATCCTCGAAACTCCAGAAGGTTTCGCGCCCTTGTTCGGTGATCTGCCGGATCGGCACGATCAGGTCCTGCCCCGCGACCTGCGCGGTCATGTTATACCAACGGCCCAATTAATTGACCTTTATCCATTCTCGATCTGTGATTGAAGTTATGCGTTCAGGGTCGTTCGCAAAGAAGTTCCAGGCCTGGGCGCATTTTCGAGGATTTCTTCATATGTGTCGAAGACAGAGACAGCGAGTTTGTTCGACCGCAGATAGGCCCAAACGTTTTCCATTGGGTTCAATTCCGGTGAGTATGGGGGCAGTTTTACGAGTGTAGTATTATCTGGCACCTGCAAGCATTTTGCTCCGTGCCAACCAGCCCCGTCGATGATGAGCAAGGCATGTGCGCCGGGTGCGATTGTCTTTGCGATCTCATCGAGATGCAGCCCCATTGCTTCGGCGTTGACGTAAGGCAGGACCAGCCCAGCCGCCGTGCCACAGGCAGGACAGGCTGCGCCGAAGATACAGCTCCATTTGCAGCGCGTATCACGTGGTGCGCGCGGGCGGGTTCCACGCCTGGCCCATTTGCGGGTGAGGGGTCCTTGCTGCCCGACGCGGGCTTCATCCTGGAACCATACCTCAAGCGGCTTCCCCTTTGCATGTTTTGGCAGGGTATCGGCTATGAGGCTGGCAAAGTTTTTTTAAAAGCCTGCTGTGCAGCGGGATCAGTTCCGGGATGCTCCGGGCGCACGGAAAGGCGACGAAAACCATGCCTGGCTGGATACTTGCCAATCGTACGTTCATGTAGCTTTACGTCGAATTCTTCTTCAACGCGGACCTGCAAATCGGCACAGCGCCACCGCACTACGCCATCTTTTGCCGGGTCAGGCCCAGCCTCAACCCAAGCCACAAACAGCGCCTGTTGCTCCAGGGACAGGCGTGGTTTTGCACCCTTGCCACACCGATCAGAAAGCCCACCAGGGCCCTCTGCATTGTAGCGATGCACCCGGTCTCTGGGAGTTTGGCGATCCATACCGCTGCTACGGGCCGCTGTTGCGCGATCCACATCGTCAAGCACCAGCGCTATGGCGAGTATTCGACGGACAACACGACCATCCCTGGTTCGCTTTGCAGCACAACGCAAATCTTGCGCGGACATATCTGTGCGCGTAATCTTGACTGCCCCACCCATGAGCACCTCCTTGCTTCTGGAGGCCATTGATTCAGAAATGCAGTAAATTTGAAATCACAAAAGTGAGTCAGACATTAAGGCCGCTGGTATTAGAGCGGAACAGCAGATCGAACACAGCCGATCGGCTACGGAAGGGTGCCAGTTCCGCCGCCTCAATGACAAGGTCATAGGCCGCGCTGTCCTTGGGGCGGATTTCCAGATCAACACCTGTCGCCTGTACCAGATCAGCCCGGAAATCCCGGCGTTTCTTCTTGGGCTTGTCTTTATCGGCACGCGGCGGGCTGACATGCCCCGTCACCCCCTCGACGACCGCAAGGGTGATCACCGGCTCATGACCCAACAAGCTCCACAGATCCACATCCGCCTGCGCCTTGGCCACCCGGACATCAAGATCCAGCCCCTCTGGGTCATCGCGGGTGACATACACATTCTCCAGCGTCACCTGCCCGGTCAGCAACATGCCGCTGGCGGTCTCAAACTGCACCTCCATCCCGGCCTTCGCAGCAGCACTTGCCATTGCGTAGTTCAGAATAGGTTGGAAAAAGAGAACCGAACCCAACAACGCCACGGCCCCAAGCCCTCCAAGGATGCCAGCCATCCAGTGCAGCACCTTGCGGGGGATCAACGGCTTGCGCTGCGACGTCGAAGTGCCGTTTTTGCCAGTGACCCGCCGTTTCTTGCGTGCCCCAAACACTTCACCAAAAAGAAGGGCGAAAAAGGCGGCGATAAGTTCAAGCAACCCGGCCAGCGCAGCGTCTGCAAGGCCAAGAACAGGGGCAAGGCAGGCAAACAGGATTTCACCAAAGATCAGAAGAAGGGCTTCCATAATGCACTTTGTCCTAATGTATTTGGTCCACGCTATCACCCTGCCGACCCCTACAGAACCCTCAGGGGAATCGCGCTTAAAGTTTGACAGTGTCCGAGAATTGGATTCTGGAGGTTTCATCAGATGATGGGGTTTCGAGATGCCAGGATTAGACAGCTGTTTCAATGCGGTGGATGACCCACGCGGCGGCAATGCTCCGCGCCACAAGTTCCGTGATTTGATGACGATCGGCCTTTTGTGCGCGCTTTGCGGTGGTGATACGGCGGTGGACATGGAACCTTTCGGACAAATGAAGGGGGATTTCCTGCGTGGGTTTCCTGAGTTGCCTCACGGGATACCTTGCCATGACGCGTATTCCCGGCTGTTTCGCGTGATGAAGCCGACGGGCTTTCAGGCCTTTTTCGACAAGTTCCGCGCCGACTTTGCGGCTGGCTCCGGTGAGCACCCTGCCATCGCCATTGATGGCAAAGAGATGCGACGCGGCTTTGACAAGGCCGCCGGGCAATCGAATATGAACATTGTCACGGCCTTTGCACATGGGGCACGTCTCACCCTTGGGATTACTCAGGGCGCCAGGGGCGGTGGCGGGATCCTGGCCCTGCGTGAGTTGATTGAGATGCTTGATATCCGCGGCATCACCATCACCGCAGACGCACTGCATTGTCAGCGCGGGACCTGCGAATTGATCGTGCGGGAGGGAGGCGATTATTGCCTGCGGCTCAAGGGCAATCAGGGCGGCATGTTGGCCGATGTCCGGGCTTTCGTGGAAGACGAAGACACAGATTACATTGATGAATATAGCACTATTGATGCTGATCATGGTCGTGTGGAAGAGCGGTCATACCGCGTCCACGATGTGCCGGAATATCTGATCAATACCCATAAGTGGCCGCCTCTTCAGGCTTTCGTCCATGTCGCCTCCAGGCGCGCGGTTGGCGACAAGACCAGTCACGCCGAACGGCTTTATCCGCTCTCCAAATGTCCCGCGGCTCAGGGGGCCGCCACACTGATCCGCGGCCAGTGGCAAATTGGGAACAGCTTGCATTGGTCTCTCGACGTGGTGATGAACGACGACCGACACCGCGCGCGAAAAGATCACGCGCCAGCCAGCTTTGCCGCTTTGGGGCGGATTGCCTTGAGCATCATCAAGGCCAATCCTGCAAAAGGATCAAATCGCGGCAAATTCAAAAAAGCGGGCTGGAGCAATGAGGTCCTGAAAACTCTCATCCAAGACTTTTGAAACGCGATTGCCCTGACAGAACCCCGCTGATGACTTGACTCGGGCCACGTTCCCTCATACACGCGGGCGGAATTCCGGAAGTTGATGATGCTTCCGGTCCCTTGGGATACTCCCGGGATCGCCCCCCACCAGCGTGTTACGCCCGTGGGGGCGCTTATCGTTTGAACCGTCGCCTCCTATTATTGAGGTGGCAAAAAGGAACCGCCCAAGGAGGCACCATATGTTTGAAAGTCTTTCCGACCGCCTCTCTGGCGTCTTTGACCGGCTCACCAAACAGGGGGCCCTCTCCGAGGAAGACGTCAAGACCGCCCTGCGCGAAGTGCGTGTGGCCCTGCTTGAGGCCGACGTTTCCCTGCCCGTGGCGCGCGATTTCATCAAACGTGTGCAGGACGCGGCCACCGGTCAGGCGGTCACCAGGTCGATCACCCCCGGCCAGCAGGTCGTCAAGATCGTGCATGACGCGCTGGTTGAAACCCTCACCGGTGACGAAGACCCCGGCGCGCTGAAGATTGATAACCCGCCTGCCCCGATCCTGATGGTCGGGCTGCAAGGCTCGGGGAAAACCACCACCACCGCCAAGCTGGCAAAACGTCTGAAAGAGCGTGAGGGCAAGCGCGTGCTGATGGCGTCATTGGACGTCAATCGCCCGGCGGCTATGGAACAACTGCAAATTCTCGGCACCCAGATCGGCGTCGACACCCTGCCCATCGTCAAGGGCGAAGACCCGGTTGCCATTGCCAAACGCGCCAAGACGCAGGCCAGCCTTGGTGGCTATGACGTCTACATGCTGGACACCGCAGGCCGGTTGCACATCGACGAGGAACTGATCGCACAGGCCGCTGCCGTGCGCGATGTGGCCAACCCGCGGGAAACCCTGCTGGTGGTCGATGGCCTGACCGGTCAGGACGCGGTGAACGTTGCGACCGAGTTCGACGACAAGATCGGTGTTTCCGGCGTGGTCCTCACCCGGATGGACGGCGACGGACGCGGCGGTGCCGCCCTGTCGATGCGCGCCGTCACCGGCAAGCCGATCCGCTTTGTCGGTCTTGGCGAGAAGATGGACGCGATCGAAACGTTCGAGCCTGATCGCGTCGCGGGCCGCATCCTTGGCATGGGCGATATCGTCAGCCTTGTGGAAAAAGCGCAGGAAACCATCGAGGCCGAGCAGGCCGAACGCATGATGAAACGCTTCACCAAGGGGCAGTTCAATATGAACGACCTCAGGATGCAGTTGGAACAGATGCAAAAGATGGGCGGCATGGAAGGCGTCATGGGGATGATGCCGGGCGCTGGCAAAATGGCCAAACAAATGGATGCCGCCGGGATCGACGACAAGGTGATCACCCATCAGGTCGCCCTGATCCAGTCGATGACCAAGAAAGAACGCGCCAACCCGAAACTGCTTCAGGCCAGCCGCAAGAAACGCATCGCGGCTGGCTCGGGCCTTGAAGTGTCGAAACTCAACAAACTTCTCAAAATGCAGCGCCAGATGGGCGACATGATGAAGAAGATGGGCAAGATGGGCAAAGGCGGGATGCTGAAACAGGCCATGAAAGGCATGTTTGGCAAAGGCGGTCCTTCCCCCGAGGAAATGGCCGCTGGCATGGACCCCAAGGCGCTGGAACAAGCCGCCAAGGCGATGGGCAAAGGTATGCCCGGCGGCGGCCTTCCTGGTCTTGGCGGCGGTGCCGCACTGCCCCCCGGCCTCTCGGGTTTTGGGAAAAAGAAATAACCCATGGCGACCCTGTCCATCTCTCGTCAGCTTGACACAGACCGGCTTACCCTGCGGGTGCCCGAGCCTGCGGATATTGAGGCGCACCGCGCGTTCAATGCGGTCTCGGATATCACGGTCGGCGGATATCGCGGCAACCGTGACGATGCCGAGGTCGTGGCGAGACACCGCGCCGATATGGATCACTGGACTGCCAAAGGCTTTGGCATGTGGTTGTTGCGCCAGCGGGGCGAGGAGGCTGTGATCGGCGGTGCAGGTCTGGCCCATCCCGACGATTGGCCCAGCCACGAGCTGACATGGTGGCTGATGCCCGAGGCGCGCGGCGCAGGCTTTGCAACCGAAGCAAGCCGCGCGGTCATCGCCTGGGCCTATGACACCTTGGGCTGGCCATCCGTCGAAACGCATATGCGCGATGAAAACATCCCCGCACGCCGTTTGGCACAGCGGCTGGGCGGTCAGGTGATCCGCCGCGATGTCTTCCCCGATGGCGTTGCGCGGGATGTCTATGCTCTGCCACGAGAGGGGCAAATATGACCCTTTCGCTGGCCATCCCCCGCTTGGAAACCGAGGGCTGATCCTGCGTGTTCCAAACGCATCAGATACAGCCGCGATGCTCGCGTTTCTCGGCTCGGGTCGGGCCGAGTTTTATGGCGGACCAATGAATGCCTATGACGCCTGGCACAAGTTTGCGGCCTATGCCGGTCAGTGGGTTTTGCACGGCTATGGCTTCTACAGCATGGTGCTCAAGGACACAGGCGAGATGGCTGGCATGGCCGGTCCGTTCCACCCGGATCACTTCCCCGAACCGGAAATGTCCTGGTTGCTGACCGAGGCGCGGTTCGAAGGCACCGGATTGGCGGCTGAAGCATGTCAGGCCGTTCTGACCCATCTGTTCACATCGCTGGGCTGGGCCAATGTGGTCAGCTTTGTCGACACTCGCAATATTGCCTCGCGCAAACTGGCCGAACGCTTGGGCGCGCGACTGGATACCGCGACACCCGCCGTTGTCGAAAACTGCGACAGTTACCGCCACTATCCTCAGGGCGCGCGGTCATGAGCTTTCCCATATCCATCCCGCAACTGGAAACCGAGCGCCTGATCCTGCGCGGCCCTGAGGCTGCGGATTTTGAGCCGCTGTGCGCGTTCCTGCTGGACAAGGATCGCTCCTGGGGCTTTGGCGCCGAAGACGACCGCCCCAAGGCGTGGCGCTGGTTTGCCACCAATATCGGCCACTGGGCACTGCACGGCTATGGCTATTTCACAACCGTCTGGAAAGAAACCGGACAGCCCTGTGGCATCACCGGCATCTGGAACCCCGAAGGCTGGCCCGAAGCGGAAATCGGCTGGGTTGTCTTTGACGGGTTCGAAGGCAAGGGCATCGCCTATGAAGGGGCCTTGCGCGCGCGCCAATGGGCTTATGAAGAACTGGGCTTTGAAACACTGACCTCGAACATCGTTCCGGGCAATGACCGCTCGGTCGCATTGGCCAAGCGCATGGGTGCATGGTTCGAGCGGGAATATGACAACGTCCAGATGGGCGCAGAACAACTGTTCCGGCACCCCTCGCCCGCCGATCTGGGCCTGAGCGCGGACAGCGATGGCGGCCCGGAGGCCTACGCATGACCCCGCATCTGGCAGATACCCCGGTTCTGGAAACCGACCGCCTGACCCTGCGCGCGTTCAATCCTTCGGATATCGACGCCGGTGTTGCATTCCTGATGTCCGAGCGGACCAAATACATGGGCGGACCCTACACGGCCGCAGACGCCTGGGATCATTCTGCAGGGCTGATCGGGCATTGGGCCTTGCGCGGATACGGCCTGTTTGCTGTCTGTTTGAAGGGCACTGACACGGCCATCGGGGATGCAGGCGTGCACAAACCCGGCGGTTACTACGAGAACGAAATCGGCTGGGGCATCTGGGACCCCGCGCTGGAAGGCAAAGGTTTGGTACATGAGGCCGCCCTTGCCGTGCGCCGCTATGCCTATGACACGCTGAAGCTGAAGACAGTGGTCAGCTATATTGACCCCGACAATGCCCGCTCCATCGCATTAGCGAAACGGCTTGGCTGCACGCTGGACCCGGATGCCAAGCTGCCCGACCTTGAGGATTGGGAGGGCACGCTGACCTTCCGGCATCCCGCACCGGAGGCGTTGGCATGATCCCGCAGCTGACCGAGACCCCCGTTCTGGAAACCGAGCGCCTGGTCCTGCGCGCGCCTGCCCCTCAGGATTGGGACGTGTTCGCAGCCTTCTGGGCCACCGAACGGTCGCAATATCAGGGCGGGTCCCGTACCCGTCATGATGCCTGGCGCAACCACGCAATGCTGATCGGCCACTGGGTGTTGCATGGCTATGGTCTGTTCTCGTTCTGCCATAAGGATGATGACGTCGCCCTTGGCGTGGCCGGCCCCTTCAACCCCGAAGGTTGGGCAGAAGCCGAGATCGGCTGGTCGGTTGTTCAACCGGATGCCGAAGGTAAGGGTTATGCCTATGAGGCCGCTAAGGCCACGCGCGATTATGCGTTTAGCACCCTCGGCTGGGACACTGCGGTCAGCTATATCGACCCGGACAACGCGCGCTCCATTGCCTTAGCCGAACGGTTGGGCTGTACTCTTGATAAAGCCGCCACATTGCCTGACCTGCCCGATTGGGAGGGCACACTGGTCTATCGCCATCCCGCACCGGAGGGCGCAGCATGACCGCAATGTACTGCGAAACTTCACCGACCGGCGTGCCGGGTGCGCTGGCAGCACAGTTCAAGGCACTTGTGCCAACGCTCAGCACCGACCGGCTGACCCTGCGCGCTTGTCGCCCCGAAGATTTCGCGCTTTATGCAGAAATTTCCTGCGGACCGCGAGGCAAGGGGCTGGGTGGCCCAATGAGCCGTGACGAGGCATGGTATGATTTCGCCAGCCTGTCGGCCTGCTGGATGTTGCAGGGCCATGGTGGCTGGAGCGTTGAGCTGACCGAAACCGGCGCTCTGATTGGCTTTGTCCTGATCGGGGCCGAGCCGGGCGATGAAGAACCCGAATTGGGCTATCTGATCTCGGAGGCGGAGGAAGGCCACGGATACGCCACCGAGGCCGCGTGTGCCGTGCGCGAATATGCCTATGGCACCCTCAAACTGCCCACGTTGGTGAGCTACATCTTGCCCTCCAACACATCCTCGATCGCGCTGGCCGAACGGCTGGGTGCCGTGAAGGTCAGGCAAGTCAGCTATCCCGAAGACGATGAACCCTCGCTGGTCTATCGCCATCCCAAACCGGAGGATGTGTAAATGCCAACCCAAAACATCCCCATTCTGGAAACCAAACGCCTGATCCTGCGAGGACCAGAGGCGCAGGATTATCCTGATTTCAAGGCCACGTTCAGCTCGTATCGTTCGCGTTTTATGGGCGGGGCGCTGAACCCGTATGAGGCGTGGATGCTCTATGCCGCCGAGATCGGCCATTGGAACATTCGTGGCTATGGCATGTGGATGATCCATGATCGTGAAACCGACCGCACGCTGGGTATGGCTGGGGGCTGGTTCCCGGCCAAATGGCCCGAGCGCGAGATCGCCTGGATCATCTGGCCCAACGAGTCTGGCCACGGTTATGCGTTGGAAGCCACCCATGCAGTGCGCAAACATCTCTATGCCAATGGCGATTGGGACGGCGCAGTCAGCTATATCGATCCCAAGAACCTCGACTCCATCCGCCTGGCCGAGCGTCTGGGCTGTGTCAAAGACAAAGAAGCCGCCACCATCGACGGCAATGACGCGGTGTACCGTCACCCCAGCCCCGACGTTTTGCACTCGGGCCAGCTTGCCGATGGGATCGTGCTGGAAATCAGCCATTACTGCGACCCGCTGTTCAAGCCGAAAGGAATGCCAATTGATTGACGCCTCCTCCCGCGCCGCCGAGTTGTTGGTTGGGCATCGCGAGTCGATTGATCGGCTTGACGCGATCCTGGTCTATACGCTGGCCGAACGTTTCAAACACACTCAGGCCGTAGGTCAGCTGAAGGCTGAACACGACCTCCCGCCCTCTGATCCGCTGCGCGAAAGCCAGCAGATCGAGCGGCTACAGCGCATGGCGCTGGATGCCGACCTCGACCCCGAATTTGCCAAGAACTTCCTCAATTTCATCATTGGCGAAGTGATCCAACACCACAAGAAACACCAGGAATGACAGAGGCTTAACCCTCTCTCAAATAGCTAGAATATAGGAGAATACATCATGGCTATGAAAATCAGGCTCGCCCGTGGCGGCAGCAAAAAACGCCCCTTCTACCGCATCGTGGCCGCAGACAGCCGCATGCCACGCGATGGCCGTTTCATCGAAAAGCTGGGCACCTACAACCCGCTGCTGCCCAAAGACAGCGAAGAGCGCGTGAAAATGAAAATGGAGCGCATCCAGTACTGGTTGGACCAGGGCGCACAGCCCACCGACCGGATCGCCCGTATGCTGGAAGCCGCAGGCGTGATGGACAAGAAAGAGCGCAGCAACCCCAACAAGGGTGAGCCCGGCACCAAAGCCAAAGAGCGCGCCGAAGAGAAAGCCACCAAAGCCGCTGAGGCCGAGGAAGCTGCCAAAGCACCTGCTGAAGAGCCTGCCGCCGAAGAAGCGCCCGCTGAAGACGCGGCTGCCGAAGAGGCAAAAGAAGAAAGCTGAACAGGGCGTGATCTGGAATGTCGAGCTTTACCCAAGACTTCCAGTCCGACCTGCTTGATTTGATGCGGTGGCGGCGCGATGTGCGTCGTTTCCGCACCGATCCGGTAGACGAGGCAGTGCTGCGGCGCTGCCTCGACAGCTTCCTTTTGGCCCCCTCTGTGGGCCTGAGTGAACCGTGGCGCGTGGTGCGGCTTATCAGCCCGTCTGCGCGCGCGGCCGCGCTGACGAATTACCAGACGGCAAATGCCAAGGTCCTTGAGGGGTATGGTGGCACGGATGCGCAGCTTTATAGCCAGCTGAAACTGTCGGGGATGGAAGATGCCCCGGTGCAACTGGCGATCTATTGCGATGAAGCGACAGACAAGGGCAAAGGCCTGGGTGCGGGCAGCATGCCCGAGATGCGGCGTTATTCAGTTGTCGCGGCGATCACGCAGTTCTGGCTGGTGGCACGCAGTCAGGGTCTGGGCGTCGGATGGGTGTCGATCCTTGATCCCGCCCAACTGGCCCGTGATCTTGACCTGCCTCACGACTGGGCGCTCGTGGGTTATCTCTGCGTTGATTGGCCCGAAACCGACAGTGAAACGCCCGAGTTGGAGCGCGCGGACTGGGAAGACCGGCGTGGCCACCTGCCGGTCGATACAAGGTAGTTTGCGATGTTCAACCTGATCCGCCTGCCCATTCTTTGCGCCATCGCCTTTGTCGGTGGCATGATTTACGAGCGTGTTAATGTACGTGAAGCATGCGACGTCGTGGGCGGGTTTTCCGTCAACGGCCTTTGTATGACCCCGGAGGTAAACCCGTGAGTGACCTGATCTGCATTGCAGCAATCGCCGGCGCCTTTGGCGTCCAGGGGGAAGTCCGTCTGAAAAGCTTTACCGCCAGGCCCGAAGATGTGGCCACCTATGGCCCCCTGTCTGTCGAGGACGGCAGCCGCAGCTTTGAGGTGACATTGGACCGCCAGATCAAGAACGGCTTTGCCGCGCGCCTGTCCGGCGTCGTGACAAAGGAACAGGCCGATGCGCTTCGCGGCACACAGCTCTTTGCGCCGCGCTCGGCCCTGCCTGGCCTTTCGGATGATGAGTATTATCACGCCGATCTGATTGGCCTGTCTGTCTATGACACAGGCGGCACCCTGCTGGGCACGGTTAAATCGGTGCAAAACCACGGCGCCACCGACCTGCTGGAATTGCAGGGGGTGGCGCTGTCTGCCACTGTGCTGTTGCCCTTTACGATGGCCTCGGTGCCAACGGTTGATCTGGCCTCAGGACGGATCGTGGCAGACCCCCCTGACGGGTTGTTCTGACTCGCCTTGACCCAGCTTGGCTCTAACGGGCAAACACGGGCATTGCCCGGCACACCAGAGGAAGAGGTTTGATGCCCGACACACCCGCCAAATCCCACGGTCGCAAATCGATCAGCGCCTCGCTACAGCCGCGCGACCTGATGGACCTAAACTCGCGTCTTTCCAAGGTCTGGACCGCGCAGATTATCACCCTGTTTCCCGGGGCCTTCCCCGGTGTGCTGGGCGAAAGCCTGACAGGCAAAGCGTTGAAGGACGGGTTGTGGCAGTTGGAGACCATCGATCTGCGCCCCTTTGGCGAGGGCAAGCACCGCAATGTCGATGACACGCCCGCAGGCGGGGGCGCGGGCATGGTGTTGCGCGCCGATGTGATGGGACGCGCGATTGATCATGCAGCCAAATCCGCCCCTGAGGGCGCGCGCCTGATCTATCTCAGCCCACGGGGCACCCCCTTTACCCAGGCCAAGGCGCAGGAACTGGCCACGGACCCCGGAGTGATGTTGATTTGCGGGCGCTTCGAAGGCTTGGATCAACGCGTGATCGACCATTACGATATCGAAGAAATCAGCCTGGGCGATTTCGTTCTGACCGGCGGCGAACTGGCCGCACAAGCGATGATTGACGCCACGGTGCGCCTGTTGCCCGGTGTCCTGGGGAATGATGCCTCAACCGAAGAAGAGAGTTTTTCCAAAGGGTTGCTGGAACACCCGCAATACACCCGGCCAGCCGAGTGGAAGGGCCATCCGATCCCGCCGGTGCTGGTGTCAGGCGATCACGGAAAGGTTGCCAAATGGCGTCAGGCCCAGTCCGAGGAACTGACCCGAACCCGCCGCCCTGATCTGTGGCAGGCCCATACCGACGCGAAAGACGGCAAAAGCTAGAGACCCAAGCACGAGGACAATCTCTCTTACAGCCCGTGCCAGCGCCGTAACATCCAGTACCATTGATCCGGTGTCTCAAGAATCCGCGCCGAAAGGCTGTCGTTGAACGCCTGCGTCATGGTGCGGGCATCGCTGGGCGCGATTGGGGCCTCAAACTCAACCGCGAAATGGCTGCCCCGACCGACCCGTGTGCCATAGGCGGGCACCATCAGAAGGTCGTATTTCAACGCCAGACGCGCCGCCGCCAGCGAGGTGAGGGCCTCATGCCTCAGAAACGGCAGTCGCGCGCCGTCAGCGGTCTTTTCATCCAACAGAATGGCGATAAAACCGCCGCTGCGCAGATGACCCACAAGCGCCTTGGTGCCGCTCTTGCCGGTGGGCAGGATGGGTTTGCCGCCTGCCTCAATGCCGACCAGCAATCGACGTTGATAATGGCGGTTGGTCTGTGGGCGATAGACCGCACCGGTCTCCATGCCCCGGGCATTCAGCACTGCGCGGATTGCCTCCCACTGACCGAAATGGCCCGAGACAATAATCGCGCCCCTTCCCTGTGCATGGGCCTCTTCCAATGCCGCAAGGCCGGGGCCTGAAACGGCCATTTTATCCTGAAGGCTCTGAAACTCGGCGCAATGGTAGATTTCAAACAGCGTCTGCCCCATGTTGCGACCAATGTTGCGGCACAGCTTGAGCCGCTGAGGGCGCGACATGGTGGGAAACACGCGGATCAGATCGCGCTCAATCCGGCCCCGGGCAACAGGAAACCAGCGCGTCGCACTGCCAACAAAATTACCCAGCGCACGTGCGCGCCCCTCGAACCCGCGCCACCTTGAAAAGGTGAGCGCCGAGAACAGGGGGACATATCGAAGGTGATGCCAGAAGCTGATGAAATGGCGAGAGAACACCCCCGGTGTATGATTGCAATTGGTCTGGTCGCCAAGGGTTAAAAACTGTAGCGTCGCGCAGAGGGCCGCAGGTACACTCATCCGGCCCAACACCGATGACTTTGGGAACGCTGAGAAATCAAAGCCACATAGATGCCACCCTCATCCAGGAAACCCGCCATGACCCTATCCTTGCAAGTGATCTATCCCGTCTCTGAGGGAACCCATTTCGATATGGACTATTACCAGAACACGCATTTCGGGCTGGTGGACACCCATATGGCCTCCCACATCGAGCCAATGGTCATCACCCGTGGTCTGGCCGGAGGCCCCGATACGCCACCCGGCTTTTACGCCGTCGCCACCATCCTGTTTGCGGATCAAGCCGCGATGGACGCGGCCATGGCTGCCGCAGGTCCGGTAATCGAAGATATCGCGAAATTCACCGACGTCGCGCCACAGATGCTGATTGGCGACGTTATCTCGTAACGGCACTACCGATTTAAAGCGTTCCACTTTAAACCTGAACTGCTCAGTTAAGGCAAAACGCGTGCAACACTGATATGGTGTGGGCGTTTCGTGAAAATCAGTGAGTCTGGTTTTTTGCGAAACGCTTTAGACTTGAAAAACCCATAAAACACTGTATCACGCGCCCATCCTGGACCTGCGTTTGTGATAGTGATTCCCGTTTTCTTCTGATGGGATGATGATCCCTTGGCACCCGGACCGGCCGCAAGGCCAATAAAAGCAATGACGACCTGATCTTGGGCGGGCACCTCGGTGGACCCGGAAGAAGACCACAAGCTCTCATGGACGCGCACATCTTTGCGGGCCAACCGCAAGCATAAATAGGAGTGGATCAGATGAACCTGATCGCAGAGATTGAGGCGGAACAAATCGCCTCGCTGGGAAAAGACATTCCCGATTTCAAAGCCGGTGACAGCATTCGCGTCGGCTTTAAGGTGACCGAAGGCACCCGCAGCCGTGTTCAGAACTTTGAAGGCGTTTGCATTGCCCGTAACAACGGCCATGGCATTGCCGGGTCGTTCACCGTTCGCAAGATTTCATTTGGCGAAGGTGTGGAACGTGTGTTCCCGCTGTATTCGACCAATATCGACAGCATCACCGTTGTGCGCCGTGGTCGCGTGCGTCGCGCCAAGCTGTACTACCTGCGCGCCCGTCGCGGTAAATCGGCCCGTATCGCCGAGGATACCACCTACAAACCCAAAACCGACAAATCGGCATAAGGAGCGGCACGATGAAAAAAGAAATTCACCCCGAGTATCACATGATCGACGTCAAAATGACCGATGGGACCATTGTGCAGATGCGCTCGACCTATGGCGCCGAAGGCGACACCCTGTCGCTGGATATCGACCCCTCGGCCCACCCGGCCTGGAATGGCGGCAGCACCCGTCTGATGGACGCCGGTGGCCGTGTGTCGAAGTTCAAGAACAAATACGCCGGTCTGGGCTTCTGAGCTTATCCCGGATACGAGACATCAAACGCCGCCTCAAAAGCGCGGCGTTTTTCGTTTCACAGCAACTCGATTGCAGCGCCTTCCCAAGAAACAGCCATGTCGGCCTCTGCAGGTAATTCCTGCAAATCATACCCAAATGACCTGGCCCGTCGTTTGAGATTGCCGAGCACGCGATTGCGGTATCGTTCTTCATAATGGGACGCGCCTGGATCCTTGTAGGTCATGCCGTGTCGGAGGGTGTTGCAGAACAGAACAGCAATCTTGCGCGCGGTCGCGGTGACGGCCCTGGCCTTTCCCGCTCTTGCTGTCGGCCGTCGATAAAATGCCCCGGGAGCGGTATCGCTGCGCCCAATGGTGACAGCCGCCAATCGCGGAAGCGCAGCGGCGCGACTTGATGATCGTCGCGTCCGGGAAGACAGCACTTTGCCGCCGGAGATCTTGTTCCCGGGTGCGGGACAAAGCCAGGAGGTGAAGTGTTTGGCGCCTGGCCACGCGCGCAGGTCAGTTCCACATTCTCCAACCGGTTTGAGTGATAATGAAGGCCCCGTCCCATGGATCCCGGTCAGATCAACGCCAGGGACACCGAACAGCGCTGCCCGGACATCAAATGACGGCGTGCTCACCTGCCTGGTCCTTGTCCGTGGACGGGACAGCTGGCCGGGGTCGTGTTCGTTATCCGAGCCCGGTGTCGCCAACGTTGCCTCAAGATGACGATCACATTCCGGCACCCTGGACTGATAGAAGTCATAAAGCGCCAATGACCGGGTCAGTGCAAAGATGTGTTCCGGGCGGTCATTGCCGTTCAAGGCGGCCTTGATCGTTTCGACAGATGCACGGCACCTGACATCACGGAAAGACGCCGACACATCCAGGTCCCGTTCGCCCGCGACAATTGCACGGATGATCCGCATGCCTGTCACGCCGGTGATGTCGGAGACAACATGGTGCAGTTGCAGATTCATCTCCATCAGTGCCTTCTGCATATGTTGAATGTGGGCCGCCGCATATTCCACCAACCGTTCCCGTTGGCGTGGATACGCCCGCAGGGTGGCAATCCCGGCCGATGGTCGGAAGCTGCCGCGTGGCAAACCGCAGGAATGCAACCGCCGCAGCCAACCGGCATCACTGACGTCGGTCTTTCGCCCGGGTACGTTCCCGGCACAGCGCGCGTTGACCGGAATGACCTCAAAGCCGTGCCGCTCCAAAATCCCATAGGCCGGGATCCAACAGACGCCGGTGGATTCCGTCGCAACGCCGGTGACACCGTGCGTTTTGAACCAGTCAGCAGGATCATGCAGGTCATGGGTGAAGGTGCCAAACGCACGCACCGGTGCGTCCGTCACGTCGGGATTGACTGCAGCCATGTGTTCACGCGAGCCGATATCAACGGCAGCGGCACCGATGTTCATGGCCTCGATCGCTGGAGTCCTGCGGGTCTTTTGCTTTGCCATCGTTGATCCTCCTGTTGGCAACAAAAGGGCGTGGGCTATGCAAATCCGCCATCTTCCCAACCGGGATCACCGCAAGGCAGCGTCACCACTCTCAAGTTCGCATCAACCCATGGGCCACGTTTTTCAACGGGGTTCCCGACAGCGCCGGGACCACCGATAAGCGAACGGCCGCTGCCCTTCATGGCGCGACCGTGGCACAGACTGTTTCCACCGCGCACAGGCGGGCTTCAACCCGGAACGGTTTTTCAGAAGGACCCATCATGAACAGGGACGAGTTGCCAGACACCAAGGCTGCGCGAATAGACTGGGTTATCCGCGCCGAGACCAATGAAGAAATGCGTCGGCGTTATGATCTTTGGGCACAGGATTACGACGGCGACGTAGGCTCGTATGATGATTATCTCGTTCCACATGAGGCCACCAAAGTTGCCGCGCAGGTTATGGAAAAAGACGCGCTTGTTCTGGACGCCGGAGCAGGCACCGGATTGGTCGGACAAACGCTACATGAGGCTGGTTTTCAGAGGCTTATTGCGGTTGATTACTCTGAGGGTATGCTGAACATCGCGCGCGAAAAACAAGTGTACCAATACGTCCGCCAATGTGATCTAGGCGGCCCCACCGACTTTGAAAACAACTCGATTGACTGCGTCATAACTTGCGGAACAACATCCCAGATGCCCTGCGCCAGCCTGCGGGAATTTGCCCGGATCGTTCGGCCCGGCGGCCATATCATCTTTGCCGTCGTCCCTGATCCGTGGGTGGACTGCGGCTACGCCGAGATTTTGGCCGATCTGGAAGCAGCAGGAAAGGTTTCGGTCGAAAGCTGCGGGAACCCCTTTCAAATGCTGCCAACGACCGAACCAGACTTCTTATGTGAGGTCTGGGTGATGAAGGTTCATTAAGGGTTCTGGTCAGCCCCCTGTCACGACAGACACAATACCATCTAAAGCAGGTTGTCTTCAGCCAACTCTCCCTTTCCAAGGCCAGAGCGGCCAGATAATGTAACCAGAATAATAAGGCCGGGCAGGCAGGGGAACAGGACATGGCGCATATCATTGTCGTGGGCAACGAAAAGGGTGGGGCGGGCAAATCGACCGTCGCCATGCATGTGGCCACCGCCCTGGCGCGCATGGGCCACAAGGTCAGCGCGCTGGATCTGGACCTGCGTCAGAGGACTTTTGGCCGCTATGCCTCGAACCGTGCGCGGTTCCTGAAGAAGGCCGGTCTCTCGCTGCCCGGCCCGCGCTATCACGATCTGCCCGAGGTGGATCAGTCCAGCCTCAAACCCGGCGAAAACCTTTATGATCGTCGCCTGTCCGCCGCTGCGGCCGAACTGGAACCGGATAGCGATTTCATCATCATCGACTGCCCCGGCTCGCATACCCGTCTGTCACAAGTGGCGCATTCGCTGGCCGACACTCTGATCACGCCGCTGAATGACAGCTTTATCGATTTCGACCTTCTGGCCCATGTGAACGAGGATGGCACCAAGATCGAAGGGCCGTCGGTCTACTCCGAAATGGTCTGGAACGCCCGGCAATTGCGCGCGCAGGCTGGACTTCAGCCGATTGACTGGGTCGTGGTGCGTAACCGGATGGGCGCCCAGCAGATGGTCAACAAGAAGAAGATGGGCGAGGCGGTGGATGCGCTGGCCAAGCGGATCGGGTTTCGCACCGCGCCAGGCTTTAACGAACGGGTGATTTTCCGCGAGTTGTTCCCGCGCGGCGCGACCCTGCTGGACCTCAAGGATATCGGCGTCAAGCAGCTGAACATCTCAAACGTCGCCGCCCGTCAGGAGCTGCGCGACCTGATCAAGGCGCTGAACCTGCCTGGGGTTGAACCGGATTTCTGAGGCCATTTCGCGGATTATTGCCGCTCGTTTTGATGTGCCTTGTGGACCAGATTCTACCAACTTATACCAGCGGCCTTAATGTCTGACTCACTTTTGTGATTTCAAATTTACTGCATTTCTGAATCAATGGCCTCCAGAAGCAAGGAGGTGCTCATGGGTGGGGCAGTCAAGATTACGCGCACAGATATGTCCGCGCAAGATTTGCGTTGTGCTGCAAAGCGAACCAGGGATGGTCGTGTTGTCCGTCGAATACTCGCCATAGCGCTGGTGCTTGACGATGTGGACCGCGCAACAGCGGCCCGTAGCAGCGGTATGGATCGCCAAACTCCCAGAGACTGGGTGCATCGCTACAATGCAGAGGGCCTTGGTGGGCTTTCTGATTGGTGTGGCAAGGGTGCAAAGCCACGCCTGTCCCTGGAGCAACAGGCGCTGTTTGTGGCTTGGGTTGAGGCTGGGCCTGACCCGGCAAAAGATGGCGTAGTGCGGTGGCGCTGTGCCGATTTGCAGGTCCGCGTTGAAGAAGAATTCGACGTAAAGCTACATGAACGTACGATTGGCAAGTATCCAGCCAGGCATGGTTTTCGTCGCCTTTCCGTGCGCCCGGAGCATCCCGGAACTGATCCCGCTGCACAGCAGGCTTTTAAAAAAACTTTGCCAGCCTCATAGCCGATACCCTGCCAAAACATGCAAAGGGGAAGCCGCTTGAGGTATGGTTCCAGGATGAAGCCCGCGTCGGGCAGCAAGGAACCCTCACCCGCAAATGGGCCAGGCGTGGAACCCGCCCGCGCGCACCACGTGATACGCGCTGCAAATGGAGCTGTATCTTCGGCGCAGCCTGTCCTGCCTGTGGCACGGCGGCTGGGCTGGTCCTGCCTTACGTCAACGCCGAAGCAATGGGGCTGCATCTCGATGAGATCGCAAAGACAATCGCACCCGGCGCACATGCCTTGCTCATCATCGACGGGGCTGGTTGGCACGGAGCAAAATGCTTGCAGGTGCCAGATAATACTACACTCGTAAAACTGCCCCCATACTCACCGGAATTGAACCCAATGGAAAACGTTTGGGCCTATCTGCGGTCGAACAAACCCGCTGTCTCTGTCTTCGACACATATGAAGACATCCTCGAAAAATGCGCCCGGGCCTGGAACTTCTTTGCGAACGACCCTGAACGCATAACTTCAATCACAGATCGAGAATGGATAAAGGTCAATTAATTGGGCCGTTGGTATTATGCCTTGTCTTGCCGACACTCTGAGCATCGGCTTTCAAACAAGAAATGGCATCATTCAATGAGTATCATTCGCATCCTCGTGGCCTTGGCTGGGCTTTTTTGGGCTCTGCCCGCCGTGGTGGAGGACATCCTCCATCGTGACGACCTTTCCAGCGTCTTTGATCGGTACGGAACCAAAGGCACCTTTGTCTTTCTGGACGTGACTCGGAATGAAATGACCTTTGTCGGGGTCAAACGCGCCACCGTGCGGCATTACCCCGCCTCAACCTTCAAGGTCGCCAACAGCCTGATCGCGCTGGAAACCGGTGTGATCGCCGATGAGAACGAGGTGATCCCATATGGTGGCGAGCCGCAATTCCTCAAGGCGTGGGAGCAGGACATGTCGATCCGCGATGGCATTCGCATTTCGAACCTGCCGGTGTTTCGCGAACTCGCCCGCCGCATCGGACCTGACCGCTATGCGCCGTATTTGGAAAAACTGGCCTATGGCAATCAGGACATCAGCGCCAATCCTGATCTGTTCTGGCTGAAGGGTCCACTCAAGATCAGCGCGGTCGAGCAGGTGGCTTTCCTGATCAGGCTGGCCGCGCAAGAGCTGCCTTTGTCTCAACGCAGTCAGATGCTTGTGCGCGACATCATGCAGCTTGAAAGCAAGGGCTCTGCCACGCTGTTCGGCAAGACCGGTTGGACCACCGCACCTGACCCGGATATCGGCTGGTTCGTGGGCTGGGTCGAACGGGAGGGCCGCACCTATGTCTTTGCGCTGAACATGGATATGGGCGGACGCGAGGATGCGTCCAAGCGGATCGATATCTCGAAAGATCTGCTTGCGGAATTCGGCGTCTACTAGGGCCTGTTGACATTCGGGGTTCCCATTTTGCCTGAAGTCTGATTCAAGCTTCCAAAATGGAGGTGTTGATGGACGCAAATCGTTTGGCTGTTTCCGATGAGCTTTGGGAGAAGATTGAGCCGCTTATACCGGGCAAGGCAGGCGATCCGGGTGTTACCGCGCGCAATAATCGCCGGTTTATGGAAGCAGTATTATGGCGCGTACGCACAGGGTCCCCATGGCGGGATTTGCCCAAAGAGTTTGGCAACTGGAACAGCCAGTTCAAGCGATTTCGTCGATGGGCCAGGAACGGCGTGTTCGAGAGTCTTTTCAATGCCATGAGTGGCGAGCCGGACCTGGAATATGCCCTTATCGACGGGACGATTGTTCAAGCTCATCAGAAGGCTTCGGGCGCAAAAGGGGGACTCAACACCAGGCTATCGGACGCTCTCGCGGCGGACTGACGACCAAGGTCGTGGCCTTGGTCGATGCGCTCGGTAACCTGTTCCGGTTTCTGCTTTTGCCGGGACAGGCACACGACATGAAGGGGGTCGCTCCTCTGATCAAGGGGGCTTCCTTTGGGGCGTTGCTGGCCGACAAAGCCTTCGACGCCGACTGGCTCCTGCAAGACCTTGATGAGCGTGGCGCAACCGCTGTCATCCCGCCCAAATCGAACCGAAAAGTTCAACGGGACTACGATACCCACATGTACAAGTGGCGCCATCTCATCGAAAACTACTTCGCAAAGATCAAGGAATTCAGAGGCATAGCAACGCGATACGACAAGACTGATACAAGCTACGCTGCCAACTGGCACCTCTGTGCCATGCTCATTGCAACACGATGATTGTCAACAGACCCTAAAGCGTTTCGCCTAAAGTGAGTGCCTCAGGTTTAAGGCGGAACGCTTTACGCTCTGGCGCGCGCTGTCCGGTTTCTCATCAACACCACAAAGTTCGACACCAACAGCGCCCCGATCACCACAACGCCACCGGCGATGGCCCAGCCACCGGGGTCTTCGCCCACCACGGCCCAGACCAAAATCGGTGCCAGAACAGACTCCAGCAGGATCAGCAACGATACCTCGGCCGAGCTGATATAGCGCGGGCCCAATGTCAGAAAACAGGTGGCCCCGGCGATGAAAATCCCGTGCATCGCCAACAGATGCCATTGCGTCGCCACAGGTGCCATCGGTGCGGTGAAGGTCCATAGCACCAGCGCGACGCCAATATAAGCGATCGGAATCGCCGGGATCATCGAGATATCCTTGACCACCCGCACCGCAGTCAGCGCCGTCGCATAGGCAGCAGCCACATAAAGCGCGATCAGATCACCCTTCCACGAGGCCACCTCAGACGCGCCCGAGCCATAGGCGATGATGCCCAGGCCGATCATGACCACCAGCATCGTATAGACAAGACGGCGGCTGATCGGCTCGCCCAGAAATACCCGACCCAAAACAGCCGCAAAAATCGGCATCGACGCAAAGATAAACACCACATTGGCCACGCTCGTATGGGTGACCGCCAGCACAAATCCCGGCGCCGTCGAGCCGATCAGGATGATGTAAATCCAGGCAGGCCAGCCGCCGCGCAGCACCGCGCGAAACCCAGCCGTACCTTGAAACACCAGCAACCCGATCAGGATCAGCACCCCCGATGTCAGCCCGCGCCAAAACGCTGTGACCATCGGCTCGGCCACGATCAGTTTCACAAACAGGGAATCCGGCACCACAAGCAACACGCCCAGCGTGGTGATCAGCAGGCCTTTGACGTGATCATTCATGCCCGATCAGTCGGCAGTTTTTACACAAAAGTAAAGCCCCGCAGACTCGAGCAGATTTGGAGGAACGCCACACACCGCCTATAAAGCGACTGTACTGAGCGTCTTATCGAGGATCACAGCAATGACAACCGGCACAATCATCTACTTGTCCCTGATGGCAGGGGTCTTTGCCGTCTGGGCGTTTTTCATGTTCCGGATGCTCTGGCAGATGACTCGTGTTTCCCTCGACCGGCAGGCCGAAACCGGTGGCGGGTATTTCACCTGGGTCGGACATTCCCTGCGCAGTTTCTTTGGTTTCTTCCGCGAGGAGCAATACAGGTCCGAGCGGCGACGGTTGACCCTGCTGACGATCTTCATGATCGCCATGATCATCGCCCAGCCGTTCATGTTGTCGCGCTAGCCTGGTATCAGCCCGCAGCTTGCCAATCGCGGATCAGATTCGAGCGGGTACAGCAACATGATCACATTCAGCGCCAGACCGTCACGGATGATCGCCATGGTCAGCACCTCAAACCCGATCACTATTGCCACGCTGACCCAGACCGGCAAGCGCGCCGACAGCCAGAAACCAAGGAGCATGGCCACCATATCCGCCACCGAATTCAGAACGCTGTCACCATAGTAATCCAGCGAGATCGTGACCTCGCGATACCGCTCGATCACCGCGTTGGTGTTCTCGGCAATCTCTCAGGCGGCCTCGATAATCATGGCAATCACCAGACGCCAGCCCAGATCGACCCGCCGCGCCACCAGCCACAGCACCGCATAGAAAATGAACCCGTGCAGAAGGTGGCTGGGCGTGTACCAGTCAAACGGCTGTTGCGAGCCTTCCGATGTGCCCACCGTGCCCCAGAGATCGATCTCGCAGGCGCACCATGGCACCCGGCCCATCCACAGCAGAATGACGGCCGTGGCGACCACGATCAGCGCCGTCAGGAGATAGGGTTTGCGCGATGACTGTTCCATTAGCGCACCCAATCACAGGGCATGGGCCTTGTCCATCACCCCTCGCCTTTGATCCGCTCTCCGGTCTATGCTGGCGCCATTGATGTACGGAGGGCCCTTATGGCTGCGCCTGAAAGCCTGTTCAAATCCGCGCTGTTGCGCGGTGAAACACTCTATGGCTGCTGGGCGGGCTTTGCCGATCCTTACGCCACCGAAATACTGGCCACAGCCGGGTTCGACTGGCTGGTGATTGACGGCGAACACGCCCCCAACGATCTGCGCACGATGATGCACCAGTTGCAGGTGCTTCAGGGGCAGGCCAGCCAGCCGGTCGTCCGCCTGCCTATGGGTGAGGCGTGGTTGATCAAACAGGTGTTGGACATCGGCGCGCAAACCCTGCTGATCCCGATGGTGGAAAGCGCCGAGGAGGCCCGCAAGCTGGCCCGCGCCATGCGCTATCCGCCCGACGGTATTCGCGGATCAGGTGCCGCCCTGGCCCGCGCGTCGCAGTTTTCGTCGATCCCCGATTACACGCTGAGCGCCAATGATCAGATGTGTCTGTTGGTACAGGTCGAAACCATGGCCGGGATCGAGGCGCTGGATGAGATTTTGCAGGTAGATGGCGTTGACGGCGTCTTTATCGGCCCCTCCGATCTGGCCGCCGATATGGGCTATCTGGGCAAGAAGGCGGATGTGCCGGTGCAAGAGGTGATCCGCGATGTGCTGGCCCGCATTGCCGCCTCGGACAAGGCCGCCGGGATTTTGGCCGTCGATCACGACACCGCCCTGACCTATCGTGACTGGGGCGCACAGTTTCTGGCCGTGGGGGTCGACGTGCTGATGCTGGCCCAGACGGCCCGTGCCACAATGAACCGCTGGCGCGATGAGTGAACAGTGGCTTCTGGCCGATCTGGGTGGCACGAACACCCGTGTCGGCCTGGGCCATGATGCTGGTCTGATCCCCGGCAGCGCGCGCAGCTATGCCAATGCCAGCTTTGATGGCCTTGCATCGCTGTTGCAGGCGTATCTGTCCGAGGTCAAGGCAACCAACATCACCGCCCTTTGTGTCGGTGTTGCCGGTCCGGTGCGCGGCAAGACAGCCCAGTTGACCAACCATAGCTGGCTGATCGAGGCCAATATGCTGCGCAACGCCACTGGCGCGACCGACGTCCGACTACTCAACGACCTGCAGGCGCAGGGGTATGCTCTGGATGATCTGACCCCGGACAGCGTGACCCCGCTGATCCCCGGCGCAGCGACTCCGGACAATGCCACCCGGCTGGTGATGGGTCTGGGCACGGGGTGCAACGTGGCGGTTGTGCATCACACACCGATGGGGCTGTTCGTCCCCGCAGCCGAAAGCGGTCATACGCACCTGCCCCATTGCGACGGCGATCTGGGCGCGCTGATCGCACATCTGGGACAAGGCCATCCGCACCGACCGATTGAAAGTGCGCTGTCTGGACCGGGGTTGCAAAACATCTATCGCTGGGTGGCCGGATCAGACCTGCCTGCCGCACAGATCGTTGCCGCTTCGACTACGGGCAACACGCAGGGCCAAAGGGCCATCGGACTCTTCACCCGGCTTCTTGGCACAGTCGCAGGCGATCTGGCCCTGACGCATCTGCCCATGGGAGGGATTTACCTGATCGGCGGCATGGCCCGCGCCGTCGCCCCTTCACTTACCGGCTCTGGCTTTCACGCCGCCTTCACCGGCAAGGGTCCCTACACCGCGATCGTTCAAGATATCCCGATCTTCCTCATTGAGGATGACATGGCGGCTTTGCACGGTTGCGCGCGGTATCTGCGCCAATCGCGGCAGAGCAGCTAGCCCTCGTCGACGACGACAACCTCAACATCATAGCGCGCCATACACTCGGCCATCTGCGGGCTGAGGGCACGATCGGTCACCACCGTATCGACATCGCCGGGACCGCAGGCCACCATCGGGGCGTTTTGACCGAACTTGGTGTGATCGGTGACAACGATTGTGCGATGCGCCCGCTCAATCACCACGCGGGCCAGGGCAGCCTCGGTCGCGGCCGCCAGAAGGAAGCCGGATTTGGGATCATAGCCATCGGCACTAACCACGGCGACATCGATATTGAACTGTTCCACAAAGGCTATCGTTTCGGGACCAAAGACACCGCCTTCAACAACGCTTAACTCGCCCCCGGCCATAAACACCCGGTTATTATTCTTGTTGACCAGCGATTGGGCGGCGTGCAGCCCATTGGTGACAACCGTCAGATCGCGGTGGTTTTTCAAGTTCTCGGCAAGAAATGCCGTGGTGCTGCCTACATCCAGAAAAATGCAGGACCCGCTGGGGATCATACCGGCGGCGGCGGCGGCAATACGGGCCTTTTCCTGAGGGCGTTTGCCAAGGCGCGAGACCACTGGCGTCATCGCCTCGGTATTGGGCAGATAGACCCCGCCATGCACACGTTGCACCAGCCCGGATTTGGCAAGTGCCTTGACGGTGCGGCGGATGGTTTCCTCGGAGACATCCATCGCCTCGGCCAGAGCCGCCGTTCTGGCCGACCCGCCAAACCCGCGCAGCTTGTCCAGCAACTCGACCTCGCGATGGGTTGCATGGGGTTCCAGAGTCTCTGCCATATCGCCTCCGTTTTCGCGAATAGATAGGCAAATACCTCAGATGTCCAGAAAGGTCACTATAGACCTGCGTGTTTTTGTGGAGTTATGCGGCGTCAACCCGTTAAGGTGTTATGGATGCAGGAGAGCACGACCTTAACGCAGAACCGTGCAGATCAATCCCACTCCCAAAGACCTCTTTGCGCCGATTCTGACGAAAAATGGTGTGTTGCGGGCGCAGACGGTGCCGGTCTGAGCGGCGCCCCCTGCCTTTCTTATCAGATTTTGCGCGTTTGCTGTGGGGCAGGAAAGGTCTTGGCTAACGCGTTTCGCCATAAACCTGCCTCACGGACCTATGGCGAAACGCCCATACCATTGAGAGGTCGTGCGGCGTCACGCTTTTCCGCTGTCTCAGGTTCAAGGCGTGAGGCTTTGGTTTGCGAAGGGTCTGAGTAGTGGTGGCGAGGAATTCGTCGTAGTGGTGGCGAGGAATTCGTCATTTGCCCATGGGACCCGCGTCGTCGGAGACACCCCGCCCTCAATGTGAGCCTTCAGCGGGTTATCCATTTGATCCTTTCCGGCTTGGTCGGAATTGCCAGGCGATACCCTTTTTCGGAGAGACCGATTAAACATCACAAGAATGCCAGGCTAACGCCCTTGGGCCGGGAGCGATTGGTCACGCGCATTGCGGGCGGGATGATCCTTTCTCGGGCTGGGCAGCTTTACGGCGGTGCGCTCAGGGTCGCAGCCGGAACCAATGGCAAAGCCGAACGACTCATCCAATCCGGCCTGCGCGAACGGGCCTGCGCGCACCTGCAAAACGTCGGCTCACCGCGCAGCAGACCTGCCCGTCCGGACGTACCTCTAAAACTGGTACCGCCCGCATTCCGCGTTGGAATCAAAACCCCAATCCGCAGAGCTGGATTGGAGCGGAACAACCTGTTGAGGCTCCGCAGCCAGTTACAAAATCGGGATTGAACACTTACGGAACCAGATCAGCGCCTTCGTACAAAATCGGCACATCGAAGATCACTCAACTTCAGGGCAGCCAGCCAAGCCCATCGCTGGTCAGTCCCGCCGGGTTGTATTCGGCGCTGACAACACCTGCATATCCGTCGCTGTCCAACCGCTCAAAAAACGCCGGATAGTCAATCGCGCCCTTCACCGGCTCGTGCCGTCCCTCGGCGCCCGAGATTTGCACGTGCACGACCCGTGCGCCACGACCGCACCATCACCTTCCGGCTGGCCGGGGTCGCCGTCACTGGCCAAATGGTGCGTGCCATCCCCGCTGCGATCCGCCGCCTTCGATCTCCGCCGACATATGCATGACGCTGAAACTGTCCCGCAGCGAACGAAACCGGCAGGGCAGGTCTGTCCGTCGCGCTGAAAAACGGCCCCGCAAGGCAGCGCGACGTATCATGCCCGCCGGATTGTCCCGACCAGATTATCCCGGAAGGAGGCGTTCCGGTGTACCCGGGCATCTTTCGGGGACGAAAACGGTGGGCCGACGCGTCAGGATCGGCTACGTTCGTCCCAGCCGGGGCGCCACTTGGGAAATATGGGTGGAGACCGGTTCTGCCGGACCGCCCGCTTGATCGGGTGGTGTCAGGAGGCAGGCCGGGACTATCGGTTTCGCATGAAGGGCAATGTCACGCTGCTGCACCAAGGCGGCGAACTGCTGACCCGGGAAATTGCCGGATTGATACCAGAAGGCATTGTAAACGCCGAGCTTCACGGGGCTGGCAGGTTTTTACGCCGCCGTTGACAGCAGCCCTTCACGATCCGGCCCTTCAAGCCAGGTCAATTCATCAGGAAGCGTTGATAACGCCACAGGCCACTCGACCGCCAGCGCCACCGATGGGCTGGGTGATGTGGTCATCCGCACCTTCGTGAATCACAAAAGCAGAACCGTCTTCGTCCAGCAGATTGTTTTCGCCATGGCCCAGGGAAAACAGCGTGCTGTAGGCTTCCATTTGACCTGTGCCGTCTGCACCGATGAAAATATTCGGGATATCGCCGGCCTCAGGACCATTTGGATTCAAAAGCCCGTGCGCACCTTCAACTTTGCCAACGTGGCCTTTTGCAGATTTAAAGCCGGTATGCGCTTCACAGGCACCATGGCTGTGGAGGTGCAGGCCATGCTTGCCAGGTGTCAGGCCGCTGACTTTTATATGCAGCAGAACGCCATGCGGACCCTGCACCATGGATGCCATCCCGATTTCCTCGCCAGAGGTGTTAAACAGTGTTGCTGATGCGGTTTTTGCACCATCTCCGGCATGGGCTGCCAGCAACGGTGCTGCGATGCAGAATGCGGAAAAAAGAAGTGCCTTTTTCATGGGTGTCTCCTGGAAATATTAAAAGGTGTGAGGTGCTTAAATCAGGAGTCCGGAAAGTTGAAATCACGTTTTCGTGTTTTACGGAACCGTGAGGCAATACTCCGCCTGTCTTCTGGCAAGTTTATAATTTTGAACAGAAAACTCCCGGAATATCCCATCTTTTTCTGCGCGCCGGGCCCCTTCTGACAGGCACCGCCTGTCACCCGCGCAGCCTGGTCCCCTGTGCATCAAAGGCCGACCCTTCCAGCATCCGGACCCGGTGCGGCAGACCCGGCCCTGCAATGTCAAAGGCCACCCCGGAACAGCCTGATCCGTTTTGATGAAACACAGCGAGACGGACTGATCTGCCGTAAACCCGGAGGCACGGGATGACACGCTCCCGACCGGCGTTCCGTCTGGCAAAAACACCGGTTCGCCGCCTGTGGCATCTGTTTCGGTATCTTCCATCACCAAGGTCACCGGCTTTTCACGCGGGGCTTTGTCTTTGATGGCAACATAGGCTTCCCGCCCCGGGAATTCCGGCTTGTCCAGCTTGATCAGCCGATCCAGGCCAACCTTTTGTGGCCAGTATTCCGGCAAATATTCCCGCCCCCAGGATCCGTAGCCCTTTTCGACCCGCAGCGACAGCAGCGACCGCCCGCCGACAGGGATCACACCTAAATCGGCACCGGTTTCCAGCAAGGCCTCATGCAGTTTCAGTTGCTGATCTTCGGGCACATAAACTTCCCACCCGAGGTCACCGGTAAAACTAACCCGCAGCACAAGAGCGTCGATTCCGGCCACCGTGATCTGGTGCGATTGCATGAATCCCCGGGCCTCATTGCTCAGATCCGCTTGTGTTAGCCGCCCCAGCAGTTCGCACGACTTAGGCCCGGCGACATTAAACCCGCACCAGAAACCCGCACCAGGTTTCGGTCAGGCTGGTGAATTCTACCGTCTCCGGCCGACGTGACCTACTGATCGAACTCAGTGACCTGGGCAGTGACACGGATTTGTCAATGAATGACTTGTTCACCCGCGCCGGGAAACGCACCGTCATCCTGCCGCTCGATCTCTATGACCATAGCGGCATCACCATGAACACGACAGGGTTCCACTGCCCATGGGATTCCGGCCAGGTCGGCTACATCTATGTGATGCCGGAAGACATCCGCAAGGAATTCAGCGCTGCCCGCGTCTCAGTGTCTGATCAGAAATGAGTTGAGTGAATTCAACAGGGTGTGATTCTGTTCGGTTGTGAAATTGAACGGAGATCACAATGGCCTGGACTGAATTCACCCGTGCGCAGCATATGCGCGAAACAAAGTGCTATCCAAGTGATTTGACCGATGCTGAATGGAATATCGTGCGGTCATTGTTACCCGGCCCTAACCGCCCTGGGCGTCCGCGAAAGGTGCATTTGCGTCGGGTCTGGAATGCGATTCAGTATCTTGCCGCCGCCGGGTGCGCATGGTCGCTCCTGCCGAAGGACTTTCCTGCGGTCTCGACTGTGCGTTACTATTTCCACCTCTGGCGAGATGATGGCCTGCTGGCCCGGATCAACCGCCACCTGGTCGCGGCCGTGCGCCTCGCGGCAGGCCGCGATGTGCAGCCGACAGCCGGTGTGATCGACAGCCAGAGCGTTAAAACCTCTGAAAACACGTCCCTTTCCGGCTACGATGCGGGCAAGCGGATCAAAGGTCGAAAACGCCACATTATCACTGATACCTGTGGCAATCTGATCGCATGCGAGGTCCATACGGCCAACATTCAGGATCGTGACGGTGCGCCCGGGGTCTTCGCCAGGCTCCGCCGTGAGGCCCCGAAACTGCGCCACATGTTCGCGGATGGCGGCTATGCCGGGCCGAAGCTGCGGGGTGCCCTCGTGCGCCTCGGACGCTGGACGCTACAGATCATCAAGCGCTCCGACACCGCCGGGGGCTTCGAGGTGCTGCCACGCAGATGGGTTGTGGAACGCACCTTCGCATGGCTCGGTCGCTGCCGTCGTTTGGCAAAGGATCGGGAGAAATCCATCGAAAGCGCCCAGGCCTGGCTGCTCATCGCCCACATCAGGCGCGTGACCCGACTACTTGCAACAGATTGAAATCCTTCATCCCATTTTGAATCAGACACTCAAAGACCCTGCGCGAAAAGGTCGCTAGGCATCTGCACCAGGAGGTCGAAACCTATGATCATTACCTCACCGGCAACTGCTACGGCTTTGTGATCGAGAAAGACGCAGAATAAGTCGATAGCTGCCAGGGCTTTCCGGGCGATTATGACGCCTATTGCCTCGACGAGGCGAAAGCGGCGATCAACTGACGTGCATGAGCCAATTTGACAAAACAGGAAAGGGTGCGCACGGTCAGTGATACAAGGACTGTTACCTCTTGCAAAATGCGCATTTTGTGTATTTTACACGTAACTAAGGAGTTTGAGTCATGAGCACGATTGAAGTTCAGGCAACAAAATTTGCGCGTAACTTCCCGCAAATGAAAGAAGATGTGCGCGAGCATGGCGTGATTGCCGTGTGTAGTCATAAACGAACCGTTGGGGCGTTCATCTCCCCGGCCGTTATGGAAGAGCTGGAACTGCTGCGTCGCCGCAAACGGGAGTTGACCCGCATCGAAGATGCTGACGGCGCCTTCTTTGAAGCTCTGGACGATGCGGTCGCAACATACGACGATCCCAAATAGCCCGTGGCGCTTCCAACGCCGCGACCCGGCCTCGTTGTCGGCTACGATTTCCTATACCGTGAGCAGGCCGATGCAGGCACGGAAAATGCCGGCAAACCCCACCCCGCCGCCATCATTCTGGTCGTGAAAGAAGATGTGCAGACCAGAGTCAGTCTTCTGGCCATCTCTCATTCGCCACCCCGATCCGGTGAAGAGCCTTACCGTCTCAAGCTGACAGCCGCAGAATGCAGACAGATGGGTGTGGATAGCGGCGATCATTGGGTCAATCTGCAGGACATCAACGCCTTTGACTGGCCCGGATATGATCTCGTGCGATCCGCTCGCGGTGGATCTTATGTTTATGGCACGATGTCAAAGGCCACCTTCAAACGAATTGTGACAGCGCTGAAGGCCTGTGCAGGACGCCGGTTGATTACCCGCGACTAAGTCGCTGCAAATCAACACATTCCGAACCACAGCCAACATCAATTCATTGGCAGGGACGCGCGACGCGTATCGGACTTTGGCTACGGCTCGCTGCGGCCATGAACAAGTGTCGCGCAAGCCTGGCCGAGAGTCCGCAATGAGGAAGAGGGCTTTTGGGGAAGGGCAAGCCTTCCCCCTGTAAGAGAGAGTTTCCGGGAAGGTATCACCCCTTGCCTCGGAGAACCATCAAGACCATCCCAACATCAGGGCGATTCAGAGAAGGGTGTTTGTAACTGCCCAGCATGTTGTGTTGCGGAATATAGTTGACTGAGCAGCTTGGTTGTGAATCAAAGGGTATATGGATCAAGATTTGAAATTTCCGCTTCTTCCTGTTTCAGATTCTGCTGTGCGCGCCGCTTGTTTTGAGGCCGCCTGGTTGAAGCAGTTGGAAGTGAACGCAGAGCTTAAGCAGCGTGTCGCTACCCTGGAACGGCAAGCGGGCCTCAACAGCAAGACCAGCAGTCGTCCTCCTTCGAGTGACGGATTGAAGAAGCCCCCTGCGCAGAAGCGGACGCAAAGCCCGAGAGGAAAACCGGACCGCAAACCCGGTGGTCAGCCTGGCCATAAGGGGAAAACGTTGCGACAGACTGCGACACCTGACCATGTGATCAACCACTATCCGGAGATTTGTGGCGCTTGCGGTGCGGCACTCCCGGGCAGCATGGCAGAGAAGACAGCGGTGCGTCAGGTGGTTGATTTGCCAACTCCGCCGCCGCCCGGGGTAACCGGGCACCGGGTCCATCAGTGTAGGTGCAGCCAGTGCGATGCTGTCACGCGCGGTGTTTTCCCTGAGGGTGTTTCGGGTCCCGTTCAATATGGCCCCCGGATCGCTGGTATCGCCAGCTACCTGCAGAGCTGTCATCGCATCCCGGAAGACCGCCTCTCCCCTGTGTTGTCTGATCTGTCTGGCCTCCCATCTGTCTGGCCTCCCAGCCGTTCCAACTGCCTTGGCCCGGCTTGCCGGGCGCACAGCGGATCGCCTTCACCCCTTCGCGAAGTCCGTATGTGAAGGGCCAGGCGGACCGCAAGTGGCCGTCAGGCATTTGGATGAGACCGGCTTCAGAGTGGCGGGTAAAACACAGTGACTGCATGTGATCTGTTCGCCGCTCTCAAGCCACTTCCGGGTCTCGTCGCGCAGGGGCGATCTTCCGACGGGAGTCTGCGGGCTTGTTGTGCACGATCACCGGAGCCCGTATTTCACAATGGAAAGCGTCCGGCATGCCTTGTGCAATGCCCATCATCTTCGTGAACTCCAGGCATTGATTGTGATTGAAAAGGAACCGTGGGCCACCGACATGAAAACCTTTCTGCCTGAGGCTGAAGCCCAGGCAGACACCAGAGCCGGGGATCGCATAATTGACGCCAACATCATGAGTGAACTCTTGCAGCGTTATGATGAAATCCTCACCAGGGCGGTTGCCTTTCATGAAGCTCGACCACCTGTGCAGGCCATTTCCAAAGCCGCAAAACGCCGGGGCCGCCCCAAACGCAAAACCGGCCATAACCTTGCGCTGCGCCTGCAAAAGCGCAAAACCGAGGTCATGCGTTTTCCGGATGAGGGCAACGTACCCTTCACCGACAATGAAGCTGAACGGGATTTGCGCATGGGCAAAGTCAGGCAAAAAGTATCAGGCTGTTTCCGTACCATGACAGGAGCAGGGATTTTCTGCACATTACGTACTGTCACATGTACGGCGCGCAAGCAGGGCTGGTCTGTCATCGAAACCCTGATGAAACCGTCAGATCACCTGGGCGCACAACTGCGCCCCGGCTGAATACCTGAAGCCCGTCACCAGTGCATCCTGACATGCTGGGCAGTTACGGGTGTTTTTCTGTTTATCCGATACGAACCTGACAGCCTTCCGGCGATTATCCTGCACTGTTTCGACAGCTCCTGCAGGCGAGTTCGGGATGCGTTCGGGCAATGCGCGCGCGGCGCTGTCGAGGGTGAGGATATTGCGGGGGGCATGTCCCGGGCGGTTGGTGTATCCATCTTCGCCCGGTGTCACATCCCTGTCGCGATGCATGGCCTCGATCCGCCAATGCCTGCGGTCGAGGCGCAGGATGTCGTCAGGATCAGGCTGCCCCGGGCCGGTGACGGGATACGTTGTTTCGGTTTCGGTTTTGACACTGTGCCCGGCCCGGACGTGCCCGCGCTGACGCCCGATGCGGGCAATGGTGCGAACCGGGGGCCATGTGGTGCGCATGTGTTCGCCGGGCGCATCGGCGGGCAACAGGGCGATGCCACGCAGGTCAATCCGCCCATGCCCTGTTTCGGGCCCTGTCCGGGGTGGGTCCTGCCATTCAGCGAGGGGGAAAAACCGGCTCCCGAAAGGCCGTTTCAATCTCCTCCCGAAGGTCTTTCCGGCTATCCTTCACCGGAAGAAGGCAGTCACCGCCTTTATCCGTGATCCTGGAAGGGGTTGTTTCCGGCAGAAAACTGCATCTCCGGTAACGACCATCCCCTCGGGGTCAATCGTTTCCGGCAAACGCAGCGCATCGGGAATTTCCCGCCCCCTGCCGCGTGAGGCCGCGTGAGGATGCATGGCCCACCGACTGTTCAGGTGCTGCACAAAAGGCCGAAAGACCATGCCCGGCCTTGCCCCCGGTGTCCTTGCTTCCGCGCAGTGTCCTGCCGTCAATCGCGATCCGGGGCAGGTCCGGTTCAACATCCCCGGCATCCGGTGTCCCGATGGTCAACCGGCTGAAGGCAGCCGCCACAGCCTCCGGGTCCGGCACTCCCGAAGTTTCAGTCAGCGTCGCGTGGCCCGGCGTTTTACGGCGATTTACGGCGATTTACGGCGATTTTGTCGCGACGACGACCCGGTCGGTCCAGTTGCCTGCGCGACAAACCGCGCCCCGCATGGAATGCGGCCTTCATCCCCTTGCGACCGCCGGGCATTGATAACAGGATCAGGCCCGATATTGCTTCCGGTCGATGTAACCGACCCTTTTCACCGCGCGGATCGGGTATTTCCCGCAAAACCGGGCGAGCTGAAATCATGACCGGAACCTCCATTTCTGCAATCCAGGACATGGATTCAGACAATTAGATGATTTGCAACCGCTTTTTCGCTGCCGCTAAATCGCCCTGATAAAGACCTCTGCATGACTTGCGTATTTTGCTGATTTTTTGAATTCGGGGCATGCTTTCCGGTTCCGCCTGTGGATTTGAGGGGGATTGGTTCTGCGGGTCTGGTTTATGCGATTGCCCGGGTTTGCCGGTTGAGTGTGATCCTGTTTGCGGCCTTGAGCAGGTTCTGCGGGATGGCGGCCATGACCATCTGCGCGTGGGTTTTGGCGACGCCAGAGCAGCGGGCGCGGTGCAGGCCGAAGAGACGTTTCATCGTGCCAAAGCATTGCTCGACCCGGAAGCGGCGTTTGGAAATCTGCCTGTTGAAGCGTTTCCCTGACTGGCGCAAAGGGCGGTTCCGGGTGGCCTTGCGCATGATGCCATCGCGATGGTGTCCTTTCAGGGCGGCTCTGTTGGCTTTGCCCGCGCAGGCCTTGTCGGCCAATACGCGCTGCGCACTGGCCCCCTTGATCATCGTTTTGAACTCCGGGCTTTCGCCCGCATTGGCGGGCGTGACATGCACCTTGTCGACGAACCCCTCTTCGTCCGTGCGCGCAAATCCCCTGAAGCCCGGTGTGCTCCTTGATCCCTTCTTCACCCGGCGGGCATCCCTGTCTGCGCTGCAGTGCACATCCGGGGTGTCATGTGCATCCGCTTCCTCCCGGTCCTGCGGAGCCTCGATATACGTACGTGGACGGGCGGCGCTCCCGATCAGGGTTGCATCGATAATTGCGGCCTCGGCTTCCCTAAGCTTGAGGCCATGGTTCTCGATCTGACGACAAACCTCGAACAGAAGTTCGCCGTAAACGCCTGCCTGCACCAGCGCATTGCGAAACCGGCAGTGTGTCGTCTCATCCGGAACCTTGCCGTGTAAATCCAGCCCGCAAAAAAGCATGAAATCCAGCCGGACTTTCAACGCACGCCCAGGCTTCGGGTCAGACAGGCCATGCCATTGGCCAACCGGAAGACACCTGAACAGGACCAGCGGTTCGAAAGCGGAAGGACCCAACCCGGATCGGCCAAGGCCGCGCTTCAGGATCGCGGAAAACGCAGACCAATCCAAAAGTGCATCAATCCTGAAAAGCGGATCATCAATCCCGATCCGATCCGTCGCTTCACGTAAAAACAGCTCCATCAGGACACCCCGAATTGCTCTGCCCGGGAATACCAAAATCCTGACCCAAATGGAATCCTGAATTATGCAGAGGTCTTTGCATAGCGATATTTTGTGATTCAGACGATATGGAACCTGTGGTAAAATCGGGTGCGGGCGGATGAGGAATAACGCATAATCTTTTCTCCTGAATGTTGAAGCAGACCGGCTGGAAGCCGGTGGTTTAAATCCAGTAGTTGGAAAATCAAAACCCCATGATTAATATCCATGACCAGCCGCCCATCAAGGGCTTTCGCCACCCCACGACGGTTATCGCCTACGCGGTCCGGGCCTGTCATGGCTTCGCGCTCAGCCTGCGGGATGCCGAGGATCTCATGGCCGAGCGCGGGGTGAGCGTGTCCTGTGAGACCATTTGGGTCCGGGTGGACCGATTTGGCCCGAAATTCGCGGCAAAGATACGGCGGGGTCGGCCACGACCTGCGGACAAGCGGTATCTTGATGAGGTGGCCATCCAGACAGGAGGTCAACAATATCGACTCTGGCGCGCCATTGATGCACGGGGGGATGTGTTTGATATTCTGGTCCAGTCCCGGCGGAACAGGAAGGCTGCCACGCGGTTCCTGCACAAACTCCTCAAGCGGTGGGGAAAGCCGCGCGTGATGGTGACCGACAAGCTGCGGTCCTGTGGGGTCGCCAAAGCGGACATTGCCCCCGGAATTGAACACCGCCAGCACAAGGAGTTCAACAACACCGCCGAAGCGTCGCATCGCCATACGCGACGACGAGAGAAAATCATGGGATGTTTCAAGTCACCCCGGCAGGCGCAACGCTTTCTTTCCGTCCATGATCAAACCGCGGCCCTGTTTCGCCCCAAACGCCACCGCCTTTCCGCTCACTCCTGCCGACACGCCGGATCAGACGCGTTCGATCTGTGGATCGGCTCTGCCGCAGAACTGGCCGCCTGAGCCGGAAATAAGCACCCCGCCGATGACCACACACCAGACAAAACAACCTGACAATGCCCGGAGAAAATATGATTTTCGCACATTCTCTTGAGAATCGGCCTGAAAGTAGCTGGGAGACCCTGGAATCCCATTCGCTCCGTGTCGCTCAAGCTGCTGCGGCACGCGCAGAAACATTTGGGGGTGGTGAATACGCCCGTTTTCTGGGGCTATTGCACGATCTCGGTAAGGAGAAGCCGGCATTTCAACGCAAACTAAATGGTGAGCGCAACACTGTCAGTCATTCAGGGGAGGGAGCACGGGTACTGCATAAAACCGGGGATTTTACTGCTACGCTTGCAGGCATCATCGCAGGTCATCATGGACATCTGCCCGACCCGGATCGACTTAAGTCCCGCGTTGACGCTGCCGAGGATATCGTACTGCCTGGCTGGTGTCCGGCACAGGCATTCGAACTACCGGAAAGGCTGGGAGAATGCCCAAAACTGACATCATATCGACTGCAGTTTCTGGTCAGGATGCTCTATGGCGCGCTCTGCGATGCAGACGACCGGGAAACGGCTGCATTTTATGCCGAGGCCGAGGGGCGGTCTATCCCCAAACATCCGACAAGCCTGACACCTGGGATGCGCGACGCGTTCGAAGCTCACATGGCCAGGATAGGCGGCGACGGAATGGTGAACGACCTGAGGCGTCAGGTTTGTCAATCGCAGAGTAAAATGGGTCCATGTCGCGGCGTAAAAATGGGCCACTTCGGTTGATGTTTTGTGGCGCTTTTGCACGCGTGCTCGTCACAAAGCTGAAGCGTGCCAAAGCGCATGCTGGCCATAAGGCCAGCATTATTCTGACTGTGATTGCGGGCTGGTTATTTTCGGTTGTTGCGACTGTGTTTGAGCCGATAGCTTTCGCCATTCATCTCGAGGATGTGGACGTGATGGGTTAAACGATCGAGTAGCGCACCGGTCAGCCGCTCAGAGCCAAAGACTTCAGTCCATTCATCGAAGGGCAGGTTCGAGGTTATGATGATGGAGCCGCGTTCATAGCATTGGGATATGACCTCGAAGAGCAGCTCTGCGCCAGATTTGCTGAGCGGTACGAAGCCCAGTTCATCAATGATCAACAGGTTCTGGCTGGTCAGTTGCTTTTGAAGGCGCTGCAATCTCCGCTCATCTTGAGCCTCGATCAGATCATGGACTAATGCCGCAGCCGTTGTGAAGCGCACCTTCAGTCCTCTTTGACATGCAGCCAGCCCAAGTCCCAGGGCGATGTGTGTCTTGCCCGTGCCTGACGGGCCGAGCGCGATGATGTTCTCCCTGCGATTAACGTAATCGCATCGTGCCAGATCCATCGTCAGGGGCTTGTTCAAGCTTGGCATGATCTTGAAGTCAAAGCTATCCAAGCTCTTGGTGCTGGGGAACTTCGCCGCTTTGATGCGCCGTTCAATCATCCGGCGTTCGCGGTCGATCAATTCCATCTCACACAGCCGCGCCAGATAGTGGATGTGATCTTTGTTCTCTGCAGCACAGAGCTGCGCCTGTTTGGCATACTCGCCTTGGAACGTTGGCAGTCGCAGTTGTTTAAGATGATGCCGTAGAAGAATCCGAGGGGCTTCGGTCATGCCGCGGTCCTTCCCATCAAGCTCATGTAACTGGATGGGCGTGTTGTGCCGACATTGGCCTTGGGCAAGTATGGATAGAAGTCCAAATCCAATCGTGGTGGCCGCTTCTCAACCCGACACAGTACAAGGTGTTTTACGGCGTCATAGCCAATTGCACCCATATCTATTGCCTGCTGGATTGCGCCTTGCACAACATCCATTTCGAAGGTCTCCAAAAGGCGCAAGACTTGAACGTATTCTCGCTTGCCCGGCTTACCCATTCTGGCTTCAAGCAGTCGGTGCAGCGTGGCAAATACATCTGGCAAATGCCAACCCTGCAAAGGCGCGGCCTGATCCAGGGCACCCACCTTTTGTTCAAGCAGGGGCAAAAAGTGCAATGGGTCAAAGACCATATCCGCTGATGTGTAGGATCGTTTGTGCCGCGCAATAATCTCATTGCCGCAGCCGATGATAACCTCATGCACAAACCCACGCACATGAACATCGTGGTGCGCATAGGCTACTGGCACCGAGTAATCATTGCTGCGATAGCGCACCATTGAGATCGACGTTGCACGCGTGCTGACGTGATCGCAGGCTTCATATTCTGCGACGGGCAATCCCATCAGAGCATCCAAATCCGACATCAGGCGTGCGCCTATGGTTTGGGTGTGACCCCGCAACGTATCGGCCTGACGTGCTAAACACTTCTCTTCCAAATGTGCGTTCAGATCATCAAAGCTGTCATAGCGAGGTGCGGGAACCATGAAGTTGCGGCGGGTGTATCCAACCATGCCCTCAACGTTGCCTTTATCGTTCCCTCGCGCGGGTCTGCCAAACTTGTCATCAAACAAGTAATGCGACTGCAGTTCCGTAAACCGACGTGTGCGGATGCGCGTCTTATCCCCGAGTATCCGAGCCACGGCGATCTTGGTATTGTCGTAGAGAATGGATTGCGGAATGCCGCCAAAGAATGCAAAGGCGGACACATGGCCATCGCAAAACGCCTCGGTTGTCTCAGCTGGATATCCCTTCACAAACACCGCATCAGAATGTGGCAAGCTCATCACGAAGAAGTGGATCTTGCATTCCACGCCACCGATCACGCCCAGCGTCTCACCAAAATCAACCTGCGCATGGCCCGGCCGATGCGACAACGGCACAAACACCTCTTTGGTGCGCCGTTTTTGCTCGCGCACGTAATAGGTCACCGTGGTCAGGCTGCCGGCATATCCATGCTCATCGCGCAGCCGTTCAAAGATGCGCTTGGCCGTGTGTCGCTGCTTTTTGATCAGGGCTTTGTCTGTGCGCAGTATCTCATCGACCACACCAACATAACCATCAAGCGTTGGCCGCCGAGGCGCTTCCGACCGACGATACCCAGGCGGAAGTTCATGGCGCAGCATCTTCGCGATCGTCTTACGATCTTTGTTCTCTAATCTGTCAATGCGTGTTTCCTGAGTTTCCTGCTTTTGATGTCAGAGGTTGCCTTTGTTCTCTTCGAACTCTGAGGTTCATGATGGGGTTGGCTGGGTGTGGGTCGGCAATGTTGAAACCGCAATCATACCGTTGGTCTTGGCTGTTGCTACAGAATCGGCGCCGTGTCTCACGCCCTCCCTCGGGCATCGTCCCAGATGGGAACTTTGATTTAGGAATCCTCGTTGTCGCCTCGTAAGCCTTACGCGGACTGGAAGTCAGTTTTGTCTCGCATAATGGCATGAAGTATGATTGCCAGACGACGCGCCAGAGCCACTCGGGCCTTTCTCATCGTTGAGCGCGCACCGATTGCGAGGGCCCATGTCTTCAATTTGAGCGGAGCGGCATACCGCGTCAGCATCACATTGGCGGCCTCATAGAGAAGCGTTCTGACGCGCACGTCGCCCCGCTTTGAGATGCTGCCCGTGTAGTCGATTTCACCAGATTGATGCCGTCGCGGCACCAGTCCAAGATACGCCCCCACATCACGCGATTTCCTGAAACGCGACGGATCATCAATTGCTGCGGCAAAGGCCAATGCTGTGATCGGACCGACCCCTGGTACCGTCATAAGGCGCTGGCAGACTTCGGATTTGCGGGTCATCTTTTTGATGTCGCCATCAATGGCTGCAACCGCCGCGAGGATTGCTTCGCGTGCTGCGAACAGTCCGCAAATTGCGGCATGGAGGCCAGGCACTCCATCGCTAACTTTTAGCGCCGCGTTTTTGAATGCCGGAGACAAAGCTCGTGGCAGCCGCACGCCGAAGACGACGACCAGACCGCGGATCTGATTGTCGAGCGTCACACGCTGTCCGACCAGCTTCTTGCGGGCTGCGATCAGCGACCGGATTGCGTGCGCTGACAGTGATTTGACATGGGTCGGCTTGTAGAATCCCGTCCGCGCCAGGTGTGCCAAACCGCGGGCATCATTGCGGTCCGTCTTGTGGCCGGCCAGAGATTTAAGGGCCTGATATGCTTGCCTGCTCTCGATGCAAACAACCGGGACACCAAGCTCCGTCAGCCCATGGTAAAGCATTGGTGCCATCCGTCCCGTTTCAAATACAACTTTGGCACATGGTGGTCCAGAAGCGAGGAAGTCAGCGATCGCTTTTGGTGTTGAGCTCGCTTTTCCTTCACGAATAAGGGCCCCTTCACGATCCAGAATGCAGATATGCGTCTCTTCCATGGACACATCCAAACCAGCAAAATATTCCATTGGTCAGTCTCCTTTTCAATTGCATGTGCATCCAGAATAACAGGGGTAACTGAGTGCTGATCCTGATTACGCCATGTTGAAAAACCGCGCCGCTTCTCGGCCAGACATACCGTCCTTCAAACAAGCACGGCGCACACGACTATAAATATCCACAGAATACATCTCCCGCCCTCCGAATAAACGAAGGGCACAAACTGGCGGACTTTTACTCCGCTACAACTGCGATATGCAGCCGCTTCTGTGGCCCAATATTGCTCCGCGTTTTACAACATCCGCTTTTTTCGCGACACGGGCGGTGAAACCATGACGAACAAGCGCAGATTCGTCACTGCCCATAAAGCTCGATACGCGGTTTCCACGCTTTGCAGGGTTCCGGCGATTTCCCGGGGCCGGTTTTATGGTTTCCCGGCCGGCCAACCGGCGAGGGATCAGCGGCAAGCAGATCGAGACGTTCGGGATCCGGAACCGCTGCCCAGGATCAAGACTTTCTTCAAAGCCGGCAGGAAATGCTACGGATCAAAGCGGATCCATCAGGACCTGGTGGCCGATGGCGAAACCGTCTCCGAGCGGCGGGTGGCGCGGATCATGAAGGAAAACAAGGTGTCTCCACGCCTGAACAAGCGCCGCAAGCCCGTGACAACGGATAGCAATCACAAAATGAGCCCATCGCCAAACCTGTTGGAACAGGCGTTCCACCGCCTCACCCCCAATACGGTTTGGTTGGCCGATATCACCTGTATCGATACGGATGAAGGGTGGCTCTATCCGGCCGGCGTGAAAGACATGGCCACGCGGGAAATCGTTGGTTGGGCGATGGAGGATCACATGCGGGCCGGGCTTTGCTGTGATGCCCTGACGATGGCCCCGGGTCGCAGAGGCCCTGTTCCCGGTCTGATCCACCACTCCGACAGGGGGAGCCGGTACGCCGGTGGCGAGTATCGCAAGCTGATCGAAAAAGCAGGGATTGCGCAATCCATGAGCCGCAAGGGCGAGTGCCTGGACAATGCCCCAATGGAAAGCTTCTTTGCATCATTGAAAAAGGAGATGGTTCACCGTCGGCGGTTCAAAACACGGGCGGAAGCCAAGGCCGCAATCTTCGAATATATCAGGGTCTTCCACAACCGGCAGAGGCGTCACTCCGCCATCGGATACCAAACGCCGCAACAGGCGTTCAACAATATGACTTGGAAAATGGCCGCATAGGGTCAATAACTAGGGCCTGTTGACATTCGGGGTTCCCATTTTGCCTGAAGTCTGATTCAAGCTTCCAAAATGGAGGTGTTGATGGACGCAAATCGTTTGGCTGTTTCCGATGAGCTTTGGGAGAAGATTGAGCCGCCTATACCGGGCAAGGCAGGCGATCCGGGTGTTACCGCGCGCAATAATCGCCGGTTTACAGAAGCAGTATTATGGCGCGTACGCACAGGGTCCCCATGGCGGGATTTGCCCAAAGAGTTTGGCAACCGGAACAGCCGGTTCAAGCGATTTCGTCGGTGGGCCGGGAACGGCGTGTTCGAGAGTCTTTTCAATGCCATGAGTGGCGAGCCGGACCTGGAATATGCCCTTGTCGACGGGACGATTGTTCAAGCTCATCAGAAGGCTTCGGGCGCAAAAGGGGGACTCAACACCAGGCGATCGGACGCTCTCGCGGCGGACTGACGACCAGGGTCGTGGCCCTGGTCGATGCGCTCGGTAACCTGTTCCGGTTTCTGCTTTTTTTGCCGGGACAGGCACACGACATGAAGGGGGTCGCTCCTCTGATCAAGGGGGCTTCCTTTGGGGCGTTGCCGGCCGACAAGGCCTTCGACGCCGACTGGCTCCTGCAAGACCTTGATGAGCGTGGCGCAACCGCTGTCATCCCGCCCAAATCGAACCGAAAAGTTCAACGGGACTACGATACCCACATGTACAAGTGGCGCCATCCCGTCGAAAACCATTTCGCAAAGATCAAGGAATTCAGAGGCATGGCAACGCGATACGACAAGACTGATACAAGCTACGCTGCCAACTGGCACCTCTGTGCCATGCTCATTGCAACACGATGATTGTCAACAGACCCTAGCTTCTGAAACTGCTCGTGCGGATGCGGCGGAAAGAGCGCAGTGGCGGTGTTGAGCCGAGGTGAATTAGCCGCCGGATCAGGTGAATTTACCCGGACCATCCCCCCTGCATTTTGACGTGGTTTGACCTGTGTTCAGGCGATTAAGTAAATTAACCGGTTAATTTACTTTCCACAATCTGGTCTAAAGTCTCCGACTTTAGTCGAAAAAACATTCAAACGTGCGCCGAAGGCGCTCATGAACCACTGAACCCTCTGACTTTAGTCGGAGGAGGTTCAGTTAATCGGCCCCTTGGGCCAAAGAGGTGTCTTGCGCAGAGCCTCAAGTCCTTCGGTGTTCGGGTCCTTATTGTCAAGTGCTTCTGCGTCCTTCCGCACATCCCGGTTCTTGAAAGTCAATTCCGAACAAGCTTTTGGGCGCGTCTGACAGGCGGGTAGGATACTTAATCCTTGGCTTGGAGGCTGCGTATTTTGTTGGCGTATGTTCGCTTGCTGTTACGGCTTTCTGAAACTTGAGAAACTAAATAGACCAAGGACTCTCGGACAACCCCTGCATATTCGAGACAGCGCTCATCAGAATCGGCGTGCAGACCTTCGCTTAGCGATGAGTAGATAATGGCAAGCGGGTTCATTCCCTCGATCTCAAGGGTTGCGGGTAGGAAGTCTTTCACCAATGCGATTTTGCCAGAGGTTTGCCGTGTTTTTTTTGCGTTCTCATAAGCCAAGTCGAACTGGGCGTGGTCTGATTCAGGGATAAGGTCGCGCATATCGCCTATCAACTCGTCAATTATTTTTTCGGTGATGCGCCTATAGTAAGCAAAGGCACCTATGCCATAACCTTGAGATTCACATATTAGGCCACGGTGCAGATAAGCTCTGTAGTCCCCGAGCATCTTCTCTATGGTTTTGTCACCAGAAATTTTCCAAGCAGGGTACTGACCCACTTTGATGATGGAATTGTCTTTGTTCAGTAACTTGAGGAAGAAAACCCGTTCATGTTTTTCGCAACCGACACTGAGGTAGCTGCTTCGTATGACCTTATTGCAAGCCTTGCAAGCGATAGCATTACGCCTACGGGTGTGTTCAATACGGAGGGCCTCGTCAAAAGCCATAACCTTACGCCTAGTGTTCAGCAGCTGACATAAGATTCCCACTGTCGGTTTTCTGTGCCATACCCGGCCCATGAGACGCACTGACATCTGCCTTTACCTTGGCCCCGCCGAGCGTTCTGAACTTCAAGCCCTGATCGCCAACCGCAACAGCCCTCGCAAACTGGTCTGGCGGGCCGAGATCGTACTGGCAACGGCGGATGGTTGCGGCACGTTTGAGATCATGCGGCGGGCGGGCACTTCGAAACCTACCGTGTGGCGTTGGCAGCAACGCTATCTCGATGAGGGTGTAGCTGGCCTCAAACGTGACAAGACCCGACCTTCGCGGGTGCCGCCGCTGCCGATTGCGACACGATTGAAGGTGATCGCCAAGACAGTTCAGGAGTCCCCTGCGAATGCCACTCACTGGAGCCGCAGCCTGATGGCCGAGGCCGTGGGTATTTCGCCTTCGAGCGTGGGACGCATATGGGCCGAGGCGGGCCTGAAGCCGCACCTCACGAAAGGGTTCAAGGTGTCGAACGATCCGCTGTTCGAGGAGAAAGTCGCCGATATCGTCGGGCTCTACCTTGACCCGCCGGAGCGGGCGGTGGTGCTGTGCGTCGACGAGAAGTCGCAAATTCAGGCACTTGATCGCACCCAGCCGGGATTGCCGCTCAAGAAGGGTCGCGCCGCCGCCATGACCCATGATTACAAACGCCACGGCACGACCACGCTGTTCGCCGCCCTTGATGTGAAGACGGGCACGGTCATCGGCAATTGCATGCCCCGCCACAGAGCCAGGGAGTTCCTGAAATTCCTGCGCAGTATCGACAAGGCCACGCCAGTGCGATGCGAGGTCCATCCGGTGCTCGACAACTACGCCACCCACAAGACACCCGAGGTCAAGGCCTGGCTCGAAAAGCACCCCCGCTTCAAGCTGCATTTTACCCCCACCAGCGCCTCATGGCTGAACCTGGTCGAGCGCTTCTTCGCCGAGATCACCGCCGGGCGCATCCGACGCGGCAGCTATTCCAGCGTCGATGACCTGGAGGCTGCGATCTACGACTATCCGGCGCTCCACAACGAGAAACCGAAGCCTTTCAAATGGACCAGGAGCGCCAAGGATATCCTCACCCGAGAACGCCGCGCACTCGACACGCTGGATGAAATCCGCAGAAATAGGTAAGAAGTGTCAGACTCTGAACACTAGGGGTGTCTTCAATACGGATCTCTTGAAATTCCGCGAAGTATTCATTCATCATTACATATGTCTGCATGCTGCTGCAAACATCACATATGAACGATATTTTAGGTTTCGGAATCTCCACCATCCTTTCAGGGACCTCAAAGGTAAGTTTCTTGTATAGAGGGTAGGTTTCCAGAAAATTCTTGTCAGGCAATTGTTGGTGTCCTTCAAAAAGGCAGGGCGCTATTTAGAGTCTGACTCAAAAGTTTAGGCTCAATTAGCATTGATTATGCGTGGCGTGTTACAGGCAGGATGCCTGCGGCGGCGGCAAGTATCGTGCGCGGCGTTTGGTGGCTCGGAAGGACGGCAGGGTGGAACCACCGAAGGCATCTGTCCAGGTATTTGCTCGCGATGCCCCGATGGCGGCGCGGAAAGGTCTTTAACCGCTCATGCCGACTGTTCACGGTTTGAATGTGCAATTCACCACGGACACGTTCTCCGGCGGTCCGGTCGAGACTTTCATGGCTGACGCCCGTTTCTGCGGCGCAGGGCGGGTAACCGGTGCAGCCATCGGTCACCGGGAGAGCGTCCCCATCAAGACGTGGCTGCAGAACCGTTTTGAGATGTTCGGCTGTCACCGCAGGCAAGACAGCACTGATGGCGGTGCCTGATCGGTCGACCGCAACGAGGACCGGAACCTGCTCCTTCGACAATCCGCGTTTTGAGGCCTTTCCCCCGCGTTTGCGGGCTTTTCGAGAGAGATTACGGTCCCCTTTCCGGCTGCGCGGAAAGAACGTCCCGTCGGCTTCGACGATTCCGCACAGCTTGACCGCACCGACCGTTACGGCCTCGGGAAAGCGATGACGCCAACGAAAAGCTGTGGTGTCGGCCACCATACAACGCCCGTCGGACGCCTTTACCGTTTCGCCGTCGCGCAGGGAAGCTGCGAACCCTGCCCATCTGTCCCTGTGGCGCAAGCGGGCAGGCGGCGTCCCGGTCAGCGCGTTGAAGGTTTTGCGACAGCCTTTGCAAAAGAACCTCGTCAGGCCACTTGCATGGCCCCTGATGATCGCACCGCCCGAAGCACAGTGCGGACAGATACGCCCCTCGCGAACATTCGCCTCAGGGAGATCGATCACGCTTTCCAGCGACGAAACCCCGGCAACGAGCCGTCCGGTTTCAGCCCGTTGTTTCGATGAAAGGTCGTCGGTCTCGTTGAGCCACACCAAAAAAGCTTGATGATCCATGTGCCGCACCCCATAATTTTGTTCATGGTGTGTTCTATTACAGGTTGGCACGCATAATCAATGCTAATTGAGCCAAAGTTTATGTTTGAACAGAATGCCTTGCTATCCGCCTTGTCAAGAGACGAATACCGGCAACCAAAACCCATGCTACGGAACTTTCAACGGTTGCCTCCCGATCTTTTGCCAAACGACGGCAACGTCCCGGCCACGCGAATGTTCGCTCGACACCCCGTCTTCGTGGTGGAAGAACGAACCCCTCGGCTTTGTCAGGGCGCTTGACAATCTCCAATGTCCATTTTCCCTGCAGGGCCAAAGCATCCCGAAGCTTTGGCCCTGCATATCCTGCGTCCGCAAAGATGTGCCCCAGCCGCGGGAAGCGGATGCGCAGTGCTTTGAGACCATCCACAGCACCATCCCGATCCTGTATATCGGCGGCGTGAACAAGGATCGGCAACAGGAAACCTTGCGTGTCTGTCACGATGTGACGCTTGCGCCCTTTGATCTTTTTGCCCGCATCAAAGCCTGAAATGCAGCCGCTTTCCGTTGTTTTTACGCTCTGGCTGTCAATAACGCCCGCAGTGGGGCTCGCCTCACGGCCCGACAATTCGCGCGCCGCCATCATTGACAGATGGTTGATCCGGTGTAACAGACCGTTGTCGCGCCAGTCGTAAAAACAGTTCTGCACAGTCGAGATCGCCGGGAAATCCCGCGGGATCATGCGCCACTGACATCCCGTGGTCGCCATATACATAATCGCGTTCACAACACGGCGCGGATTCGTCTTGCGAGGGCGACCACCTCGCTTCGCGGCAGGTAACAGGGGCCGAACAAGCGCCCATTCCTCCATAGTTAAATCGCTTGGATAAAAGCCCGTTTTACGCCTGTGCTCCGCGCGGGTGATGTCTGTCCACGTCATGGGATCCTCCAGGTTCTTTCAAAACCAATGAATCATAAACACGTGATATCACTCAACTACTTTTGGAACAGCCTCCGAGGGAGTTCTCGCTTTTTGCTTTGTTGAGCAAATTCATTGCGATGTGCTTGATGACGGCGAAGTTGGCGGGTGCGTGATCTTTTCGTATCCGGCTGTCGTCATCGCGGAAGGTGACATCAAGCACCCGGTGGAGGCGGTTTTCAATTCCCCGGTGAGAGCGTACGGCATGGGCAAAGCGCACGGCGTCTTTTGGCAGGGACGGGATGAAGTACCGCGTTTGCCGTGTCGTCTTCCCGCCACTTTCCCGAAGCGGGACGACGCGGCCAATGCTGACCAACCCCTCCCGATGGGGATGGCGCTTTTTCAACCGGCCGATGGCGTCGCATTGGGTGTATGTTCGCGTTTCAATCCTACCCCTGTCGCCGTCAACCGTCTGTAATGATTCTGTGTTTTCCCGATCCTGTTCTTCAAACCACAGTTTCACGTCTTCATGGAGAAGCCCCTGATTGCCCTTCAGGGCCAGCACATAGTCAGCACCCTTGTCACGGATTTTGCAGGCGATCTCACGTTGGCACCCCATCGCATCCAGCGTCACGACCGCGCCCTCCAGGAAGAGCAAATCCAGGAGAACGGGGATGTCCTTGATCCCGTTCCTTTTGTGCGCGCTGGCTTGCTGGCCGGGCACGAGGCGTAGATCGTTACACCAGGCCGGGGTCAGATGCAGAGGCGTTTCACCACCGGCCCTTGAGCCTCGCGCTGTCTTGCCGTCAATGGCAACGACCGTTCCTCCAACGCGCCCGGCCAACCCGGACGCCCACGCGGCAAAGGCTGCGTTGAACTCTTCAGGATCAAGCGCCCGAAACACCGTCGAAAGCGTGTCACGGGAGGGTATGCCATGCTCAAACGTAGCCAACTTGCGCAGGAAACCCAGCTTTTCCTCGCCATAAAGGGCAACATCGACAAAACTCCCACACCCCGACACCACTCCGCACAGGCTCAAAAGCAGAATCCCATCAAGTGGATACAACACCTTCGTCTCCTGGCGGGGATCAGAAATCGACGAGGCAAAAGATTGAAACAACACGGTATTTTCCAAAGCAGCGGCCTCCAGACATAAACTTTGGAAAACTGAATCAGAGACAGAAGATCAAGGCAAACCAAAAGATGCTATTCATGCGATACCCCTGAATGACCGGCATGGGCCGGTTGACAAGAGATGGAATCTCAGGCAACCTAATTATTGCCTTCAGCGCATGCTGGTGTGCCCGCCACGCAAAGCTATGCAGCACTTCATTCATAAATATTAACCCACTGCCTCACCCCCAATACGGTTTGGTTGGCCGATATCACCTATATCGATACGGATGAAGGGTGGCTCTATCCGGCCGGCGTGAAAGACATGGCCACGCGGGAAATCGTTGGTTGGGCGATGGAGGATCACATGCGGGCCGAGCTTTGCCGTGATGCCCTGACGATGGCCCCGGGTTGCGCATTCCGGTCTATCCGGCCGGTCATTCCGACAACATCCGGCCACCTAAACCGGGGCATCCGGTCACTTTTGGCGCGCCGCGTTGAGGCTTGAGGTTTCAACTATCATTTCGCGGCGGTTTCGTCACCTGATTTGGCCTCCTGCTTTCTGAACGATTGGCCTTCCAGCTCGACCCGGCAGGCGTTGTGTACGAGGCGGTCGAGGATGGCGTCCGCGAAGGTTGGTTCGCCGATGACATCGTGCCATGTGCCGATGGGCAACCGGCTGGTGATCAGGGTTGAGCCGGTGCCATATCGATCCTCGACGATCTCCATCAGACCGCGTCGTTGGCTGGCATTGAGCCGGTCTGGTCCCCAATCGTCCGGAATGAGCAGTTGCGTCTTGGTCAGCGCTTTGAACAGACGAGGAAAGCGCCCATCACCGTGGGCCAGTTCCAATTCGTCGAACAGACGCGTCGTGCGCTTGTAGAGGACGGTTGTACCTTCTCTGCAGGCGGCTTGCGCCAGAGCGCAGGCCAACCAGGTTTTGCCGACACCGCAGGGGCCTGTGATCATCGGGTTGCGTTTGTCGCGTATCCATTTGCCGGTGAGCAGGCTCTGGAAGAGCGCCCTGTCCAAACCTCGACGGGTTTTGTAATCCACGTCCTCTGGGGCAGCCCCGACATGGCGCGGGCGCGCGGTGCGCATCCGGCTTTCAAAGCGTTTTGTCTCTCGACTGGTGGCTTCACGGTCGATCAGCAACCCCAGCCATTCAGCATGGGTCAGGTCGGCGGTGCCGTCCTGTGTCTGCATCTCGGCAAAGGCTTCTGCCATGCCGTCGAGCCTGAGTGTTCTGAGCTGATCCAGTGTTGGATGATCAAGCATATTTTGTCCTCTTCAATGGAAGTATCCCGCGCCACGGATATTGGAGTGTGTGATCGTGGGGCCGTCCGTGGCGGGCTGGCGGCGTTGACGATCCAAACCATTCTTCAGAATGGAATGCAGGGATGAGTAGCTGTAGGCATTGATCTCGAGGGCACGTTCGCACGTTCGCAGGCGCGATCAAGACGATCATTGCCAAAGCCGCGCGCCAATTTGAGCACCCCGAGGCAGGCACGATACGCTTGTTCGGGGTGGCGGCGCTTGCCCATCATGAGCGTCACGAACGTCGCGACATGGGGACCGATCCGGGCAGCGCGGGTGCGGATCACCTCGGGCGAGCAGTCCGCCCGGAACCGGTGATTGGGCGGCATGTGATCCCGGATGGTGGAATGCTGACGGTTTCCCGATGTTCTGGCATGGGCAGCAACCCTTTGACCCTTATGGAAGACTTCGACGGTACGGGCGGTGACGCGCACCCATAGCTTCTGTTTGATCAGCGGGTGCGGCACCGAGTAGTAATGCCGGTCCACATCGATGTGGTAATCAATCCCCGCGCGCCGCAGTTTCCATTCCGCATAGACGTATGGTTCTGCGGGCAGCAGCTTCAACGCGGGTTTGTCCAGTGTCTCAAACAAAGCCCGGCGGCTGGCCCCAGGGTGCCGGGTGACCTTGCTGTTGAGGTGATCACGCAGGGGCCGGATCGCCGCGTTCAACTCATCCAGGCTGAAGAATGTCTGGTTGCGCAGGCGCGCCAAAATCCAGCGTTCGGCCAGCAAAACAGCACCTTCGACTTTCGCCTTGTCCTTCGGCTTACGCGGTCGCGCAGGAACGACGGCGGTATCGTAATGTGCCGCCATATCCCCATAGGTGCGATTGATCGCTGGATCATGGAAACAGGCTTTGATCACGGCGGCCTTGAGATTGTCAGGGACCACCTGCACAGGCACACCACCGAGGAATGCAAAAGCGCGGACGTGGCTGCTGATCCAGTCCGGCAGGCTCTGGGTCCAGGTTGCCTCGACATAGGTGTAGTTCGACGCCCCAAGGGCCGCGACGAAGATCCGGGCGGTGCGCACTTCGCCCGTCTCAGGGCAAACAACATCGACCGTGTGTCCCGCGTAATCGACAAACAGCCGCTCACCCGCAGGATGGCGCTGACGCATCACCGGCGACAAGCGACCCTCCCAGCGGGTGTAGAGTTCGCAGTACCGGCTGTATCCGTAGCCATCGGGATAGACGCCGCGATACTCTTCCCACAGCAATGCCAGTGTCACACCTTTGCGACGAAGTTCCGCGTGAACATAAGCCCAATCGGGTTGTGGGGTCGCCCGCGTCGACGCGCCAGGTTGATGCGGAAAGATCTGCTGCTCAAGATCAACATCAGACAGATCATCGGGCAAAGGCCAGACCAATCCGGCCACATCCGCGCCCCGGAAATACTCCGATACTGTCGCACGCCCCAACGACAGGCTCTGCGCCACCTGACGCCCTGAAAATCCATCTGCTCGAAGCCGCAGGGCTTCCCGTATCTTGCGCATCGACAATCTCTGCATCGCGCCACCTCCCATTCAAAAAGAACGGCAAGGTTGCCAGTTAAAGATCGCCTCAAAACAGACGCCAAAACCCCGGATCAGGGGTGGCCGGATGCCCCGGTTTGAGTGGCCGGGTTAAATCGGTACGGGTGGCCGGATACTATCGGTATAGGTGGCCGGATCACACCGGAATGCGCACGGGTCGCAGAGGCCCTGTTCCCGGTCTGATCCACCACTCCGACAGGGGGAGCCGGTACGCCGGTGGCGAGTATCGCAAACTGATCAAAAAAACAGGGATTGCGCAATCCATGAGCCGCAAGGGCGAGTGCCTGGACAATGCGCCAATGGAAAGCTTCTTTGCATCATTGAAAAAGGAGTTGGTTCACCGTCGGCGGTTCAAAACACGGGCGGAAGCCAAGGCTGCAATCTTCGAATATATCGAGGTCTTCCACAACCGTCAGCGCCGCCACTCCGCCATCGGATACCAAACGCCGCAACAGGCGTTCAACAATATGACTTGGAAAATGGCCGCATAGGGTCAATAATCAAACTGTCCGGAAACAGGGACGAAGTCCAGTGACAGCTCACGCATGTTTGGTTACAATGTCTAATAGTTCGCTCGGTGAAAATGCTACATCCTGGGACCATTGCCCAAATCCGCCTTCTTCATTGACCGCATCGACCCACTCGGCCAGCGCATCACGTTTTGCCTTGTTCTGAGGGCTGTCAGTACCTTTGATCTCCAGAGCCAGCATTTTCCCGTTCGTGTATTTCACCAGAAAATCCGGTACGAAACGCCTACGGGAGCCTGCCCAGAGATACTGGATTTGAAATCCAATATGATCGTTCTTGGCATATGCTAAAACATCGCAGGATTTCTCAAACACATTGGCCGCATGGCCCTCCCAGGAAGAATCCCCAACCAGATGGCTGATGTGCGACTTCACAGCCGGGAAGTTGGGCCTAGTTGTGTACCAGGTCCGCATCTGGCCGGTGGAAACAATCGGATTCTCCTCATCGAAGACGGGCGTCAATTTGGTCCTGTTCTCCTCGAAAACGCTTTGCATAAGGTGCTGGACAATCAGGTCGATGTTCAGTGCGATCAGTATACGGCGCCTCAGCGGGTCAGAGTGGAAGAACGACGGAATTTCCAGGGCTCCCGAGCCGATGAACTCCTCGACAATACGGACGAGTTGGACAGCAAGAAGGTTTTCTGAACCCTTGAAACCATGACTAATACCAACGGCCCAATTAATTGACCTTTATCCATTCTCGATCTGTGATTGAAGTTATGCGTTCAGGGTCGTTCGCAAAGAAGTTCCAGGCCCGGGCGCATTTTTCGAGGATTTCCTCATATGTGTCGAAGACAGAGACAGCGGGTTTGTTCGACCGCAGATAGGCCCAAACGTTTTCCATTGGGTTCAATTCCGGTGAGTATGGGGGCAGTTTTACGAGTGTAGTATTATCTGGCACCTGCAAGCATTTTGCTCCGTGCCAACCAGCCCCGTCGATGATGAGCAAGGCATGTGCGCCGGGTGCGATTGTCTTTGCGATCTCATCGAGATGCAGCCCCATTGCTTCGGCGTTGACGTAAGGCAGGACCAGCCCAGCCGCCGTGCCACAGGCAGGACAAGGCTGCGCCGAAGATACAGCTCCATTTGCAGCGCGTATCACGTGGTGCGCGCGGGCGGGTTCCACGCCTGGCCCATTTGCGGGTGAGGGTTCCTTGCTGCCCGACGCGGGCTTCATCCTGGAACCATACCTCAAGCGGCTTCCCCTTTGCATGTTTTGGCAGGGTATCGGCTATGAGGCTGGCAAAGTTTTTTTAAAAGCCTGCTGTGCAGCGGGATCAGTTCCGGGATGCTCCGGGCGCACGGAAAGGCGACGAAAACCATGCCTGGCTGGATACTTGCCAATCGTACGTTCATGTAGCTTTACGTCGAATTCTTCTTCAACGCGGACCTGCAAATCGGCACAGCGCCACCGCACTACGCCATCTTTTGCCGGGTCAGGCCCAGCCTCAACCCAAGCCACAAACAGCGCCTGTTGCTCCAGGGACAGGCGTGGTTTTGCACCCTTGCCACACCGATCAGAAAGCCCACCAGGGCCCTCTGCATTGTAGCGATGCACCCAGTCTCTGGGAGTTTGGCGATCCATACCGCTGCTACGGGCCGCTGTTGCGCGGTCCACATCGTCAAGCACCAGCGCTATGGCGAGTATTCGACGGACAACACGACCATCCCTGGTTCGCTTTGCAGCACAACGCAAATCTTGCGCGGACATATCTGTGCGCGTAATCTTGACTGCCCCACCCATGAGCACCTCCTTGCTTCTGGAGGCCATTGATTCAGAAATGCAGTAAATTTGAAATCACAAAAGTGAGTCAGACATTAAGGCCGCTGGTATAAGGCCAGCAAATCCCTTTCGAGCTGCCTGGAACACCAACCTTTGCAGCCTGAAGCCATCGGGTAGCTGTTCCAATTTAATTGACGAGACTTTTCCCAGGTCGGTAGCGCCACCAAGAGCTGGTGCCAGGTCGGCGCTAATGGGCGTTGAAGCAGGATCAAGCGTAAGCGTCTCAACGCTCGACCAATCGACGGACAACTCTGGACGAACGACGGACTCAACACGAACCACGTTCGGACATTTGATTTCCAGATTGGCGCGTTCGGGAATGACTTCAATCTGCGTTATGGGCTTCGGCGGTGGCGGCGTTTCATTAGGGTCGCCTGACTCGGAGATCGAAAGCGGTAGGCCAAAGACGTTTACATACTCGGGCAAGAACAGGCCGTTGTCGTCGGTGTCGTACGAAACCCGCCGCAGGCCACGGCCAACAACCTGTTCGCACAGCAGCTGAGAAATGAAAGCCCGCAAGCCCATGATATGGGTCACGTTTTTCGCGTCCCAGCCTTCGGACAGCATGGCCACCGAAATCACGTTCTGCAAGTCCTGCCCTGCTTGACCGCGTTTCCCGACGTTGTCGATAATCTCGCGGAGCAACTCTTCCTTTTTCAGGGATGAAAGCTGGCGCTTGCGTGTTTCCGGTATGTCGGATGCTTCGACGATGTCCTGAAAGTGTATTATACCAACGGCCCAATTAATTGACTTTTATCCATTCTCGATCTGTGATTGAAGTTATGCGTTCAGGGTCGTTCGCAAAGAAGTTCCAGGCCTGGGCGCATTTTTCGAGGATTTCTTCATATGTGTCGAAGACAGAGACAGCGGGTTTGTTCGACCGCAGATAGGCCCAAACGTTTTCCATTGGGTTCAATTCCGGTGAGTATGGGGGCAGTTTTACGAGTGTAGTATTATCTGGCACCTGCAAGCATTTTGCTCCGTGCCAACCAGCCCCGTCGATGATGAGCAAGGCATGTGCGCCGGGTGCGATTGTCTTTGCGATCTCATCGAGATGCAGCCCCATTGCTTCGGCGTTGACGTAAGGCAGGACCAGCCCAGCCGCCGTGCCACAGGCAGGACAGGCTGCGCCGAAGATACAGCTCCATTTGCAGCGCGTATCACGTGGTGCGCGCGGGCGGGTTCCACGCCTGGCCCATTTGCGGGTGAGGGTTCCTTGCTGCCCGACGCGGGCTTCATCCTGGAACCATACCTCAAGCGGCTTCCCCTTTGCATGTTTTGGCAGGGTATCGGCTATGAGGCTGGCAAAGTTTTTTTAAAAGCCTGCTGTGCAGCGGGATCAGTTTTGGGATGCTCCGGGCGCACGGAAAGGCGACGAAAACCATGCCTGGCTGGATACTTGCCAATCGTACGTTCATGTAGCTTTACGTCGAATTCTTCTTCAACGCGGACCTGCAAATCGGCACAGCGCCACCGCACTACGCCATCTTTTGCCGGGTCAGGCCCAGCCTCAACCCAAGCCACAAACAGCGCCTGTTGCTCCAGGGACAGGCGTGGCTTTGCACCCTTGCCACACCAATCAGAAAGCCCACCAGGGCCCTCTGCATTGTAGCGATGCACCCAGTCTCTGGGAGTTTGGCGATCCATACCGCTGCTACGGGCCGCTGTTGCGCGGTCCACATCGTCAAGCACCAGCGCTATGGCGAGTATTCGACGGACAACACGACCATCCCTGGTTCGCTTTGCAGCACAACGCAAATCTTGCGCGGACATATCTGTGCGCGTAATCTTGACTGCCCCACCCATGAGCACCTCCTTGCTTCTGGAGGCCATTGATTCAGAAATGCAGTAAATTTGAAATCACAAAAGTGAGTCAGACATTAAGGCCGCTGGTATTAGTTTTGACTTGATCTGACACCGTCCCCTTCTCAGCTAGCTGAGAAGGGGACGGCACATCTCTTGAAGGAGATGATGGTTATCCGTTTTGAAGGGGGTGCACACCAACCACAAAACGAGGAAACCATCATGTTGAACACTACCGACAAGATCATCAAACACAAAACCGGCCTGCTGAACCTGGCCGAGGAACCGGGTAATGTCTCGAAGGCCTGCCAGGTCATGGGCTACAGCCGGGACACGTTCTACCGTTACAAATCTGCGGTCGAGGACGGCGGCGTTGAAGCCCTGTTCGAACGCACCCGGCGCAAACCCAATCCGGCAAACCGGGTTGATGACGCCACCGAACAGGCGGTGATCAAATCCGCCACCGACTTCCCGGCTTACGGCCAGGCCCGCACCTCGAACGAGTTGCGCAAGTCGGGGGTGTTTGTATCGCCATCCGGGGTCCGGTCGATCTGGCTGCGCCATGATCTGGCAAACTTCAAAACCCGGCTCAAGGCACTGGAGGCCAAAGTGGCCGCTGACGGCGGCATCCTGACGGAGGCACAAGTGCAGGCACTGGAAAAGAAGAAGCTGGATGATGAGGCCTGCGGTGAGATCGAGACTGCCCACCCTGGCTATCCGGGTTCACAGGACACGTTCTACGTCGGCACCCTGAAGGGCGTTGGGCGGGTCTATCAGCAGACTTATGTGGACACCTGTTGCAAGGTGGCGCATGCCAAACTCTACACCACCAAGACGCCGATCACAGCGGCTGATCCGCTCAATGACCGGGTGCTGCCGTTCTACGAAGAGCACGACCTGCCAGTGCTGCGTATCCTGACAGATCGCGGAACGGAATATTGCGGGCGTGTCGACAAACACGACTTCCAGCTCTTCCTGGCAATTAACGACATCGACCATACCAAAACCAAGGTGAAATCGCCTCGGACAAACGGCATCTGCGAGCGGTTTCACAAGACGATCCTGCAGGAGTTTTACCAGATCACGTTCCGCAAAAAGGTCTATCAATCCATCGAGGAGTTGCAGGCTGATCTGGATGAATGGCTGCGACACTATAATACCGAACGAACTCATCAGGGCAAAATGTGTTGCGGTGGAACGCCGTTCCAGACCATGATTGAGGGCAAGCAGATCTGGAAGGAAAAGTCAGTGAACTGAACTTGGCCTGACAGACGCCGCCGGAAAAACGGCCAACTGTCAGATCAAGTCTGAATTACTACAGGAAAACTGCATCGGAAATCAGCACACAACACAAACCCAAAGGTATCTTTCATGCGATTGCCCTGCCGGAGCGCATAAAGCCTGGAAGATAAGGTATGATAAAAGGCAATTCAGGAAACGATTTTCGACAGAGGTGCGCGCTCGTGCGGTGCGTTTGGTTCTGGAGAATGAAGCCTGCCGCACGGAAACGCAATACATGGCGCGGCACCGATGCGGCGGCGGGACCTGACTCGGCCACAGCGTGACTTTCTGTATGACCGCTATCGCGAGGATTTCAAGCCGTTTGTTGCAGCGATAATGCCAGGAGTCTGCTGTGGTGCCAAAGGCGTTGCCCGAGCCGCCCCGCAGTGCTAGACTTTCGTTAAATTTCGCAAAATGTTCAGTACGGCCATGTTGACTGGCGCTGGAAGATTCCCTAAATGCGCATCGTTGTCACTCATCACAGGTGAATGATAACGATCGAAACCGAAGCATGAACCAGGGAGAGTTCAGAATGGCATTCACTCCGTTGCATGACCGGGTACTGGTCCGCCGCGTTGAATCCGACGAAAAGACCGCTGGTGGTCTGATCATCCCCGATAACGCAAAAGAAAAGCCCGCCGAGGGCGAAGTGGTTTCCGTTGGCGCCGGTACGCGCGACGAAGACGGCAAGCGCGTCGACATGGACGTCAAGGTCGGCGACAGGATCCTGTTCGGCAAATGGTCCGGCACCGAGATCACGCTGGACGGCGAAGAGCTGTTGATCATGAAGGAAAGCGACATTCTGGGGATCATCTCCTGAGTCGCTTCGGATGGCGGGCCAGTGCCCGCCCGACGATATCCTTACCGAAATTCAAGACGAGGACTGCAGAAAATGGCAGCTAAAGACGTCAAATTCGATACCGATGCCCGCAACCGTATGCTGACGGGCGTCAACATCCTGGCCGACGCGGTCAAGGTGACCCTGGGCCCGAAAGGCCGCAACGTTGTTCTGGACAAATCCTTTGGCGCACCGCGCATCACCAAGGATGGTGTGACCGTAGCCAGGGAAATCGAACTGGAAGACAAGTTCGAGAACATGGGTGCGCAGATGGTGAAAGAAGTCGCCAGCCGCACCAATGACGAAGCCGGTGACGGCACCACCACCGCGACCGTTCTGGCCCGGGCCATTGTGCGCGAAGGCCTGAAACAGGTTGCAGCCGGTCTGAACCCGATGGATCTGAAGCGCGGCATCGACCTGGCTGTTGCCAAAGTCGTTTCCGAGATCAGGGGCGCGGCGCGCGAAGTCAAGGACTCTGCCGAAGTCGCGCAGGTTGGCTCCGTCGCGGCCAACGGCGAAGCTGATATCGGCAACCAGATTGCTGATGCGATGCAGAAAGTCGGCAACGGGGGCGTCATCACGGTTGAGGAAAACAAAGGCCTTGAGACCGAGACGACCGTTGTGGAAGGCATGCAGTTTGACCGTGGTTACCTGTCGCCTTACTTTGTCACCAACCCGGACAAGATGACTGCCGAACTGGAAGACTGCCTGATCCTGCTGCACGAGAAGAAACTGTCCTCGCTGCAGCCGATGGTGCCCCTGCTTGAAACGGTTATCCAGTCTGGCAAGCCTTTGCTGATCATTGCTGAAGACGTCGAGGGCGAGGCCCTGGCCACGCTGGTCGTCAACAAGCTGCGCGGGGGTCTGAAGATCTCTGCTGTCAAGGCCCCCGGTTTCGGTGATCGCCGCAAGGCCATGCTGCAGGACATCGCTGTTCTGACCGGCGGTCAGGTGATCAGCGAAGATCTTGGCATGAAGCTGGAATCGGTGACCATCGACATGCTGGGGTCTGCCAGGCGGATCTCGATCACCAGGGATGAGACCACGGTCGTCGACGGCAACGGCGAGAAAGCCGGGATCGAGGCACGTGTTGCCCAGATCCGCAGCCAGATCGAGAAAACCACATCCGACTACGACCGCGAAAAGCTGCGGGAACGTGTTGCCAAACTGGCTGGCGGTGTTGCTGTCATCCGCGTTGGCGGCATGTCCGAAGTGGAAGTCAAAGAGCGCAAGGACCGTGTCGATGACGCGCTGAACGCGACCCGTGCGGCGGTTCAGGAAGGCGTTGTTGTCGGTGGTGGCGTTGCTCTGGTTCAGGGCGGCAAAGCACTGTCAGGTCTGGAAGGCGGGAACCCGGATCAGAACGCCGGGGTCACCATTGTCCGCAAGGCACTGGAATCGCCGCTGCGTCAGATCGCTGAAAACGCCGGCGTCGATGGCTCTGTCGTGGCCGGCAAAGTCCGCGAAAGCAATGACGGGACCTTTGGCTTCAACGCGCAGACCGAAGAATATGGCGACATGTTCTCGTTTGGCGTTATCGACCCTGTCAAGGTTGTTCGCACGGCTCTGGAAGATGCAGCTTCCGTTGCCGGTCTGCTGATCACTACCGAAGCCATGGTTGCCGACAAGTCCGAAAAGCCGGGTGCCGGCGGCGCGCCGGGCGGCATGCCCGATATGGGCGGCATGATGTAGGCTGCGCTGCCCATCAAAGACAGGGAGGGGTCGCCTTGGGCGGCCCCGTTTCCTGTAGAGCGTGTCGCGTCAAATCGCACCCGTCGGCACTGGAGTTGCACGCATTTTGGAGGCGGCCCCAGGGTCCGGCTTGAAGTATCGTGCGGCGTTCAGCGTGGCCTATGGTGGCGGCTGCGGGCGAGCGAGCTCACGCATTTGAAGGACGGTGATATCGACAGTGATCGCATGCTGATCCGGGTCGAACAGGGCAAGGGCCGTAAGGACCATCAGGCTTCGAGGATATCCTCGCCACCCTTGTCGCGTTCGCGCTCGGGCATATCAAAATCCAAACCGTGCGCGGCGCGGATTTTATCCTCGATATCATAGGCGATATGGGTGTTTTCTTTCAGAAACCCCTTGGCGTTTTCGCGCCCTTGCCCGATGCGTTCGTCGCCATAGCTGAACCAGCTACCGGATTTCTTGACCACTCCGGCCTTCACACCCAGGTCAAGCAGCTCGCCGGTCTTGCTGATCCCTTCGCCATACATGATGTCAAACTCGACCTGCTTGAACGGCGGGGCCACTTTGTTTTTGACCACTTTCACCCTTGTGGCGTTGCCAACCACCTCCTCACGATCCTTGATCGCACCAATGCGACGGATATCCAGGCGCACCGAACTGTAGAATTTCAGCGCGTTGCCACCCGTCGTGGTTTCAGGGCTGCCAAACATCACACCAATTTTCATGCGGATTTGGTTGATGAAGACCACGGTGCATTTGGTACGGCTGATCGAGCCGGTCAGTTTGCGCATCGCCTGGCTCATCAGCCGGGCATGCACGCCCACACTGCTGTCGCCCATATCGCCTTCCAATTCGGATTTCGGCGTTAACGCCGCCACCGAATCGACCACGACCATGCTGACCGCGCCAGAACGCACCAGCGTATCGACGATCTCCAGGGCTTGCTCGCCAGTATCGGGTTGAGAGATCAGCAATTCGTCCAGATCGACACCCAGTTTTCTGGCATAGATCGGGTCAAGCGCGTGTTCGGCATCGACAAAGGCGCACACCTCGCCCTTTTTCTGCTCTTCAGCTATACAATGCAGGGTCAGCGTGGTCTTGCCCGAGCTTTCAGGGCCATAAATCTCGACGACCCGTCCTTTTGGAAGGCCCCCTATGCCCAAGGCGATATCCAGGCCCAGCGACCCGGTCGAGGTCGACTCGATATCCTGTGCAGGATTGTCCGCGCCCAGTTTCATAATCGAGCCCTTGCCGAACTGCCGTTCGATCTGGGCCAACGCGCTGTCCAGCGCCTTTTGTTTGTCTGCCTTCGACTTGCTGTCCATTGTCAAAACATCTGCCATTGCCATAAGTTCCACTTCCTTATTCCACACCCGGTTGCGGGCGGCAATCACTGCCTTCGTTCACCTCTTGTTCTACAGTTTATGGAGACAAAAAGAGAACATTTCAAGAAAATTGTTTGTATACTCCTTCGCCTGAATTGACCTGAAGAATTTGTAGAGAGGTTGATTCAATTTGCCGCATGGTCATACGTATCACAGCATGCACTTTGAGAGCATGAACAAGCCCCACAAAACGGTTTCGCTATCTGCCGATCAGCGCCTGGCCCTTGAGGCCATTTGCCGCCGCCGCAAGGTTGAAGCGCTTGTCTGGAGGCGCGCCCGTGCGTTTCCGCTGTTGGATGCAGAAGAAGACGCCGGAACGGTTTGCCGGATTCTGGATATCGGACCTGTAAAACGCGGAGCAATATTGGGCCACAGAAGCGGCTGCATATCGCAGTTGTAGCGGAGTAAAAGTCCGCCAGTTTGTGCCCTTCGTTTATTCGGAGGGCGGGAGATGTATTCTGTGGATATTTATAGTCGTGTGCGCCGTGCTTGTTTGAAGGACGGTATGTCTGGCCGAGAAGCGGCGCGGTTTTTCAACATGGCGTAATCAGGATCAGCACTCAGTTACCCCTGTTATTCTGGATGCACATGCAATTGAAAAGGAGACTGACCAATGGAATATTTTGCTGGTTTGGATGTGTCCATGGAAGAGACGCATATCTGCATTCTGGATCGTGAAGGGGCCCTTATTCGTGAAGGAAAAGCGAGCTCAACACCAAAAGCGATCGCTGACTTCCTCGCTTCTGGACCACCATGTGCCAAAGTTGTATTTGAAACGGGACGGATGGCACCAATGCTTTACCATGGGCTGACGGAGCTTGGTGTCCCGGTTGTTTGCATCGAGAGCAGGCAAGCATATCAGGCCCTTAAATCTCTGGCCGGCCACAAGACGGACCGCAATGATGCCCGCGGTTTGGCACACCTGGCGCGGACGGGATTCTACAAGCCGACCCATGTCAAATCACTGTCAGCGCACGCAATCCGGTCGCTGATCGCAGCCCGCAAGAAGCTGGTCGGACAGCGTGTGACGCTCGACAATCAGATCCGCGGTCTGGTCGTCGTCTTCGGCGTGCGGCTGCCACGAGCTTTGTCTCCGGCATTCAAAAACGCGGCGCTAAAAGTTAGCGATGGAGTGCCTGGCCTCCATGCCGCAATTTGCGGACTGTTCGCAGCACGCGAAGCAATCCTCGCGGCGGTTGCAGCCATTGATGGCGACATCAAAAAGATGACCCGCAAATCCGAAGTCTGCCAGCGCCTTATGACGGTACCAGGGGTCGGTCCGATCACAGCATTGGCCTTTGCCGCAGCAATTGATGATCCGTCGCGTTTCAGGAAATCGCGTGATGTGGGGGCGTATCTTGGACTGGTGCCGCGACGGCATCAATCTGGTGAAATCGACTACACGGGCAGCATCTCAAAGCGGGGCGACGTGCGCGTCAGAACGCTTCTCTATGAGGCCGCCAATGTGATGCTGACGCGGTATGCCGCTCCGCTCAAATTGAAGACATGGGCCCTCGCAATCGGTGCGCGCTCAACGATGAGAAAGGCCCGAGTGGCTCTGGCGCGTCGTCTGGCAATCATACTTCATGCCATTATGCGAGACAAAACTGACTTCCAGTCCGCGTAAGGCTTACGAGGCGACAACGAGGATTCCTAAATCAAAGTTCCCATCTGGGACGATGCCCGAGGGAGGGCGTGAGACACGGCGCCGATTCTGTAGCAACAGCCAAGACCAACGGTATGATTGCGGTTTCAACATTGCCGACCCACACCCAGCCAACCCCATCATGAACCTCAGAGTTCGAAGAGAACAAAGGCAACCTCTGACATCAAAAGCAGGAAACTCAGGAAACACGCATTGACAGATTAGAGAACATGGGCCCTCGCAATCGGTGCGCGCTCAACGATGAGAAAGGCCCGAGTGGCTCTGGCGCGTCGTCTGGCAATCATACTTCATGCCATTATGCGAGACAAAACTGACTTCCAGTCCGCGTAAGGCTTACGAGGCGACAACGAGGATTCCTAAATCAAAGTTCCCATCTGGGACGATGCCCGAGGGAGGGCGTGAGACACGGCGCCGATTCTGTAGCAACAGCCAAGACCAACGGTATGATTGCGGTTTCAACATTGCCGACCCACACCCAGCCAACCCCATCATGAACCTCAGAGTTCGAAGAGAACAAAGGCAACCTCTGACATCAAAAGCAGGAAACTCAGGAAACACGCATTGACAGATTAGAGAACAGCCAAGACCAACGGTATGATTGCGGTTTCAACATTGCCGACCCACACCCAGCCAACCCCATCATGAACCTCAGAGTTCGAAGAGAACAAAGGCAACCTCTGACATCAAAAGCAGGAAACTCAGGAAACACGCATTGACAGATTAGAGAACAGCCAAGACCAACGGTATGATTGCGGTTTCAACATTGCCGACCCACACCCAGCCAACCCCATCATGAACCTCAGAGTTCGAAGAGAACAAAGGCAACCTCTGACATCAAAAGCAGGAAACTCAGGAAACACGCATTGACAGATTAGAGAACAAAGATCGTAAGACGATCGCGAAGATGCTGCGCCATGAACTTCCGCCTGGGTATCGTCGGTCGGAAGCGCCTCGGCGGCCAACGCTTGATGGTTATGTTGGTGTGGTCGATGAGATACTGCGCACAGACAAAGCCCTGATCAAAAAGCAGCGACACACGGCCAAGCGCATCTTTGAACGGCTGCGCGATGAGCATGGATATGCCGGCAGCCTGACCACGGTGACCTATTACGTGCGCGAGCAAAAACGGCGCACCAAAGAGGTGTTTGTGCCGTTGTCGCATCGGCCGGGCCATGCGCAGGTTGATTTTGGTGAGACGCTGGGCGTGATCGGTGGCGTGGAATGCAAGATCCACTTCTTCGTGATGAGCTTGCCACATTCTGATGCGGTGTTTGTGAAGGGATATCCAGCTGAGACAACCGAGGCGTTTTGCGATGGCCATGTGTCCGCCTTTGCATTCTTTGGCGGCATTCCGCAATCCATTCTCTACGACAATACCAAGATCGCCGTGGCTCGGATACTCGGGGATAAGACGCGCATCCGCACACGTCGGTTTACGGAACTGCAGTCGCATTACTTGTTTGATGACAAGTTTGGCAGACCCGCGCGAGGGAACGATAAAGGCAACGTTGAGGGCATGGTTGGATACACCCGCCGCAACTTCATGGTTCCCGCACCTCGCTATGACAGCTTTGATGATCTGAACGCACATTTGGAAGAGAAGTGTTTAGCACGTCAGGACGATACGTTGCGGGGTCACACCCAAACCATAGGCGCACGCCTGATGTCGGATTTGGATGCTCTGATGGGATTGCCCGTCGCAGAATATGAAGCCTGCGATCACGTCAGCACGCGTGCAACGTCGATCTCAATGGTGCGCTATCGCAGCAATGATTACTCGGTGCCAGTAGCCTATGCGCACCACGATGTTCATGTGCGTGGGTTTGTGCATGAGGTTATCATCGGCTGCGGCAATGAGATTATTGCGCGGCACAAACGATCCTACACATCAGCGGATATGGTCTTTGACCCATTGCACTTTTTGCCCCTGCTTGAACAAAAGGTGGGTGCCCTGGATCAGGCCGCGCCTTTGCAGGGTTGGCATTTGCCAGATGTATTTGCCACGCTGCACCGACTGCTTGAAGCCAGAATGGGTAAGCCGGGCAAGCGAGAATACGTTCAAGTCTTGCGCCTTTTGGAGACCTTCGAAATGGATGTTGTGCAAGGCGCAATCCAGCAGGCAATAGATATGGGTGCAATTGGCTATGACGCCGTAAAACACCTTGTACTGTGTCGGGTTGAGAAGCGGCCACCACGATTGGATTTGGACTTCTATCCATACTTGCCCAAGGCCAATGTCGGCACAACACGCCCATCCAGTTACATGAGCTTGATGGGAAGGACCGCGGCATGACCGAAGCCCCTCGGATTCTTCTACGGCATCATCTTAAACAACTGCGACTGCCAACGTTCCAAGGCGAGTATGCCAAACAGGCGCAGCTCTGTGCTGCAGAGAACAAAGATCACATCCACTATCTGGCGCGGCTGTGTGAGATGGAATTGATCGACCGCGAACGCCGGATGATTGAACGGCGCATCAAAGCGGCGAAGTTCCCCAGCACCAAGAGCTTGGATAGCTTTGACTTCAAGATCATGCCAAGCTTGAACAAGCCCCTGACGATGGATCTGGCACGATGCGATTACGTTAATCGCAGGGAGAACATCATCGCGCTCGGCCCGTCAGGCACGGGCAAGACACACATCGCCCTGGGACTTGGGCTGGCTGCATGTCAAAGAGGACTGAAGGTGCGCTTCACAACGGCTGCGGCATTAGTCCATGATCTGATCGAGGCTCAAGATGAGCGGAGATTGCAGCGCCTTCAAAAGCAACTGACCAGCCAGAACCTGTTGATCATTGATGAACTGGGCTTCGTACCGCTCAGCAAATCTGGCGCAGAGCTGCTCTTCGAGGTCATATCCCAATGCTATGAACGCGGCTCCATCATCATAACCTCGAACCTGCCCTTCGATGAATGGACTGAAGTCTTTGGCTCTGAGCGGCTGACCGGTGCGCTACTCGATCGTTTAACCCATCACGTCCACATCCTCGAGATGAATGGCGAAAGCTATCGGCTCAAACACAGTCGCAACAACCGAAAATAACCAGCCCGCAATCACAGTCAGAATAATGCTGGCCTTATGGCCAGCATGCGCTTTGGCACGCTTCAGCTTTGTGACGAGCACGCGTGCAAAAGCGCCACAAAACATCAACCGAAGTGGCCCATTTTTACGCCGCGACATGGACCCATTTTACTCTGCGATTGACATGGGCGGTGTCTTAGTCGCGGGATACAGTGATGAGAAAACTGCAGACATCCTAGGCTTAGCTGCTCCTCATATGCCCTTGTGCCACCTCTGCTTCGGCAGACAGAAAACTTCAATCTCGGAATAGTTGGGCCGTCGGGTGTTGCGCTGAATTTATTGATATTTGGAAATGCATCTTGCTCCACCTTTCAGCCACGACCCCTGTCGGATTTAGTCGGTTGTTGTGATGCTGCGGTGTGGCTCGTCAGCGCGCTAAAACAAGGGCCGGTCTGGGATGGATCAACTTTCGCCGCGCCCTGTTTGAACGGGAAAGGTGCGGGACTTTACTGCCGTCCATAGCCTCTAATTCCATGGCAGCTTTGCCGACGCATCGGCAAAGCTCACAGACTACGGTTCTTACCGCAGCCTTGACCGCACAGTGTTTCCAAGAATTGAAACAAGTCCCGCAGCTAACGCCAACTTGAGCATGTCCGGTACAATAAACGGTCCGATTCCATACTCAATGCCTTGGGAAATACCGAAAAGGTACATCAACCAGAGAGTACCTAGGGTGAGGAGAATTACTTCGCCAACAAGCATAGCTCCACCGATCTTTAGGGGATTGTTCCACCAGCCTTTATCGGCAGCTCATCCCGTTATTGCGGTCATGACAACGAAGCCGACGAGATACCCTCCAGTCGGCCCTACCATGTATGCAAGGCCTATTCCGCGCTCAGGAGTTCCTTGGAAAACTGGAAACCCCAAGGCACCTTCTGCGAGATATAGAAGAATTGTGGCCAATCCGAGCTTTAAGCCGAATACTGCGGCTATGGTGAAGATCGCCAAGGTCTGAAGTGACATATCGACAGGCCACATGGGAACTTTAGTCTTGGCCGATATCGCAATCAGCAACGACCCGATCACTGCGAGCACGAAAAACCATAGCGCGTGGTTGATCTTGTTAGATTGCAGGAGTGAAGGAAAAAGTGCGTCGGATCTGTTCATGGCCGTCTCCGCTGTAAGTTATACAAAGTTGTGGCTAGGCTAGCCTGTTGGTTTCCGAATGAAAAGCGGCCTTCCATTCACGGTGCAGCATGCCGTACTTTGGGCTCTTCGCGACCATTCTCTGCGCGTTAAACAAAGAGCTGCTTCTCGATAGTTCGGCTAGAAAATCATGAATTCTAGAGTCTCAGAAATTAAAAACTCTAAGTGATTGATTTTTTAGAAACCACAATCTCAGCAATTAAGTGACCCGACAGATCGCTGTCGGAATGGCTATATAATGAGACCGAAATAATGAGATTCTGATTGCGACCGACACAGAACATTCCCTGTTCACTAGGGCCTGTTGAGATTCATCGTGTGCGGATTATTGTCGCTCCGATGTGGATCATGGCTTCGAAACTGGTGTCGGTTTTGCAGGCACGCATTGCTATACGTTTGAATTCTTTGAGTTTCTGAAAGAAGTTTTCGACGAGATGCCTCCACTTATAGATTTCCATATCACATGAAGCTGGGCTTTTGCGGTTGGACTTGGGTGGAATAACGGCTTCAATGTCCCTTTCTGCCAATAACGCCCGAAGCCAATCCGCGTCAAAGGCCTTATCCGCCAACAGATTTCGGCAGCAAACATCTGCCAGCAATTCACGTGTTTTGAGCAGGTCATGCGCCTGTCCGGGCATCAGCCGGAAGTCGATGAGGTTGCCAAAGGCGTCGGTCAGCGCCAGAATTTTGGTGGTCATTCCGCCGCGAGACTTTCCGATGGCCTGATTTTGAGTCCCCCTTTTGCGCCCTGTCCATGACGGTGTACCTTGCAGATCGTGCCATCAATCATCGTATATTCGAAGTCGATATCTTCGGATAACTCATTGAACATACGATGAAATACGTCCCGTTTAACCCAATATCTGAACCGTGTGAAAATCGAATTCCATTTGCCAAATTCAGCCGGCAAGTCCCGCCATGGCGCACCTGTCCGGGCGATCCACAAAACAGCCTCCACAAACAAACGGGCGTCACCTCCAGTCCGCCCCGGATCGCTCTTCTTGCCAAGGCAATGGGGCTCTATAAGATCCCATTGCCCGTCACTTATCAAAAACCGGTCACTCAACATTCTCGCCTCCATTTTGGAAACTTGAATCAGAAATTAATGGAAATGGGAACCCTGTATCTCAACAGGCCCTAATCTAGGGCCTGTTGACATTCGGGGTTCCCATTTTGCCTGAAGTCTGATTCAAGCTTCCAAAATGGAGGTGTTGATGGACGCAAATCGTTTGGCTGTTTCCGATGAGCTTTGGGAGAAGATTGAGCCGCTTATACCGGGCAAGGCAGGCGATCCGGGTGTTACTGCGCGCAATAATCGCCGGTTTATAGAAGCCGTATTATGGCGCGTACGCACAGGGTCCCCATGGCGGGATTTGCCCAAAGAGTTTGGCAACTGGAACAGCCAGTTCAAGCGATTTCGTCGGTGGGCCGGGAACGGCGTGTTCGAGAGTCTTTTCAATGCCATGAGTGGCGAGCCGGACCTGGAATATGCCCTTATCGACGGGACGATTGTTCAAGCTCATCAGAAGGCTTCGGGCGCAAAAGGGGGACTCAACACCAGGCTATCGGACGCTCTCGCGGCGGACTGACGACCAAGGTCGTGGCCCTGGTCGATGCGCTCGGTAACCTGTTCCGGTTTCTGCTTTTGCCGGGACAGGCACACGACATGAAGGGGGTCGCTCCTCTGATCAAGGGGGCTTCCTTTGGGGCGTTGCTGGCCGACAAGGCCTTCGACGCCGACTGGCTCCTGCAAGACCTTGATGAGCGTGGCGCAACCGCTGTCATCCCGCCCAAATCGAACCGAAAAGTTCAACGGGACTACGATACCCACATGTACAAGTGGCGCCATCCCGTCGAAAACCATTTCGCAAAGATCAAGGAATTCAGAGGCATGGCAACGCGATACGACAAGACTGATACAAGCTACGCTGCCAACTGGCACCTCTGTGCCATGCTCATTGCAACACGATGATTGTCAACAGACCCTAGTCGATTTCGAAAGGATTTAGCAGCCTGCTGGTAAGCCTACTTAGCGATCTCGTCAGACGATAGCCTCGCCTTTTCCTCAAGTGCATAGTCTCTCAGCGATTTCTTCGGATCCTTCGCTGTCGCCACTCTGCGCAGCTGCAACCGGCCAGCCGTATTCAATCCAGTGATCCAGCTACGTCTGGTCCAGTAGACCCCGTTAAGGGCGTCAACGTCCTGCGGCTCAAATACTAAATCCGCTGCCCCCATGTGACGCTCTTCATCTGTGACTGACGGGTCTTTGGTTTCCTGTTCGTATACATATGCCAGGTGGACTCGCGGCGTATGTTGGCATTTCCAAGGTTTTGCAGTGATAGAATATGAAGTTGCGTCCATTGAACTCAGACCTGACTCAATGCGCAGACCAAAAAGTGAGGCGGTTATTTCGACCGCGATCGCATCATGACGCTCGGACGTATCAAACATCTCTTGTTTCTGAAGTCCGCCCCTACCCTCGGCTGCGTTCATCATTTTTTCAATAGTAGGCCAATTAGAGGCCGTCGTACCAACCCAAACCCCGTTCAAATCAGGAAATGCCGTTCTGTTGAGAACTGGAAAAACGCTCCAAATAACTCGCCACGGTGCCCATTTACCGGTAGACCCGAAAATCACCCCAAGAAGGGTCAACGCCAATATCGGAAGCGTGCGAATTACGAGTGTGTCTGAAATTGCCAGGCCGGACCAAGTACCAAGGTCATCTGCATAAACAGCCATGCAGACCAGTATCACAAGCGCTGTACTCAATGTCTTCCATGGCAAAAGTGAGTACATGATTTGTTCTCTTTCTAAATTTCACACACTGGCCTTGGAACGCAGTGCTGGCTACCCTATATAGGGTGTGCCTAAGGCTCCCGCAATACGATATCGTGTTATTTCACTCGGTTTGGTGGCAGTCTAATTTGTAATGATCGCCCCGGATAAGAGGAATAATAGATATGCCAATTAATGCACATAAGTCGCTCAACGGCGCACAGGAACATGCTTTCGTAAAGCAACTTAAGTTACCGAAGGATCGTGAAGACGAACTGCGAGCTGTTCGTGATGAGCTTCGGGATGCTATTCGAACTGGCTTGAAGGATTGGACCGAGCGTTTTCCTACCGAGCAAATCGTGACGAAAGACGCAGAAATTGCCCTCATGCAGGAAGAAATCAAAGTCGCGGACGCATTCGGTCGGCCTAAGTTTCGGATGCAGGGCAGTTTTTCTTATTCTACCGTTAACGATCCTGCGAAGGGTAAGACCCCTGCCCTTCAGATTGACTTGGATGACGGCATGTTCCTCCCAACACGATACATTAGCCGTGACGGTGCGCTCGCACCTTCGGTAGCTGCCGAAGGCTACTTCAGTGCGGTTGAACAGCTTGTTTCCGAGCTGTGCGATAAGCATGGCTGGACGTTGGTAACCAAAACTTCATGTGTCCGTGTAGAAATTGACGCTGAGGCCCACGTTGATATTGCCCTATATGCGGTGCCGCAAAGTGAATTTGTTACCCTTGTGGAAACAGCACACGCCCAAGAACGGCTGATGATGGACGGCCTTGTAGAGCTTCGCGATGATGATTTCGCTAACGAGATATACGGACGCCTATCAGCAGATCAAATGCGACTTGCTTGTCGCGACGAGGATGGGCGCGGCAAATGGATCCCATCGGACCCACGTAAGTTAGAAGATTGGTTTAAAGACGCCGTCCGTGATCACAGCGATCAAGTACGTTTTGTTTCCCGCTATCTGAAGGCCTGGCGCGATGAACAAGATTTGCCGGGACTTGCTTCGATCGCTTTGATGTGGACCGTTGTTCAGGTCTTTGAAAATCATCAGGGTTATAGACCTTTCCAAGGTCGTGATGATCTTGCGCTTTTGGCTGTTGCTCGTGCCTTACCTGGGCTTTTGGGTAATGCTATTCCTAACCCTGTCGTAGATGGGGCTCGCCTTGATCAAGGCTGGGCCGAAGAGGACAGACAAGCATATGTTGATGCAGCGGCTAACCTTGAAAAGCAATTAGAGGCGGCTTTGATATCTTCAAGCGATCCGCAGCTTACGGTTCGTCACTTATCGTCAGCGCTTGGCGACCGGTTTCCGACAGATGTCAGCCTACTTGTTGACGAAACCGACAACGCAAACGAAGCGTTGGCTGCCCCAGCAACACTGACAAACAATCTTTTTGAGACGAAGGAAGATCGACCAGCAGTCAAGTTGGACGGAGACGAACGCTACGCTTGATTCCCCGATCATGAACACTGCAATCGATGAAGTAAAACGGCTCGCAGAAAGTGAGTGGGGCGGCGTAGACTTGTCGGGAGATCAGCTTCGAACCTTGCCGAAGGGGCCATGGGCCGCTGGCTGGCGGTTTCGGCTCCCGGTCAACAATGATCTTAAAGATGTTGATCTCGTAGTGGATGACTCTTTTCCATGGTCTGCGCCCCGACTTTACATGAGACGTCCTCCTGCTCTTGGCACGCTCCCTCACCTTGAAGGTGATGGGTTTATCTGCGTATTTCCAAGCCGAACGCCTGTCGATCCGTTGAATCCAGGTGGCATCGCCGGTGCATATCTCAAGCAGGCAGTATCTCTCGCTAGAAATTGGTCAGACCAAAAGTGGACTGAAACGGAAATTGCAGGTGAATACCTGTCATATCTGGATCATGGAACGATAACTCGGTCGATTAGATCATTGAGTGCGCCTCAATCCTTCCAAAATTCTTCCGCCTACGCCTGGCGAGGCAGGACCAATATCGTTTTATCTGAAAATGAGTCAGCACTATCAACTTGGTTAAACAATCGGTTTGGAAAAAGAACGAAGCCTCTGAAGTTTGAGCGAGCTGTCGTCTTACGTCTGACTGAACTACCACTTCCCCACAAGATCCCGCGAAATGCCAAACAACTTTTGGACCTGGCTGAAAGCTTGGGAGAGCAGGACGCGTTGGTTGAATGCCTGTTGGAAAACCCAAGGCCGATACTAATCGGCCTTGTCCTCCCAACAGAACCACACCCAACGATGGTCGGTTACGACCTCCCGGCCCCGCGTCTTGAAACCCAACGTGGACACAAGCACGTGACCGCTGGCTTTAGGCCACAAAAGATGCCTGCCGATGTACTAATCGCGCGGCGTGCGGGAGTTGGGCTTAAGGCTTTGCCTTTAGAGGTCGAGCGTCTTGACGCGCCATGGGTCCACGGTCGAGATCAGATTCCAGACGTTTATGAATTTCAAAATAAGACAGTAACCATTGTTGGCTGTGGCTCGGTAGGTTCAGGGGTTGCGGCGCTACTTGCCAAGTCCGGTGTTGGTAATCTTAATCTCATTGACCCTGAGGTCCTAAGAACCGAAAATATTTCGCGACATGAGTTGGGGGTCGCTGATGTCGGGCAGTTTAAGGCATCTGCTTTGGCTGAACGGCTGCGTACGAACTTCCCCCATCTTAAACATGTTGGTGCATTTAACAGACGCTGGCAGAAGATGTTTCATGATTATGCAGATGTAATGGCCGAAGCAGACTTGCTTCTCGCAGTTATAGGCTCTTGGAGTGACGAGGGTATGCTTGAAACTTGGCGCATCGAACAAACTCAGCCTCTCACCGCGATTTATGGTTGGCTGGAGCCTCATGGAATCGCAGCACACGCAGTATCTCTCGAAGCTAGCGGGCCTTGTTTCGGCTGCGGGCTGACTGAATTCGGTCAAAGCCGCCTCAAAGTTACCGATTGGCCAGATGGATCGACGGTTCGGACACATCCTGCATGTGGCGGTGCGTTCCAGCCGTATGGTGCGGCGCAACTAGCACATGGTCAAAGCCTGATAGCTGATTTGGCGCTAGATAGTCTTATGGGGCGAGCGGGTCACAGCCATCGGATATGGAGCGCGTCTGAACGCGTCCTCAATGCGGTTGGAGGGAGATGGAATGACAACTGGAAGAACTTTGCAGATCAATCAGTGAAGTACGGCGGCGAATACGATCACCAGTGGGCTGTCAGCCCAGAATGCCGAATATGCAGGCAAAAACTTTGACCGAATGGAGCAATGAAAGATTAGGCATTTACATATGTTTGACTGATGAAGTGTTGAACTATTGTTCTGGCTACCGGCAGCTTTCTTGGCTGGCCACAGAGGCTGGCGGCCCACTATTTTCGGGCGAACCCTCAAATAACTTCATTGTGACATCCGCGTCAGGCCCGTTCCCGAAAGATCGCAGAACGCGAAACGGTTTTATTCCTCATCGCGCATCTGTGCAGAGGGAGATCGACAGGAAACATATTATAGGTCAGCATTTTGTTGGCACTTGGCATACGCATCCTTCCCAACATCCTGCGGCATCCGGGTTAGATATCCAATCAATTGCGAACCTCTATCGCAAATCAGATCATAATCTTGATCTGTTTGTCATGGTCATTGTTGGAACCGATCCAGAACCTAATACTTGGGAGATTTCAGCTTTCGGAAGTTTTGGCCGGGTAGTATAGAGGTGGTCGCGGAAATTCGGACCAGTCGTTAAGGTGGATCGCATGATGAAAGAAGTGATCCGAAATGAAGAAACGAAAGAACCATTCGCCCGAGTTCAAAGCCAAGGTTGCGCTTGAGGCTATCCGTGATGAGATGACACTGGCTGAGCTGTCCAAGAAATACGGCGTGCATCCAACCCGGATAGGGACGTGGAAACGCGCGGCGATAGAGAACATGGCGACAGCGTTTACGCGCCGGAGTTCAGCCCCCGGGCAGGTGAGCGCCGCCGACGTTGACAAGCTTCATTCCAAGATCGGTCAACTTGTTGTGGAGCGGGATTTTTTGGCCGATGCCTCGCACCGGTTGCTCGGTACGCGAGGCAAAAAATGGTGAGCAAGGATCACAAGCTGAGCATGCGTCGGCAGTGTGCGTTGCTGACGTTGTCGCGTTCCAATCTTTACTATGAACCGAAGGGCGAGAGCGCTGAGAACCTGCGTTTCATGGAAATCATCGACAAGCAGTTCCTGGAAACGCCGTGGTACGGATCACGGCAGATGGCGCGTTACATGAAGCGCAACAATCACGGATGTGGCCGTCACCGTGTCCGACGGTTGATGCGGCTTATGCGTCTGGTTCCGATTTATCAGGAACCCAGCACCAGCAAGAAACATCCGCAGCACAAGATCTGGCCATATCTGCTGCGCAACGCGGTGATTGACCGCCCGAACCAAGTCTGGTGCGCAGACATCACCTATATCCCTATGCGGCGGGGCTTCCTGTACCTGGTTGCGATCATGGATTGGTACAGTCGCAGGGTGCTGGCGTGGCGGCTGTCAAACAGCATGGACGCGGACTTCTGCGTGGAGGCCCTGAAAGAGGCCTTATCAAAATACGGCAAACCTGAGATCTTCAACAGCCATCAGGGCAGCCAGTTCACCAGCGGCGCTTGGATCGACGTGCTGATCGACGCAAAGATCAAAATCAGCATGGATGGGAAAGGCGCTTGGCGCGACAACCGCATGATCGAGCGACTGTGGCGGTCGCTGAAATATGAATGTGTGTACCTGAACGCCTTTGAGACCGGATCAGAAATGCGAGCCGGGATCAGCAAATGGCTGGCCTACTACAACTCTGAGCGCCCCCATTCGACCCACGGCATATTGACCCCGGATGAGGCCTATGCCAGCAAAACAGAACCAATGAGATTAGCAGCCTGAATGAAACCCTGATCCATCTTAGCAAGGCTGCAAACTGGTCGAAAAAGCAGGACCACCTCTAGGGTTAATTTTTTGGAAGGTATATTACTTCTCGCTGCTCTGATCGGGTGTAATCGGCGGAGCAATACTCGGCCACGGTAGCGGCGTCGTTGTGTTGTCGCGGGCGGCGTAAAAGTCGTCCACTTTTGCCCTTTCGTTTGATGGGAGGGCCGGGGGATTTTCACCGTGGAATTGTATTTGAAGGTGCGTCGGGCTCATTTTCAGGATGGGTTGAGCGGGCGTCGGATTGCCCGGGATTTTGGGATTGGCCGAGACAGTGTTGCGAAGATGTTGGCCTATTCGGAGCCACCGGGGTATCGGCGGACAGCGCCGATTAGGCGCCCGAAGCTGGATGCGTTCACCTGCCAGATCGAGCAATGGCTTACTGAGGACAAAGCGCGTCCGCGCAAGCAGCGCCACACCGCAAAGCGTATCTTTGAGAGGCTGCGCGACGAGTGCGGCTTTGATGGCGGATACACAATCGTCAAAGACTGCGTCCGGGCCAGGAAGCGCTCTGGCAAAGAGATGTTCGTGCCGCTCAGCCATCCGCCCGGGCATGCGCAGGCGGATTTTGGTGAAGCGCCTGTCGTGATTGGCGGCGTTGAGCGGAAGGCGCACTTCTTCGCCTTTGATCTGCCGCAGAGCGATGCGTGTTTTATCCGGGCCTATCCTGCGGCAACCACCGAGGCCTGGCTGGATGGGCATGTGCATGCCTTTGCTTTCTTTGGGGCGGTTCCCCTGTCGATCCTCCATGACAATGACCGCTGCCTGGTGGCGCGGATCCTGCCGGACGGCACCCGGCAAAGAACCCAACGGTTCAGCGCAATGCTGTCGCATTATGTGGTCCGGGATCGCTACGGCCGTCCCGGCAAGGGGAACGACAAGGGAGCGGTCGAGGGGTTGGTCGGCTACGGGCGGCGCGACTTCATGGTGCCGATCCCGTCCTTTCCGGACCGGGATGCGTTCAACGCTCACCTGGAAGAGCAATGCCGCAAACGGCAGGACGATGTCCTGCGCGGACACAAGGCCAGCATCGGCGAACGGCTGCAAGCCGATCCGGCGGCAATGCAGGATTTGCCCGGCGCACCCTTCGAGGCCTGTGAGTTGCAAAGTGGCCAGGTCACATCGACATCGGTGGTGCGGTATCGCGGTAACGACTACTCGGTGCCGGTCGCATATGGCCACCGCGCGGTCTGGATCAAGGGCTTCGTGATCCGCGTCGTTATCGGTTGCGCCACTGAGGTGATCGCCGATCATCCCCGCTCTTATGACAGCGGTGACATGGTGTTCGACCCGCTGCATTACCTGCCGCTGATCGAGCGCAGGATCATGTCCTTCGATCAGGCTGCGCCCTTGCAGGGTTGGGAACTGCCTGACGCCTTCGCCACGCTCCGGCGCTTGCTGGAAGCCCGGCAGGGCAAGGCGGGCAAAAGGGAGTATGTCCAGGTCCTGCGCCTGTCGGAACGGTTCGAGCTGGAGGTGCTGCATCTTGCCGTCAAAGACGCCCTGCGAATGGGGGCGGTCAGCTTCGATGCGATCAAGCACCTCGTCCTGTGCCGCGTCGAGCGAAGGCCCCCGAGGTTGGATTTGGATGTCTATCCGTTCCTGCCCGGAACCAACATCGCCACCACCTCGGCTTCTTCCTGTATGAGCCTTCTGTCAGGAGGTGACGCATGACGGATGCACCCGAACTGCCGCTGACACACCACCTCAAGACTCTGCGCCTGCCCACCTTCCTGCGCGAGCATGACAAGCAAGCGCGCATTTGTGCGGCGGAAGGCCTGGATCATGTGCGCTATCCAGCCCGGCTGACCGAGCTGGAACCAATCGATCGGGAGAGGCGCATGGTCGAGCGCCGGATCAAGGCGGCAAAGTTTCCAACCGTCAAAAGCCTCGACAGCTTCGACTTTACGGCCATCCCCGGTCTGAACAAGATGATGGTGCTGGAACTGGCGCGCTGTGAATGGATCGAGCGCAAGGAGAACGTCATCGCGCTCGGCCCGTCGGGAACCGGCAAAACCCATGTCGCTCTCGGGTTGGGGCTGACCGCCTGCCAGAAAGGGTTGCCTGTCGCCTTCGTAACCGCCGCAGCTCTCGTGCACGGGATGATGGAGGCCCGCGACGAGAAACGCCTCCGGCAGCTTCAGCGCAAACTGGCCAAGGTCAAACTGCTGATCATCGACGAGCCGGGCTTCGTCCCCTTGAGCAAAACCGGCGCCGAGCTTCTGTTCGAGCTGATCTCTCAGCGCTGCGAGCGTGGCTCAACCCTGATCACATCGAACCTGCCCTTCGAGGAATGGACCGAGACATTCGGCACCGAACGCTTGACCGGCGCGCTCCCGGACCGGCTGACACATCACGTCAACATCCTCGAGATGAACGGCGAAAGCTACCGCCTCAATCAGAGCCGCGCACGTATTGCCAACCCTTCAACCTGACAACTGAACAATCGGCCTGACGGCCAATGCGCCTTGGAACGTGCTTGCTGATTGGTGGCCACACGCCCCAAGGCGCACTCCACAAACTGGCCGACTTTTGCTCCGCCCCAGTGGCCGGATTTTACTCCGCCGTTGACAGACAGAAGGTTCGGGCGGAAGTGAGCGAACAAGACGCTCATGGCCGCACGGTCGCGCGGTGTTATCTACCGGACGGTCGCGATCTATCCGCCGAAATGGTCAAGCTCGGTTTGGCAATCGATTGGCCAAAGTTTTCAGAAGGACAGTATCGGTCGTTGGAAACACCCGACGCGCGGAAAAAACTCTGGCTAGCTGATGCTCGCCAGAAAGGGCGTATGCAAGTCTGGGAAAAATTCGAAGCCCGGCAAAAGTCTGAAACTGAGAAGAAGTAACCTCCGGTATATGGAGAGTACCGCAAAGTGTGGGGCAGTTGCTGGTCATGAGCATTGGTGGCAATGTCAGATCATGGGTGCACTGGTGAGATTATTCAGATGAAAGTTCGATTGTTCGGGATTTCTCCGATGATTTGGCGTCGGGTGCTGGTGCCGTCATCGACTGCGCTGCGTGAGTTGCACGGCATTCTTCAGGTGGCGATGGGCTGGGAGGGCATTCATCTGTTTCTGTTCAATGTCCGCGCGGTGCGGTGCGGCTCATTTGAGCTACATGCCGCAAGCTCCGACATTTCCTTACAGCAATTTGGGCTCCGTGAGAAGGAACGGTTTTCCTATGTTTACGATAGGCTCAATTAGCATTTATTATGCGTGGCGACCTGTGATAGAACACACCATGAACAAAATTATGGGTGCGGCACATGGATCATCAGGCTTTTTTGGTGTGGCTTAACGAGATCGACAACCTTTCATCGAAACAACGGGCTGAAACCGGACGGCTCGTTGCCGGGGTTTCGTCGCTGGAAAGCGTGATCGATCTCCTTGAGGCGACTGTTCGCGAGGGGCGTATCTGTCCGCACTGCGCTTCGGGCGGTGCGATCATCAGAGGCCATGCAAGTGGCCTGACGAGGTTCTTTTGCAAAAGCTGTCGCAAAACCTTCAACGCGCTGACCGGGACGCCGCTTGCCCGCTTGCGCCACAAGGACAGGTGGGCAGAGTTTGCAGCTTCCCTGCGCGACGGCGAAACGGTAAAGGCGTCCGACGGGCGTTGTATGGTGGCCGACACCACAGCTTTTCGTTGGCGTCATCGCTTTCTTCAGGCTGTAACGGTCGGTGCGGTCAAGCTGTGCGGGATCGTCGAAGCCGACGGGACGTTCTTTCCGCGCAGCCGGAAAGGGGAGCGTAATCTCTCTCGAAAAGCCCGCAAACGCGGGGGAAAGGCCTCAAAACGCGGATTGTCGAAGGAGCAGGTTCCGGTCCTCGTTGCAGTCGACCGATCAGGCACCACCATCAGTGCTGTCTTGCCTGCGGTGACAGCCGAACATCTCAAAACGGTTCTGCAGCCACGTCTTGATGGGGACGCTCTCCCGGTGACCGATGGCTGCACCGGGTACCCGCCCTGCGCCGCAGAAACGGGCGTCAGCCATGAAAGTCTCAACCGGACCGCCGGAGAACGTGTCCGTGGTGAATTGCACATTCAAACCGTGAACAGTCGGCATGAGCGGTTAAAGACCTTTCCGCGCCGCCATCGGGGTATCGCAACCAAATACCTGGACAGCTACCTTCGGTGGTTCCACCTTGCCGTCCTTCCGAGCCACCAAACGCCGCGCGCGATACTTGCCGCAGCAGCAGGCATCCTGCCTGTAATACGCCACGCATAATCAATGCTAATTGAGCCTTACGATATGGGGGACCACTGGGAACACGAAGTCCGTGTTGAAGCGATCAGCGATGCGACATTGAATAAATCTTATCCCGCCTGCATCGGGGGCTCGAGAGGCTGCCCGCCGGAAGACTGCGGCGGTGTTCATGGATATCATGAGCGCCGGGATGAAGCCGACGGTTATGACGCCTGGAAGGATATGGGTGTTATGGTTGATTTCCTCGAAGACGTCGTGGCTGCAGATGCCCCCGACCGACCGGTATCTGATTTCATGTCCGACGATGTGGAAGGTGCGATGGAACGGATGGTTGCCCGGAAGCCTTTCGTGGATGAGAAATTTTTGCGCGGCGACGTGAACAAGCACCTGAGAGCAAATGACCATCTGCAGATGATGCGCCAACAGATGTGATCGCGCCTGTCCAGAAACGAGCCTTTTGGGCAGGGCGTGGGATACTGTTCAAAAGTTAGCTGTTATTACGCCAGTGCTTGCAATTTGATCCACCCGACCGTACGGTTCTGATCTGCCCGCTGATTTCCGGGTATCCGACCACCGCTTCCCCGGAAGCGGCTGCGGCGAAACGCCGGGAACGGCTTGTTGGCTGCCGCCAGGCACCCCTCCCGTTGTTCGGAAATGACGGGTCCTTACCGGCAGGGACGGCTTGTGGGTGTTATGTGCCGCACTTTCCTACTTCTGCGTGCCGATTTTTTTGCATTTCGTTTCGTTTTGGATTTCCGCCGCCGACAACCGATTGTAACCATTCAGGAAATTTTCACCGACGGGTCATCTGAAACGAAATGGCCCTCCGCCCGAAACGAAATGCCCTCCCGAAACGCGCGGGGAAACCGCCGGAGGGGTTGCGCCGGAATTTGCGCGATACCGGCGCTGAAAAAAATGTCAGGAATCCCGGCATGGCCAGCGGCAAAAAAACCTTCGCGCGACGGGACGTGCCCCGGTCCCGCCCGCCGTCCTGACCGGTGCCTTCGTCCCTGCGTTTCCGGTCAGGAAGACCGGCGCGGCGGTCCGGTTCAGTCTGCGGTTTTATGCAGGGATGCTCCGCCGGGAGGCAAGCGGGGCGCGGTGTGAACCGGCGGCCGGGGATGTCCGGTCTGCACAGGCGCGGCTGACAGCCGGTCGGGCCGGTTGCCAACACCCTGGCAATACCCGTTCCCTGCCCGCCGACCGCAGGCCGGTTCCACACAGGAACAGGAGTCCGGCAGGAAATTGCGGGCCTGCACACTGCCACAGATATTGCCACAGACAGGTTCCTGTACCCGGGCAATTTTTCCCCTGTATTTTTCCCTGAATTTCCGGAGAAATCCGGGAGAGACTGGTTAGCAGCACACCGACTGCACAGCCAGCCATACTGCCGGTTTTGTCCCCTGCAGATTTGGAGCGGTTTTATGCTGTGTTATCTGAGGGTTAAAAATCGATGTTTCTGACAGAGACGCTTTATCCGGGCGGATATACCCCCGGATACCCGAAAGTCTCTGCAGGCGTATTTCATCATCCATTTCGGGTCTTCAGTCGCCCGCAATTTATTGCATGTTGCGCTCAAGCCGCAGGGATCATTGTGCCTGATGTCCGGGAAATTTGGTTTGGCCTGACGCGTGGAGACACCCTTTGTAAAACGCGGAGCAATATTGGGCCACAGAAGCGGCTGCATATCGCAGTTGTAGCGGAGTAAAAGTCCGCCAGTTTGTGCCCTTCGTTTATTCGGAGGGCGGGAGATGTATTCTGTGGATATTTATAGTCGTGTGCGCCGTGCTTGTTTGAAGGACGGTATGTCTGGCCGAGAAGCGGCGCGGTTTTTCAACATGGCGTAATCAGGATCAGCACTCAGTTACCCCTGTTATTCTGGATGCACATGCAATTGAAAAGGAGACTGACCAATGGAATATTTTGCTGGTTTGGATGTGTCCATGGAAGAGACGCATATCTGCATTCTGGATCGTGAAGGGGCCCTTATTCGTGAAGGAAAAGCGAGCTCAACACCAAAAGCGATCGCTGACTTCCTCGCTTCTGGACCACCATGTGCCAAAGTTGTATTTGAAACGGGACGGATGGCACCAATGCTTTACCATGGGCTGACGGAGCTTGGTGTCCCGGTTGTTTGCATCGAGAGCAGGCAAGCATATCAGGCCCTTAAATCTCTGGCCGGCCACAAGACGGACCGCAATGATGCCCGCGGTTTGGCACACCTGGCGCGGACGGGATTCTACAAGCCGACCCATGTCAAATCACTGTCAGCGCACGCAATCCGGTCGCTGATCGCAGCCCGCAAGAAGCTGGTCGGACAGCGTGTGACGCTCGACAATCAGATCCGCGGTCTGGTCGTCGTCTTCGGCGTGCGGCTGCCACGAGCTTTGTCTCCGGCATTCAAAAACGCGGCGCTAAAAGTTAGCGATGGAGTGCCTGGCCTCCATGCCGCAATTTGCGGACTGTTCGCAGCACGCGAAGCAATCCTCGCGGCGGTTGCAGCCATTGATGGCGACATCAAAAAGATGACCCGCAAATCCGAAGTCTGCCAGCGCCTTATGACGGTACCAGGGGTCGGTCCGATCACAGCATTGGCCTTTGCCGCAGCAATTGATGATCCGTCGCGTTTCAGGAAATCGCGTGATGTGGGGGCGTATCTTGGACTGGTGCCGCGACGGCATCAATCTGGTGAAATCGACTACACGGGCAGCATCTCAAAGCGGGGCGACGTGCGCGTCAGAACGCTTCTCTATGAGGCCGCCAATGTGATGCTGACGCGGTATGCCGCTCCGCTCAAATTGAAGACATGGGCCCTCGCAATCGGTGCGCGCTCAACGATGAGAAAGGCCCGAGTGGCTCTGGCGCGTCGTCTGGCAATCATACTTCATGCCATTATGCGAGACAAAACTGACTTCCAGTCCGCGTAAGGCTTACGAGGCGACAACGAGGATTCCTAAATCAAAGTTCCCATCTGGGACGATGCCCGAGGGAGGGCGTGAGACACGGCGCCGATTCTGTAGCAACAGCCAAGACCAACGGTATGATTGCGGTTTCAACATTGCCGACCCACACCCAGCCAACCCCATCATGAACCTCAGAGTTCGAAGAGAACAAAGGCAACCTCTGACATCAAAAGCAGGAAACTCAGGAAACACGCATTGACAGATTAGAGAACAAAGATCGTAAGACGATCGCGAAGATGCTGCGCCATGAACTTCCGCCTGGGTATCGTCGGTCGGAAGCGCCTCGGCGGCCAACGCTTGATGGTTATGTTGGTGTGGTCGATGAGATACTGCGCACAGACAAAGCCCTGATCAAAAAGCAGCGACACACGGCCAAGCGCATCTTTGAACGGCTGCGCGATGAGCATGGATATGCCGGCAGCCTGACCACGGTGACCTATTACGTGCGCGAGCAAAAACGGCGCACCAAAGAGGTGTTTGTGCCGTTGTCGCATCGGCCGGGCCATGCGCAGGTTGATTTTGGTGAGACGCTGGGCGTGATCGGTGGCGTGGAATGCAAGATCCACTTCTTCGTGATGAGCTTGCCACATTCTGATGCGGTGTTTGTGAAGGGATATCCAGCTGAGACAACCGAGGCGTTTTGCGATGGCCATGTGTCCGCCTTTGCATTCTTTGGCGGCATTCCGCAATCCATTCTCTACGACAATACCAAGATCGCCGTGGCTCGGATACTCGGGGATAAGACGCGCATCCGCACACGTCGGTTTACGGAACTGCAGTCGCATTACTTGTTTGATGACAAGTTTGGCAGACCCGCGCGAGGGAACGATAAAGGCAACGTTGAGGGCATGGTTGGATACACCCGCCGCAACTTCATGGTTCCCGCACCTCGCTATGACAGCTTTGATGATCTGAACGCACATTTGGAAGAGAAGTGTTTAGCACGTCAGGACAATACGTTGCGGGGTCACACCCAAACCATAGGCGCACGCCTGATGTCGGATTTGGATGCTCTGATGGGATTGCCCGTCGCAGAATATGAAGCCTGCGATCACGTCAGCACGCGTGCAACGTCGATCTCAATGGTGCGCTATCGCAGCAATGATTACTCGGTGCCAGTAGCCTATGCGCACCACGATGTTCATGTGCGTGGGTTTGTGCATGAGGTTATCATCGGCTGCGGCAATGAGATTATTGCGCGGCACAAACGATCCTACACATCAGCGGATATGGTCTTTGACCCATTGCACTTTTTGCCCCTGCTTGAACAAAAGGTGGGTGCCCTGGATCAGGCCGCGCCTTTGCAGGGTTGGCATTTGCCAGATGTATTTGCCACGCTGCACCGACTGCTTGAAGCCAGAATGGGTAAGCCGGGCAAGCGAGAATACGTTCAAGTCTTGCGCCTTTTGGAGACCTTCGAAATGGATGTTGTGCAAGGCGCAATCCAGCAGGCAATAGATATGGGTGCAATTGGCTATGACGCCGTAAAACACCTTGTACTGTGTCGGGTTGAGAAGCGGCCACCACGATTGGATTTGGACTTCTATCCATACTTGCCCAAGGCCAATGTCGGCACAACACGCCCATCCAGTTACATGAGCTTGATGGGAAGGACCGCGGCATGACCGAAGCCCCTCGGATTCTTCTACGGCATCATCTTAAACAACTGCGACTGCCAACGTTCCAAGGCGAGTATGCCAAACAGGCGCAGCTCTGTGCTGCAGAGAACAAAGATCACATCCACTATCTGGCGCGGCTGTGTGAGATGGAATTGATCGACCGCGAACGCCGGATGATTGAACGGCGCATCAAAGCGGCGAAGTTCCCCAGCACCAAGAGCTTGGATAGCTTTGACTTCAAGATCATGCCAAGCTTGAACAAGCCCCTGACGATGGATCTGGCACGATGCGATTACGTTAATCGCAGGGAGAACATCATCGCGCTCGGCCCGTCAGGCACGGGCAAGACACACATCGCCCTGGGACTTGGGCTGGCTGCATGTCAAAGAGGACTGAAGGTGCGCTTCACAACGGCTGCGGCATTAGTCCATGATCTGATCGAGGCTCAAGATGAGCGGAGATTGCAGCGCCTTCAAAAGCAACTGACCAGCCAGAACCTGTTGATCATTGATGAACTGGGCTTCGTACCGCTCAGCAAATCTGGCGCAGAGCTGCTCTTCGAGGTCATATCCCAATGCTATGAACGCGGCTCCATCATCATAACCTCGAACCTGCCCTTCGATGAATGGACTGAAGTCTTTGGCTCTGAGCGGCTGACCGGTGCGCTACTCGATCGTTTAACCCATCACGTCCACATCCTCGAGATGAATGGCGAAAGCTATCGGCTCAAACACAGTCGCAACAACCGAAAATAACCAGCCCGCAATCACAGTCAGAATAATGCTGGCCTTATGGCCAGCATGCGCTTTGGCACGCTTCAGCTTTGTGACGAGCACGCGTGCAAAAGCGCCACAAAACATCAACCGAAGTGGCCCATTTTTACGCCGCGACATGGACCCATTTTACTCTGCGATTGACAACCCTTGATGTACATCCCGGCAACCGCCAGCATTACGGCCTGCACTGGATGAGCAGCGCCGCTGCTGACTACAAGCCGACCGAACATGCGGGCCGGGATGAGGAATTGCTCTGGCCTGAGCCGGGGGAGTTACGTGACCCCGGGTTTGATCCGAACGTGATCGGGTTTGACAGGTCAGGGCCGGACGCGCTGTTTCCCGACACCGATGGCCTTGAGGAAGAGGACAACACCGGCGGCGACGGGGTGCCACCGTTCGGCACGTTCCTCACGTCGCGGCGCGGCGCGGCGATGCCCGGATCTGTGGCGTATACGTTTTTCGATGGTGTCCCATCTGGTGCCCCTTTCATGGACAGGGGTAAAGCACCCCAATGTCCGGGAACAGGGACGAAGTTCACTTCGTGCATAGCGCAGAAATTTGGTTGCCTGGTCAATATGATGGGGAGCAGTCATCACTTCGGTTTGGACACGTCGAGTACGAAGACATCAATACGGCCTGCCAACTCTGACGGTAGTTTCGCTTCGATGCTTTTCCGTAGCGCTTGCCCATCTCCAATTTCATGGTTCTTGCGACCTGCAACCTCTTCATCTGCACCGAACCAAATCACGAGGAAAATACCTTGCTGCCCAGCATCCGGATGGATTGAGTAGCGTTCGTATAGCTGGGCGGATGCGGCTGTATAAAGGTCATCATGCCATTGACCTTTGACCTCGGTAACAAGCAGCTTTCGCTTACCACCAATCATCCTGGTCACAGTGAAGTCGGCACGCTTCGCAGCTTTCAACCGATGCTCTTGCGCTACAGTGATATCTTGTGGCTCAAGCCTCAACCTCAGGCGCTCTGCAATAATTTCGGTTGATCGCACTTCACCCAGTCGTTCGCCCTTCTCATAGAAGAGGTCAGCAGAATTGAACTCGCCTCCGTCAATATCCTTCTGGAAATCCTGCAGTTCCTGGATCACGAGTTGGCGCAGGCCTTCAACAGTCACTACGGCGTCGTGATCGAGCACATCCATGATTTCCCCGGGCGTCGGTGGTTCGAAATCCCTGAGTGCTTTTCTTCGGACCTGGCCAGCCCGAATATTCTTCAGGTTCATGTGAAAGTCAGCAAACCGCGCGTCAGCAACCAGCCGATCAAGAACCGGGATTGCCCGATCGGGGTCATCCGCGCTGATAGACCACACGACTTCAGTCAGGAAGCGATAGGCGGTTTCCTCTTTGGGACTGCCAGTGCCAGACATACGAGGCAGGTGCACCCTGGGCCATTGGTCGACAAATGCGTCCAGAATGGCTTCAACCTTTTCGGAAGTGAGCTTTGGCCAGGCAGAATGATCACTCCGGTTCTGAAGGGCAGTGCGTTTCCCAAGCATCGGAACCGTATCTTTGTCTGATTTGAGCCATTCCCAGTGGATATCGGGTGCATCGTTCTGAAAAAAGAAGGCGCGCAGAAACCAAAATCTCCGCTTCTGCTCGATGTTCTCGTTTTCAGTCGGATCAGGCCAGAAAAAAATAAATTCAGCGCACCGTTCTGCGATAATCTCTTTCAGTTCCTCGCGATCACCAAACTGTGCGGCAATCCCGAAAAGAGTGTCCAGAGATGACAGGTTCAAGTCAGGAAAACGCCTGAGCCATTCAATTGAGATTTTTGAACGACAGGGTTTAAATGCGCCTTCCCGCTTTAACTGCCCGATTTCCGGGTTAACGCATCCCTGCATGGTCAATTGCGGTTCGACATACTGCCGAAGGAACTCTTCGGCACTTGCATCATCGGGAAAGCTGAGGCGTTCGACCTCACTTCGTAACCTACTCTTTTCTAGATAATCGACGTTGCTGTACATCGTATCGATGTTAGTGCGCAGCGCTTGCAGCAAGCGCCGGTCAACACATTCAAGGTTGCCATGGTCCCGCAGGATTGCCAGACAAGCCGCATACAGGATTGATTCAGAACGGAGAAACTCAGATGCACATTGGAGTTGGGCAAGGCGTTGTAGATCAGGGACTTCATCGTCGATAAAATCAAGGCAATTTTTCAGAGCGTTTCCAACAAGCCTCTCGTCCCCGAATTCAAGTTCGATCTCTTCAGGAAGCCCAAAAAGCACCAGATCTGCGAAACGAACCAGGCAATTCCAGTGGCGGTCGCCTTCGACTTGCTCCCGATGCTCTCGAACATATTTTATGTTCGCCTCGGACATCGCGGCGCGCTTCGCGTCTTCCATCCTGTGACGGCGTTTCATTTTGCGGCTGTGTCTACCAATGTTTTCACGTTCGAACCGGGCCGCCGCTTGGTTGGTCTTCGCCCACGCGCGCATAAAGGGTGGTTTTGCCAGCGCTTGTTCGCGCATATGGCGTCGCAGAGCGTCCGGGCCCCGATCAGCAATTTCCCGGTGGTATTTATGCTGAGCCATGAATCCCGACCACAAGACCGGATTGTCGGTGTCAAAAGCCAGATCAACTATAAATCTGTAATCTTCAGGCCGCAGACAGAGCCCTGAATGAAACCCGTCCAAAAACTGGAAGTGCCTTTTCGCTTCAAATATCCGGTCCCGGTCGATCAGGTCGCCAAACACATGTGCAATAATGCCTTGTCGAAGCCCATGATTTTCCTGCAACTCGCGGACTGAATTGCTTTCCTCCGGACCCTCACTCCCATGAAAATTCAGGTTTGCAACCCACTGCCATACCCGGATTGGATCGCAGGGAGGCAACGCCATTTCAAAGTACCGATCCAACAACACGCCGACGATCTTGCCGATCCCGTTTCGACAGTCGCATTTATATGATTTTTGCCACATGTGCAGGTCAGTGCCTGTGTTAGTTCATCCAGCAACCATTCGATGGCTGTCAAATCCAACGTGCGAATGAAGCGCTTCACGAAATATCGCGGCCCGATTGTCCGCTCATGCTGCTCTTGATGGCCCGGATAGAGACTGGCGCAAACGCGAAGGAAGCCTGCAAGATACTGCAGACCAAAGGCCCGGGATCCGAGCGTCTCAATGGCCCCGGCGACGACCTCCAGTGATATTTTACTGGCTTCTGAAATCAGAACGTCACAATCATCTCTATGATCATGCTCCGCCAGTTCGAGTAAGCAGGCGTTGGCGAGAAGGCGCGTGTCCTCACTTTCAGTTGGCGAAAGGACCAGATGGCGTAATTCTTCAGAAAGGTGAGCTGTTGCTGGTGAGCCCGTCAAAAGTTCCAGGATCAAATCGCCAAGGTCGCCATCGCTGCCAGACACCAACAAGGGTCTGATCTCATCCACGACATCTTCGGTGAAGAACCCTGCGATACTGAATCGGCGCCGGAAATCGCCTCTTCGAAAATACGGGTCATTGTCCTCCACCTCCCCAAGCTTGCGTACAAGACGTTTCCTGGACGAAGGGTCGAGCTGTGACGGGTCGCCGTTTGCAAGCACGGCGTAGGGGTCAAGGTCAATAACATCCACTTGTATTCGCTTGTTGCCGAGTGATGCCATCCACCCGACAAGCCCTCTGAGATCGTCGCGCACGGTTAGATTTGGCGCAATGATCGATAGGCACCTTTCCAACGTCAATGGGTCTGCCGGGTCTGCAATCCGCTTGACAAGGTATCCTGCGGCACAATATTCCGCGACAATCTTATGAACAGGGCGGTGTTGAGATTCCGTGTCGCCCGGTTTGAAAAGCCTGGTCGCAAGAATGCTCTCGGCCTCCACACCCTTTCCAAAAACCGAGGCCAACTGCGGGTACATGCGGTCTTCAAATGCCTCACTGGTACCTATACCTTCCGCACCTGACAGCAAAAGTTCAGCAAAGGCTTCCGACGCGCGGTCAACCTTTTGTCCTGGTGAAAGCCCCTGACGGCTGTTCTTTACAGTTCCGTTGGCTTCCCTTGCGAGATGGTCCACCGCTTGAGAGAAAATTGACCGCTTGTCAGCAAAGCGCCTGTCACTTTCCACGTAGGCGCCTACGAATAGCTTCAGAAACTGCGGATTTGGAAGAAGAACATCCAAATCAAAGCGTTCCACTTCTTCCTGGAAGTCCGCAAACACCTCTCCCGGTGCGTGGTCTTCGAAAACACGCTGCTGCTCAGCCTGATTAAATTCCTGGAGCCACACCACCAGGGGCTTGTGACCAAGAAAATCCCTGAATGCGCTTGTCGCTGCCTTATCCCATTCACTCGACCTACTCGAAATAATGACATGTGTCGGATTCGCGGTTTCGGCTTTTCCCAGAAGTTTGAATATACCGGAACCACCCGACTTTGCCAGTTCGTCATAGGCGTCAATCACAAGAGGAGAGTTTGCTTCCTTTGTCTCACTATAGCTAAATTTGCTTGCTGTAATTACGCTCGCATCCAACTGCCGAGCCAAGCTGGCCAGAAGTTCGGTTTTGCCCCCTCCCGGCTCGGCCAGGACGACAATGTACCTTGAAGCGGCCAGCAAATCTGCTTCGCTGTAAGCTTTTCCCGGGCGGGTGAGAGTACGTGGTAAATTGAGAGTACGTGGTAAATACAGAGGTGTGCTCATCTTGAACCGGCGACCTGCTCAACTTGCCGTTTTTGGGCAACGCGCCCTTGACAAACCAAAGCGATTGACCCAAAGCCTGATCACCTCTCGATTTACAATGGCATCCCGCTCAGCCAGCAGGTCCTCGACCTCTGCCGTGCTTAAGGCGAAGCGATGGCAGGCCCAGACCGCAAAGGCGATGATCTCTTCGGGATAGCGAAAGCCTTTCAGGCGCGGCATGTTGGCTGGAATGTTCATGACAGGATTATAACGAACCCACACCGCGCCAACAACCTGGCAATACCCTTCCTGATCACAGGAAAATCGCACGAATTTCATGGCGTTGGGATTTCAGGCAGGAAGCGCCATCCGCCCCGTCTTTTTCCGGCTCCCCCGGGGGAGTGTTTACCTTTCACTTTGCCGGGCAGGTTCATCACGACAGGCCTGCAGCACTTCCGGAAAAACCTGAATCCCCCGACGCTGCCTTAAATCAGGCGCGGATTCAACGCGTCGGGTGATGCTCGATATATCAAGCATTCCGGGAAGTGCCCTAAAGGCACAGGGATATCCCTGATCCCGTTCTTTCTGTGCGCACTGGCCTGCCGGGCGGGAACGGAACGCAGACCATCGCACCGGGCCGGGATCAGATGCAGAGGTGTTTCTCCTCCGGCCCTGGACCCACGCGCCGTCTTTCCATCAATGGCCACAACCATTCCACCAATGCGCGCGGCCAATCCGGACGCCCATGCTGCAAAGCCTGCGTTGAACCCGTCAGGATCAAGCACCCGAAACACCGCCGAAAGCGTATCACGGGAATATCTTTGCCACGGTCAGAAACCGCACCCGAAAAACCAGGGGGTGCCTGAACCGCAAAACCGCATTGGCCATGGTCGTCAGGCTGATGATGTCAGTAAGGAAAAAATAGCGAAAGATCCCAGGGTCAAACCGTCTGCCCGGGATCATTCAGGGGGTGTCATTCAGGGCGTTGTTTGCCTCCGGAGGAATGTTGGCGTGGAACCATGCCGGGCCGCAAAATCACGCCCGAAATTGAAGCCAGTATAGGAAACGACGCGTGTCCAACACGCTGGACAGTTACAAGTTTCTTTTCTTTCCGCACCCAATTCCGCTCAATTCGGAAACAGCTTATCGTTTGCGCTCGTTTGAATAGCCACTGCGTTGGTCCAGAAGGCGGAGAATCTCAATGTGCTCTGGTTGAATGCGGTAGATCACGGTGAAGGGTGTGTTTTTGATGGGATGCTCACGCGCATCACGAAAATCGTCGGCAGGTTCACCAATCATTGGGCTGGATTTTAAAAGTCCCAGAAGCACGTGATACTGCTGATCAGCGTTGCGCCGTCCTTCGGGGAAAACCGCCATATAGTACCGTTTGAACCAGCGCAGATCTGGTTTGGCGGATGCCAGAAATACGATCTTCATGGCTTAAGTTCGGTTAAGAAATACGTCTGGTTCTGGCTCGGGCATCTCATTGTCCGTGCCCAGGGATTCAAACCATGCTGTCATCTTCTCTTCCGAGATAAAAACGCCCTTATCCGCTTCAGCAACCGCCTCACGGATCTCCTGTGCCCTGGCCTCGGTTTTGTCCTTCAGCGCCTGGATCGCCTGCTTTGCCAGATAGGCTGCGCTGCGATCTTTGCGCTTTGCTTCGGTTTCGAGCCAATCTTTGAGTTCGGGATCGAGGCGCATCGTGAAACGAGGGCTGGTCATAGTGGTCATAATCCAAAATGAGATAGTATGCTTGTGTCAGACATTGTATGCCTTCCGCACGATATGTCAAAAGAAAGACCTGCCAAAACAGGGGAATCGCGCTTAAAGTTTGACAGCGGTTGCGAATTGGATTCTGGAGGTTTCATCACTTGATGGAGCTTCGCGATGCCCAACCTGGACAGCTGTTTCAATGAGATGGATGACCCACGCGGCGGCAATGCGCCACGTCACAGGTTCTGTGATCTTATGACGATCAGCCTTTTATGCGCGCTTTGCGGCGGCGATACAGCGGTCGACATGGAGTTTTTCGGTCATATGAAGGAGGATTTTCTGCGCGATTTTCTCGAATTGCCTCATGGCGTACCCTGTCATGACGCTTGTTCCCGTCTGTTCCGGGTGATGAAGCCGACCGGTTTTCAAGCGTTTTATGACAAGTTTCGTGCCGATTTTACGGCTGGATGTGGAGAGGAACCAGCCATCGCTATTGATGGCAAAGAGATGCGACGCAGCTTTGACAAGGCCGCCGGGCAATCGAATATGAACATTGTCACGGCCTTTGCACATGGGGCGCGGCTGACCCTTGGCATCAAGCAAAGCGCCAGGGGCGGTGGCGAGATCCTGGCCCTGCGCGAGTTGATCGAGATGCTTGACATTCATGGCATCACCATCACCGCTGATGCGTTACATTGCCAGCGAGAGACCTGTGAATTGATCGTAAAAGAAGGCGGTAACCACTGCCTTCAACTCAAAGGCAATCAGGGCGACATGTTGGCCGATGTCCGGGCTTTTGTGGAAGACGAGGCTACTGATTACGTTGATGAATATAGCACTATTGATGCTGATCACGGGCGTGTGGAAGAGCGGTCATACCGCGTTCACGATGTGCCGGAATATCTGATCAATACCCATAAGTGGCCGCATCTTCAGGCTTTCGTCCATGTCGCCTCCAGGCGCGCGGTTGGCGACAAAACCAGTCACGCCGAACGGCTTTATCCGCTCTCCAAATGTCCCGCGGCTCAGGGGGCCGCCACACTGATCCGCGGCCACTGGCAAATTGGGAACAGCTTGCATTGGTCTCTCGACGTGGTGATGAACGACGACCAACACCGCGCGCGAAAAGATCACGCGCCAGCCAACTTTGCCGCTTTGAGGCGGATTGCCTTGAGCATCTGTCAATCGCAGAGTAAAATGGGTCCATGTCGCGGCGTAAAAATGGGCCACTTCGGTTGATGTTTTGTGGCGCTTTTGCACGCGTGCTCGTCACAAAGCTGAAGCGTGCCAAAGCGCATGCTGGCCATAAGGCCAGCATTATTCTGACTGTGATTGCGGGCTGGTTATTTTCGGTTGTTGCGACTGTGTTTGAGCCGATAGCTTTCGCCATTCATCTCGAGGATGTGGACGTGATGGGTTAAACGATCGAGTAGCGCACCGGTCAGCCGCTCAGAGCCAAAGACTTCAGTCCATTCATCGAAGGGCAGGTTCGAGGTTATGATGATGGAGCCGCGTTCATAGCATTGGGATATGACCTCGAAGAGCAGCTCTGCGCCAGATTTGCTGAGCGGTACGAAGCCCAGTTCATCAATGATCAACAGGTTCTGGCTGGTCAGTTGCTTTTGAAGGCGCTGCAATCTCCGCTCATCTTGAGCCTCGATCAGATCATGGACTAATGCCGCAGCCGTTGTGAAGCGCACCTTCAGTCCTCTTTGACATGCAGCCAGCCCAAGTCCCAGGGCGATGTGTGTCTTGCCCGTGCCTGACGGGCCGAGCGCGATGATGTTCTCCCTGCGATTAACGTAATCGCATCGTGCCAGATCCATCGTCAGGGGCTTGTTCAAGCTTGGCATGATCTTGAAGTCAAAGCTATCCAAGCTCTTGGTGCTGGGGAACTTCGCCGCTTTGATGCGCCGTTCAATCATCCGGCGTTCGCGGTCGATCAATTCCATCTCACACAGCCGCGCCAGATAGTGGATGTGATCTTTGTTCTCTGCAGCACAGAGCTGCGCCTGTTTGGCATACTCGCCTTGGAACGTTGGCAGTCGCAGTTGTTTAAGATGATGCCGTAGAAGAATCCGAGGGGCTTCGGTCATGCCGCGGTCCTTCCCATCAAGCTCATGTAACTGGATGGGCGTGTTGTGCCGACATTGGCCTTGGGCAAGTATGGATAGAAGTCCAAATCCAATCGTGGTGGCCGCTTCTCAACCCGACACAGTACAAGGTGTTTTACGGCGTCATAGCCAATTGCACCCATATCTATTGCCTGCTGGATTGCGCCTTGCACAACATCCATTTCGAAGGTCTCCAAAAGGCGCAAGACTTGAACGTATTCTCGCTTGCCCGGCTTACCCATTCTGGCTTCAAGCAGTCGGTGCAGCGTGGCAAATACATCTGGCAAATGCCAACCCTGCAAAGGCGCGGCCTGATCCAGGGCACCCACCTTTTGTTCAAGCAGGGGCAAAAAGTGCAATGGGTCAAAGACCATATCCGCTGATGTGTAGGATCGTTTGTGCCGCGCAATAATCTCATTGCCGCAGCCGATGATAACCTCATGCACAAACCCACGCACATGAACATCGTGGTGCGCATAGGCTACTGGCACCGAGTAATCATTGCTGCGATAGCGCACCATTGAGATCGACGTTGCACGCGTGCTGACGTGATCGCAGGCTTCATATTCTGCGACGGGCAATCCCATCAGAGCATCCAAATCCGACATCAGGCGTGCGCCTATGGTTTGGGTGTGACCCCGCAACGTATCGTCCTGACGTGCTAAACACTTCTCTTCCAAATGTGCGTTCAGATCATCAAAGCTGTCATAGCGAGGTGCGGGAACCATGAAGTTGCGGCGGGTGTATCCAACCATGCCCTCAACGTTGCCTTTATCGTTCCCTCGCGCGGGTCTGCCAAACTTGTCATCAAACAAGTAATGCGACTGCAGTTCCGTAAACCGACGTGTGCGGATGCGCGTCTTATCCCCGAGTATCCGAGCCACGGCGATCTTGGTATTGTCGTAGAGAATGGATTGCGGAATGCCGCCAAAGAATGCAAAGGCGGACACATGGCCATCGCAAAACGCCTCGGTTGTCTCAGCTGGATATCCCTTCACAAACACCGCATCAGAATGTGGCAAGCTCATCACGAAGAAGTGGATCTTGCATTCCACGCCACCGATCACGCCCAGCGTCTCACCAAAATCAACCTGCGCATGGCCCGGCCGATGCGACAACGGCACAAACACCTCTTTGGTGCGCCGTTTTTGCTCGCGCACGTAATAGGTCACCGTGGTCAGGCTGCCGGCATATCCATGCTCATCGCGCAGCCGTTCAAAGATGCGCTTGGCCGTGTGTCGCTGCTTTTTGATCAGGGCTTTGTCTGTGCGCAGTATCTCATCGACCACACCAACATAACCATCAAGCGTTGGCCGCCGAGGCGCTTCCGACCGACGATACCCAGGCGGAAGTTCATGGCGCAGCATCTTCGCGATCGTCTTACGATCTTTGTTCTCTAATCTGTCAATGCGTGTTTCCTGAGTTTCCTGCTTTTGATGTCAGAGGTTGCCTTTGTTCTCTTCGAACTCTGAGGTTCATGATGGGGTTGGCTGGGTGTGGGTCGGCAATGTTGAAACCGCAATCATACCGTTGGTCTTGGCTGTTGCTACAGAATCGGCGCCGTGTCTCACGCCCTCCCTCGGGCATCGTCCCAGATGGGAACTTTGATTTAGGAATCCTCGTTGTCGCCTCGTAAGCCTTACGCGGACTGGAAGTCAGTTTTGTCTCGCATAATGGCATGAAGTATGATTGCCAGACGACGCGCCAGAGCCACTCGGGCCTTTCTCATCGTTGAGCGCGCACCGATTGCGAGGGCCCATGTCTTCAATTTGAGCGGAGCGGCATACCGCGTCAGCATCACATTGGCGGCCTCATAGAGAAGCGTTCTGACGCGCACGTCGCCCCGCTTTGAGATGCTGCCCGTGTAGTCGATTTCACCAGATTGATGCCGTCGCGGCACCAGTCCAAGATACGCCCCCACATCACGCGATTTCCTGAAACGCGACGGATCATCAATTGCTGCGGCAAAGGCCAATGCTGTGATCGGACCGACCCCTGGTACCGTCATAAGGCGCTGGCAGACTTCGGATTTGCGGGTCATCTTTTTGATGTCGCCATCAATGGCTGCAACCGCCGCGAGGATTGCTTCGCGTGCTGCGAACAGTCCGCAAATTGCGGCATGGAGGCCAGGCACTCCATCGCTAACTTTTAGCGCCGCGTTTTTGAATGCCGGAGACAAAGCTCGTGGCAGCCGCACGCCGAAGACGACGACCAGACCGCGGATCTGATTGTCGAGCGTCACACGCTGTCCGACCAGCTTCTTGCGGGCTGCGATCAGCGACCGGATTGCGTGCGCTGACAGTGATTTGACATGGGTCGGCTTGTAGAATCCCGTCCGCGCCAGGTGTGCCAAACCGCGGGCATCATTGCGGTCCGTCTTGTGGCCGGCCAGAGATTTAAGGGCCTGATATGCTTGCCTGCTCTCGATGCAAACAACCGGGACACCAAGCTCCGTCAGCCCATGGTAAAGCATTGGTGCCATCCGTCCCGTTTCAAATACAACTTTGGCACATGGTGGTCCAGAAGCGAGGAAGTCAGCGATCGCTTTTGGTGTTGAGCTCGCTTTTCCTTCACGAATAAGGGCCCCTTCACGATCCAGAATGCAGATATGCGTCTCTTCCATGGACACATCCAAACCAGCAAAATATTCCATTGGTCAGTCTCCTTTTCAATTGCATGTGCATCCAGAATAACAGGGGTAACTGAGTGCTGATCCTGATTACGCCATGTTGAAAAACCGCGCCGCTTCTCGGCCAGACATACCGTCCTTCAAACAAGCACGGCGCACACGACTATAAATATCCACAGAATACATCTCCCGCCCTCCGAATAAACGAAGGGCACAAACTGGCGGACTTTTACTCCGCTACAACTGCGATATGCAGCCGCTTCTGTGGCCCAATATTGCTCCGCGTTTTACACGACCAGAGTGCGAATGATCTGTTTCCTGGTGGCAGGTGCAGCACCTGGGCTTGTCCACGCACGCTCAAGATCGGCCCCTAGGCTCAACAGCCTGTCGCGATCTGCGGTGCTCGCCTTTTGCGACAGGGCCGCCGCATCATGCGCCTTGATCTGATCCTCGAGCGCGGTGACCGCGCCAAGCCGCGCATTCCAGCGCGCTTCCAGTTCTCCCGCCACCAGACGATTGTCGGGATCGACCGCATCGTACTGGCGCCGGGCACGGGAGGCCTCGTAGCGCGCCTGCTTCAGGCTCAGCTCAAGCTGATGGCGCTTCTCCCCATGTGCCTGACCCTGGGCCACCTCTGCCTCGAGTGCCGCCTCGATGCCGAGCGGTTGCAACCGCGCGATGATTTCGGCGCCGATTGCCTGATCGACCCGCATGCCACCAAACGAGATGCAGCGCGCGCCACCGTGATTGAACTGGCTGCCGCGGCAATGATAGCGGCCGGTGTTGCCGCCCTTGCCCGAATAGGCGACGTGAAGTTTGCGCCCGCAATGGCCGCATCTCGGAAGCCCGGCCAGAAGAGCTTCGCCACGCCGTACGGCACCGCGCCCCGGGCCGAACTTTCCTGTGGCGTTGTCCGCAATCAATCGCTGGTTCCTCTCGTAGGTATTCCAGCTGATATAACCATCATGATGATCGGGGATCAAAACATCCCAGTCTTCCTGTGGCTTGCGTATCCCCTGAATCACACGCTTGCGTCCGTCCTCGATCACCGTGCGCGAGCCGGTGCGGCCAAACACATAGGCCCCGGCATAGATCGGGTTGTTGAGGATGTGCAGGACCGTGTTGTAGACGGGCAGTTTCCACCGGATTTCGCGTCCGGCCGATCCGTGGACAACCGCCGGGAGCGAGATCTGTTCTTGCCGGAGCCACACATGTACCTGCCGGACGGACCGCATCCCGTCGAATTTGGCAAACACCAATCCAATGGCGTCCTGGACCCGCCGGTCAGGGTCCTTGTCGATCCGATCCCGGCCGATGCGCACGTAGCCAATGGCAACCGTCATGAACAGCTCACCGCGGCGTGCCTTCCGGCGGAGCGCCTCGTGGGACCGTTGCCGAAGGATCGACAGTTCCATCTCGCTCATGGTCCCTTTCATACCGAGCAGCAGGCGGTCATTGGGATGGCGCGGATCATAGACCCCATCTTCATCGACAATGAGCGTGGAAACCAGACCGCAAAACTCCAGCAGCGTGTGCCAATCGCGGCCATTGCGCGCCAACCGCGAGGCTTCGATCGACACCACCGCACCAACACGGCCCTCGCAGATCCGGGCGAGAAGCTTCTCGAAACCGGGCCGTGCGACGCCGGAGCCCGAGCGGCCAAGATCATCGTCGATGACCTCTACATCGGTCCATCCAAGCTGGCGGGCGTGCTCCACAAGAGCGTACTGGCGTCGTTTGCTTTCAAGGTTATGCGCGACCTGGCCCGCAGTCGATTGCCGGACATACACGATGGCCTGGCGCGCCAGATGATCAGAGCCAACGTTACTCATCCTGTGTCTCCCTCGCCGCAGACGGGTCTTCCAGGTCCGTCATGTCGCGCGCGGCTTCGCTCAGAAGCGCTCCCGTGAGCGTCAGCAGACGCCGTCGGCGGTCCAGCGGGATCGTTGCGGGATCGTTGCGGGATCGGGGCTGGCATCGAACAGATGCAGTTGAAGAGGATTGGTTGCTGTCATTCTCGCCTCCGTTGTCCGGGGATGATTCCCCGCCCGGCAAGCGTAAGGAGCGATCCACTATTGCGCGGGCCTCGAGGAGCGCCGCAACCGAAAGCGCAGGATCACGAACGACCACCGCCTCTCCCGATCCCTCCTCGGTCATCCAGGCGGGGATCTTTGCCAGCGTTCCGTCACATTGAACAATCGTCAGATGCGCGGCTCCACCACGACACGATCGCGCGACCACCTGCACCACCTGTCCCGCCCGAGGATGAAACGGATAACAAATCCGAACCTCAGATCCCGGAAAGCGGGCAGTCTGTCGTTGGCTTGTCGGGAACCGGCAAAACCCATGTCGCTCTCGGGTTGGGGCTGACCGCCTGCCAGAAAGGGTTGCCTGTCGCCTTCGTAACCGCCGCAGCTCTCGTGCACGGGATGATGGAGGCCCGCGACGAGAAACGCCTCCGGCAGCTTCAGCGCAAACTGGCCAAGGTCAAACTGCTGATCATCGACGAGCCGGGCTTCGTCCCCTTGAGCAAAACCGGCGCCGAGCTTCTGTTCGAGCTGATCTCTCAGCGCTGCGAGCGTGGCTCAACCCTGATCACATCGAACCTGCCCTTCGAGGAATGGACCGAGACATTCGGCACCGAACGCTTGACCGGCGCGCTCCCGGACCGGCTGACACATCACGTCAACATCCTCGAGATGAACGGCGAAAGCTACCGCCTCAATCAGAGCCGCGCACGTATTGCCAACCCTTCAACCTGACAACTGAACAATCGGCCTGACGGCCAATGCGCCTTGGAACGTGCTTGCTGATTGGTGGCCACACGCCCCAAGGCGCACTCCACAAACTGGCCGACTTTTGCTCCGCCCCAGTGGACGGATTTTACTCCGCCGTTGACATCTTACCTATTTCCGCGGATTTCATCCAGCGTGTCGAGTGCGCGGCGTTCTCGGGTGAGGATATCCTTGGCGCTCCTGGTCCATTTGAAAGGCTTCGGTTTCTCGTTGTGGAGCGCCGGATAGTCGTAGATCGCAGCCTCCAGGTCATCGACGCTGGAATAGCTGCCGCGTCGGATGCGCCCGGCGGTGATCTCGGCGAAGAAGCGCTCGACCAGGTTCAGCCATGAGGCGCTGGTGGGGGTAAAATGCAGCTTGAAGCGGGGGTGCTTTTCGAGCCAGGCCTTGACCTCGGGTGTCTTGTGGGTGGCGTAGTTGTCGAGCACCGGATGGACCTCGCATCGCACTGGCGTGGCCTTGTCGATACTGCGCAGGAATTTCAGGAACTCCCTGGCTCTGTGGCGGGGCATGCAATTGCCGATGACCGTGCCCGTCTTCACATCAAGGGCGGCGAACAGCGTGGTCGTGCCGTGGCGTTTGTAATCATGGGTCATGGCGGCGGCGCGACCCTTCTTGAGCGGCAATCCCGGCTGGGTGCGATCAAGTGCCTGAATTTGCGACTTCTCGTCGACGCACAGCACCACCGCCCGCTCCGGCGGGTCAAGGTAGAGCCCGACGATATCGGCGACTTTCTCCTCGAACAGCGGATCGTTCGACACCTTGAACCCTTTCGTGAGGTGCGGCTTCAGGCCCGCCTCGGCCCATATGCGTCCCACGCTCGAAGGCGAAATACCCACGGCCTCGGCCATCAGGCTGCGGCTCCAGTGAGTGGCATTCGCAGGGGACTCCTGAACTGTCTTGGCGATCACCTTCAATCGTGTCGCAATCGGCAGCGGCGGCACCCGCGAAGGTCGGGTCTTGTCACGTTTGAGGCCAGCTACACCCTCATCGAGATAGCGTTGCTGCAAACGCCACACGGTAGGTTTCGAAGTGCCCGCCCGCCGCATGATCTCAAACGTGCCGCAACCATCCGCCGTTGCCAGTACGATCTCGGCCCGCCAGACCAGTTTGCGAGGGCTGTTGCGGTTGGCGATCAGGGCTTGAAGCTCAGAACGCTCGGCGGGGCCAAGGTAAAGGCACATGTCAGTGCGTCTCATGGGCCGGGTATGGCACAGAAAACCGACAGTGGGAATCTTATGTCAGGTGCTGAACACTAGCACAACCCCGGCGGGACAACGAGTCATCGATTGATGAAGATCCCGAATTTCAAATTCACCAACCCTACTCAAGGGTGACCCTCATAAAAGGGGTAGGTCAGAGGCATCTCAGCGAAATGTGCTTATTCTTCCGTTGGGACCCAAAATTTTTGCAGCGGTCTCAATTGTGGTCGTTTTAGTTTGTTCACCATCGGTAATGGTCTGGCGGCGCTCAACAGTGGATACGGCGCGTCCTGACTTGATTGCCGATGCCGTAGCAAGTGGAAGAAAATCAGAGTTAACATTTGGCTTCAAAACCTGAGTGTCTGATCAGAAATGAGTTGAGTGAATTCAACAGGGTGTGATTCTGTTCGGTTGTGAAATTGAACGGAGATCACAATGGCCTGGACTGAATTCACCCGTGCGCAGCATATGCGCGAAACAAAGTGCTATCCAAGTGATTTGACCGATGCGGAATGGAATATCGTGCGGTCATTGTTACCCGGCCCTAACCGCCCTGGGCGTCCGCGAAAGGTGCATTTGCGTCGGGTCTGGAATGCGATTCAGTATCTTGCCGCCGCCGGGTGCGCATGGTCGCTCCTGCCGAAGGACTTTCCTGCGGTCTCCACTGTGCGTTACTATTTCCACCTCTGGCGAGATGATGGCCTGCTGGCCCGGATCAACCGCCACCTGGTCGCGGCCGTGCGCCTCGCGGCAGGCCGCGATGTGCAGCCGACAGCCGGTGTGATCGACAGCCAGAGCGTTAAAACCTCTGAAAACACGTCCCTTTCCGGCTACGATGCGGGCAAGCGGATCAAAGGTCGAAAACGCCACATTATCACTGATACCTGTGGCAATCTGATCGCATGCGAGGTCCATACGGCCAACATTCAGGATCGTGACGGTGCGCCCGGGGTCTTCGCCAGGCTCCGCCGTAAGGCCCCGAAACTGCGCCACATGTTCGCGGATGGCGGCTATGCCGGGCCGAAGCTGCGGGGTGCCCTCGTGCGCCTCGGACGCTGGACGCTACAGATCATCAAGCGCTCCGACACCGCCGGGGGCTTCGAGGTGCTGCCACGCAGATGGGTTGTGGAACGCACCTTCGCATGGCTCGGTCGCTGCCGTCGTTTGGCAAAGGATCGGGAGAAATCCATCGAAAGCGCCGAGGCCTGGCTGCTCATCGCCCACATCAGGCGCGTGACCCGACTACTTGCAACAGATTGAAATCCTTCATCCCATTTTGAATCAGACACTGAAGTATGAAATCTCAACAGCAGCCAATATGATCCAGGGGTCATAAAGTGGAAATATGACCTGCAGATCATAGGGCATGAAAGGCAGTCGCCCGACGTCGCACGCCAGCAGCAATGGTTTCCGCCAATGGCTGTGGGAACCCATCCGGCAAGTCTGCTAGAGTCTCGTCCAAAGCCGCTTCAAACTGAGACGCGATGTCCGACAAAACGTCTTCCGCCAGCGCCACACCAAAACCTGCCGCCTTCGCAACCTGCAGGAAATGACGCGGCACCACCTCGTTGATCCGGTAGTGTCCGTCGACCGCCATCGCAAGGCGCATCCGGTTCTGGCGAATTTGACCGTCATCCACGGCTTTCTGGGCGCTCAACACATCGTAGAGCGGGGTTATGCGGAAACCACCAGGGCGCAATGCAATGCTGAAGTTCTTGGCGTGCCCGTCTGTCGCGCCCAAGAGCCAAAACAGCACCTGCGCACGGAAGAAGGCGCGCTGATCTACCTCGGGGTCATCACTACCAGCCAGCAACCCAATCCCTTCGGTGATCCCCGGCCCACCATCCATTTGGTATTTCTGGCTGGGCGGGACTGTGAGCGCTTGGCAAAAGTCTTCCTGCGGGAGGCGAATCAACCGGCCATCCTTGGTCCAGCGCCGATCGAACCTCGTCACAACAAGACTCCGCACGTCCTCGAAGTCAGCAATCTCGACCTCGGCCACATCCATGCCCATGGCGCGACAAAAGCTCATGCAGAAGAACTCGTTCTCGACGCTGTCGGACAAATCGATCCCTGCAGGCAGAACGCCAAGCTGGGTCTTGAGGATATGGGTTGTAGGGGTGAGCCCCGATGGACGGATCCACGTTCCCTCGTGCCGAAGCAGCGCTGTTTTCTCCTGCGCCCCAGCGATCGAAATGCGAAAGTCGTCTTCCTCTTCCAACCCAAGAGGGGCGCTTGCCAGATTACGCAGCATATCGGCAATCTGCGCCCCAGATACGGGTTCTCCGTTGAGCACGCCGACCTCTGGAACTTCGCCCGAGACGAACTGCAACGCCCCTACGCAATCGCGCCCTATCTTCTCCAGCATGTGCCACGCGTCCGTACCGCCCGCACGCACCCGTGCAGCAACGCGCTCACGTATCGCCTGATTGTCCGGAAGCAAGTTTTCCAGGTAGGCGATGACAGGACCGCCCTGATGCGCCTCTTCGCGCAAAGGCAGTGACAGCGAGATGGGCATGGCGTGTTCCCACGCCAGCCATTCTGGATCGTAGGCAAAGCTGATCGCGCCCGAGCCCGCGAGACGTAAAGCTCCCACCAACCGTCCATTCAGAAGCACCTGCATCGTGCCGCTACGCCCGCGTTTGGCCATCAGAAGATATCCTCAATCTCAAGGGAGCCGCCGCGCTCCACCAATCGGAACTCAAGCCCAAGCGCAGCCATGAAAGCGAGCACCGTGGCAAGCTTGGTTCCGGCATCGCCATTCTCGAGCGACGAGATCGTCGCGACGCGCAAATTCGTGCGCGCGCTGATATCGCTTTGGGTCCAGCCGCGCGCCTTTCGCGTCCGGCGGAGTGCCTCGCCGATTTGTTCGGCCGTTCGTGCTGTGAGGTCCATGACGTGGTTCCTTTTACGGCACAGCGTAAATCAAAACAAATTACGCTGCAACGTAAATATATAAATCTTACGCCATAGCGTAATTCATGGATTGCACTCACACCTGCAGCCCCGCTGCGCGCACCTGCTCAGGCGTCACCAACTTTGACACAATCAAGTCCTCAATCTGCCGGTAGGTAATATGGCGACCCATGTCATGGCGCTCGTTGTCAACGGCGGAGTAAAATCCGGCCACTGGGGCGGAGCAAAAGTCGGCCAGTTTGTGGAGTGCGCCTTGGGGCGTGTGGCCACCAATCAGCAAGCACGTTCCAAGGCGCATTGGCCGTCAGGCCGATTGTTCAGTTGTCAGGTTGAAGGGTTGGCAATACGTGCGCGGCTCTGATTGAGGCGGTAGCTTTCGCCGTTCATCTCGAGGATGTTGACGTGATGTGTCAGCCGGTCCGGGAGCGCGCCGGTCAAGCGTTCGGTGCCGAATGTCTCGGTCCATTCCTCGAAGGGCAGGTTCGATGTGATCAGGGTTGAGCCACGCTCGCAGCGCTGAGAGATCAGCTCGAACAGAAGCTCGGCGCCGGTTTTGCTCAAGGGGACGAAGCCCGGCTCGTCGATGATCAGCAGTTTGACCTTGGCCAGTTTGCGCTGAAGCTGCCGGAGGCGTTTCTCGTCGCGGGCCTCCATCATCCCGTGCACGAGAGCTGCGGCGGTTACGAAGGCGACAGGCAACCCTTTCTGGCAGGCGGTCAGCCCCAACCCGAGAGCGACATGGGTTTTGCCGGTTCCCGACGGGCCGAGCGCGATGACGTTCTCCCTGCGCTCGATCCATTCACAGCGCGCCAGTTCCAGCACCATCATCTTGTTCAGACCGGGGATGGCCGTAAAGTCGAAGCTGTCGAGGCTTTTGACGGTTGGAAACTTTGCCGCCTTGATCCGGCGCTCGACCATGCGCCTCTCCCGATCGATTGGTTCCAGCTCGGTCAGCCGGGCTGGATAGCGCACATGATCCAGGCCTTCCGCCGCACAAATGCGCGCTTGCTTGTCATGCTCGCGCAGGAAGGTGGGCAGGCGCAGAGTCTTGAGGTGGTGTGTCAGCGGCAGTTCGGGTGCATCCGTCATGCGTCACCTCCTGACAGAAGGCTCATACAGGAAGAAGCCGAGGTGGTGGCGATGTTGGTTCCGGGCAGGAACGGATAGACATCCAAATCCAACCTCGGGGGCCTTCGCTCGACGCGGCACAGGACGAGGTGCTTGATCGCATCGAAGCTGACCGCCCCCATTCGCAGGGCGTCTTTGACGGCAAGATGCAGCACCTCCAGCTCGAACCGTTCCGACAGGCGCAGGACCTGGACATACTCCCTTTTGCCCGCCTTGCCCTGCCGGGCTTCCAGCAAGCGCCGGAGCGTGGCGAAGGCGTCAGGCAGTTCCCAACCCTGCAAGGGCGCAGCCTGATCGAAGGACATGATCCTGCGCTCGATCAGCGGCAGGTAATGCAGCGGGTCGAACACCATGTCACCGCTGTCATAAGAGCGGGGATGATCGGCGATCACCTCAGTGGCGCAACCGATAACGACGCGGATCACGAAGCCCTTGATCCAGACCGCGCGGTGGCCATATGCGACCGGTACCGAGTAGTCGTTACCGCGATACCGCAGCACCGATGTCGATGTGACCTGGCCACTTTGCAACTCACAGGCCTCGAAGGGTGCGCCGGGCAAATCCTGCATTGCCGCCGGATCGGCTTGCAGCCGTTCGCCGATGCTGGCCTTGTGTCCGCGCAGGACATCGTCCTGCCGTTTGCGGCATTGCTCTTCCAGGTGAGCGTTGAACGCATCCCGGTCCGGAAAGGACGGGATCGGCACCATGAAGTCGCGCCGCCCGTAGCCGACCAACCCCTCGACCGCTCCCTTGTCGTTCCCCTTGCCGGGACGGCCGTAGCGATCCCGGACCACATAATGCGACAGCATTGCGCTGAACCGTTGGGTTCTTTGCCGGGTGCCGTCCGGCAGGATCCGCGCCACCAGGCAGCGGTCATTGTCATGGAGGATCGACAGGGGAACCGCCCCAAAGAAAGCAAAGGCATGCACATGCCCATCCAGCCAGGCCTCGGTGGTTGCCGCAGGATAGGCCCGGATAAAACACGCATCGCTCTGCGGCAGATCAAAGGCGAAGAAGTGCGCCTTCCGCTCAACGCCGCCAATCACGACAGGCGCTTCACCAAAATCCGCCTGCGCATGCCCGGGCGGATGGCTGAGCGGCACGAACATCTCTTTGCCAGAGCGCTTCCTGGCCCGGACGCAGTCTTTGACGATTGTGTATCCGCCATCAAAGCCGCACTCGTCGCGCAGCCTCTCAAAGATACGCTTTGCGGTGTGGCGCTGCTTGCGCGGACGCGCTTTGTCCTCAGTAAGCCATTGCTCGATCTGGCAGGTGAACGCATCCAGCTTCGGGCGCCTAATCGGCGCTGTCCGCCGATACCCCGGTGGCTCCGAATAGGCCAACATCTTCGCAACACTGTCTCGGCCAATCCCAAAATCCCGGGCAATCCGACGCCCGCTCAACCCATCCTGAAAATGAGCCTGACGCACCTTCAAATACAATTCCACGGTGAAAATCCCCCGGCCCTCCCATCAAACGAAAGGGCAAAAGTGGACGACTTTTACGCCGCCCGCGACAACACAACGACGCCGCTACCGTGGCCGAGTATTGCTCCGCCGATTACAGCGGCCAGAGGCCATGCAGCACCCAGCCATAATCCGCCGCCTCATCACATTGTGGCGAGCCGCGTGTATCGCCCTCAAGCGCACACCAGGTGGGTGACCAACTCAGCGACAGGACATAGTAGTCAAAATCTGGCGCGCGTTCGCCTTCGGCCCGTGCGGCCATGGCCCAAAGCATCACAAACAGGAACACACGCATGGTTTTTGGGCCTTTCAATTTCATCCATGCGCCAGTATATAGCCCTCAAGTTCCCCTACAATGGAAACCCGTCCCGACCCCGGGGCCGCCCTTCCAGGCGACGGGAAAGTTATGCGTGAAGGAGACCGCGACATGTCAAAACCACTTATGGCCAAAGCGACAGCCGTCTGGCTGGTGGACAACACCACGATCAGCTTCAAACAGATTGCTGATTTTGTGGGGATGCACGAGCTGGAAATTCAGGGTATCGCCGATGGGGATGTTGCCGCCGGCGTGAAAGGGTTTGACCCGATCGCCAACAATCAGCTGGTTCAGGCGGATATCGACGCCGCTGAGAAGGACCCGCTGGTCAGGCTCACGCTCAAGCACAATCCCGCCGCTGTGGGCGAGGAGAAACGCCGTGGCCCGCGCTATACCCCGCTGTCCAAGCGCCAGGACCGGCCCAATGCGATCCTGTGGCTGGTGAAATTCCACCCCGAGCTGGTCGATAGCCAGATTTCGCGTCTGGTGGGCACCACCAAGCCGACGATCCAGTCGATCCGCGAACGCACCCACTGGAACATCTCGAACATGCAGCCGGTTGATCCGGTGGCTTTGGGGCTGTGCAAGCAATCTGAACTGGACGCAGCTGTGCAAAAGGCCGCTGCCAAAAAGGCCAAAGACGGCGCACCGATGGATGACGATGAGCGCCGCAAGCTGCTGAGCACCGAGCAGAGCCTGGATATGGACACCGAGCCCAAGATCCCGACCGCCATCGAAGGGCTGGAGACCTTCAGCCTCAGCACCGATATCGAGGAAGAGGCTCCCGAACCCGAGATTGACGTCGATAGTTTCTTCAATCTGCCCAATGACACGGATGATGAGGACGAGGACGACAAAAGTCCTGATAATCATCTTGTGTCGAGTTTAAAGCCCAGCACCTAAAACGCTTTGCGTTAAATCGGGTCTGTAGTCTGCTGCTGTGAAGGCGGCAGTCTTCATCGCAGAAGTGATTGCAGACTATCCCTGCGGCGTGTCAGTGGTGCCGATATGGTCCTGCTGCCAATTCCATCGGATTGAGGTCGGGTGAGTATTGCGGCAGGAATGCGTCGTTTGCCCCATACGCACGGATGCTGCCCAGACTGACGAAGCACTCAATCAAGCGCAGCAGATGATCCTGTGGGATATGATCGTCCAACGAGCAGTCATAGGACAACGCCCTCTCCGCCTCCTGTCTCACCAATCCTGCCGCTCGTTGGGAGCCGCGACTCAGAGACTTGCCGCTCAATCAGGGAAAAGTTTTCAACGAAACAAACTCAAAGGCGATCTTGCTCACCGAACCAGCATCTTCAGCCCTTGGGTGACATCCGAGCGCACTGCCAGCCGCAATCCCGGCTCGTCTCCGGCCTTGAGGGCTCCGATGATCAGACGATGGTAATGGGGCGGATCTTTGCGCTCCAGGCGGCCATAGAGCGCGCGCATTGTGGGGCCTAGCTGCAGCCAGACCGTTTCAGCCATGGCCAGCATCGCAGGGGCTTGCGCACGCAGGTAGAGCGCGCGGTGAAACTCCAGATTGCGGCCGATATAGCCCACGGCGTCGTGGCGTGAGATATCCTCGGTGATCCGGGCATTGATACTTTGCAGCCGGCCAATCAGGGCAATATGGGCGCGCGGCAGGGCACGGCTGGCCAGATCGACCTCAATCAGCGATCGCAGCGCCGCCAGCTCCTCGATCCGATCTGACGTCAACTCGGGGGTGCTGATGCGCCCGGTGCTGGAGAGGGTCAGTGCGCCTTCGGCCGACAGGCGCCGGATCGCCTCGCGCGCGGGGGTCATCGAGACGCCGAACTCGGCCCCCACGCCGCGCAGGGTCAGGGCCTGGCCGGGGGCAATCTCGCCATGCATGATCCGAGCACGCAAGCCCCGATAGACAGTGTCATGGGCCGACGGCGATGAATCTGGACGCATGGATAAAAGCATGCCGCCTTTGTGATCACAAATTCGGGCAGCGTCAATCGCTGAAACGATAGCGGTGCAGCGCGGCCCCGTTCTGACGCAGCCATTGGCGCGGGGGGTGGTAGTTCGGGTATAGCTGTTCCACCACAGCCCAGAAAGCGGGGGAATGGTTCATTTCCACCAAATGCGCCACCTCGTGGGCGACGACATAATCCAGCACCTCGGGTGGGGCCATGATCAGCCGCCAGGAATACATCAACCCGCGTTGCGTCGAACAGGACCCCCAGCGCGAGCGCGTGTCCCGCAGGGTCAGGCGGTTGTAGGAGTGGCCAATCTGTGCAGCATAGTGATCCGACGCCGCCGCCAGCCGGTCCCGTGCCCGGGTTTTGAGCCAGGCTTGCACCCGGGTTGGCAAGGTTTCGGACTGGCCCGGCACGACCAGCTGGTCGCCCTCTACGCGCAAACCCCGCCCCGAGCCGGGAGTGATTCGCAAAACCTGCCCATCTACCTCAATCTGCGCGCCAATGCCCACCTGTACCTTGTCAGGTTGTCGCGTCAGTTGCGTGCGCAGCCAGTTTTCCTTCTCTTGGGCGAAATTCAATGCCTCACGTTCCCCCACACTGCGCGGAATTGTCAGGGTGACTTTGCCGTCAACACCCGACACGCGCAGCGAAATCCGCCGTGCCCGCGACGATTGGCGCAGGGTTATCTGCAATGGGGGGTTGCCTGGAAGGACGTGTTGGCTCATATCGCCTCTGATCTGTGGTTCGCGCGCAGCCCTGAAAGCCTTTGACACCTCTGTGGCGTTATGGCAGGTGGCGCAGACCCACGGCAAGACATGAGATTTGAAAGGGAGTACCCATGCCCAAGGAAGAATGGGGCGTAAAGCGCCTTTGCCCAACCACAGGCCAGCGGTTCTACGACCTCAACAAAGACCCGATCGTAAGCCCCTACACGGGCGAGGTCGTGGAGTTGAACACCGGCAAAAGCCGCAATATCACTGCGGATGCCGAAGATGCCGAGACCAAGAAGATGAAAGCCGCCGACGCTGAGTCTGGGGGCGATGACGTTCTGGACGATGACGACGTCGATGTCGACCTGGGTGATGACGTTCTAGAAGACGATGATGACGACGACAGTTGATGCTGTCTAAGGCGGGATTTTCCACTTGATCCCGCTCGCCGCTTTGCCTAATGAGCGGCAACGGGGCCTGATGGCCCAACGGTTAGGGGCCTTAGCTCAGCTGGGAGAGCGCTTGCATGGCATGCAAGAGGTCAGGGGTTCGATCCCCCTAGGCTCCACCAAATCCTTTAGAGCCAGACGAAACTCCGCCCCTAAGGCGCTGTTTTTATTGATGTATAGTGATCCTGATGGACCGGAAGTATTTCGGTCTTGGTACAAATCTTGGTAC
>CBDBLS010000002.1:0-98868 GCA_965207105.1 Roseovarius sp. | reverse complement strand
AAGGATCACTAGACCTGTTTCGCAATAGGTAGATTTCTGCCATTCCAGCTTCACCGAAGCAGTGGAGTTTGCCGGAATGGCCGTACTGAAAGTTTTACGAGCACGTCCAGAGTTGTTTTTCCGCCTTTCCGGAATACGTCCGGCGGATTTTGATGCTCCGGTTTGTCAGCTTCACCCGATTTGGCTTGCCAATGAAGCCGCGCGTTTGTCCCGAAAGAACAGACAACGGGCCATCGGGGGCGGCAGGAAGTATCGGCTGCAACTGGCGGAACAAATGCTTTGGCTCAATTAGCATTGATTATGCGTGCCAACCTGTAATAGAACACACCATGAACAAAATTATGGGGTGCGGCACATGGATCATCAGGCTTTTCTGGTGTGGCTCAACGAGATCGACGACCTTTCATCGAAACAACGGGCTGAAACCGGACGGCTCGTTGCCGGGGTTTCGTCGCTGGAAAGCGTGATCGATCTCCCTGAGGCGAATGTTCGCGAGGGGGCGTATCTGTCCGCACTGTGCTTCGGGCGGTGCGATCATCAGGGGCCATGCAAGTGGCCTGACGAGGTTCTTTTGCAAAGGCTGTCGCAAAACCTTCAACGCGCTGACCGGGACGCCGCCTGCCCGCTTGCGCCACAGGGACAGATGGGCAGGGTTCGCAGCTTCCCTGCGCGACGGCGAAACGGTAAAGGCGTCCGACGGGCGTTGTATGGTGGCCGACACCACAGCTTTTCGTTGGCGTCATCGCTTTCCCGAGGCCGTAACGGTCGGTGCGGTCAGGCTGTGCGGAATCGTCGAAGCCGACGGGACGTTCTTTCCGCGCAGCCGGAAAGGGGACCGTAATCTCTCTCGAAAAGCCCGCAAACGCGGGGGAAAGGCCTCAAAACGCGGATTGTCGAAGGAGCAGGTTCCGGTCCTCGTTGCGGTCGACCGATCAGGCACCGCCATCAGTGCTGTCTTGCCTGCGGTGACAGCCGAACATCTCAAAACGGTTCTGCAGCCACGTCTTGATGGGGACGCTCTCCCGGTGACCGATGGCTGCACCGGGTACCCGCCCTGCGCCGCAGAAACGGGCGTCAGCCATGAAAGTCTCGACCGGACCGCCGGAGAACGTGTCCGTGGTGAATTGCACATTCAAACCGTGAACAGTCGGCATGAGCGGTTAAAGACCTTTCCGCGCCGCCATCGGGGCATCGCGACCAGATACCTGGACAGCTGCCTTCGGTGGTTCCACCTTGCCGTCCTTCCGAGCCACCAAACGCCGCGCGCGATACTTGCCGCAGCAGCAGGCATCCTGCCTGTAACACGCCACGCATAATCAATGCTAATTGAGCCAATGCTTTTGTGCCTGATCCATTACCGCACATACGCCGGCCAGGCCTTTGTTGGCCTGCTTTTCGACATTTCCAGCCCTACAGTTTGCCGCCGCGTTCGCGCCATGACGACGGTGATGGCTGGCCATTTCGCCATGCCGGAGCGCAGGATCAAATTATCGACACAGGAAAGAAACGATCTTCTCTATCCTGTGATCGATGGTACCGAGCGCCCTGTTCAGCGCCCCGGGACGCCGTCAAGGCGCAAAGCCAGTTATTCAGGAAAGAAGAAACGCCATACAGCGTCGCACCGGATCATTACCGACGACAGGAAAAGGATCCTGGCCGTTGGTCCTGCACAGCCCGGGCGAAAGCACGACAGGCGGATATATGATGAAGCGCGCGTGGACAAGCCTCCCGGTGTGCCTGTCCCGGGCGATCCCGGTTATCCGGGAACGTCGCTGGAAGTCCCGCTCAAAGCCTCAAAGAACCATCCCCTTGCCAAAGAGCGGAAAAGCTGCAACACATGGCACGCAAAGCTGCGCATCGGCGTAGAGCATGGAATTTGCCGCATGAAAAAGTTCGGGATTTTTGCCGATACCCATCGCAATAATGGCCAGGCGGATATGATCGCAAGGAATGTAGCGGCCCTGGCAAACCTGAATTTGAAAACAGCCTGACCAAATGGGCAGGGATACCTCCGTTCAAAAACAACCGCCCTTATTGCGAATCGAGTCTACTATGTCGATCCCTGCTTCGGACGGGAATACGGAGCTCCGATGCTCACAGGTCCGGGCTATGATCCGGACCGCCCCGCCATCGAGGTCATGACCCGCGCCTTCCAGATGCTCTTCCACCCTTTGGCAGGCAAGGATGGCATTGATATCGATCTCGACAAGCTGGTGCGGGACGATCCTGAAATGCTGGACCTGGCCCTCGGATTGCTTTTCCACTACGATCCCCCCTGACGGACAGGAGACCACCAATGGCCATCCATACCATCCGCATGCCGGACCGCCTCTACGGGCGGGACCTGCGCACCATTGTCTGGGATGATACCGCAGGAACCGTGGAGGGCGATCATTCCTCCGTGCCCGGAATCGCGGCGACACTCGCCAGCCCGCCGCCGGTTGATAAAAGCCGGGAAGGCCTGGTGATCTTTCTCGATGATCCCGCCCATGACCCGCGCGACTTCCTGTTCATGCTTGCAGACAGCTACGCGGCGATCCTCGATGAGCCCCTGCGCTCCACATTGCCGCCCGTCTTCGACGGCATCCAACACAGGGCGGGCGTGGACTGGCCCGATCTCCTGCTCGACGAGCGGACCGCGGCCCAGTCCGGGTTTGCAGACGCCTGTTACACAGCACGCAAACAGGGCATGGCCCATGACGCGGCCATCGCCCTGGCCGATACGGAAACATTACAGATCTGGCCCGATTGCCCCGGACATCCCGGCTATGATATCCGACTCCCGTCGACAGCACATGACCCCCACCTTCAACGCCCTGTGCACAGCCTGTTGAACGGGCTCTGAACGGGGATGGGACGGGCTTGCCGCCCGCGCCCGGCGTGCAGGATTTACCCCGAAAAACAGGGTCTCGAACGCCCCGTAAATCCGACGTGGAGTCCAGCCGTTCCGGGCCTGTTCGCCAGCACCTGAAAAAGCCCGTTTCCGGGCCATTCCAGATCAAAAGGCGTCCGGATTGCGCATTTTGCCGTCGCGGAGCCAAAACAGTGCCTCTGTAATCGCGCCCGGTCAAAACCGCTTCAAACGCCTGTTTCAAAGCCCTTTTACAATCCCCGACCGGGCTGGACCGGGCTGGACCGGATTACGCATTTAGATTGTCACCCCACACGGCGGGTGGCGCGGATCATGAAGGAAAACAAGGTGTCTCCACGCCTGAACAAGCGCCGCAAGCCCGTGACAACGGATAGCAATCACAAGATGAGCCCATCGCCAAACCTGTTGGAACAGGCGTTCCACCGCCTCACCCCCAATACGGTTTGGTTGGCCGATATCACCTGTATCGATACGGATGAAGGGTGGCTCTATCCGGCCGGCGTGAAAGACATGGCCACGCGGGAAATCGTTGGTTGGGCGATGGAGGATCACATGCGGGCCGAGCTTTGCTGCGATGCCCTGACGATGGCCCCGGGTCGCAGAGGCCCTGTTCCCGGTCTGATCCACCACTCCGACAGGGGGAGCCGGTACGCCGGTGGCGAGTATCGCAAACTGATCGAAAAAGCAGGGCTTACGCAATCCATGAGCCGCAAGGGCGAGTGCCTGGACAATGCGCCAATGGAAAGCTTCTTTGCATCATTGAAAAAGGAGTTGGTTCACCGTCAAAGGTTCAAAACACGGGCGGAAGCCAAGGCCGCAATCTTCGAATATATCGAGGTCTTCCACAACCGTCAGCGCCGCCACTCCGCCATCGGATACCAAACGCCGCAACAGGCGTTCAACAATATGACTTGGAAAATGGCCGCATAGGGTCAATAATCAAGGCTCAATTAGCATTGATTATGCGTGGCGTATTACAGGCAGGATGCCTGCTGCTGCGGCAAGTATCGCGCGCGGCGTTTGGTGGCTCGGAAGGACGGCAAGGTGGAACCACCGAAGGTAGCTGTCCAGGTATTTGGTTGCGATACCCCGATGGCGGCGCAGAAAGGTCTTTAACCGCTCATGCCGACTGTTCACGGTTTGAATGTGCAATTCACCACGGACACGTTCTCCGGCGGTCCGGTCGAGACTTTCATGGCTGACGCCCATTTCTGCGGCGCAGGGCGGGTACCCGGTGCAGCCATCGGTCACCGGGAGAGCGTCCCCATCAAGACGTGGCTGCAGAACCGTTTTGAGATGTTCGGCTGTCACCGCAGGCAAGACAGCACTGATGGTGGTGCCTGATCGGTCGACTGCAACGAGGACCGGAACCTGCTCCTTCGACAATCCGCGTTTTGAGGCCTTTCCCCCGCGTTTGCGGGCTTTTCGAGAGAGATTACGCTCCCCTTTCCGGCTGTGCAGAAAGAACGTCTCGTCGGCTTCGACGATCCCGCACAGCTTGACCGCACCGACCGTTACAGCCTGAAGAAAGCGATGACGCCAACGAAAAGCTGTGGTGTCGGCCACCATACAACGCCCGTCGGACGCCTTTACCGTTTCGCCGTCGCGCAGGGAAGCTGCAAACTCTGCCCATCTGTCCCTGTGGCGCAAGCGGGCAAGCGGCGTCCCGGTCAGCGCGTTGAAGGTTTTGCGACAGCTTTTGCAAAAGAACCTCGTCAGGCCACTTGCATGGCCTCTGATGATCGCACCGCCCGAAGCGCAGTGCGGACAGATACGCCCCTCGCGAACAGTCGCCTCAAGGAGATCGATCACGCTTTCCAGCGACGAAACCCCGGCAACGAGCCGTCCGGTTTCAGCCCGTTGTTTCGATGAAAGGTTGTCGATCTCGTTAAGCCACACCAAAAAAGCCTGATGATCCATGTGCCGCACCCATAATTTTGTTCATGGTGTGTTCTATCACAGGTCGCCACGCATAATAAATGCTAATTGAGCCATAATCAAACTGTCCGGAAACAGGGACGAAGTCCATATGCGCGGGTGGAACGCGGGGTCGCCAGCGTCTTTACCCCCGATGCGGTGCCTGACGGATATCTGGATCATTTTGGCGCGGCCCTGGCCCTGCGCCGCGATGCCTTGCACGCCAATGCCTTACAACGGCGCAATTTGCTGGCACAGATCAAGGCGATGATGCCGCTTTACGGCGAGATTGCTGTCCCGACCGAGATCGTACACGGCGCTGCCGATACCACCGTCGGGCTGGCCATCCATTCTGAACCATTGGTCAAGGCCATCCCCGGCGCCGTGCTGACGCCGCTGCCCGGCGTGGGCCATATGCCCCAACACGCCGCCAAAGCTCAGGTGATCGCCGCCATCCACCGCGCTGCCGCCCGCGCCGGATTGCGCCCGGCCCCGTAAACCCCCATATTGGCTGCAAAAAGGAGAGGCTCATGGGGCTGCCATTTGATGGCGCGATCAGCACGTATTTTGAAGATGACGCCCCTGACGCGGTGCGCAACGCCATCAAACGCGCCGAAAAGGGGGATATCCTGTCGCCCAACTACCCCCATTCCGAGCGCATGCCCCGCAAGGCCTATGAGCAGGACCTGCACAAGTTGCAGATCGAACTGGTCAAACTGAAAGCCTGGACCAAAGAGACCGGCGCACGTGTCGCGATCGTATTTGAGGGCCGAGATGCCGCAGGAAAAGGCGGAACAATCAAAAGGTTCCGCGAGAATCTTAATCCACGCGGCGCACGCATTGTGGCGCTGTCCAAGCCATCAGATGTGGAAAAAACACAGTGGTATTTTCAACGCTATATCGACCACTTGCCTGCGGGTGGTGAGATCGTCTTCTTTGACCGCTCATGGTACAATCGCGGCGTGGTCGAAAAGGTATTTGATTTTTGCACAGACGAGCAGCGCGCGCATTTCTTCCACCAGACCCCGGAATTTGAGAAAATGCTGGTGGATGAGGGCATTCACCTGTTCAAATTCTGGCTGAATGTCGGGCGCGCCGAGCAATTGCGCCGCTTTATGAGACGCGAAGGCGATCCGCTAAAACAGTGGAAACTCAGCTGGATCGACGTTGAAGGCCTGAAACGCTGGGATGCCTACACCACCGCGATCGGTGAGACACTGACACGCACCCATACCGATCATGCGCCCTGGACGGTGATCCGCTCGGACGACAAACGCCGCGCGCGTCTGGCCGCGCTGCGCCGGGTACTCAGCAGCATCGAGTACGCTCGCAAAGACCCAAAGGCGATTGGACAGATCGACGGCAAAATCTCTGGCGGACCCGAGATCTGGGATGCCTAAACGTGGCTATCATCACGGCAATCTCAGACAGGCTCTGGTTGAGGCTGCGCTGAGCCTGATCGAGGCGAAGGGGCCGACCGGGTTTACCCTGTCCGAGGCGGCCAAACAGGCAGGCGTCACCCCCGCCGCTGTCTACCGACACTTTGAGGGGCGCGAAGACCTGATCGCCGAGGCCGCGCGACAGGGTTACGAGATTTTCGCCGATGTCATGCAATACGCCTATGACAAGGGGCAGCCCTCGGCGCTGGCCAGTTTCGAGGCCACGGGGCGCGCCTATCTGGCCTTTGCCCGCAAGTATCCCGGCCATTACATCGCCATGTTCGAGAGCGGCATTTGGGTCAATCGCACGCCAGAGCTGGCCGCGATTTCAGGCCGGGCGCGCGGCGTTCTGGAACGGGCGGCCACCGAGCTGAGCCAGCACATTCCGGCCGACAAGCGCCCCCCCGCCTCGATGTTCTCGGCCCATATCTGGGCACTCAGCCACGGTGTGGTCGAATTGTTTGCCCGCAACTCGCCCGGCACCGTCTCGCCGTTTTCACCGGAGGACCTTCTGGAAAGCGGCATCGGCGTTTATCTGCGCGGCCTTGGGTTGGTAGCCCCGGACGAATGACGATGACGGTGATCCTCTGCGCCCTGTTCTTCAGCGGCTATCTGGTGCTGCGTCGCCATGGACAGGCTCTGGCCTTTCTGGCGATTGGTGCAGGCTATCAGGCGATGACCTATGTCCTGCCAACACCGGACAGCACAGACGTGCAATTCGCAACCTTCCTGCTGGTCTGTCTGTTCTCCATCGCCGGGTACATCGCCTGGCGGATGAGTCGGAAATATCTGGCAGAAGGCCTTTTTGCCAAACATCGGCTGGGCATCTTTGCCGGAATGGCGGTGAATGCCGGGATCGCGGTCTTTATCCTCTGGCTAACCGGCACCCTTACGTTCAACAGCTATACACGGAGTCCTCGAGCACCCGAGTTTTTGGGTTGACGTCTGGGCGTAGAACGATTCAGCTACCCGCATGATCCGTCCCGGTTTTCTTTCTCCCACGGAACGCCTTGAGCTTGAGGCCTGTGTTCGCAGCCAACGCGAAGACCACGGCGTCGCCCGGCGCGCCAATGCGATCCTGCTGCTTGATGACGGGAAGTCCTGTCAGACCATCGCTGAGTTTCTTTATCTGGACGACGATACCATTCGCGGCTGGCACAAGACTTACCGGAACGGCGGCCGGGACGCGCTTTCGACGGACGGTTGGAAGGGCGGTCAGTCCCGCATGACGTCAGATCAAGAGACGGAGCTATGCGCGTGGTTGGACGAACGCTTCTGTCGATCGACAGTGGAGATCAGGGCGCATATCGCAGCTCAGTTTGGCATGGACTACTCTCATTCCGGCTGCATCAGGCTTCTGGCCCGTTTGGGGTTTGAATATCGAAAGCCGAAAGGGCTTCCACGCGTTGCATCTGCTGAGAAGCAGGCCGAATTCATCGATATGTACGAGCGCTTGCTGAACGAACTGTGCGCAGATGAAGCTGTGTATTTTGCCGATGCGGTGCATCCCGAATACCAGACAAAACCAAGCTATGGCCGGGTCAAGGCAGGCTCAAACCCCGCAGTCCCGACCACTGCAGGGCGAGGCCGCGTGAATATCCATGGCGCGCTCAATCTTGAAACCTTCGACACACCTTTTGTCGAGCCAACCACCGTCGACGGGGTCAGCGCCGCGCAGCTTCTCGCCAAGATTGAGGCGCGCAATCCTGACAAACACCTCATTCATGTGATTTGGGACAACGCGCCCTATCACAAAGGGCCAGATGTCAGGGCGTTTCTCGCAAGACCAGACTGCCGCATCCACCTTATCCAGTTGCCGCCATACTGCCCGCACCTGAACCCGATTGAACGATTATGGGCCGTCATGCACCAATGCGTCACCCACAATCGCCACTACTCAACGCAAAAGCAGTTCGCGAATGCGATCCTCAGGTTCTTTCGAGAAACCCTGCCCAAAGAATGGAAAACCTTCCAAACTCAGGTGTCAGACAACTTCAGGGTTGTCACACACCAAAAATTTCGGGTTTTGGGGTAAGTCCGGTATAAATCCCAAAGAAAAAGGGCCGCCCAGACAGGCAGCCCCATTCCAAATTGGTGATAGAGACGCTTAACGCTTGGAGAACTGGAAGCTCCGGCGCGCCTTGCGTTTACCGTATTTCTTACGTTCCACCACACGGCTGTCGCGGGTCAGGAAGCCTGCCGCTTTCAGCGCAGCGCGCAGATTGGGATCATAAAGCTGCAGAGCCTTGGAAATACCGTGCTTGACCGCACCGGCCTGACCCGACAAACCGCCACCCTTGACAGTGGCCATCACGTCAAACTCACCTGCAACACCGGCCACTTCGAACGGCTGGCGCAGGATCATCTGCAGCACAGGGCGCGCGAAATACTTGGTGTAGTCGATGTAGTTGCCTTTGGCATCACGCACCAGCACCTTACCCGAGCCGGGCTTGATCCAGACACGGGCAACCGCGTCTTTCCGCTTGCCGGTTGCATACGAACGACCTAGGTCGTCGCGCTGAGGTTCACGATCGATAACAGCTTCAACAACGGGGGCTGCGGTAACGCCTTCGGCAACCGCTTCCAGCCCTTCGAGGGTTTTGATTTCTTCAGTCATGACTGTGCCACCCGGGTGTTTTTCTTGTTCATGGATTTCACATCCAGCACTTCAGGGCTTTGCGCCTCATGCGGATGCTCGGCGCCGGCATAGACCCGCAGGTTGGTCATGATGGTGCGGCTCAGGCGGTTGCCTGGCAGCATGCGTTTGACCGCCTGAGTGACGACGCGCTCGGGGTACTTCCCTTCCAAGATCTGGCCCGTGGTGCGCGATTTGATGCCGCCCGGATGGCCAGTGTGCCAGTAGTTCGGCTTGTCACGTTTTTTGCCGGTCAACTGGATTTTGTCGGCATTGATAACGATCACGTTGTCGCCGGTGTCCATATGCGGGGTAAAGCTGGGCTTGTGCTTGCCACGCAGGCGGGTGGCAACAATCGACGCCAGACGGCCCAGAACGATGCCTTCGGCGTCGATCAGGATCCATTTCTTGTCGATATCTGCCGGTGTTGCAGAATAGGTTTTCATCTCGTATCCCCTTGGGGTGTCATTTGATCGCTGCGTTCTATCTGATCGACGCGCACAGTCAAGGCATGTGATGCTCAAATAACTTAATGATACCAGCATCTTAAAAATAGGTACTATAATACCCCAGATTTGACGGCGCCCCACATACCTCTCTCTTGCTATGTGTGCCGGGACAGGCCACATCTGGGTCGTAACACTTGGTTTGGCGGCGCGACTCCTGTTTTCATGACCTTCTTTTTCCCTGGCCCTCTGATCGCCATCCTGGTCCTTTTGGCCCTGTCGACGCTTATCGGCATGTCCCAGGTGGTCAAGGTGATCAAAATACACGAAGCTAAGCACGAGCTGAAACATGGCTCGGCAGGATTTATTCGCTCTATTGCAGGCTGGTCATTGGTGGCGTTCTGGCTGATGGGCGTGTGGTTTTTGTCCACGATTATTGGTGATTGGGCGGCCACTGACGATCTGGCGGGGGCCATCGATCGCGGCTGGCTGCGGCTGCGTATCCTGCTTGAGATTGCCGCAGCACTGGCAGAGTCCGATTGATGCCGTCCGCAGCACCTCCCAATGCCACGCAGGCGGCCCTGCAATGCCCCAGTTGCGCCGGGCAATGCGTTTATGATCCGTCGCAAAGCGGATTGACCTGCCTCAGCTGCGGCCATCTCCAAAGCCTCGATCATGCCAATGACCACCAAGCGCGCATAGAATATGGCTATGACCCGGACATCCCCGAGCGTGAACCCGCCGCGCGCCCGTCCGAGCTGGAACACCACTGTCAGACCTGCGGCGGATCGGTGCTGTTCACCGGTCAGGCCCTGTCAGAACACTACCCTTATTGCGACGGCCCTGTGGTGCTGCACCAAGCTGAAAATGGGTACGATACGATGGCCCTGATCCCCTTTGCCGTGACCCAGAAAAACGCCCAGGACAATGCTGCGAACTGGATCAAAGGGCGACTGGCCGCGCGCTCCAATCTGGCCCTACACATCAAAGGCGCGCGCGTGGCAGGGCTTTATGCGCCGTTCTGGACCTTCGACAGCGACGAAGCGGTGCACTACTGGGCGATGTACACCACCGGAGGGGGCAATAAGTCCCGCACCCATGCGGTCTCGGGAAACATGACGATCGGCTTTGATGATCTGCTGGTGCCTGCCTCAGAACATGTCACCCCTTTGATTCGCGATGGTATCCTGCACGAATTCGACCCAACCCGCCTGCGCCCCTACCGCACCGGGTATCTGTCAGGCTTTGCCGCCGAGCGGCACCATCACCCGGTTGCCGAAGGGTTAAGCCGCAACCGTTCGGACAAAGACCTGCTGATCCGCAACCGGATCAAACACCATATCGCACGCAAACGGGTCCATAATATCCGCTATCGGACCGACACCACGGGCGTCCATTATCGCCGGGTACTGCTGCCGGTGTGGATCTTGCATTACGAGTATGATGGGAAACGCAAAAAGGTAGTGGTGTCGGGCATTGATGGGCGCACCTTTGGAGAGCATCGCTGGATTTCCACCGTGGCGAGGATTCAAGTGGTGTCGGGCATTGATGGGCGCACCTTTGGAGAGCGGCCCTTTTCCATGATCAAGCTGGCGGCCTATGCCGGGGCGATCTCGGCTACAGTGATCGCGCTGGGACTGGGCTGGGGGGCTGCGGGGTTTTTGTGAGGCTTTGAGGCCTGTTAACCGGCGCGCCGAGTTGAAATTGTAAAACGCGGAGCAATATTGGGCCACAGAAGCGGCTGCATATCGCAGTTGTAGCGGAGTAAAAGTCCGCCAGTTTGTGCCCTTCGTTTATTCGGAGGGCGGGAGATGTATTCTGTGGATATTTATAGTCGTGTGCGCCGTGCTTGTTTGAAGGACGGTATGTCTGGCCGAGAAGCGGCGCGGTTTTTCAACATGGCGTAATCAGGATCAGCACTCAGTTACCCCTGTTATTCTGGATGCACATGCAATTGAAAAGGAGACTGACCAATGGAATATTTTGCTGGTTTGGATGTGTCCATGGAAGAGACGCATATCTGCATTCTGGATCGTGAAGGGGCCCTTATTCGTGAAGGAAAAGCGAGCTCAACACCAAAAGCGATCGCTGACTTCCTCGCTTCTGGACCACCATGTGCCAAAGTTGTATTTGAAACGGGACGGATGGCACCAATGCTTTACCATGGGCTGACGGAGCTTGGTGTCCCGGTTGTTTGCATCGAGAGCAGGCAAGCATATCAGGCCCTTAAATCTCTGGCCGGCCACAAGACGGACCGCAATGATGCCCGCGGTTTGGCACACCTGGCGCGGACGGGATTCTACAAGCCGACCCATGTCAAATCACTGTCAGCGCACGCAATCCGGTCGCTGATCGCAGCCCGCAAGAAGCTGGTCGGACAGCGTGTGACGCTCGACAATCAGATCCGCGGTCTGGTCGTCGTCTTCGGCGTGCGGCTGCCACGAGCTTTGTCTCCGGCATTCAAAAACGCGGCGCTAAAAGTTAGCGATGGAGTGCCTGGCCTCCATGCCGCAATTTGCGGACTGTTCGCAGCACGCGAAGCAATCCTCGCGGCGGTTGCAGCCATTGATGGCGACATCAAAAAGATGACCCGCAAATCCGAAGTCTGCCAGCGCCTTATGACGGTACCAGGGGTCGGTCCGATCACAGCATTGGCCTTTGCCGCAGCAATTGATGATCCGTCGCGTTTCAGGAAATCGCGTGATGTGGGGGCGTATCTTGGACTGGTGCCGCGACGGCATCAATCTGGTGAAATCGACTACACGGGCAGCATCTCAAAGCGGGGCGACGTGCGCGTCAGAACGCTTCTCTATGAGGCCGCCAATGTGATGCTGACGCGGTATGCCGCTCCGCTCAAATTGAAGACATGGGCCCTCGCAATCGGTGCGCGCTCAACGATGAGAAAGGCCCGAGTGGCTCTGGCGCGTCGTCTGGCAATCATACTTCATGCCATTATGCGAGACAAAACTGACTTCCAGTCCGCGTAAGGCTTACGAGGCGACAACGAGGATTCCTAAATCAAAGTTCCCATCTGGGACGATGCCCGAGGGAGGGCGTGAGACACGGCGCCGATTCTGTAGCAACAGCCAAGACCAACGGTATGATTGCGGTTTCAACATTGCCGACCCACACCCAGCCAACCCCATCATGAACCTCAGAGTTCGAAGAGAACAAAGGCAACCTCTGACATCAAAAGCAGGAAACTCAGGAAACACGCATTGACAGATTAGAGAACAAAGATCGTAAGACGATCGCGAAGATGCTGCGCCATGAACTTCCGCCTGGGTATCGTCGGTCGGAAGCGCCTCGGCGGCCAACGCTTGATGGTTATGTTGGTGTGGTCGATGAGATACTGCGCACAGACAAAGCCCTGATCAAAAAGCAGCGACACACGGCCAAGCGCATCTTTGAACGGCTGCGCGATGAGCATGGATATGCCGGCAGCCTGACCACGGTGACCTATTACGTGCGCGAGCAAAAACGGCGCACCAAAGAGGTGTTTGTGCCGTTGTCGCATCGGCCGGGCCATGCGCAGGTTGATTTTGGTGAGACGCTGGGCGTGATCGGTGGCGTGGAATGCAAGATCCACTTCTTCGTGATGAGCTTGCCACATTCTGATGCGGTGTTTGTGAAGGGATATCCAGCTGAGACAACCGAGGCGTTTTGCGATGGCCATGTGTCCGCCTTTGCATTCTTTGGCGGCATTCCGCAATCCATTCTCTACGACAATACCAAGATCGCCGTGGCTCGGATACTCGGGGATAAGACGCGCATCCGCACACGTCGGTTTACGGAACTGCAGTCGCATTACTTGTTTGATGACAAGTTTGGCAGACCCGCGCGAGGGAACGATAAAGGCAACGTTGAGGGCATGGTTGGATACACCCGCCGCAACTTCATGGTTCCCGCACCTCGCTATGACAGCTTTGATGATCTGAACGCACATTTGGAAGAGAAGTGTTTAGCACGTCAGGCCGATACGTTGCGGGGTCACACCCAAACCATAGGCGCACGCCTGATGTCGGATTTGGATGCTCTGATGGGATTGCCCGTCGCAGAATATGAAGCCTGCGATCACGTCAGCACGCGTGCAACGTCGATCTCAATGGTGCGCTATCGCAGCAATGATTACTCGGTGCCAGTAGCCTATGCGCACCACGATGTTCATGTGCGTGGGTTTGTGCATGAGGTTATCATCGGCTGCGGCAATGAGATTATTGCGCGGCACAAACGATCCTACACATCAGCGGATATGGTCTTTGACCCATTGCACTTTTTGCCCCTGCTTGAACAAAAGGTGGGTGCCCTGGATCAGGCCGCGCCTTTGCAGGGTTGGCATTTGCCAGATGTATTTGCCACGCTGCACCGACTGCTTGAAGCCAGAATGGGTAAGCCGGGCAAGCGAGAATACGTTCAAGTCTTGCGCCTTTTGGAGACCTTCGAAATGGATGTTGTGCAAGGCGCAATCCAGCAGGCAATAGATATGGGTGCAATTGGCTATGACGCCGTAAAACACCTTGTACTGTGTCGGGTTGAGAAGCGGCCACCACGATTGGATTTGGACTTCTATCCATACTTGCCCAAGGCCAATGTCGGCACAACACGCCCATCCAGTTACATGAGCTTGATGGGAAGGACCGCGGCATGACCGAAGCCCCTCGGATTCTTCTACGGCATCATCTTAAACAACTGCGACTGCCAACGTTCCAAGGCGAGTATGCCAAACAGGCGCAGCTCTGTGCTGCAGAGAACAAAGATCACATCCACTATCTGGCGCGGCTGTGTGAGATGGAATTGATCGACCGCGAACGCCGGATGATTGAACGGCGCATCAAAGCGGCGAAGTTCCCCAGCACCAAGAGCTTGGATAGCTTTGACTTCAAGATCATGCCAAGCTTGAACAAGCCCCTGACGATGGATCTGGCACGATGCGATTACGTTAATCGCAGGGAGAACATCATCGCGCTCGGCCCGTCAGGCACGGGCAAGACACACATCGCCCTGGGACTTGGGCTGGCTGCATGTCAAAGAGGACTGAAGGTGCGCTTCACAACGGCTGCGGCATTAGTCCATGATCTGATCGAGGCTCAAGATGAGCGGAGATTGCAGCGCCTTCAAAAGCAACTGACCAGCCAGAACCTGTTGATCATTGATGAACTGGGCTTCGTACCGCTCAGCAAATCTGGCGCAGAGCTGCTCTTCGAGGTCATATCCCAATGCTATGAACGCGGCTCCATCATCATAACCTCGAACCTGCCCTTCGATGAATGGACTGAAGTCTTTGGCTCTGAGCGGCTGACCGGTGCGCTACTCGATCGTTTAACCCATCACGTCCACATCCTCGAGATGAATGGCGAAAGCTATCGGCTCAAACACAGTCGCAACAACCGAAAATAACCAGCCCGCAATCACAGTCAGAATAATGCTGGCCTTATGGCCAGCATGCGCTTTGGCACGCTTCAGCTTTGTGACGAGCACGCGTGCAAAAGCGCCACAAAACATCAACCGAAGTGGCCCATTTTTACGCCGCGACATGGACCCATTTTACTCTGCGATTGACATGAAATCAGCGACCTCAGAAATCCACATTCACCGGCGGCTTGGCCAGCATGTCTGACATTTTCTGGAACGCGTCCAGATCATCGGGGCGCGGCAGCGGCGGGTTCAGGCTGATCCGCATGGCGTTGGGGGATGCGCCGTCCGGCAGGGCAAATTCATCCGCCGCCTTCACCCGAATGCCGTTGGCCTCGCAGGCCCGCGCAAAGCTGGAGCCGCGCCAGCCCTGCGGCAACCGAAGCCAGATAAACGGCGCGTCCGGGCGCCAGGTGATATCCCAGTTGCCCAGTACATTCACCGCATCGCGCACGCGACCGACAGTCACTTGCTCGACCTTGGCGCGCAAGGCCTCGGCCTGTCCTGAGGCGATCAACTCGGCGCAGATATCCAGGATCGGTTGAGGCAGGCCATAAAACGATGACTGTGCCACCTGCGTGGCTGCGGCCCCCTGCCCGTGCGGGGCAATTGCATACCCAAAGCGCAGCGCGGCTGAGACCGTTTGGTCAGAGACGAAATGAACCACGCCCGTTCAGGACAGATCCCCCGATAGGCCGGTTCCTCGGGCCGGGTGAGGCAATGGCAATCATCCTCGATAATCTGAAGCTGATATTTCTGCGCCAATCGTGCAATCTCCTGTTTGCGCGCAAGCGTGGTGCGGATTGTTGTCGGGCTGTGCAACTCGGCCGAGGTGATAAACACCTGCCCGCTATGTTTGCGCAGCGCCTCTTCCAGCCGGTCGGGGCGCACGCCGTGCTCGTCCATCTCGACGCCGATCAGCTGCGCGCGCAACAATCGCGCGGCATGGCGCACCCCGGGATAGGCCAGTTCTTCGGTCAGGATCACAGGGGTCGGCCCGTGCAGCACCGCCTGCAATGTCATCATCACCGAGTTCTGCGCGCCCAGACCCAGCACAACATCATCGGCATCAAAGCGCCCCACCCTGTCTGGTCCGATCCAGTCGCGCACCGCGCGCCGGGCAGCGATATCCGTCAACGATGTGGGATAATCAATATAAGTGCCGTCGGACTGCATGCTGAGCTTGCTCATCACGTCGCGGATCACCTTGTCCTGCCCCACATCCGGCACACGTACGCCCCGGTAATTATAGGCATCCGGTGCGACCATGGTGATCAGCGGCTCGGGCGATGGATCGGCAATATGCTGCCCGCTTACAAACGTGCCACGCCCCACCGTTGTCTCCACAAGCCCTTCATTTGCAGCGATCTTATACGCCCGCGCCACAGTGCCCGGTGTGATCCCCAAATCCCAGGCCATGGTCCGCACCGGCGGCATTTTAAACCCCGGCTTGAGCGCGCCAGAGCGGATCACAGCGCGCATAGATTGTATCAATACAATATATTTAGCGTCATGAGGTTCCGAATATTTAGCGTCATGAGGTTCCGACAAATCTGGCGGCCAAATTGTATCAGTCACAATGTTTTCCTAGCGTAAACAAAGAAGGATTGTTACAAAATCAACGAATATGATGCAAATTGTACCAATACAAGGAAAGGATTGTACCGATGCATAGCTTGACACAAACCGACCAACTGGCCCTTGCGCAGCTGTCCAACAGCCGCACCCTGCCTGTCGCGTCGCGTTGGGCGGTGCAGTTGGCCTATCTGATCCTTGTCTGGACAAACCGCAGCCGCACCCGTGCGCATCTGCGCCGCCTTGATGACGCGATGCTCAGCGATATCGGCATCTCGCCCTGGGAAGCGCATGAGGAATATTTGAAATGGTTCTGGAGGCCGTGACGTCCCCGTAACGGACCTCTTCCTACTGGGCCGGAGCACCCCCTCCGGCCCTTTTTTAGGGAATTATATACGATAGTGCCCAAGTGGGGCCGGGTTAACCGGCCTTCTCCACTTCGCGCCGAGGCGCGCCGCCTTTCATGACAGCCTTCCCCAGACGCTCCGGCTTCACTGGTACGCTCACATCCTTTTTCATGTCATCTTTAGAAGGCTGATAGCTCCTGTCCATGACCTTGCCGTAGTATTCGGATTTCTTGTGTTTTTCAGTCATTTTGATTTCCTGATATTTTTCCCAGTAATATCAGGAGGTTTTCAATGTCGATCATGTCGTTCAATGTCTTGGTAATTTTGAACGTTATGGATTGACCTTCCGCCATACGCACGAGTTTACCAGCGTTTCCTTCTGCAACATCACCTTTTCGCCACATGTTAAACACAATTCTTTCGGGGCAGATGCCCAGGCACAGTAAGTAACTGTATTGCCTGTCCAATCGAACATGATTGAATTGAAATGTACCATTAGCACCCAAAGACGCTGTCTTGCCCTCGAATCCCTTCCCTATGATCTGCATATCAGTTGGAGAGGTTCGACTTCCATTTGTTGTTCTAATATTGTTGCGTCGTAAATACTGGCGGATAAATTCCTCTCCAATCTCGCCTCGATTTGTATTCCCTAACAATCTATAGCCAGCCAACGGAGACTCTTTCCATATATCTTCCGGTGCGTGTTTCTTGATAACCAACGCCATTAATTCAACTGGCATCATACGGGAGATTCCCATCTTGATTTGATTTCACCCTGCTTCCAGAAAACAAGGAAATAAGAATGGTTCTTCCTAGCATGTACTTGCCTGACAGATCTGCTCACACCGGGTTTGTTGTTCCTGACAGCAACAAAGAGATCTTCACATACAAATCCTAATTCGCCAAATTCCTGAATTATCTCCACATGTGTCAAACGTTGCCTGTTTGAACATACTTCATCCTGACATTTCACGATCAAGACTCCGCAGTCTCGTAAAACACGGTGCGCCTCTTTTCCAGCGTCAACGTATAGCTCCAGAACAGCTTCGTGATATTTGCTGGACGTTTTGTTCCCCGTTCCATTATTTCGATAATGGCTTTCGAAAGGGGAATCGTCACCATAAGCGGATCCGCTAGGCGAGTGCATATATGGAGGATCCAGAACAACACAGTCGATTTCATTGTTAGTATAGGGAAGTTTTCGACAATCTGTTCCTGTCAAAATGTCCGTTGCTTTTAGCTTGTACAAATCTTCTGGTACATTTCTCCAAAAAACGCCTTTTCCATAAGTAACATCCGCAATGACACTTCCCGGTTTTACATAAAGATCAAGAATTTGAGGAAATATTGCATGGTTGCCCTCGGTCGATGCGCTAAGTACCAAGTTGGTCGTCGCCTTCCCGTTCTTTACACGCCGCTTGTTTGTCGTTGTACCTTCATTTGATACATATGTGCTTGGCTCTTGCAACATTACCCACGCGCTCCCGAGTTCAAACCGTTGTCCATAATCAAATCCTGATATTTGAGCCGCTTTCCAACCATTGCGCCAACCATACCGGACATCTGGTCAATTGTATCCCGACCACGAACATTGTGGCGACCGGAAAACTCGTTGACGTAGCGGTTCAGATGCTTGGGACTCATCTTGTGGAAGGTGCCCTTGTGCGCGCGCTTGAGGGGTGCCCAGAAGCTTTCCAGACCGTTTGTATGGGCCATGTCGCGGACATACTCGCCCACTGAGTGCTCGCCCACTGAGTGCTTGACCGCCTCGTGAGGTCTGCTGATACCCTATAGGCGGTGGCGTCGTCCGTGTAGACGATTGCGCCTTCGGCGGTGTGATCCGTGACGAAGCCTTGAAGGGTTTCAGCGTCGGTTTTCTCGACCACTCTGGCAACAACCTGACCTGTTGCGCGATCCCGAACACCAGCAACAGCGGTCTTGCCAACCGCACCACGACCGGCTTTCAACTTCTTGCTCGAATGCTTGTTCTTTTCCTTGCCGCCAACGAAAGTCTCATCCGCTTCGACAGGGCCTTCAAAGGGCAGGTCAACGCCATCATCCTCAAGAGCCTTGCGCAAACGGTGCGCCAGATGCCATGCGGTTTTTTGGGTAACTCCAAGGTCACGATGCAGCTTCATGCTGGACACACCTTTCAGACTGGTGGTCATAAAGTAAATGGCTATTGCCCATACCTGATAGCCAAGATTGGAACACTCCATCGGCGTTGCCGTTCGAGTGGTGAAACGCTTGCGGCATTCCTTTTCCCGACATCTGTAGGGCATGGTTTTGTGCTTGGCACCGCTCAGGACATTTACAGAACCGCAGTGTGGGCAATGTGCACCATCCTGCCAGCGCTGTTCAGCAAACCACTTCTCGGCAGTTGCGTCATTCGGGAACATCTGGAACAGTTTTTTCAGGCTTATGCCTTTGCGATGCGGCTTGCCCGGTGCTTTCTTCGTCATGCCCTTACCTCCATCTTGGGCACTATTGAATCAAGATATTGCGCACATTGCAAGACATTTTTGGGCACTATCGTATGTAATTCCCATATATTTCTTGTCCTGCTTGTCCGTATAGTGCATTGCACCAAGTTTGTTCGACAGGTCGCGAGGGTGGCCTACAATCCTTTCAGCAGCAGAAAACAACAGGCAGTGGTTCTTAAACTGCTGTGTCTTTGGGATCTTTGTTAATGCATAATGAAGGCTGTGCTTGTTCCCATCAATGGTCGCTTCAATTTCGCCAGCGGCGTATTCGACAAACAGGTTCTTAAAATAGACAGTGATGTTCTCTGGTTTTTCGCCATCAAATTGCAGGGATATACCAGGCAAGCCACGATAGAGGAATTGCGGCAAGAAATGCGCCCCAAACTCGTCCTTTACGTTTTGCTTCGAAAGGGAGCCAACCAGTGGTGCCCAGCCCGCCAAGGGTTCATCGAACTCAACACATAGACCCAAATCTTGGAAGTCAGGCTCACCGTCAAAGAAAATGATTTCTTCGTCGCGTGAAATATTGAACCGGAAGGTTTTTTTGCTTGCCTCTGCGTCGACAGTTTCAAATCTAGTCGAATAGTGGATGCGCGAGAACACTTTGAAAGCGATAAAACGCCCAAAGCCGCGACCCCGCTTTCGCAACTTGTACCCGCTGAACGGCGTTCTAAATGATTTATAGTTTTCGTCGTTCAATCCGCTGCCATTGTCAGTGACTCCCCCGCCCTAGAGTTTTTTGAGACACCGTTCAAGACATGACCCAAGGGGATGATTGAGGTGTATCATGACGGAACAAAGGAAGGTTGAGCGCGAAGGATCCGGAGCTGCGGAGACTTCACATATCGCAGCGGATCCGGCTCCGGCCCGGCGCCGGAGACTTACGGCTACACGCAAGCAAGAGGCCGTTCCGCGCGTTCTTCGCGGCGAAGATGTTGAATTGGTCGCACGTTCGTTTGGTGCGACAGCTGCGGATGTCAGCGGTTGGCGGGATGCATTTCCCGAAGGAGGGTCATCAAACCTGAAGTCCCGTCCGCGCGACGTGCGCGATGAGGGGATTGACCGTCTGCGGGCCAGGGTGGGTGAGATCACCATGGATAACGAACTTCTGTATGAGAGGATCGCGAAGATGGAGGCGGGCCACCCTTTCGGGCGCCGGAGGTCGAAACGATGAGTGCCGTCATCTCGATCTCCACGGGCAAAGCCTACGGCGTTTCCCGGGTGTGCCGGGTCTGGGGAGTGGGCCGCGCAAGCGTGTATCGTGACTTGCGCCCGCTTCCGGCGGAACCCGCGCCGCGCCGCCGCCCTGGTCCTCGGGGAGCGATGTCTGACGCTGATCTGGTCGAGAGGATCAAACAAGTGATCACTGACAGCAGGTTCCATGGCGAGGGCCACCGCAAGATCCGGGCACGTCTGCGCTGCAAGGGCATTCGAACCTCGAAGGCGCGGGTGCTCCGGCTCATGCGGGAGAACGGGCTTTGTGCGAAGCCATGCCATGGGCCCGCCCATGGCCCCCGTGCCCATGACGGCACGATCATCCCGGACAACATCGATGAGATGTGGGGCACGGATATGACGGGGACCGTTCCTGGCACAGGTCGCCAGGTTGCCGTCTTCATCGCGGTTGACCATTGCCCGGCGGGCTGCGCAGGCGGTCATAGCCTCTCAATCAGCATCATTCCGAAGGTGTTATGGCTCGCAGTACATCGGCCACGACTTCCAGAACGGGATTGCCTGGCCGGGCGCGAAATCCTCGCCGTCCCTTGTCCGCGCTCCCGAAGGCAACGGCCGCGCCGAGCGATTCATTCGAACCCTGAAGGAAAAGCTGCTCCGGGTCAGAACTTTCGACACCATCGAGGAACTCCAGGCCGCCCTGCAAAAGCTCAAGGAGGACTACAACGAAGAATGGCCGATCCAGCGGCACGGACACCGTTCGCCAAACCAGTTCAGATGTGACGCAATGGACAAAATCCAGGCCGCCGCATAAGCTTCACGAGTGTCTCAATAACCCTAGGGCGCTACACCCTGTTTCTTTCGAACCAATCTCCCACCACATCATTCAGGAACGATTGTATTTCCTGATCTGAGGCGGGTTTCGCCCCGTCTTCAAGTGCAGGCCAGTTTATCGGGGGCAGGTCAGTGGCATCAAGCAGAGGAATCGCATGAGTTTCACAGCATCAGGATTTCAAGCAGGAAGCGGTTGTTCCAGCCTGCCGTTTTCCGGTTTCCCCCGAGGGAGCGTTTACCTTTCACTTTGCCGGGCAGGTTCACCGCGATGTGCTTGATGACCGCGAAGTCAGCAGGTGCATGATCTTTTCGCCCTTGGCTGTCGTCATCGCGGAAGGTGACATCGAGCACCCGGTGCAGACGGTTTTCAATTCCTCAATGAGAGCGCACGGCATGGCCAAACCGCGCCGCGTCTTTTGGCAGGGACGGGATGAAGTATCGCGTTTGCCTCGTCGTTTTCCCACCACTTTCCCTAACGGAGACGAGGCGACCAATGCTGGCCAGACCCTCCCGATGGGGGTGACGCTTTTTCAACCAGTGGATGGCATCTCATTGGGTATATGTTCGCGTTTCAATCCTGCCCCTGTCGCCGTCAACTGTCTGTAATGACTCTGTGTTTTCCTGATCCTGTTCTTTAAACCACAACTTCACGTCCTCATGGAGAAGCCCCTGATTGCCCTTCAGGAAAGAGCAAATCCGGACGAACTTCACACAGGGGCTGGATTCACTTTTCAGGTGCGACACCGGGTTTCCGGGCGAAGGCTCGACTGGCGTCTGGAAGCCCGGGCATTTTCGTCGATTGACCTGAACTTCCAGACGGTGTCATTGGTGTCTGTGTCCCCAGGCTCCCGAAAAAGGCCGCAGCAAAACGCCGGGAACGAATGGACCGGCTTGCCAACGGCACGTTGGCTGCCACCAGGAGCCGCTCCCGGTGTTCGGAAACCACGGGTCCTTCCCGGCGGGGGACGGCAGGTGGGTGTTATGCGCCGCACTTGCCTACTTCTGCGTGGCGATTTTTTTGCATTTCGTTTCGTTTCAGATTTCCGCCGCCGCCAACCGATTGCAACCATTCAGGAATTTTTTTCCGACAGGTCATCTGAAACGAAATGGCCCCTGGGCTCGAAACGAAATGCCCTCCCGAAACGCGCGGGGAAACCGCCGGAGCGGTTGCGCCGGAATTTGCGCGATACCGGCGGTGAAAAAAAATGTCAGGAATCCCGGCATGGCCAGCGGCAAAAAAAAACCTTCGCGCGACGGGACGCGCTCCGGTCCTGCCCGCAGTCCGGAGATCGGGCGCCTGCCGCCCGATGTCCCCGTGCCCTGAATTCCCGCACCCGTTCTGCGCATCAGGTCCGGCAGGTCGCGGTGTCGATCAGGCGGTCCGGTTTTACCGGTCCCGTCCTGTTCACCGGAGGCACCACCGTTATTGCCGGGGCAGGACCGTGTGCGATGGCGCGGGAGACGGGCATGGATGTTGTGCCCTGCATCCGGCTGCCCGGTCTCCCGGATGAGCAGCGCCCCTGGTGACAAGAGCCTGGCCGAACATGCGGGCCGGGACGGGGACCTGCTCCGGCCCGGGCCGGGGGAATTGCGCGACCCCGGGTCTGGGCTGGACGTATCCGGACAGATGTCGGGATGCCGGTGGCTGATGACCGGATTGACATGTGCCGGACCGCTCCGCCCTGCAACGCCACCGCAGGCAAGGCCGGGTACGACACCATGGACAGCCCTGCCCTGCCCGCCGTCCTGACCGGTGCCTTCGTCCCTGCGTTTCCGGTCAGGAAGACCGGGACGGCGGTCCGGTTCAGTCTGCGGTTTTATGCAGGGATGGTCCGCCGGGAGGCAAGCGGGGCGCGGTGTGAACCGGCGACCGGGGATGTCCGGCCTGCACAGGCGCGGCTGACAGCCGGTCGGGCCGGTTGCCGACACCCTGGCAATACCCGTTCCCTGCCCGCCGACCGCAGGCCGGTTCCACACAGGAACATTCCATACAGGAACAGGAGTCCGGCAGGAAATTGCGGGCCTGCACACTCCCACAGACAGATCCCTGTACTTAAGCAATTTTCCCCCTGTTTTTCCCCCTGTTTTTTTCCCTGAATTTCCGGAGAAATCCGGGGGAGACCGGTTAGCAGCACACCGACTGCACAGCCAGCCATACTGCCGGTTTTGTCCCCTGCAGATTTGGAGCGGTTTTATGCCGTGTTATCAGCAGGTTGAAAATCGATGTTTCCGACAGAGACGCTTTATCCGGGCGGATACACCCCCCGATACACCCAAAGTCTCTACAGGCGCAATTCATCATCCGTTTCGGGTCTTCAGGCCGGAGTGATCCTTACCCGTATTCCCCGGGTAAACCGCCGGTTTCGCTTTCCGGATTGCGGCATTTTCGATATCAATCAGGGTGGTGACGACGATGCGGGGCGGGTTTCATGGAACCCCCGGAGGGTGCGGGTGGATTTTGACAGCCGGGTGAGGCTGGAGTTCCGGGGCGCTTATCGTATATTGATAGAAGAGGGTGATTTGAGCACGCTCAAGGTATGAAAAATCCATGGCGCGACGAGAGAGACCCCTGCTCCTGCGTTATGACGAAGTCTGCGATGTTCAGAACGGATTTTCCAGCGATACGCCTGTTGGCATAAAGTCCTCAACGTTGCGCGTGACCACAGTGGCGTCATGGCGCAACGCTGTTGCTGCAATCATCAGGTCCGCCCCATTGTTGCCAATCCGGGCGCTCAATCGTCCCCAGATGCGCGCATCTTCGGCACCGAACTCAAGGATACGATCGGCAAAAACAAGGGTTGTGCGGTCCAGCCAGACACGTAGGTCGCGTGCAAATTCCGGATCTCGTCGTTCCTGCAAATGGATACCGCGTTCAATCTCACCGATCGTGACGGCACTAAGGAACAGGCTGTTCTCGGGTTTGTCCTGAAGCCAGGCCGTCACCTGGGGAACCCGAGCCGCCCGCCGTACCGCCGACAACACATTGGTATCGATCACATACATTCAAAAGCTCACGTCGCGCGGCGCAGCCTCGGCGCGCTCGATATCGCGCCCGGGAAAGGCCAGCAGATGATCGGCAAAGCTTTCGCGTGACTCCACCGCACCGGCCTGCATTTGCTTGTAGTCGTCGGCGCTCAGAACCACCACGACCGGTTTCCCGCGCCGCGTGACCTCCTGCGGCGTGCCGGCCAGGGCCGCATCAACCACGGCGGAAAACTTATTCTTGGCGTCTTGAAGCGTCCACATCATATCATCTCTCAATATTCATCTAGCCATATAGCTAGTCAGATTGCGGAATACAAGTTGTGGGCAAGCCTATCTAGGGCAATCGCATTTCAAAAGTCATTCACTCTGGATCAGATCGGGCTGATCGTGGCCCTGATCGGGGAGTCTGGTTTCACGAGTCCGGTCCTGATTGCTGAGGACAACACCAGTATTGCCGAGCATGGCCCTGTGCCGGCGGCGCAGGAGATGGACATGGATGTTGTGCCGTGCCTCCGTCTCGCCGGTCTCCCGGATGAGCAACGCTGCTGCTGACAACAGGCTGGCCAAACATGCGGACCGGGATGACCAGTTGCTCCGGCTTGAGCCGGGCCTCGGCGCTTTCGATGGATTTCTCCCGATCCTTTGCCAAACGACGGCAGCGACCGAGCCAGGCGAAGGTGCGTTCCACAACCCATCTGCGTGGCAGCACCTCGAAGCCCCCGGCGGTGTCGGAGCGCTTGATGATCTGTAGCGTCCAGCGTCCTAGGCGCACGAGGGCACCCCGCAGCTTCGGCCCGGCATAGCCGCCATCCGCGAACATGTGGCGCAGTTTCGGGGCCTTACGGCGGAGCCTGGCGAAGACCCCGGGCGCACCGTCACGATCCTGAATGTTGGCCGTATGGACCTCGCATGCGATCAGATTGCCACAGGTATCAGTGATAATGTGGCGTTTTCGACCTTTGATCCGCTTGCCCGCATCGTAGCCGGAAAAGGACGTGTTTTCAGAGGTTTTAACGCTCTGGCTGTCGATCACACCGGCTGTCGGCTGCACATCGCGGCCTGCCGCGAGGCGCACGGCCGCGACCAGGTGGCGGTTGATCCGGGCCAGCAGGCCATCATCTCGCCAGAGGTGGAAATAGTAACGCACAGTCGAGACCGCAGGAAAGTCCTTCGGCAGGAGCGACCATGCGCACCCGGCGGCGGCAAGATACTGAATCGCATTCCAGACCCGACGCAAATGCAGCTTTCGCGGACGCCCAGGGCGGTTACGGCCGGGTAACAATGACCGCACGATATTCCATTCCGCATCGGTCAAATCACTTGGATAGCACTTTGTTTCGCGCATATGCTGCGCACGGGTGAATTCAGTCCAGGCCATTGTGATCTCCGTTCAATTTCATAACCGGACAGAATCACACCCTGTTGAATTCACTCAACTCATTTCTGATCAGACACTTAGAGGTCTGAGGTTATCTGGGCTGAACGGCGGATTTATGTTCCACTGGTAGTCACCTGTTAATCCGATATGTGCCCAGCCGGGCGGCGCAATGTGCCTGGCGATTTCGTCTGGGATAGTCACGCCGTCTTTCCGCAAATCATTTATTGTAAAACGCGGAGCAATATTGGGCCACAGAAGCGGCTGCATATCGCAGTTGTAGCGGAGTAAAAGTCCGCCAGTTTGTGCCCTTCGTTTATTCGGAGGGCGGGAGATGTATTCTGTGGATATTTATAGTCGTGTGCGCCGTGCTTGTTTGAAGGACGGTATGTCTGGCCGAGAAGCGGCGCGGTTTTTCAACATGGCGTAATCAGGATCAGCACTCAGTTACCCCTGTTATTCTGGATGCACATGCAATTGAAAAGGAGACTGACCAATGGAATATTTTGCTGGTTTGGATGTGTCCATGGAAGAGACGCATATCTGCATTCTGGATCGTGAAGGGGCCCTTATTCGTGAAGGAAAAGCGAGCTCAACACCAAAAGCGATCGCTGACTTCCTCGCTTCTGGACCACCATGTGCCAAAGTTGTATTTGAAACGGGACGGATGGCACCAATGCTTTACCATGGGCTGACGGAGCTTGGTGTCCCGGTTGTTTGCATCGAGAGCAGGCAAGCATATCAGGCCCTTAAATCTCTGGCCGGCCACAAGACGGACCGCAATGATGCCCGCGGTTTGGCACACCTGGCGCGGACGGGATTCTACAAGCCGACCCATGTCAAATCACTGTCAGCGCACGCAATCCGGTCGCTGATCGCAGCCCGCAAGAAGCTGGTCGGACAGCGTGTGACGCTCGACAATCAGATCCGCGGTCTGGTCGTCGTCTTCGGCGTGCGGCTGCCACGAGCTTTGTCTCCGGCATTCAAAAACGCGGCGCTAAAAGTTAGCGATGGAGTGCCTGGCCTCCATGCCGCAATTTGCGGACTGTTCGCAGCACGCGAAGCAATCCTCGCGGCGGTTGCAGCCATTGATGGCGACATCAAAAAGATGACCCGCAAATCCGAAGTCTGCCAGCGCCTTATGACGGTACCAGGGGTCGGTCCGATCACAGCATTGGCCTTTGCCGCAGCAATTGATGATCCGTCGCGTTTCAGGAAATCGCGTGATGTGGGGGCGTATCTTGGACTGGTGCCGCGACGGCATCAATCTGGTGAAATCGACTACACGGGCAGCATCTCAAAGCGGGGCGACGTGCGCGTCAGAACGCTTCTCTATGAGGCCGCCAATGTGATGCTGACGCGGTATGCCGCTCCGCTCAAATTGAAGACATGGGCCCTCGCAATCGGTGCGCGCTCAACGATGAGAAAGGCCCGAGTGGCTCTGGCGCGTCGTCTGGCAATCATACTTCATGCCATTATGCGAGACAAGGACGAAACCGCTCTCGCGGTATTGGCGCTTGTGTCGAGGGTTTCGCGCTGATCGAAGCGCCGTGATTTTGTGAACTGACGATTCTGTTGGACGATTGGGACCTTCTCAATCTGACGATAGGAGGTTTCAATGTCAGACCAATATGTACCTGCACTGCGCCAGCGATTTCTCGAAGATATGCGGATCAAAGGGCTGCAGTCGAAAACGCAGACAATGTATTTGCGAGGGATGCGGGATTTTACGCGGTTTCTGGGTCACGCGCCGGATAGCGCGACACCGGAAGAGCTGCGGGCGTTCCAGCTCGATATGAAGGAGCGCGGCATTGGCGCACCGACCTTCAACAACCGGCTGACAGTGTTGAGTTTCTTCTTTGCGACGACGTGCCCGCGTCCCGAGATGAAGCGGCATATGCGCTATCAACGGGCGGCTAAGAAGATCCCCGTTGTGCTCAGCGCCGAGGAAGTCGCGCGTATTATCGAAGCGGCACCTGGGCCTGGGTTACGATACCGCGCGGCCTTCAGCGTGGCCTATGGTGGCGGGCTGCGCGCCAGCGAGGTCACCCATCTCAAAGTTGGCGACATAGATAGCGACCGGATGCTGATCCGGATTGAGCAAGGTAAGGGTCGTAAGGACCGGCAGGTCATGTTGTCGCCGAACCTTCTGAGCCTGTTGCGCGACTATTACCGAGAAGTGCGGCCGAGAGGTTGGATGTTCCCGGGTCGTAACCGGATCGATCCAATCTCGACGCGGCAGTTCAATCGGGCCTTTGGGGTCGCATGCGATTTTGCAGAGATCAAGAAGCAGGTGTCGCCCCACACTCTGCGGCACAGCTTTGCCACGCATCTGCTGGAGGGTGGGACCGACATCCGGGTGATCCAAGTGCTTCTGGGCCATGCCAAGCTGGAAACGACGACGATCTATACCAAGGTGGCAACCAAGACGATCCAGAGTGTCACCAGCCCGTTTGATCTGCTGGTGCGGCGGGAGGCCGGACCCGGTTAAACTAGGCTTCCATGTCTCGCCTCAAGCTGGAGGTCGCAGACATCTTCCGCGCCCATGGTGCTACCTATCGCCTGGCCCACGCCGGACACTTGAACCTACAGCAGTTAAAAGTGATGTCGGCGATAGAGAGCTGCCGGACCGCTGTGCTTGGCGGGCATGTTGCCGCTTGCACCAAATGCAGTCACCAGCACATCGCCTACAACTCGTGCCGCAATCGGCATTGCCCGAAGTGCCAAGGTGCAGCGGCGCAGGACTGGATGCAGGCGCGCATGGAAGACTTGTTGCCCATTGAGTATTTCCACGTGGTCTTCACGCTGCCATCGCAAATCGCCGACATTGCCTTCCAGAACAAAGCGGTGGTCTACGGCCTCCTGTTCAAGGCGGCGGCGCAAACTCTGCTGACAATCGCAGCCGATCCAAAACATCTTGGTGCAAAGATTGGCATGACGAGCGTGCTGCATACATGGGGATCCGCGATGACGCACCACCCGCATGTGCATATCATCGTGCCGGGCGGTGGATTGTCGTCCGATGGCAAGCGCTGGAAGAACTGCCGCTCAGGCTTCTTCCTGCCGGTAAAGGTGCTCGCGCGTTTGTTCCGCCGCCTGTTCCTCGAAGGGCTGAGCGGATTGCACAAAGCAGGCAAGCTGCGCTTCTTCGGCAAACTGGCAAAGCTGGCCGACCCCGATACCTTCGCCGCCCATCTCGCGCCGCTGCGCAAAACCAACTGGGTGGTTTATGCCAAACCACCCTTCGGCGGGCCTGAGGCCGTGCTGGCGTACTTGAGCCGTTACACGCACCGCGTGGCGATCTCAAACCACCGCCTGATCAGCGCTGATGCCAACACTGTGGCCTTCCGGTGGAAAGATTATCGCATCAAACGTGGGGACAGGATGAAGGTCATGCGTCTGCCGACGTCCGAGTTCATCCGTCGCTTCCTGATCCATGTCCTGCCCTCCGGCTTCCACCGCATCCGCCACACAGGCTTCCTCGCGAACGGCATCCGTCGCGACAGGATCGCAAAGATCAGGTCTTTATTGGAGGTTGAAGCAGACGCCATTCCGAAAGCCCATGAGGATCAAGGTGTCGATACCGACGAACGAGACCAGTCCCAGCCGTGCCCCAAATGCGGTGGCGCAATGATCATCATCGAGACCTTCATGCGGGGCCAAACACCCAAGTCCCGCGCACCGCCATGGGAGGACGCCGCATGATACGACTATCAAATCGGGTCCTTCATTACGCGGACGCCGGACCCATCGGTGCGACCATCCCGCCAAAACCTGCGCTACAACAGGCCAATGGCGGCAAAACGGGATATCAATCAGCCAAATCGGGCTGGGAAAATCGACTTATCAGCGCTGCTTGTCATCACGCAGCCGATAGTTCTGCACATCAATCACCGCAGCCATAGTACACAATCCCCATAGCACCGAAATCCGCCCACGCTTTCCTCCTTGTCAGATTTGTCGCCGCTGCATCTCACGATGACAACAGCCACAAACCTTAGACAAAACTGACTTCCAGTCCGCGTAAGGCTTACGAGGCGACAACGAGGATTCCTAAATCAAAGTTCCCATCTGGGACGATGCCCGAGGGAGGGCGTGAGACACGGCGCCGATTCTGTAGCAACAGCCAAGACCAACGGTATGATTGCGGTTTCAACATTGCCGACCCACACCCAGCCAACCCCATCATGAACCTCAGAGTTCGAAGAGAACAAAGGCAACCTCTGACATCAAAAGCAGGAAACTCAGGAAACACGCATTGACAGATTAGAGAACAAAGATCGTAAGACGATCGCGAAGATGCTGCGCCATGAACTTCCGCCTGGGTATCGTCGGTCGGAAGCGCCTCGGCGGCCAACGCTTGATGGTTATGTTGGTGTGGTCGATGAGATACTGCGCACAGACAAAGCCCTGATCAAAAAGCAGCGACACACGGCCAAGCGCATCTTTGAACGGCTGCGCGATGAGCATGGATATGCCGACAGCCTGACCACGGTGACCTATTACGTGCGCGAGCAAAAACGGCGCACCAAAGAGGTGTTTGTGCCGTTGTCGCATCGGCCGGGCCATGCGCAGGTTGATTTTGGTGAGACGCTGGGCGTGATCGGTGGCGTGGAATGCAAGATCCACTTCTTCGTGATGAGCTTGCCACATTCTGATGCGGTGTTTGTGAAGGGATATCCAGCTGAGACAACCGAGGCGTTTTGCGATGGCCATGTGTCCGCCTTTGCATTCTTTGGCGGCATTCCGCAATCCATTCTCTACGACAATACCAAGATCGCCGTGGCTCGGATACTCGGGGATAAGACGCGCATCCGCACACGTCGGTTTACGGAACTGCAGTCGCATTACTTGTTTGATGACAAGTTTGGCAGACCCGCGCGAGGGAACGATAAAGGCAACGTTGAGGGCATGGTTGGATACACCCGCCGCAACTTCATGGTTCCCGCACCTCGCTATGACAGCTTTGATGATCTGAACGCACATTTGGAAGAGAAGTGTTTAGCACGTCAGGACGATACGTTGCGGGGTCACACCCAAACCATAGGCGCACGCCTGATGTCGGATTTGGATGCTCTGATGGGATTGCCCGTCGCAGAATATGAAGCCTGCGATCACGTCAGCACGCGTGCAACGTCGATCTCAATGGTGCGCTATCGCAGCAATGATTACTCGGTGCCAGTAGCCTATGCGCACCACGATGTTCATGTGCGTGGGTTTGTGCATGAGGTTATCATCGGCTGCGGCAATGAGATTATTGCGCGGCACAAACGATCCTACACATCAGCGGATATGGTCTTTGACCCATTGCACTTTTTGCCCCTGCTTGAACAAAAGGTGGGTGCCCTGGATCAGGCCGCGCCTTTGCAGGGTTGGCATTTGCCAGATGTATTTGCCACGCTGCACCGACTGCTTGAAGCCAGAATGGGTAAGCCGGGCAAGCGAGAATACGTTCAAGTCTTGCGCCTTTTGGAGACCTTCGAAATGGATGTTGTGCAAGGCGCAATCCAGCAGGCAATAGATATGGGTGCAATTGGCTATGACGCCGTAAAACACCTTGTACTGTGTCGGGTTGAGAAGCGGCCACCACGATTGGATTTGGACTTCTATCCATACTTGCCCAAGGCCAATGTCGGCACAACACGCCCATCCAGTTACATGAGCTTGATGGGAAGGACCGCGGCATGACCGAAGCCCCTCGGATTCTTCTACGGCATCATCTTAAACAACTGCGACTGCCAACGTTCCAAGGCGAGTATGCCAAACAGGCGCAGCTCTGTGCTGCAGAGAACAAAGATCACATCCACTATCTGGCGCGGCTGTGTGAGATGGAATTGATCGACCGCGAACGCCGGATGATTGAACGGCGCATCAAAGCGGCGAAGTTCCCCAGCACCAAGAGCTTGGATAGCTTTGACTTCAAGATCATGCCAAGCTTGAACAAGCCCCTGACGATGGATCTGGCACGATGCGATTACGTTAATCGCAGGGAGAACATCATCGCGCTCGGCCCGTCAGGCACGGGCAAGACACACATCGCCCTGGGACTTGGGCTGGCTGCATGTCAAAGAGGACTGAAGGTGCGCTTCACAACGGCTGCGGCATTAGTCCATGATCTGATCGAGGCTCAAGATGAGCGGAGATTGCAGCGCCTTCAAAAGCAACTGACCAGCCAGAACCTGTTGATCATTGATGAACTGGGCTTCGTACCGCTCAGCAAATCTGGCGCAGAGCTGCTCTTCGAGGTCATATCCCAATGCTATGAACGCGGCTCCATCATCATAACCTCGAACCTGCCCTTCGATGAATGGACTGAAGTCTTTGGCTCTGAGCGGCTGACCGGTGCGCTACTCGATCGTTTAACCCATCACGTCCACATCCTCGAGATGAATGGCGAAAGCTATCGGCTCAAACACAGTCGCAACAACCGAAAATAACCAGCCCGCAATCACAGTCAGAATAATGCTGGCCTTATGGCCAGCATGCGCTTTGGCACGCTTCAGCTTTGTGACGAGCACGCGTGCAAAAGCGCCACAAAACATCAACCGAAGTGGCCCATTTTTACGCCGCGACATGGACCCATTTTACTCTGCGATTGACAATTTATCGAAGCTTCCAGATATTTCGTATTCCACAAGATGATGGCTGCGACCAGAAAGTTGAGGCCGGATGCTTTATGGATCTGATGCTCATAGCTGCGATCGCGCATTTCTCCGAGTTGGTTGAAGAAGACCCCACGTGCGAGGGCGTTTCGAGCTTCTCCCCTGGCCAGGCTTGTGCTTGTTCTTTTTCGCAATTCCAGGCTACGCATCCATTCCAGAGCAAAGAGGTTCGTTCCAATCGGCCCAATTCGCGTAAGGCAATGGCGAGTCCGTTTTGCCTGGGATATGCGGACAAGCTTTTGAGGATTGCTGAGGCGGTGGTGGTGCCAGCCTGAATGGAAGTGGCCAGTCTGAGGATTTCCGACCAGTTTTCGATAATGTGCCCCACTTTGATGGTGCCGCCGATGAAGGGAGTCATAATGATCGGGGGCTTCATGCCGGGCAGAAGATACAGTTTGCGGTCTTTGAAGTTTCGCAAGCGTGGTGCGAAACGAAATCCCAAAAGATAACACAGCGCAAAAACATGATCTGTCGCACCGCCGGTGTCCACATGATGTTCTTCGATTGCGACACCGGAGCGGTGGCGAAGCAGGCCATCCAGAACGAAAGGGGCTTCGCTTTCGGTGTCCGTGATGACCGTTGAGTGGAATGGACTGAACTGGTCCGAGATGTGGGTGTAAAACTTGAGACCTGGGGTGCGTCCGTATTTTGCGTTGATATCTGCCGAGGCCTCACCACGGCCACCGGCCCGGAAAAACTGCCCGTCTGAGGATGAAGAGATCCCAGCCCCCCAGAGTTTGGCCAGCGGCCGTTGACGCTGCATATCGACCAGACAAGCCAGGGCGTTTGAATAGTTCTCCTCGCGCAAATGCCAATCATGAGTCCATGCGATTTGCCGTGCCGACAGACCTCGGGTGGCTGCAGCCATGCGGGATACACTGAGATTGACCCCATCGGCCAACACGGCGGCGAACAGCGCCTTCTGATCTGTTGCCGGATGGCCCGAGCGATAATGGGTGAAGCAATCCGCAAATCCGGTCCAGGCGTTCACTTCCGTCAGCAGGTCGGGGATTTTTATCTGTGGCAATTGTCCATAAGCCAGACGGCTCATGGCCGTTGCGGTTTCGGGCGTTTCATCTTTGACCGGGGTGATGCTCAGGGCTCCATCGCGAATGGCGGCATCCGGCAGTGTTCCCTCTTCAGCCCCGGCCGCGACAATGGTAATTGTTTCCTCAATCTGTTTTTGCCGCTCTGCGAGATAGGTCTCTGCATCTGTCGCCGCAGAGGTCGGCAACGACCCCTCGGCACGCAGAATTTCAAAGGTGGCCCGGGGTATAAGCCGATCATCGAAGTTGCGGCGTTGTCGGCTTCCTTCCACCCAGACATCCCCCGCCCGAAGGCGATCGCGCAACTCAAAGAAAACACAGAGCTCGTACGCTTGCCGGTTGACCACCCCTGGCTCTGGAAAGACAAACGGACGCCATACCTTGCGGATAAACCCGGTTGGCGGATTGTCTGGCAGGCTGCGTTTGTTCGCGTCATACATGGTGCGCAAGAGATCCATCGCGCGCAGGACGCTGGCAGCACTGGTTGCGCCGCTAAAACTGAATCCCCTTATTATCAAGGGCGCGAACTGACGGGCTGTCTGATATTTACCGATAAGCTCAGTATATTTGTCGGGTTTCCCGTCTCCAAGGGCGGTTTCAATTGCGGATGTGGCATTCTCAATCTGATCCCAGTTTGCCGTTGCCAACATCCCATTGAGATCGCCGGTTTGCAGGCGGGCAGTCAGAGCCTCGCGGCAAAACGTTTTGAGGAAATGCAAGGGGTGAATGATTTCCATCAGGAGTTTGGACGCTTTGTCGGAGCTCTGTTGTTCAGCCTTTCGAAAGCTGCGACCCAGTAATTTGTCGAACATATCCAGAGCAAGATCAGTTAGCAGTTCTTCCAGCCGCAGACAGGCGGCCGACAAAACAGCCCATAGCCGTGGCAAGGCCATACGTCGTAGATTTTGCACCGTGATCCGCAAGCCTTCACCTGCCAACCTGTCGAGCGCTGGTGTCGAGATGTTCTGATGTAAACTGGCGGGTAGGCCGACCGCCCGAACCACCATCAGGCGATCCAGAACAGCCTTAATGGATTTGACAGACGCTGATTTGGGAGCCGCTTTCAGCCAGCTCAACGTGGAAACCTCACCTGATTGAGGTGGCGCAATCAGAGCGCCTAAAGCGTTGTGGTGGTCCGGGTGCAGATCTCGGGTCAGAGCAGAAATCCTAACGTTTTCGGCGCGCCGGATCGCATGCCTGACGATCAGTTCAATGGTGCGGCGCGCAGGGATCAGGATCCGCCGCCGCCTCAGTTCTTCAATCAATGCTATCGCCAAAGGCTCTGCTCGCGGGTCTTCCCCGGCAGATGGTGTCAGCCAATGAACAAGCTCCCGCACAAGGGACTTTGTGAAGGCCAGATATCCGAACCGAGCCAAGATTTGCGCGATATGTTCGCGCCGTGTCTGCGGACGCTGATCATAGATCGCGAGATCAGAGGTGCTGGCATCAACCTGATCCGCAAGAAAGGCCAGCATCATATCATTGGGTTGTTCCCCAACATCACGAACCCGCCCAGGGTGGCGCAGATAAACCAAAGATACGGCATAGCCCAAACGGGCAGCAGCGGTACGCTTTCCGGCAACAGCCTCAATCTCATCCGGTGATAGTGTGCAATACATTGCGACTTCTCGACCATCCGAGGGCGGGACCATCAGTTGCGCCCAAAAACCTGCCGTCAATATTTGCCGCCGTGCCATAAATTACCCTCTTCCCATCCATGTCCGTGAAACGCTCGTTTTGCGGAACCGCCAATTCCGTCCGCCAATATGGCTTGACAACGGGAAGTCGGACAAGTTGATTTGTGGACGGAAAAACGGACAAGGTGGATCATCATGGCACTGATCGGATACGCACGGATCTCGACAACAGAGCAAAAGCTGGAACCGCAGGTTGATGCACTCAAAGCTGCTGGCTGCGAAAGCACGTTCGAAGATGTTATTTCCGGAGCCAAAGCCGAGCGCCCGGGACTGAATGAAGCTCTTGCCTTCTTGCGCGATGGCGACACGCTTGTGGTCTGGAAACTCGACCGCCTGGGCCGATCTATGAAGCACCTCGTGGAAACGGTGACAGGCCTCGGAGAGCACGGTGTCGGCTTTAGGTCCCTGACCGAAGGCGTGGACACAACCACCACCGGCGGCACTTTGGTGTTCCATCTGTTCGGTGCACTTGCCCAGTTCGAGCGCGACCTCATAATTGAACGCACGCAAGCCGGATTAAAGGCCGCCGCGACACGCGGCAGAAAAGGTGGTCGCAAGCCCGTTGTCACGCCCAAAAAGATTGAACAAGCTAAAACCTTCATCCGCGATGGACTGACTGTCCGTGAGGCCGCCGCGCGGCTCAAAATCAGCAAAACAAGCCTATACAACGCCCTCAGAGATCAAAAACGGCATGAAATCAAAAATGTTCCCGTTAAGTTCGCGCGAGCAGGACAATAACGTCACTTTTATGCAGTGACCCCACACGGCATGACTTACAAGGATCCAGGCGCGTCCCATTATGAAGAACGATACCGCAATCGCGTGCTCGGCAATCTCAAACGACGGGCCAGGTCATTTGGGTATGATTTGCAGGAATTACCTGCAGAGGCTGACATGGCTGTTTCTTAGGAAGCGCTGTGATCGACGGCAGGTGCTTTCAACCCTGGCCTGCGTCGGCATCTCCCCACTGATGTGAATCAGGTTCACCGTTCGCACGCCGACAATGCCAATCACCAGGAGGCAGAGCGTTTCGAGGCGGCTATTGCTCAGCGACAAGCCGTCGGATAGTTTCGCCGAGAGGGTGTCGATTGCTTTTCGGATCATGGGATGCTCCTGTCGCAGATTGAAGAATCCCAATGAAAATCACAGATCTGCGCCCTCAACCACCTCTACTGTCGTGTACAGGGGATTCTAACATAAATTGCAATGTAATGCATTGTTTTTTTAGATAAATACCACCCAGTGACCTCCATAGAGGCATGATCCAGACCGCAGGTGCCAGGCCGTCTTCACAATGGCACAACCTGTCCTCAATACAGGGGTATCGCATGAATGGCGAACTTGGGTTTGCCTTAATCTTCTGTCTCTGATTCAGTTTTCCAAAGTTTATGTCTGGAGGACGCCGCTTTGGAAAATACCGTTACGTTTCAATCTTTTGTGTAAAACGCGGAGCAATATTGGGCCACAGAAACGGCTGCATTGAGCGGTTGTAGCGGACTGAACCTCCTCCGACTAAAGTCAGAGGGTTCAGTGGTTCATGAGCGCCTTCGGCGCACGTTTGAATGTTTTTCCGACTAAAGTCGGAGGCTTTAGACCAGATTGTGGAAAGTAAAAGTCCGCCAGTTTGTGTCCTTCGTTTATTCGGAGGGCGGGAGATGTATTCTGTGGATATTTATAGTCGTGTGCGCCGTGCCTGTTTGAAGGACGGAATGTCTGCCCGTGAAGCGGCGCGTGTTTTCAACAAGGATCGCAAAACGATAGCGAAGATGCTGCGCCATGAACTGCCGCCGGGTTATCGTCGATTGGAAGCGCCGCATCGCCCAACCCTTGATGCATATGTAAAGACCTCTGCATAATTCAGGATTCCATTTGGGTTAGGATTTTGGTATTCCCGGGCAGAGCAATTTGTGGTGTCTTGATGGACCTGTTTTTACGTGAAGCGACGGATCGGATCGGGATTGATGATCCGCTTTTCAGGATTGATGCACTTTTGGATTGGTCTGCGTTTTCCGCGATCCTGAAGCGCGGTCTGGGCCGATCCGGGTTGGGTCCTTCCGGTTACGCACCGCTGGTCCTGTTCAAGTGTCTTCTGGTTGGCCAATGGCATGGCCTGTCTGACCCAAAGCCTGGGCGTGCGTTGAAAGTCCGGCTGGATTTCATGCTTTTTTGCGGGCTGGATTTACACGGCAAGGTTCCGGATGAGACGACACACTGCCGGTTTCGCAATGCGCTGGTGCAGGCAGGCGTTTACGGCGAACTTCTGTTCGAGGTTTGTCGTCAGATCGAGAACCATGGCCTCAAGCTTAGGGAAGCCGAGGCCGCAATTATCGATGCAACCCTGATCGGGAGCGCCGCCCGTCCACGTACGTATATCGAGGCTCCGCAGGACCGGGAGGAAGCGGATGCACATGACACCCCGGATGTGCACTGCAGCGCAGACAGGGATGCCCGCCGGGTGAAGAAGGGATCAAGGAGCACACCGGGCTTCAGGGGATTTGCGCGCACGGACGAAGAGGGGTTCGTCGACAAGGTGCATGTCACGCCCGCCAATGCGGGCGAAAGCCCGGAGTTCAAAACGATGATCAAGGGGGCCAGTGCGCAGCACGTATTGGCCGACAAGGCCTGCGCGGGCAAAGCCAGCAGAGCCGCCCTGAAAGGACACGATCGCGATGGCATCATGCGCAAGGCCACCCGGAACCGCCCTTTGCGCCAGTCAGGGAAACGCTTCAACAGGCAGATTTCCAAACGCCGCTTCCGGGTCGAACAATGCTTTGGCACGATGAAACGTCTCTTCGGCCTGCACCGCGCCCGCTGCTCTGGCGTCGCCAAAACCCACGCGCAGATGGTCATGGCCGCCATCCCGCAGAACCTGCTCAAGGCCGCAAACAGGATCACACTCAACCGGCAAACCCGGGCAATCGCATAAACCAGACCCGCAGAACCAATCCGCCTCAAATCCGGAGGCGGAACCGGAAAGCATGCCCCAAATTCAAAAAATCAGCAAAATACGCAAGTCATGCAGAGGTCTTAACAAATAGGTGAGTGCTCGTATACTTAAGTCGCGGCATCCGGGCGTGCTGCGCGGTTGAGAAACCCGGGCTGAGCGGGCAAGCTGGCCAAATGTTGGATACCCCAGGCGGAGCAAAACGTGCCTGACACGCAAACTGCGGATGAGACGAAACAGGGCCTTTCGGTGCGCGATCTGAGCTTTCGCTACGGGTCCAAGGCGGCGTTGGACGCGATCTTGTTCGATGTTGCGCCGGGCCGGTTCTGCGCGCTGCTCGGGCCAAACGGGGCGGGTAAATCCACTCTGGTCTCCCTGCTGACCCACTTGCTTGTCGCGCCTGAGGGGGACATCCGGATCGCCGGCCATGATCTGCGCCGACACCCAAGGCGCGCGCTGGGTGATCTTGGCGTGGTGTTTCAGCGACCGACCCTGGATCTGAGCCTGACGGTGCACCAGAACATGGCCTATTTTGCGGCCCTGCATGGTCTGCCACGGCAGCAGACGCAGGCGCGCATCGATGCCGCCCTTGACCGGTTGGGCATGCGTGAACGGGCGGGGGAAAAGGTCAGGGCCCTGAATGGTGGCCACCGGCGCAGGATGGAATTGGCGCGGGCGCTGCTGCACGATCCCAAGGTGCTCTTGCTGGATGAGCCCACCGTGGGCCTTGATGCCGCCGCACGCCAGTCAATCACCGATCATGTGCATGATCTGGCGGATCAGGGCCTCTGCGTGCTCTGGGCCACCCATTTGACCGACGAGGTGCGCGACGCGGATCAACTGCTGGTGCTGCATCGGGGTCAAATCCTGGCCTCTGGCGAAACCAGAGATCTGCGCGGCGGGACGGCCTTGTCCGACTGGTTCTTGTCCCGGACCGAGGTGCCCGCATGACCGGGTTCTGGGGTGTCGCGCAGGCGATCATGGGGCGCGAATTTCTGCGTTTCATCCATCAGCGCGAGCGGTTCATCGCGGCCCTTGTGCGGCCCATGGTCTGGCTTTTGATCTTTGCGGCCGGGTTCCGCGCAGCACTTGGACTGTCGATCATCCCGCCCTACCAGACCTACATTACTTACGAGACCTATATCGTGCCGGGCCTCTGCGCGATGGTGCTGCTCTTTAATGGCATGCAAAGCTCACTCAGTCTCGTCTATGACCGCGAGATGGGTTCGATGCGCCTGCTGCTGACCAGCCCGTTTCCACGCTGGTGGCTCCTATTCTGCCGTTTGCTGGGATCGACCGCGATCTCGGTCCTGCAGGTCTATACCTTTCTGGCGCTGGCCGGGCTATTCGGGATTTCCATGCCGCCGCTTGGCTATGTGACGGTACTGCCCGGGCTGGTTCTGGGTGGGCTGATGCTGGGTGCGCTCGGTCTGGTTCTGTCGAGCTTCATCAAGCAGTTGGAGAACTTTGCGGGGGTGATGAACTTTGTCATCTTCCCGATGTTCTTTCTGTCCTCGGCGCTTTATCCGTTGTGGAAGATGGCCGAAAGCTCGCCACTCCTGCGCGATATCTGCGCGCTAAACCCGTTCACCCATGTGGTCGAGCTGATCCGCTTTCTGCTTTATCTGCAGATCAACTGGATCGCGCTTTTTTGGGTCGTGACCTGCACGATCCTTCTGTGTGCCGCTGCCGTCTGGGGCTATGATCCCGCGCGTGGGCTAATGAAGCGAAAGACCTGAGCGCAATGCAGGGTGAAGGCTCAGCAAGACGCAAGCGCGCCGTTTCGTTGAAAACCCGGTTGGGCTTGGGTGCGGTGGTTCTGGGTCTTGGAACGCTGCTTATTGCCGCCATTCTCTACCTTGGCATGCAGACTGTGGCGGATCGGTTGGAAACAGCGTTGGCGTCGGAAACGCGCGTGGCGCGTTACGCGGCATTGTCGACACAGGCGGCCACATTTCTATTGATCGCGACAGAATCGATACAAACCGGGCAGCCTGCCGAAATCCGCGCTGACCGGCTTGCACCGGTCAGCGACCGGATACGCGCAACGTTTGGGCAACTGCGTGTCGACGTGGAACAAGCGGTGGCAGCAGTCAGCAGGCACGGCGTGGACGAGCAATCCCGCTATGGTACGCAATCGCTGGGGCTGGCCCGGATGGAGGCGCTGCTGGACAACACCCTGCGTGGTCTTGCCAGCGGTGAAACCGACCGCGCGCGCCTGCGGGCCCATATCGACGGGTTCGCCTCGGGCTTTGATCCGCTGCTCAGCCAGGCGGTGAATACCGAAATGCTACTCCGCAATACGATCCTGTCGGGGATCGAAAAACTTCGCCGGACACTGACCTGGGCTGCGCTGGGATTTGCCGGTCTGGCGGTTCTGACCACCGGCTGGTTCTATTTCGGCCTGATCCGCCCGCAATTCAGGCGGCTTGACAGGCTGCATGACGCGGCACTTCAGATCGGACAAGCCGATTTCGCCGTCACCCTGCCCACAACGCGCAACGATGAAATTGGGCGGCTGTATAATGAAACAAATCGCATGGCCGGGGCGTTGCTGGAGCGGCAGGCAAGCGTCGAGGCGAAATGGGCGCGATTGAACGAGACCATCGCGCGGCGCACCGAGGAACTGCGCGCCGCCAACACGACGCTTGCCGAGATAGACGAAAACCGCCGCCGTTTCTTTGCCGATGTCAGTCATGAGTTGCGCACGCCGCTGACCGTGATCATGATGGAGGCTCAGATCGGGCGGCAGGATTCCCAGAACGCCACGGATGCGTTTTCAACGATCGAGACCAGCGCCGCCAAGCTGAACCGGCGCATCGACGATCTGCTCCGGGTAGCGCGTTCCGATAGCGGACAACTGGCGTTGGAACCGCAGGCTGTGGCGCTTGACGATCTGCTCCGATCGGTCAGCAATGAGGTGCAGGCCGAGATCGATAATGCGGGCATGCATCTGACGATCGGGGACCTTCCCGATGCCACATTGCGCTGCGATCCCAATTGGATCCGACAGGTTCTGGCCAGTCTGTTCCGAAACACCATCCGGCATGCGCGCAACGGACGCCAGATTGCCCTGACCACACGACTGGCCGACGGTATGGCCGAGATCTCGCTGACCGATAACGGCCCCGGCATTCCATCCACGGATCAGGATGAGATATTTGAACGGTTTGTGCAGGGCGGTGTCGGCAATCCGCAGGGTTTTGGTGTCGGACTGGCGTTGGCACGCTGGGTGGTCGAAGCCCATTCGGGCAACATTACCTTGACCAGCCCGGTGCCGCGCTCGATGGCTCTGGGCGGTGGAGCCGGGACAATTGTCGCGCTTCGCTTACCCCTTGCAGTGGCATAGATTGCGAATATGACAACACGATTGCTGATCATTGATGACGACCCAAAGATCGCCTCTGCGCTGGTGCGGGGCCTGACGCTGCACGGGTATGAGGCCGAGGCGGAAAACCGAGTTGACCGGGCGTTGGAAAGGTTGCAACGCGAAGAATTTGCCGGGGCCATCGTCGATGTGATGCTGGGCGCGGATAGTGGTATTGATCTGGTTCGGGCAGCGCGCGCCAGCGGCGTTGCGCTGCCCATTCTGATGCTCTCTGCGCTGTCGGATGTGGAAGACCGCACTGCCGGGCTGGAAGCGGGCGCGGATGATTATGTCGTCAAACCCTTCAGCTTCGACGAGTTGGTGGCGCGGCTGCGGGTGCAGGAACAGCGCGCGCAAGCGCACCGCCCTGAACCGGCGCGCCTATTGTCGCGCTCCAGAACCGTAAGCACAGGCAATGCAAGCGTCACGCTCACCGAACGGGAATTTGCACTGCTGGCGCTTTTGAGCAGCAAGGCGGGGCAGCCGATCCTGCGGGGCGACATCTTTGACACGCTCTGGCTGGGCGAAGGTTCAAGTAACGAAAATGTGGTTGATGTCTATATCGGTTATCTGCGCAAGAAACTCTCCGATGATGACTTTGGTTTTGAAATTAAAACCTTGCGCAATCAGGGTTTTTGCCTTCAAGGTCGCATGCCGGTCCACGACAACGACTGAATGCAGACCAAAGTCTAGGCCGCTCTTATAAATTAAGAATCGCGCGAACACCCGATAGCTGCCAGTCTGATCAAGAGAATTATGTCAGTCAGGGAGGAAACGCAAATGGCATGGACCAAGCCCATCATCCGCGAAATCGAGTGCGGTATGGAAATCAACATGTATGGCCCCGACAGCGATGAAGAGCGCGAAGGCCTGATCTGATCGCAGTCCCGGTGCCAAGTCTGACATGACATTGCGCGCACGCATATTGGGGGCTGCTGCCGGTGGCGGACTGCCCCAATGGAATTGTGGTTGCGACAATTGCAATCTGGCGCGGGCTGGTAAAATCCCGTCCCAAACACAGGCATCACTCGCGGTCACCGTGGACGGCCTGAGCTGGGCCGTCCTGAACGCGTCTCCGGATATTCGTATCCAGTTGTCGCATACCCCCTCTCTCTTTCCATCTGGTCTGCGGCAGCTTCCTCTGTCTTCGGTTCTGGTCACCAATGGTGATATCGACCATGTGGCGGGGCTGTTGACACTCAGGGAGATGCAGGCATTCAAGCTGTTCGCCACGGCGGGCATCCATGAGGTGCTGGCCCAGAACCCGATATTCGAGGCATTGAACAGCACTGTCGTAAACCGGGTCTCGATCGCCCTGGACCAACCGTTTGAGCTGGTGCCCGGATTGACTGCCACCCTGTTCCCGGTTCCGGGCAAAGTGCCGCTGTATCTGGAGGGTGAGACCGTGCAGACCGATATGATCGGCGAACAAACGGTCGGCGTCGCGTTGCAATCGCAGGGCAGCACAGCGTTCTACATCCCTGGATGCGCTGCTCTGACGCAGGATTTGCGGGACCGTCTTGCGGGTGCGGATTTGCTCTTTTTTGACGGCACGCTCTGGACCGATGACGAGATGTTGCGCGCCGGATTGAGTCAGAAGACCGGCAAGCGCATGGGACATATGTCGATGGACGGCCCTGACGGATCGATCACTGCCTTCGCGGAAATCGATATCGCGCGGAAGGTCTTTGTTCACATGAACAACACCAACCCGGTCCTGCGGCCTGACAGCAACGAAGGTGCAATAGCCCGAGACGCCGGATGGACCATCGGGCAGGACGGAATGGAGATTTCGCTATGACCCAGAGCCGCGACGCATTCGAGGCCCGGCTGCGCCAGATCGGCGCGGAACGCTATCATGACCTGCACCCGTTCCATCATCGCTTGCACGGCGGAGGCTGTACCCCTGACGAGGTCCGTGCCTGGGCCATCAATCGCTATTACTATCAACACTCCATCCCGATGAAGGACGCCGCCTTCATGTCGCGGGTCGAGGATCCAACGCTGCGCCGTCAGTGGCGCTCTCGTATCGAAGATCACGACGGGACCGACGACAACGAAGGCGGAATTCGACGCTGGCTGCGCCTGGCTGAGGCGGTGGGACTTGACCCCGACTATGTCGCCTCGTGCGAGGGCGTGCTGCCTGCGACCAAGTTTGCCGTCGACGCCTATGTTCACTTCGTACGAGAAAAGACGCTTCTCGAAGCGGTTGCCGCCTCGTTGACAGAGCTGTTTGCGCCCAAGATACACGCCAATCGCATCGAGGGGCTGTTGCAGCATTACGACTTTGCCGATGACAGTTCGCTGTCCTATTTCAGAACCCGTCTGAAAGAAGCGCCCAAGGATGTGGCCTTTGGACTGGCCTGGGTATTGGACCATGCCGACACTGCCGAGAAACAGGAGGCAGCCGCGAAGGCGCTGATCTTCAAGACCGATATTCTCTGGTCGCAGTTGGATGCGCTTTGGGGGGCCTATGTGGAGCCCGTGCGCATCCCGCCCGGCGCGTGGCAGCCGGGGACCGGGTTGCTGATGAGGCAGGCCTCGTGATGCTGGCACAAGAAGTTCCCGCCCTGCCCCGTGGAGTGCGGCTGCATTATGACAAAGTGCGCGAGAATTGGGTCCTGCTGGCGCCTGAGCGGGCGGTGACGCTGGATCAGATCGGGCACGCGATCCTGAGCGAGGTGGATGGCGCGCGCAGCTTCGGGCAGATCACCCGCGCCCTGTCCGAGAAATATGACGCGCCCGCCGATCAGATTACCGAGGACAGTTCCGGCTTTCTTGATGCCCTATGCAACCGACGGTTTCTGGATGTGACCGCATGACGGATGTTGCCCCTCCGATTGCAATGCTGGCCGAGCTGACCCATCGCTGTCCCCTGTCATGCCCCTATTGTTCCAACCCGGTTGAAATGGCCCGCCAAGAGAGCGAGTTGGACACGGATACATGGGACCGTGTGTTTCAGGAGGCCGCAGCGCTTGGGGTCTTGCAACTACACCTGTCGGGTGGCGAACCTGCCGCCCGCCGCGATCTGGTGGCGCTGGTTCAGGCGGCGCGCGATGCGGGGCTCTATACCAATCTGATCACTTCGGCGATCGGGCTGACCGAGCGGCGGCTGGCCGAGCTGGACGCGGCAGGGCTGGATCACGTGCAACTGTCCTTGCAGGGCACAGATGTCGGCATGGCCGACCGCGTCGGCGGCTATCTTGGTGGCTTCAAGCGCAAGATGCAGACGGTTGAATGGATCAACCGGATCGGCTTTTCTCTGACCCTGAATTTCGTCCTGCACCGCCATAACGCGCATCAATTGCCCCGGGCATTGGAGATGGCGTTAGAGATGGGCGCGCGGCGGATCGAGGTGGCGACCGTACAGTTCCACGGCTGGGCGCTGAAAAACCGCGATGCCCTGATGCCGACCCGTGACCAGGCCCGCGAAGTCACCCGGCAGGTCAATGCCGCCCGCAAATCACACATAGGCACCCTGGTCATCGATTATGTTCCGGCGGATTATCATGATGACTATCCCAAACGGTGCATGGGTGGCTGGGGCTCGACCGGGCTGAATGTGGCCCCGGACGGGCAGGTTTTGCCTTGTCATGCGGCGCAATCCATCCCGCATCTACGCTTTGATCGGGTGCAGGACAGGTCGTTGGCGGAAATCTGGCACAACAGCTCGGCCTTCAACGCCTATCGCGGCACCGACTGGATGGCCGAGCCCTGCCGCAGTTGCAACCGCAAAACGGTGGATTTTGGCGGCTGCCGGTGTCAGGCAATGGCCATCGTGGGCGACGCTGGCGCGACTGACCCGGTCTGCATCAAATCCCCGCATCACATGGCGCTGCAGGCGCAAGCCGAGGACCATGCCGCCCAGGGTGACATCCCGTTTGTCCACCGGACCGCGCCAGGCGCGGCACGCGAACCGGCAGACTGAACCTCCTCCGACTAAAGTCAGAGGGTTCAGTGGTTCATGAGCGCCTTCGGCGCACGTTTGAATGTTTTTCCGACTAAAGTCGGAGGCTTTAGACCAGATTGTGGAAAGTAAAGCCCGCTATCCCAGCACCGCGCCGTCCGGTCCCGCATTCAGGCTGAGAATCCGGCCCGCCAACCGATCGGCTTCGGCTTGCGCATGGGTCACAAAAAGGGTGGCCGGACCGTGCTGTGCGATCAGATCTTCGGTCAGGGACAGCATGCTCTCGGCGATTTCCCTGTCGAGCGAGACGAAGGGCTCGTCCATGATGAGTAACTCAGGCCTCCCCGCAAAGGCGCGCGCCAGCGACAGGCGGCGTTGCTGGCCCAGCGAAAGTTGACCGGGAAAGAGTGTCTCTTTCCCCGCCAGTCCGACTCGCTTGAGCGCGGCAAGCGCGTCGCTCCGGGTGAAATCCGGGTGAACCAGCATCAGATTGTCGAGCGTGGCCCGCCAGGGCAGCAGCGTGGGTTCCTGAAACACGATGGCCTGCCGGTCTGGCCGTGTGATTTGCCCTTCATAATCCTGATCGATCCCGGCGACCAGGCGCAGTAGCGTTGTCTTGCCGATCCCCGACGGTCCGATAAGGGCCACAGTTTCACCTGTGGCAATTTCAAACGCGACGCGGCCCAGAATCGGCGTCTGACCGAAGCGTTTGGCGTGGATATCCACTCTGATCACGCGCTTCTCCATCGACGTGCATGACGTTCCCATGGTTGCAGGATCAGCCATTCGATCAACAACATCACACAGATGAACGACAAGGCGTAAACTAGGACCATAGTCACATCAAATAGTTGAAAGTAAAGGTGTATCTGAAACCCGACGCCCGAGGATCGTCCAAGAAATTCAACCACCAACACAATCTTCCAGATCAGGGACAGTCCGGAACGGGCCGCCGCCGCGATAAACGGCACCAGCTGCGGCGTGATAACGTGGCGCATCCGCACCCACCAGGACAGTCGATACACTTTTGCCATTGCATCCAGATCTGGGTCCAGCGCCCTGCCCCCTTCGCGCAGGATGGTGGCCACATTGGGCACCTTGTTCAGAGTGACGGCGGTGATTGCAGCGGCTTCGGTCAAGCCGATCCAAAGATAACAGAGCACGATCAGCACCAGCGCGGGCAGGTTCAGAAAGACTACCAACCAGGGATCGAGCCAGCGGTTGACCCGCTCTGACCTTCCCATGGCCAGACCGATCAGCGTGCCGAGCGTCATGGCAAGTACAAAGGCCCAGGCCACGCGGATCAGCGTTGCGCCCAGATTGCGCTGCAACTCGCCCGAGGCAAGTTCCTGCCCGAACCGAGGAACAAGGTCCCAGGGCAGCGGCAGGATTTGCGCATCATCGGTTAAAAACGCGGCGACAACCCATAGCGAAAGCAATCCGGCAATCGACAAGACAGGCGTGAAGCGCGTGCCCTGCATCTGCACCTATTCCACGGTCGCAAACAGGCCCGTTGGCACCGATGTCGCATCACCCACAAGATCGCGGCCTCCCAATTCGGACATCAGTGAAAGCATCTTGTTTGCAGCAGCCTCATCCACCGGTCCGCGTGCGGGGATGCCCGCGATCCAGTCGGATCGCAACTGTTCGAACCGCGCATCGGTTTTTGCGTTCATCCTGGGCCGGATCATCTGCCAGGCCTCCGGGGAACTTGCCAACATGTCTTTTGCTTCGCGGCTGGCATCAAAGAAGCTCTGGGCGAGGTCGGGATGCGTGTTCAGAAAATTCTCCTTGAAATAATAGCCCAAAAGCGGGGTGTCCGCGTCAAGCCCAAGTGCCTCGCCCGCCTGCTCGACCGAGATCAGCTCTTTCATGCCCGAGGCTTTCATCTTGGCCAGAAAGTGCCAGAAGTTGATCGCCCCGGCATATTCGCCACCAAGCGCCGACTTGAAGATCAGCGGTGGCGCGCCAAAGACCTGTTCAGTGTCAGCCTTCAGATCGATCCCGTATTGCTGCGCGGCATAGGCCCGCAGGATCAGCCAGGATTTGTCCAGCGGCCCGCCCGCAATGCCGATCTTGCCGCCAGCGAGGTCCGTCAGGCTGGTGGCCGTGCTGTCGCCGGGCACCACCACGCCACCAACCGCCTTGGAATAGGGGATGAACACATAACCCTTGCCCGCCGCACGTTGACGCGCAACCCAGATCCAGTCGGCCACGGCCATGTCAGCGGCGTCGCCCTCGACCGCAATTCGGGTCGCGCCATTGTCGGCAAAGGGCTGAACCTCCAGCGTGAAGCCATGCTCTTTGTCGAGCCCGTTTTCGATGATCGTCGCCAATTCCCAATTCACCGTTCCGATCTTCAGGACGGCGGCCCGGATTACCGGGTCGGTCTGCGCCGCCACCTCCCCGGACCAAAAGGCCAAGGCGGTGCAAAGGGCGATGAAGGTTTTCATGATGTCGTCCCTGTTGCAAGTTGCGCTTATTCTGCCTTGCGGCTCACCTCGTTTAGGTCTTTGTCTACCTTGATATCGAACTGGTCGCCGCCTTTGCAGATCACGTCATCCAGATCATAGCCATTCTCTTCGACCTCGATGTCATCGGGGTCCATCTGGCACTCGATCGAGGTGAGATAGGCTTCGATTTTGCTGACGGTTTCCGCATCCGGGCTGTCGCTTGCCAGCGCCGGGGAAGCAACAAGTGCGGCAGTTGCCAACACAATGATTTTCTTCATGATTTGTCCTTTCTTCATGGCTCAATTAGCATTGATTATGCGTGGCGTGTTACAGGCAGGATGCCTGCTGCTGCGGCAAGTATCGCGCGCGGCGTTTGGTGGCTCGGAAGGACGGCAAGGTGGAACCACCGAAGGCAGCTGTCCAGGTATTTGGTTGCGATACCCCGATGGCGGCGCGGAAAGGTCTTTAACCGCTCATGCCGACTGTTCACGGTTTGAATGTGCAATTCACCACGGACACGTTCTCCGGCGGTCCGGTTGAGACTTTCATGGCTGACGCCCGTTTCTGCGGCGCAGGGCGGGTACCCGGTGCAGCCATCAGTCACCGGGAGAGCGTCCCCATCAAGACGTGGCTGCAGAACCGTTTTGAGATGTTCGGCTGTCACCGCAGGCAAGACAGCACTGATGGCGGTGCCTGATCGGCCGACCGCAACGAGGACCGGAACCTGCTCCTTCGACAATCCGCGTTTTGAGGTCTTTCCCCCGCGTTTGCGGGCTTTTCCGGAGAGATTACGGCCCCCTTTCCGGCTGTGCAGAAAGAACGTCCCGTCGGCTTCGACGATCCCGCACAGCTTGACCGCACCGACCGTTACAGCCTGAAGAAAGCGATGACGCCAACGAAAAGCTGTGGTGTCGGCCACCATACAACGCCCGTCGGACGCCTTTACCGTTTCGCCGTCGCGCAGGGAAGCTGCAAACTCTGCCCATCTGTCCCTGTGGCGCAAGCGGGCAAGCGGCGTCCCGGTCAGCGCGTTGAAGGTTTTGCGACAGCTTTTGCAAAAGAACCTCGTCAGGCCACTTGCATGGCCTCTGATGATCGCACCGCCCGAAGCGCAGTGCGGACAGATACGCCCCTCGCGAACATTCGCCTCAGGGAGATCGACCACGCTTTCCAGCGACGAAACCCCGGCAACGAGCCGTCCGGTTTCAGCCCGTTGTTTCGATGAAAGGTCGTCGATCTCGTTGAGCCACACCAGAAAAGCCTGATGATCCATGTGCCGCACCCCATAATTTTGTTCATGGTGTGTTCTATTACAGGTTGGCACGCATAATCAATGCTAATTGAGCCTTCTTCATTGAATGCTGATGGTCACGCTTTGTGATTCACCGGTCGAGCCGGGAATGCGAACCTCGTGGCGGCCGGGCTTGATCGCGATGAACGACAGTTCGGCCACGCCGGCTTTGTCGAACTCGATACTGTCCACCGCCATCGGGCGGATTTCGATCTTGTTGATGACGATCTCATTCATCCAGATCGCGCGAAAGAACGAGGGGCCCTCAATGGCCAGCTCGGCCGAGCCGTCCGCCGTGATCTCAAGCTTGTAATATGCGCCTGATTGCAACACGGCATCTTCGCCCAACGCCTGACCCGAAGCGAGCGTCAGCTTGATGGTGTCACCCCGGTTGCATTTGGCCAGAAGCCCGGCAAAGCCCAGATCATCACAGAGCGGAGCTGCTGCCAGCGATCCGCCAAGCGTTGCGGCCAGCGCCGCGATCATCCATTTCTTCATCGCTATCCCTCCCGGAAATTCAGTCAATGGTCACCACGCCCCAGGGTTGCTGGCCAACCTGCACCGACTTGATCGCCTTTTCGGCGGCCACATCAATTACAGTGATGTCGTTGGAATTACCGTTGGTGGTCAGCAGGTATTGCTCGTCCGGCGTGAAATCGAGTTGCCAGACCCGCTGCCCGACAAGGATATAATCCAGCACCTCAAGGCTCTGCGCATCCACCACCGCAACCCGGTTGGCCGGTCCCAGCGCCACGAAAAGCCGTTTGCCGTCCGAGGTCACCTTGGCGCCCACAGGCTGCAGCCATTCTGGCTGCACGTCCGGCACCTCAAAACCGATCTTGCCCGCAACAGTGGGTGTGCCGTCTTCGGCGATATCCATCACCGTGACCGTGCCGCCGATTTCGGAGGTCACGAACAGGCGCGAGCCGTCAGCGGAGTATTGCGCGTAGCGCGGGCGTTGATCGACCAGCACGTTGTGCTTGATCTCGTAGTCTTCGGTCGAGATGAAATGGGCCATATTTGTGGTCTCGGACGTGTTGACCACAAACTTGGCGTCGGGACTGATACCCATGCCCTCGGGTTCAACACCGACCGGCACTTCGGCCAGGACGGTGCGGGCTTCGGTATCGGTCACGGTGACCAGATTGTCGTCCTCATTGGCGATGTATAGCCGTTTGCCAGAGGGCGCGATCACGAACAGCTCCGGATCCGGCCCCGAGGGCAGGCTGGGCAGTTCCTCATAGGTCGAGGTGTCAAAGACCTTCACGATATTGTCGTCAGAGGCGCAGACATACAGCTTGGTTCCATCCGGGCTGACGGTGATCCCGCGTGGTCGGTTGCCGCCGGGAAATTCTGTGATGACCTCCCATGTATCGGTATCGACCACGGTGATGGTGTTGCCGCGCTCGTTCGAGACAAAGGCCTTGCCCGCAAAGGCCGGGCCAGCGATCAGGGCGATCAGAGCGGTGGGAAGGAACAGGGATTTCATACGCATCTCCACTTAGTCAAAAGCCGTGCAACTGGATTCCGGGCGGTCTAGGCCCATCGTGTCGAGCGGCGAGGTCTGGTGCAGGAACCCCTCCTGCGGACTGACGCTGACCGTGATCATCCCGTCATAGAGCAGGATCGGTTGGCGCAACTGCCCGTTCCAGTCGCGGAAGGTCACTTTCTGGCCCTTGAAGGCCGCCAGTTCGAACGCATCCGACAGGGCATAATCGCGCACGCCGTCCGGCTCGGTCGTGTTGGCACGGGTGACCGCCTCGCCTATCACCCGCAAGGCAAGCCAGACATCATAATCCTCGGGCCGTACATAGCGCCCGGTCAGCTCTTCGAACCGGGTATGGTATTGGGTCGCGCCCCAGGCCTCATGTGCGCCGTGAAAGGTGACGGGGCGCAGACCGCCCGCCCCCATCACCGGGCGCGGGTCCCACAGGTGATAGGACAGGTAGCGGGCGAAATAGTCGCTTTCATCTGCGGCGATTACGACGTCATGGTCGTCTGCATCCTGGGTGTCCAGCGGCAATTGACGTTGCACCAGTACGTGACCTGAATCGGTGCGCCGCGACCCGCCGGTATCCTCGAACGTGCGGTCTTCGGTGATCTTCGCGCCAAATTTCGTGGCCGCCCGCCGGTAGGCATCGGCCAGCGCGACATCATCGGGGTTCGATCCTGCGACCAGAAACCAATCGCCCCATTTCTTCCAGACCGCAAATTGCGCGACCGCATCGGCATTCATCGCCCGCGACGGGGTGACATGCAGTAGATTGCCCCGACACTGGTCGTCGCGCAGCGCGATGTCGGGGGTTCGCGCGTTAAAGACCAATGCACCCGTCTCGACCGCCTTGTCCGAGAGCCGCAACAGGTCTTGAGCATTCGCCAGAACCACGATCAGTCGGGTTCCGTCGGCGAGTATCTGCTCCATCGCCGCATCTGCCTCTTCCGGTGGCACGGCGATATGGCTGGTCTCATAGGTGTGGCCCAGAAAGCTGCCGGTGGTGCCGTTATCTTCGTCGGCCAGCATTGCACCGGCAAAGCCCAAATCCTCGGGCCGCAGATCGTAGCGCGAGATCGGCAACAGCGATGGGTAGTCGATCCGCAGCACAGCGGCTTTGACGTCAATTGCGGCGGCAGCGGCAACAGACGCACACCAGAACAGAATCGCAAAAAGCGGCATCAGGTGGTTGTGCACTCTATCCTCCCGTAGCCCGCGCTGTTGATTGCGGGCTTTCCTTTCATGAGCGAAAGGCGCTCTGAAACGGAACCAATACTTTTGGCCGTGTTGTAAATGAAAGCGTAGCAGCTTCATCATTAAGCTCGATTCTTATTTTTTAAGAATGTGCGTATGCAACTGATCTTGCTTTTGTTTCGCGGGCCGTTTCGGGCACGCGCGCCTCAAACACGCGTTCAGGTCAAAACACCCCCGCCGACACTCAGCCACCGGCCCGTATCCGGCATCTGGTACGACTCGGGCGGCACCATCTTCAGGGAGGAGATAGAATGAAACGACGGACATTTCTTGCAGCGACCGGGCTTGTCCTGATCCCTGCGGTAAGCTGGGCGCATGGGTCAACACGGCAAAAGGTCACCCTGACGACCGAGGTCGCGGCCCCCCCGGAGGAAGTCTGGGAAGTGATCGGAAATTTCCAGGACATGTCCTGGCACCCGGCGGTATTTGCCACCAATGGCGAGGGCGGCAACGACGTCGACGCGACGCGTGTTCTGACGCTCGGGCAAGAAGGCGGACCGGCGATTGCCGAAATCCTCTACAAATACAGCGCCGAGAAGATGAGCTATTCCTACCGCATCACCGATGTTGCGGTCGAAGTGCTGCCGGTGACGAATTACTCCTCGCATCTGACTGTCAAACCCCGCGATGGGGGTGGTTCGATCATCGAATGGCGTGGGGCGTTTTATCGCGGCTATCCCAACAATGACCCGCCAGAGAACCTTAATGACGATGCCGCGGTTGCGACCGTCACAGGCGTTTTTCAGGCCGGTTTGGACGCCCTTGCGGATCGTTTTGGTGCGGCGGGTTCCTGACGTCGCGCTTGGCTTCCTGATGTGCCTCGCACCGGTTTCGGTTGCGGGGGACATCGCTTTTGTGACCTGTCAGAACAGCGACGAGCTGAGCATTATCGACCTTGACCGCGCCACCGAGATCGACCGCATCGCCCTGTCCGGCCAACCCGCCGGTGTGGCGGTTGGGTCGGCGGGGGATGTCTTTATCGTCTCGCCCGGCAGCAAGACAGTTCGGCGTCTGTCCGCGCAATCGCGCGAGGTGCTTGCCGTGACGCGGCTTGAGGGCGGAGCCCGACGGGGGTCGCGCTGGACTCGGAGCGTGGGCGGCTCTTTGTGTCGGACTGGTATAACGCGCGGCTCTGGGTTCTCGGCAGCAAAACGCTTGAGGTCTTGGGTGAGTTGCCCACGGGTACTTCGCCTGCGGGCATTGCGATATCGGCGGATGGGCGCTTTGTGGCATCCGCCGAAAAGGATGCCGACCAGGTCTCGGTCTTTGACGCCGCAATCCTTGAATCGCTGCGCCGGATCACCGTCGGGACCCGCCCCTTTGGCCTACGCTTTGCCCCTGGTGACCTGCTTTTTGTCGGCAATGTGCAGGGGAATCGCGCTTAAAGTTTGACATGGTCCAGGAATTGGATTCCTGAGGTTTCATCCCATGATGGAGTTTCAGGATGCCAACATTGGACAGCTGTTTCAACGATATGTCAGATGCCCGAACCGGCAATGCGCCGCGTCATAGGTTCTGTGATCTGATGATGATCAGCCTTTTGTGCGCACTGTGCGGAGGCGACACGGCTGTCGATATGGAATATTTTGGCCGTATGAAGGAGGATTTCCTGCTTGAATTTCTCGAATTGCCCTGCGGCGTGCCCTGCCATGACGCGTATTCACGGCTGTTTCGTCTGATCAGGCCCTCCGGTTTTCAGGCGTTTTTCGACAGGTTTCGTGCCGACTTCGCGGCCGGGCGTGGAGAGAACCCGGCCATCGCCATCGACGGCAAAGTGATGCGACGCAGCTTTGACAAGGCGACCGGGCAGTCGAACATGAACATTGTGACGGCTTTTGCGCATGGCGCGCGCCTGACCCCCGGGATCACTCAAAGTGCCAGGGGGGGCGGCGAGATCCTGGCTCTGCGCGAGCTGATCAGGATGCTCGATATTCGAGGCATCACCATCACCGCAGATGCGTTGCATTGCCAGCGTGGGACCTGCGAATTGATCGTGCAGGAGGGCGGTGACTACTGCCTGCAACCCAAGGGCAACCAGGGCGACATACTGACCGATGTGAAGGTCTTTGTGGAAGATCAGGATACTGATTACATTGATGAATATACATCAATAGACGCGAATCATGGCCGTATCGAAGAGCGGTCATATCGCGTTTATGATGTGCCGGGGTTTCCGGGAAAAACCCACACCTGGCCACATTTGCAGGCCTTCGCCCATGTCGTTTCCAGGCGCGGGGCGGGCAGCAGAACCAGCCACTCCGAACGACTTTATCTGCTGTCCAGACGCTCCACTGCCCGGATGGCAGCCACCCTGATCCGTGGCCACTGGCAGATCGAGAAGTTGCATTCCAAGATTGGCCAGCTGGTGGTGGGACGTGATTTTTCAGCCAACGCCTCGGTTCAGTTGCTCGGAACGCGAGGCAAAAAATGGTGAGCCGAGATCATGATCTGAGCGTTCGGCGACAGTGTGGTCTGCTGTCGCTGGCGCGATCGGACTTGTATTATCAGCCGAAGAGTGAAAGTGCTGAGAATTTGCGGTTCATGGGAATTATTGACAAGCAATTCCTGGATACACCTTGGTATGGGTCAAGGCAAATGGCGCGTTATATGCAGCGGCAGGGTCACAAATGTGGCCGCCATCGTGTGCGTAGATTAATGCGGCTCATGCGTTTGGTGCCAATCTACCAGACGCCAAACACCAGTAAGAAACATCCTCAACACAGGATTTACCCATATCTGTTGAGGGAATTGGCAATTGATCGACCAAATCAGGTGTGGTGTGTCGACATCACTTACATTCCGATGCAGCGCGGGTTCCTCTATTTGGTCGCCATTATGGATTGGTACAGTCGCAAGGTTTTGAGCTGGCGTTTATCAAACAGCATGTAAAAGACCTCTGCATAATTCAGGGTTCCGCCAAACTTTAGATTTTGATATCTTTAGGCCAATCGGATTTGGATGGCGATATGGACCTGTTTTTACGTGAAGCGACGGATCGGATTGGATTTGAAGACCCGCTTTTCAAGATCGATGCGCTTTTGGACTGGGGTGAGTTTTCCGCCATTCTGAACCGCGGTCCTGGACGGTCTGGTTTGGGCCCTTCCGGCTATACACCTCTTGTTTTGTTCAAGTGCCTGTTAGTGGGTCAGTGGCATGGCTTGTCGGACCCGAAGCTTGAACGTGCCTTAAAGGTCCGGCTGGATTTCATGCTGTTTTGCGGGCTTGATCTACATGGCCCTGTGCCAGATGAGACCACCCACTGTCGATTTCGCAATGCATTGGTTCACGCTGGTGTCTATGATGATCTTCTCGCCGAGGTTTGCCGACAGATCGAGAAACACGGCCTCAAGCTCCAGGAAGCCGAGGCGGCGATTATCGACGCAACCCTGATAGAGAGCGCCGCCCGCCCGCGGACCCATATCGAGGCGCCGCAGGATCGCGAAGAAGGCGACACACAGGAGAACCCGGATGTGCACTACAGCGCAGATAAGGATGCCCGCTGGGTGAAGAAGGGCTCAAAGTGCACGCTGGGCTTCAAGGGTTTTGCCCGCACAGACGAAGAGGGGTACATCGACAAGGTGCATGTCACGCCCGCCAATGCGGGCGAAAGCCCGGAGTTCAAAACGATGATCAAGGGGGCCAGTGCGCAGCGCGTATTGGCCGACAAGGCCTGCGCGGGCAAAGCCAACAGAGCCGCCCTGAAAGGACAGCACCGCGATGGCATCATGCGCAAGGCTGCACGGAACCGCCCTTTGCGCCAGTCCGAGAAACGTTTCAACAAGCAAATCTCCAAACGTCGGTTCCGGGTTGAGCAGTGCTTTGGCACGATGAAACGTCTCTTCGGTCTACACCGCGCGCGCTACTTTGGTGTCGCTAAAACCCATGCGCAGATGGTCATGGCCGCCATCTCGCAGAACCTCCTCAAGGCCGCAAACAAAATAACTCTCAACCAACAAACCCAGGCAATCGCGTAAACCAAACCCGCAAAACCAATCCGCCTCAAATCCAGAGGCGGAACCCAAAAGCTGGCTCAAAAATCAATAAATCCCCAAATAGCGCAATCACGCAGAGGTCTTTGGAAGCGGATTTTTGCGTCGAAGCCCTGAACGAGGCCATGGCCAAATACGGAAAACCCAAGATCATGAATAGCGATCAAGGCAGCCAGTTCACCGGCTTTGAATGGACGCAGGCGCTGAAAGATGCCGACGTGGCGATATCCATGGACGGCAAAGGCCGCTGGGTTGATAACCGCATGATCGAGCGGCTCTGGCGATCCTTGAAATATGAATGCATTTACCTAAACGCCTTTGAAACGGGTTCACAGGCCCGCGCCGGTATCGGGGAATGGTTGGCCTACTACAATACCGAGCGCCCGCATTCCACCCACGGAATATTGACACCAGACGAAGCTTATGAAAGAAAAACAGAACCATTGAGATTGGCAGCCTGAATGAAACCCTGATCCATCTTAAAATGGCTGCTAACTGGTCGAAAAAGTAGGGCCACCTCTAGGTCACGCTTGTGCTGGATGAGAACCCGATGCCGGTCTCGGCAGTGTTTGAGCTTGCGGAGCCGCAAACCAGTTTCTATTTCGACGTGACACTGCGGGTGAACGGACCGACGCCGATGCATGTGATTGCCGAAACCACCGATGGGTGGCTATGGGTATCTGAAACCTTTGTCAAAACCTCAGGCCTTGGCGCTTGTTCCGCCCCTCCGGGTGGCGACCCTGAACTGGCGCTGGCCTCGCTTGGGCAGATGGATGTCGAAATGCTCGGTCGCGCGTCGGCGCTCAGCGCGATGGGAAAACTGTCGAACCTGTCTGTACGCGCGAACAAGATGGATCTGGATATCTCGCACCCGTCGCATTCGGGCATGCAGATGGATCAGATCTCATTGCTATTCATCCCCATGCGCTATATCGAGTCGGTGGATATCGATCTGGATGGTGCCGGGTATATCGAACTGAACCTCCTCCGACTATAGTCGGAGGTTTCAAACCATTAGGTGGAAAATGACCGGGTCGATCTCACTGTCTGAAAATCCGCGCGTTGGCATCTCGGTGGTGTAGCGCCCTAGGGTTATTGAGACACTCGTGAAGCTTATGCGGCGGCCTGGATTTTGTCCATTGCGTCACATCTGAACTGGTTTGGCGAACGGTGTCCGTGCCGCTGGATCAGCCATTCTTCGTTGTAGTCCTCCTTGAACTTTTGCAGGGCGGCCTGGAGTTCCTCGATGGTGTCGAAAGTTCTGACCCGGAGCAGGTTTTCCTTCAGGGTTCGAATGAATCGCTCAGCGCAGCCGTTGCCTTCGGGAGCGCGGACAAAGGACGGCGAGGATTTCGCGCCCGGCCAGGCAATCTCATTCTGGAAGTCGTGGCTGATGTACTGCGAGCCATTGTCATGGCGGATGGTCAGGCCAGGTGTAGCGCGCCAATCAAAATGAGCAATTACGCCAATCAAGTGCGCAATCGACGTGATTTTCCCGGGTATTTACATGGGTATTTACCGTTGATTTTCCCGGCGCTTTTCTTCTTGATTGCGCACTTGATTGGCGCACGGTACGTTCACCCTTCCAAATCGGTGCAGGGGGTTCACTTCCTGTCGTGTCTCGATCTGTAGGGCGCGGTGGCGGTTGGGATGATGACGGTTGATGTGGCGGGCGCACCTGCCCCACCCGGACCGGGCAATGGGGTTATGGTGACGGTGAGCCTCGCTCCGGCGGCAAGTTCAGTGGCCCATTCTGCATTCAGTTTTCCGTTGGGGATATTCTCCGGGGCTGCGGGATCGTTTGAAACAAGGGATGCGCCTGCCCATTGGCCTGCGACGGCAAGGGACAGGGACACCCGGGTGGATCCCTCCATGATGCGGGCTTGCAGTGTGACGGCCCGAATACTGCTTTGCGCCTGAACGCGCGGCGTTGCATCCGGGGTGGTGAGATCGGAGGTCTCGGCGGCATAGTATTCCGCCATGTGATCGATGGCGGTGAGGCGCACGCTCTCTTCGTCTATTGGTTCAATAACGGTGATGCGCAAGGGGTCTGGCGGGGCGCTGTTGGAATATATCCGATAGAGGATATCGGCGGGGCCGCGGCCATCGGCGTCGGGTGCGTCAGGGAGCGGGCTTGCGAGGTCGCGCAATGGGCTGTCTGCGTCGGCATGGAGAGGCGGTGTGACAGCAGACCGATGCAACGTCCCGTTCGCAAGGCGCAGTATGATATGATCTCCATCACTTGCAGGCCGGGCTCGATCAAGTGTGATCTGTGCGGCACTGCCGCCATTGAGCCGCCCTGCGGCCCCTCCGGCCAGCATGTCATGGGTCATCCATACCACATCGCCGCGCCGGATCAGGTAGCCTTCCGGCCCCATTTCCCAGGTGATGCGTCGCCGATGATATCGCTGGCGCGCCGCGAGCAGATTTGCCTCCCTGGCTGCCTGCCCGGAGGAGGTGACCCCGCGCAGGGTCACTGTTGATGTGTTCACAACCGGGCCTGTGGCACCCGGCACGCGCCGGCGGATGGTTTGGTATTGCCAATCGGAATCGGGGTCGATGTAGCGCAGGGCAATCTCATCGGGGGCCGGACTGGCGGCCCACTCGACACCCATAGAGCCAAGAACGACATTTTCGGGAGTGATGAGGGTTGTGACGGTGGTGTCCGGGTCATCGAACACGACGCCGAGCTTTCCACTCCGCCATGTGGGGCTGGCGCGCCCGCAGCGCGCAACGAGTGTGAGCATGTCGGCGCAGGACATGCGGCGGTCGATGACAGCGGAGCATGTCAGGGCATTGGCATCGCACCATGCCGCCCACTCTGTGATTGCAGCCTTGTCGATGCGGTTCCTTGGCAGTCCGGCTCCGGCGATCAACCGACCGTCTGCGGCTGTGATGCCGAGCGCAAGCCAGCGGAATATCCACGCCGGATTTGTGCTTTCGGCAGTCGTCCATGTGCCGTCGGAGGCCCGAACGCGTACGGGCTGTGACGCGGTGGCGGACAGGCTGTCAACCTGTCCGTTGAGCTGGCCGCTGGCCTTTATCCGGACGGCAGCGGTGGTTTGGTCCGCAAAGACGGCCGTGCCGGCCCGGAAGGCCCGTAGCCCGGTCCATATGATGCGGTCAATATGGCTGGACTCCGTTGAGGGCTCGCCTGTGCGGCGGATTTCCACATCCACCGCCCGCCCGGGTCGCCCAAGGTCATATGTCAATGTTCGGCGAAACGGATTTTGCGCATTGTGTTCCGGTATTCCGGGCAGGTCCACAATGCGCACAACAGACCATGATCTGGCGGGTGTGTCTCCATCCTGCGCCCGTCGCCACCTGATCTCGACGGACCGGGCTAAAGGTTCAGGCCGGGACCCCCCCAGCCCTGTAAGCTGGCCATCCAGATTGTAAAACGCGGAGCAATATTGGGCCACAGAAGCGGCTGCATATCGCAGTTGTAGCGGAGTAAAAGTCCGCCAGTTTGTGCCCTTCGTTTATTCGGAGGGCGGGAGATGTATTCTGTGGATATTTATAGTCGTGTGCGCCGTGCTTGTTTGAAGGACGGTATGTCTGGCCGAGAAGCGGCGCGGTTTTTCAACATGGCGTAATCAGGATCAGCACTCAGTTACCCCTGTTATTCTGGATGCACATGCAATTGAAAAGGAGACTGACCAATGGAATATTTTGCTGGTTTGGATGTGTCCATGGAAGAGACGCATATCTGCATTCTGGATCGTGAAGGGGCCCTTATTCGTGAAGGAAAAGCGAGCTCAACACCAAAAGCGATCGCTGACTTCCTCGCTTCTGGACCACCATGTGCCAAAGTTGTATTTGAAACGGGACGGATGGCACCAATGCTTTACCATGGGCTGACGGAGCTTGGTGTCCCGGTTGTTTGCATCGAGAGCAGGCAAGCATATCAGGCCCTTAAATCTCTGGCCGGCCACAAGACGGACCGCAATGATGCCCGCGGTTTGGCACACCTGGCGCGGACGGGATTCTACAAGCCGACCCATGTCAAATCACTGTCAGCGCACGCAATCCGGTCGCTGATCGCAGCCCGCAAGAAGCTGGTCGGACAGCGTGTGACGCTCGACAATCAGATCCGCGGTCTGGTCGTCGTCTTCGGCGTGCGGCTGCCACGAGCTTTGTCTCCGGCATTCAAAAACGCGGCGCTAAAAGTTAGCGATGGAGTGCCTGGCCTCCATGCCGCAATTTGCGGACTGTTCGCAGCACGCGAAGCAATCCTCGCGGCGGTTGCAGCCATTGATGGCGACATCAAAAAGATGACCCGCAAATCCGAAGTCTGCCAGCGCCTTATGACGGTACCAGGGGTCGGTCCGATCACAGCATTGGCCTTTGCCGCAGCAATTGATGATCCGTCGCGTTTCAGGAAATCGCGTGATGTGGGGGCGTATCTTGGACTGGTGCCGCGACGGCATCAATCTGGTGAAATCGACTACACGGGCAGCATCTCAAAGCGGGGCGACGTGCGCGTCAGAACGCTTCTCTATGAGGCCGCCAATGTGATGCTGACGCGGTATGCCGCTCCGCTCAAATTGAAGACATGGGCCCTCGCAATCGGTGCGCGCTCAACGATGAGAAAGGCCCGAGTGGCTCTGGCGCGTCGTCTGGCAATCATACTTCATGCCATTATGCGAGACAAAACTGACTTCCAGTCCGCGTAAGGCTTACGAGGCGACAACGAGGATTCCTAAATCAAAGTTCCCATCTGGGACGATGCCCGAGGGAGGGCGTGAGACACGGCGCCGATTCTGTAGCAACAGCCAAGACCAACGGTATGATTGCGGTTTCAACATTGCCGACCCACACCCAGCCAACCCCATCATGAACCTCAGAGTTCGAAGAGAACAAAGGCAACCTCTGACATCAAAAGCAGGAAACTCAGGAAACACGCATTGACAGATTAGAGAACAAAGATCGTAAGACGATCGCGAAGATGCTGCGCCATGAACTTCCGCCTGGGTATCGTCGGTCGGAAGCGCCTCGGCGGCCAACGCTTGATGGTTATGTTGGTGTGGTCGATGAGATACTGCGCACAGACAAAGCCCTGATCAAAAAGCAGCGACACACGGCCAAGCGCATCTTTGAACGGCTGCGCGATGAGCATGGATATGCCGGCAGCCTGACCACGGTGACCTATTACGTGCGCGAGCAAAAACGGCGCACCAAAGAGGTGTTTGTGCCGTTGTCGCATCGGCCGGGCCATGCGCAGGTTGATTTTGGTGAGACGCTGGGCGTGATCGGTGGCGTGGAATGCAAGATCCACTTCTTCGTGATGAGCTTGCCACATTCTGATGCGGTGTTTGTGAAGGGATATCCAGCTGAGACAACCGAGGCGTTTTGCGATGGCCATGTGTCCGCCTTTGCATTCTTTGGCGGCATTCCGCAATCCATTCTCTACGACAATACCAAGATCGCCGTGGCTCGGATACTCGGGGATAAGACGCGCATCCGCACACGTCGGTTTACGGAACTGCAGTCGCATTACTTGTTTGATGACAAGTTTGGCAGACCCGCGCGAGGGAACGATAAAGGCAACGTTGAGGGCATGGTTGGATACACCCGCCGCAACTTCATGGTTCCCGCACCTCGCTATGACAGCTTTGATGATCTGAACGCACATTTGGAAGAGAAGTGTTTAGCACGTCAGGCCGATACGTTGCGGGGTCACACCCAAACCATAGGCGCACGCCTGATGTCGGATTTGGATGCTCTGATGGGATTGCCCGTCGCAGAATATGAAGCCTGCGATCACGTCAGCACGCGTGCAACGTCGATCTCAATGGTGCGCTATCGCAGCAATGATTACTCGGTGCCAGTAGCCTATGCGCACCACGATGTTCATGTGCGTGGGTTTGTGCATGAGGTTATCATCGGCTGCGGCAATGAGATTATTGCGCGGCACAAACGATCCTACACATCAGCGGATATGGTCTTTGACCCATTGCACTTTTTGCCCCTGCTTGAACAAAAGGTGGGTGCCCTGGATCAGGCCGCGCCTTTGCAGGGTTGGCATTTGCCAGATGTATTTGCCACGCTGCACCGACTGCTTGAAGCCAGAATGGGTAAGCCGGGCAAGCGAGAATACGTTCAAGTCTTGCGCCTTTTGGAGACCTTCGAAATGGATGTTGTGCAAGGCGCAATCCAGCAGGCAATAGATATGGGTGCAATTGGCTATGACGCCGTAAAACACCTTGTACTGTGTCGGGTTGAGAAGCGGCCACCACGATTGGATTTGGACTTCTATCCATACTTGCCCAAGGCCAATGTCGGCACAACACGCCCATCCAGTTACATGAGCTTGATGGGAAGGACCGCGGCATGACCGAAGCCCCTCGGATTCTTCTACGGCATCATCTTAAACAACTGCGACTGCCAACGTTCCAAGGCGAGTATGCCAAACAGGCGCAGCTCTGTGCTGCAGAGAACAAAGATCACATCCACTATCTGGCGCGGCTGTGTGAGATGGAATTGATCGACCGCGAACGCCGGATGATTGAACGGCGCATCAAAGCGGCGAAGTTCCCCAGCACCAAGAGCTTGGATAGCTTTGACTTCAAGATCATGCCAAGCTTGAACAAGCCCCTGACGATGGATCTGGCACGATGCGATTACGTTAATCGCAGGGAGAACATCATCGCGCTCGGCCCGTCAGGCACGGGCAAGACACACATCGCCCTGGGACTTGGGCTGGCTGCATGTCAAAGAGGACTGAAGGTGCGCTTCACAACGGCTGCGGCATTAGTCCATGATCTGATCGAGGCTCAAGATGAGCGGAGATTGCAGCGCCTTCAAAAGCAACTGACCAGCCAGAACCTGTTGATCATTGATGAACTGGGCTTCGTACCGCTCAGCAAATCTGGCGCAGAGCTGCTCTTCGAGGTCATATCCCAATGCTATGAACGCGGCTCCATCATCATAACCTCGAACCTGCCCTTCGATGAATGGACTGAAGTCTTTGGCTCTGAGCGGCTGACCGGTGCGCTACTCGATCGTTTAACCCATCACGTCCACATCCTCGAGATGAATGGCGAAAGCTATCGGCTCAAACACAGTCGCAACAACCGAAAATAACCAGCCCGCAATCACAGTCAGAATAATGCTGGCCTTATGGCCAGCATGCGCTTTGGCACGCTTCAGCTTTGTGACGAGCACGCGTGCAAAAGCGCCACAAAACATCAACCGAAGTGGCCCATTTTTACGCCGCGACATGGACCCATTTTACTCTGCGATTGACACCAGATCAATGGCAATCCTGTGTACCCCGCCTGCGGTTGTCCGCCGCACCCATTCTGTGCTTTCAAGCGCACCGCCGCCCGGCTCTGTCTGCACGTCGAGATCGAAGGGCAGGATGCCGCCCGGAGGCAGGACAGTGAGCGTGGCTTCATCATATTGACCGACCGGAGTTTCTCCGATGCGCCAGTCGGAGAGTACAGGTGCCCCTATTCCGGCGCCGAATACCTGGTGCAGGTACTGCTCCCCATCCTCATAGGAGGCCCATGGGGTCGCGACCAGATCGGGCCAGATGCGGTGTTGGCCCAGCACCAGCAAGGCCGGTTCATAGGGTCGTGCCAGATTTCGACCCCCCGCGAGGCTGTGGAGGGGATCGGGCGCTCCCGTGTTGTTCCGGTCGGGAAGTGATGGTGAATAGAGCCCCTGAACAATGAGGCCTCCGACAATCTGCAGGCCTGCGGTGGCCACGGCCAGCGCCGTGGTGCCGGCTGTCACACCGAGTGCACCCAGTACATGGGGTGCCAGAACGGGCGCGGCGACAACAATCGCGATAGAGAGCACGGCGGCGACGGGATCACTGTCGCCGCCGTGCAAGGCCGGGCGCAGGGCGAGTTTCGCGCCTGCCGGTAGAGACTGCTCCCAACGGGCGTGCGGCACAGGCTCCCCGTTGACAGCGGCGGCGATCCTCCCGGGCGGTATATCGGGCAGGCAAATGCGACACGCCCGGGTAAGGGAGATGCCCGCCGGCAAGGTGACAGTCCGCACCCCGTCGCGGGTGAGCGGGTGCGGCAGGACATCCGCCACATATCCCGGTTGCGGGCGGTTTGCAAACGGCGCGCAACCGGGGTTTCCGATACGGTCAACCATGATTTATGTCCAGCGATACAGCCCGGTCAGTGTCAGGCCCCGGTGTTTGAGACCGGCCAGCGGATCAAGGCGCGGGCGCTGGCCTTCCATGCGATGCAGCACATATGCCTGTCCTCCTGTCCGCGTCCACAGCCCGATGTGATGTCCGATACAGGCCCTGCGACCGGCGGCGCACATCAGGACGGCATCCCCTTCGGACGGCGATGTTCCTTCAAGAGAGACGGCGAGGTGCTCCGCAATGGCGGCACCGATCGCCCGATCCCTGCCGCGCAGGCTCCCGGGGCTTCGGGGAAGAGAGATGGTGCGCGCGAACATGCACTCCAGGATGGCCATAACATAAGCCGCGCAATCTCCCGGCGGGTTCCTGTGCAGCGCAGCCACCGCCCAGAATGGATCGGGCGGCGGGGCCAGGGGCGCAGGTGTCATTGTGCTTCATATGCGGCTGTGATGGCCGCTGCGCGCCCGGCCCCCTTACTCAATACTGTTTGCACGTCACTTGCGGCATCGAGGGGCACCTGCACTGTTTTGTCCCGCCAATCCTCAATGTAATCGGCGGAGCAATACTCGGCCAGGGTAGCGGCGTCGTTGTGTTGTCGCGGGCGGCGTAAAAGTCGTCCACTTTTGCCCTTTCGTTTGATGGGAGGGCCGGGGGATTTTCACCGTGGAATTGTATTTGAAGGTGCGTCGGGCTCATTTTCAGGATGGGTTGAGCGGGCGTCGGATTGCCCGGGATTTTGGGATTGGCCGAGACAGTGTTGCGAAGATGTTGGCCTATTCGGAGCCACCGGGGTATCGGCGGACAGCGCCGATTAGGCGCCCGAAGCTGGATGCGTTCACCTGCCAGATCGACCAATGGCTTACTGAGGACAAAGCGCGTCCGCGCAAGCGGCGCCACACCGCAAAGCGTATCTTTGAGAGGCTGCGCGACGAGTGCGGCTTTGATGGCGGATACACAATCGTCAAAGACTGCGTCCGGGCCAGGAAGCGCTCTGGCAAAGAGATGTTCGTGCCGCTCAGCCATCCGCCCGGGCATGCGCAGGCGGATTTTGGTGAAGCGCCTGTCGTGATTGGCGGCGTTGAGCGGAAGGCGCACTTCTTCGCCTTTGATCTGCCGCAGAGCGATGCGTGTTTTATCCGGGCCTATCCTGCGGCAACCACCGAGGCCTGGCTGGATGGGCATGTGCATGCCTTTGCTTTCTTTGGGGCGGTTCCCCTGTCGATCCTCTATGACAATGACCGCTGCCTGGTGGCGCGGATCCTGCCGGACGGCACCCGGCAAAGAACCCAACGGTTCAGCGCAATGCTGTCGCATTATGTGGTCCGGGATCGCTACGGCCGTCCCGGCAAGGGGAACGACAAGGGAGCGGTCGAGGGGTTGGTCGGCTACGGGCGGCGCGACTTCATGGTGCCGATCCCGTCCTTTCCGGACCGGGATGCGTTCAACGCTCACCTGGAAGAGCAATGCCGCAAACGGCAGGACGATGTCCTGCGCGGACACAAGGCCAGCATCGGCGAACGGCTGCAAGCCGATCCGGCGGCAATGCAGGATTTGCCCGGCGCACCCTTCGAGGCCTGTGAGTTGCAAAGTGGCCAGGTCACATCGACATCGGTGGTGCGGTATCGCGGTAACGACTACTCGGTACCGGTCGCATATGGCCACCGCGCGGTCTGGATCAAGGGCTTCGTGATCCGCGTCGTTATCGGTTGCGCCACTGAGGTGATCGCCGATCATCCCCGCTCTTATGACAGCGGTGACATGGTGTTCGACCCGCTGCATTACCTGCCGCTGATCGAGCGCAGGATCATGTCCTTCGATCAGGCTGCGCCCTTGCAGGGTTGGGAACTGCCTGACGCCTTCGCCACGCTCCGGCGCTTGCTGGAAGCCCGGCAGGGCAAGGCGGGCAAAAGGGAGTATGTCCAGGTCCTGCGCCTGTCGGAACGGTTCGAGCTGGAGGTGCTGCATCTTGCCGTCAAAGACGCCCTGCGAATGGGGGCGGTCAGCTTCGATGCGATCAAGCACCTCGTCCTGTGCCGCGTCGAGCGAAGGCCCCCGAGGTTGGATTTGGATGTCTATCCGTTCCTGCCCGGAACCAACATCGCCACCACCTCGGCTTCTTCCTGTATGAGCCTTCTGTCAGGAGGTGACGCATGACGGATGCACCCGAACTGCCGCTGACACACCACCTCAAGACTCTGCGCCTGCCCACCTTCCTGCGCGAGCATGACAAGCAAGCGCGCATTTGTGCGGCGGAAGGCCTGGATCATGTGCGCTATCCAGCCCGGCTGACCGAGCTGGAACCAATCGATCGGGAGAGGCGCATGGTCGAGCGCCGGATCAAGGCGGCAAAGCTTCCAATCGTCAAAAGCCTCGACAGCTTCGACTTTACGGCCATCCCCGGTCTGAACAAGATGATGGTGCTGGAACTGGCGCGCTGTGAATGGATCGAGCGCAGGGAGAACGTCATCGCGCTCGGCCCGTCGGGAACCGGCAAAACCCATGTCGCTCTCGGGTTGGGGCTGACCGCCTGCCAGAAAGGGTTGCCTGTCGCCTTCGTAACCGCCGCAGCTCTCGTGCACGGGATGATGGAGGCCCGCGACGAGAAACGCCTCCGGCAGCTTCAGCGCAAACTGGCCAAGGTCAAACTGCTGATCATCGACGAGCCGGGCTTCGTCCCCTTGAGCAAAACCGGCGCCGAGCTTCTGTTCGAGCTGATCTCTCAGCGCTGCGAGCGTGGCTCAACCCTGATCACATCGAACCTGCCCTTCGAGGAATGGACCGAGACATTCGGCACCGAACGCTTGACCGGCGCGCTCCCGGACCGGCTGACACATCACGTCAACATCCTCGAGATGAACGGCGAAAGCTACCGCCTCAATCAGAGCCGCGCACGTATTGCCAACCCTTCAACCTGACAACTGAACAATCGGCCTGACGGCCAATGCGCCTTGGAACGTGCTTGCTGATTGGTGGCCACACGCCCCAAGGCGCACTCCACAAACTGGCCGACTTTTGCTCCGCCCCAGTGGCCGGATTTTACTCCGCCGTTGACACCCCAAGGTTATGAGGTCCGCACCAACAGCGTCGCGCATGATCTGGCTCAGCACCTGAAAGTCCTCTTTGCCGTTCACGTCTTCCAAATTTACCAAAGCCTTTACCAGAGTGGAATCCAAGTAATCAGAGACATCTAGCTGAGGGCCAGTCCAGCCCTCAAAAACACGATCAAGATCATCGGACTTCGCCAATTCAGCGACAAGCTTGATCACATCGCTAGGAATACCACCTGTCACCTCCAGAATGCTATTACGCATTTCGCGATTATCAAGCTCTGAGATCTCGATGTTATTGAGGTGGACGCGCAACATTTCTGCACCCCATGCAGACAAGAACTCCGTATTTCCGCCTTGACGGATGGCCTGTCCGCGAAGCCCCTTATCGCCAGCGTCCATTAGGATTATCGGCCGAATACGGCCATCAAGAACAGCAGGCTGTCGTTCCAGCCACGAGATCTTTTTCCGGGCGTCTACTTCATCCACTGGAGAATGAAGCATGATCGTCAAATGCGGATCCGGCTTTTTAGAGGCTGTTCCAAAAGTAGTTGAGTGATATCACGTGTTTATGATTCATTGGTTTTGAAAGAAACTGGAGGGTCCCATGACGTGGACAGACATCACCCGCGCGGAGCATAGGCGTAAAACGGGCTTTTATCCAAGCGATTTAACTATGGAGGAATGGGCGCTTGTTCGGCCCCTGTTACCTGCCGCGAAGCGAGGTGGTCGCCCTCGCAAGACGAATCCGCGCCGTGTTGTGAACGCGATTATGTATATGGCGACCACGGGATGTCAGTGGCGCATGATCCGGCGGGATTTCCCGGCGGTCTCGACTGTGCAGAACTGTTTTTACGACTGGCGCGACAACGGTCTGTTACACCGGATCAACCATCTGTCAATGATGGCGGCGCGCGAATTGTCGGGCCGTGAGGCGAGCCCCACTGCGGGCGTTATTGACAGCCAGAGCGTAAAAACAACGGAAAGCGGCGGCATTTCAGGCTTTGATGCGGGCAAAAAGATCAAAGGGCGCAAGCGTCACATCGTGACAGACACGCAAGGTTTCCTGTTACCGATCCTTGTTCACGCCGCCGATATACAGGATCGGGATGGTGCTGTGGATGTTCTCAAAGCACTGCGCATCCGCTTCCCGCGGCTGGGGCACATCTTTGCGGACGCAGGATATGCAGGGCCAAAGCTTCGGGATGCTTTGGCCCTGCAGGGAAAATGGACATTGGAGATTGTCAAGCGCCCTGACAAAGCCGAGGGGTTCGTTCTTCCACCACGAAGACGGGGTGTCGAGCGAACATTCGCGTGGCCGGGACGTTGCCGTCGTTTGGCAAAAGATCGGGAGGCAACCGTTGAAAGTTCCGTAGCATGGGTTTTGGTTGCCGGTATTCGTCTCTTGACAAGGCGGATAGCAAGGCATTCTGTTCAAACATAAACTTTTGAGTCAGACTCTAAGAGCATCTTATTAAGATTGTCGATTGCCCTAGGGTCTGTTGACAATCATCGTGTTGCAATGAGCATGGCACAGAGGTGCCAGTTGGCAGCGTAGCTTGTATCAGTCTTGTCGTATCGCGTTGCCATGCCTCTGAATTCCTTGATCTTTGCGAAATGGTTTTCGACGGGATGGCGCCACTTGTACATGTGGGTATTGTAGTCCCGTTGAACTTTTCGGTTCGATTTGGGCGGGATGACAGCGGTTGCGCCACGCTCATCAAGCTCTTGCAGGAGCCAGTCGGCGTCGAAGGCTTTGTCGGCCGGCAACGCCCCAAAGGAAGCCCCCTTGATCAGAGGAGCGACCCCCTTCATGTCGTGTGCCTGTCCCGGCAAAAGCAGAAACCGGAACAGGTTACCGAGCGCATCGACCAGGGCCACGACCTTGGTCGTCAGTCCGCCGCGAGAGCGTCCGATCGCCTGGTGTTGAGTCCCCCTTTTGCGCCCGAAGCCTTCTGATGAGCTTGAACAACCGTCCCGTCGATAAGGGCATATTCCAGGTCCGGCTCGCCACTCATGGCATTGAAAAGACTCTCGAACACGCCGTTCCCGGCCCACCGACGAAATCGCTTGAACCGGCTGTTCCGGTTGCCAGACTCTTTGGGCAAATCCCGCCATGGGGACCCTGTGCGTACGCGCCATAATACTGCTTCCATAAACCGGCGATTATTGCGCGCGGTAACACCCGGATCGCCTGCCTTGCCCGGTATAGGCGGCTCAATCTTCTCCCAAAGCTCATCGGAAACAGCCAAACGATTTGCGTCCATCAACACCTCCATTTTGGAAGCTTGAATCAGACTTCAGGCAAAATGGGAACCCCGAATGTCAACAGGCCCTAGTATACCCACCTAACTTGCCGGCAGGTGTCGACGCGCTTTCCTGCTTCGATCTAGCCAGAAAAATCTGTTCATCGACAAGCTTTTCAATCGCCTTGCGGTGTATATCTATAAACTCAGACGCTAATTCGGAGACCGGCTCAGTCAACGCAGGGATACCTTTTCGCTCGTAAGGTGCGACGCGATGCAAGGCGGCCAAACCGACTTCGCAACGGGATATTATGGTTCTCTGGTTTTTTGATTTTTGAATAACGGCACCGCTATCAATGATAATCCGGCAATCATTAACTAAGCTGGGCAGAACAATCTCCTCACATTGAGGGCACAGACCATTCACATCCACTATAAGAAAAAATCCCTTTTTCCCGCAATTTTTGCATGTCGCCATCTAACCCTCCAGCGGAAGCTAATAAACGATAGCGGGCTGACATATTTCGTCAAGTTTATTTGGCGTCGGCCCACCCCACCAACTTCATCGCGGTATCCGCATCAACGCCCGCCTCTTTGGCCATCGCCAGAGCTTGCACAATAGCGCCAAGCGCCCGCGCACGTCCAACTCAACCGTCGATCCCCGCTTTCCAGAAGGTTTGCGATGAATGCGACGTTGCGGGCGAGACGATCCAGCTTGGCAATGAGCACACGGCCCCTGAACGCTTTGCCTCTGCCAGCGCCCGCGCCATTTCCGGGTGATCTGCACGCTTGCCGCTTTCAACCTCGACAAACTCTGCCACGACCTCAGCCCGGCCAAGAACATGAGCCGCCACCGCCGCGCGTTGCGCTTCCAGCCCCAGGCCGCTCTGGCCCTGACGTTTGGTTGATACGCGAAGGTATGTAACGAATTTCATGGCGTGGCCCTTTCGACCTCTGCATAATCGACACGCCACCAGCCGCCCCGGAATGGCTATCCGAGGCGCTTGGTGCGGCTAATCTGGTGTTGATCCCCGTGCGACCATAGCCGCCGTGAATGCTGCCAGGGTGCCGTTTGCCTTCGCCCTGTCCCAGACGCCGCGTGCGCGGATCACAGAGGAAGCGGCCCGCGTGCTGGCCCAGCATGGCCGGTTGCGCCAGTAAATATCGCCCAATGTGTGCGTATGCCGAAACCGGCGCAACCGGGCAGGGCGTCTCCGAAACAAATGACGATAAAGCGGGGGCAGAGATTGCCGCCGTATGGGATTACGTGAAAGGGATGCTCAATGGCTAAGAAACCCGTGGCCCTCGACGGCCTGCTGAACATCGAAAACCGCCCAACCGATACCGGCATACCGCAACGCGGGAAAGGGCATGGTGCGCCCCGGGACAGGAAACTGACAAAGCGGCTTAGTGAAAAGCGGCCGACGCTGGCCCTCGATGGCGAGACCTACAAACGCCTGAGGCTTTATGCCGTTGAAACTGACCAAACGCACCAAGCGATATTGGAAGCCGCCCTTGCGGAATACCTCAAGCGCGTTAATGCGTGATTATGAACTTACGTATACACAGAGTCCTCGAGCACCCGACTTTTGACGGGTTGACGTCTGACCGTAGAACGATTCAGCTAGCCGCATGATCCGTCCCAACTTTCTTTCTCCCACGGAGCGCCTTGAGCTTGAGTCCTGTGTGCGCAGTCAACGCGAAGATCATGGGATTGCACGGCGTGCAAATGCGCTCCTTTTGCTGGATGACGGGAAGTCCTGTCAAGTAATCGCGGAATTTCTATATTTGGACGACGACACCATTCGTGGCTGGCACAAAACCTACCGTGAAAGCGGCTGGGACGCGCTTGCCGCCGATGGCTGGAAAGGGGGTCAATCTCGTATGGCCCCAGATCAAGAGGCTGCATTATGCGATTGGCTGAACGGTCGCTTCTGCCGTTCGACAGTTGAGATAAGAGCCCATATTTCAACAGAATTTGGCCTGCGCTACTCGCATTCTGGCTGCATCAAGCTTCTTGCCCGGCTCGGGTTTGAGTATCGCAAACCCAAGGCCCTGCCACGGGGTGTATCTGTCGAGAAACAGGCCAGCTTCATTACGATGTACGAGCGGTTGATGACCGAGCTTGGCGCTGATGAAGCCGTTTATTTCGCTGATGCCGTCCACCCAGAATATCAGACAAAGCCTGCATATGGCTGGGTGAAGGCAGGCTCAAACCCCGCAGTCCCGACCACTGCTGGGCGAGGCCGTGTGAATATCCATGGCGGGCTCAACCTTGAAACCTTCGACGCGCCCTTTGTCGAGCCAACCACCGTCGACGGTGTCAGTGCCACGCAGCTTCTAGCCAAGATTGAAACGCGCAACCCCGACAAGCGATTAATCCACGTCATCTGGGACAACGCGCCCTATCACAAAGGGCCGGATGTCAGGGCGTTTCTCGCAAGGCCAGATTGCCGCATCCACCTTATCCAGTTGCCGCCATACTGCCCGCACCTGAACCCCATTGAACGATTATGGGCTGTCATGCACCAGTTCGTGACGCACAATCATCATTACCCAACCCAAAAACAGTTTGCGAATGCAATCCTGAAGTTCTTCCGCGTAACCATACCAAACGAGTGGAAAACATTCCGAAGCCAAGTCTCAGACAATTTTCGCGTCATAACTCATGAGAAGTTTCGGGTTTTGGCGTAGCTCCGGTATAAATAAGGAATTAAGCGTACGGCCTGGTTTCAATGAAATCCGCACCAGAGCTGCCAACTTCGCGCGCATCCTTCAAAGATACCGAGCTTGACAAACGCCGCATGACCTCTCACAAAGCAACGCCGCTCTGGTGAGTTTCAACAAAGAGCGGGACATTCCTGAGTATTCCCCCTCGGGCGAAAGGGTCGCAATGGAAAAGGAAAATCTGAAGGCGATCGGCGCGACGTTCGTCTTGATCGTCACTATCCCGTTTCTTTATTGGTCCTGGACTTCGGAAACTATGAACCCGCCCAGGCCGGAACCCTCCCCCGAATCTCAAATGCGCGACCATGCGCGATATGCCTGCAAGGAATTCATCAGCCGCAGATTGAATGACCCAGGATCTGCAGAATGGGGTATATATGGGGTATATGGAGTGAAAACCCGTACACGACTTGGCACGCATATATTGATGGGGGGAAAGTCCATGTCATCGCAGAGTTTCGCGCAAAGAACTCCTTTGGCGCTTTGATACTTTCCCGATGGGGCTGTGAGGTCACCAAGGATGGAAGCGACTGGCTGCTGCTCCGACTGCAGGAGGGCACCTCGATTTTTGACCTGTTTTGTGTTTTTCTGTGCTGTGGTTTGAGGGGCGGGTGATCTTGTTGATCCTGAAACCCGTTGTTCCACGCCTTTCGTGATTTGATTATTCAGCCGGGCGTCCTGTTCGGCTTGCCGGGTGTTCACGCCGGGCAGGGATTTATGCGGCGCCCCTGTACACGACAGTAAAGGTGGTTGAGGGCGCAGATTTGTGATTTTGGTTAGGATTCTTCAATTTACGATGGAGCCTCCCATGATCCGAAAAGCAATCGACACCCTCTCGGCGAAACTATCCGATGGCTTGTCGCTGAGCAATAGTCGCCTCGAAACACTCTGCCTTCTGGTGATTGGCATTGCCAGCGTTCGAACTGAACTTCGTCCCTGTTTCCGGACACTGGGGTACTTTACCCCTGTCCATGAAAGGGGCACGAAATGGGACACCATCGACGGAACTATACGGACGAGTATAGGGCAGCGGCGGTTGAACGGGTTTATGAACCGGGCGCGACACAGGGCAGCGTTGCCAGGGAGCCTGGAATCACCGGCACACAGTTGAAGACCTGGCGGCTTGAGATCGAAGCGTTCGGCTCGGCTGAAGCCAAGCGGCGGCGGAAGGCGGATGCAGCGGAACCGGCCCGTCTTCGCAAGGAGAACAGGCGCCTGACAGAGGAAGTGGAGATTTTGCACAAAGCATCCGCTTTTTTCGCGACACGGGCGGTGAAACCATGACGAACAAGCGCAGATTCGTCACTGCCCATAAAGCTCAATACGCGGTTTCCACGCTTTGCAGGGTTCCGGCGATTTCCCGGGGCCGGTTTTATGGTTTCCCGGCCGGCCAACCGGCGAGGGATCAGCGCAAAGCAGATCGAGACGTTCGAGATCCGGAACCGCTGCCCAGGATCAAGACTTTCTTCAAAGCCGGCAGGAAATGCTACGGATCAAAGCGGATCCATCAGGACCTGGTGGCCGATGGCGAAACCGTCTCCGAGCGGCGGGTGGCGCGGATCATGAAGGAAAACAAGCTGTCTCCACGCCCGAACAAGCGCCGCAAGCCCGTGACAACGGATAGCAATCACAAAATGAGCCCATCGCCAAACCTGTTGGAACAGGCGTTCCACCGCCTCACCCCCAATACGGTTTGGTTGGCCGATATCACCTGTATCGATACGGATGAAGGGTGGCTCTATCCGGCCGGCGTGAAAGACATGGCCACGCGGGAAATCGTTGGTTGGGCGATGGAGGATCACATGCGGGCCGAGCTTTGCTGTGATGCCCTGACGATGGCCCCGGGTCGCAGAGGCCCTGTTCCCGGTCCGATCCACCACTCCGACAGGGGGGAGCCGGTACGCCGGTGGCGAGTATCGCAAGCTGATCGAAAAGGCAGGGATTGCGCAATCCATGAGCCGCAAGGGCGAGTGCCTGGACAATGCCCCGATGGAAAGCTTCTTTGCATCATTGAAAAAGGAGTTGGTTCACCGTCAAAGGTTCAAAACACGGGCGGAAGCCAAGGCCGCAATCTTCGAATATATCGAGGTCTTCCACAACCGTCAGCGCCGCCACTCCGCCATCGGATACCAAACGCCGCAACAGGCGTTCAACAATATGACTTGGAAAATGGCCGCATAGGGTCAATAATCAAGGCTCAATTAGCATTGATTATGCGTGCCAACCTGTAATAGAACACACCATGAACAAAATTATGGGTGCGGCACATGGATCATCAGGCTTTTTTGGTGTGGCTTAACGAGATCGACAACCTTTCATCGAAACAACGGGCTGAAACCGGACGGCTCGTTGCCGGGGTTTCGTCGCTGGAAAGCGTGATCGATCTCCTTGAGGCGACTGTTCGCGAGGGGCGTATCTGTCCGCACTGCGCTTCGGGCGGTGCGATCATCAGAGGCCATGCAAGTGGCCTGACGAGGTTCTTTTGCAAAAGCTGTCGCAAAACCTTCAACGCGCTGACCGGGACGCCGCTTGCCCGCTTGCGCCACAAGGACAGGTGGGCAGAGTTTGCAGCTTCCCTGCGCGACGGCGAAACGGTAAAGGCGTCCGCTGAGCGTTGTATGGTGGCCGACACCACAGCTTTTCGTTGGCGTCATCGCTTTCTTCAGGCTGTAACGGTCGGTGCGGTCAAGCTGTGCGGGATCGTCGAAGCCGACGAGACGTTCTTTCCGCGCAGCCGGAAAGGGGAGCGTAATCTCTCTCGAAAAGCCCGCAAACGCGGGGGAAAGGCCTCAAAACGCGGATTGTCGAAGGAGCAGGTTCCGGTCCTCGTTGCAGTCGACCGATCAGGCACCACCATCAGTGCTGTCTTGCCTGCGGTGACAGCCGAACATCTCAAAACGGTTCTGCAGCCACGTCTTGATGGGGACGCTCTCCTGGTGACCGATGGCTGCACCGGGTACCCGCCCTGCGCCGCAGAAATGGGCGTCAGCCATGAAAGTCTCGACCGGACCGCCGGAGAACGTGTCCGTGGTGAATTGCACATTCAAACCGTGAACAGTCGGCATGAGCGGTTAAAGACCTTTCCGCGCCGCCATCGGGGTATCGCAACCAAATACCTGGACAGCTGCCTTCGGTGGTTCCACCTTGCCGTCCTTCCGAGCCACCAAACGCCGCGCGCGATACTTGCCGCCGCCGCAGGCATCCTGCCTGTAGCACGCCACGCATAATCAATGCTAATTGAGCCATAATCAAACTGTCCGGAAATAGGGACGAAGTCCAGTCCGGTCAGTTTGACTATTTTATCGTGTTTGCAGAAATGCGCACCGGCTCGAATTTTCTCGAAGCCAATCTGAACGCGTTTGACGGCTTTGAGTGTCACGGCGAGGCGTTCAATCCGCATTTTATTGGCTATCCCAACAAAACTGAAATTCTGGATGTGACCCAGGCCCAGCGTGATGCGGACCCGGCCCGCCTGATCAATAGACTCGATTCGCAATAAGGGCGGTTGTTTTTGAACGGAGGTATCCCTGCCCATTTGGTCAGGCTGTTTTCAAATTCAGGTTTGCCAGGGCCGCTACATTCCTTGCGATCATATCCGCCTGGCCATTATTGCGATGGGTATCGGCAAAAATCCCGAACTTTTTCATGCGGCAAATTCCATGCTCTACGCCGATGCGCAGCTTTGCGTGCCATGTGTTGCAGCTTTTCCGCTCTTTGGCAAGGGGATGGTTCTTTGAGGCTTTGAGCGGGACTTCCAGCGACGTTCCCGGATAACCGGGATCGCCCGGGACAGGCACACCGGGAGGCTTGTCCACGCGCGCTTCATCATATATCCGCCTGTCGTGCTTTCGCCCGGGCTGTGCAGGACCAACGGCCAGGATCCTTTTCCTGTCGTCGGTAATGATCCGGTGCGACGCTGTATGGCGTTTCTTCTTTCCTGAATAACTGGCTTTGCGCCTTGACGGCGTCCCGGGGCGCTGAACAGGGCGCTCGGTACCATCGATCACAGGATAGAGAAGATCGTTTCTTTCCTGTGTCGATAATTTGATCCTGCGCTCCGGCATGGCGAAATGGCCAGCCATCACCGTCGTCATGGCGCGAACGCGGCGGCAAACTGTAGGGCTGGAAATGTCGAAAAGCAGGCCAACAAAGGCCTGGCCGGCGTATGTGCGGTAATGGATCAGGCACAAAAGCATTTGTTCCGCCAGTTGCAGCCGATACTTCCTGCCGCCCCCGATGGCCCGTTGTCTGTTCTTTCGGGACAAACGCGCGGCTTCACCGGCAAGCCAAATCGGGTGAAGCTGACAAACCGGAGCATCAAAATCCGCCGGACGTATTCCGGAAAGGCGGAAAAACAACTCTGGACGTGCCCGTAAAACTTTCAGTACGGCCATTCCGGCAAACTCCACTGCTTCGGTGAAGCTGGAATGGCAGAAATCTACCTATTGCGAAACAGGTCTAAAGTGATCAAGGGTGGATCAACCGGTCTGGGGGGCTTTCGGTTCTTTCATGATCATGATCCAAGGGTGCTGGATATCGCGTTGGATGATCCGCGTTGTGCCAAGATCATCCTGACGCGTAATCCGCTGGAAAGCTATGTGTCCTAGAAGATCGCGCAGGCCACGGGGCAGTGGAAGCTGACCAATGTGAAACGCCGCAAGGACAGCAAAGTCAGCTTTGACGGCGTCGAATTTGAAGACCACATTGCCACGTTGCAGGAATTTCAGGTGCTCTTGCTGAACCGGCTGCAGATCAGCGGGCAGGCCGCGTTTTACATCGCCTATGAGGATTTGCAGAGCATTGACGTGATGAACGGGCTGGCGCGCTTCCTTGGTTCGGACGAGCAGCTTGAGGCGCTGGATTCTTCGCTAAAGAAACAGAATCCCAGTTCCCTGCCTGACAAGGTGTCAAACTTCAAAGAGATGGAAACCGCGCTGAGCGGTGCGGACCCGTTCAACTTGACCCGTACGCCAAATTTTGAACCCCGGCGCGGTCCCGGTGTGCCGGGCTATGTGACCGGGGCGCGGGCCGGGTTGCTTTACATGCCGGTGCGATCGCGGTCCGAGGCCGAGGTGCTGAATTGGCTGGGCGCGCTTGACGGGGTTGAGGCCGAAACCCTGCCGTTCAAACACACCCAGAAATCCCTGCGTCAGTGGAAACGCCGCAAGAAGGGACATCGCAGTTTTACCGTATTGCGCCATCCGGTGGCCCGGGTCCATGCGGCGTTTTGCGATAAAATCCTGATCAAAGGCCCCGGCACTTTCACCGAGATTCGCAAGACTTTGCGGAACTTCTATAAGGTGCCGATCCCCGGCGGTGGCCCCGATGCGACGTATGATCGGCGCGCGCATCGCGCCGCGTTCGTCGGATTTCTGGAATTTGTGCGGGCAAATCTGGCAGGGCAGACTGGCATTCGTGTGGATGCGCACTGGGCCACGCAAGCCTCGGTTATTCAGGGGATGGGGGTGTTTGCTCTGCCCGATATGATCGTGCGCGAAGAGGACATGACCAGCTATCTGCCCGCCCTGGCGCGGCAGGTTGGCTATGCCAAACCGGCCAAACCCGGGATGGCGCAGAACACAGCGCCCATTCCCTTGTCCGAGATTTACGACAATGAGATCGAGGCGCTGGTCAGCGAGATTTACCAGCGGGATTACATGATGTTTGGCTTTGGTCGCTGGGCCTGAACCGGCTTCAGGCCGCCTGAACAGAGTGTGATTCTGTCAGGATGGTGAACAGCGTTGCAGGGTCGTTATTGGCGCGCAGTTTCGCACAGATGGATTTGCTGCGCAGCGTGCGCGACACCAGTGCCAATGCCTTGAGATGTTCCACGCCTGCGTCTTCGGGCGCAAACAGCGCAAAGGCCAGGTCAACAGGCTGACGGTCGGGTGCATCGAAATCAATCGGGGTGTCAATCACCACCATCGCACCCACGACATGATCCAGCCCGGCAAGACGGGCATGGGGCAGGGCAACACCGTTGCCCACACCCGTTGGCCCAAGGGCTTCGCGCTCTTGCAGCGCCTCAACAGCTTTGGATTGGCTGAGGCCATAGACGCTTTCGGCAATGCCGCCCAACTCGTGAAACAAACGCTTCTTGCTCGACGCCGCCGAGAGAATCCGAACGGCCTCGGGACGCAGTATCTTTGTCATTTCCATGGAAACAGCTTTGCTCCAAAACATTACATGCGCAGCGCGCTTGCCTGATTCCTTTTACGGGTCGATCCAGCCGATATTGCCGTCATCACGGCGGTACACGACGTTAACCCCGTCTTTTCCTTCATTGCGGAAGACCAGAACCGGCGCGCCTGCCAACTCCATCTGCATCACTGCCTCGCCCACGCTGAGAGAGGGAATAGTGGTTTCCATCTCGGCCACGATCATTGGCTGCAGGCTTTCAGGTTCCGATTCCTGACCCTCCACTTCAGAGGCGAGGATATACGAGGACACGCCCATGAATTCAACCGGTTCCGCACGGTCACGATGATGGTCTTTCAGGCGGCGTTTATAACGGCGCAGCTGCTTTTCCATCTTATCGCTGCACTGGTCAAAAGCGGCATAGATTTCATGGGCTTTTGCCTTGGCCTGCGTGGTCAGGCCGGTTGAAAGATGCACAATGGTTTCGCAGACAAATTCGCTGGCGCTCTTGGAAAAGATGACATGAGCGTCGGTCGGGCGTTCGGCGTATTTGTTGACGATTCCGCTCAACTCGTCCTTCACATGGGTTTGCAGGGCTTCGCCAACATCAATCTGTTTTCCACTGATTTGATAGCGCATCTTGTCTCCTTAGAATTGAATTTCCGGCTGGAATTTCAGTGCTTACCGCACCGTGCATAGTTTACAACCAGAAAAGGAAAATGGACATGTGGTCTGTTTGCGCAGGGCTGGGCGCTTGATTGGCGGGCCATGTCAATAACGGCACGTGATCCACGATTGTCATACTCATATTTGACGCCCTTTCGCGGGGATTTGTCAATGGGGATCCCGACTACGCTTGGCAATTGGGTGATCTTTGTAAGGCGGCTTAAGAGATGCGGAAATTGTCGCCCAGATAGACGCGGCGCACGTTTTCATTCTCGACCACATCGGTGGGTGAGCCCGACATCAGCACCTGACCATCATGCAGGATATAGGCGCGATCAACGATTTCCAGCGTTTCGCGCACATTGTGGTCGGTGATCAGAACGCCAATGCCGCGTTTTTTGAGGTCAGCCACCAGATGACGGATATCGCCCACCGAGATCGGGTCGATCCCCGCAAAGGGTTCATCCAGTAACAGGTAGCGTGGATTGGCGGCCAGGCAGCGTGCGATTTCAACGCGGCGGCGCTCGCCGCCGGACAGGGCCAGCGCGGGGGCGCGGCGCAGATGCTCGATCGAAAACTCTGAGAGCAGTTCTTCCAGCCGCTCGCGGCGCTTGTGCCGGTTTGGATAGGAGATATCCAGAATCGCCAGCACGTTGTCTTCCACAGACATGCCGCGGAAAATCGACATTTCCTGTGGCAGGTACCCAATGCCCAGCTTGGCGCGGCGGTACATCGGCAGGTTCGTCACGTCCCGCCCTTCTATCAAGACCTTTCCACCTTCGGGATAGATCAGCCCGGCAATGGCGTAAAACGACGTGGTCTTGCCGCAGCCGTTCGGGCCCAGCAAGGCAACGACCTCGCCTTGTTGCAGCTCCAACGACACATCGCGCAGCACGACGCGCTTGTTATAGCTTTTGCGCAGGTTCTCGACCCGCAGGCCGGTGTTTTCATGGGCGATATGAAGGTTGGGTTTGGCCATGGCTTAGTTCTCGGGCTGCAGTACGGTTTTGACTCGCCCGCTCATCCGGGCCGTGCCGGCCTTGGTATCGACAAACATCTTGTCCGCCGTTAGCGCGTTGGACCCTTGCACCAGAAGCACATTGCCCTGCATTTCGATCAGACCGGTCTGGATGTTGTAATCGGCGTTCGCCGCTTCGGCCGCATCATCGCCGCTGACCAAAGTTACGCCGCCACTGGCCTTCAGTTGCTCAATCCCGCTTTGATCATCAAGATAGACCACCAGAACCCGGGGCGCGGACAGCCGCATCGCACCCTGTCCGATCAGCACATTGCCGGTGAACACCGCCGTGCCATCATTCTGGTTCACCGCCAGATTATCGGCAGAGACTTCGACAGGCAGGTTGCTGTCCTGCTGGGTGTTGCCAAAAGCCACTTGCGCGGTTTGGGCCAGTGTCAGGCCGGGCAACCCAATCAAAAGGCTGACACAAATAACATAGCGGAAAAGCAGCGGCACGTGGATCAATCCTCGGGGTTATTGGGTTGGTATATCAGGTTAACGCCATCGGTGAACACCATTTCTGCATCGCCGGTGTCTTGGTTCGATGTCAGCACCATGCGGCCTGCCGTGATGTCGCCCGGCGGGCCTGATCCCTGCACCGGCCCGGGGGTTGCGGCATAAAGGATATCAAACCGCGTGTTCAGCCGTTCGGTGGTCAGCGTATAGCCAGTGGTGGTGACCATATTGACCCGCCCTTCCATCGAGGCGGTATAGCGGCTTTGATGCATATCGGCATGGTCTGCGGTGATGTCGATCACGGTGCCGCCCACCAGCCGCAATTCTGATGAGACATCATCGGCGATCAGGCGTTCGGGATCGCCCGGATCAGGGCGTGCACGTTCGGCCAGAAAGGCCACCTCGTCACCGCCGCTTGTTACCCCGGCAAAGGAGGGTTTGGTGGCCCCCTGGTCATGGGCGCGCTGTTCCAGATCCACCTCGACCTTGGGGGGTTGTTGTGTCGGATCAATGGTGCGCGAGATCAGGAAGAGGGTGGACAGAAGACCAAGCGCAGCCAGCGGCAGGATAATCTTCATCCAGGCCACAAGCTGCGAATAGAAATCCCCGGTCCAGGTCATTTAATGCGCAAAGATGTCAATTTCGGGCCAGCCCGCCAGATCCAGCCTGGCGCGGGTGGGCAGGAAATCGAAACAGGCCTGGGCCATTTCGGTGCGTCCTTCACGGTCCAGCCGGTTGTTCAGCTCGTCCCGCAACTGGTGCAGATAGAGCACGTCCGATGCGGCATACTCCAGCTGATCCCTGGTCAGTTCAGCCGCGCCCCAATCCGAAGATTGCTGGTGCTTGGAGATATCCGTGCCGATCAATTCCTGGATCAGGTTTTTCAGCCCGTGGCGATCCGTATAGGTGCGGATCAGCTTGCTGGCGATCTTGGTGCAATAGACCGGGGCGGTCAGCGCGCCAAAGGCATTGTACATCGCCGCGATATCAAACCGCCCGAAATGAAACAGCTTCAGCACCTCGGGGTTTTCCAGCATTGCCGCCAGATTGGGCGCGCTGGTCTGGCCTTTGGCGATCTGCACCAGATGTGCATCGCCATCGCCGCCTGACATCTGCACCACGCACAGCCGGTCACGATGCGGGTTCAGGCCCATGGTTTCGCAATCAATGGCCACAACAGGCCCCAGATCCAACCCATCGGGCAGATCGTTCTGATAGAGATGGTTCGCCATGGGATGCCCCTTTGTTAGCCCGTTCATCCCCCGGCTATAGATGCAGCGACGCCGCAGGGGAATGGCTTGCCTATACTTTGATTGGCCCCGTGTGGCCAAGTCAGGAAAACCATAGACGTCTGAGGCTCAAGGTTGGGGCGGCGGAGCATCAAAACAAGTCCCGGTCATTTACCCGGCAAAATCGTGCCGCTTAGCCGCCCATTTCTTTGATCACGGCCAACAGCTTGTCTTTGATCACGGCCAACAGCTTGGCCACTTCGGCCTCGGTATTATAGTGGCACATCGAAATGCGGATGCAATCGGACAGGCCCAGCGGGGTCAGCACGTTGCCGCTGTAGTGATCGGCCTTGCGGGTGTGGGTGCGGATGCCTTCTTGATTCAGGCGAGTGACAACCTCGGCCGAGGGCACATCGCGCACCACGATCGACACCAGCCCCTCGCGCGCCGGGTTGTCGGCTCCGGCCAGAACGGTGACATGCTCCATTTCATTCAGGCCCGGCAGGTTGCCGGTGCCATGGATCATCGCGTTGGTCAGGTGCTGCTCATAAGCGTGGATGGCGCGGCCTGCCGCTTCGATCCGTGCGCGGGGCTCGACCTCGTCCGAGACCTGCCCGCCCAGCCAGTCGAAATAGCCCACGACGTCAGATATGGTGGCATAGGCGCCGGTGTCGCGGGTTCCAAATTCCCACCCCTCTGCCGGGGCATCAATCAGCATATCATGGGGCAGCGCGGTCAGCCGGTCAGAAATCCACGCCACGCCATAGCCATGACGCGAGAAAACCTTGTAGGGCGAGATCGCGTAGCCATCGACCGCATAGCTGTCGATATCCAGCTGTCCGTGCGCGGCGTGCTGGATGCCATCGACGATGATGAAACACTCCGGCGCAACCTCGCGAATGGCGGCTGAAATCGCCGCCACATCCATGCCTATCCCGGTCACGGGCGAGGCATGCAGGATCGTCGCCACGGCCACATCCGGTGTCAGGTGGGTGCGGTAGTGATCCGCCGTTACCAACCCGGTGGCATCATCATGGGGGACGTTTATGTAATCCAACCCGGCAATTTCGGTCCAGCGGCGTGCGGCACTGCGACTGGCGGGGTGTTCAATGGAGGACCCAATAACCTTGGCCCCTTTGGGCGCGTTCACACAGGCGGTGCGAATCATGCGGAACAGCAGCTCGGTGCCGCTTTCACCGACAAAGAACTGGCCCGATCCGGCATTCATGAACACCGCCATATCGGCTTTGGCCCGATTGACGATATCGACCAGCGCATGACTGCCCGCATTATCCCGCCCCTGATTGTCAGGGATCGCGGCAAACTTGGCCGAGGTTTCGACCGCTGATTTCAGGGTCAATGCCCCGCCTGCGTTTTCAAAGAAGATACGCGGGCCTGCGAAGGGGCAGCTGTCCACATGGGCAAAACGGTCACGAATGGAGGCAACAAGGGCCGGGCTGTCTTTGATCATCGCGGGGCACTTCCTTATTGGGAGGGTCGTTGCCATGATCAGACGCGCTGTGGTTTCAAAGTCAATATCTCGAAAACGTCAAACCGTGTCGTTTACGACAAAACGGCGCGGGGTTTGCTGAAACCGTCTCATGTGATCTGTTGCAAGGTGTCTGAACAGGCTATATCGCAGCCCGGTCGCGTTGTTTGGCGCGCTGCCGTTTTTTGGTTTGAGGCCGATATGCAGCATATGATCCCCACATGGATTGACGGCGACCTGGTTGCCGTTGAAAAGCTTGAGGCGCATCAGCGCGGGTTGTTGCACAAGGCCGTGTCGGTCTTTGTGCTCTGTGGCAACGATGTGCTGATCCAGCGCCGGGCGATGGGCAAATATCACATGCCGGGCCTGTGGGCGAACACCTGCTGCACCCATCCCAAATGGGGCGAAGACCCCGAGGATTGCGCGCATCGCCGCCTGAACGAAGAGTTGGGAATCACCGGGTTGACCCTGACATATCGCGATCAGGTGACCTATCGCGCCGATGTGGGCGGGGGGCTGATCGAGCATGAGTTGGTCGATATCTATCTGTCGCGTGTGGCACAGCGAATCGCAGTCGCGCCGAATCCCGATGAAGTGATGGATACACGCTGGGTTGATATGGACGATCTGGCCGAGCAGACCCGCGCGACGCCCGAGATCTTTTCGCCCTGGTTGCGGATTTATCTGGATCAGCACGCTGCCCAGATTTTTGAAACGCCTGCGCCGCTCACGGGCGGATAAAGCCTCTCAACCAAATCTCTTGACAAAATTCCGAACCCGGCACAGCGTCGGAGCAGAGATGTTTAAGGGTATGGGTTGATGACTCATCAAATGACAGACCGGCGCATTGGCCGCCGCGCGACCGGAACAGATCTGGTTATCTAGACGCCGCATATATGCGCGTTGAGCATTCTGTTGTCCTGTCCCTGCCTCTCTTATTTTCGGAAAACCTCAATGGATCAAACAGCTGGCTTTCGTGTTGCTGTCGATATTGGCGGCACCTTTACCGACACTGTTCTGGTGGATGGTACCGGCGTGGTTGTTGCTACCGCCAAAACCCCGACCACCCCGCAAAACCCCACGACAGGGGCGATGGAGGGGGTGCAACATGTGCTGGGCGCGGCCGGCGCCGATTGGGCGCAGGTCGAGGGGTTTATTCATGGCACCACCCTGGCGACGAATGCCCTGATCGAGCGGCGCGGTGCGCGGGTGGCCAGCATCACCAACGAGGGTTTTCGCGACATTCTGGAAATCGCGTATGAGCGGCGGTACAGCCAATATGACATCAACATTGAAAAACCCGATCTGATTGTGCCGCGCGCGCGCTGTTTCACCATCGCGGGGCGGATGGATGCGCTGGGCAACGAACTGACTCCGCTGGATGAAGCATCGGTTGCTGGATTGATCGACGATCTGCGCACCTCGGGGGCCGAGGCCATCGCAATTTGCTTGATCCACAGCTATGCCAATCCCGCCCATGAGCAGCGTCTGCGCGATCTGATTGCGGCTGAACTGCCTGACCTGTCGATTTCGATCTCCTCTGATGTCAGTCCTGAGGCCCGCGAATTTGACCGGCTCTGCACCACCATCGCCAACGCCTATATTCAGCCATTGATGTCTGACTATCTGGCCGAGTTTGCCCGCCGTTTTGCCGCCGAAGGCTTGCACTGCCCGATCCTGATGATGACGGCAGGGGGTGGCATGACCACGATAGGCCCTGCCGCGGCCCTGCCAATCCGGTTGGTCGAATCTGGCCCGGCGGGTGGCGCTATCTTGGCGGCGCGGATTGCAGAGCGGGCGGGGGCCACCGAGGTGTTGTCGTTCGACATGGGTGGCACCACCGCCAAGCTGTGCCTGATTGATAACTACCAACCGCAAAGTGCGCGCCGGTTTGAAATTGCCCGCGCCGAGCGGTTCATCAAAGGCAGCGGCATGCCCGTGCGTATCCCCGTGCTTGAGATGATCGAGATTGGCGCGGGTGGCGGTTCCATCGCAGCCATCGACCGGCTGGGGCGCATCCAAGTCGGGCCGTTGAGTGCAGGCAGCGAGCCTGGACCCGCCGCCTTTGGCAAGGGCGGGCAGGACGCCACGGTCACGGACGCCGATGTGCAGCAAGGGCTGATCGAACCGGCCAGCTTTGCCGAGGGGCGGTTGCAGATTGATACCGTCGCTGCATCCGATGCGATCACCACCTCAATTGGTGGCAAGATCGGTTTGACGCCGGACGAGGCCGCCGCCGGGACCAGCGAGATTGTCGATGAAAGCATGGCAGGCGCGGGCCGGATGCATGCGGTGGAATCAGGTAAGGATCTGGGGCGGCGCACGATGATCGCCTTTGGCGGCAATGGCCCGCTTCATGCCACCCGTGTGGCGCGGCGCGCAGGCGTATCGCGTATCCTGATCCCGCGCGATCCGGGTGTCGGGTCTGCTGTTGGGTTCCTCTTTGCACCGGTCTCGTTCGAGGTTGTGCGCAGCCGCTATGCGACATTGGAGACGTTGGACATTGATGGGCTGAATGCCTTCTTTGATGCGATGTTAAACGAGGCCGAGCAGGTGGTGCAGGCCGGGGCGCCCGATGCCGTGCTGACCCGCAGTCGTACCGCCTTCATGCGCTATCACGGGCAGGGGCATGAGATCGAGATTACGCTGCCGGATCGTGCATTGGTTGAGGGCGACCTTGATCAGTTGCGCCAGCTATTTGAGGCGGAATACATCCATCAATTTTCCCGCGCTGTAGCGGGCATGGTGATCGAGGTGCTGAACTGGTCGGTGCGTGTCGCCTCGGCCTCGGAGCCTGCCGGGCATGTGTCTGACGCGGTGTCGCGTCAGCAGGCCACGCCTCAGCGACAGGTCAGTATTCTGTGCGATGTGACCGGCCAGCGCCGCGACGCGCCAGTGTTCGACCGGGCGGGATTGAAAGCAGGCGATACCCTGACCGGTCCCGCCCTGATCGTCGAGCCGCAAACCACCACCTATGTCAGCGCCGATTTCGCCGCCCAAATAGATGACGATGGCAATATCATTCTGGACCGGCAGGAGGGTCAGTCATGAGCCCGATCTCCAAAACCCGTCTGCAAGTGATGTGGAACCGCCTGTTGGCCGTGGTCGAAGAGCAGGGGCAGGCTCTGATCCGCGCTGCCTTCAGCCCGATTGTGCGCGAAAGCGGTGATATCTCGGCAGGGATTTTTGACCGGCAGGGCCGGATGCTGGCCCAGGCCGTGACCGGCACGCCGGGTCATATCAACACCATGGCCGAGGCGGTAAAAAACCTGATGGCGAGGTTCCCGACGCAAGAGATGCTGCCCGGTGATATCTATATGACCAATGATCCCTGGCTCGCCTCGGGGCATCTGAACGATTTCCTTTTGATGCAACCGGTGTTCTTCAAAGGCCGCGTTGTGGGCTTCACCTCTTGCACCTCGCATCTGGCTGACCTTGGAGGCCTCGGCATGGGTTCCGATGGCTCGGACGTGTTTGACGAGGGGCTGATGATCCCGCCCTGCAAGCTGGTCGATCGGGGTGAGCTGAACGCCTTTCTGATGGAAATCGTGCGGGTCAATTCCCGCGAACCGATTGCCAATGAGGGCGACATCTATGCGCTGATTGCCTGTTGCGAAACCGGGGCCACACGGCTGGCGGGGATGATGGAAGAGTTTGGTCTGGATGAACTCGATCCGCTGGCGGACTACATCATCGACACCTCGCGGCGTGGCACGATTGAGGCGATTGCCGAGGTGCCCAACGGTGTTTACCGCAGTGAATTGCAGGTCGATGGCTATGATGCGCCGATCATGTTGAAGGCCAAACTGACCATCGCCGACGATCACGTGCTGTTGGATTACGATGGCACCTCGCCCTGTTCGCCCAAGGGCATCAACGTGCCGCTGAATTATGCTACCGCCTATTCAGTCTTTGCCCTGCGCTGTATCATCGGGGCTGATATCCCGAACAATGCAGGCTCGCTTGAGCCCTTCCAGGTGACCGGCCCCAAGAGCTGTATCCTCAACGCGCAACCGCCTGTGCCGGTCGCGATGCGTCACTCCATCGGGCAGATGACACCCGATCTTGTTTATGGCTGCTTGTCACAAGCCCTGCCGGATCGTGTGCCCGCAGAGGGGGCATCCTGCCTTTATGATGTGCCGCTGCGTCACACGCCCGAAGTTGCCCGCGATGGCGGCCAGCATTTCGCGCTGGAGCTGGTGTTCAACGGCGGCACTGGCGCGCGGGCTGACAAGGATGGGTTGTCGGCCACAGCCTTTCCCAGTGGCGTCTGGGGCAGTCAGGTGGAGCCGACCGAGGCGGTGGCCCCGGTGCTGATCACGCGGCGCGAATTGCGCGCGGATAGTGGCGGAGTGGGCAGATATCAGGGCGGTCATGGTCAGCATATCGAGATTGCGTCTGCCGGTGAGGATGATTTCCTCGCCTTCCTGTCGGTCGAGCGTGTGACATTTGCTGCCGAGGGCCGCCATGGTGGCAAGGCCGGGGCCAATGGGCGCATCCGCGTTGGGCATGATGGGCCGGATCTTGGCAGCAAGGGTACCATCCGGGTGCCGTCTGACAAACCTCTGATCCTTGAAACCCCCGGTGGTGGCGGGTTTGGCCCGGCAGATCAGCGTGATCCTGATCTTGTTCGTCGTGACCTGACCGAAGGGTTGATCAGCGACGACACGGCGCGCACCCATTATCGTGCACAGCTAAGGGGCGATAAAACATGATCCATCCGGTCCCCCACATCGCAGCTATGGCGGCCTATCAACTGGCTGATCTGTCGGCCCCCGAGGGCAAACGGCTTATGTCACTGTCGCAAAACGAAAGCCTGCGCGCGCCGAGCCCGCTGGTGGGCGAGGCGCTACATCAGGCGGCAGATGCGCCGCATCTCTACCCTGATCCGGACTGGAGCGATCTGCGCCAAGCCATCGGCGCGACGCATGGGATTGATCCCACACAGATCGTCTGCGGCAATGGCTCGCTTGATCTGATCGGCGCGTTGGCGCGCGCCTATCTCGCGCCGGGCCGTGTCGCGTTGGTCCCGGCCCATGCCTATCCGTTTTTCCGCGTTGCCACTCAGATGACGGGCGCGCGGTTTGACACTGCGGCCGAGGACAATTTGACGGTGGACGTGGACGCGCTGCTGGCAGCCGTCACCCCGGAGACCCGTATCGTATTTGTCGCCAATCCGGGCAATCCCACCGGCACGCGCCTACCCCGGTCCGAGCTGATCCGCCTGCGTGATGGCCTGCCCGGGGATGTCCTGTTGGTGATTGACGAAGCTTATGGCGAGTTTGCCGACCCTCTGAATGAACCGATGTTCGATCTGGTTGCACGGGGTGATACGGTTGTCTTGCGCACCTTTTCCAAGGCCTATGGGTTGGCCGGAATGCGTGTTGGCTGGGGTCTGTTCCCGGCTGAGATCGCGGGGGAGATACGCAAGCTGCTGAATCCCAACAACGTCGCATTGGCCGGACAGATGGCTGCATCGGCTGCTTTGCAGGATCAGGCCTATATGCGCGAAACCTGTGTGCTGAGTGCTGGGATCAGGAATGGATTTGCCGCCCGGATGCGTGCGCTTGGTCTGTTTGTGCCAGAAAGCTTCACCAATTTTGTGCTGATGCGTCTGCCGTCGGCGGGTGCGGCTATCACGCTTGATACAGCGTTGCGCGCCGAAGGGGTGTTCCTGCGGGCGCAGGGGGGCGCCGGTCTGGCCGATTGCCTGCGTGCGACAGTCAGTGTCGCGCCTGACATGGATTTTGCCGCCGGTTTGATCGAGGATTGGATCAGCAGAAAGGGCCTGCCATGACAATGTCTTCCCGAGGGCGTGCGCGGATCGGTGTGTTCGTCCCCTTCACCAACAGCAATCTTGAGCCTGATCTGGCCATGCTGCGCCCTGACGGTGTGTCGGTGTATGTCGCCCGGATTGGCGGTTATGACGAGGATGAGATCCCGGATGAGGATCAGATGGCGGCCCTTGGCGCGTCTGACATGGACGAGCCCTTGCGGATGATCCAGGGGGTGAAGCCCGATGTGGTGATGTATGGCTGCACCTCGGCGACGCTGGCTCATGGTCCAGCGTTTGACCGCGATCTGGCCGAGACGATCCGCAGTCAAAGTGGTGCGCAGACCGTGACTGCGGCGGGGGCGCTGGTGCATGCATTGAAGGCGCTGGGCCTGCGCAGGATCGGTTTTGCCTCGCCCTATGTGGCCAGCCTGAATGACCGCGCGATTGCGTTTTTGGGCGATGAGGGGTTTGAGACCATCGCGCGCGCGGATGTTGACGGAGAACTGAGCAATGATGGGCAAGGGGCTTTGATGCCTCAGGATGTTTTTGCGTTGGGCCTGCGCGCCGATACGCCCGTGGCTGAGGCGATTGTGCTGTCCTGCACTGATATGCGTAGCCTTGAGGTGATTGATCAGTTGGAACAGGTGCTGGGCAAGCCTGTGATCACCTCCAATCAGGCGATGATGTTTCAGGCGCTGCAGATGCTTGGGATTGCGGATGCGCCAGACGGGTTTGGCCAGCTGTTCGGGAGGCTTTGAGTGATGACGAATGAGACCACAACGGCGCAGTTTGACACCATCGCCCGGTTTGTGCTCTTGGACTAAGCCGCTCTCGCGGCATTGGCGCGTGTGGCTAACGGACGACAACTTCACTGATGCCGCGCATTTTGCGATGTGACTGATCTGACTGACGATTGAGCTTTCTCAATTGGACAGGAGGTTCCCATGACACAGGAGAAGATGAGCCCGCTGCGTGCGCGGATGATCGAGGACATGCGTATTCGCGGGATGGCGGAGACGTCACAGAAAGCCCATATCCGGGCGCTCAAGGATTTCACTGCATTTCCGGGGCGCTCACCGGACACCGCGAAACCGGAGGAGTTGCGCGCCTGTCAGCTTCATATGACGGACACTGAGGTCACACCTTCGCTCTACAACGCCCGGATCACAGCGTTGCGGTTCTTTTTCGGCATGACGTGTGATCGCGAGGACATGAAGAAGTACATGCAGTTCCGCACCGAGCCGCGCAAGCTCCCGATTGTTCTGAGCATCGAGGAGGTTTCGGCGGTTCCGGCGGCGGCACCGGGACCGGGTATGAAGTATCGGGCTGCTTTGAGCATTGGCTGCGGTGCCGGTCTGCGCGCCTCCGAGGTGACCAACCTGAAGGTCCGGGACATCGACAGTGACCGCATGCTGATCCACGTCGAGCGGGGCAAGGGCGGCAAGGACCGGGACGTGATGCTGTCGCCATCTCTGCTGGAGTTGCTGCGGGCCTATTGGCGCGAGGCCCGTCCGCAAGGCCGGCTGTTCCCGGGTCAAAGCCGGGTCGAGCCGATGTCACCCCGTTCGTTGAACAGGGCTTTCAACTCGGCAAAAGCAATGGTGGGGATAAAAAAGCCTGCGACGCTGCATTCGCTCCGGCACAGCTTCGCGACCCATCTTCCGGAGGCTGATACGGATGTGCGGGTAATACAGGTGTTGCTTGGCCACGCCAGGCTGACCACGACGGCGCGATATACCCATGTCGCCGCCAAGACACTGCGCAACGTCGCCAGCCCATTCGAGCATATCCGGGATGTGGCCTGACGGATCGGTCAGCGTGCCGCGGCACGCGCTGGAGGTTGCAGACATCTTTCGTGCGCATGGTCCAGCCTACCGGCGGGCCAATGCAGGGCATCTGAGCCTCTCGCAGCTCAAGGTGATGTCATCCATTGAGGCTTGCCGGACGGAAGCGCTCGGCGGGCATGTGGCGGCTTGCACCAAATGCGATCACCAACACATCGCATACAACAGTTGCAAAAACCGGCATTGCCCGAAGTGCCAGGGACCAGCCGCGCGTGACTGGATGGCGGCGCGGGCAGATGATCTGCTGCCGGTGGAGTATTTCCATCTGGTCTTCACCTTGCCAGCCGAGATCGCCCGGATCGCTTTTTGGAACAAAAAGGCCGCCCACGGCCTGCTGTTCAAAGCATCGGCAGAGACGGTGACGACCATCGCCGCCGATCCCAGGCGTATGGGTGCCCGCGTCGGTATGACCAGTGTGCTCCACACCCGGGGACCGGCAATGACGCACCATCCCCACGTCCACATGATCGTACCAGGAGGCGGGCTCTCGCAAGATGGCGTCCGTCGGGTTGGCTGCAAGCCTGGGTTCTTCCTGCATGTCCGGGTGCTGTCCAGACTGTTCCGTCGGCTGTTCATCGAAGGTCTGATCGCGTTGCATCGGGCGGGAGAGCTCGCCTTCTTCGGCGATCTGGCCGGGTTGGCAGACGTTGATGCATTTGCCGCCTGGCTTGCGCCGTTTCGCAAGTCCGAATGGGTGGTCTATGCCAAACCGTCCTTCGGCGGACCCGAAGCCGTACTGGCATACTTCAGCCGCTACACGCATCGGATTGCCATCTCCAACAGCCGCCCTGTCAGCGCTGATGCCCGAACCGTGGTGTTCCGCTGGAAAGACTGCCGGATCAAACGTGGAGACCGTATGAAGGTCATGCGGCTTGATACGCACGAGTTCTTGCGCCGGTTCCTCATCCATGTGCTCCCAGGCGGGTTCCACCGCATTCGTCACTACGGCCTGTTGGCCAGCGCAACCCGCAAAAGCAACCTTGCCAGGACCCGCACGTTGCTCGGCGCGCAACCAGCAATGCAGCAAGACGCATCCACCGCCGATGTCATCCCGATGACATTGCGGGAGCCATGCCCCGACTGCGGCGGGCGGATGCGCATCATCGAGACCTTCCGGCGCGGGGAGCTTCCACGGTCTCGTGCTCCACCACGGAGGCAGGCCGCATGACCGAAAGCCTGTCCATCCCGTCCACCCCAGACCGGTTGCTGCGGCAATGCCGGCCAAGCCACCTCGTCTGCAGCGCCCCGACAGGCCGCGCGAACGACGCAAAAGGACATCCATCCGAGGCAAATCCTCTGGCAAAACTCGGAGACGACCGGCCTGAACCCCCAAGCCGGTGCGTCCGTGACAGTCAAAGACAAAGCCAACCGCACTCTTTCCCCATAGATAGCACCTAGCCCCCGCGGCTTCCTCCCTGAGAGGTTTGTCAACACGGGCCACAGTCAGACCGTGCCGAAACCCCGCGCAATGACCCGCGTCGAAAAACCTTCATCGATCCCGACCTTACTGTGCCCGACGCCGCCTTGCGCCATTGTGCGACCCTGCTGATCGACACGTTGGGTGTCGCGGCAGGGGCCACGGCGCTTGAGGTTGGGGATATTGCGCGTGACTTCGCTGCTGATTTTCATGGTGCGGGTGCAGAGGCAAATGCCGCGCACATGCTGTTTGATGGTCGCCGGGTTGGCCTGCCCGGGGCGGCCTGGGCGCTGGCCACGCAGATCGACAATCTGGATGGGCATGATGGGTATAATCCGACCAAAGGCCATATCGGCTGTGCCGTGGTGCCCGCGTTGTTTGCCTTTGCCGAGCAGCACCCCGAGCTGACCGGGCGGCAGGCGCTGAGCGCCCTGGCGATGTCTTACGAGGTGGCGGCACGCGCCGGGATATATCTGCACGCAACGGTCAGTGATTATCACACATCCGGGGCGTGGAATGCGCTGGGCGTCGCGGTGTTGGGGTGCCGGTTGAACGACAGCACCCCAGGTATATTGCGCGAGGCGCTGGGCATTGCCGAATATCACGGCCCCCGCAGCCAGATGATGCGCGAGATCGACACCCCGACCATGCTGCATGATGGCTCGGGTATGGGAGCTTTGGTGGGGCGCAACGCGGCGCTGCTGGCGATGCGCGGGTTCACCGGTGCGCCTGCGATCACTGTTGAGGCCCCTGAGGTTGCACCTCACTGGTCTGATCTGGGGCAGCGGTGGACGGTGGCCGAGAATTACATCAAGCCTTACCCCTGCTGTCGCTGGGGCCATGCCGCCATCGACGCGCTACATGCTTTGATGCAGGATGGTCGGGTGACGCCGGACACTGTTGCGGCCATCAAGGTCCGCACCTTTGACGAGGCCGCGCGGTTGTTTGCGGGCATGCCTGAGACTACCACACAGGCGCAATACTCGCTGCATTTCGCGCTGGCTGTCATGCTGCGATATGGACAGATCGGGCCGGGTCATATCGCGGGCGAGGGGCTGCGGGATCCGTCCGTTGCAGGGCTGATCCCAAAGATCACCGTCACGCCAAGCCACCGGCACAATGCCGATTTCCCGCAATATCGCCGCTCGGATATTGAGGTGACGCTGACGGACGGGACGTGCCTAAAATCCGGCGTCGTGGATGCGCGTGGCGGGCCGGATGCGTGGATGAGCGATGGTGAGGTCGAAAAGAAATTCCACAATTTCTGCGCTGATGCGTTGCCCGACGCCCGCGCCCGTGCCATCTGGGCCATGCGTGATGGGGTGCTAGACCCGGGCACCAAATTCTCTCAACTGGCCGACCTTGTGCGGGCCGGAAAGGGCCAACCATGACCAAATCTGCCCGCGTGATGATCCTTGATAGCGATCCTGCGCCGCTTGTCGCGCGCCTGTCCGAGGTGATGCCCGATGTCACCGTGAAAAGCTGTGACAGCTACGATGCCACAGATGCGATGATTTCGGACTTCAAGCCTGATGTGATCTATTCGATCACCTTTGCCGGGCGGGATGGTTATCCCAGCGCAGCGGTTTTGGGGCCGGATGGCCCCGAATGGATCGCCGTGGGTGGTTCTGGTGTGGATCATCTGGATGCGTGGAACCCTGACGCCGTGACCGTCACCAATGCGGCTGGTGTCGCGGCGGGGATGATGGCGGAATATGCCTTTGGCGCGGTGTTGCATTTCACCCTTGATATCGCAGGGCTTGAGGCGGATCGAAAGGCGCATCGCTGGGACAGCACCCGGCTGATGACTCCGCTGAAAGGCAAGACCATGCTGATCGTTGGGTTGGGTCAGACCGGTCAGGCCGTGGCCGCGCGTGCCAAGGCGTTTGACATGCATGTGATCGGCACGCGCAGCCGTCCCGCGCCGATGGAGAATGTCGATCAGGTCTATGCCAGCGGTGATTTGCCAGACCTTTGGGAGCAGGCTGATGTGGTGCTGCTATCGGTGCCCTTGCTGTACAGCACGCGCGGCATGGTCGATGCCCGCGCCTTTGCGGCGATGAAGAACGGCGCCATTCTGGTTGATGTGTCCCGCAGTGGCGTGGGGACGGGACCCCGATGCGCTGACCAACGCGCTGCGCAACGGGTCTATCGCATCGGCGGCACTGGATGTGTTCGAGGCCGAACCGCTGCCCGCCGATAGCCCGATCTGGGATTTGGAGAATGTGATCATCTCGCCGCATTGTTCCAGCGTCTATGCCGAATGGGCCAGTGAATCGTTTGAGTTGTTCCTGGAGAACCTGCGCAATTGGCGGGCCGGAAAGCCGTTGTTCAATGTGGTTGATCCGGTGCGCCGCTACTGACGTCCAAGACCTGGGCTATAGAACCGTTGTTGGCAGCGGAGGTGCTGCCAACGAACCACCCGAGCCTTGAACGTCGAGGTTCAGTGCCGGATTACGGTAAGGACACAACGATCCTTGAAACCTTATTGGCAACGTCGTTGAATATGTTCGTCGAGAAGCCTTCTTCTGCGTGATAATCCATGTTGAAATGGCTGTTGCTTACGTCATTATCCAGATTGCCCGTGCAAATTGTGTTGCCATCTTCCCCGGACAGATCCTTGACTGTGACGGTTGTATAGCCTTTGGATTCATCCCCATCGGGATCGTCGTACAGTTTGATAACTGTTCCCTCTGCCACCTCATATAATCCGATGCTGCGGATCGTGTCATTGGGCACCGGCGCATCATCCCATTTGAGGTGATAGGTGTTGTACACCCCTGTGGTCAGACTGGTCGGAGAGCTGTCGTTCTGAATCTGATCCTCGCAATTGTCATCTGAAAACGTCTTGATCCATCCGGACTCGCGCGATTGATAATAGATCAAAATCTGACTGTCATGCGCGCCATAGGCGTCCATGTTGCCATCCAGATTGAAGTCTGCCGCGCCGCCGGTTTGGATATCCGTGCCAAAGGTGTAGCCACGGGAATTTGGATCTGACTCGGGCGTTGCGTCCCAGTTAAGTCCGGCGATGATCAGCGAACTGGTTCCATTTGTCTGCATCAGATCGGCATAGCCATCCAGGTTGAGATCGGCGATTTGACCGAACGGGTCCCGGGCCGTGTCCTCGACCGTATAGTTCATGATCGTGTTCCAGTCAGTGTCCCAGCCGAGGACATTGACGGTGTCATCAAAAGCCACCGCCAGCAAGGCGCGTGCACTGGAATCGGGTCGTGAATTGACCCCCGGGCCACTGGGCGTAAACGCCTGGAGATCCTCGCAATTGTCCAGATCCAGTGCGAATGACGGGTCTTCGACCTCGAAGGTGCCATCGGCATTTCCGGGCATGATGATGGCTTGTGGCGAGGTGATGAATTGCTCGGCCTTGTGATAGCATAAAGCCATATCAATATACCCGTCGCCGTTCAGGTCACCAGCTGTGATCCGGGGTGTGAAGATAGACAATGCTATGGTCCCATCCCATCCTGTCCTGTCGAAGTGGCTTCAAGTTGATAGGAGGTGCCTGACCCGGAAGAGAACGGGTCTGTTGCACTCCGGGTGTTCCACATGATCGTTATGAAAACGACTCGGTGACATCCGTTGATACCTCTCCGCCCTCGCCGTTGGGCAGATAGGATGTCGAAAAATCCGATCCAAGGCCAATCATTGCAACATCAAGGTATCCGTTGCCGTCAAAGTCGGCGATGGTCACATCCTCGTAGCCGACACTCGCGCCCAGTTGTTCTGTCAGGTCAATGATCGTGTCATGTTCCTTTTGGGAAAAGACGCTTTTGCCCGTGTTCCCCGGCGAGGCGACATAGTTCGCATAGCCGGTTCCGTTGGTGTCCATAACGAACAGATCGTCATAGCCGTCATTGGTAAAATCCGCAGCATAAATTTTGCCGGGTATATCGCTATCCATAGAGTAGGGATCGTCGTCGGTGTAACTGATCTGCACTGGGTCCTCGAACCCGCCCAGGGCATCCTTGGCCGCGACGTACCAAAGCACTTTTTGCTAGTGGAGAAAACAAAACCGGTCAACCCGTTGTCGCGAAAGCTACCGGCGGCAACGCTCCTGAAGCTGCCCTTTACGCCAACATCATCGTAGTTGGCTTTGTCCTTGCCCTGAAAAAGATCGATCCCGGTTAAAACATCTCCCGCGAGGCTGGTTTGAGGTATTGTGATATACACCGAGTCCTCGGGCCTCCGAATTTTCACGGGTTGACGTCATAGCGGCGATCGATTCAAGTAGGGTGATGATCCGGCCTGATTTTCTTTCTTCTACAGAGCGCCTTGAGCTTGAGGCCTGCGTTCGCAGGCAGCGCGAGGATCATGGCATAGCCCGGCGCGCAAATGCGATCTTGCCGCTGGATGACGGTGAGAGCTGCGTCCAAATTGCCAAATTTCTATATTTGGACGACGACACCATTCTTGGCTGGCACAAAACCTATCGTGACAGCGGCTGGGACGCACTTACCGTCGACGGCTGGAAAGGTGGTCAATCACGTTTGACGTCGACACAGGAAGCTGCACTATGCATTTGGCTGGAGGGACGCTTTTGCCGCTCGACAGTTGAGATTGGATCGCACATTACGTCTAGATTTTGCTTGGAATATTCACATTCCGGCTGCATCAAGCTTCTGGCTCGGTTGGGCTTCGAGTACCGCAAGCCCAAGCCCTTGCCGAAGGTAGCATCGGCCGACAAGCAGGCCGAGTTCATTGCGATGTATGAACGCCTGATGACCGAGCCTGGAGCGGATGAAGCCGTGTATTTCGCCGATGCCGTCCACCCGGAATATCAGACAAAGCCTGCATACGGCTGGGTCAAGGCCGGATCAAACCCAGCGGTCACCACCACGGCAGGACGTGGCCGCGTGAATATCCATGGTGCGCTCAACCTTGAAACCTTCGACACGCCCTTTGTGGAGCCAACCACCGTTGACGGGGTCAGTGCCGTACAGCTTCTCGCCAAGATCGAGGCTCGCAACCCCGACAAGCGCATCATTCACGTCATCCGGGACAACGCAGCCTATCACAAAGGGCCAGACATCAGGGCTTTCCTCGCAAGGCCAGACTGCCGTATCCACCTGATCCAGTTGCCGCCGTATTGCCCACATCTCAACCCCATTGAACGATTATGGGCCGTCATGCATCAACATGTGACGCACAATCAATACTACCCCTCACAAAAACAGTTTGCGAATGCGATCCTGAAATTCTTTCGCGAAACCATCCCAGATGAGCGGAAGATCTTCCGAAGCCAAGTGTCAGACAGATTCCGCATCGTCACTCACGGGAAATTTCGGGTTTTGACGTAAGGGCTGTATAACGGCAACACCAAGCAAAGTTCCTAGGGTGCGCAATCGTTTCATCTGACAGTCTCCGGGGTTTGATGTGTTTCACACTTAATGAGGCATCGAATGTGATACAAATCAATCTCTAAGTGACCTCCCTCTTTTCATATCGAGGTCCAAAATAGGATGCCGAGCCACCAAGGCACTGGGGGCCGGCCCAGCTTTCTGAAATCCGACCATTGACGTGTTGGCGCTTGGCAACCCTTCATCTCATCTGGTTGTTTGCCTGAGCGTGGCGGCGCGAACAAGATCATCAGGAACCAAGCTTTGCCTTGGTTAATAATGGCTTTGAGTGTGTCGTTCCCGTTCCTGCGCTGTATGGCATTCGGTCGAATGCGCGCCTTCCTAGTGTTCAGCACCTGACATAAGATTCCCACTGTCGGTTTTCTGTGCCATACCCGGCCCATGAGACGCACTGACATCTGCCTTTACCTTGGCCCCGCCGAGCGTTCTGAGCTTCAAGCCCTGATCGCCAACCGCAACAGCCCTGGCAAACTGGTCTGGCGGGCCGAGATCGTACTGGCAACGGCGGATGGTTGCGGCACGTTTGAGATCATGCGGCGGGCGGGCACTTCGAAACCTACCGTGTGGCGTTGGCAGCAACGCTATCTCGATGAGGGTGTAGCTGGCCTCAAACGTGACAAGACCCGACCTTCGCGGGTGCCGCCGCTGCCGATTGCGACACGATTGAAGGTGATCGCCAAGACAGTTCAGGAGTCCCCTGCGAATGCCACTCACTGGAGCCGCAGCCTGATGGCCGAGGCCGTGGGTATTTCGCCTTCGAGCGTGGGACGCATATGGGCCGAGGCGGGCCTGAAGCCGCACCTCACGAAAGGGTTCAAGGTGTCGAACGATCCGCTGTTCGAGGAGAAAGTCGCCGATATCGTCGGGCTCTACCTTGACCCGCCGGAGCGGGCGGTGGTGCTGTGCGTCGACGAGAAGTCGCAAATTCAGGCACTTGATCGCACCCAGTCGGGATTGCCGCTCAAGAAGGGTCGCGCCGCCACCATGACCCATGATTACAAACGCCACGGCACGACCACGCTGTTCGCCGCCCTTGATGTGAAGACGGGCACGGTCATCGGCAATTGCATGCCCCGCCACAGAGCCAGGGAGTTCCTGAAATTCCTGCGCAGTATCGACAAGGCCACGCCAGTGCGATGCGAGGTCCATCCGGTGCTCGACAACTACGCCACCCACAAGACACCCGAGGTCAAGGCCTGGCTCGAAAAGCACCCCCGCTTCAAGCTGCATTTTACCCCCACCAGCGCCTCATGGCTGAACCTGGTCGAGCGCTTCTTCGCCGAGATCACCGCCGGGCGCATCCGACGCGGCAGCTATTCCAGCGTCGATGACCTGGAGGCTGCGATCTACGACTATCCGGCGCTCCACAACGAGAAACCGAAGCCTTTCAAATGGACCAGGAGCGCCAAGGATATCCTCACCCGAGAACGCCGCGCACTCGACACGCTGGATGAAATCCGCGGAAATAGGTAAGAAGTGTCAGACTCTGAACACTAGACCGTCGTTTCAGACGACAGAATGGAGGCTTTGGATTTGACCGCTGACCTAGCCTGATGCTTTTACAGGAAAATCACACTTCCGACATTTCATATCAGGAGGATGCAAATCCGGTGATCAACTGTCGCAGGCCCAAGGCGGCCCCGGCAAAAATCGCGGCAAAGGTGATCGGCGCGCTGAGCGACAGGACCGAAAAGGCTGAGATGCCCTGGCCAATTGTGCAGCCAAAGGCCAG
>CBDBLS010000001.1:0-24961 GCA_965207105.1 Roseovarius sp. | reverse complement strand
CCATTAAGCAGGGTCCAGTCGCAACCCAACGTGAAGGCCAGAGGTATCAAAAATGCCGGGATAGCCCGTTACAGCGCGTGTTGTTCCATGAGTTCGACCCATCGGTGGCAGGCGACCTCGTGGCCAGTACCATCGGCATGTTCCAGCTTGGGTTCCTCGCTTTTGCAGCGATCAATCGCAAAGGGGCAGCGGGTGTGGAATTTGCATCCCGGCGGCTGGTTGGTGGGAGAAGGAATCTCGCCATCCAGCTTTTGGGCCGATTGATCATCGTCCGGGTCCAGCGACGGAATCGCCGAAAACAGCGCCTTGGTATAAGGGTGGCGCGGGGCCTCGAACAGCTGACGCGTCGGTGCGCTTTCGACCAGACGACCCAGATACATCACCGCCACATGATCGCAGGTATGGGCGACGACCGACAGATCGTGACTGATGAACATGAAGGTGATGCCAAGGTCGCGTTGCAGTTCCTTGAGCAGGTTCAGAACATCGGCCTGGATCGACACGTCCAGCGCCGCGACGCTTTCATCCGCCACCACGAATTTCGGGCCCGAGACCAGCGCGCGGGCAATGGAAATCCGCTGCCGTTGCCCGCCGGAAAAGGCGTGCGGGAAGCGGCGCAGATGTTCGAGATTCAGCCGGCATTTGGCGGCGATCTCGCGGACGCGCTCGTCCGTCTCGGCGCGGGACTTGGTCAGGCCCATCACCTCAAGCGGTTCGGCGATGATATCGCGCACCGTCATGCGCGGGGACAGTGCGGCATAGGGATCCTGAAAGATCAGTTGCGCCCGCTTGCGATAATCCTTCAGCTCGGGTCCGTCCAGCGTGGCAAGATCCAGCGTGACCTCACCATCATCATATGTGGCGGTGCCATTGGTGATCGGCACAGCCTTGAGAAAGGCGCGGCCCAGCGTGGTCTTGCCCGACCCGCTTTCGCCCACCAACCCAAAGAATGAGCCGCTTTCGATATCGACGCTCACGCCATCCACGGCTTTGAGGATGTGCTTGTTGAAAATGCCGCTGCCGATCTGGAAGCCAACCGACAGGTCGCGGGCCGAGATGATCATGTCGTCGCTCATGCCTGACCCTCTTCTTTGTAGATGTGGCAGGCCACCCGGTGCACGGGGTCCACTTTGACGTCCGGTGGCAGCACGCTCATGCATTGATCGCCGACGATTTTAGAGCAGCGTGTGTTAAAGACACAGCCCGCCGGGCGTTCCAGTGGCGACGGGATATCGCCGGGGATCGGTGACAGCGGATTTTCCAGATCATCCAGTTTGGGCAGGGCCGCAATCAGGCCTTGAGTATAGGGATGGCGTGGATCGCGGATCACTTCGCGCACCGGGCCTTTTTCGATCAACCGGCCTAGATACATCACCGAGACGTAATCTGCTGTCTGAGCCACGACACCAAGGTCATGGGTGATAAAGATTATGCCCATGTCGAACTCGGTCACGAGCTCTTTCATCAGGTCAATCACCTGCGCCTGAATGGTCACATCCAGCGCGGTTGTCGGTTCATCCGCGATCAGCAATTTGGGTTGGGTCGACAGGGCCATGGCGATCATCGCGCGCTGGCGCATCCCGCCAGACAGCTCGAACGCGAACTGATCAACGCGCTTATGCGGATCAGAAATGCCGACACGGTCCAGCATCTCAATGGAATGGGTGCGCGCCTGCTTCTTGTCCATGTCGGAATGCAGCATCAGTTGTTCGATCATCTGTTTGCCGATGGAAATGGCGGGCGCGAAGCTGGCCATCGGCTCCTGGAAAATCATCGAGATCGCGCCGCCGCGCACGACCTTCATCTCCGAGGGTTTGCGCAGGGCCAGCACGTCGACCTCGCCCTGATCGGTATGCAAGATGATTTTGCTCTCAGGCGTGTAAACGGCATTCTTGGCGTTCAGATGCATCAGCGCCTTGGCGGTCACGGACTTGCCCGAGCCGCTTTCGCCAACAAGGCCCATCACCTCGCCCTTGCGGACACGAAAGCTGACATCCTCAACGGCGGTGATCAGCCCCTCATCGGTGCGGAACTTCAGGGTCAGGTTCTGGACGGTAATCAGGTCGCTCATGCGGTCACCTTGCGGAAAATCACTTTGTCCTCACCCGTTGAATAGAAGTCGCGCACGCGGCCTTCTTCCGTGTAGCCGGACTTTTCATAAAAGGCGCGGGCGGCGGATTGCCCGGCCAGCTGCGTGGTTTCGATCACGATCATCCGCGCCTGCGCGGCCTCTTCGATTTCTGCCAACAGGGCCGCGCTTGCGCCGGTGCCGCGGGCCGCGTCGGTCACCGCAAGCGCCAGCAGATTCCAGACATTGTCAGCCATCTCTTCGGGGCGCGCGAAGGCAAAGCCGGTGACGGCATCGCCCGCCTCGCTGACCCGCCATAGGTCGGGGCTCCCTGACAAGCCGGGGGCGATCATATCGGACAGGTATTCGGCCGGGAACAACCCCGTTGTTTCGGCGATAGAGCCGATGGCCGTGATGTCGCCTCGGGTGGCTGCACGCACACTCATTTATGGGTATCCGAATAGGGGTCTGCGGCGTCGCGCAACCCGTCGCCAACAAAGACGAAGGCCATTACGAGGGCGATGAAGAAGATAACGGGGATGAAATACCACTGATAGTTCAGCAGGACATCGGCGCTGGTGACATTTTGCAGCATCACGCCGAGCGAATTGACCGGGTCTTTCAGGCCAAGGCCAATGAAGCTGAGCGCGGTTTCTGACAGCACCATGTAGGGGAAGGAAATCACCAGGTCGACAATGATGTAGCTGGTGAAGCTGGGCAGCAAGTGGCGGCGGATCACATGGCCGGATGAGGCCCCGCACAACTGCGCGGCAAGAACGTATTCCTGATTGCGTTCGGTCAACAGATGGGTGCGCACACGCCGCGCGAGCGTGGGCCAGCCGATAAACCCGAGTATGAGGGATATGTAGAAGAACCGCGCCTCGGTCGATATCTCGGGCGGCATAAAGGCGGCCACGGCCATGAACAGCGGGATCGCCGGTACCGTTCGAACCGCATCGGTGATCATCTGTAAGACACTATCGATCCAGCCGCCGTAATAGCCTGATATCCCCCCGATCACGAGGGCCAGCACAAAGGCGATAAACACCCCGATCGTGCCGACCTGCATCGAGGTCCAGATTGCATGTAAGGTGCGTGAATAGATATCCTTGCCGGTGGAATCCGTGCCGAAGATATGCACAAATCCCTCAGGCGCGCCGAACAGATGGGTGTCCATCGGGATGAAACCGAATAGTTTGTAGTCCCACCCTTCGACAAAGAAATGGATGTATTTGCGATCCTCGGTGTTGATCTTGGTCACCCAGCGAAAATTGGTCGCCATCGAGCGTTCGCGCTCAACGCTGTAAACAAAGGGACGCAAGGAACAGCCCGCATCATCGCAAAACTGCGGGATCTGCGGGGCACCGTTGGTGTATTCGTCGTTCTTGCCCGCAATTGTCGGATTATAGGGCGACAGGAACGGTGCAAAAAGGCCGGACAGGATCAGGAACACCAGCACCATTGCGGCGATCATCGCGGCGCGTTGCTTCTTGAACCGGGTCCAGATCAGCTGTCCCTGAGAGGCGGTAAAATATGCCTCTTTGGACTTCTGATCGCTGTCTGGAAGGGTGGTGGTTTGATCTGTCATATCGCTCACCTGATGATGCTTTTGCGCACGCGCGGGTCCAGCACGGCCAGCAGAATATCCGTCAGGAAGTTCAGCGTCACGATGGAGGCGGTCAGCAGAAAGATGATGGCACCTGCCAATTGCTGATCGTTTGAGCGCGCAAGCGCCTCGATCAGCAGGACCCCGGCTTCGGTCAGGGTGAGGATCAGTGCCACGATGGGAAGCTCGTTAAAGATGCGGTTCAAATCAAAACCAAGCGAGTTAACGATAGGGCCAAGCGCGTGCCGCGCCGGATAACGCCACAGCAGCTTGCCGCCCGATACGCCGCGCGCCGCAGCGGCGGTGACATACAGCTTGCCGATCTCATCGGACATCAGCGCGCGCACAGTTTGCAGGGCAAAGGCGGTGGCCGACCAGCCAAGGATGAAAATCGGCAGCCACGCATGGCCGAGCAGATCGACAAACTTGTCCCAACTCCACTCTGCATCACGGAACTCGGGCGAGAACAGCCCTGTCAGGGTGTTGCCGTAATAGACCGTGGCAAACAGCATGATCATCAGCGCCAGCAGAAAATTCGGCAGGGCAAGGCCCAGATAGCTGAAAATGCGCAGGCTGTTGTTGAGCCAGGCGTTGCTTGAGGCGGCGGCGATGATGCCGACCGGAATGGCGATGGTATAGGCCAGCATCAGCGAGGCCAGGCACAGCGCCAGAGAAATCCAGAACTTGTCGCCCAGAAGCTGGGCAATATCGACCCGTAGGATACAGCTGTCGCCGAAATCCCCCTGGAAGGCGTTGAAAATCCATAGGCCCCAACGTTGCAGGAAGGGTTTATCAAGGCCAAGGCGGATACGTTCGTTTTCGATATCGGCCATCGAAATGCCCGACCCTTGGGTGTTTTTGAAAGCGAGGTAGCGTTCGGCGCAGTCACCCGGCACCAGCTCCATCAGCGAGAACACGACCAGCGAGACGATAATCAGTGTGATCAGGGCCATAACCGCCTTGGTCGCCACGAACTTGCCGAATTGCAGCATATTTGGTCCCTGTCTGGATATGGGCGCAGGTTGACCCGCGTCCCTGTCTTCTTGATTGGGGTGATCCGGGCAATGCCTGCCCGGATCGTTGGTTTAGCTTACACGAGCTGGGTTATTCGTCCAGCCACCACTGCGTGGCGCGGTAAGGATAGGTCCGGTAGTATTCGTAGGACCATGTCTTGAACGCGGTGAAGTTCTTGAGGTTGTTGCTGTTATAGACCGGCTCGGGCGCTTTCACCGTGCCGATCATCACCAGATTGCTCACGAAACCTTCAACCAGGGACGCGCCCAGGGCGTTGCTTTCGTCCGTGCCAGGCACGGCTGACTGGAACGCGTCGATATCCGCAGCCAGTTGCTTGGCAAACTCGGGCGGCTCAACACCAGTGGCGCCGTCGCTGTCCAGCCATTCACCCCAAAGCATCCCGGTGCGGTGCTCAAAGTAGGTGCCAAACGGCGGGCGGAAGAAGCTGTTCAGGCCCAGATGGATCGCCAGAGGCGCACCATACTGCCACAGACCAACATCCAGCTTGTTCGAGGATTGCGCCGAGCGATACTCATCCGGCGTTACCTCTTTGACGGTGGTCTGAACACCGACATCGGCCCAGTTCTGGCCCACAAGTTCTACAACCTTACCGGCGATGCCTTGGGTCGAGAACTGCATGTTCAGCGTGACCTTGTCGCCATTGGGCAACTCGCGGAAACCATCACCATCGGTGTCGACCATGCCGATTTCATCCAACTTGGCTTTGGCCGCGTCAGCGTCGAAACCGGACATGTAGCTTGCCCACTCCGCATCAACGAAATCAGGTTCGGGGTTGAACGGTGCGATCTGGCCGGGTTCACCCTGACCAAAATACGCGATCTCGTTGATCTCGTCGCGGTTGATCGCAAGAGACATCGCTTCGCGGAATGCCAGGTTGTTGAACAACTCGCGCTTGGCCATGTTTTCTGAGGTCAGGTTGAAGCTGAACGCGGGCATCTGCACCGTCGGTACAAGCTGAACCGAATAGTTGCCAGCTTCCTGATTTTCCAGAAGCAGAGGGGCCGATTCCAGACGCACGGATTGCGATTTGTAATCCACTTCGCCGTTGACCAGCTTGAGGATCCGCACTTCGTTGTCGTTGATATAGACCTCATCCTGCTCGCCGATATAGGGCAACTGCTGGCCGGTCACGTCCACCTGGTGGAAATAGGGGTTGGCCACAAGGCGGCGCCCTTCGGTGGTGTCGGTGATGTAGATGTGGCTTTCCAGCGTCGGGTGGGTTGACTTGGGTAGACCTTCGGCGATTTCGGGCCGGGACAGCATCGGCGTGGGCGTGTCCGTCCAGTCTGAGCTGCCGTAATAGGCGCGGATCGCGTCATAGCCATCTTCAAAGCCCATACCTTGGGCCAGGCTGTCGGCATCGGCGTTGATGTCGGGGTGGAACTGACCCAGGAAATGCTTGGGCTGGAAGCTTTGGGCATAAGAGGTCGCAAAGTGGGTCAGCAGGCCCGGCTTGGGCGCGGGCAGGTTGAAGACAACCGTGACGTCATCAGGTGTTTCCACCGTCATACGTTCGCCACCAACAAGCACGTAATCCTTTGGTTTCTCAAAGATATTCGTGTCCATCATCAGCTTGTCATACCAGAAGGCGACATCTGCAGACGTAAACGGCGCGCCGTCTGACCATTTGTGCCCTGCACGCAGGGTAAAGGTCAGCTGGGTGAAATCATCGTTCCAGACCCATGACTTGGCGATATTCGGCACGATGGTTTGCAGATCGTCCGAATAGCGCACCAGGTTGACGTGACGCACTGACAGGAAGTCAGAGGTGCCCGCCTCGGTGGCGTTCGACAGAACATTCAGAACACCGCCATACTGGCCAACGCTGTCGTAAGGCACGACGGCCAGAGGCTCGGACGGTAGCCGGTCGGCGACGCCAGCCAGATCGCCATTGCCGACGATCATGCCGTTCAGCTTGGCGATGTCAGGGTGTTCGGAAAACTCCATGGTGCAGCCCGCTGCGTCCTGGAATTCGGCAAGGTCGAATTGCTGTGGATATGCGCCGGCAGCGACACCTCCCATATCGGCGACCGAAATCGCCGGGCAATTGGCAAAGGCCGCTGCCGGTAGGGCCAGCAGGGCTACGCCACTATAGAATAACTTTCTCATCTTCTCTCCTATTGGTCGGACTTAAGTTGGTTGTGCGGGATGTCTTTATGCGCCCCGTTGGTCCTGTCCGGGGCCGCAGGTGAGCCCCCGATCAGTGCCTCGAACAGCGTCAGACCAGCCGACATGTCGGGCTGGTTTCTGAGGCGTTTCGAGTTTGCTTTCAGGTTTTGTAAGTGCCTGTATCTTTCTCCCCCGAAAAAGCTGTTTGGCGACAGTGTCCCGCCGGGCCAGCTCTTCTTGCCCGTATTATGTGACTGTATCATGACACATTCGCTTGTCATGACGCTTTTGCCAATCCTGGTTTGGACGGTTCGCCCACGGCATGGCGCGGCGCGTGCTGAACGCCCTCGCTGGTGATCAAGGTGTGGTTAAATCGCCCCTGCGGATGGGACATGCGGTGATCCAGCATGGCCTGTGACATTTCCAGAATAATCCGCGCGGACCCCGGTTGATCCGAGATATCACGCGTCTCGCCCGCATCGGTGTGATCAAACAGAACCGAAGGCAGCCCGCCATTGAAATGCACCAGGCTGTGCGTTTCGCCGCGCAGAATCGCCAGATTGGCCTGCTCGGCGCTCAGATGCAGGTGGGTTTGCAGGAATCCTAGCGTGATCGGGTCGCCGTAATCCAGTTCGGAAAAGGTATAGTCGCGCCAGTCGTCCGGCCCATAGCCGTCAAGGAAGGGGCGCAAGCTGTGCCCATCCATCGTGTCGGGCGGGGTCAGACCGCACAGATCCAAGAGGGTGGGCGCGATATCAATTGATTCGGTCGGTGCGTCCACATCGCTGCCGTGCATCGCCGGTGCGTAGGGATCGCGTATGATCAGCGGTGTGTGATAGGCCGCATCAAAATAGCTCATCTTGCCCCAGCTGTGGTGATCGCCCAGCAACTCGCCATGATCGGCGGTGACGATGATCCGGGTGTTGTCGTATTGCCCGGTGTCTTTCAGGAAATGAATCAGGCGACCGATATGGTGATCGACCTCGCTGGCCAACCCGAAATAAACCGCGCGCAGCTTGGCCACGGTCTCGGCATCGCCCGCAAGATCCGGCAGGCCTTCGACAACCGACGCGGCAGATTTATGGCGAATGGCGGCATCAAGGTAAGGATGTGCCTTGCCGGTCGCGTCGGGTGAATGGGTCGTGTTAGCTGGCGCAGGCAGGCTCGCCGGATCATACATCCGATTATAAGGCGCGGGCGCCACCAGCGGCGGATGCGGGCGGATATTAGGACACATGGGCAAACCAGCCCGGGGGTCGCGCCGCCAGATCATGCAGCACCTGATCAGTCAGGAACGCGGTGTCACTGTCTTCGGCGGCATAAAGTGCCGGGTCCATTGGATCATCGCCCTGCGGGCGGAAAATGTCCGGATAGGCGGGCAGCGGGTCATAGCCCTTCGCCTTTAGATGGGCACGCCATGGCCAGCTTTCCTCAAGCCGCATTTCCACCACTTCACGAAAGCCGGGAATCACCTGCTCGTAGGAATGCACCATCGGATCATTGGCATGATGTTGGCGCGGATCGACGGCAACGTCGGTATAGCCGTAAAGCAGGGGGTCATAGCCCGCCTTGCGTGCCTCAAGCGCCAGATTGGGTGTGTCATGGGGCAGGGGAGTCCCGTTGCGCACGGCACGGTGGTTCATCGCATACTGCCCGGTCAGGATCGACGCGCGCGATGGCCCGCAGGGGGCACAAACCGAATAGTGATTGCGAAACGTCACCGCGTCCGCCCGCAGCGCCTGAAGATGCGGCAGGTGCACGTGATCTGCCAGCGCACCGGTCAGACAATCTGCGCGGAACTGATCAAGAATCACAAAAAGAATATTTGCACGGTCCGTCATGCAGCAGCGCTCCAGAATCTCCCAGACCACAGCAAATCCGCTTTTCTCTGACAGATCAAGAAGAATGGAGGGTTTTGTGGGAATATATGCGAAAATGATTCAATGAGCGCCCAATTCAGAGGCGTGCGGTGGGAATGTGGGTTTTTGACTGTGCTCACGCGAGGCTCAGCCGCCAAGGCTGCGCAGGAAGGCCCGGATGACCGGCACATCCGAGCGCGCCGACAGATATACCAGTGTCTCGGTCATCGAAATGTCGAGATCGGTGATGGGTACGCGAACCAATCGCGTATCATGACCAAATTCCGCCTCTGACACAAAGCCAAGACCTGCACCCGAAGCGACCACCTCGCGCATCGCTTCGCGCCCGTCCACCTCGATCGTCGGGCGCAGGCGCAGCTTGCGACGGGCCGCTTTGGCCTCAAGGCTCGCGCGCGTGTAGGACCCGGTTTCGCGAAATACCAAGGGCCAGTCGCGCAAGGCAGCCAGGGTCATCTCATGCGTGCCCTTGGGCAAAAACCCTTTCGCAGCGATGGCAATGATCGGTGAATCGCCCAACTGATGCGTGGTCAGATCCGACCCCGGTTCCAGATTGCCGACGATCCCCACTTCGGCATCGTAATTGCGCAGCTTGGCCACCACATCCTCGGTATTGCCGGTGTGCAGCGTGACAAAGACATCCGGGTAGGCGGTGCGAAACCGGCTGAGCGTGTCGGTGATATGGAGCGCCGAGTCGGCCACAATCCGCAGCGTGCCGTGGATCGAGGCGCGCGAGTGGCTCAGATATTCGCCAATCCCGCTTTCGATCTCAAAGAACTGCTTGGTCAGGCGGAACAGCCCCTCACCTGCTTCGGTCAGCCGCACCTGCTTGTGATCGCGGTGAAACAGCAACGTGTCGTGGGATTGCTCAAGTTTACGCACCTGATCTGACAACGCCGGTTGCGTCTGGTTCAGGGCCTCAGCAGCACGGGAAAAGCCGCCATGCAGGGCCACATGATGAAAGGCGCGAAGCTGGCTATAGCGCATGGGGTGCCACATATAATTCAAACTGATAGATCAATATAAAACAAAGATTTTACATATGAGTCAATTGCCGCCATCTGTATGCGCATGACCACCCTGGAGGATGCCCTTCATGACCAAGCCACCGCTGCCCGCCCCCCAACTGGGAGAGCCCTATCTTCTGACCCCGGGGCCACTGACCACATCTTATGAGGTCAAACAGGCGATGCTGCGTGACTGGGGCAGCTGGGATGATGATTTCCGCGCCATGACCCGCGATCTCCGCGCCCGGTTGCTGGGCCTGATCGGGTCGGGGGCCGAGGCCTATGATTGTGTGCCAATCCAGGGCTCGGGCAGCTATTGTGTCGAGGCGATGCTGGGCACCTTCGTGCCTAAAGATGGCACGGTTCTGGTGCTGGCCAACGGGGCTTATGGCCTGCGGGCGGCGCAAACCATGGAATATCTGGGCCGCGCCTTCACGCTGATCAACAAGGGCGATTATCTGCCGCCACGTGGCGTTGAGGTTGCGCAGGCGCTGGCCGATGATCCGGCCATCACTCATGTTCTGGCAATCCATTGCGAGACCAGTTCGGGTATCCTGAACCCGATTGACGAGATTGCCGAGGCCACCCACGCCGCCGGGCGCAAATTGCTGATCGACAGCATGTCGGCCTTTGGGGGCGTGGCAATGGACGTGGCCACCCTGCGCTATACCGCGATGGTGTCATCTGCCAACAAATGCATCGAGGGCGTGCCGGGCTTTGGCTTTGTCATCGCGCGCATCGACGAATTGCAGGCCGCCAAGGGCAACTGTCATTCCCTCAGCCTCGATGTCGAGGCGCAATGGGCCACAATGAACAAAACCGGCCAATGGCGCTTTACCCCGCCAACCCACGTGGTTGCCGCCTTTATCGAGGCGCTTAACGCCCACGCTGCCGAGGGGGGTGTCGCCGGGCGCGCCGCGCGCTATGTCGATAATCGTGATGTGGTGGTGGCCGGTATGCGCGATCTGGGGTTTGAGACATTGCTGGATGATCGTTGGCTCAGCCCAATCATCGTAACGTTTTTCTGCCCTGCTGATCCGGCCTTTGAATTTACCCGGTTTTACGACCTGATGAAGGCCAAAGGCTTTATCATCTACCCCGGCAAGCTGACCGTTGTGGACAGTTTCCGGGTGGGCTGTATCGGGCAGATGGATGCCCATGTGATGCGCGCGGTGGTTCAGGTCGCCCGCGATGCCCTGACTGACATGGGTGTGGCCAGCGCCGCACCCCCCGCCGCCGCTTTGGAAGAACGCAAGAAACTTGCCGCTTGATAAGGACACCCGAGTTATGACGATTCAATCCCCCGTGGTCGCCAATGAGCGCACCTACGCCGTACCGAAAACCTGTGCCATCGCCATCTGTCTGGATGGGTGTGAGCCGGAATACCTTGAGGTGGCTATCGCCGAAGGGTTGATGCCCAACCTCAAAAAGATGCGTGAAACCGGCACCGATCGGCTGGCGCACTCGGTAATTCCCAGCTTCACCAACCCCAACAACATGTCCATCGCCACGGGCCGCCCGCCCGCCGTGCACGGCATCTGCGGCAACTTCCTCTATGACCCGGACACCGGCGAGGAAGTGATGATGAACGATGTGCGTTTCCTGCGCGCGCCGACGCTGTTTTCCAAATACTACGAGGCGGGCGCACGGGTGGCCGTGGTCACGGCCAAGGACAAGCTGCGCGCACTGCTGGGCGCAGGGTTGAAATTCGACGAGGACCGCGCGATCGCGTTTTCGACCGAGAAATCCGACACCACCACCAAGGCCGAACACGGCATCGACGATGCCAGCGCCTGGATGGGTCTGCCGGTCCCCGAGGTCTATTCTTCGGAACTGTCCGAGTTCGTCTTTGCCGCCGGAGTGAAGCTGCTGCGCGAATGGAAGCCGGGCGTAATGTATCTGTCGACCACCGACTACATCCAGCACAAGTTTGCCCCGAACGAAAAAGACGCCAAGGATTTCTACGAAATGTTTGACCGCTATCTGGGCGAGTTGGATGCTATGGGTGCCGCCATCGTGGTGACAGCGGATCACGGCATGAAGCCCAAGCATGACGCGAACGGCGATCCGGCAGTGATCTATATGCAGGATGTTCTGGACGAGTGGCTGGGCAAGGCGGCGGCGCGTGTGATCTTGCCCATCACCGACCCTTACGTGGTGCATCACGGTGCGCTGGGCAGCTTTGCCACCGCCTATCTGCCCGAGGGCGCGGACCGCGCTGATATCATTGCCCGCCTGCAGGCCTTGCCGGAAATGTTGGAGGTCGTGAACAAGGAAACGGCCATCGCGCGGTTCGAACTGCCGGGTGACCGGATCGGCGATATCGTTATGATCTCGACCGAGAACATGACCATCGGCACCAGCGCGGACCGTCACGATCTGGCCGCTCTGAAAGAACCGCTGCGCAGTCACGGCGGGCTGACCGAACAGGAGGTGCCGTTCATCGTCAACCGGGTGATCGACTTGCCCAATGCTTCGACACTTCGTAACTTCGACGCTTTCTATTACGCGGCCCAGGCGGCCGCACTTGAGGAGGTGGACGCATGAACAAACTGGCCAACACAGAGATCCGCAACGAAGGGATGCGCATTGGAGGCGAGATTGTTTTTACCGATGCGACCGTTCCCGTGCATTACCCCTACACCAACGAGGTGGTGGGCCATGTTCCGGCGGGCACCGCCGAACATGCGCGCCGTGCCTTTGAGATTGCGGCCAACTACACGCCCAAGCTCAGCCGCTATGAGCGTAGCCAGATTCTGCAGCGCGCCGGTGAGTTGATCGGCGAGCGGCGCGAGTATCTCGCCAAATGGCTGACGCTGGAACTGGGCATCTGCCACCAGCACGCGATTTACGAGACCAAGCGCGCGCAGGATGTGTATCAGTTCGCCGCCGCGCAGGCGATGAAGGATGATGGCGAGATTTTCAGCTGCGATCTGACCCATAACGGCAAAGAGCGCAAAATCTACACCATGCGCGAGCCGGTGGGCGCGATCAGCGCGATCACGCCCTTCAATCACCCACTCAACATGGTCAGCCATAAGATCGCACCGTCGATTGCCACCAACAATTGCATGGTCTGCAAGCCGACCGAGCTGACCCCGCTGACCTGCTTCACACTCGCCGATATCCTCTACGATGCAGGGCTGCCGCCCGAGATGTTCCAGGTGGTCACCGGCTGGCCGGGCGACATTGGTGATGAGATGGTCACCAATGACAATATCGACATCATCACCTTCACAGGCGGTGTGCCAGTGGGCCTGATGATCGCCGAGAAAGCCGCCTACAAGCGCAGCGCGCTTGAGCTGGGCGGGAACGATCCACTGATCGTCTGCAATGATCTGAGTGCCGCCGATCTGGATAAGGCCGCGACCATCGCCGTCGCCGGGGCCACCGGCAACTCGGGGCAGCGTTGCACGGCGATCAAGCGTATCCTAGTGCAGGAAAGCGTGGCCGATGCCTTTGTCCCGCTGGTGCTGGAAAAGGCCAGGAAGATCAAGTTTGGCGATCCGCAAGACCCCGAGACCGAGCTGGGTTGTGTGATCCACGCCCAGGCGGCGGAACTGTTTGAGAAACGCGTCTATATGGCCGAAGAACAGGGGGCGGAAATCCTTTATCATCCGGGCCGGGACGGCGCGCTGCTGCCGCCTATCGTGGTGGACAAGGTGCCCCATGACAGTGAGCTGGTAATGGAAGAGACCTTTGGCCCCATTGTGCCCATCGTGCGCGTGCCGGACGACGATGTCGAGGTGATGCGCATCTCCAACGGCACGCAGTTTGGCCTCAGCTCGGGGGTATGCACCAACGATCTGAACCGCGCGATTGCCTATATCAACGGGTTGAACGTGGGCACCTGCAACATCTGGGAACAGCCCGGCTATCGCATCGAGATGTCGCCCTTTGGCGGGATCAAGGACAGCGGCAACGGGGTGAAAGAGGGCGTCATCGAGGCGATGAAGTTCTTTACAAATGTGAAGACCTATTCGCTGCCTTGGCCGGGTTGAGATTTTTCGTGCGAAAAATCTAGGTCTGCGGCGGACGTGGTTCTGGAAAGCTGAAGGAGGGGTGTCGTGCAGCATACGGAAGGCGAAGCCAATACCAGTGCTGCGCGGGCTGATTGGTCAAAGCGCGAGGATCATGGGCCAACACGGGAATTGTTGGCGCGGGATGCGGATGCGTTCTTGCATCAGTCACTCTCGTCCCCCTGCGTTGCGACGATTGCCAAGGCCGAGGGCATCTGGATCGAGGATACCGCCGGGCGACGTTTCATGGATTTCCATGGCAACTCGGTGCATCATATTGGCTATGGCCACCCCCGCCTGATCGCAGCGGTCAAGGCGCAGATGGACGCGCTGCCGTTCTCGCCACGCCGGTTTACCAATGACGTGTCAGTGGAACTGGCCGAGCGTTTGGGGGCGCTGGCGCCGGATGATCTGAACAAGGTGTTATTCACAACCGGCGGGTCGGATGCCAATGAGGTGGCGTTAAAAATCGCACGCGCCGCCACGGGTCGTTTCAAGACGCTCAGTTTCTGGGATGCGTTCCATGGCGCGGGCTTTGGCGCGGCCAGTGTGGGCGGCGAGGCGACGTTTCGCAGCCACATCGCCGGGCCCTTGATGCCGGGTACCGAGCATATCGCGCCGTTTCATTGCTATCATTGCGCCTATGGTCACCCGGGGCCTGAAAACTGCGGCTTAACCTGTGCCAAAATGGTGGATTACGTTTTGGGCCGCGAGGGTGACGTGGCCGCTGTCATCGCCGAACCGATGCGCGCTGTGCCCGTGGTCCCGCCGCCGGGTTACTGGAAAGCGGTGCAAGAGACCTGCCACCGCCACGCCACCTTGCTGATCATGGATGAAATTCCGACGGGTTTGGGAAAAACGGGGCGCATGTTTGCCTTTGATCATGACGAGATCGTCCCGGACATCGTGACTTTGGGCAAAGCCGTGGGCGGGGGCATGTTGCCGCTCGCGGCGGTCATTGCGCGCCATGATCTGGATGTTTGCGGTGAGTTTGCAATCGGGCATTACACGCATGAGAAAAACCCGGTGACCGCCCGCGCGGCGCTGACCACGCTGGATATCATCGAAGACGAAGGGCTGGTAGAACGGTCTGCCCGGCTTGGCACTGCGGCAATGGACCGGCTGCGCGACAGTGTGGGCGGGCACCCGATCGTTGGTGATGTTCGCGGACGCGGGCTGATGTTCGGGGTCGAGATCGTCAAGAACCGGGATAGCCGCGCGGGGGACCCCGCCACAGCGGAGAAGATCTACTACGCTTGCCTTGAGCGGGGGCTGAGTTTCAAGATCAGTGCAGGTTCGGTGTTGACCCTGTCGCCGCCGCTGACGATCCCCGAGGACGATCTGGATCGCGCGCTCAGCATCGTCGAGACGGCCATTCGCGAGGTCGCAGCATGAAGATCGTCCGTACGGATGCCGAATTGCAGACGCCATTTCTGGATGGTGAATTGCGCGCAGCGGGGCATGATCTGACCCTGCTGCCCGACGGTGTAAGCGAGGCCGACTTGTGTCGTGCTGTTGCCGACGCTGATCTGCTGCTGATGTGCTACACGCCGATCACCGCCGCCGTCATTGCCGCCGCCCCGCGCCTGAAAGGCATCGTTAAGTATGGCGTGGGCATTGATGCGATTGATATCCCGGCTGCCATCGCGCGCGGTATTCCCGTGGTCAACATCCCGGAATACGCCGAAGAAACCGTAGCCGAGGGGGCCTTTGCGCTGATGCTGTCGCTGGCCAAACGCCTGCCTGCCTTGCAGGATCAGATGCAGGGGCATGGCTGGGCCTGGCCCGAGGTGCAGTGGATGGGGCGTGATATTGCGGGCAGCACGGTGGGCATCATCGGGCTGGGTCATATCGGACAGTCTTTTGCACGCATGGCGGGGGCTGGGTTTGGCGCGCGGGTGGTGGCCTATAGCCCACATACCGACCAAGCGGTGTTTGATGCTGCCAGAGTGGAACGCTGCGCCGATCTGCACAGCCTGTTGACGCAGAGCGATTTCGTGTCGGTGCATTGTGTGCTCAACCCCAAGACACATCACATGATCGGTGCAGCGGAATTCACGGCGATGAAACCCGAGGCCTGCCTGATCAATGTCTCGCGCGGGGCGATTGTGGACGAACAGGCGTTGATCGTGGCCCTGGATCAGGGGCAGATCGCAGGCGCGGCCCTGGATGTGTTCAGCGCCGAGCCACTTGCGCGCAAGGGTCATCCGCTGAGCCCGCTGTTTGGCCGTGACAATGTCGTTCTGACCCCACATCTGACCTTTTACACCACGCAGGCCATGCACCGGTTGGAAAGTGAGACGCTGGAGCGGTGCCACGAGGTGCTTGAGGGTCGCCCGGTTCAGATCAAATCCAACGACCCGCGCCTGCATGCGCAGTCCAGGGGCGTAACGTTCTGTCGATGACGTACATAAATGCAGATCGGCCCTACGCCGCATAGCTATAGATGATGTGAAAACCGATCTCCGACAGTGCATCAGCGCCAAGGTAAACGGCGGCTCTGCGGTGTTCGAGGTTTTTCGGGTCGCTCGTTCAGTCGCATCTCGAGAGTGCTGAGGTTGGCCTGGCCACAGGTCGACATATCGATGCCTCTTTGTAAGGGTGGCTGAAGATCACATATGCAGACGTCGATTTTGGTCGCGACGGTGAGCGTCACATGGCCCGCTCATCTCTGAGCACGGCCCCGCGTCAGTGAGCAATAAGCCGATGCAAAGCTGGGTGGGCACGGTTCACCGCTCACAACATCGATGTATCGCGCGGCGTTTCGGGTTTTCCTAACGCCGAAACGCCTTAAAGCGCACACGCGCGCAACGTTCATGGCCGAGATGTTCAGCCATCACTCGAAATGCCCAAGCGACATGCCGCCATCGATGACCAGTTGTGCGCCGGTGATGTAGCTTGAGGCATCGGAGGCGAGGAGCAAGGCGAGAGGTTTGATTTGGTCAGGCGTGGCGATTGATCCGAGCGGGATCTTCGCATCCCACATCGCCCTGACGGTCGGATCAGTTTTCACGACACCGCCACCGATATTGGTGACAAAGGGGCCGGGCGCGATGGCGTTGACGCGAATGCGGAAACCGGCGAGTTCCAGCGCCGAGTGACGGACAAGATGCGCCACGCCCGCCTTGGCGGGCATGTAAGCAGTACCGACGACCGGCACGTTGATGGTTGCCGCATTAGAGGATGTGACGACGATCGACCCGCCCGTGCCGTTCGCCTTCATCACCCGCGCAGCCTCGCGGAGCGTGTTGAACACCCCCGTCAGGTTGACGGCGATTGTTCTGTCCCACCATTCAGGATCGAGCGTGTCGATCTGGGCGTGATCATTGCGATGACCGGCGGCGTTCCAGAAGCCGTCGCCGGAATCGATCCCCGCATTGGCGAATGCGATGTCAAGCCCGCCATAGGTGCGAACGTGGGCGTCTACCGCCGCGCGAGTCGCCTCTCGGTCCGCCACGTCGAAGGTGTCGGCACGGGCCGTGAAACCGTCGGCCCTAAGCCGCGCAGCCTCGGCTTCGACCGTGGTGCCGTCGATGTCGCCCAAGGTGACAGATGCGCCAGCTTCGACAAGCACTTCGGCGCAGGCCAGCCCCAAGCCTGAGGCCGCTCCCGTCACGAGCGCAGAGCGTCCTTCAAGGGAAAACTTATCGAGTGTATTCATCGGATGTAGCCGAGCGAAGGTGGGCGCTTTGCCACCGGATTACCGGAATAATTTTTCCACATGGTTAGCTCCCACGCCAGTTTTTTCGTAATGCGCGCGCGCCTCGCGAACAAAATCATGGACATCATAGTGGCCTTCGGTTTCGCCATTTTCGTCGAGCCAGATCAGTGGGCCTGTCAGGATGAACAGGGTGCGCATGGGTTCGCCGCAATCATAGGAAACCAGGGTGTGACTGCTGCCTGGCGGTTCATAGACAAAGTCGCCCTTTTCCGCTGTCCAGTCATGTTCGAGATAACCCCATTTTCCAGACAGCGTGTATGCGAAGACGGGATGCGGATGATAATGCCGATTGACCAGCCCCGGGGTTTTGGCGACTAGGATGTTGGCCCACATGTTCCGGTCGAGCGATATCCACAGAGGGATCGCCAGAACCGTTTCGGTGATGGGGAAGGCGTATTTCTCGTCCCAAGCTGCGGGGTCTTTCAGGAACAACGTAGGCAGAGCGTCAGGCTTGAAATTGTCTTCGATCGGGGCGACCGAGCGCCAGAATTCGTCGGTGGCGGCATCAGACATACCAATCTCTCCTTTCAATCCAGGGGCCGCATCGCACCACAGCCGTCGGCTCGGCGTTGCTATGTTCCAGCCCAACCAAATACCTGATGGTCAGGCCAATCGCTATGGCGACTGCCACTTCTTGCAGCACCCGAAAAGACTACCGTCTATCCCGAATATTGTCTTGCGGAAAATGGCCTTCGCATTTTCAAATCAAAGGATGGTCGGATTTGATGCGTCGTCCGGAAATTCCAGGCTCGGCCTGCTCAGCGAGCCTCCCCGGTATGTGGGCGCCCGGCCCGGGCATTGTGAACACCACAGTGAAAACCGCACTCTTTTTGAGACGGGTTGGGATAGTGCTGTGCCGGTGTGGCCAGCGCGATTTGGTCGAACGGTGTTTCAGATGCTCCGAACCGCCCAAAGGGTCGCCGCCCGCCCCGACATGACCGGCAAGCGTTTTCCCGGTGGTGTCGCAGTGCAGTGTTATGCATCCGAGTATGCATGCTTTAGGATGTTTTTGCGCGCAGAGCACAACCCTAAATTTACTATGGCCAAGCCGCAAAAAATGGAACATACTATTCAGAATAGACCCTCGATATTGCATATGGTGTTTGTTTCATGGCTACAGCAACAGCGGAAATTGACGGAAACGTCGAAACTGAAACCAGTCGGATTTTGTCGCATCCCTTTTGGTCCTTGATGCGGATGGAAGCGAATGGAAACAAGTACTTCCAGAAGGTCTTGTCGGGTCCGGAGCATCAGCGGCAGCAGTTTGTTGACGCCATCGTCAACGGGTTTCATCCTATTTCGCGGTCGTCTCCGATGGCTTTCGGCCGGGTCGCAGCATTCGCCGGTGAGCATGACTATGAGGAAGCGCAGAAGATCGCCGGGGAAATCGAAGAGATCGAAGAGATCGAAAATGGCGACCATGCCTTTGTGGCGCTATATGCCGGTGTTAACCATGCCGATTCTTACTTGCGAACAGTGTCGGCGGTGACGGGTAATGATGTTGCCGCGAATGACGGAATTGGACAACAGTATCTCGACGATCTGGACATTGACCGCAATGCGGTCGGCCAGGTGCTTGGCTATTGCGAAGTGATCGAATCCATTGCGCCGGATACCACGGCGTGGATTGGCGAATTCGTGGCCCAATGGGCGGTGCTTACCGGCAAGCCCTTTTCCGAACTCTGGTGGCCCTATCTGTGCGAACACCTTCTGACCGAGGGTGGTGACTCCCATGATCAGCACATCCAACTCGTCGACACGCTGGTGGATTCCATGAGCCCGCATTGTTCCGAAACCGACCGTTCAATTGGCTCCGCACGTTTTGCAGACGCGACGATTGCCCACCTGGAACGGGTCATGGCCAAGGCAAACGGGCTCGCCGTGCATTAACGTCGGCAGCGCGGGCGTTTCTAAACGGGATTATAGAACCGGCGGCGAGGCTGACGCTTTCTGGATGGTGGTCTTGCGATGGGTCGGTCCTATCGAAATTTTTTGTCCGGCGAAGCGGGATGACCCTCTTCCAGCGAAGGCCCCCGATGTTGGCTGGGTGCCGTGGCGACGACTCAATTCGATCAGAGCGGTTTCAGACCTTTCGCATCCTTAGGAACACGCCTTTGCCTATCCGCTCAGCGTAGACAAAAGTGCGCTTTCCGAAAGACCGATGAGCTTCCGTTCCTGCCACAAGAGGTGGAGACATTGTTGCAGACGGGCACGCATGAGTACCCCGGCATTGTCCCCAAGACTGGCGGTGGCTGTATCGGCGAATAGTGTACGGACCGCCGATATGGCGCTGTCGTCGGTCACTCTGCGATAACGCATCTCGCCCGCGCCCAGGCCTTCGGCGAAGACGGCGATAAGGTGTTTGGCATCAAGCGCATGAGAAATAAGACCGAGACCGAGACCGAGAACACGAACGTGATCACCGTTGAAATCGCGCAGAAGGTTGTCAAAATGTGACATCACTTCAAGGCATTGGCCGTTCATCCTCAGCGGGGTGGTGCTCGGATTATCAGAGTCGTGCATGAGCCGCATCGCAACTGTTTGGGTGCAGAGATGGGACAGGGCATCAATCAGTGTTCGGGATGACGCCGTGTCGAGTATAGATCCAAAGACTTCGTCCGCTTCGCTCACATCCGGGCCTTGTATGTGCCCCAAAGCCTTGATCGGGGCATATCCCACACGGTATGTGGCGTTCAGCCGGTTTCCGGTAACAATAAATGGTTCGCGCTGTGTGTCCGGCCCGACCGCCATGTCATCCAGGTTGGCAAGGGAGCCGAAAGGTGGGAGGAGCCGCCAATTGGGGCAGGCCGACACCAGATAGGAGGGCCGGTTCCGCGCAAGACCTTTGAAAACGGCGTCACTCAGCGCCAGACCCGGTGCGATGGGCCGCTCGCTGCCGTTGTCTCGCCGCCGAATTAGGGCGGTAAAAGCGTCAGGTTCGGCAAGGATTTCCAACGTTTTGGCGTCCTGCCAGACAATGCGCTGAAAGGAGGTCGGACCATGCCAATCGGGATCCGCGAAATCGCGAGAGAGGAGGCCGCGCTCCAGATCGTCCAGTCTTGTCCGTAGTACATCCGGGTTCTGCCCGTCAAAGCCGGACCTTTCGCAAAGGAGGAGCCTGCGCGCCGCGATCCCGGCTCTGGCCAGGTCACGGTCGAGCCGTCCCAGGGACGCGTGAAGGTCAAATCCTGGCAAGGGTTTGCGCCGTCGGCAGAACCGGGCCATGGGACCAGACTGCGTGCCACCGCTCCGCATGCGGCCAGGCCGGCAGGCGCTCGGCTAGGACATTTCCCTTAAACCGGTGCGCGAATCGGTGAAGGGCACGGGTGGGGTCGAGTTCGGTCAGATTGCAGGTTCGCGCCCGTCTTGCCGCCGTTCGGTATAGAACGAACGCTGCTGTGGCCGACACCGGATCGGTGAGCCTCGCCTGCGGCTCCGGGCGGACACCTTCGCAAAAAAGCTCTGCACGCGTGTAGGGCTTGGGCCAATTCTCTAGGACATCGCAGAACAATTCACTGACCGGACAAAGAGGCGACCGGCTGCGCTGATCGCCGGTCGCTTCCAGACGATTCAGATAGCCTGCGATGTGAGGATTTTTTGACGCAAGGAACACCACGGCCGGATCGGGCAGAATCTGCGATGCCAGGATGGGCCTTACCAGGGTTCCATACAGGCCGGTGTCGACAAGCAAGGGCTTGTGGCGGGCCTTGAAAAACTCGGCCAGATACTGTTCCGCTTGGGTATCGACCAAATCTCCTGGGAATGCCATCTCGTCGAATGATCGCGGCATCATATGACGGTTCATGTCGAGAAGCGACAAACGGGCAGAGGGCAGCCCCCTGGCCTTCAAGTGGCGGGCGATGACATAAAACGGAATCGCATCCCTTGCCAGAAACACCAGATCGGTTGCTTCATGCCGCCGACCGGTTTCAATGGTCCAAAGCACGAATGCAATCAGAGCGTCGCAGAGTTCGTCGGCCGCGTCCTTGAAAAACTCGATGGTGCGACGCACCAGGTCTTCAAAAGTATTTGGGGATTGGGTTTCGGTCAGCCTAGCAAACACCCGGTCCCTAAAACCCTCGGCCTGATCCGGGTGCATGTCTCCGTTGGCTTCGTGAAAAAATGAGTCCGCGATACGATGCCATTCCGCAGGTGTGATCCGATGGTCCAGAGCGGTGCCGAAGAGGTGGCCGATTTCGGTTGCAAGGTCCGTGTCATTCGCGGCCACCCTGACAACCTGCTTGTGAAAAGCGGCTGTCTGCGTGCGTTGCTCGGTCGGGTGGCCCGGATCCGGATCAGAGGGTTTCAGCATTACATTCTCACCCTTCGACCGGCGCCAGTTCGTTCAAGAGGCCCAAATACTCGGCAGCGACCATCTCGTGGGCCTGATGATCGCCTCCCCGTAATGTCAGATGACCTTCGACGCTCTCATCCAGGCGCGAGATATACAGAACCATGTCATAGGCATGATCGGCAGTTGAGAAAAAATCGGGACTCATGCGGAGCGGCGGCGTCTCGCTGTCGGGCATCGACTCGGTGGGCGTGTCTTCCTCGTCGAGAAGAAAAAAGACCTGAGCCAGCTCTTGTCGGGAAACCCCGTGATCGCGGGTTAGTCGGCTGGCCATTTCCTCAAACGGAATCGACAGGATCTTGTAGACTTCCAGCAAGCTTGCCCGCCCCGTTTCCAGCGCGGACCAGGCGTCATCCTGGGGCAAGTAGCTGCGCAGGATCAAGGTGTCTGTGAGTGGCCCGATTGTGCCTTCGAAATCTTGCTGGTGCCGCCGCGAGACATTCGTGCAGACCCGGATATCCGGCTCGCCCGTTGTTCGGCGCAGCAGCAACAGCAGCATGGAGAGCGTCACGACGAAGAGCGAGCAGCGCTCTTGGCTCGCAACGCATTTGAACCGTTGCCAAAGATCCGCGGGAATCGGGAACCGATATGTCTCGCCCGTCGGCGGACCGCCCGTTCCGGTCCTAGTCAAGTGGAAGCTGGGCGAGGGGGCGTTTGAGGTATTCCGCCCAGGCTGTCATGTCCTCATCGAAGCGTCCGTCCTCCCGGCATCTTCGCTCCCAGAGGGCATGATCGGCGAAAGGCACTGGGACGTTGCCCGCAGGGATTTGACCGCCGTCACGCAGTGCGAGGTATTGTTCCCGAATTTCACGAGACAGGCCCGCCAGAGACCATTCGTCAACAATGATGTGGTGAACGATGAGAAGGACGAGCTGCTGATCTGCAGACAACTTGACGAGCCCCAGTCGCAGGCAAGGCCCCTTCTTGTCTTACAAATAACCCGGCTCTCATGTGATTGTGGAGCCACTGCCCGGCACGTCGTTTATGACGGGCAGTGGCGGGGGTCGGACCGTTCCCCTCCCGGTCGTTGTGGACCGTCGCCGAGTATGGTCGCCCCCGTCTTTTCCGCTGACCTGAACGGATACATGGGCTTTGGGCTCGCATGACAGGACGAGGTAAGAAAAAGACATATGAACGATACCATTGGAGTCGACATCTCGAAAGATACGCTGGACGCCTTTTGGCTTTCAAAACGGAAACACAAGCAATTTGCCGACACCAAAACAGGCTTGAGGGCTCTCACCGGCTGGATACGAGAGGCAGAAGTGTCTTCAGTCGTGTTCGAGGCCACCGGCATTTACCACCGGCTGCCGGAAACCAGCCTTGCAGAGCATGACTTTTCTTTTGCACGGGTAGAATCCCCGCCAGGCACGTCGCTTCGCCGAAGGCACCGGGACACTGGCCAAAACGGATCGGGTTGATGCAGCAATGCTGGCCAGAATGGGGTCTCTTCCGGAGTTGCAAGCTGACAAGCCAAAAAGCGAAATGCTTCATAATCTCAAAGGGATGACAACCGCCCGACAGGCTCCAATCAAGGATCGGACGGCCGCAGGGACTCGGCTTGCAACCGCAACACACCCGTTGCTCGGGAAGCAGGCCACTCTGCGCCTGCGCCAGGTTGAGCGTGACATTGCGCAAATAGATGCAGCGATTGAGACGACAATCCCGGCTGACAAAGCACTCTCCGAAAAGGCTGATATTCTCATCAGCATTCCCGGCATTGCGAAAGTCACTGCATTTGCGATACTGATCGAAATGCCTGAGCCGGGCAGCTTGAGCGGCAAGCAAGCCGCGAGTCTGGCAGGTCTTGCCCCAATCTCCCGGCAATCCGGCAAATGGCAAGGCAAAGAGCGCATCCGGGGCGGGCGGGCCTGCCTGCGAAGAGCGATCTACCTGCCTGCCGTTGTCGCCACGCGCTTCAATCCGGATATGAAAGCAAAATATCACGAGATGATTGCCAAAGGGAAATGCAGGAAACTTGCGATTACTGCGGTCATGCGCAAGCTTGTGGTCATGGCAAATGCGTTGCTGCGTGACAGTCGGAAATGGACTGAAACACGGACTTGACCAATACGGATACTCAATGTTGAAAGGGGCGCCCAACGTGTGGCAGAAGTCGTCGAACCGGCGCCGCTGCTCGTCAGGGTCAGTGATCTGCTGTAGATCCAGAGTATCCGGTGTAAGCGTGATATTCTCATAGGACTGTACGATGCGGAGTCCGTAGTTGGGGAACCGGACCCCCAGAATCGCATGTCGGGACAGCACTGTGTTTACAGCACTGTGTTTAATGCCCGCGCGAAGGCCGCGCTGTCCATCGGACCAGACAACGGCATGGTCTGCCAAAGATTAAGAAATGCGGGATTGTCGACGGACCGGTGAACAAGCCAAAGGTGACGCTGCAGGAGCGTCATCGGGACATTCGTATTGTCGTATGTGGCCTTTTCCGGACTCCTGATTTCGCCCGGTACATCGTCCAGCTTCTCGGCCAAAGCCTCGATCTTAGGCTGTTCGAACAATGTGCGTAGCGTCATTTGTTTACCCAAACGCGCGTTGATCCTGCCGACCAGCAACATGGCGGACATGGACGTGCCGCCGACATCGAAGAAATGATCCTGACGACCGACCGGTTGGCCGAGAATATCCTGCCAGATTTCGGCGACAACCCTTTCGTTTTCGGTCTGCGGTGCTGAATCGGCCTGTATTGGGGACCGGTCCGTCGGGCGCAGGCTTGCCAGATCGACCTTGCCGTTCGGGGTCAGAGGAAAGCGATCAAGGCGGGTGAAGACTGATGGGATCATGAACTCCGGCAGTACCGCAGCCAACTGGCGTCGCATCGCAGCTGGTTCCGTCGCGTCCGGGTTGCCGATCACATAGGCCGCGAGACGGAGGTCGGCCTTGTCGTCCGGCAGCCCGGTCACAACGGCATCGTCCACCCCGTCGAGTGCAAGCAGGCGCCGCTCGCACTTCGCCGGGCTCGATACGGTAGCCGCGAATTTTCAACTGATCGTCTCTGCGACCGAGGTATTCAAGTTCGCCGTCCCCGGTAAAGCGGACGAGGTCCCCAGTCCGGTAAAGACGGTCTTCTGGAATGCACTTGGCCGATGGTGGTCCGAACCGCTCTCGGGTCAGGTCAGGTTGTCCCAGATAGCCCCGGGCGAGCGCATCGCC